>FOFK01000023.1 GCA_900110975.1 Lachnospiraceae bacterium RM5
TCATTCCTCAGCTTCGGTGTCGTGTTTTAGCCCCGGACATTTTCGGCGCAGAACCTCTCGACTAGTGAGCTATTACGCACTCTTTGAATGAATGGCTGCTTCTGAGCCAACATCCTAGTTGTCTTCGAGATTCCACATCCTTTTCCACTTAACACGCACTTTGGGACCTTAGCTGGAGGTCTGGGCTCTTTCCCTTTTGACTACCCAACTTATCTCGTGTAGTCTGACTCCCGATAATCGGCTATACGGCATTCGGAGTTTGATATCTCTTGGTAAGCTTTGACGCCCCCGCAAGAATTCAGTGCTCTACCTCCGTTAGTCTATATCGAGGCTAGCCCTAAAGCTATTTCGAGGAGAACCAGCTATCTCCGGGTTCGATTGGAATTTCTCCCCTATCCACACCTCATCACCACCCTTTTCAACGGATGTGTGTTCGGTCCTCCAATGCCTTTTACGGCATCTTCAACCTGGACATGGATAGATCACCCGGTTTCGGGTCTACGTCTACTGACTTGACGCCCTATTAAGACTTGGTTTCCCTTCGGCTCCATACCTTAAGTACTTAACCTTGCCTGCAAACGTAACTCGCCGGACCGTTCTACAAAAAGTACGCGGTTCAACTTTTAATAGTTGTTCCACAGCTTGTAAACATAGGGTTTCAGGTTCTCTTTCACTCCCCTCCCGGGGTTCTTTTCACCTTTCCTTCACAGTACTATGCGCTATCGGTCACTAAGTAGTATTTAGCCTTAGGGGGTGGTCCCCCTGCCTTCCCACAAGGTTTCTCGTGTCTCGTGGTACTCTGGATACTGATGGCCAGACTCAACTTTCGAATACGAGGCTTTCACTCTCTTTGGCCTGCTTTCCCAAAACAGTTCTTCTAATCTTGTCTGATACCGTACTCAGTCCGAACCCCGCCATGCACGCACGACGGTTTAGGCTCTTTCCATTTCGCTCGCCGCTACTTTGGAAATCGATGTTTCTTTCTCTTCCTCCGGCTACTTAGATGTTTCAGTTAACCGGGTTCCCTCTGTATAGCTATGTATTCACTATACAGTGACAGGAGTTTGTCCTGCCG
>FOFK01000008.1:0-53264 GCA_900110975.1 Lachnospiraceae bacterium RM5
GCAAGATTAAAGCATTTTTGTCATTATAGACTACTAATTATTGACGAGCTTGGATATCTGCCCATTGACAAAGAAGATTCAAATCTATTTTTTCAACTTACAGATATGCGATATGAAAAGAAAAGTACTATATTAACAACAAATATGAATTTTAATGAGTGGGATGGGATATTTTATGATGCAGTTGTTGCAAATGCCATTATGGATAGGATTTTACATCATGCACATGTTGTACCAATATCAGGAAAGTCATATAGACTAAAAGACCATTTGAAACAAACAGACTAATTGTACATTTTTATATAATATTTTTTGTACATTAGGTCTTGACATTTTATAGAAAAAGTTTCACAAGCAACTGCTCTCACCATTCGCAAAGGCCTGTAAGATATATAAGCTTATTGAAGACGGGGATCACATCGCCGTATGCATATCCGGCGGTAAGGACTCCATGCTTATGGCTAAACTGTTTCAGGAGATCAGGCGTCACAGACAGAAAGAGTTTGATCTGACTTTTCTTGTGATGGATCCAGGATATAACAGGGAAAACAGAGCATTGATCGAAAGTAATGCGGAAGCACTCGGAATTCCGATCACCATTTTTGAAAGTACCATATTTGATACTGTTGATACGATAGAGAAAAGCCCCTGTTATCTGTGCGCCAGAATGAGACGCGGGTATTTATACAGTAAGGCGAAAGAACTTGGGTGTAACAAGATAGCACTCGGACATCATTACGACGATGTGATCGAAACAATTCTGATGGGAATGATCCATGGTGCCCAGATCCAGACGATGATGCCGAAACTGCACAGTACTAATTTCGAGGGCATGGAGCTTATCAGACCACTTTATCTGGTCAGGGAAGCTGATATCTGCGCATGGAGAGATTACAATGATCTCCACTTTCTTCAGTGTGCCTGCCATTTCACGGATACTTGCACCACCTGTCATGTGGATGGTACGACTTCAAGCAAACGGCTTGAAACAAAGAAACTTATCGCGGAATTGAAAAAGACAAACCCATTTGTCGAGTCAAATATTTTCAGTAGCATGGAGAATGTCAACCTGGATACCGTAATTGAGTATAAGAAGAATGGCGTAAGGCACAACTTCCTGGATGAATACTAAAATGGAAGAACTTGCGGCGGAAGAAAGGTGAATCATAAAAAGGAGAGGTGTATATGACAGATGCAGGGGCTAAGTAGAATCACAATTAGAATCACTGATTCTAATGAATGATTCTAAAATGATTCTATTTTTCCTAAAAGCACAGGAAATACTAGGTGCTTCGTGGAAGATAAAAAAATAGAAACGCTGATTTTACCAGCATTTCACACGAGAAACAGATTTGGAACTGTTGGAAGGAAATATATATAATCTTGTTAATAGTGCTTTGGATTATATCCTGAATCGTATCAATTGGAGAGGAGAAATAGGGACAAGAAAACGAAAAGAAATACCTGAGATACCGGAAGAAGCAATACGAGAAATCATAGTAAATGCTTTTGCTCATGCAGACTATGAAACGGTGCCTGAAATTGAAATCAGCATTCATCCTGGCAAAGTGGAGATATATAATCCCGGATCATTTCCAGACGATCTGACGCCATTGGATTTTATATCACGGAATCTCCCGTCATATAAAAGAAATAGGCTTATTTTGGATATCTTGTTCAGAAGTAAAGATGTTGAAAAATCAGGAACCGGATTCCAACGTGTAAATGATTTTTGCAAACAGCAAAATGTAACGTGGAATTATAGAAAAGAGGCATATGGATTCTTCTTCGAATTTATCAGGACAAATGTCCAGATAAATGTCCAGATAAATGTGGAGCTTACAGAGGCAGAGCAGGTCATTTTCAATTTAATTCAGAATAATGATGGGATTTCCAAGGCTGAGATGGCTATAAGGATTGGAAAATCCGAAAAGACCGTCCAGAGGATAATCTCATCTCTTATGAAAAAACAGGTAATTGAAAGAGATGGATCAAATAAAACCGGTAGTTGGAGGATCAGAGCATGAAGGATGCTTTAATAAGAATAGTTGAAGCTTTTCATAAATACAATTCGGAACATATGGCAGCACAGGCATTTGGCCTTAGTGAGGACATTGTTTATGATGCTCTTGTAATTGCCCCTAGTTTTTCTCCGTATAAACTGCATATGGAAGAAAATTGTACGGTTACCGTGCTCAAAGAAGGCGCGTATATTGCAGGTTATCTTGTAGAAAAAGATGGTTTAAAGATTGCGTGGATTAAGATCGGATCCTCCGCGGGTAATTTGATAGATCATTTGTCGCTCTGTGCAGAATTGTCTTTTAAGCGTATGATTTTCATTGGTGCCGTAGGAGGACTAAAGAAAAGTATTCATTTGGGAGATGTCTGCACTCCTTCGATTGCCTTGGAATATACACATTTGGATGAGATTAAGGCTTTTGACACGGATCTTATCGAGATGGAGACGAGTTCATTTTACCTGATGACAGATCTATTCGAACTTCCGGGAATAGCACTACTTGTGGTATCCGATAACTCGGCTTCGGAAGCTGCTTTGGTGGGACGTACATCGGAGCAGCTTCCGCAGTATGATTTTGGGAGAAATGTTATACTTCCTGATATGATACTAACATTGGTTTCTGAATAAAAGAAATGGTGGTAAGTATGACACATTATATGAACTTATGGGATGACTCTTTCCAGGCAATCAAGGAAGGCTGGAAGAACGTCGAAATGCGCTTATATGATGAGAAAAGATCGATTATCTGTGTTGGCGATATTATTGAGTTTACTAATACAACGACACGGGAGAAAATGTCTTGCAAGGTCGTGAGCATATATAAATATGCGGACTTTGCAGAACTATACAGGAATCATGATAAGATATCTATCGGTTACAAAGAAGATGAAACAGTAAATCCGGATGATATGCTTTCGTATTATACCAAGGAGGATATCGAAAAATATGGTGTTGTTGGGATAGAGATATCATTGATAGAGCAGGTTTAAGGAGAAACGATTGGATTATGGAAAAATGGGATGCCTACGATGGCCATCTAAATAAAATAGATGGGCTAACCTTGATTCGTGGTGAAGAGATACCAGATGGTATATTTCATCTTTGCTGCGAGATTATAGTAAAACATAACGATGGAACATATCTTTTGATGCAGCGAGACAAAAGAAAACACCTTGGCGGAATGTGGGAAGCAACGGCAGGAGGTTCTGCGCTACAGGGTGAAAATCCATTGACTTGCGCAATTAGAGAATTGAGGGAAGAAACCGGTATTGCTGACGATAAGCTTATGGAAATCGGCCGTGTTCTGCATTATGGACATCAGACATATTACGTAGAGTATTTGTGCAATACCGATGTTGATAAAGAAAGCATTATCCTTCAGGACGGCGAGACATCAGCTTACAAATGGGTTACGTGTGAAGAATTGCGCAAAATGTCTCGAGATGAAATTGCAACTCAGAGGATACAGAATTTTATTGAAGAATTACACTGAGTGCGAAGAACTAGGTGGGTTGATAACACTACCGTGATAACAATTTGATAACATTAGCTGATACAGTCCGTGCGATATGGACAGTTGAAACCAAATGAAATCAAATCGTAACAGAGAACCCTAACAAAAATGTTTAAAGTACATGTTAAGTTAGGGAAATGGAATAGACCCGCTAAAAGGTATTATTGCCTGCAAACCCTTGAATTTAAAGGGCTTGCGGGCTTTTTGGATTTTAGTGATACGAAAATGATGAATTGTTTCAAGTGGTTTGCAGGTTACGAAACGTGTAACTTCATTTCTGTTATATTTGTTTTCTGATACATATTTTTGCAATGAAGAGGGGATTTAAAACCGAGGAAGATGCATTAGCATGGGAGAGATCGTATAAGGAACATTGTAAAAAAGATATGCCGATGAGTAGCATCAAGCCTTTGGATGTTTTGAAATGGCAAAATGAGTTGCTTCAGATGCAGAATAAGGATGGAAAAGGTCTATCCGGAACATATCTTAAGACGATATGCAGATACAGTCACAGTTGAGTGCAATATTTAACCATGCGGTACGATATTATGATTTAAGTAGCAATCCTGTTAAAAAGGCAGGACCTATTGGAATCGTTCGAGCGAATGAAGTGAACTATTGGACAAAGGAAGAGTATTTAAAATTTATTGAATGCATGAAGGAAAATAATAAATATTATTATGTTTTGGAAATACTTTATTGGTGTGGGCTTCGAACAGGAGAAGTATTGGCGTTGACGGAATCGGATTTTGATTTTGTACACCATACAGTATCAATTACAAAATCTTTTCAGATCATCAATGGAGCAGAGGTTATTACAAAGCCTAAAACGATAAATGGAATAAGAACTGTAATTGTTCCGGTGTCCTTATGCAAACAATTGAAAGAATATGTAGGTCAATTAAATGATGGTGAAAGGTTGTTTCCGTATGCAAGACAAAGATTATATAAAGAACTGAAAAAAGGGAATTCAAATATCGGGAGTAAAAGATATACGTTTGCATGATTTGAGACATAGCCATGTATCTCTTCTTATTCATATGGGATACATCGCTTTTGAAATAGCAAAAAGAGTGGGACATAAAAGTGAACGGGTTACATACTATTATGCACATATGTTTCCGGGAGTGCAGGAAAACATGGTGGAGAGATTGGATGAAGAAAGAAGGTGGCCTTTAAATTGAAGAGAATATTCTTTGGTTTAATTGACGAAAACTTTGGTTTGCGTTATAATTACTTTGGATTCGGAGGATAAAACTATGGATTATATACAGATAAAGAAATACGCAAATGAAATACTGAAGAACAAAACAGCAGAATGTTCGTATATAGAATATAAAGCTTCAGAAAAACAGTTGGATAAATTATTAAAAACTATCTGTGCATATGGAAATAATTATTATAACAATGATATTCAATATATCTTTATTGGTGTAGAAGAGGAAAACAATGATGAACAGAAAGCCATCCCGGTGCTTCCAATTAAGGGGATTCCTGAAGGAAGACTGGAAAAATGTAAGAACACCATTAACTCATTACGTCCTTTTTTATATCCTAATGTTGAGTTTGAGGCAGTGTCAAATAATCTTGAAGGGATTAGTTATATACTAGTCATAGTAAAGCGTCAGACTGGTGGTCCTTTTATGGTGTCAGAAAAAGCTGAAAAGGATAAAAAGATTAATCTTAAACCGGGAAGATACGTGAGAGTTGAGGCTGATACGCGACTCGCGAGGGTCGATGAGGAATACGATTTGCTACGCAAGTTTTCCAATTTTCATTTTAGCTCGATTGAAAGTACAGGAGCGTCAATTGATGACTTGAGCATAGATATACTAAGAGAATATTTTTCTAAGACGAGTACAAGACAGATTGGTGATGGAATGGGAAAGAATGAGCTAGCCAAGGCGATGGATTTGATAGATAAAAATGATCCTATGGATAGGCGCGTAAAAAACTATGCTGTTCTCATGTTTTCTGAGCATCCGGAGGAGTACATTCCATATGCATATACGGAATTGATTATTGATATGTTTGGAACAAAAAGAAAGATGGAATCCAAAGTTTTTAAAGGCGCAATTTGGAAACAGTATTATTCTGCTTTAGAATACATCAATATAAACTTTTTAAATGAATTGGTTATACGCGAAGACGGTAGATCGGACAATCGCAAAGTTGCAAATTTTACGTATATTGCACTGGAGGAATTGCTTGCAAATGCGATTGTTCATAACAACTATGAAAATGGTAAGCCAATCCAAATATATATATCTGAAAATCAGATAAATATTGTGAATTATAACAAGCCGTTACCGCCTATCCGGATAAGCGATTTGAACGAAAGAACGTTCTTTAATGAACGTGACACAGAAAATCCGGAAATTAGAGATATGTTTAAAGCGTTAGGTATTATAGAATCCTTTGGAACCGGTATCGGGGAAGCAAAAAGATCCATGAGGGAGAACGGCTCACCTGAACTTTTTTATAAGGTTTTTGATGTCAATGATAACGTTACTTCAGTAGTTATTCCTGTAAATGATGAATACTACGAGATAAAAAACGGAACCAAACCAAAGAAAAAAATTTGGGTTGAAAATGAAACCAAAGATTTTAAGCAAAAGATTTTGGGTTCGGGGTATACTAAAAAAATAAAACAAAACATATTGAAACTATACGAAGAAATTGGGACGGAGGTCTTTGGAAATTCTCGTGTGGTCAATATTTTAGACTGTTCTGAAGTGACAGCAACTTCTTATCTGAAAAGGATGGAAGATGACCTGAAAATCATCGTTCCGGTAGAAGGAATGGGGAAAGGAAAGTACAAGTTTTCAAAGTAGGTATGTATTTAAAGAAATACCATGGGATTGAGAGAAAAAGCTTAGGTTAAAAAATATTTGCATGAAAGATAATATTGAAAGTCTGTAAAATAGAATATCTTTTTTGATCGATCCTGACACAGGAAGAGAAGGAATTACTCTTGCAGCTATATTGCTTTTTGGTAAGGACAGTACGATTATGTCAGTGTTGCCACAGTATAAGACGGATGCAATTTATCGCGTTAAAAATATGGATCGCTACGATGATAGAGAGGTTATCATCACAAATCTTATAGATAGCTTCCGTAAACTAATGGACTTTGGGAAGAAGCACTTAAATGATGTTTTTGTTACGGAAGGCGACCAAAGTATTAGTGCGAGAGACAAAATACTTAGAGAAGTGGTGTCAAATATATTGGCTCATAGAGATTACTCTAATGCGTATTCGGCAAAATTTGTTATAGAGCAAAGTGTCATGTATACGGAAAACAGCAATTTGCCACATGGACATGGAGAATTGCAATTGAATAAGTTTGAGGCGTTTCCAAAAAATCCTCCAATCTCAAAAGTGTTTAGAAAAATAGGTTATGCCGACGAACTTGGCTCGGGTATGAGAAATACAAATAAATACACAAAGCTATATTCAGGCGGAACTCCTTCTTTTATCGAGGATGATATATTTAGAATTAGTATTCCGATAGATAACGTTGCAAATCTTAAGGTGGGACCTGGAGTAGATCAAATATCGCGTAAAGAAAAGAATGAAACAAGTTTTGAAACAAAGCGATTATGATAGACTGAAACCAGTTATTTCAAAACTCGCTGAAGTTGAAGAAATTAGTGTTCAGGAAGTAATGGAACTGACTGGTAAGTCAAGAACAACCGCTTGGAGATATATGCAGATATTAGTAGAGTGTGGAGTTGTAGAATTGACTGGAAATACTAATAATGCAATTTATAAGAGGGTGTAGTAGTTCATGAAGTCGTCGTGAAGTCACTATGCAGTCAAGCGAGCGATTAATGAGAACAAACAGGATTAAAAACAGCATAAAAAATCAATAAAACAGGCGTAAAACCATATAAAAACACCTGTTAACCATTCGGTAAAATCGAGATGGAGTAAAAGAAAAACGCCAAAAAGCCCTTATTTTAGGGACTTTTCATTTTCTTCGCCTACATTTTTTGAAGGATTCATACGGTAAGAGATGAATGGTTTACACTTGGAATTGGTTGCTAATGCCATGTATTTTAGAAAAATGGAATAATTACCTTTTTTCTAAAATATATCTTGTCAAGGAGATTTGATTGTAATATACTTTAGAAAAAGGGTACTAAGACCAAAAAACTAAAATAGGAGAGTTTTATGGAGATAAAAAGAGACAAGTATTTAAATAAACTTGTAAGTAAAAGAAATAATGGATTAATTAAGGTTATTACCGGAATCAGAAGGTGTGGTAAATCATATTTGTTATTTAACTTATACTACGAGTATCTTATTAAAGAAGGTGTTTCTGAAGATTGTATTATATTAGTTCCATTAGATGATTATGATTATATTGAATATCGTGATCCTCAAAGGCTATCAGAATATATTAAAAGTAGTATAAAAGATTCAAATAAGCAATACTATGTGTTTATAGATGAAGCACAATATGCGATTACTAAGGAAGAAATGAAGAATCCAGACATTCCAATTAGGCTTTATGGTGTTTTAAATGGGTTACTTAGAAAAAAGAATGTAGATGTATATGTTACTGGAAGTAATTCTAAGTTTTTATCTTCTGATATTTTGACCGAATTTAGAGGTCGCGGTGATGAAATTCATATAGCTCCGTTGTCATTTTCAGAATTTTTTACTGCATCAGGAAAGGATAAATATGATGCATGGCAAGAGTATTTATTTTATGGGGGTTTGCCTCATATTTTGGCAGAACCGGATAATGAATCAAAAGAAGCATATCTGGAAAGATTAAACACTGAAATATATATTAGAGATATAGTTGAAAGATATGATATTCGTGATACTTCTAGTATGGAAACTTTAATGAAAGTTATCGCCTCTGCCATTGGGTCTTTGTCGAATGCACAAAGAATATCGGATACATTTAAGAGTAAGGTCGATAAGTCAATTTCAATGCCTACAATATCGAATTATTTAAATTATCTCATTGAAAGTTTTATTATACAAAAAAGCGAGAGATATGATATTAAAGGACGTAAATACATTGGTACACCATCAAAGTATTATTATACAGACTTAGGGTTAAGAAATGCTCTTTTGAATTTTCGCCAATTTGAAGAGACACACCTAATGGAGAATGTTATATACAATGAATTGATATATAGAGGTTACAAAGTAGATGTGGGTGTAGTTGTAATCCGAAAGGATGAGGGTGGTAAAAAATTACGCAGACAATTGGAAGTTGATTTTGTGGTTAATCAGGGTAGTAAGCGATATTACATTCAGTCTGCGTATGCGCTACCAAATCAGGAAAAAGTAGAACAGGAACAAGCAGCACTAATTAAAATACCTGATTCATTTAAGAAGATAATAGTCACCAGTGGAAATACTCCAGTTTGGAGAAATGATCAAGGTATTACAATAATAGGATTGTTTGATTTTTTGCTTAATGAAGATAGTTTAGATTTGTAGTAGGTAATATTGTGTGTATAGAGGTGTAAATGATGAAAAATATGGAACTAAGGAAAATAAATAAAAATGATGCTAAAGCCCAATGGGAATACACTACGTCACTTCCTTCAGATGAAAATGGATTAACAAATCCGTATAACGGTGTTTCCTACGATGATTATATTAATAAGGTTTTACCAACTTTGATCTCGTATGAGCATCCGGTAAATATGCCGGATTGGTTTGTACCAGAAACATACTACTACCTTTGGGATGAAGACCGTCTGATCGGAGAATTTCGTATTAGGAATCATCTCACAGAAGCACTTAAGAATGGTGCCGGGCATATAGGTTACAGTATCAAAAAGGATGAACGTGGAAAGGGATATGGTACAGAGGGCCTGAAATTAACTCTCCTTGAAGCAAGAAAAATAATACCGGAAGACGAGATATATCTACGCGTAAATAAGGATAATATCGCTTCACAGAAAGTTATGCAAAAGAATGGAGGGAAGATCGTCGGGGAAGATGAGGAGCATTTTTTTGTAAGAATTCCAAAGCATTTTGACTGCGGTATGGAGAAAGACAATTATTGGTTCAGGTACAGAACCGGAGCTATTATCGTTCGTGACAATAAGATGCTTTTTGTGAAGTCTAAGTTTGGCGATTATTATTATATGATTGGTGGCGGCGTGCACCTGGGGGAGGATTCCAAGTCCTGCATAGAGAGGGAAACATTTGAAGAAACCGGTGTGAAATGTACAGCAAGACGGATTGCAATCATATGTGAGAACTTCTTTTACGGCGTGGACGGTGCAATCGATGGAAAAGAGTGCCATGAGCTGGAATATTACTATCTGATGGATACGTCGGAGGATGCCTTGTTTGAAACGTTAACGGATGATGGTGAGAAGCTGGAATGGGTTTCTCTGGATGAACTATCAAACAATGATATTCGACCTGCTTTTCTGAAGATGAAACTTAAGGGAGTGATTGAGGGTGGCCCGCTGATCCATATTATTAATGATGAAAGAAACAAGTGAATTCTGCGATGTGTCTTGGATGTCTGCATCGATGTCCGAAGTTCGCAATTTAGTATGGAAATGGTAAAGCTACAAGAGCACATGGACAATATTTGAATCCTCATGTAAAGGTTTAAGAGACGTAGCGGTGCACCTTTAGAGTTTATATTACGGTCTCAATACGATTTATGGTTAAATCTCTGTTGATTTCATAGACTAATTACGATATAATATGACTATATAGAAACGAGGTGATTCTGATGTATGCATTACAAGAAACGATTCGCCCATCAGCGGATCTTAGAAATCATTATAACGAAGTCTCAAAACAGTGTCGTGAGAATAATGAGGCCGTAATAATCACCGTAAATGGAAGAGGTGATACAGTTTCCCTTGGCTATGAAGAGTACAAGCGGATGAAGGCCAGAATAGAACTTTTAGAAATCTTAGCTGAAGCCGATGAGGATGTTAAGTGCGGAAGAGTCGCTCCGATTAAGGATACATTCGATGATTTGCGAAGGATGCTTAAGGAGGGCCAGGCTTGAAGTATAGAGTTGAAAGAACGGATACAGCTGATTCCCTTATTCGAAAGATTGTTCTTTTTATAGCAGAGAACTTTGGAAACGATGTAGCTCTTGAAAAATTGGATTATTTAGAAGAATCAATTATGAATCTGGGAGAGAATCCATACATCGGTGTACAGCCAAGATATAATGTATTAAAGCGCCAAGGATATCTGGTACTAATATTAGAAAAGGATCTTGTCTTTTATAAAGTTAATGATGACAAAAAGGTTGTAACGATATATGCTGTGGTAGACCAGAGACAAGATTATTTAAGTATTATCCGAGGTCTTTAAGGTCTTTAAGAATAAAACTTACTCATGTGTATAGAGGTGTAAATGGTGAAAGAAAAATGATATAAAATAAGTATAATCTAAATATAAGGTATTGTGAGCAAAGGTGCTGATTTATTCAGTGCCTTTTTTGTTTGGAAATGGAGGTTGTTATGGCAGCATTTGATCGGGTTAAGAGTGGAATTAATGAGATGGACATAGCGCTTGATAATATAAGATTAGGAGATAATGTGGTATGGCGTGTATCAGAAATCTCAGAATTTAAGTTGTTTATGGAACCATATATAAAGCAGGCTATAGAAGATAAAAGGAAGATTATATATTTTAGATTCGCAAGTCATGAGGCTTTAATAGAGGAGTGTCCTGAGGTTTTAAGAATAACTGTTCCATTAACACATCGTTTTGAAGACTTTACTATTACTATACATAATGATATTGAAGAGGCGGGAAGGGATGTATTTTATGTCTTTGACTGTTTGTCAGATCTACAGGCGGCTTGGGCTAATGATCTTATGATGGGTAATTTCTTCAGGGTAACCTGTCCGTTTCTATTTGTTTTGGATACAGTTGCATTTTTTCCAATAATAAGAGGCAGACATTCTGTTTATGCGGTAAATAAGATTCTTAGTACAACACAGTTGTTTTTTGATGTTTATTCAGATAGTAAAAATATTTATGTGCGTCCGGAAAAAGTATGGAATAGAAATTCAGATACGATGTTTCTTCCTCATATATATAATCCGGATACAGGAAGTTTTAAACCGATTCTGGATGGTGTTAAGTCTAGTAGATTTTATCAGGTTCTTGGAATGGCCCAACGCTCAAGTGAGGAACAGTTTTCTGATTCATGGGATATATTTTTTAAGCGTGCGAAGATTCTTTTTGAAAATGGCGTAGACATAAGTAAAGAATGTTCCAGAATGTGTAATATTATGATGACGCGTGATAGTAAGATGCGTGAGATGATAAAAAAACACTTTACACCGAAGGATTATTTCATGGTAAGGGATCACATGATAGGAACCGGAATGATAGGCGGAAAGGCTTGTGGTATGCTCCTTGCAAGAGCTATTATAAGGAATAAGGAGCCGGATATCAGAGAAGTTTTGGAGCCACATGATTCATTTTATATAGGATCAGATCTTTACTACACATATATTGTTGATAATGACCTTTGGGATAGCAGAATAAAGCAACGTACAGAACAAGGGTATTTTGAACTTGCCAGTGATTTTGCTGATAGTCTGATGAATGGAAAATTCTCAGAGGCAATGAGAGAACAGTTTGTCAGAATTATAGAATATTACGGTCAGGATCCTTATATTATACGTTCCAGCAGTATACTTGAGGATGGATTTGGAAATGCATTTGCAGGAAAATATGAATCTGTATTTTGTGTAAATAGGGGGACTTTAGAAGAGAGAATAGAGGAATTTGAACATGCAATCAAGGTGGTATATGCAAGTACAATGAGTCTTTCTGCACTTGACTATCGAAAGAGACGTGGACTTGATAAAAGGGATGAACAAATGGCACTTCTTGTTCAACGTGTGTCAGGATCATATTATGGAGTGAATTATATGCCATGTGCTGCAGGTGTAGGTTATTCATACAGTCCTTACAAAATAATGAAGAATATGGATGCGAGTGCGGGAATGCTCAGACTTGTTATGGGTTTGGGAACATCTGCTGTAGATAGAACGGAAGGATCATACCCAAGAATAGTTAATCTTGATATGCCTGAGAAAACATCATATTCATCATCAGCTGATAAGCATAAATTTTCCCAGGGAAGAGCTGAAATAATAAATATGAGCGAGAGAGTGCTTAAAAAAGTTTCTCTTGATGAAATCCAGGATGATATGCCACAATATCTTAAAAATATTCTTCTAGAGCATGATTATGATGCTGAATTAAGATTGCGGGAAATGGGAAGAAAGAGAGATGTTAGATTTATCTCCTGCAAAGGAATTGTGTCAAACAAAATTCTTATGGAACAGATGAAGAGAATGCTTGCTACTATTCAGGAAGAATATGAATATCCGGTTGACACAGAATTTACAATAAATATATCTGACAGTGGAGAGTATTCGATAGATCTTCTGCAATGTCGACCACTTCAGATTCAGGAACAGAAGATTGCTTCGGCATCTGTAATTCCTGATGAAATTTCCAAAGATATGATATTTCTTGAAAATATAGGTGTATCCATGGGAATACCTAAAACTTCAAAACTTGATTTGATCATATATGTTGATCCTGTTAAATATTATAAAATGCCTTATAAGTCGAAGGATCTTGTTGCTAAACTGGTTGGGAAAATTAACTGGCATTACCGGGATAAGAATAAACATATGATGCTTGTCGTTCCTGGGCGAGTGGGGACGACTTCACCTGAACTTGGAGTTCCTACTGCATTTTCAGATATAAGCGCTTATGAGATAATATGTGAAGTTGAGGAAACAAAAGCAGGGTACAATCCGGAGTTATCCTATGGAAGTCATATTTTTCAGGATTTAGTGGAAGCTGAAATACTTTATACTGCGGTTTTTCATAATGAGAAGACAATTCATTATTCACCTGAGAGACTTAATGTATTTACGGATATTATCAGTGAGTTTACCGAAGATGAGATGCTTACTGATATTGTGCATGTATATGATGTAAGCAAAGCAGAGTGTAAAGTATATGATGATATAGCAAATGAGCATTTGATGATTACATTCTAGGAAGGAGATGACTAAATGATATCACTTAATAATTACCTATATGATGGAAATACTATTGTAAAAATACTACACATATATTCTCATGACTTGAAAAAATATGCTATTGACACGGGAAATGGTGTTGATCTGGCTCACAGTAATTTTTTGTTGCAGGTCATAGATCTGTTAGAGCATAATGACTTTTTAACTGTTCAATCACAGCAGATAAGAGAATTTTATAAGTATATGGCTGATAAATATCCATTTTTAGCTTTTACATTTAAGGGTAGAATAAAATCTCTTATCAGACTTGAAGAAAAGATTAATGGAAATATAGTTGAATATATATATGACTATTATACAGAACATGGTAAGTATCCTACGGAGACAGGGATTAAAGAAAGAATCAATAGAATCAGGGATTTGATTGCGTATAGAATTGTGATATCACTGCCAAACTGTCATTTGCAGCCTGGTGATGACTGTCATGAAAGAGAATTAAAATATCTTTATGAAATTGCAAATGCTCTTCCTGATTTCCTTGAGGAGAGAGGGTTTAATGCAGAATTGTCTGGTATCGATGATTACAGTATGACGATAGATGAAAAATCAAGACCATATTATAGGGATTACATTGAAAAACCTAATATGTATGGATACAGATCGCTTCACATATCTTTTTTTGATAATACATCAAGAAGTAATATTGAGGTACAGCTCCGTACAAAGGAGATGGATGACTATGCGGAAATCGGACCAGCAAACCATCTTGGATATGAAAAACGTCAGGAAAAAGAAAGGGTAAGACGTGAGAAGATTCCACAGGGTGAAAATGTTTTCTTTGATGATGCATATAACAGGGTACTGATGCTTCAGCAATTAGACTTAAGTAAGATAAATGTTAATATGTTCGGAGCGGCAGATAATAATCTGATTAATGATGGGTGTGGTCTTTATCGAGGCAGGTTGATTCTGCCATATGAACATCTGTCAAGGTTTCAAAATGATTTAATTGATTAGAAAAAACAAAAGTTGACGGCATCATCTGTATATGGCAGAATAAATAGAACCCTTGATAGAAAGAGAGAAAATATGGGACTGAGAAAAATAAACAAAAAAAATATTGAAAAAAGAGCATTCTTAAAAGCTACAGGCTTTTTAATCACATTCGGAAGAAAGGAATAGTTATGAAAAAAGTATTGATAACCGGCGGAACTGTATTTGTGAGCAGATATCTTGCAGAACATTATGTGGCAAAAGGATATGAAGTGTATGTTTTAAACAGAAATACAAAAACACAGTCAGAGGGGGTACATCTGATAGAAGCAGATCGTCATAATATAGGTAATCTGTTGGATGGAACACATTTTGATCTTGTTGTGGACACTGCATATACAAAAGAGGATGTTGAATGCCTTACAAAAGCGATACATAGTTATGATGATTATGTTTTAATAAGTTCAAGTGCGGTCTATCCGGAGACAACACCTCAGCCTTTTTTAGAATCAGCACCACTTGGTAATAACTGTTTCTGGGGTATCTATGGAACAAATAAAATTGAGGCTGAAAAAGCACTTATGAATTTTGATAAGAATGCGTATATATTAAGACCACCATACCTTTATGGTCCGATGAATAATGTATATCGTGAGGCATTTGTGTTTGACTGCGCATTGTCAGGAAAAGTATTCAATCTTCCTAAAGACGGAGAGATGAAACTTCAATTCTTTTATGTGGGTGATTTGTGCAGGATGATAGATGAGATTATAGATAAAAGACCTGGGCAGCACATCTTTAATGTTGGAAATAAAGAAGGAATCAGCATAAAAGAATGGGTAACTCTTTGTTATGAGGCAGCAGGAAAAGAAGTTGCATTTCGAAGTATATATGAAGATATAAATTATAGAGAATATTTTCCTTTTTATGAATATGAATATATTTTAGATGTGGAGAAACAGAACCAGATTTTACAGAAAACAACATCTATGAAAGATGGGCTTAAAGAAGCATTTGAATGGTATCAAAATCATCAAAGTGAGATTAATAAGAGAAATTATAGAGATTTTGAAAGTTAGTAGTTAGGTGATTAATTAAGTGATTAATTAAGTGATTAATTAAGTGATTAATTAAATGATTAATTAAGTAATTTGGAGTATTATTGATTCATTACTGGATTAAATGAATTACGCGCATATTGTTCTGTATTTAAAATATGCGCGTATAGATATTTTAGTTGCATGAATGACTTTACGCGCATATTGGCGAAAAGGGGTTGTATACGCGTAGAAATCTAGGTGAAATGCAATTAAAATTTGTTGAAGAATACGCGTATAATCTTAAATAATTGAGATATACGCGTAATTTTTAGTATTTATAATCAAAAATACTACGTGTATATTGTGAAAAAATGCTAATGTACGCGTAATTTATAGTATGTATAATCAAAATGCTACGTGTATATTGTGAAGAAATGCTAATGTACGCGTAATTTATGAAAGGATATTACTGATTATAGTAATGGCTACAGTAATATTAATAGTAAAATAGTAACAGTTACAGCAATGGTAATACGTAATACTTACAGCAACAGTTATAATAATATTTATAGTAATGGAGGGGTGTATATTTGGAAGATTATAGAGGAGAATTAGAAGAACAATTAAAAGTTATAAATAATCTTGTAGACAGGGTAAGAAAAAATAACATACGACTTGAAGAAGTTCCTGACTATTTGATCAGGGTAAATAAGAGTAATGGCTGCTATCAGTATCATCTTGTGAATAAGCAGACAAATGAGAAAAAGTATGTTAAATCTAAAGAAGTTCCAAATTTAAAGAAAATAGCTCAAAAGCAGTATAATCAGAAGGTTTATGAAGAATTGTTAAAAATGAAGAGTAGTTTGGAAATTTTTTTGAAAAACTATGATGTAAATAAAATAGATCAACTGTATAATAAAATGTCAGAGGGTAGAAAAAGACTTATAAATCCTATTATCGAGACTGATGAAATTTATATAAATAACTGGCTTGAAGATGAATATGAAACAATGACATTTTTTGGTGAAACAGAATTTTATACTAATAAAGGAGTTCGGGTCAGGTCAAAGTCGGAATTAATTATTGCAAATTTTTTGGAAGAGTTTGCAATACCATATAAATATGAGAAACCTATAATTTTAAAAGGAATGGGTCAGGTGCGACCGGACTTTATCTGTTTAAATACAAGAATTCGCAAGGAATATTTATGGGAGCATTTTGGGATGATGGATGATGCTGATTATGCAAATAAGAATGTTATAAAATTAAATGCATATCATCAGAATGGTTTTTATCCGGGAAAAAATATGATTACATCTTTTGAAACTTCTAAACAATCTATTAGTTCTAGGATTATAAAAAATATTATACAGCAATATCTATGTTAAAAAAGGAGACAATCGTGGAAAAAATATTATACGTCACAGATTTGGACGGCACATTATTAAATAAAAGGGAAAGTGTCAGTTCGTTTAGTATTCAGACAATTAACAATCTTGTTGAAAAGGGGATGCTTTTTACATATGCCACAGCCAGATCATTAGTATCTGCATCCAAGGCTACTAAAGGATTGTCTACAAATATTCCAATTATTGCATATAATGGAGCATTTATTTTCCGCCCATCAACCGGTGAGATTATTTCTAAAGAGGATTTTAATGAGGAAGAAAGAGACCGGGTGAAAGAAATTTTAAACCGGTATAATATTAGTCCGTTAGTGTATTCTTTTATGGATGGCGTTGAAAAAGTATCATGGATTCCGGA
Organism: Lachnospiraceae bacterium RM5; assembly: GCA_900110975.1. Lineage (GTDB taxonomy): Bacteria > Bacillota > Clostridia > Lachnospirales > Lachnospiraceae > Bovifimicola. Next base: position 17,365 of record FOFK01000008.1, read on the forward strand.
AAATGAAAATGAAGGAATCAGGGTATATTTAAGCAAGAGACAGGGAGATAAGCGTTTTCGTGCTGTGAAAGATGTGGAAGAACTTTATGAGGGGGACACATTCTATTTTACATGTATTGGGGAAAAAGATGAGCTTCAGCCGGTTTATGATATTTTTTCAAAGGATAGCAGGTATTGCTGCATAATTCAGCAGGATTTATATAGACCTGAATATTGGTGTGAAATTATGCCCGTTACTGCAACTAAGGCAAATGCAATTAAAAAACTGAAAGGAATGTGGGGATGTAGTAAGGTGATTTCTTTTGGAGATGGCTTTAACGATATTCCTATGTTTGAAATATCTGATGAATGTTATGCTGTGGAGAATGCAGTGGATGAGCTTAAAGCTGTTGCTACAGGGGTTTTAAAAAGTAATGAGGACGATGGCGTTGCAAAGTGGCTTATGTATAATCTTAAAAAAGAACTAAAGGAAACAAACAGTTAAAATGATAAAAGTTTATTGTAAAATCAACTAAAAATTTCTTTAATAGTTCAATTTTATAGGTAAAAACATAGAAAACTATTTAGAAAAGCAATGGTTTCTTGAATTTTAAAGATAAATATGGTACCCTCTTAAAGGTAAACGTTTACAGAAAAAATTAAAAATAACAAGAATGGAGAGACTATAATGAAAACATTAAAGAAAACATTAGCAGTTTTAGTTGCAGTAGTTGCAGTAGCTGCTGGTATCATTGCTACACCAGTTAAAGCACAGGCTTATTGGTGGGATCAGCCAGTTGAATTTGTAAGTGCTGAAGACCTTTATACAACAACTTACATCCACACAGAAAACGGTGGTGGAGTAGTTCATTACAAAGTTTATGTTGAAGTTGAAAATAGCGCATATAACAAATATATCCATATGTGGTATTGTGATAACCAGAAAGTATGGCAGAATTCACCAGCTGCAACATATGTAAGAAACATTGGAAACAACAGAGAATTATGGGTTATCGAAGGATATGTTATTGGAGATGCTCAGTTCGCACTTCATTATCAGACAGATACAGGTGTAGATGCTTGGGATAACAATAACGGACAGGATTATAAACTTAGCGAAGTTGGAAAGCCAAGATACTAAGATTTATAATTTCTCATAAAAATCTATAAGTTAAAATAAAATTAACCATAAGGAATGGCAATTTGATATTGCCGGACCTTATGGTTTTTTTTATTCAATACAAATAAATAAATATTTAAAATATGTGTGTTTTTTTTCGCAGTCATAAATATTAATAAGGCTTATTATATTTAAGTCTGAGCAAGGCTTTAAATTATTTTTCTTTATAAATCTAATCAATTTTTTATATGTTTTTTTAATATCATCTTTTGTATGGTCATGATAACAGCTTACAATTTTTTTTGATGGTAGCGCAAGAAAATTTTTGCCATCATCAGGATGAATAACAATAGTAATAAGACTGTCATAAGTATAGTTTTCTTTTAAAAGTTTATCGTAAGAAATTGAGGCACCCGTTGGGAAAATAGATATATCAAAATTTTCGTCAGAACGTGAAAAATGTTTTTGAAGATCTTTTGCTATATCGCTTGAGTGGTGCGCAGATTCTGTTTTTTCTATATCTGTTTTAATAATACTGATATTATCAAGGATTTCGATAAATGGTGTATGTTTTTTATTATATTCATATTTTTCCAACAGCCACATACTAAGATTCATTGACGAAATTTTATTATGTAATTTTAAAAGTTCTTTTTGAAATTCCATAAGTTTCAAATCCACAACTTCTTTTATCTTGTTCTTTGAAGAGTCGTGTAATAATTCATTTATTTCTTTTAAAGAACAACCTGCCTGCTGAAAATTCTTTATAAAATAAAAAGAATTTACCTGGGATGGTGAATAGTAATGATAGCCGTTCGATTTATTTGTATGTGGTATTAGCAGGCCGTTTTCATAATAATGTCTTAAAGTATCCCTTGTAGTTCCGCATAACTTGGCAAACTGGCTTACTGTAAGATTATATTCTATGGTATTTTCTGATTCTAAAATTTCCAAAGTAATTCTCCTTTTGATTTAAGTGTAAAAATATGTAATTTTTAACTCTTGACTTGGGGGCTACACCCAGGATTATTATATCAAAGTCAAATATAAATTTAAAGTGTAAAGGAGCAGAAAAAATGGAAGAAAATAAGAATGTTATAGTAAGAGTTATTGCAGAATATTTAGATAAGGATGAAGCAGAAATTTCAACAACTGATACTTTCACAGATATCGGTCTTGATTCTCTTGATATTATGGAACTTGTTATGGAGATTCAGGAAGAACTTGATTGCAAGATTGAATTATCTCAGGAAATTAATACAATAGAAAAATTAGCAAAATACATTGAAGATAACAAGTAGGCAACAAGAAGAAAAAGACAATATGTAGGCAGTAAAGCCGGGCAAAAAAATAATAAGTAGAAAATAAGTAGGTGAAATACGTGAATAAAAATAATCCTATTTGTGAAATGTTAAATATTAAATATCCTATATTTCAGGGTGGGATGGCATGGATAGCAGATTGTCATCTTGCTTCTGCTGTTTCAAATGCAGGTGGTTTAGGGCTTATTGCGGCAATGAATTCTGATGGCGAAAATCTTCGCAAGCAGATAAGAGAGGCAAAAAAACTTACGAATAAACCATTTGGAGTTAATCTGATGTTAATGAGTCCCTACATAGAAGAAGCAGTAGATGTTGTATGTGAGGAAAAAGTTCCTATAGTTACAACAGGTGCGGGAAATCCGGCACCTTTCATGGAAAAACTTAAAAATGCGGGAGTGAAAGTCATTCCTGTAGTTGCAAGTGTAACGCTTGCAAAAATGGTTGAAAAAATGGGTGCAAGTGCAGTTATTGCAGAAGGATGCGAATCCGGTGGACATGTTGGTGAAACAACAACTATGGCACTTGTTCCACAGGTTGTGGATGCTATAAATATTCCTGTTATTGCAGCAGGTGGAATTGCAGATGGAAGAGGAATGGCCGCATCATTTATGCTTGGAGCAAAAGGTATTCAGATGGGCACTGCTTTTCTTGTTTCAAAGGAATGTACGGTTCATAAAAATTATAAAGAAAAGATTTTGAAGGCAAAAGATAGGGATACCATAGTAACAGGAAAAACTTTAGGTCATCCTGTGCGCTCAATTAAAAACAGTTTTTCCAGAGATTTTTATACGAAGGAAATTGATGGTCATACAACAAAAGATGAACTTGAAAATATGGGAAAAGGTTCCCTTTATAGAGCTGCCATTGAAGGTGATATAAAGACAGGTTCATGTATGTGTGGACAGATTTGTGGCATGGTAAAAGAAGAAGAAACCTGCAAAGAAATAATAGATAAAATTGTTTTGAAGGCAGATACACTTCTTAAAAGATAAAGGAAAATAAGCGAGGAAAAGATGGGTAAAATTGCATTTTTATTTTCAGGACAGGGTAGCCAGTATCCTGGAATGGGAAAAGATTTTTATGAAAATATTCCTCTTATCAAGGAAAAGTTTGATAAAGCAGAAGATTTTAGAAATGGTTCTTTAAATCAAATGTTTAACGGGACTAAAGAAGAGTTAAAGATTACAAAAAATACACAGCCTCTTCTTTTTTTGGAGGATTTTGCAGGGGCATTAGCTTTAAAGGAAAAAAATATTTATCCTGACGTGGTGGCAGGTTTTTCTTTAGGAGAAATTGTAGCCATAACATTTGCAGGTATTTTGGATTATGAAAGCGGATTTAAGCTTGTGTGCAAAAGAGGAGAACTTATGCAGAAAGCAGCAGAAGTTACTAAAGGCAAAATGATTGCCGTTTTAAGGGCTGATGCTGATAAGCTTAAAAAAATGTGTATGGATTATAATGTATATCCTGTTAATTATAATTGCCCGGGACAGATTGTGGTTTCCGGAGAAGAAGAAAATATAGATAAATTTATGGATTATCTTAAAGAAGAGGGAATCAGATGTATTCTTTTAGAAGTATCAGGTTCATTTCATACACCATATATGGAATCTGCATCTTCAGGTTTAAATGAAGAATTAAGAAAAAAAGATTATAAGGTTGAAATGCCAAAAATCCCTGTATACTCAAATAAAACCGCATCTATTTACCCTGATGATGAAGAAAAAATAATTAATCTTTTATCGGATCAGATTTCAAATCCTGTGAGATGGGAAGATATAATTAAAAAAATGTTTGAAGATGGTGTAGATACATTTATTGAGTGCGGACCCGGAAATGTATTATCATCTTTTGTAAAGAAAATTTTAAAGGGCGAAAAAAATATAAAGATTTTAAATGTAGGTGATATGGAATCTTTAGAATGTGTCCTTAAGGAAATGGAGTAGATTATGTTAAAAAATAAGGTGGCTGTTATTACAGGCGGTTCAAGAGGTATCGGAAAAGCGATAGCCTTAGAATATGCAAAAAATCATTGTGATGTTGCATTTATTGCAACATCAGATAATGAAAGTACAAAAAAGACATTAGATGAGCTTAAATCATATGGTATTAAATCAAAGTTTTATATCTGCGATGTAAAAGATTATGACAAAGTAAACGAAGTTTCAAAAGAAATTTTAGCTGACTTTGGAAACGTGGATATCCTTGTAAATAACGCCGGAATAACAAAAGATAATTTGTTTATGTCATTAGATAAAGATGATATTGACAGCGTTATTGATATAAATCTTAAAGGTACGATATATATGACTAAGGCATTTATCCGTGCTTTTGTAAAGAAAAAAAGTGGTGTGATTATTAATATCAGTTCCGTTGTTGGAATGATGGGAAATACAGGTCAGGCAAATTATGCGGCCTCAAAAGCAGGAGTTATTGGATTTACAAAGACCATAGCAAAAGAATATGGGAAAAGAAATATAAGATGTAATGCAATTGCACCGGGATATATAAAAACTGATATGACATCCGTGTTATCAGATGATAAAAATGATGAAATTAAAAAAATGATTCCATTATCAAGAATGGGTGATGCTAAAGATATAGCAGGTCTTGCACTCTTTCTTGTAAGTGATTATGCATCCTATATAACAGGAGAAGTAATCAAAGTTGATGGTGGAATGTATATTTAGATATGACAGTAAAATGCATATATAAGATAGTTGAAAGTATATATAGACAAGTCAGAGGTGAATATGAAAAGAGTAGTTGTAACAGGAATGGGTGTTATTTCACCTGTTGGAAATGATTTAGAAACTTTCTTTAATAATCTTAAAGAAGGTGTTTGTGGAATTGATAAAATAAAACGTTTTGATGCAAGTGATTTTAAAGTAAATCTTGATGCGGAAGTAAAAGATTTTAATCCAAAGGATTATTATGATGCAGTAACTGAAATCAGAAAATCTGATTTATATATGCAATATGCTATGGCAGCATCAAAACAGGCTGTAGAAAACAGTAAAATTTTAGAGTCAGATATTGATCCAAAAAGATTTGGTGTATATATAGGTTCCGGTATTGGAGGAATTAATACTACAATCCGTGAAACAAGAAAACTTGATAGTAAAGGTCCTGATTATGTTTCGGCATTTTTTGTGCCAATGATGATAAGCAATATGGCTACAGGTCAGGTATCAATTAAGTTTAAGGCAAAAGGCCCTACACTTCCTATAGTTACTGCATGTGCAACATCAACACATTCTATTGGTGAAGCATATAGAACTATAAAACATGGTTATGCTGATGCAATAATTGCGGGCGGAAGTGAGGCTTCAATAAATGAACTTGCAATGGCAGGTTTTATAAATTGCCAGGCTCTTAATCTTAGTGATAATAAGGATGAGGGAAGCCTTCCTTTTGATAAGAGAAGAAACGGTTTTGTTATGGGTGAAGGTGCAGGAATCCTTATTTTAGAAGAATATGAGCATGCAAAAAAACGTGGTGCAAAGATTTATGCTGAAATGACAGGTTATGGAAATTCATCAGATGCATATCATATTACAGCACCTGATCCAAATGGTGAGGGCGCAGTGGATGCGATTTTACAGGCTGTAAATGAGTCGGGAATTACAGGAAATGAAGAAATATATGTAAATGCCCATGGTACAGGCACTCATTTAAATGATGCCATGGAAACAAAAGCTCTCAAAGAAGTGTTTAAGGAAAATGCATACAAGCTTCATATAAGCTCAACAAAATCCATGACAGGTCATATGATGGGTGCAACAGGTGCAGTTGAGGCTATTGCATCTATCATGGCTATAAATGAGGGCATTGTTCCTCCTACAATTAATTATAAAGAAAAAGATGAAGAATGCGACCTTGATTATACTGTAAACAAAGCGGTTAAAGCAGATTTAGAGTATGCAATCAGTACTTCTTTAGGTTTTGGCGGACACAATGGATGTATTGCATTTAAGAAAATTCTTGATTAGAAAAGGGTGTATATATGAGTTCTTTAAAGGATTATAGTGATTTATTTGAAAGATTGGATTTAACAGAAATTTCCGTAAAAGACGGGGATTTTGAATTGGTAATGAAAAAAGAAAAAACTGTAAATTCAGGCAGTGTGGGAAATAATGGCAGTGCAGTAAGTGTAGGAAATGCTGAAAGTATAGCAAATACAGTAAATACAGTAAATATAGAAAATATTAAGGATGCGGGCACTTCTGAAAAAAATTACCATGAAATAAAAGCTCCCCTTCTTGGAATTTTTTATGATAAAAATTCAGATGAACCATTAATAAGTGTTGGAACGAAGGTGAAAAAAGGAGATGTATTATGCTCCATTGAAGCTATGAAAATGCTTAATGATGTTGTGTCTGATACAGATGGCGTGATAGAAGAAATTTGTGCTAAGAATGGTGAGATGGTTGAATTTCACCAGACACTTTTTAAGATAAAGGAATAAGAAAATGAATCGTGAAGAAATAAAAAATATTCTGCCTCACAGGGAGCCTATGCTTCTTGTTGATGAGGTTGTATTAAATGAAGATAAGAGTGCCACAGGTTACTATAAAGTAAGGGGAGATGAGTTTTTTTTGGAAGGTCATTTCCCTGAAAACAAGATTGTGCCGGGTGTGATTCTCTGTGAAATAATGGCACAATCTGCATGTGTTATGTTTAAGGAAAAATTAAAAGGGAAAAACGAACTTCCATTATACACAGGACTTAATAAAGTCAGGTTTAAAAAAAGTGTTGTGCCTGGAGATTTAATAAGAATTGATACCACACTTTTAAGGGAATGTCATCCGCTTTATCATCTTAAAGGCAAAGTAAGTGTTGATGGAAAGTTATGTGCCAGTGGTGAATTTTCTTTTGCAATAATGGAAAAACAGGAGAGTGATTAAGGTGTTTTCTAAGATTTTAATTGCCAACAGAGGTGAGATTGCAGTCAGAATTATAAGAACCTGCAGGGAAATGGGAATAGAAACTGTAGCTATTTATTCAGAAGCAGATAATGATGCTTTGCATATAAATATGGCTGATGAATGTTATTGTATTGGTGCACCAAGAGTAAGCGAAAGTTATCTTAATATGGATGCAATTATTATGGTTGCTAAAAAAACTGGTGCTAAAGCCATACATCCGGGGTATGGTATGTTATCTGAAAATCCTTTATTTGCAAAGAAATGCGAAGAAAATGATATTGTTTTAATTGGTCCTTCCCACGAAGTTATCCGGGATATGGGACAGAAAGATAAGGCACGTGAAATTGCTATTAAAGCAGGTGTAAATGTTACGCCTGGAAGTGATATATTAAATGATTATAACGAGGCTAAAGAGTTTGCTAAGGTTTGTGGCTATCCTGTGATTTTAAAAGCAAGATCCGGTGGCGGTGGTAAAGGTATCAGAATTGTCAGAGAAGAAAATGAGTTAAAAAATGCATTTGACAGCGTAAAGAAAGAAGCAAAAAGTTCATTTGGCGATGATGATGTTTTTATTGAAAAATACTTAGAAAATGTTAAGCATGTGGAAGTCCAGATTCTTGCTGATAAATATGGAAATGTTATTGTACTTGGAGACAGGGATTGTTCTGTCCAAAGAAAAAATCAGAAACTTATTGAGGAATGTCCTGCACCAATGTTGTCAGAAAATATGAGACGAAAAATGTATGATGCATCCATAAGATTAGCAAAAGAAGTAGGATATTATACTGTGGGTACAGTTGAATTTTTGGTGCAGGGAGAAGAATTTTATTTCATGGAAATGAATACAAGACTTCAGGTTGAACATTCAGTAACAGAAATGGCACTTGGAATAGATATTGTAAAATGGCAGATAAGAACTGCAGCAGATGTTAAAATTCCTTTTTCCCAGGATGATGTAAAGACTGATAAATATGCAATAGAATGCAGAATATGTGCGGAAAATGAAAAAGATTTTTCCCCGTCTACGGGCGAAGTGAAACTTCTTCATATACCGGGAGGGCCGGATGTGAGATTTGATTCGGCACTTTATCAGAATCTTTTAATAACTCCTTTTTATGATTCAATGCTTGGAAAACTTATAGTTGGTGCATCATCAAGAGAAGATGCCATAAGAAAAATGAAAAGTGCATTGTCTGAATTTGTTCTTGTAGGAGTTGAAAACAACCGTGAATTATATATGAAATTCATGGGAAATGATTTATTTGTAAATGGAACATATGACACTAAAATATGTCAGGAGATATTGTAATAGTAGGTGTTTGATAAATGAAGTTTAAAAAATTTTTTATAAAAACATGTAATGAACTTGAGGGTGAAAAAAATACCACAAGAAAAATTGCCTGTAAAAAATGTGGTAAAAAAATATCTGTTTCAAAAATCAGAAAGAATTATTTTGTATGCCCAAATTGTGGAAATTATTATCTCGTCCGTGCAAGAAGAAGAATTTTAATGTTGGCAGATAAGAGAAGTTTTATTGAACATGACAGGGAACTTACATCAAAAAATATTCTTTCTTTTCCTGAGTACGATGAAAAATTAGAAAAAGCAAAAATAAAGAGCAGGGAAAATGAAGGAGTCATATGCGGAACCTGTTTAATCGGAGGAGTTAAAGTTTGTATTTTTTCAATGGATCCTTATTTTATGATGGGTTCAATGGGAAGTGTTGTTGGAGAAAAGATAACCCGTCTTTTTGAATATGCTACAAAAAATTCTCTTCCGGTACTTGGCATAACTGTATCAGGCGGAGCAAGAATGCAGGAGGGAATGCTTTCTCTTATGCAGATGTCAAAGGTATCTGCAGCAGTTAAAAGGCATAGTGATAAAAATAATCTTTATATAAATTTACTTACAAATCCAACAACGGGTGGAGTAAATGCAAGCTTTGCAATGCTTGGTGATATTACGCTTTCAGAACCACATGCAAGAGTTGGTTTTGCAGGCCCGAGAGTAATTGAAAAAACATTAAATAAATCACTTCCTAAGGGATTTCAAAGAGCAGAAAGTGTTCTTAAATGTGGCTTTATTGATATGATTGTTGAGAGAAAAAATCAAAAAGAACTGATTAGTAAACTTCTTATTATGCACAGCTAATAACTTGTTAAAAAAATGTTTTTTGATTGAAAAGGTATGATTATGAAAGATTATGAAATTGTATTAAATGCAAGAAAAGAAAATGTTCTTACCATGTCTGATTATCTTAAAAATATAGTAACTGATTTTATTGAATTTCATGGAGACAGATATTTTTCTGATGATTCAGCTGTTATTGGAGGAATAGGCTATATTGGAAATACCTGTGTAACGGTAATTGGTATAGAAAAAGGGAAAAATACCGAGGAAAGAGTTTATCGTAATTTTGGAAGTGCTCATCCTGAAGGTTATAGAAAAGCATTAAGACTTATGAAACAGGCAGAAAAATTTAAAAGGCCAATACTTCTTATTGTAGATACAGCAGGTGCATATCCTGGTGTCAGTGCAGAAGAAAGGGGTCAGGGAAGAGCAATAGCAAATAATCTTTATGAAATGTCAACTCTTAAAACGCCAATGCTTTCTTTAATTATTGGGGAAGGTGGAAGTGGCGGTGCGCTTGCCCTGGCACATGCAGATAAAATATGGATGCTTGAAAATGCTTATTTTAGCGTAGTTTCACCTGAGAGTTGTGCAAATATTTTATGGAAAAGCACTGAAAGAGCTGATGTTGTAGCAGAAGCATTAATGCTTACAGCTGAGAAATTAGAAAAATTAAATCTTATTGATAAAATCATATCTAATGAAAAATCAGGTGAATTAAAAAATATGATTGAAAATGAATTAAACAGCCTTATGAAGAACAGCATTGATGATTTGCTTGAATTGAGATATAGAAAGTTCAGACGTGTGGGAGAAATATAAAGATGAAGATTAATGAAGAGTATTTAAAAGAAGTTTTTGATGATAATAATAACCTTATTTCATTAGAACCTGTATATGATAAAAACTTTAATTTTGCATATGATGTTATGGACAGGTTTGCATATGAATATGAAAATGACATTGCACTTGTATATAAGAGTCTTAAAGGAAATGTAAGAAAATTTACTTATGGGGAAATGAAAATTTTATCTGATAAAGCAGCCAATGTTTTTTTGAATAATGGCATAAAAAGAAATGATAGTGTAATGCTTATTTTAAAGAGAAATTATAACTTCTGGATAAGTATGCTTGCACTTCATAAAATAGGAGCAGTTGCAATTCCGACATCCCATATGGTTTCTGATGATGATATAAAAGAAAGAATTGAAAAAGCTGATGTTAAAGCCATAGTTCTTCTGGATGATGTACATATTCTTAAGAATGTTGAAAAAGCTGCTGAAGATAAAAATGTAATTAAATTTTTGGTGGGTAAGGAAAAAGAAGGTTTTTTAAATTTTGAGAATTTAACAGATAGAGCGGATAATGAGCTTAAAAGAATTTCTACAAATGTTACCGATAATATGCTTTATTATTTTACATCAGGAACAAGTGGTAAACCAAAGGCCGTAATTCATGATTTTTCTTATCCTATAGCTCATATTTTTACAGCAAAATACTGGCATGGAGTAAAGGAAAACGGACTTCATCTTACAGTTGCAGATTCAGGATGGGCTAAATCTGCATGGGGGAAAATGTATGGTCAGTGGTTTATGCATACAGCTGTTATGGTTTATGATTATGAGCAGTTTTATGCGGGGGATATGTTAAAAGTACTTGAAGAAGAAAAGGTTACTTCTTTTTGTGCACCACCAACGATTTATAAATATATTGTGAGAGAAGATATAGAAAAATATGATTTATCAAATCTTGAAATGGTTACAACCGCAGGAGAATCATTGCCTGTAGAGGTGGCAAAAGCTTTTTATGAAAAAACAGGACTGACTATTCGTGAAGGCTTTGGACAGACTGAAACAACACTTCTTATCTGTACAAAGAAGGATGAAAAGCAGGTAGAAGGCGTTATCGGAAAAGCTTCCCCTTTATATGATATGGAGATTGTTGATGAAAAAAATAATCCATGTGCTGCATATGAAGAAGGTGAAATGGTTATTAAATTAAAAAATAATGAGGTTCCTCTTGGCGTATTTAAAGGATATCTTGGTGAAGAAGATATGTATAAAAAAGCTTTTGAAGGCGGTGTTTATCATACAAAGGATAAAGGTTATAAAGATAAAGATGGTAATTTTGTTTTTATCGGCAGGAACGATGATGTTATAAAATCCAGTGGATATAGAATTGGTCCTTCAGAAGTAGAAGATATTCTTATGAAGCATCCTGCTGTTTTCGAATGTGCTGTTACAGGGTATCCGTCAAAAAACAGGGGATATCTTGTTAAGGCAAGCATTATTTTAAATAATGGTTTTGAAAATGATGCTCATTTAAAAAGAAAATTACAGGACTTTGTTAAAGAAAGATCGGCGATATATAAGTATCCAAGAATCATTGATTTTGTCAGTGATTTACCACGAACATCAAACGGTAAAATCAGCCGTGCAAAAATAAGAGAGATGGATAGGAAAAATTTAATTAAAGTTTAATATAAAAATGCAATACAGTACCTTTAATACATGTGCTATATTGCATTTTTTTATATTTAAAGCCAGTGAAATATGGTAAAATATTAAAGATAAAAATGAGAAAGGAAAAATATATGAGTAATATTATTGAAGTAAGTAATCTTACTAAGAGTTATAAAGAATTAACTGCAGTTGATGATTTGTCTTTTGAAGTTTATGAAGGTGAAATTCTTGGTCTCTTAGGGCCAAACGGTAGTGGTAAATCAACAACTATCAACTGTATATTATCTTTGCTTAATTTTTCCAATGGAAGTATAAAAATATTTGGCGAAGAAATGAAACCTGATTCTTATGGGATAAAAGAAAAAATAGGTGTTGTTTTTCAGGAAGTATCAGTGTTTGATGAACTTACTGTTTATGAAAACATTGATTATTTCTGTGGTCTTTATGTTAAAGATAAAGAGAAAAGAAAAGAGTATGTTGAAGATGCCATAAATCTTGTGGGACTTATGGATTTTAAAAAATTCTATCCTAAAAAATTATCAGGAGGTCTTCTTAGAAGATTAAATATTGCCTGTGGAATTGCTCATAAACCAAAGTTAATTTTCCTGGATGAGCCCACAGTTGCTGTAGATCCACAAAGTAGAAATAATATACTTGATGGTATAAAAAAATTAAGAGATGAGGGTGCCACAATAGTTTATACAACTCATTACATGGAAGAAGTTGAGATACTTTGTGACAGAGTTATTATTCTTGATAAGGGAAAAGTACTTGCAAAAGGTACTTGTGATGAATTAAAAGAACTTGCAAAAATCGAAGAAAAGATTTCTGTAGAAGTTAATAAGTTAGATAATAAATATGTTGAAGAAATAAAGAATTTAGATAATGTTGCTGATGTTTCCTATAATGGAAATGTGCTTTTAATTGTTTATGAAAAGGGAAAAAATAATCTTTCAGATATCATGGGATTATTAAAAAAGGAGAATATTAAATATAATAAAATTTATTCGGAAAGGCCGACACTTAATGATGTTTTCCTTGAATTAACAGGAAAGGAACTTAGAGATTAAATGTTTTTCCATAATTTTAAATATTCCCTAAAAACCCTTTTTAGAAACAAAGCAATGATTTTCTGGACATTTGCATTTCCAATAATTCTTGGAACTTTTTTCTATCTTGCTTTTTCTGATATTGAAAACAGTGAAAAATTAGACATTATAGATGTTGCAATTATTAAGAATGAGGAATTTGAAAGTAACGAGTTATATAAAGCAGTCTTTAAGGAACTTTCTGATAAAGACAATAAGGACAGATTATTTAACATAAAGTATATTGATAAGGATGACGAGAAGGAAGCAAAAGAACTTCTTGATAATGAAAAGATTTCCGGATATCTTGAGTTTGTAAATGGAAAGCCTAAGCTTACATTTAAATCAAATGGAATCAACGAAACGATTTTTAAATATGTAACTGAAGGGATTGTCCAGTCTGCTTATATGGGAAGAAACGTTTCGGAAACAAAAGCTAATTTAAAGGATATTTCCAGAAAGAACTTAAGCTATACAATGATTGAATTTTATACACTTATTGCAATGACCTGTCTTTATGGAGGTTTGCTTGGTGCCATAGCCATAAATCAGAATCTTGCAAATATGACATGTCAGGGAAAAAGAATTGCAACAGCACCTGTGAAAAAATGGCAGGTCATTATCAGCAGTGCTTTATCATGTTATATAACACAGATACTTGGTGTTGCCCTTTTATTTATATATACTATTTTTGCATTAAAGATTGATTATGGAAATCATTTCTTTAAAGTGGTATTACTGTCCCTTGTAGGATGTCTTGCAGGACTTTCTCTTGGAATATTTGTTGCAACTCTTGTCAAAGCAGGTGAGAATGCAAAGACAGGAATAATTATTTCAATAACCATGGCAGGATGTTTTTTATCCGGAATGATGGGAATTTCAATGAAATATATAGTTGATAAAAATGCTCCTATCGTAAACAAATTAAATCCTGCAAGTATGATAACAGACGGCTTTTACGCGTTATATTATTATGATACATTTGACAGATATTATTTTGATTTAATAAGCCTGCTTATTTTTGCTTTTATTTTAATCGGAATTTCATGTATCGGATTAAGGAGGCAGAAATATGATAGTATTTAAGGCATTTCTAAAAATTTTAAATAAAAACAAATCTATTATAATACTTTATACTGTAATTCTTGTTGTATTTGGCGGAATAAATATGAATGCAAGTGATACAAATACTAATTTTGTTGCAAGTAAGCCAAATGTAATGATAATAAATAATGACGAAAAAAATGAAATTACAGATAATTTTATAAAGTATTTAAAAGATAATTCAAAGATTATTAAGTTGAAAAATAATGAAGATGCTATAAATGACGGTCTTTTCTATAGGGATGTTAATTTTGTGATTTATATTCCAAAAGGTTATGGTAAAGATTTTATGGCAGGAAAAAATCCTGAAATAGAAATAAAAACGACAAAAGATTATAAGGCATCTCTTGCAGATATGCTTATAACAAGATATATACAGGTTGCATCAACTTACAGGGATATGGGAAATACTGATACCGAGCTTGTTAAGAATGTAAATGAAACTCTTGCTAAGCAGGGAGAAGTTACAATCACTTCGAAGCTTGATACAAATAAGTTAGAGAGAATAACCTTTTATTATAATTTTGCAAGTTATAGTATTTTAGCATGTCTTGTATATGTTATATGCCTTGTATTATCAAGTTTTAAAGACATTAAAATTCAGAAAAGGACGATTATCAGTAGTACAAATTATAAAAAAATCAACAGATATCTTCTTTTGTCAAACGGTCTTTTTTCTTTGATATTGTGGAGCCTCTATGTAATATTAAGTTTTATATTACTTGGCAATGATATGTTTTCAAAACAGGGTGCAATTTATATGCTGAATTGTTTTGTATTTACAATTGTTGCCACAACAATAGCAATGTTCATAGGAAGTATTGTTTTAAATAAAAATGCAATTAATGGAATAGTAAATGTTATTGCCCTTGGATCAAGTTTTCTTTGCGGAGCGTTTGTACCTATGCAGTGGCTTCCAAAGGGAGTGCTAAGAGTTGCACACATACTTCCATCCTATTATTACATAAGTACAAATGAGGCAGTGAAAAGTATAGAAACTTTCGATAAAGAATCATTAAAACCGGTTTGTATTAACACGCTTGTTCTACTTGGATTTGCTTTATTCTTTGTAATACTTACAAATGTATATTCCAAGAAGAAACAAAAGATAGGATAAAGAAAGCTGTGGTGCATATTACATGTAACCACAGCTTTTTCTTGCCAAATAAGTCTATTTTGATCTTCAGTTGGCAATAAATTTTTCTGATATGGAAATATTTATAGCTAAATCCAGCGAAATAAGCCTATTTTGTTTTTTAGTTGGCAATAAATATTTCTGATATGTAAATATTTATAGCCGAATTCTGCGAAATAAGCCTATTTTGCTCTTCAGTTGGCAATAAATATTTCTGTTATGGAAAAATTTATAGCCAAATCTAGCCGAATAAGCCTATTTTGTTCTTCAAATGGCTATAAATTTGTTTGTTTATGCTGTTTTTATAGCTTCCCCTGTGTAAGTCAATTTTTTGTGGTGTAAATTTTAACTTTGGGTTTCAAGTGTTCATCGCATTAGTATGGATTTACTTTTCTTTCAGTGTACCTTGATAAATTAAAATGTCTGAAGTTGTCAGTTTCAAAATCAGTGTCATATTTGAATTTATTAAAATAATTTTCTGCCCAGTATGCATCAGAATATTTTGCAATAATTGGTGCTGCATCTGCTGATAAAGTTGTGAGATAGTGATAATCTGCAAGTTTTACATCCGAATATTCTGCTTCAAAATTATTAAAATAATAATCATTATAATCAAAGTAATCTGTGTTTGAAAAATCGTAGTCTTCATCATATTTTGCTTCAGCTTTGCTTAATTCTTTAAGATTATATTTAGCAATAAGATAATCAGTATGTGAAAATGAAAGAATGATATACATTATACTTATTATCAATGCACCATAGCTGAATAATGGGAAATCATCTTTATAAACTGATATGATTACACCAATAAATAAAAGTGAAAGTACTATAAGCATCCAGAGTGTAAGGATTCTTAAATGTGTAAGTTTAAAAAGTTTTATATAAAGAGACATTCTCATAAAGCTTGAAGCAATCATAATGTATGTACATAAAGATATAAGAGTCATAAGGAAATTAAGTATTCCATTGTCCTCAAATTTATTATTAAAGAATAACACAAGCATAATATTTATTATACATACAATGAGTAACTGGATAAATCCTTCTCTTGCATAGTGTGAATATGTGTATCCGTTTGGAAGAGAAAATTTACCAATAAATAAATACATAATCTGAATTGCTGAGAATATAAGGTAAATCAAAGCAATAATTGATAATGTGGTAATTCCAATAATAGGTTCAAATTTCTTTTCGTTTTCAATAATCTTCTGCTCTTTTTTTCTTGAGAAATTTCTTATAGTGCAATATGCAAAAAGGTTAATTAAATAAAAGGTTATTGCTATACCAATGAAATTTCTGAATATATATCCAATATCAAATAAAAGATATTTCTTTACAAATGTTTCAAAAACAACATCTGCTTTTGAAAGAAGATAAAGAACAACAATAATTATTGGAATACCTATAAGTATACCTGTGATTACTGATTTGATAACATATCTTTTTCTTAATGTTTCAGGATTTACAACGTTTCCGTTTACTTTTATTTCGTCTTTTGCAGCCTGTTTAACTGCTTTTTTATCTTTAGAAAGTTCGCTTGCACCATCAAGCGCAGAAAAAATATTATTGAAATAATGCCATATTGTCTGTATAAATGACCATTTCTTTAAATCATAAAAGTTGGTAAATATGAATGCAAAAATAAGTGCAATAATTCCTATGTTGTTAAAACAAATATAAAAAGTATTTGCTGTTAAGAAATCAGATACACAAAGAAGCAACATCATTGCACCATAAAAATAGCTTACAGGTTTGATTTTTATTTCAAAGTAACTGTGTGTTGCAAATAAATAAACAAGTGTAGCTATTCCGAATACCGGCATTGTCACACCTGATAAATTTCTATAAAGACAAAAAGTAGATATGATTGCATAAATTACTGCAAGTTTGCTAAGGTAAGTATAGATTTCTACTCTTTTTGCAAGAACTTCAGGACTTTCTTTTTTCTTAACGTACCTGTATGGATTGCTATTGTTATTTGAGCTATTGTTGTTAGAAGTATTTGCATTATTATCAGTATCAGCTGAGTTTGAACTACTTGTATTGTTATTCGTTGTTTGGTTCATATTTGTATTCATTCCTCCTTCTTATGAATTTATGTTAAAAAAACTTTATATATTTATTTTAAAAGTAATATAGTTTATCTTTTATATAAATGTCAAGAAAATGGAATATATAAGCATAGTTTTACAGATCAAAATTATATGATTAATTAAATATAGTAGTCACTATGCTTTCATATTCTCTGAGATTTTTTGATTTTCTTATTTTCTTAAGAAGTTTTTCATTATTAGGAAAATTTCCGCTATTACTCCAATAATTCCAAAGCTCCTTCATTTTAAATAATACAGGAACTTCGCCGGACATATATTCTTTATAAGCGATGTATAATTCGTTATGAAATTCTTTGAAAATGACTTGGTTATCACTTTTCTTACCCTTCTTATTTTCAAAAATAATATTATCAATGTTTCCGTTGCTATAATTTACATTATCAGAGTCTGTATTAAACGTATTATTATTTAAATAAAATGATTTTAGACTATATGAAAGTTCAGGATTTGCTATGGCACCTCTTCCAATCATAATAGCATCCGGGCTGTCACATTCCTTATATATTTTTTCAAAACTTTTTTCGTCTGTGATATCTCCATTGTAGCAAAGAGGACAGCTTAATATATCTTTTGCAAGATTAAACATATCAGTGTGAACGTATCCGCCATATCCTTCAGATAAAAGCCTTGCATGAATAATAAGTTCCTTAATATCATATTCACTATATATTTTTAAAATTTCAGGCCAGTCGTCCAGGTTGTTGACACCAAGTCTTGTTTTGATGGAAATATCGATATTACATTCATTAAAAATCTCATCAAGAAAATATTTTAAATCATCAGGGACACTTAAAAAGCCGGCTCCTCTGTGTTTATTTACTACAGTTCCTGATGGACATCCAAGATTAAAATTAACTTCTGTATATCCCATATTTTCAAGCTGTTTTGTAATTTCTATAAAAGTTTCTGCATTATTCGTAAGGATTTGGGGAACTACATTTAAACCTTCGTTATGTTCTGGCATTACCTCATTTAATTCCCTTCCCTTAAGTTTTTTTGCAGTAACAAAAGGAGTGTAGTATTTATCAATATTTCCATAGTATCTGTCATAAATATTTCTATAAATAAAAGTTGTTATTCCCTCCATGGGAGCTAAATAAATCTTCATAATTCTTCACCCGAAGTTAAGTATAACATGATATATTTGAATTATGAAGTACTCTATATTATAATAGCTGTTGAGGTCTTATCAGACACTACTGGTTAAAAGAAAGGAAAATGGCATGAAAAAATTAAAGATTACTTTTAATGCACCAGTAACACTTGGATTTGTAATGATATGTTTTATTGTGACACTTGTTGGAATGCTTACAAAAGGCATAAGCACAAGGCTTTTATTTATGACATACCATTCATCTCTTAGTAATCCGCTTACTTATTTAAGATTTTTCACACATGTTTTTGGGCACAGCGGATGGACACATTTTATTGGAAATGCATCATATATATTACTTCTTGGACCACTTCTTGAAGAAAAGTACGGATCCAAGGAAATTATTGAACTTATTGCAGTTACTGCACTTATAACAGGACTTATTAATTATATACTCTTTCCAAATGTTGCGCTTTGTGGTGCAAGCGGTGTTGTATTTGCATTTATTGTACTTGCTTCATTTACAGGATTTAGTGCAGGAGAAATACCTCTTACATTTGTTCTTGTTGCAATTATTTATATTGGATCGCAGATATATGAAGGTCTTGTTATTGTAGATAACATATCTAATATGGCTCATATTATTGGCGGTATTGCAGGATCTGTAACAGGATTTTTCTTAAATAAAAAGAAATAAAAATTTCTATTAAAGAAAGGAATGCTGATTATAAATATAATCAGCGATAAATTTAATGGCAGGATTAAAGAAAAAAGAACAAAGGGAAGAGATGCTTTCTTTTGAATGTAATACAAATTTATTGAAAGATAAAAGAGGCGGGCTGACATTTGATTTTATATACAACATTTCTGCAGAGAAAAAGTTCATAAAAGTAACTTATGTGCTTAAAGATAAGGAAATGTATAAAAATGGCGATTATGATCAGATGTTGAAACTTCTTAGTGATTCTGAAAATAAGCTTGTAAAAGTAATATTTACATACAAGGGAGATAAAATAGAGGCTTTTGAAATAGATCTTAATAGTTTATCTTCAGTATTTAAAGATGACAGATTCTTAAAGTTAGAGCTTATGGGATGGGGATTTATTAGTGAGAAAGAACATTTAGATGAATATGAAAACAGATCTTCATCAAATACAGAAAATAGTGACGAAATAAAAATTACGGAAGCGTAAAGTAAATATGAAGACAGAGGGAAAAAAGGGAAACCGGTATGAATATATGACAAAAACGCCGGTTGAAAAATTAATAATATCACTTGCAATTCCAACAATTATAAGTATGCTTGTAACGGGAATTTATAGCTCGGCGGATACTTATTTTATTGGACAGATTCATAATGATGCAACAAAGGCAACTGCAGCGGTAGGTCTTATGTTTCCTGTGATGGCAATTATCCAGGCTATGGGATTTATGTTTGGGCATGGTTCAGGAAACTTTTTATCAAGAATGCTTGGTGCAGGGAAGAAAGAAGAAGCATCTAAAATGGCTTCAACAGGATTTGCCCTCGCATTAATTGTTGGAATTATAATTGCAGTTTTTGGAAATATATTTATTAACCAGATTGTAGGATTTTTAGCATCAAAAGATATGTCTGTAAAAACAACAGAAATGGCTGTGGTTTATGGAAGAATCATACTTATTGGTGCGCCTTTTATGATGTGTCAGTTTGTTGTAAATAACCAGCTGAGATATCAGGGAAGTGCAGTATATGCAATGGTAGGATTGCTTACCGGAGCAATAATAAATATTTTTCTTGATCCTATTTTGATTCTTTTATTAGACATGGGAATAATGGGAGCTGCCATAGCGACAGTTATAGGACAGGTAATTAGTTTTGTAATATTAATTGTCGGCAGTATGACAGGGGAAAATATAAAACTCAGATTGTCTGATGTGGCGATTAATAGGTATTATATTACAGAGGTAATAAATGGTGGTGCACCATCGCTTTTCAGACAGGGACTTGCCAGTGTTGCAACAATTCTTCTTAACAAGGCAGCCGGAAATGCCGGAGGAGAGGCGGCAATTGCCGCAATGTCCATTGTTACAAGGGTAATGATGCTTCTTTTATCATCCCTCATTGGATTTGGACAGGGATATCAGCCGGTGTGTTCATTTAACTATGGTGCCGGTCTTAAAAAGAGAGTTAAAGATGGATATTATTTCTGTGTAAAATGGGGAACGATATTCCTTATATGTATCGCAGTTTTGTGCTTTGTCTACGCACCTTCAATAATAGGATTTTTTAGAAATGACAGCGAGGTTATAAAAATAGGAGCAAAAGCACTTAGATTTCAGGCTGTGATTTTCCCGATTAATTCGGTGATTATAATGACAAACATGATGTTACAGTCAATGGGAAAAGGAATAAAAGCTTCAATAACATCTTCAGCAAGAAATGGAATTTGCTTTATACCTGTAATATTGATATTGCCACATTTTCTTGGGCTTACGGGTGTGCAGATGACCCAGCCTCTTGCTGATACGTTAACACTTTTAATAACAATTCCTTTTGCGGTATCTGAATTAAAGAAACTAAAAGAAGATACAAAAGCGAATGCAAAATCAGAAGAAACTGTTTAAAAGATAATATAAAAATGAGATGGATTATAAGAAAAATAAAATAAAAAAATAAAGAAAGGGAAGGAAAAAATTATGGAATTAAAGACTTACAGAGGTCACATAAGAAACTGGGAAAGTTTATGTAAAGAACTTGGTATTGATACTAATTTATCAAGAGAAGAAAGAGAAAAAGAGATTATTTTAAAAGGGTATGAAAAGTGGGGATATGATATTCCTGATAAATTATATGGAATGTTTGCTTTTGCAATTTATGATGGAAATAAGGATGAGCTTTACTGTGTAAGAGATCAGTTTGGTACAAAACCATTTTATTATTATCTTACAGAAAGTGGAAAGCTTTTATATGGAACTCTCATAAAAGATTTTATAGATGATCCTGAATTTAAAAAAGAAATAAATGTATCAATGTTACAGATTTATATGAGTCTTACATATGTTGCGGGAAAAGAAACATTTTTTAAGAATGTATATAAGCTTATGCCGGGACATTATATGATTTTTAAAGATGGAAAAATAAATGATGTAAGATATTTTACACCTACATTTAATCCTGATAACAATAAGTCTTTAGAGGATTTTGCTGATGAAATTCATGAAACAGTAAAAGAAATTTTTAAGGAAGTTAAAACTGATGATGAAGTAGCGGAATCATTTTTATCAGGTGGTGTTGATTCTTCTTATGTTTTTGCAATGTCAGATGCAAAGGTATCTGATTCATGCGGATATGAGGAAGAAAGATTTGATGAATCACCACTTGCAAGAGAAACAGCTGCATTACTTGGAAGGGAAAATAAAACAGCAATTATCCAGCCGGAAGAATTTTTTGACATCGTTCCTTATGTAATGAAAAATATGGAGCAGCCTTTAGGTGATGCTTCAGCTATCGTATTTACTTTAGGATGTAATGCTACTGCCAAGCATACAAAACTTTGCTACTCAGGTGAGGGTGCAGATGAATTCTTTGGTGGTTACAATATGTATAGAAATGCAGAAAGATACGGAGATAATTTAAAGACATTTTATGTTGGAAATACAAACATAATGAAGGAAGATGAAAAGCAGAAAATCTTAAAAAATTATGATGAAAATGTTCTTCCAATCAATATTGTTAAAGATTTATATGATGAAATGGAAGGGCTTGATCCACTTGCTAAAATGTCTAATATTGATATCCAGATCTGGCTTGAAGGTGATATTTATTTAAATGTTGATAAGATGAGTACAGCAGCAGGACTTGAAATCAGAATGCCTTTAACAGACAGAAGAATCTTTGATATTGCTTCAAGAATGCCTTCAAAATATAAAGTAAATGAAGAGCAGAATAAGGTAGCGTTCAGAACAGCAGCAGCAAAAGTTCTTCCTGATGAAATCGCATTCAGAAAGAAACTTGGATTTATTGTTCCGATAAGAATCTGGCTTGCTGATGATAATTATAATCAGGATGTAAAGGATAAGTTTAATAGCGATTATGCAAAAGAATTCTTTAATGTGGATGCAATTAAAGAAATTTTTGATGATTACGTAAATGGAAATTCAGATAACTGGAGAAAAGTCTGGACAATATATACATTCCTTGTATGGTATGAAGAATATTTCGTGAAGTAAAAATATTAGCAGATTGAAATACAGAATAGAAAAAAGAGGTCATGCAGATAAAGAAAATACCTGCATGGCCTCTTAATATTATGAAAATGTTTAATCTGAATTAATCCGGTTGTTTTGCAAAACAATAACATTAGTTATATTATAATTTTTTTAGTTATTACAATAAGTGAGCTCTTAAAAATTCACCATCTTCAGAAGAAAGATATGCAGGTGCAATATCAAATGGAGTCTTGCAACCTTTGTTTCCTTCAGAATTTAAACGATATGCAGCTCTTGCAAATGCAGTAAGAACGGCGCCTGTAAATTCAGGGTTTGAATCAAGGTTAAGCTTGTATTCGATAACATGTGTATTTTCGTTGTTATTTCCTGTTGTTCCTGAAACGATAACAGAACCGCCGTGAGGAAGTCCGCTGTGGTTAGCCATAAGTTCTTCTTTAGAAATAAATGTAACAGTTACATCATATTCATCGAAGTAGTTTGGCATTGTTTTGATTTCGTTTTCGATTCTTGCTTTATCAGCACCTTCTTCTACAACAACGAAACATTCTCTTTTGTGTTTCTGTCTTGTTGTAAGTTCAGGATTTTCTCCGTTTCTTACAGCATCAAGTGCTTCTTCAATAGGAACAGTATACTGTCTTGCGTCAATAACGCCTTCAATACGTCTGATTGCATCAGAATGTCCCTGGCTTACGCCTCTTCCCCAGAATGTATAAGCGTTTCCGTTTGGAAGAATAGCATTTGAATATAATCTGTTGATTGAGAACATTCCAGGATCCCATCCACATGAGATGATAGCAACTTTTCCTGCATTTTCGGCAGCTTCATTAACGTTTGCAAAATGTACAGGCACTTTTGCGTGAGTATCAAAACTGTCGATAACATTATAAAGAGCTGCATACTTTGGAGTCATTTCAGGAAGGTCTGTAGCAGAACCACCACAGATTACCAGAACATCTATATCATTTGTCATTGTTTCTAACGCGTCTGTGTGATATACCTTTACGTTTTCTGTATTTATTTTTACTGTGGCAGGATCTCTTCTTGTAAATACACCAACAAGTTCCATGTCTTTAGCCTGATTAATAGCGCATTCAACGCCACGTCCAAGGTTTCCATAACCTAAAATACCAATTCTAATAGCCATTTTAAATCTCCTTTGCTTTTTATTTAAATAACCATATAAAAGTATAGAAAAAAAATAAAAAAAAGTACACAATTTTTTTTAAGAAATAATGTGAAAATATATAAAAATCAAACTTAAACTTGCTTTTTTGCATTATATAAAGGATACTAGTATATATATATGTGTGTGTTACGTGATGTGTTATTTATGATGCGAAAGCATGATGTGAAAGTATGATGCGAAAGTATGATGCGAAAGTATGATGTGAAAGTATGATGCGAAAGCATGATGTGAAAGTATGATGCGAAAGTATGATGTGGAAGCATGATGTGAAAGTATGATGCGAAAGCATGATGGAAAGTATGATGGGAAAAATAGCGAGAGAAAGGCGGGATTTTTATGAACGAAAAAACAATGCAGAAAGTAACTTATGGTTTGTATGTACTGACAACAAAAGAAGGGGAGAAGATAAACGGATGTATAATAAATACAATGACTCAACATACAACCACCCCGAATATTATATCAATAACAGTTAATAAACAGAATTACACAGAAGAACTTATTAAAAAATCGGGGGAATTCAATGTTTCCATAATTGATGAAACAGCAAAATTTGATTTATTTAAAAGATTTGGATTTCAAAGTGGCAGAGATGTTGATAAATTCGCTGATTTTGATGAATCTGAATATAAAATTTTAGAAAATAACATTCCTATTATATTAAAGGGAGTTAATAGTTATGTATCTGCTGAGGTTATTGAGAGTATGGATATGGGAACTCATACCTTATTTATAGCAAAAGTAACAGATATGGATATAATTAATGATAATAATTCGGCGTCATATGCATATTATCATGCAAATATAAAACCTAAGAAAGAAGAAGTGAAATCTAAAGGCAAAGTATGGGTATGTAAGATATGTGGTTATGTTTATGATGATGAGAAAGAAGCGGTTCCTTTTGAAGAGCTTCCGGATGACTGGGTTTGTCCGCTTTGTAAACATCCAAAGAGTGATTTTGAATTACAGGAGTAGATGGTGAGAAGGGGTTAGTGGGGTAGACGTTAAGAAGGGGTTGGTAGTGAATTATTAGCAAATTACTAGCGGTGCGAAAAAAATGTCTAGAATCTAGTAGTCGCCAGGAAGAAATTACTAGCGGGAGAGAAAAAATACTGAGAATCTAGTAATCGCCAAGCCGAGACTACTAGCGGTACGAAAGAAATGTCCAGATTCTAGTAATCGCTTAGGCGAGACTACTAGCGAGATGAAAAATTTGATGAAATTCTAGTAGTCGTCATGAAGAAATTACTAGCGAGATGAAAAATTTGATGAAATTCTAGTAGTCGTCATGAAGAAATTACTAGCGAGATGAAAAATTTGATGAAATTCTAGTAGTCGTCATGAAGAAATTACTAGTGGGAGAGAAAAAATACTGAGAATCTAGTAATCGCCAAGCTGAGACTACTAGTGGTGCGAAAAAAATGTCGAGAATCTAGTAGTCGCCAAGTCAAAACTACCAAATGACTACCAACTAATAGGAAAAGAATAGAAAGTAAAAAGAATATCTAGTCGATTTAAACAAAAGATACTATGTTTTGTGTACAATATGCACAAAATATAGTATCTTTTTTTGGTGAAATAAGGGTAAAATTTACAATTAACTCTAGAAATTCAAATAAATCTATGTTATAATGGTGCAATGATATGGTGTAACCATAACTATAATAATAATAAGAAAGGAGTACGGAAATGAAGAAACAAAGAAGATTTTTAAGTTTGTTTATGACCATTGCAATGGTAGTAAGTATGTTTGCAGGATATGCAGCTAATTTAAAAGTTGCATTTGCAGATGCTGATGCTACTATAAGATGGCATTTCCAGAACAGTAAAGATTGGGAACTTTGTGGAGCTTGGCTCTATGAAGGCTCAGGATGGACAACAAACAGATCCCCTGTAGATAAATGCGTAATCTTTACAAAAGAAGAAGATCCTGAAACAGGTGATACAAACTACAAACAGGTTTGGCCTGGTGCAGCGATGGAAAAAGAAGAAGGACATGAAGGTTGGGTAACAGTTGAAGCTACTTATGATACAGCTGAAGTACTCACAAATGGTATGGTTCAGATTTTCAACAACTATGTTGCTGATAACTGGACAAACGATACTACAACAGTAGCAGACCTTGATAATATTAAGGCAAATGCTATTGATGGTAAGGTTAAAATCAATGCCCTTACAGGAGAAGAAGATCAGGAAGTATTAGATTATTGGTCAGATTCACCTGAATCAATATTTGATACAAAACAGCAGACAGCTAATATTACTATTACAAAGAAAGCTTTAGTATCTGCAAGTGCAACAGATCTTCCTACAGATATCTATGCAGAGTATGATACTGAAACAGATGATATTATTCTTACAATGGCATATGCAAATGGTGCTGTTAAGAAAGTTAATGGAAATAAAACAGCTGATGCTGAAATTCCAGAAAGCTATGCAGATGCACCAGCTCCTGTTACAGAGTATGCTATTACTCAGGACCTTACAAATGTAACATCAACAAATGGTGTAGCTAAGGTTGAAGAAAATGCAGCATTTGAAACAACTCTTGCAGCTGCTGATGAAACATATACTATAAATGCAGTTACAGTAACAATGAACGGAGAAGATATAACAGAAACAGCTTATAATGCTGAAACAGGTGTTGTATCTATTGAAGCTGTAACAGGTGATGTAGTTATCACAGCTTCAGCTGAAGGAGAACCTGTTGAACCAACAGATATTGCTGATATCGTTGAAGAAGGTCAGACAATTTACTCTATCGGTTCAGCTATGGCACCTCAGGCTTGGGCTCCAGAAAAAATCGTAAATGCTATGGAAGAAGTAGAAGGATTCCCTGGCGTATACAAAATCGATATTAATGTACCTGCTGAAAAAGATGCAGTCGTTGATGAAAACGGAGACGTTGAATATTCAGATGCAGGCGAATGGACATACAGATTTGGTATCTGTGCAACAACAGTTGATACAACAAATGTTTGGAACAGAGTATTAGTTGGAACAACTACTGCTCCAGAAGTAACAGATGGTACATCTAACTGCTTATCAAATATCAGACCAAGACTTGAAGATAAAGCTTATACAGCAACAGTTTATTTTGATTCAACAACTGGTGCGGTAGCTATCTACAAAGCTGATGAAGATATTTCATCAGAAAGTCGTGTTCCTTACACATTAAGCTGGGTAGGAAATGATAATGATGAACCATATATTGCTCCAGAAGCATATGCAGATTTTGCAACAGTTGGAGATTATGAAGCTACATTATCAACAGCTGACAGAGCAACAGATCTTGAAAAATGTGGATTTAATGAAGATTCAGATCTTCCAGATTTTGATTCATTATTAAATACACTCTATGGAAAACTTGAAGGAACAAATGGTAATGTATCTGATATAGTAGAAGAAGGTGAAACACTTTATACACTTGGTTCTGCTATGGCGCCAGTTGCTTGGAATCCAGATGCACAGGAAAACTTATTCCAGCCTACAAAATGGGATGGAGTTGTTAAAGCTAACATTAGTGTACCAGCAGATGGTGCAAATGAATGGGAATACAGATTTGGTATCTGTGCAACAACAGCTGATACAACAAATGTTTGGAACAGAATATTAGTTGGAACAACAGTTGCTCCAGAAACAACTGATACAACATCTAACTGTTTAACAAATATCAGACCAGCACTTGAAGCTGAAGCATATACTGCTACAGTATATCTTGATACAACAACAGGTGCTGTAATGATTTATAAGAATGAAGATGATAATGCAGACCTTAAGTCTTGCCCATCAGAACCAGTAGCATATACAATGAGCTGGGTAGGATATGATAATCAGGAAGAATATATTGCTCCAGCAGATTATGCAGCTTTTGAAACAGTTGGTGATTATGAAGCCATATTAATTGCTGAAGGTGGTAGAACAGCTGATCTTGAGAAGTGTGGATTTACAGCTGATTCAGATCTTCCTGATTTCCAGACATTAAATGATGAATTAAATACAAAACTTACAAGATTTAATGTAGCAGATGTAGTGGAAGAAGGCGAAACAATTTATACAATTGGATCAGCTATGTCAGAAGTACCTTGGGGACCACAGGATTCTGCTAATATGTTTGAAGAGACAAAATGGGATGGTGTAGTTAAATATACTATCCATGTACCAGCAGAAGGTGCAAACGAATGGGAATACAGATTCGGTATTATTGCAACAACAGCTGATACAACAAATGCTTGGAATAGAATATTAGTTGGAACAACAGTTGCTCCAGAAACAACTGATACAACATCTAATTGCTTAACAAATATCAGACCAGCACTTGAAGCTGAAGCATATGATGCTACAGTATATCTTGATACAACAACAGGTGCTGTAATGATTTATAAGAATGCTGATGAAACACTTGATGGTAATTCATCACCATCAGAACCAGTAGCATATACAATGAGCTGGGTAGGAAATGACAATGATGAAGCATATATTGCACCAGCAGATTATGCAGATTTTGCAACAGTTGGAGATTATGAAGCTACATTAAATGGTAAAGATGATAGAACAGCTGATCTTGAAAAATGCGGATTTGAAGCTGATTCTGAACTTCCTGATTTTGTAGCATTAAACGAAGATTTAGATGCAAAACTTACAACATTAAAGGTTTCTGATCTCGTAGGAGATGATGAAACAATTTATACAATTGGATCAGCTATGTCAGATGTAGCTTGGAATCCAGATAACATCTTCAATAAGATGGAAGAAACAAAATGGGATGATGTTGTTAAATATACTATTCATGTACCAGCAGAAGGTGCAAATGAATGGGAATACAGATTTGGTATCTGTGCAACAACAGCTGATACAACAAATGTTTGGAATAGAATATTAGTTGGAACAGATGTTGCTCCAGAAGTAACAGATACAACATCAAACTGCTTAACAAATATCAGACCTCAGCTTGAAGCTGAACCATATGATGCAACAGTTTACTTAGATACAAAGACTGGTGCTGTAGTAATCTTTAAGGTAGCTGATGATGGCAGCGAACTTTCTACACCAGATGGATTTGTTGATTATACAATGAGCTGGGTAGGAAATGATAATGATGAACCATATTATTCATTAGATGAATACAAAGAATTTGCAACAGTTGGAGATTATGAAGCTACATTATCAACAGAAGATAGAGTAGCTGATCTTGCAAAATGTGGATTTGATGCTGATTCAGTTCTTCCTGATTTTGAAGGATTAAGAACAGATTTAGCTAAGAAATTAGTAAGACTTAATGTAGCTGATATCGTAAAAGAAGGCGAAACAATTTACACAATTGGTTCTGCTATGGCTACAGATGCTTGGGACCCATCATCATCTCTCAACGCTATGGTTCCAACAAAATGGCCTGATGTATATAAATATACAGTCAGAGTTCCTGCAGCATCTTATGATGATGGAAATGTTACAGGAGATTGGGCTCACAGATTTGGTATCATTGCTACAACAGTTGATACAACACAGAACTGGAACAGATTATTACTTGGAACAAATGTATTACCAGAAGTAACAGATACAACATCTTGCTGCTTATCAAATATCAGACTTCCACTTGAAGAATTAGAGTATGATGCAACAATCTACTTCGATGCTTCAACAGGAGCTGTTATGGTTTACAAGAATGCAGATGATGATAATGTTGCATACACAATTCCTTCTAAACCAGTTGAATATACATTAAGCTGGGTAGGAAATGATGATAATGAACCATACTTCACTGCATCAGAATATGATATGTTCGATACAGTTGCTGAATATACAGCAACATTAGGTGAAGCTGCTGATAGAAGTGCTGACCTTGAAAAATGCGGATATACAGAAGAAAAATTAGTACCTGACTTTGCTTATCTTAATAAAGAATTAGCATTAAAACTTCAGAATAAAGATGAGTTATCAGTTGAACTTGCAGTTGAAGATATTGAAGAAACAATTGGAAAAGATTCAATTGGAGCAACAGTTCAGTCAACAGCTAAAGTAACAGTTAACGGTGTTGAATTTAAAGATTCTATTGCTTACACATCATCTAATGAAGATGTAGCATCAGTAGATTCACTTGGAACAATTACACTTAATGGTTATGGTGTAGCAACTATTACAGCTATAGCTGCAAATGGTGAACTTTCAAATGAATTTACAGTAACAGTTAACAGAGATATTATTCCAGTTTCTGTTGCTTACAGAGTACAGGTTCAGAAGACTGGATGGGAAAAATCATTCGTTAAGGATGGAGCAACATCAGGAACAGTAGGAAAAGCTTTAAGACTTGAGGCAATTCAGATTAAACTTCTTGATGAAGAAGGAAATGAACTTTCAGAAGACCTTGGTGGTATTGAATACAGAACACACGTTCAGAAGAACGGATGGGAAAAATCATATGCTGCTAATGGAGCAACATCAGGAACAGTAGGAAAAGCACTTAGACTTGAAGCAATTCAGATCAGACTTACTGGAACAATTGCTGAACAGTATGATGTATATTATAGAGTACAGGCTGAAAAATTCGGATGGCTCGGATGGGCTAAGAATGATGAAGAAGCTGGTACAGCAGGATATGCATACAGACTTGAGGCAATCCAGATTCAGTTAGTAGAAAAAGAAGAAGGCGAAGCTCCTGAATCAGGAAGTAAAGCTGCATTCTATGATAAGAAGGCAATCCCTACAGTATCTTACAAGACACAGGTTCAGACATTCGGATGGGAAAAGAAATATGCAACAAATGGAGCAACATCAGGAACAGTAGGAAAGGCTAAACGTCTTGAAGCTATCAGAATTAAGATTTCTAACGCTAAGGGTTATGCTGGTTCTATCGAATACAGAACTCATGTTCAGAAACAGGGATGGCAGAAATTTGTTTCTAATGACGCTTTATCAGGAACAGTAGGAAAAGCACTTAGACTTGAAGCAATCCAGATTAAACTTACAGGTGAACTCGCAGATAACTTTGATGTTTACTACAGAGTTCAGGCTCAGAAGTTTGGTTGGATGGGATGGGCTAAGAATGGCGCATCTGCAGGAACATCAGGATTCGGATACAGACTTGAAGCTATCCAGATTCAGTTAGTATACAAGAATACTGTAGCTCCTGGCTCAACAGCTAATGCTTACAGAAAAAAATAATATATAATTAATAAATTTATTATCTGATATTTTCAGTAATGATATAAATATATAAATTTTCCCCGGTACGAAAGTACCGGGGTTTTTTATTGAAATTTTTACATCAACATGGTTATAGTGGTGGTTTTTTGAATTATGTATGTAAATTTGTACGAATATCTAGTCAAATTAAATATATTTTCGCAATAAATTTGTACAAAAAAACATTTATTAAGAGTAGATTTTTAGGTGATTTTTAAGTATAATTAAAGGGTATATTTATGCAGATATGTGAAATCTGTATATAAAAATAAAAAAAGGAGGACTTATATGTTAAAAAGAGTTAATGCGATGTTGCTTGCTCTTGTTATGGTTTTTACAACTGTAATATCAGTTAATGGCTTATATACAAAGAAAGCATATGCTGGTGATGATAAGATTACAGTAGTATTTCATTTCACAGGCGCAAGTGATCTTAATGACTACAGATTGTGGTTATGGGACATTGGTGATGGTGGAGAATACATAATGGAAAATACAGGCGATGAAGCTGTATTTTCAAAAGATTATGATGCTTCAACATTAAAAATTGGTTTTATTGTTAAGAAAGGCGAAGGCTGGGAAGGAAAAGATTATGCTAATGACAGATTCGTTTCTCTTACAGATGTAGTTTCTGGTACAGTTCACGTAAGAATCGTATCAAAAACAGCGGATTTTGAAACAGATAAAACTGAAGCAGTACAGGGCTTAAAGATGCTTTCTGCAAAAACAACAGATTTAAAAACTGTTAATTTTGTATTATCACAGGCACCAGACTCTATTGATGATTTAGGTATCAGAGTTCATGATTCTTACAATGATGAAGATGTTGAAATTGAATCAATTGAAGCTACAAATGCTGATAATACTGCATATGCAATTACACTTGCTAATAAGTTAGATCCATATGGAGCATATGAAATCGTATATGATACAAACCGTGTATTTATGATTGGTTTACCTGATCCATATATCTTAGAAGAATTTGAGGATGCATACACATATGAAGGTGATGACCTTGGTGCTACATATTCTCCAGAATCAACAACTTTCAGAGTTTGGGCTCCACTTGCTACAAGCTTAAGTGTAAACATCTATACATCAGGTACAGAAGGAAAGAATGATTTAATTACTTCAACTGAGATGACAAAAGATACAAGTGAAAGTGGAAAAGGTACATGGGTTGCTACAATTGATGGTGACTTAAATGGTAGATATTACACATATACAGCTAATGTATCAGGAGGAACTCAGGAAGATATCATTGATCCTTATGCGAGATCATCAGGAGCTAATGGTAAGAGAGGTATGATTTTAGACCTTGATTCTACAGATCCTGCAGGATGGGAGTCAGATACAAATCCAAATCCAAATGAAAATTATACAGATGATGTTTTATATGAATTACACGTAAGAGATTTTTCTTATGATCCAAGTTCAGGGATTTCAGAAGGAAACAGAGGAAAATATCTTGCTTTTACTGAAACAGGTACAACAGTAAATAATGAAGGCGTTATACCAACAGGTATTGATTACTTAAAAGACCTTGGTATAACACATGTTCATATTTTACCAATGTATGATTATGGTTCAATTGATGAAACAAAAGATTTAAGTGCAAATTCAGCATTTAACTGGGGATATGATCCTGTAAACTTTAACATTCCTGAAGGTTCATATTCTACAGATCCTTATAATGGTGAAGTTAGAGTAAATGAAGCAAAAGAAATGATCAAATCTATGCATGATAATAATCTTAGCATGGTTATGGACGTAGTTTATGGTCATGTTCAGAGTTCTTCTGCATTCTCAGTAAACAGACTTACACCAGGATATTATTCAAGATCTAATTCATCAGCTTCTGGATGTGGTAATGATACTGCTACAGAAAGAACTATGAATAGAAAATTCATCGTTGATTCGTTCAAATACTGGGCAACTGAATATCATGTAGATGGTTTCAGAATTGACCAGGAAGGTTTATTTGACGTTGATACAATTAATGAAGCAATCGAAGCATTACATGAGATTTCACCAGCTATCATCCTTTATGGTGAAGGTTGGGATATGAGCTCAACAAATATTTCAAAAGATATTCCTTTAGCATCTCAGGGTAATTCAGATTTAACAGTAGGTTGTGCTTACTTCTCTGATAATGTAAGAGATGGTCTTAAAGGTTCTGTATTTGATACTCTTCCAGGATATGTTTCTGGAGATTTAGCAAAAGTTACAACTGTTAAAGATGCTATCACAGCAACACCTGGATGGCAGGATTCAGCTGCAGCTGTAGTAAACTATAACTCTTGTCATGATAATTATACATTACTTGACAGATTACAGATTACAGACGGTAATAAAGGTCAGGACTTAAACTACTATGCAAAACAGTCAAGATTTGCAGCAGCAATCATTTATACTTGCCAGGGTATTCCTTTCATGCAGGCAGGTGAAGAAATCTTAAGAACAAAAGTTAAAGAAGTTCTTGAAGATGGAACAATTGTTTATGATGAAAACAGTTATGCCGGAAACAGTGAAGAAAATGCAATCAAGTGGGAAACACTTGCAGATGAGACATATAGCTCAACAAGAGATTTCTATAAAGGACTTATTGCATTAAGAAAAGCAAACCCAGGATTCAGATTAACAGAGGATGATGATATCTTTGATGTTAAAGTTGAAATGGGTAAACAGTCAAATAACCAGAAGGGTATGTTATTTACAACAATTAACTCTGAACTTAACGGTGGTCAGGGTACAATTTACATGATTTACAATCCACTTACTACAGCTCAGGATATTACATTACCAGCTGTTGATGAAGATGGAAAGGTATGGAATGTTTATGTAAAAGGTGACAAGGCAGGAACAGAAATCCTTGAATCTGTAGATTCAAAGGGAACAGTTAATGTAGAAGAAGGAACAGCACTTGTTGCAATTTGTGGTGATCCTGTAGAAGAACCAGCCGCACCAGTATCTGATATTGTTGAAGAAGGACAGACAATTTATACAATTGGTTCTGCAATGTCTAAAGAAGCTTGGAATCCAGATTCACAGGCAAATATGATGGGCGAAGGAATCGAAGGTAACTATGGTTATATCTTAAGTGTACCTGCAGCTACAGATTCTGAAGGAAATGAGACAGGAGACTGGGCTCACAGATTTGGAATTATTGCAGTTACAACTGATACAACAAATGTTTGGAACAGAATTTTAATTGGAACAACAGTTGCTCCAGAAGTAACAGATACAACATCTAACTGCTTATCAAATATCAGACTTCCTCTTGAAGATGAAGCATATGAAGCTTTTGTTGTATTGGATAGCACAACAGGTGCAGTTGCAGTATATAGATATAATGAAGAAGATGAAGAGCCATTTACAGCTGATAAACGTATTGATTATACAATGAGCTGGGTTGGTAATGATGATGATGAAACATATTATTCATTAGAAGATTATAATAATTTTGCTAATGTAGGTGAATATGAAGATACATTAAAAGCTAAGGCTGACAGAACAGCAGACCTTACAAAATGTGGATTTACAGCAGATTCTAAATTACCTGATTTTGAAGCTTTAAGAAAAGATTTATATAAGAAACTTGAAGGTGTTGAAGAAATTCATCCGGTTATCGCATATAGAACTCAGGTTCAGAAAGAAGGATGGCAGGATTACGTACTTGAAGGTGCAACTTCAGGAACAGTAGGAAAAGCTTTAAGACTTGAAGGCATTAAGATTAAACTTTTAAATGATGCAGGTGAAGAAGGATTAACAGAAATTGATCCAGAAGTATTAAGTGTTTCTTATAGAACTCATGTTCAGAAAAAAGGATGGGAAACAGAATATGCTTCTAATGGAGAGTTATCTGGAACAGTAGGACAGGCATTAAGACTTGAAGCAATTCAGATTAAACTTGATGGTGCCCTTGCTGAAGCATACAATGTATATTACAGAGTACAGGCTGAAAAACTTGGATGGCTCGGATGGGCTAAAGATGATGAAGAAGCTGGTACAGCAGGATATGGATATAGACTTGAAGCTATCCAGATTTATATCATCGGTGAAGGTGATGGATTACCAGAAGATAATGGTAAATTACCATTCTACAACAAGAAAGCAATCCCAACTGTATCTTATAAGACACAGGTTCAGACATTTGGATGGGAAAAAGCTTATGCTACTAATGGTGCAACATCAGGAACAGTAGGAAAAGCTAAACGTCTTGAAGCTATCAAGATTAAGATTTCAGATGCTAAGGGTTATGAAGGTTCTATCCAGTACAGAACACACGTTCAGAAACAGGGATGGCAGAAATTTGTTGCTGATGATAGTTTATCAGGAACAGTAGGAAAAGCACTTAGACTTGAAGCAATTCAGATCAAACTTACAGGTGAACTTGCTAAGAACTTTGATGTTTACTACAGAGTTCAGGCTCAGAAGTTTGGCTGGATGGGATGGGCTAAGAATGGCGCATCTGCAGGAACATCAGGATTCGGATACAGACTTGAAGCTATTCAGGTTCAGTTAGCATACAAGAATACTGCAGCTCCTGGAAGTACAGCAAATGCTTACAAAACAAATAAATAAGATTGATTTGATTAGTTAGATTAGTTGGATTAATTGAATTAGAAAGATTAGTCAGGTTAATTAAATTGATCGAAATAGAGTCCCCCGGGGTAAGCACGTATAGTGTTAGCCCTGGGGGATTTTTTATTGTATTGGTAATAAAAATAAACCATATTGTGTAAGAATGTGGTTAAATGGGTTAATATATATGTTTGAAATTTCAAATGTAACGTAGAGAAAGGAAAATATAAAATCTACGTTACTGTAAGAAAATCCATGAGCGAT
>FOFK01000008.1:53464-91470 GCA_900110975.1 Lachnospiraceae bacterium RM5
GAATCTACGTTACTGTAAGAAAATCTATGAGCGATAGCGAGTAACGTAGAGAAAGGAAAATGTAGAATCTACGTTACTGTAAGAAAATCCATAAGCAGAAGCGAGTAACGTAGGTAGGGGAAAAACTAGAATCTACGTTACGTAGGATATGAAAATATGATTTTTAGAAATAAAAATAGCGAGAGTTTAGTTTGTTTTATATAAACTCTCGCTATATTACTTTATATACTATATAAAAAATATTATATTTTGTATAATAGAATTATTATGAATAGCAAATAACCTTATTTTATAAAATTATCATGAATATAAGTCAGGATTTCTTTAGCAACCATTTCTTTTGACATGATTGGAAGTTCTTTGGTTTCGGATTTTGTAATTAATGTAACAACGTTAGTATCTACTGAAAAACCAGCACCTTCAGTTTTTAGGTTGTTTGCAACAATCATATCAAGGTTTTTCTTTTCGAGTTTTGCTCTTGAATTATCAATAAGATTTTCTGTTTCCATTGAAAAGCCGCAAAGAATTTGATTTTTCTTATTTTCACCAAGATATTTTAATATATCTTTTGTTGATTCAAGTTCGATAGTGTTTTTAGAATCTTTTTTCTTGATTTTTTCATCTGAAAAATGTTTTGGTGTAAAATCAGCAACTGCGGCGGATTTTATAACAACATTCTGTGTGTCATAATTATCCTTGATGGCTTCGAACATATCAGCAGCACTTGTGATTTCGACGATTTTATTCATAAATAAAGGCTTTTTAATATTTGTTGGACCAGTAATGAGTGTAACATTTGCGCCCATTGCTGCGGCTACTTTAGAGATAGCATAGCCCATTTTTCCTGTTGAATGATTTGAAATAAAACGTACAGGATCTAATGATTCTACGGTAGGACCTGCAGAAATCATAATATTTTTACCGGATAAAATTTTTTCAAATGCAATTTCGTTGTAAATATAATCAAAAAGGATATCGCATTCAGGCATCTTGCCTTTTCCAACGTCTTTGCAGGCAAGTAAACCTGTAGCAGGTTCGATTACCTTGATTCCGTGTTTTTTAAGTTTTTCTATATTTTCCTGAACAATAGAATTTTCATACATATTTGTGTTCATGGCAGGAGAAATATAAACAGGGCATTTGCAGGCAAGGAATGTGGTAGTGAGCATATCATCTGCGATGCCACCGGCCATTTTTCCAATAACATTTGCTGAACATGGTGCGATAAGCATAATGTCAGCTTTTTTTGCGAGAGAAACATGTTCTACGCTGAATTCAAAGTTCCTGTCAAAAGTATCTACAAGGCATTTATTGCCTGTTAGTGTTTCGAATGTAATTGGATTTATGAAGTTTGTGGCATTTTTTGTCATAATAACATGAATGTCTGCATGCTGTTTTGAAAGCATGCTTGCAAGATTTGCGATTTTATAAGCCGCAATACTGCCTGTTATTCCGAGAATAATAGTTTTATTCTTAAACATATTTTCCTCCATATATGTCATTGTTTTTTTGAAATTAAGCAAAAATTTTTTTGGTATATGTTTTGATTAATATTTTTTTATCAAATTTATGCCGGTGAGAGCTGGCCCTGTTTCTCGTAGTTTGAAATACTTATGATTTCATTATCTTTATCAACAAAAACAACCTTTGGTTTGTGGTAAGGTACTTCTTCTTCGTCGATAGAACAATAAGCCATAATAATTACGTGATCACCAACATGAACCTGTCTTGCAGCGGCACCGTTTAAACAAATAACACCACTGTATCTTTCACCACATATAGTATATGTTTCAAATCTGCAACCGTTTTCAATGTCAACGATCTGAACCTTTTCGTACTCATGTATTCCTGAAGCTTCAAGTAAAGCTTCATCTATTGTAATGCTTCCAACGTAGTCAAGTTCTGCCTGGGTAACTACGCAACGATGAATTTTTCCTTTTAATATTTCAATATTCATAATAAATCTCCTTTCAAAATACTCGCATTTGCGCATCTTGCAACAACGCAATTGCACGCTCAAAATACTTCGTATTTTTCGCTTAGATGCTTCGCATCTTATAGAATATAACAAAATTCCAAAAGAAAATAAATTTTCTTTTGTCCTTTTGCTATATTCTGCAATTGCTTATAGTATAACATTATCAATTAGTCTTGTTTTGCCGATGTATACGGCCATTGCACATAAAATTTTTTGATCTATAGTTTCTATCGGTTCAAGTGTTGGCCATGAAACTATTTCTATATAATCAATCTTAGCAAGAGGTTCAGTATTTATCAACGATTTAATTAAATCAATTACTTTTTTTGCATCTTTTTCTCCATTTTCAATAAGAGCTTTGCCTTCTTTTAAGCTCTTTGAGAGGATAAGAGCTGCTTTTCTTTCCTCATCTGAAAGGTATGTATTTCTTGAACTTTTTGCAAGCCCGTCCTCTTCTCTGATGATAGGACATCCAACTATTTCAAGGTTAAAGTTTAGGTCCTCAACCATATGTGTTACTACAGCAAGCTGCTGTGCATCCTTTTGTCCGAAATATGCTTTATCAGGAGAAGTGATGTTAAATAATTTTGCTAAAACAGTACAGACTCCGCGGAAATGTGTTGGTCTTGTTTTACCACAAAGTCCTTTTGTTAATGTGTTCATATCAACGAAAGAAGAAAAATTATCGTTATACATTTCTTCTGGTTCAGGGTTAAAGATAATGTCTGCACCTGCATTTTCACAGAGAATAGAATCTTTTTCCAAATCCCTTGGGTAAGTCGCAAGGTCTTCTGTTGGACCAAACTGGATTGGATTAACAAAGTCACTTACAATAACCTTGTCGTTTTCAGAAACAGCCTTGTCTATAAGGCTTTTATGTCCTTCATGAAGGTAGCCCATTGTAGGGACAAGTCCGATAGAATAACCTTCTTTTTTCCATTCTTTAATAATTTCTTTTAATTCCGGGATTTTTTTAACAACTTTAATCATGATAAATTCCTTTCTAAAAATATATTATTTATATGCATCAATGATCTTTTCCATAACTTCATCATCGATTTTGTATGTATGTTCTACGGCAGGATAAGATGCATTTTTTACTGAATTAATATAGCCTTCAAAACCGCTTTTCATAACTTCGCCTACATTTGCAAACTGCTTTACAAATTTTGGACAGTAATCAGAAAACATTGAGAGCATGTCTGCATAAACTAAAACCTGTCCGTCGCATCCGTTTCCGGCACCAATTCCAATTGTTGTGATATCAAGTTTTGAAGTGATAAAGCTTGCGAGTTTTTCAGGAACACATTCAAGAACGAGGGCGAATACGCCTGCTTCCTGTAATGTATAAGCATCTTCAATAAGTTTTTTTGCAGCATCTAAAGATTTTCCCTGAACTTTATATCCGCCAAATGCGTTTATTGACTGAGGAGTTAAACCAAGGTGACCACAAACAGGTATTGAAGCGTCAACGATATTTTTAACAGCATCTTTAATGATGATGCCACCTTCAAGTTTGACTGCATTTGCACGGCCTTCCTTCATTAATCTTCCTGCATTTACGACGGCATCATAAGGTGATGTCTGGTATGACATAAATGGCATGTCACATACTACAAGAGTGTTTTTAGCACCACGGCTTACGGCCTTGCAGTGATGAATCATATCTTCCATTGTTACAGAAACTGTATCTTCGTAGCCAAGCATTACATTTCCAAGAGAATCCCCTACAAGGATTGAATCAACGCCTGCTTCTTCTTCAAGTTTTGCTGTTGAATAATCATACGCTGTAAGCATTGTAACTTTTTCGCCATTTTTCTTAGCTTCTTTAAATGTGTTAATTGTCTTTTTCATAAATTTCCCTCACTTCCTAATTAATTAAACTTTCTAATTCATTATAATCATATTCCGGATGTTTGTTTTTTGCTATATTTATAAGGTTTTCGGTTAATGCCTTGTATATTTCTTTGTTATTTTCATTTTCTTTTGTATCAAGGATAGATAAATGTTTTTTTATGGTATTTATGTCATTTCTCTCAACCGGGCCTGTTAGTGAATCTTTTGTGCCTTTATTTATAATAGAATCAAGATTGTTTTTTGTAAGTGTTGCAAGTATATCTAGTGATTCTTTCTCTTGAAATCCGCATTCATTTAATAAATTTACGGAAGAATTAATCAGTGCTACATAAAGGTTGCTGGCAAAAACCATTGAGAGGTGGTATTTTGTTTTATCCTCAGATTTTATTAAATGAATTTTATGGCCGAGTGGAATAAAAATATCCGATAAAATTTTTATGGCATTTTCGTTTCCTTCGCACACAAAATGAACATTATTAAATTTTTTATATGTGGTAAATTTATCAGAAAAAGCAAAAGCCGGATGAATAGAACATGTATAAATGCTTTTGTCTTTAATATTCGAAAAGATATCAGATGATAACGAACCGCTTAGATGACATATAACTTTGTTTGTTAAATTCATTTCTTTAATACAATCCCATACATTTTTTATCTCATCATCGTTTGTTGTGATAAAAAGGGTATCGCTTAAATTCACAAGGGTTTCTAAATTATCAAAGTATTTTGATTTTGTAAAATCTGCAGATTCTGTGGAACTTTTAATGCTCCTTGAATAATAGCCTGCGATTTTTATCTCCGGCAGATTATTAGAAAGTTTGTTTTCATTTTTTTCGTTTGAAACATAATTTTCATATAAGTGTCTGCCGATGGTTGTGCCAACTTTGCCGGCACCAATAAAACCTATATTCAATTATTATCACACTCCTTTACTTTAACATAAAGGCTCATGATATCATCTGATGCAGTTTCAAATATTTGAATACCACTCGCCTTGATATTAGCATGAAGAATTGAAAGACACAAGTATAAAATTAAATACATAATGTGATGGAATATGTAGGTTTTGTGATAGGAAATTGAAAAGTAAATAAGTATATGGTGAA
This sequence comes from Lachnospiraceae bacterium RM5, assembly GCA_900110975.1. Taxonomy (GTDB): domain Bacteria; phylum Bacillota; class Clostridia; order Lachnospirales; family Lachnospiraceae; genus Bovifimicola. The sequence continues at coordinate 58,406 of FOFK01000008.1, forward strand.
GTATATTGTATTGGTAAAATCCTTTAAATATAATAAAGACAGAGATATTGATTGCGTGAAGATTGAAGAAAAATATAATAAAAAATTTTATGGAGGTGTATTTTAATGAGTAAAACACTTAGAAAGAGAATAAGTATTATACTCGCCTGCGTAATGGTTCTATCGCTTATACAGATTAGCCCTAAGCAGGTTCTGGCATCAACTGTTTCAGCATCGGATGTAGCAGCAGAAGACACATATGGACTTCAAAGTAACATTCAGGATGGTGTAATTCTTCATTGTTGGGATTGGAGTTTTGCAAATATTGAAGCAAATATGGCAAATATTGCAGCGGCAGGATACTCGGCAATTCAGACTTCGCCTATACAGCAGGCAAAAGAGTCAACTGTAGGTCTTACAAATTCGGTATGGTGGCTATTATATCAGCCGGTATCATTTAGTATTGATAATACCGGTAATTCGGCACTTGGAACAAAAGCTGAGTTTGAATCTATGGTAGAAACAGCTCATTCTTATGGGGTAAAAGTTATTGTTGATATTGTAGCAAATCATACAGCGAATTCTACAGGATATGATATTGCTTCAAATGTTGATTCTGATATTAAGGATAATGCAAGTTCTACATATCATTCAGAGGGATTTACAGAAATTAGTGATTATACAAACCGTTACAGAGTTACACACTATTCAATGGGTGGACTTCCGGACCTTAACACAGAAAATTCAATTGTTCAGTCAAAGGTTCTTGGACTTTTAGAGGAATGTATTGATTCGGGAGTTGATGGTTTCAGATTTGATGCAGCAAAGCATATTTCTGTACCGGCTGAAGGAAGTGATTATACTTTTTGGACAAATACATTAGAAGTAGCAAAAGAATATGCAAGTACAAATTATGGAAAAGAAATTTATGCATATGGTGAAATTTTAGATTCAGCACTTATTGATATTTCCGGATATACAGATTATATGAGCGTTACAGATAATGGAACAAGTTCATGTATAATGTATGGTGTATATGAAGGAAATGCAGCAAATGCAGCAACTTCATATTATCAAAAAGGTGAATCTGCAGATAAAGCAGTATTATGGCCTGAATCACATGATACATATTCAAATGACAGTGCTGTAACAACAGCTATAGACCAGCAGGTTATGGATAAAACATGGGCACTTGAAGCATCAAGAGCAGATGCAACAGCTCTTTATTATGTAAGAACACCTTACCGTGACGGCACATTTGGAAGTGTACATACATATAGCTGGGAAGACACAGAAGTAGTAGAAGCAAATAAATTCCATAATTACTTTGTTGGAACAACAGAATATTTAGGATACAACGGAAATATTGCATATAACGTAAGAGATGGTAAAGGAATTGTTCTTGTAAATTGTGGCGGAACAAATGCAAGCGTTTCGTTCTCTATTTCTGCTACAGGTATGGCAGATGGAACATATACAGATCAGATTACAGGAAATACATTTACTGTTTCATCAGGTTATATTTCAGGAAACATAGGAAGTACAGGTGTTGCAGTTGTTTACAATCCTGAAGAAAAAGATACACCAACACCAACAATTTCAACAGAAGGTGGAACATTCAGTTCAGATACATTAACACTTACACTTGGATTTTCAAATGCAACTTCAGGAACATATAAAATTGGTGATGGAAACACATACACATATACATCATCAACAGATATCACAATTGGAAGTGATATGGAATCAGGTGACAGTGTTGTTGTTTATCTTACCGCAACTGATGGCAGTACAACTACTACAAAGTCTTATACATTTACGAAGAAAACTTTAGAAAAACTTCCGGCGGTTGAGGACGGATATAAAAGAATATTCTTTAAAAATACATCCGGATGGTCGGGCGTGACTGCATATAGCTGGATTTCAGGAACAACAACAAGTGTTGCTAACTGGCCTGGAACTGCAATGACTTTATATGATTCTGAAAATGGAATTTATTATATTGATATAAATGTTGATAGTGGATTTAATTCGATTATTTTTAGTAATAGTGGATCATCTCAGACAGATGATTTAACAATACCAGCTGATGATACAAATCTTTATACTTATTCTTCAGGACAGTGGAGCACATATACATATAATGTGGAATCGGAAGAGGAAGAAAGTCTGGATGTTCCTTTTGTATATGGTGTTTCAAAGAGTGATAAATCGGCAACCATAAGCTGGGAAGCAGTTGATGGAGCAACATCTTATCAGCTTTATAAATATTTTGCAAGTTCAGGAACTATCCAGAAATCAAAAGTTGTAACAGATACAACTGCAACGTTTTATAATCTTACAGCTGGAAAAACTTATAGATATATAGTTCAGCCAATTTCAGATACTGCAGAATGTGATAATGTTTCAAAAGAATATGCGATAGATGTAAAGGTTGGCGCGCCAACTACATCTTCACCACTTGTATCGGCATCGTTTGAAGATACATATGTGCAACTTTCGTGGGATGCAGTAGATAATGCAGATACATATTATATTTATAAATATTATCAGAGTTCTAAAAAACTTGTGGCATCAAAAACAACAAAAAATACAAGTGTAAAATTTTATTCCATTGAATCAGGAAAGAATTACAGATATCTTGTGAGTACAAAAGAACTTGTGACTCTTACAAATTATGACGGAACAAATGTGATTTCAATAAGGATACCGTAAAGAAATAATAAATAAAAGTTTGAAAAAATCTATTTAATCTATTAAAGATTTCATAGAAAATTATAGGAAACATGTAGTTTTTGAAAATCCCCCTATGTATTAAGAAATGATGTAAAAATAAAATACATAGGGGGATTTTTTTATATTTTTACTGGTTTTTACTGCTTTTGTCAATTGATAAAACACCACTAAGTATGGTAAAATAGAAGAAAATCAGATACGTGAAAAAGAAAGAAAAATATATAGCAAAATATGAAAGCAAATGTAAAACATGATGATGTAAAAAATGGGTTTATAAATTTAATATTTGTGGCAATTTCTGTGATGATACAGATACTATGGCTGATGCTTTTGTTTGTCAGGTTGAATAATTATTCAACGACAGCGTCTATTATCTTAAGTATTTTAGCCTTAATTGTGGTGCTTGCAATTAATGGAAAGCATACAAGCAGTTCTGTTAAGATGCCATGGATGGTTCTGATTCTTACCTTTCCACTTCTTGGAATGCCGCTTTATCTTATGCTTGGCAGATCCGGTTCTACAAAAGGAATGAGAGAAAGATTTGAAGATATAGATAAAAAACTTTTTCCTCTCATCAGGCAGGATGACTTTGCGATAAAATCATTGGAATTAAAAGATAAAGGGATTGCAAACCAATCAAAATATCTTATTAATTATGCATATTTTCCTGTTTATAATGATTCAAAAATAGAATATTTTTCTGATGCATCAGAAGCTTTGGAGGCGCAAAAAGAAGTTATAAAAAAAGCAAAGAAATTTATTTTTATGGAATATCATGCAATTGAGGAGGCATCCAGTTTTGAAGAAATTGCTGATTTGCTTGAAGAAAAGGTAAAAAATGGAGTTGAAGTAAGACTATTTTATGATGATGTAGGAAGTTCCCCTTTTATAAATAAATCTTTTATAAAAAGGATGCAAAACAGAGGCATAAACTGCAGGGTATTTAACCCTATGACACCGATTCTTAATGTGTTTATGGATAACAGGGATCATAGAAAAATAACTGTTGTTGATGGGATTTATGGATTTACGGGAGGATATAATCTTGCAAATGAATATTTTAATATTGTAAATCCTTATGGTCACTGGAAAGATACGGGTGTAAAAATAACAGGGAATGCGGTGAAAAACCTTACCGTAATGTTTCTTGAAATGTGGAATGCCATAAATCCAAAAGATATTGATGATAAGATTTATGAAAAATATCTTCCTGATGTTAATAAAGAATTGAAAAATATGCCAAAATACAGGAAAGATTATGGTTTTATCCAGCCTTATGCAGATTCTCCTCTTGATATGGAACATGTGGGGGAAAATGTATATTTAAATCTTATAAGTAATGCTAAAAATTATGTTTATTTTATGACACCATATCTTATCATCACGGAGGAAATGAACAGGGCTTTAGGACTTGCAGCAAAAAGGGGTGTAGATGTAAGAATTATAACACCGGGAATTCCTGATAAAAAATTTATTTATCTGCTAACGAGGTCTTATTATCCGTCTCTTGTAAGAAGAGGTGTTAAGATATATGAATATAAGCCTGGTTTTTGCCATGCAAAGATGTGTGTGTCTGATGATGAAGTGGCATGTGTAGGAACAATAAATTTGGATTACAGAAGCCTGTATCATCATTTTGAAAATGGGGTATTTATGTATGGTTGCAAGGCAGTAGATGATATAAAGAAAGACTTCTTAGATACATTTAAGGTAAGTAAAGATGTAACTGATAATTATCATGAGGACAGAAATACATTATCAAGAAGAATTGGTTATAGCCTGCTTAGGCTATTTGCACCACTTTTATAGATTATAGCTTTATCTGGATTTAAGGAGATGCTTATGAAGAGTAAAATGAGAAGGTTTAACATTTATGGGATTGTATTGATTTTATTAGGGTTAATACTCATTGTTTCAAGAAGATTTGTCTATACATATGATGTGGGAGATGAAAAATATGCTTATCCGTCCTGGGTTGTATATATGGACATTTCTGATGATAAAAATTATTTTGCATTAAATGATAACAATGAATATATTTATATTCTGGATCATAAAAATGGTGACAAAATAATATCTATCATTGATTATAATGCATATGATGAGAATAATATATCTCCTTATGAAGTGTCTTTTGATGGTAAGGATCTGATGGTGTATTGTGTGGAATCAGATTCTGAAAGCGATGAAATAAAATCTGAATATGTCTATAGATTTTCAACTGACGGAAGAAAAAAAGGAAAATTTAAAACAGTTAGTGAAGAGGATGAAAAGGGAAAAAAGTATAAAACAAGTTTTGGAATGGCTGTAAATGGCGAAATAGTTGAATATATTGAAGAGTATGGAAATGAGTATGCAATTATTTCTTTAGATAAAAAAAGCGGGGATAGAAAAGAACTTGCCAGATTTGATCTGTATGAAAATGAACGAATAATCAATGCTGAATATGATGAAGATGGTTTTCAGGTTGTATTTAATGATGGAAATATAAGAAGGGTTACAAATACAGGAAATGAAGAACTTATAAACAGATTTAATTTTGAAATAAATGATAAAAGCGATGGAAATATTTATGCAGATTTATTTGTAAAGGTGAATGATACTTATTATTTCCTGGATAAGAAATTCTTTGATGCTATATATTCATACAAAGACGGAGTGGCAAAAAAGGAATATTCCCTTGTAAACTTAGGGGAAATCGATAGTGATATTGATGAAAATACATATGCTTACTATGAGGCAGTCGTTGATAATGCCATATCTTCGGTTCAGTCACATAAAGATATATTAATGTTCTCAAGTAATGCAAATATTTATATTGTGGAAAATGGTGAGATTTCAAATATCTTTGCAACGGATGAGGGACTTGTGCTTCCGGGTAAATACAGCATTCCTTTAATGTATGTAAAATATTCTTTGATTGCAGGGTATGTACTTATAGGGCTTGGAGCATTATGCATTATTTTATATTTTACTTTTTATAAATTCAGAATGGTATATAAAATAATATTTTTTATCATACCTGTAGTAATTCTTTCATTCATTATTATTTCAAATGCTGTTGCAAAAAAAGCTACAAAAATTTATTTTGATGATCTTAATGAAAAGATGGTGGCAATCAGCTCTCTGGTAGCCCAAAATATTGATACGGATATTATCGATGATATTAATAATCTTGATGATATAAACAATGGAAATTATGCTAAATTAAAGAAAAATTTTGATGAAGCTGTTAATGCAAACGCAGGCTCTATAGAAAATATTACATTTGAGCTCAGCCTTTATAATCCTGATGGGTTGCATTATCTTGCAGTTGATTATCCCGGAACGGAAGAGTTGTTTTTAAATACCTATTTCCTTAAAAATCCTGAGACTATGTATGAATCAAGAATAGGAGAGACAAATACATATTCATTTACAAGTTTCAGTCAGGCGGATTACTATATTGATGCCATAACCGTAATTTATGATGAAGATGAAGTGCCGGTTGCTCTTCTTGATGTATATGGTTATCAGACCCAGATTAATGAAGCTGAAAGTAAAATTAAAGAATCAATTATTAAGATTGCAGGAATTTCATGTGGTATTATTACACTTATACTTACACTGATTGCTATTTATATTACCGGAAGTTTAAGTAAAACAAGCCATGTTGTAGAAAAAATTTCAAAGGGTGATTTATCAGCAAGAGTTAAGAGAATTCATAAAGATGAGGTTGGCATTGTTGGTGAAGGTATAAATGACATGGCGGCTAAACTTGAAATTGCATTCAAAAACAAAGAAGAATTTTCAAAGCAGGTAATAGAAACTCTGGTAGGAACGGTGGATGCAAAAGATAAATATACAAATGGTCATTCTTTAAGAGTAGCAAAATATTCAAGAGAAATTGCGAAAAGACTTGGGAAATCTAAGAGTGAGCAAAGAGATATTTATTACGCAGGACTTTTGCATGACATAGGCAAAATTGGTGTTCCAGATGAAATTATAAATAAGACATCAAGGCTTACTGATGATGAATACGATGTTATTAAGAAGCATCCCGGTATTGGATATGATCTTTTAAAGAATTTATCACAGCTTGAAAATATAGGTGTTGGAGCTTATGGACATCATGAAAGATATGATGGTAAAGGTTATCCAAGAGGTCTTAAAGGAGAAGAAAATCCTGAGATAGCAAGGATTATTAGCGTTGCCGATGCGTATGATGCAATGACATCAAACAGAAGTTACAGAAAGGCCATGGAAAGGGATGAAGTAAGAGCTGAGATTAAAAAAGGTAAGGGAACCCAGTTTGATCCGGAATTTGCCGAGATTATGCTTGAGGTTGATGAAGATATAAAAGATGAGGTATATGTATAATTTTAGTTAATTGTATATACATAATTTTGGTAAATTAAATTGACATTTGGTTACATAATTAGTATAATTTTTAAATGTAATTTTAAAAGTAAATAATAAAGAAAATGCGTTGACGAAGAAAGTAGTACAAAATGAAATTTTCAGAGAGTGTCTGGCTGGTGAAAAGACATAAGAGTAGTTTTGTTATGAAAATCCCTTTTGAGCAGTAGCCAGAAATTTGACGGATGTTATATGTCAAAGAGTAGAAGCTAACGTTAGGTTCCGCGTAAGAGAACAACTGTATCGCGAAAGCCGTACAGCTGTAAACAGGTGGTTAACGATTTTAGGTCGTCCTTTTACAGGGCGACCTTTTTTTATTATTTTCAAAAAATATAGAAAGGAAGATTGTTATGTACAAAAAAGTATCAACTGATCTTAATTTTGTTGAAAGAGAAAAAGAAATCGAAAAATTCTGGAAAGACAATGACATATTCAGAAAGAGTATGGAAAACAGAAAAGAAGGAGAAACATATACTTTCTATGATGGACCTCCAACTGCTAATGGTAAGCCACATATCGGACATGTTCTTACAAGAGTTATTAAGGATATGATTCCAAGATACCAGACAATGAAAGGTAAGTATGTACCTAGAAAAGCTGGATGGGATACACACGGTCTTCCTGTTGAGCTTGAAGTAGAAAAGAAATTAGGATTGAATGGAAAAGACCAGATTGAAAATTATGGTATGGAACCATTCATTAAAGAATGTAAAGAATCTGTATGGAAATATAAAGGAATGTGGGAAGATTTCTCAGGTACAGTTGGATTCTGGGCAGATATGGACAATCCTTATGTAACATACAATGATGATTATATTGAATCAGAGTGGTGGGCACTCAATGAAATGTGGAAGAAAAAACTTTTATATAAAGGTTTTAAAGTAGTTCCATATTGTCCAAGATGTGGTACACCTTTATCTTCGCAGGAGGTTGCACAGGGATATAAAACAGTAAAAGAACGTTCTGCAATTGTAAGATTTAAAGTTACAGGAGAAGATGCATATTTCCTTGCATGGACAACAACTCCATGGACACTTCCAAGTAACGTTGCACTTTGCGTAAACCCTGAAGAGACATATGTACTTGTTAAGGCAAATGACGGATATACATATTATATGGCAAAAGCTTTACTTGATATAATTCTTGGAAAACTTGGAAATGAAGAAGAAAATGTTAAGGCTTATGAAATCTTAAAAGAATTTACAGGTAAAGACTTGGAAAGAAAAGAATATGAGCCATTATTTGAATGTACAAAAGTAAGAGCTGATAAGACTCATAAAAAAGGATTCTATATCACATGCGATGATTATGTAACAATGACAGACGGTACAGGTATCGTACATATCGCTCCTGCATTTGGTGAGGACGATGGCAGGGTTGGAAGAAATTATGACCTTCCATTTGTGCAGTTTGTTAATGAAAAAGGTGAGATGACTGAGGATACTCCTTATGCCGGATTATTTGTTAAAAAGGCTGATAAAGAAGTATTAGTAGACCTTGATAAAGAAGGAAAATTATTTGACGCACCTAAGTTTGAACATGAATATCCTCATTGCTGGAGATGTGATACTCCACTTATCTATTACGCAAGAGAGTCATGGTTTATCAAAATGACAGAAGTAAGGGATAAACTTGTTGCAAACAATAAGACAGTAAACTGGATTCCTAAGAATATCGGTGAAGGAAGATTTGGTAACTGGCTTGAAAATATCCAGGACTGGGGTATTTCAAGAAACAGATATTGGGGAACTCCTCTTAATATCTGGGAATGTGAAGACTGTGGTGAGCAGTTATCAGTAGGAAGCAGAGAAGAACTTGCAAAATTATCAGGTGATGAAAATGCAAAGAATATCGAACTTCACAGACCATATATCGATGAAGTTAAGATTCCTTGTCCACATTGTGGCAAACCTATGAAGAGAGTACCTGAAGTAATTGACTGCTGGTTTGACAGTGGAGCAATGCCATTTGCACAGCACCATTATCCATTTGAAAATAAAGAATTATTTGAAAGTCAGTTCCCGGCACAGTTTATTTCAGAAGCTGTAGATCAGACAAGAGGATGGTTCTATTCATTAATGGCTGAATCAACAGTGCTTTTTGATAAAGCACCTTATGAAAATGTTATCGTTCTTGGACTTGTTCAGGATGAAAATGGACAGAAGATGAGTAAATCAAAAGGTAATGCAGTAGATCCTTTTGATGCATTGGAAAAATTTGGTGCAGATGCAATCAGATGGTATTTCTATGTAAACTCAGCGCCATGGCTTCCAAATAAATTCCATGATAAAGCTGTTGTTGAAGGACAGAGAAAATTCATGGGAACACTTTGGAATACATATGCATTCTATGTTTTATATGCAAATATTGATAATTTCAATCCAAATGATTATAAGCTTGAATATGATAAATTATCAGTTATGGATAAATGGGTATTATCAAGACTTAACTCAACAGTTAAGGAAGTTGATAACAACCTTTCAAATTATAAGATTCCTGAAGCAGGAAAAGCACTTGACAGTTTCGTTGATGATTTAAGTAACTGGTATGTAAGACGTTCAAGAGAAAGATTCTGGGCAAAAGGAATGGAACAGGATAAGATAAATGCTTATCTTACACTTTACAACTGCCTTGTAACTATTTCAAAGGCAGCAGCACCAATGATTCCATTTATGACAGAAGAAATCTATCAGAACCTTGTAAGATCTATAGATGAAAATGCAGCTGAATCTATACACCTTCTTGACTATCCTGTATGCGATGAAAATATGGTGGATGCAGAATTGGAAAAGAATATGGGTAACCTTTTAGATGTTGTAGTTTTAGGAAGAGCTGCAAGAAATCTTTCAGGAATAAAGAATCGTCAGCCAATCGGAAATATGTTTATTAAGGCAGATTTTGATTTATCAGAGTTCTATCTTGATATCATTGCTGATGAATTAAATGTTAAGAATGCTAAGATTACTGATGATGTAAGAGAATTATCAACATACAGCTTCAAACCTCAGCTTAAGACTGTTGGACCAAAATTTGGTAAACAGCTTGGTGAAATAAGAAATGCACTTTCTGAAATTGATGGAAATGATGCTATGGATGAAGTAAATGAAACAGGAGCATTAAAACTTAACCTTCCTAGTGGTGAAGTTGTTCTTGAAAAAGAAGATTTACTTATTGATATTGCAAATAAAGAAGGTTATGAATCCCAGAGTGATAAGGGAATTACTGTTGTACTTGATACAAACCTTTCAGATGAATTATTAGAAGAAGGTTTTGTAAGAGAAATAATCAGTAAAGTCCAGACTATGAGAAAAGAAGCCGGATTTGAAGTTATGGACAGAATCATAGTTTATGTAAAAGACAGTGATGAAGTTGCAAAAGTTATAAACAACAATTTAGATGAAATAAAATCTGAAGTATTAGCAGATGATATTAAAGTTGACAGCATGGATGGATACTCAAAAGAGTGGAACATTAATGGAAATAAGGTTACACTCGGTGTAAAGAAAAATTAATTTAAAAAATTTACACATATGTAATTAAATAGAAATGAGGAAAAAAACATGGCTAAGTTCAATAAGACTGAATTTAAAAAGTCTGTAAAAGATTATGTAAAGATTTATTCAAGAAAGAATATTGAGGAAGCATCACAGTATGATAAATATATGGGTGTTGCTTATGCGCTTAAAGATTATATTATGGATAAGTGGATAAAATCCCATAAAGAATTTATTAACCAGGATGCAAAGACAGTATATTATCTTTCGATGGAATTCTTAATGGGAAGAACACTTGGAAATCTTATACTTAATCTTTCTGCAAGTGAAGAAATTAAAAGTGCTATTGAAGAACTCGATTTGGATTTAAATGCAATTGAAGATCAGGAACCGGATCCGGCACTTGGAAATGGTGGACTTGGAAGACTTGCAGCATGTTTCTTAGATTCCCTTGCAACTTTAGGATATCCTGCTTATGGATGTGGAATAAGATACAGATATGGTATGTTTGAACAGAAAATAGAAGACGGTTATCAGGTGGAAGTTCCTGATAACTGGCTTAAAAACGGCAATCCTTTTGAAGTTAAAAGAGATGAATATGCCTGTGAAGTTAAGTTTGGCGGATACATAAGAATTGAAAAAGATGAAAATGGAAGAGATAATTTCATACATGAAAATTATCGTTCTGTAAGAGCTATTCCTTATGATATGCCTATCGTAGGTTATGGTTCGAATGTTGTAGATACATTAAGAATCTGGGATGCAGAACCAATTGTACATTTAAATCTTGCTTCATTTAACAAAGGTGATTTCCAGGAAGCAACAGAACAGGAAATGCTTGCAAGAAATATTGTTGAAGTATTATATCCAAATGATGAGCATTATGCAGGAAAAGAATTAAGACTTAAACAGCAGTATTTCTTTGTATCAGCAAGTATTCAGACAGCTATAAAAAAATATCTTGAATCACATGATGATGTTAAGAAATTACATGAAAAAGTTATATTCCAGTTAAATGATACTCATCCAACAATTACAGTTGCAGAACTTATGAGAATATTAATGGATGAATATAAATTAAGCTGGGATGATGCATGGGCTGTGACAACAAAGGCTTGTGCTTATACAAATCATACTATCATGAGCGAAGCATTGGAAAAATGGCCTATTGAATTATTCTCAAGACTTCTTCCAAGATGCTATCAGATAGTTGAAGAAATTAACAGAAGATTTGTTCTCCAGATTCAGGCTAAATATCCTGGAAACCAGGAAAAAATTGCAAAGATGGCAATTATTTATGATGGACAGGTTAAGATGGCTAACATGGCAATCTGTGCAGGATATTCAGTAAATGGTGTTGCAAGACTTCATACAGAAATTCTTAAGAATCAGGAATTAAAAGATTTCTATGAAATGATGCCGGAGAAATTTAATAATAAAACAAATGGTATCACACAGAGAAGATTCTTATTACATGCAAATCCATTACTTGCTGACTGGATTACAGAAAAGATTGGAAATGACTGGATTACAAACCTTCCACATTTGAAGAATCTTGAAATTTATGCATCTGATAAAAAAGCTCAGAAAGAGTTTATGAATATTAAATATCAGAATAAAGTAAGACTTGCAAAATATATTAAAGAGCATAACGGAGTTGATGTTAATCCAAGATCTATCTTTGATGTACAGGTTAAGAGACTTCATGAATATAAGAGACAGCTTCTTAATATTCTTCATGTTATGTATCTTTATAATGAATTAAAAGAACATCCTGATATGGATTTCTATCCAAGAACATTTATCTTTGGTGCAAAAGCAGCAGCAGGATACAGAATTGCAAAACTTACAATTAAACTCATAAATAATGTTGCAAATGTAATTAACAATGATGCTTCAATAGATGGAAAGATAAAAGTTGTATTTATTGAAAATTACAGAGTTTCAAATGCTGAAATGATTTTTGCAGCTGCTGATGTAAGTGAGCAGATTTCAACAGCAAGTAAAGAAGCATCAGGAACGTCAAACATGAAATTTATGTTAAATGGTGCACTTACACTTGGAACAATGGATGGAGCTAATATTGAAATTGTTGAGGAAGCCGGAGAAGAGAATGCATTTATCTTTGGTATGAGTTCTGATGAAGTTATCGGATATGAAAATAACGGAGGATATAATCCAATGGATATTTTCAATAATGATATGGAAATCAGAAAAGTTCTTATGCAGTTAATTAATGGATTTTATGAACCAGGTAATCCTGAATTATTCAGACCGATATATGATTCATTATTAAATACAAATGTTACTGACAGAGCTGACAGATACTTTATCTTAAAGGATTTCAGATCTTACGCAGAAGCTCAGAAAAAGATCAGCGAAGCATATAAGAAAGAATCTAAGTGGGCAAAATCAGCTTTAATGAACATAAGTAATGCAGGAAAATTCTCATCAGACAGAACAATAGAACAGTACGTAGATGAAATCTGGCATCTTGATAAGGTGAGAGTTTAGATAAAAAAATAAATAATATGGTTGAGTATTATAAAGTTTTTGATTATAATCTAATTTGAGTGTTTTTGTGAAAAAATATAATGCAGCTATAAAATACAAATGTACATGTCACGAAGTGACATGTGGAATTTGTATGAAACCACACATGCAAGCTTGCTTGCATCGGGTGGTTTCATATGAATTCTATATGTAGCTTTGCTATATATTACATTTGTATAAATGTATAAATTTTATGAAAGGCTGTATACAAAAAGAGATATATCAGAAAGGGAAAAATATGAGTAATCAGACTGATGAAAAGTTTTTTCAGGACGATATTGGTCAGACTCCTGGAAAAATTTTAGAAAATGCGCCTGTTACACCTAGAAAACCGGCGATAATCAACAACAACAATATAGCAAAGAAGACACAGGATGAAGAAACAATTGATTTAAGACAGATTTTTGGACTCTTATGGGTAAATAAGATTCTTATAATTCTGCTTGGACTTTGTGTGGCAGTTATTGCATTTGTTTATTCTAAATTTGTTATAACTCCACTTTACAGTGCATCTACCCAGATTCTTGTTATGAATGAAAACAGTGGTACAGGAAATACTACAACTGACGGAAAGAGCGTTAGTGTAAGTGATCTTCAGTCAAGTACATTTCTTGTAAAAGATTATACATATATGATTACAAGTAAACCTGTTATGAAATCAGTAATTGATGAATATGGTTTAGATCTTACATATTCAGGACTTGCTTCAAAGGTATCTGTTACATCACCAACTGATACACGTATTTTAACAATAACAGTAACTGATCCGGATCCTGTAATGTCAAAGAATCTTGCTGATTCTATCAGGGATGCAGCTATTAAGCATATCCAGGGTATCATCGGCGTTGATACAGTTAAAGCTATTGATGGTGATATAGGAGCTGTTACTCCAACATCTCCTTCAAGTCCTAACGTAAGCAGAAATACATTACTTGGTATGTTAATTGGTATTTTTATTGCATGTGCAATAGTTGTGCTTAGATTTATGTTAGACGACAGTATCAAGACACAGGAAGACGTTGAAAATAAGATTGGTCTTAGTGTTCTTGCTAATATGCCTTATAAAGAAAATATTGAAGAAGGCTTATATGAAAATGATCCTGAGAAGAAGGAAAAGAATAAGTTAAAATTAAGACAGAACGGACAGGTTATTCCTACTAACAAAGATATCAGAATTTCAAAGAATATTTCTGAAGCTTATAAAAAGCTTAGAAGTAACATACAGTTTAGTGGAAGACATGTAAGAGTTATTGGTATTACATCAACAGTACCAAATGAAGGAAAGTCAGTTCTTTCTTTAAACCTTGCTATTTCCCTTGCTGAACTTGGTAAGAGAGTAATCTTTATTGATGCTGATCTTCGTAAGTCAGTATTAGTAGGAAGATATAAAATTTCAAAGCAGGTAAAAGGTCTTACACATTATCTTTCTGGAGTTAACAGTTTTGATGAAGTAGTATGTGAAACAAATGTTAAGAATCTTCACATGGTATTTTCAGGAATTGTACCTCCAAACCCTGCAGAACTTCTTGAAAGTGTATACTTCAGAGAATTAGTTAAGCAGTTAAGACAGGCATATGATTATGTCGTTATAGATACACCACCTGTTGGAACAGTAATTGACGGTGCTATCATTGGTAAAGAATGTGATGGTGTTGTTATGGTTGTAGGTTCAGGTGATATCAGTTACAAACTTGTTGAAAGAGCTAAGGAACAGTTAGAAACATCAGGAAGCAGAATACTTGGTGTTGCATTAAATAAAGTTCCTATGGATAAAGGTAAAGGATATTATGGTAAATACTATGGTGGCTATTATGGTGGTTACTATGGTTATGGAAATTATTCATACGGCTCATACGAAAATGAAGAAGCATCTAAAGATAAAAAATAATTTTATTTAGCTTTTTATGATCGTATAAAGGACAAGATGAAAAAAGGAATAACATTAACACATTGATAAATGTTTGGAGGATCTCGGATGTACCAGAAAAAAACATCAAGGTGGTTAATGCATATAGACTTTATCGCATTAGATATGCTTTTCATTGAATTAGCATATCTATTTGCGTTTTATTTAAGAGGATATGTAATGCATGAAACCAATGATATCTGGATTAAAGACGGAACCTATGTTATAGGTCTTATCTTTATACCTTTTATTGATTTTTTTGTATCAATAATCACATCAAAATTTGATGATATATTGAGAAGAGATGCAAAGAAAGAATTTAAATATACTGTATATAAAGTAACATATGATACATGTGTTTATATTGTTTTTATTTTCCTGATTCGTGTTACAAAATATTATTCAAGATCAATATTTATTTTGACATGGGTTATTGGAATTATATTTATTTTTACAGAACGCATTATCTGGAAAAAAATTGTAAAGAAATTTAAATTATTTATTGTCAGTGCCGGAAGACCAAGAATGCTTGTTATTACTGATAAAAATGATTTAAAAGAAGTTAAAAAAGGTGTTTTAAGTAAAAATCATGGTGCATATGATATCATAGGAATGGTGCTTGTTGATGATGATTCTAAGCTTGGTAAAGAAATTAACGGTATAAAAATTGTTGCGACAAAAGATGATGTCCTTGATTATTTATGCAGGGAATGGGTTGATGAAGTATTTATTTCCCTTAAAGAAAAAAATGACAGGGAATTTGAAAAGAAACTTGTTTATGGATGTACTGTAATGGGTGTTACAATGCACGAAAACATCGGTATTATGATGAATGAAATCGGAAAGAGACAGGTTGTTGACATGATAGGTGAATGTGTAACTGTTTCATCTGCATTAAGAGTTGCAACTGTTTCTGAAGTAATCATAAAAAGATGCACAGATATTATCGGTGGTCTTGTAGGTGTTTTATTTACGCTTATTTTATGTATATTCATTGGACCAATAATTTACATACAGTCTCCAGGACCAATCTTCTTTAAACAGACAAGAATCGGTAAAAACGGAAGAAGATTTAAGATGTATAAGTTCAGAAGCATGTATATGGATGCTGAAGAAAGAAAAAAAGAGCTTATGGCTAAAAATAAAGTTTCTGACGGACTTATGTTTAAGATTGAAAATGACCCAAGAATTATTGGTGGGGAAAACGGAAAAGGAATTGGAAACTTTATTAGAAAACATTCTCTTGATGAATTCCCTCAGTTTATCAACGTTCTTAAAGGCGATATGAGTATTATAGGTACAAGACCGCCAACGGAGGATGAGTGGGAAAAATATGACCTTGAACATAGAAAGAGAATGTCCATAAAGCCTGGAATTACAGGAATGTGGCAGGTTAGTGGTAGAAGCAACATAACAGAATTTGACAAGGTTGTAGCCTTGGATGTTGAATATATAGCTAACTGGAGTGTATGGCTTGATTTAAAGATCCTTTGTAAGACAGTACTAAATGTATTTATAGATGACGGATCATACTAAAATATACGAATATGAGAGAGAGGTTTAAAATGAAAAAAGATATTACAATAGCTGTAGCAGGAACAGGTTATGTTGGTCTTTCAATAGCAACATTATTATCACAACATCATAAAGTATATGCTGTAGATATCATAAAAGAAAAAGTTGATATGATTAATAATCGTAAATCTCCTATTCAGGATGATTATATTGAAAAGTATCTTGCAGAAAAAGATTTGAATTTAGAAGCAACTTTGGATGGAAAGAAAGCATATTCAGAAGCTGATTTTGTTGTTATTGCTGCTCCTACAAATTATGATTCAAAGAAGAATTTCTTTGATACATCAGCAGTTGAAGCTGTTATTGAACTTGTAATGGAAGTTAATAAAGATGCAATAATGATTATAAAATCAACGATTCCTGTAGGTTATACAAAGTCTGTCAGAGAAAAATATAAAACAGACAGAATTATCTTCAGTCCTGAGTTTTTAAGAGAATCAAAGGCACTTTATGATAATTTATATCCATCAAGAATTATTGTTGGAACAGATACTGAAAATGAAACTCTTATGCAGGCTGCAAAAGATTTTGCCTCTTTATTACAGGAAGGTGCAATCAAAGAAGATATTGAAACATTAATCATGGGCTTTACAGAAGCAGAAGCAGTTAAGCTTTTTGCAAATACATATCTTGCACTTCGTGTAAGCTATTTTAATGAATTGGATACATATGCTGAATCTAAGGGACTTAATACAAAACAGATTATCGATGGAGTTTGTTTAGACCCAAGAATTGGTTCTCATTATAACAATCCATCTTTTGGATATGGCGGATACTGTTTACCAAAGGATACAAAGCAGCTCCTTGCAAATTATAAAGATGTTCCACAAAGTCTTATTCAGGCAATTGTTGATTCAAACTCAACAAGAAAAGACTTCATCGCAACAAAAGTACTTGAAAAATCAGGTGTAACAGCAGTTGATATTGAAGGACTTGATTTAGGAGATGTTACAGTAGGTGTATACAGACTTACAATGAAGAGTAATTCAGATAACTTCAGACAGAGCTCTATCCAGGGCGTAATGAAGAGAATCAAAGCTAAAGGTGTTAAGGTTATTATATTTGAGCCAACACTTGAAGAAGGCGAAACATTCTTTGGAAGCAAAGTAGTAAATGATCTTGAAGTATTTAAGAAAGAATGTGATGCAATCATTGCAAACAGATATGATGAATGTCTTGATGATGTAAAAGATAAAGTATACACAAGAGATATTTTTATGAGAGATTAGTGAAGTGTTAAGCGTAGGCTTTAAAAAATAGAAATTGGCAAAGAATCCCCAAATAGATTCTTTGCCAATTTTTTTTACAAGAAATTTGCATGGAAAAAGAGTGAAGTAACGTAGATATGAGAAAATGGGATATCTACATTACTAGTGGAAAATCTAGGAATAAGGAAACTAAAATTTAATAATTCTTTTGTTGTATTAAAAAATATACTTTGATAAAATTATAGATAATACTTGCTACAGACAAAAAATATAGATATTAATATGGTGCTGAAATTTAAAAAAAGGAGGAAACCAAGTTGTCAAACAGAGAGATGGATAGGGAAATTTTTGAAGAAAGATTCAAAAGAGAATTAAAGAAAAAAGACAGCTTATCCAAAAAGAAAAAAAATAATGAAGAATTGAAAGTAAAAATTTTGGAAGCTGCAGTTGCCCTATATGCAAAAAAAGGCGTTAAATTCATTTTAGATGATATTGCGCATGAGCTTAGAATAAGTAAAAAGACCATATATATTGTATTTAAAGATAAAGAAGATTTGATGATTTCAATGGTTGATTATTGTTTTAATAATATAAAAGCCGCTGAAGATGAAATTCTTCGTGATGATAGCATAGATATCGTGGAAAAATTAAGAAGGATTTTGCAGGCTATGCCGGAAGAATACAGAGCCATGGATATTAGAAATCTTTATATTCTGGCAGACCGATATCCAAGAATTTATAAGCATGTTTCAAAAAGACTTGAATCAGATTGGGAAACAACTATTGCCATTATTGAACAGGGTATAGTTGAAAATAAAATTAAACCAATAGATATACCTATTTTTAAAAGTATGTTAGAAGCATCAATTGAACATTTCTTTTCAAGTGATGTACTTATAAAAAATGGTCTTACTTATGATAAAGCTCTTTCCGAAGTTGTAAATATTTTAATAAGTGGAATTGAAGTCAAGTAAGTGAATTAAAAGTTTGATGGTAATTTGTTTGTTTTCAAGGAGGGATTTATATGGAAGACAGGGCAAAAACTATATTTGGAAACAGCATCAGTCAAAGGGATTATGAAAAAGCATTAAAATCAAAAAGAGGTTATGAAAAGAAATTCGGGGATGATACTGATAAGGAATATGATGTTATCGTAAAAGATAATGAGCATATAGGAGATGTTCTTGGAGTAAAGAATATTATTATTAAAAATAAAAAAGAGGGTGAAGGTGAAAGTACTGATAAGGAAAATTTAGAGTGTGGATGTAAAGATATTGATAAAGAAAAGGGGGTAATTGTTGGGAATATAAGAATGGGATTTGGTCATTACAGAATCTCAATGGCTATGGCAAGCTGTGCAAATGCTTTAGGATATAAGCCATACTGGATGGATTTAAATTCATATGAAGACACGGTATGTACAAAAGTAATAAGCTCACAGAATGACTTATATTCCATGGGTTCTCGTATGTCGCAAAAATCAAAAGTGTTTAATAAACTTGTCTGGGAGCCTATGAATTACGAAGGATTTAAAAAATTAAGTTATAATGCGGCAGATCAGAAAAAAGCTGAATTAATGAGTAGTGTATTTAAAAATATTCCAAAGGATATTCCTGTAGTTGCAACACATGTATGGCCGGCTCAGGCAGCGATTCATGCAGGAATGGAGAGGGTTGTAAATGCAATTCCTGATAACTGGCCTATGGCTCTTCATTTATCAGAAGGAAGTATTCATACAATACAGACACATAATTCTTATATGGGATACAGGGTGTTGAATGGTATGGATAAAGAAAGAATATTAAAGCCTATGCCTGAAAAAAGCCTTATATATACAGGACATTACATAGATCATGAACTTGTAAGTAATGTTGAAAAAGATTGTGAAAAAAGAATTAAAAGGTTTAATGATGGTAAAATCAGATTTTTGCTTACAATTGGTGGAGCAGGGGCAGGAATGAAGATGTTTAAGGATATTATAAAATATCTTTTGCCTGCAATAAAAAAAGAAAAAGTGGTTTTATTTGTGAATGTAGGGGATTATCTGAATGTCTTTAATAAACTTAAAAATGAGATAGAAGATTTAAATGATATTGGACAAACTCATTTTAATGATTGGGAAGAAACTAAGAAATTTATAGAAAAATGTTATGATGAAAATCTTAATGGAATACACTTTTTTATGCATGAAAATATTTTTGAGGCAGTATATTGTACAAATCTGTTAATGAGAATAAGTGATGTACTGATTACAAAACCTAGTGAACTTGCATTTTATCCGATACCAAAGATTTTCCTTCCAAGAATTGGTGGACATGAAAAATGGGGAGCCATTCATTCTGCGGAAATGGGTGATGGAACTTTTGAATGCAGGGATTTAAAACACGTTTTGCAGATGATAAAAATGTTTGCAAAGGATGAAGCTATGTTAAAGGATATGTGTGACAATATTATATTAAACAAAAAATATGGACTGTATGATGGGGCATATAAAGTTATCAAGATTGCAGTATCAAAAAAATAGAAAACCAGGGAAAAATGAAAAATAATTAAAAAAATAAGAATAGGGATGTGATGGGATGAAGTTAAGTGTTTATTTTGCACCGGGAAAAATAAATTTAATAGGGGCTTACCTTGAAAAAAATGGAGGAAATGTACTATCTTGTGCACTTAAGAGTGGTACATATATTATTGCAAAGAAAAGAAAAAATAAGATTGTAAGAGTATATTCGTTAAATAAGCCAAAAAGCGGAGTTTGTGTTTTTAATTTAAATGAATTACATGAAGATTCTATTGATGACTGGGTAAATCATGTTAAGGCGGTTATTAAGTCTTTTAATGATTCGGGATATGAGGTTAAAAACGGACTAGACCTTATGTATTATGGAAATGTATTTGTGGGTTCAGGCTTTTCTTCTTCGGAATCTTTCCAGATGGCTACAGCATTTGCCATAAATGATATGTTTAAATTTAATCTTGATAAACTTACTCTTGCAAAAATATGTGAAAATGCACAGAAAAAATATATTGATGAAAACTGTAGTACAGTTGACTATTTAACTGTTGCAATGGGTGAATCAAACAAGGCATTTCTTTTTGATACAAAAACATATGATTATAAAGAAATCGATATTAATTTAAATGAGTTTTGTGTTTTGATTGCAGATGTTAAGAAAACAGACATACCTGATTATTCTTTTTATGATGTAAGAAATGATGAATGTCTTAGTGCCTTGAAAATTCTTCAGAAGAAATTAAAAGTGGACTGTCTTTGTGATGTCAGTAATAAAGAATTAGAGGAAAATAAAGAGCTTTTTCATAATGAGATAATATACAGGAGAGCAAAATATATTATTAATGAAAATGAGAGAGTAAAAGAAGTTGCAAGTCTTATTGAAAAAGAAGATGTTGATGGAATATCTGAGATTATGAAAGAATCTTTTCTTTCTTTGAAATATGAATTCAGGGCATCAGATGATTTGATGGATGTAATCATTAAGGCGGCATATGATGTTGACGGATGCGTAGGTTCTAAAATAAGTGGAAGAGGATATGGAAGATGTACGATTTCACTTGTGGAGAAAGATAAAAAAGATGAATTTAAAAAGCATATTTCAGAAGTATGTAAAAAAGAAACAGGACTTGATGCGGAATTTTTTGAATTAGAAGTCGGGGGCGGTCCGTCAAAACTTAGTATTGATGAATGCTCAGATGTAATCGATGAAAGAATGATTTACTGGGCTGTTACAACACTTGTAGGATATGCTGTTTCAAGAAAATTAATCTGGCGTGAAGATATAAATTATGTCCTTAATACTATTTTACATGAGCTTGGAATTGAGGAATATAAAGGAAAAAGAAAAGATGTTATTAATGCTTCAAGAAATATGTCGATTTTTGAAAGCGATTATGATCTTGGAAGTTTCCTTACAAAGCTTTTATTTGTTATTGATAATTATGCATGTAAAAAAGGAATTATTAAGGAAAATACGGTTGGCTTAAAGGATTTATTTGATTCGCATATTATGAATATAATGACACCACGTCCATCTGAGGTAAATAAAAGATTTAAATATCTTTATCATGTAGATAAAAGAGAAGCAACGGACTGGTTTTATACATTCAGTAAGGATACGAATTACATAAGAAGAGGCAGAATTACTGCTGATTTGAAATGGAAATATAAATGTGAGTATGGAAATTTTGATATAACAATAAATTTATCAAAACCTGAAAAAGATCCAAGAGATATAGCAAAAGCAAAAGAAGAGAAAAGTCTTGATTATCCCAAATGTCTTCTTTGTGTTGAAAATGAAGGATATTATGGAAGGGCAAACCATCCGGGAAGAAGTAATCACAGATTAATAGGAATTAAAATCCAGGATCAGGACTGGTCTTTACAATATTCCCCATATGTTTATTATAATGAGCATTGCATAGTGCTTAATAATGAGCATGTGCCAATGGTTATTAACAGGGATACTTTTGCAAAACTCTTTGATTTTATTGATTTTCTGCCACATTACTTTGTTGGTTCGAATGCGGATCTTCCAATAGTGGGTGGTTCAATACTTTCACATGAACATTTTCAGGGTGGTAATTATGAATTTGCAATGGCAAAAGCACCTATGGAAAAAAGATTCAGAATCAATGGTTTTAAAAATGTTGACCTTGGTATTGTTAAGTGGCCGATGTCAGTTATAAGACTTTTATCAAGAGATAAAGAAGAGATTATAAGACTCGCTGATAAGATACTTATGACGTGGAAATCTTATACGGATGAAGATGCATTTATTTATGCAGAATATAATACAATTACTCCTATAGCAAGAAAAAGAGGGGACAGATATGAACTTGACCTTGTGCTTAGAAATGCCATAACTACTAAGGAATATCCATTTGGTGTATTCCATTCCCATGAAAAATGGCATAGTATCAAGAAAGAAAATATCGGTCTTATCGAGGTTATGGGACTTGCTATACTTCCTGGAAGATTATATACAGAAATGACCATGATTAAGAAACTTATGGTTAAATATATCTGTGAGCTTGATGAGGAAGCAAGAAATTACGAAACCATAAAAGAAAAAGCCATAAAAAATATATTTGGTGAAATGGCTGATAATGATAATATCAAAAAACATTGCTCATGGGTAAAAGGATTTTTAGATGATATGCCAATGGAAGAATTTGTAAGCCTTGATAAGAAGAGTGCGGATATGGTTCTTAAAAGAGAGATTGGCAGGGTATTTGAGATGATTCTCTTAGATGCTGGTGTATTCAAAAGAGATGCAAAAGGAAAGATGGATTTTGAGAGATTTATCCAGTCCATATAAAATCACCTTGTAAAAATTGGAAATTTGTAGCAATATGTAGTATTATTATGTAGTGCTATTTTCATAATCAGATGTTTATGCAGATATTTATGTCGGATAGCATAAAATATAATAACAACGCATAGTATACAAGAGGTAAAATAATGAGTAATATTAACAACAATAGTAATTCAAAAAATAAATTAAGCCCCGATGTTGAAAAGTTAGTTGCTACAAATAAAGCAAAAAAATATATGGATTCAGTAAAGCATTTAAATATTTTACTGGTGATTTCAATTGTATTGTTTTATATTGTTCCAAAGATAGTATTTATGACAGGAATAAGCAGTAAGGTAGCAGGGTTTATAGTTATCCTGATTTTGATGTTAAGCGCATTTGTAGTTTTTCTTATGAATTTCTCATATGGTCTTAAATTTAATTTTAACATACTTGTTCCAATTGTTATTGCTGTTCTTTATGTGCCTTCCGTTATAATAAATTACGGCGGTGATAAGGGAATGTTTTCTTTTGTATTTATTTACCTGTTTATGGGAATTTGTGGATTATTTACAGGAAATGTATTAAGAAGAAGACAATATAATGAGAAACAGCCGCTTGGCCTTAATACAGCTTTAAAAATGCAGAGAATGAGAGAAGAAAAGGCTAAAAAGGATAAGGTGCTTAAAAGAAAACATACAAAGAAAAAACATAAAAAGAAATAAAATTGTATGTACAGGATGGTTTTGTGATGAAAAGAAAGAAGAAAAAAAATAACGTAAATGTTAATGCAAATGGTGAATATGTAGAAAAGAGCAAAGGACCTCTTATATGGCTTTTGATTGTTATTGGTTATACACTTATTATGCTGCTTATAATACTTATTTTAGGAAGAGATAATAATAAATCAAATAAACAGATCATGGAAACAACGGTGCAGGTAGAAACTGTTGTGGGAGAAGGTGAGTAAGTGCATGAGTAGTGAGAGAATTTATGTTATAGGACATAGAAATCCTGACACGGATTCTATTTGTTCTGCCATAGCATATGCCTATTTAAAAAATCAGATAAGTGATAATGAATATAAAGCTGCAAGAGCAGGTCAGATAAATGAGGAAACAAGATTTGTGCTTGATAATTTTTCAGTGCAGATTCCTGAATATATCAATACTATTGCAACACAGGTTAAAGAGATTGAGATTAGAAAAACTGAAGGTGTAAACAGGGAGATTTCCTTAAAGAGAGCCTGGGAATTAATGAAACAGCTTGGGGTTGTAACCCTTCCAATAACAAGACATGATAGATTAGAAGGTGTTATTACAACTGAAGATATTGCAAAAGCTTATATGGATGTTATTGACAGTAAGATTTTATCTACAGCACATACTGCCATAAGAAATATTGTTGATACATTAGATGGCGAGCTTTTATGTGGTAATATTGATGATTATTACACAAAAGGAAAAGTTTTAATAGCTGCAGCAAATCCGGATATGATGGAAAATTTCATAGAAGAAGGGGATCTTGTTATTCTTGGAAACAGATATGAATCCCAGCTTTGTGCCATTGAAATGAAAGCAAAGTGTATTATTGTCTGTGAGGGTGCAACTGTTTCAAAGACAATTGAAAAAATTGCAACAGAAAAGAACTGTACAATTATTATTTCGCCACATGATACATATACCGTTGCAAGGCTTATAAATCAGAGTATGCCAATAAGTTATTTTATGTCGAGAGAAAATATTATCAAATTTAAACTTGATGATTTTAAGGATGATGTAAGTGCTGTAATGGCAACAAAGAGATACAGAGACTTCCCGGTTGAAGATAAAAAGGGAAGATATGTTGGCATGATTTCAAGAAGAAATCTTTTAAATGCCATGAAGAAAAAAATTATTTTAGTAGATCATAATGAAAAGACACAGGCTGTTGAAGGTCTTGAAAATGCTAAGATTCTGGAAATAATTGATCATCACAGAATTGGTTCTTTGGAAACAATGAATCCTGTTTATTTTAGAAATGAACCACTTGGATGTACGGCAACAATTGTTTATAAGATGTTTATTGAACAGAATGTAATTATTCCTGAGACTATTGCAGGATTACTGCTTGCAGCGATTTTGTCCGATACACTTATGTTTCGTTCACCAACCTGTACTGAGTTTGATAAAGATACAGCAAAGAAACTTGCAGAGGTTTCCAAGATAGATATTGAAAAGTTTGCAATGGATATGTTTAGTGCAGGAAGCAACCTTAAGAATAAAACAGCTGAAGAAATATTTTATCAGGATTATAAGAAGTTCACTATCGGTGACCAGCTTATTGGCGTGGGTCAGATAAATGCATTAAGTGCTGAAGAACTTGCAGAGATAAAAGAAAAACTTTTAATATATCTTAATAAAACATATAACAATCGTAATCTTAAGATGATTTTCTTTATGCTTACAAATATTCTTGATGAGTCTACAGAAGTTTTATATGTTGGACAGGGTGCTGATGTTATGTTAAATGAGGCGTTTGACGCGGAAGCAAGTAATGGAAGTATTGTGCTTAAGGGCGTAGTATCCAGAAAGAAACAATTTATTCCGGCACTTGGAAGCGTGATTCAATAAATTGAAGAAATAGTTTGAAATCCATAATAAAATTAGTGATGAAAAAATACAGAAAGAGGAAGATAGTACAATGAGAGATACATGGAAAGCTGGAAATATGTTGTATCCGGTACCTGCAGTTATGGTATCGTGCAAGAAGAAAGATGAGAATGCAAAGGCAAATATTATTACTGTTGCGTGGGCAGGAACAATCTGTTCAGACCCTGCAATGTTGTCAATATCAGTAAGACCGGAAAGATATTCTTATGATATTATAAAAGAAAGTGGAGAATTTGTTGTTAATTTAATAAATAAACCACTTGTTAGAGCAACAGATTTTTGTGGCTGCCGTTCAGGAAGAGATGTTGATAAATTTAAGGAATTATTTTTGCATGAGTCAGAATCTACTAAGATAAGTGCACCTGGTATCATGGAAAGTCCGGTAAGCATTGAGTGTAAGGTTAAAGACATATTAGAACTTGGTTCACATCATATGTTTATTGCCGAAGTTGTTGCAGTTACAGTTGATAAGCAGTACATGGATGAAAAAAACAGATTTAATCTTGAAAAAGCAGGTCTTGTTGCATATTCTCATGGTGAGTATTTTGAACTTGGTGAAAAGCTTGGTAAATTTGGTTTTTCAGTAAAAAAATAGAGATGCAAAAATAGTATAAAAACAATATAAAAATATAACAATATAAAAATACAAAAATGTAGTGTGGAAAAAGTAAAATGATTTATAATAATATACTCGAGGCTGTTGGGAATACCCCATTAATCAAATTAAATAAAATAGTATCTGAAGATATGGCAGATATTTATGTGAAGTATGAAGGAAATAATATAGGCGGTTCAATAAAAACAAGAACTGCCTTAAATATGATAAGAAGAGCAGAAGAAAAAGGTGAACTTAAAAAAGATTCTATCATTGTTGAGCCGACAAGCGGAAACCAGGGAATTGGACTTGCTTTAGTTGGTGCAGTGCTTGGATATGAAGTAATTATCATAATGCCTGATTCAGTAAGTATGGAAAGAAGACTTCTTATCAAGCAATATGGTGCTAAGCTTGAGCTTGTACATGATGATGATAATATAGGTGAATGTATTGAAAAATGTATTGCTCTTGCAAAGGAAATGAAAGAGAAAAATGATAAAGTCTTTATTCCAAACCAGTTTGATAATTTGGATAATGTGGATGCTCATCTTAAAAACACAGGCAAAGAAATTATTAATGACCTTGGGGATGAGATTGATGGATTTTGCTCGGGTATTGGAACAGGTGGAACAATAACAGGAATAGGAACCATTTTAAAAGAATACAACCCTGGTATTATGATCTGGGCAGCAGAACCGGAACATGCAGCGATTTTATCAGGCGGATCAATAGGTTCACATATGCAGATGGGAATTGGTGATGGAATAATTCCATCAATTCTTGATCAGAATCTTATAGATAAAATAGAAATTGTAACAGATAAAGAAGCCATAGAAACCACAAGACTTCTTACAAGAAAAGAAGGCATTCTTTGTGGAATTTCAAGTGGTACAAATGTATCTGTTGCGCTTAGAATGGCGCGTGTTCTTGGTAAAGGCAAAAAGATTGTTACAATTCTTCCGGATACCGGAGAAAGATATTTTTCAACAAGTCTTTTTGAAGATTAGAAAATTAAGAAAATCCTTCAGGAAATGGAAACATTGATATGTACCCAGAATCCTGAAGGATTTTTTATTTGTTTATTTATTGCTTTCAATTAATTTTTCAGAAAGATAATGAGTTGTCATTTCTCTTGAGAATATATACATATTCCTATCGCTTTCGCCTTTTTTACAATCAAGACTCTGAAGAATATTTATTGTTTTGATATTTATCATTTTCATGATATCTGAATCTTCTTTGTAATCATGAACAACCATATATGGTCTTGGATGGAAGTTGTATGTGTAGTGATTATCCATTGTTATCCATACAAAACCTCCGATGATAATATCTTCAAGCATATTATTTCTGCTTGGATCAATATCATTTGGATCAAATAAATCAAAGGACATTCTTATGTGTTTGAATACCTTTGAATAGTTTGGATCGTGATTAAATCGCATTGTACCAAGGATTTGTCTTGTTGTCTTATTATAGATATTAAGATAAATTGTTGGAACATTGTGATTATCTTTTCTGTCAATTGCTTGAACTGTGAAGAAAACATTTCCTAAATGTTGTAACATGTGTCTCGCCTCCATTTATAATTTTTACTGCAAAATACCTTACACATATTCTACCATAAATCCCTTATGAATTAAATAGAAAATTATGCAGGTGAAATAACTTTATTTCTTGTAACTAAGGGGGTTAAGTGTTATATTTATATAAGTTTATATTAATTCTATTTGAGGATTTGCTTATAGAATTTTTTAATAAATATTTTTATGTTTTTATATAAGGAGTAATTTATGCGAAAGACAAAGGTTATTTGTACAATTGGACCATCCAGTGATAATGAAGAAGTATTAGAACAGTTATGTCTTACAGGAATGAACGTTGCAAGACTTAATTTTTCTCATGGAACACATGAAGAGCATAAGGAAAAAATTGATTTAATAAAAAAGGTTCGTGAGAAACTTTCCCTTCCGATAGCGATAATGCTTGATACAAAAGGACCTGAGTATAGAATAAAAACATTTAAAAATGGCAAGGTGACTTTAAAAGAAGGAGATAAATTTACATTTACAATAAAGGATATTGAGGGAGACGAAAATATTGTATCTGTAAATTATGATCATCTTATAGATGATTTGCAAATAGGAGATAAAGTTTTAGTAAATAACGGACTTGTTATTTGTGAAGTTATTGAACTTACTGAAACTGACGCTATTTGTAATGTTTTAGCAGGCGGAGTTCTGTCTGATAGAAAAAGCATGAACTTTCCAAATAAAGTTATGACACATGACTTTTTGAGTGAGCAGGATAAGAAGGATCTTCTTTTTGGAATTGAAAATGATGTTGATTATGTTGCTGCAAGTTTTGTTTCAAGTGGCTCGGATGTTGAAGATTTAAGAAATTTTCTGGATAAAAATGGCGGAGATGAAATCGACATCATTGCAAAGATAGAGAACAGATCAGGTGTTGATAATATTGAGGATATCTGCGAAGTTGCTGATGGAATCATGATTGCAAGAGGAGATCTTGGCGTTGAAATTCCTGCAATTGAAGTACCTTCTGTTCAAAAATATCTGATTAATAAATGCAGAATGCTTGGAACAAGAGTTATTACAGCAACAGAAATGTTAGAGTCAATGATTTATAATCCAAGAGCTACAAGGGCAGAGCTTTCTGACGTTGCAAATGCAGTATATGATGGAACAAGTGCTGTTATGCTTTCAGGTGAAACAGCTTCAGGGAAATATCCTGTTAAGGCGTTAAAGTGTATGGTTGACACGGTTTCATTTACAGAAAAAAATATTCATTATGAAAAAAGATTTAATAACATTGAAAATAATATAAAAAACAACCTGGATGCGATTTCTCATTCTACATGTTCAATGGCAATTGACGTCCACGCAAAATGTATTGTTGTAAATTCAATCAGTGGAAGAACTGCAAGAATGGTATCAAGATTCAGATGTCCTGTTGATATTATTGGAATGACAACGGATCCTAAAGTATGGAGAAAGCTTAACTTAAGCTGGGGTGTGACTCCTATTATATGTTCAACTTATGATACAGTGGACTATATGTTTTACAATGCAATGAGTGAGGCAAAAAAAGTATTTAAACTCGAAAAGGGAGATAACATAGTTCTCACCGGCGGTCCGCTTAATGGCAAGTCGGGAAATACAAATACAATCAGGGTTGAGACAATAAAATAGTATGGGATAAAAGAGATGTGTTGCGATGTGTACCGACCTGTAATCGTTAGATTATTGGTCTAAGTATTGATGATTGGTACATTGTTGATTGCAAGCATCTCTTTTTTTTATATGGATTAAATTTCAAGAGTTGTATTGAGTAATGTATGAGAAGGAAATACTATAAAAAAATTTAGTCAGGACAATTGATTTTTGCAATTTCTTCAATAGCTTTATGAAGAAAATTAACAATATCTGTATCAGCTGCCTTATAAAACATTTCTTTTCCAATTCTTTTTGATTCAATAAGATTTGAATTTTTCAAAATTCTAAGATGATGGGAAATAGCTGGCGAACTCATTTCCATAAGAGATGCGATATTTATAACGCATTCCTCGCAGTGGCAGAGTAGCCAGAATATCTTTAATCTGGTAGGGTCACCTAAATGACTAAGTGCATCTGAAACGCCTTCTATGGTCTTTGAATCCGGCATGGAATTAAATACTTTTTCTGAATTTGTAGAATGTTCGTGTGGTGTATGTGCATTCATGGTTTTCTCCTGTGTTTTTATATAAATATTATTTTTGGAAATCAAAACAATAGTTTTTGTCTGATATCTATTAATTTAATAACTGGGACATTAGCTGCTGTTCTTTAATTATATTAATTTAGAACGTTGTTTTTTTCAATGAAATAATTGATTATTTAATGTTCTTGACACAGGGTGCCATAAATGTTAATATAAATTAAACGATTAAACAATCGTTTAATTGTATGATTTGAATGGTAAATAATAAAAATCTAAAATGTTTAAGAAGGAGAAGAATTATGAGTAAAACATACAAAATCGATGTAGATTGTGCTAATTGCGCAAATAAGATGGAAGAAGCTGCAAAAAAAACAGAAGGTATTAAGGACTGTGTAGTTAACTTCATGACATTAAAAATGAAAGTTGAATTTGAAGATGGCGTGGATAAAAAAGAAGTTATGGAAAATGTGAGAAAGAATTGTAAAAAAGTTGAGGATGACTGCGAAATTTTCTTGTAGAAACAAAGAAATTTAAATTTGAAATTTGAATTAAATTTTGGATTGAATTTTGCAAGTAAGTGGTGTTGATTAGGTACTGTTTGTTTTTTACATCAGATTAATATCAGATAAATTAACATCAGATAAAAAAGGAGACCATTATGAATAAAAAACAAAAAAAGAATTTAATTAGAATTATTATTTCAGCCATTCTGATGGTCGCATTGTTTTTCGTGCCAGCAAAAGGACTTTTAAAATTTTTTCTTTATATGCTTCCATACCTTATTGTTGGTTACGATATTTTAATAAAAGCATTTAAAGGAATAAAAAATTTACAGCCCCTAGATGAATGTCTGCTTATGGTAATTGCCACTGTTGGTGCAATTGCCCTTGCATTGATAGGAAGTGGTGATTACACTGAGGCGGTTGCAGTTATGCTTTTTTATCAGATTGGCGAGTGGTTTCAAAGTTATGCTGTGGGAAAGAGTAGAAAAAATATCAGTGATCTTATGGATATCAGACCTGATTATGCAAATTTAAAAGTATATGAATCTGATGAACCTGAAAATGAATCTGAAAAATTTTCCATAGATAAAGTAGATCCTGATGATGTTGAAATTGGCAGTGTTATTATTGTTAAACCAGGAGAAAAAGTGCCTATTGATGGTGTTGTCATAAAGGGTGAAAGCAGCATAAATACGGTTGCTTTAACAGGAGAAAGCAAGCCACGTCAGGTTAAAGAAAATGACGAGGTGCTTTCAGGATTTATAAATATTAATGGTGTGCTTGAAATAAAGACTACAAAAGAATTTGATGAATCTACTGCAAGTAAGATTCTCGAGCTTGTTGAAGATGCAAGTTCAAGAAAATCAAAATCAGAAGACTTTATTTCGAAATTTGCAAGAGTATATACCCCTGTGGTTGTTGTACTTGCACTAATACTTGCATTTGTTACACCTTTGGTTTTATTTATTTTATCAAAAGATGTTTCAATGTTTGATTGGATTTACAGAGCTCTTACATTTCTTGTAATCAGCTGTCCATGTGCACTTGTTATAAGTATTCCCCTTAGCTTTTTTGCGGGAATTGGAAGTGCATCATCAAAAGGCGTTCTTATAAAAGGTTCAAACTATTTGGAAGCATTATCAAAAGTGGATACTATGGTTTTTGATAAAACAGGAACTCTCACAAGAGGAGTTTTTGAGGTAAGTGCCATACATCCAAATACTATTGCAGAAAAAGAACTTCTTCATTTGGCGGCACACGTGGAAAGATATTCATCTCATCCGATTGCAATGTCTTTAAAGCTTGCCTATGAAAACGAAGATGACGGCTGTGAAGTAACGGATGTTAACGAGATTTCAGGAAAAGGAATTATTGCCAGGGTTAAAGAGAAAAAGGTTTATGTCGGTAATGAAAAACTTATGAAGGATATTGGCGTAAGTTTTGATAAATGTGGGAAATGTAAGCATCATATCGGAACAACAATTCATGTAGCAATTGAAAAAAATGGAAAGCCTGAATACGAGGGACATATTGTTATCAGTGACGTTATTAAAGAAGATACAAAAGAAACTATTAGTTCTCTAAGAAAAAATGGAATTAAAAATATAGTAATTCTTACCGGAGATGAAAAAAGAATAGGTGAAGCTGTTGCTAAGGAAATTGGCGCGGATAAGGTATATGCAGAACTTTTACCTCAGGATAAAGTAAGGATTTTTGAAGATATTCTTGAAGGTAAGAATAGGGATATGGATAGAGATAGTGATATAGACAGGGATAAAGATTTGAATGATAGCAATAATAACAGAAGAAATATAAATAATAGTAAATTGAATGGTTTGGTTGCCTTTGTAGGTGATGGTATAAACGATGCCCCTGTCTTAACAAGAGCTGATGTTGGAATAGCCATGGGTGCAATGGGTTCAGATGCAGCAATAGAAGCAGCAGATGTCGTGCTGATGGATGATAATCCGTCCTCGATATTAAAAGCAATTAAGATATCTAAAAAGACATTAAGAATTGTTTATGAAAATATTTATTTTGCAATAGGAATAAAGGTTCTTTGCCTTATATTAGGAGCTTTTGGTATTGCGGATATGTGGCTTGCAATATTTGCAGATGTTGGAGTTATGATACTTGCAGTATTAAATGCAATACGGGCATTGTAGAAAGTTGATTAATTTGAAATCAACAGCCAGATTCAAAGATGTATTAGCATCTTTGAATCTGGCTGTTTTTATTTTTTCTTTGTATTATTTATTGTGAAAAGGGTTTTGTAACGTAGAAATGGAAAAAAGGAAGTTATACGTTAAAGGAGGAAAGATCAGGAAAGGACTTTTGTAACGTAAAAGTAAGCAAAAACAAATTATACGTTATAAGAGATGAATCCAGGAAAAGGTAAGTGTAACGTAGATAAGCCAAAAAGATAAATTTACGTTATA
>FOFK01000008.1:91530-104020 GCA_900110975.1 Lachnospiraceae bacterium RM5
GAGATGAATCCAGGAAAAGGTAAGTGTAACGTAGATAAGCCAAAAAGATAAATTTACGTTATAGGAGACGAATACAGGAAAAAGTAAGTGTAACGTAGATAAGCTAAAAAGACAAATTTACGTTACACGAGACGAATTCAGAAAAAAGTAGGTGTAACGTAGATAAGCCAAAAAGACAAATTTACGTTACATGAGACGAATCCAGGAAAGATGTCGTGTAACGTAGAAATGAAAAAAACAATTCATACGTTACAAGTGCCTTAATTTCTTGCAATGGCTGACAATATGGGGTAAAATCTAGTGTAGATGTTTAATAAAAATCTAAAGTAAAAATATTAAATGAAAATTTAAAGAAAAAATCTAATGTAAGAATCTAAAAAGATTATAAAATTAATTATTAAGAGATTATCGATATGAAAGCATATAAGTTAAAGTTAACAGTGAAGAATTCACATCCACCGGTATGGAGAAGGCTTGTTGTTCCTTCAAAACTTACATTTTCACAGTTAAATGTAGTATTAAATAAGGTTTTAGGTGTTGATAATAAAAAGACAGGTGAGTTTGAATTTTTCCATATCAGCATCAGAATAAAAGAAAATCCAACCTCTAACATTGAGTCAGGTTATGCATATTATGATTCTATGATGACTCTGATAGAGGCTTATTTTGATTCTCAAAACTGGTTTACTTATGGTTATGATAACTATAAGTTCAGGGTGGATATAGAAGAAATTTTAGAAAATTATAATTATGATTATCCTAAGATTTTTGATGGTAACTTAGGTGAAAAAAATATAAATGATAAATTTTTTAATAAGAACTTAAAAACACTTAATAATCATTTGAAAAAAATGTATATAAGTGATGAGAAAAGTATGCCGATGACCATTGACGAAGTAAGCGAGGAAGTTGAAAATGACATGCCGTTAAAGCTTATTGTCAGTGAAGACAGTGATGGTAATCTCTGGGAAAAAGCAAAGCTTGATCATTGGAGAAAATTATATAGTGTTGCAGAGGATATAAGTGATTTGAAACCCTGGGAAATCTGCAATGAAATTGGTTTTTTTGAAATAAAAAAGAATAGAGAAGAAGACAGTGTATTTATCACCGTGCTTGGAAGTGATTCGGATGCTATAGTTCTTGCTGTTTATGAAGGTTATGATGCATTCAATAATCTGTTTTTGCTTTCGGACAGGGAAAATTTAAATATATCAGAAAGCTATGCCATGAATGAACAGAATGCTTTGTATTTGAGCTATGGCAGCAGGGGTGACATTGTTGATGAGCAGTATGAAATTATAAAAAAACTTGGATATAATTTCAGAGGAAAAAATAAGTGGATATATTTTTCAAGAGCCAAACAGGGATATTTTCCAATGATGCTTAATCAGGCGGAAGTTATAAGACTTACAGAATATCTTCTTACTTTAAGAGAAGGTCTTAAAAAATATTATTATGAAAAAATAGAATTTAGTTATGGAAATATTCTTACAATCAGGGAAGAAAATTACGATTTAATTATAGAAGAAGGCGCTTTGCCTTTTACTTCTTTTCAGCTTAGGAAGCTAAAAAGCAATGATAAAAAACTTAAATATGCTTTAAGAACAATAAAAGAAACGGATGCTATTCTTGAAGCTGACATAAGATATGTAAATGCTGTTGTTGATGATGAAGATTATCCGGTTGCAATAAATCCAAGAATATGTATGATTGTATCAGGAAAAGATGGAAAGCTATTTGATTTTTCAATAGCAAAGCCACTTGATGAACCGGGTATAATGCTTGCTGATTTGCTTATAGACTATATTTTTAAAAACGGAAAACCAAAAGAAATATGGGTTTCAAATGAAATAGTTGGAAGCATAATTGGTGAAATATGTAATATTTGCAAGATAAAAATAATTTATAAAAAACATTTAAGAGATATTGATAAACAGATGCAATTCTAAAACAAATTAACATTGGATGTTGAAAAAATTCCAGTTAAAAATTTTTAATTTATATTTCGTATATGAAAAAAGAGAAAAAGAAAAACAAGCCTATAATTTATTGGAAATTACAGAGGAAAAGGCATGGGTGCAGAAAAAAAACAAGCAAATTCAAAAAATAAACAGGCAGAATCAAAAAATAAGCAAACAGACTTAAATAATGAATATGAAGTGGAATTAACAACCCTTTGTTACGTTGAAAAAGATAATCAGTTTCTGATGCTCAAAAGAAATAAAAAGGAAAATGACAGAAGTAAGGATTTGTATATTGGACTTGGAGGACATTTCAATACTGGTGAAACTCCGGAAGAGTGCATGTTAAGAGAAGTTTATGAAGAAAGTTCTCTTATGCTTACAAATTATGAGCTGAGAGGTATGGTTACATTCAATGAGGAAAATCATACGGAATATATGTTTTTATATACGGCAGATGAATATGTGGGAGACGTAACTGATGATTGTAATGAAGGGAAGCTTGAGTTTGTTGATAAAGATAAAATAATTGGATATCTGCCTTTATGGGCCGGTGATGAAATATTTTTAAAGCAGCTTATGGAAAGTAAAAAATATTTTTCTTTGAAACTTTTTTATAATGGCAGAAGACTTGAGTCGGCGTTTCTGGACGGAAAGGAGCTTGAGCTTTTTGATGAGCTTGATAAAGACGGTTACCCTACAGGATTTACAAAAGAGCGTTCTATCGCCCATACTATAGGGATGTATCACAAAACGGTGCATATCTGGATTATCAGGAAAACAGAAGAAGGATTTGATGTGCTTCTTCAGAAACGAAGCGAGAAAAAGGATTCATATCCCGGATGTTATGATATATCCAGTGCAGGACATGTAACTGCAGGAGATGAATATGAGTCAGCTGCAATAAGGGAAATAGAAGAAGAACTTGGTATAAAGATAGATGAAGATGAGTTAGAATATATCGGCGACCATATTGGTTTTGAGGATACATATTATCATGGCAAAAGATTTTTTAATCGTGAGTTTGCAAGGGTTTATGTATGCAACAGAGACATAGACGAGAGAGGAATCATATTACAGGAAGAAGAAGTTTCTGATGTAATGTGGGTTAACTATGAATTGTGCAGTCTCATGATAGAAGAGAAAAAAATAAAACATGCAATTCCTATGGATGAATGGAAAATGTTAAAGAATTATTTTATCTCTGTTTATGGGGATTATATTTGTTAGTTTTAGAAAAAATAAATATTATTAAATGAGCAATATAAAATAATAAAAAAGTTAAAAAAGGCGAAAGGAAGATGAATATGACTGTTGAAGAAATGGCAAAAGCAATGAAGATGGCATCGCCAATTATGGCTGCATCTTCTACAGAAACAAGAAATAATGCGCTTCTTGCAATAGCAAAAGCATTAAATGAAAAAAAAGAAGAGATAATTATTGCAAACAATAAAGACCTTGAGCAGGCAAAAGAAGACGGACTTAGGGATTCGGTTTTAAAAAGACTTAAGTTTAACGAAGAAAAAATTGATGGCGTAATTAAGGGAATAAATGATCTTGTTACTCTGGGTGACCCATTGTCAAAAGTACAGTTAAAAAAGGAACTTGACAGTGATCTTGTTTTGACAAGAATTTCATGCCCAATCGGAGTTATTGGTGTTATTTTTGAATCCCGTCCTGACGCACTTGTGCAGATTTCTACACTCTGCATAAAAAGTGGAAACAGTGTTATTTTAAAAGGTGGAAGGGAAGCTGCAAATACAAATAAAGCTTTATTTGAGATTATTAAAGAAGCGGCTGTGTCTGTTGGAATTCCTGCAGATTCATTATTCTTAGTCCAGGCAAGAGAAGATATTCAAAGACTTTTAGCATGTCATGAATATGTTGACCTTCTCATACCAAGAGGTTCAAATGAGTTTGTTCAATACATTATGAATAATACAAAGATTCCTGTTATGGGACATGCTGATGGAATCTGCCACATTTACGCTGATAAAGAATTAGATACTGATATGGCAGTTAAGATAATTATTGATTCAAAAACGCAGTATACTGCGGTTTGTAATGCTACAGAAACTCTTCTTGTCCATAAGGATGTGGCA
This sequence comes from Lachnospiraceae bacterium RM5, assembly GCA_900110975.1. GTDB lineage: Bacteria > Bacillota > Clostridia > Lachnospirales > Lachnospiraceae > Bovifimicola. Next base: position 95,594 of record FOFK01000008.1, read on the forward strand.
CCTGCTTTACTTCCAAAACTTAATCAGGCATTTAAAGAAAAAAATGTTTTAGTTAAGGGAACAGAGGATGTAAAGGGAATAATAGATTGCGAAGATGCAACAGAAGAGGATTTTAAGACAGAATATCTTGATTTGATTATTTCTGTAAAACTTGTTTCAAGCGTAAGAGAAGCAATTGATCATATAAATAAATACGGATCACATCATACAGATTGCATTATTACTACAAATGACGAGACTGCATATGAGTTTGAAAAATTTGTTGATTCAGCAGGAGTTTATAGAAATTGTTCAACAAGATTTGCAGACGGATACAGATATGGATTTGGTGCAGAAGTTGGAATCAGTACAGGAAAACTTCATGCAAGAGGACCTGTAGGATTAGAAGGACTTGTTACATACAAATATATCCTTGAAGGAAATGGAAATATTGTTGATGATTATGTTAATGGTAAAAGAAGTTTTAACTTTAAGGAGTTATAATAGTTTAACTTAAGGAATTACAATTATGATTAAGTTTTTAGTAGCATTTATCCTTATGGCAATTGACATTCCTGTAATGCTAAAGAAAAATGGAAGGTTTGATATACTTCCGGATTTTATAGGATTTGTCATCGTGCTGTATGGTTATTACAAAATGAGAGTACAGCTTAGAAAAAAAGGCTTTCTGAAAAAAGAAAATTTTAAAAGGTATGATGTGATTTTTATAAGCACAGTAGTACTTTTTGTGATTTCTTATGTTCAGTGCCTTTTGAATATGTTTGGAAAAATAGAAATATATAACAATAATGGAAAACTGATAATATATGTTCTTTTTTATTTACTCCAGGATATTATTTATATTATGACCGTTTTTCTCTTTGTGGAGTTTTTAGATATAACCTGGATGGAGGAAAAAACATTTCCTACGGTAATAATGAAGAATATAATAAAAGTTCAGGCGGTACTTATTATGCTTGAATATTTATCATTATTTGTTTTTGAACCGGCATATATTTTATTTTTCTTAGGACAAAAGGTTGCAGAGTTTATATTTGCATTTTATATGATTGTTTCAAATACAACCTATAAGCATGTACTTGGAACATATGACAAATGAAAAAAATCAATTTACAGAAAGGAATAAGATTATGAGAAAAAAAATAGCGAAAGCACTTTGTCTTGCTCTTTCATGCTCTTTAGTACTTGGAGTTTCAGGATGCGGAAAAAGCAATGACACAAAGAAAACATCAAAAACAACAGAAACTAAAGAAGAGGTTACAGCTCCTGCAAGAGAGGAAGAAACAGTTGCAGAAGTGGATTTTGACGGAACAGAAGTTCCTTTAAACATCCAGACAGAAGAAAATGTTATCGATGATAAGTACAGAAATTATTATGAAATTTTCGTTGCATCATTCTATGACAGTGATGGAGATGGAATGGGAGACCTTCAGGGCCTTATTGAAAAACTTGATTATATCAACGATGGTGACCCTGATACTGATACAGACCTTGGATGTACAGGTATCTGGCTTATGCCAATATCACCTTCGCCATCATATCATAAGTATGATGTTACTGATTATAAGGAAATTGATGAAGCATATGGAACACTTGATGATTATAAGGAACTTGTAGAGGAATGTCATAAGAGAGGAATAAATGTTATTATTGACCTTGTTATGAATCATTCATCTGTAGCACATCCTTGGTTTAAGGAAGCAAAAGAATATTTAAATAATCTTCCTGAAGGACAGGAACCAAACGTAGCAGATTGTAAATATATTGATTATTACACATTTACAAAAGAACAGGTTAGTTCAAAATATTATGCTGTAGGTTCATCCGGTTATTATTATAACGGTGAATTTTCACAGATGATGCCAGACTTAAATCTTGAAAATGAAGATGTTAGAAAAGAATTTGAAGATATCGTTGATTTCTGGTTAGACCTTGGAACAGACGGTTTCAGACTTGATGCTGCAAAAGAGTATTATTCGGGAGATGCTGACAGATGTGTAGGTGTTCTTGACTGGTTTAATTCTTATGTTAAGAGCAAAGATGAAGATGCATATATTGTTGCAGAAACATGGACACCTGATAATGAAAGATATGTAGAAAGCGGAATTGACAGTGCATTCGACTTTGGAAACTCACAGAATAATGGTGCAATCATCATGGGTGCAAGAGGTACAGAATCATATTATGGCGGACAATATGTTGCTGATACATTTGAAAGTGAAATGCTTGCTTTAAAAGATTACTCTGATTCAGCAATTGAAGCTACATTTATTGGAAATCATGATATTGACAGAGTTACACCACTTCTTGCTTATGATGAAGATGCAGTTAAATTGGCTCATGGTCTTTTGTGCATGACAAACGGCTGCCCATTTATTTACTATGGTGATGAAATCGGACTTGGTGGAACAGGTGCTGATGAAAATAAACGTTCACCAATGCTTTGGACAAGTGATGAAAAGGCTGAGGGAATGACAACAGGCCCTATTAATATGAACAAGACTGAAGTTATCAATAAGTTTGATCCTGTTGATGTACAGTCTGTAGATGAATATTCAATTCTTTCATACACAAAACAGGCAATTAAGTTAAGAAATATTTTCCCTGAAATTGCAAGAGGTGAAATAGAACTTCTCGATGATGATATTGATGATGAATTCATTATGGCAATGAAGAAGACATACAATGACAGTCAGATAATTATTCTTGCAAATACAAGTGCAGATGAATACAAGACAGTAACTCTTTCAAGAGAAGAACTTGGATATACTGATATTGAAGGGGTTCTTACAGTAAATTCACAGATGCCAAAACAAAAAGACGATACAATCGGCTTACCTCCAAGATCAATTGTGATCTTAAAATAAGACTAGCTTGTTATATGTTGGATAGCCAGTGATTCCAAATGAATAGCTGGCTATCTTGTTTAAATATTGTGGTGATATAAAATTGATATTGTATTGAATAAGGTGGTTTTATGTGGATAACAGGCAATATATTATATGATTTATTGATTTTTTTACTGATATATATTTTTTTGATTTTTATAAGTACTTATAAAATATTAAAAAGTATCTATACTATTTTTATCTTTGGAGATATTAGCCTGACATTTGGGTTGTTTTATTACATTTATTCTGATTATAGTGACAAAAATTTAGGAATATTTTTGTTTGGCTTGGGGATGATTTTTGTAATAATATCAGCTGTTTTAATGCGTAAGAAATTTTCTGAGACTAATAAAAATATAAAATATATGAGTGCACTAAATATATGTGGAAGCAGTTGTTTGTTTATATTCACATACCTGTATTTCATAGAAAAAAATATTTTATATGCCATAATTAGTATAATTAGTCTGCTTATAAGCACTATTGGTATAATATTTTTCTGGAGGACAGATAATGGCTAACAATGAAACTAACGGCAAGAATGAAAAAGAGTCTAAGTTTGAAAGTGGAAAGAATGAAAAAGAGTCTAAGTTTGAAAGTGGAAAGAATGAAAAAGAATTTAAGTTTGAAGACAGAATAGATAAAGATTCTTTTATTTATGACCATGATCGAAAAGATACGCCGGATGCTAAAGATTTAAAAGGATTTAGTTTTAAACAGAAATTGTCATACTTTTTTGAATACTATATAAAATTCGTAATTATTTTTGTGGTTGCAATTATAGGTATTATCTGCTGTTTTATTGCTTTGAATGACAACATTGACAGAAAGAAAGCCTTTACAATTGTTCTGATGGATAATATAAGATTTTCTATCGATGACGAAAAAGAATTTAAGAAGGATTATGTTAAAGATCTTTTGGAAAACGATGAGTATAAGAGTAATATAAAAAATAAAACAAAAGAAATTTATGTTTATAACTACACAAATGACATCACGGATAATGCGAAATTTATTGGTCTTTATGATAAATCCAGATTTGATGTTGCTTTTACAAAGGATGAAGCCTTTAATACCTTTGCAGCAGCTAAAAGGCTTAAGGATTTAAGAGAAGTTCTGACAGACGAGCAGCTTGAAAAATATAAGGACAACATTGTATATGTTATAAATGAAAAGAACGAGAAAGTGCCGTATGGTATTATTATTGGTGGTACCAAGTATCCTGTGAGGGATGCTGCCACAAAAAATGGTGATATTGCTGAAAAAGCAATTTTCTGTGTTATGAAAAATTCAAAGAAGAGTAATGAAGTGAAGTACTTTGTTGATTACTTTCTTGAGTGATATGGAGAAGCATTAGGTGTAAACCTTGTGCTTCTCTTTTATTTTGTAATTTTGTTTTGTGAGTTTATGCACTTTCGTGGTTGAGCAACGTAGAAATATAAAAAGTATGATGCTACGTTACTCGCTGCAATATCAAAAGAGGTAGTGAGTAACGTAGAGAAGAATAAAACTGAAATCTACGTTACTTGTCGCTATGCCAGGATAGGTGGCGAGTAACGTAAGGAAGAGAAAAATCGAAATTTACGTTACTCGTTGCGATTCCAAGATAGGTGGCGAGTAACGTATGAAAGCAGAAAATCGAAATCTACGTTACTTGTCGCTATGCCAGGATAGGTGGCGAGTAACGTAAGGAAGAGAAAAATCGAAATTTACGTTACTCGTTGTGATGCCAGGAGAGGTAGCGAGTAACGTATGAAAGCAGAAAATCAAAATCTACGTTACTCGCCGTAATTCCAGGATAGGTAGCGAGTAACGTATGAAAGCAGAGAATCGAAATCTACGTTACTCGCCGTGATTCCAAGATAGGTAGTGAGTAACGTAGATTTAGCAACCGAGTTCTTATAATACATACAATTTCCTTACTATTTATTAATCCATCTAATCTCTTCTTATTTTCACGTTTTTAGAAAAAATGTACAAATTTAAGTGCAATTTTGTACATCAATAAATGCATTATCTATGTTGACAAAAGTTTTTATAATTTTTATAATCAATCCATGTAATAGAAATTTAATATTTTCAAAAATATTACATAATTAAGTTGTTTTATTGATATTTAAGTATATAGGAGGTAAACCATGGTAGATTTTGATCAGTGGGAAGGCTTTGAGGGAAGGCTTTGGAAAGAAGAAATAAATGTCAGGGATTTTATTCAGAAAAACTATACACCATATGATGGAGATGAAAGCTTTTTAGCAAATGCCACAGAAGCTACTGATAAGTTGTGGGGCAAGTTACAGGAACTTCAGAAGGAAGAAAGAGCTAAAGGTGGAGTTCTTGATATGGATACACATATTGTATCTTCAATTACTTCTCATGCACCAGGTTATATAGACGAAAGCCTTAAAGAATTAGAGAAAATTGTTGGTCTTCAGACAGATAAACCACTTAAGAGAGCATTTATGCCATTTGGTGGAATTAAGATGGCTGAAGAATCTTGCTCAATGTATGGTTATACACCAGACCCTGAGCTTCATAAGATTTTTACAAAATATCATAAAACACATAATCAGGCTGTTTATGATGCATATACACCTGAGATGAGAGCAGCAAGAAAAAATAAAATCGTTACAGGACTTCCTGATACATACGGAAGAGGACGTATTGTCGGCGATTATAGAAGAGTTGCTTTATATGGTATAGATTTCCTTATTGAGGAAAAGAAAAAAGATAAAGAAAACTGCGGATGCGGAGTTATGACTGATGATGTTATTCGTCAGCGTGAAGAACTTCAGATGCAGATAAATGCTTTAAATGAAATGAAAGTAATGGCAGAGTCTTATGGATTTGATATTTCAAAGCCTGCTAAAAATGCAAAAGAAGCTATCCAGTGGACATATTTTGGATATCTTGCAGCAGTTAAGACACAGAACGGTGCAGCAATGAGTATCGGACGTGTTGCTACTTTCTTTGATATTTATATTGAAAGAGACCTTAAGAATGGCGTAATTACTGAAGCTGAGGCACAGGAACTTATTGACCACATTACAATGAAATTCAGAATGGTTAAATTCGCCCGTATTAAATCATACAACGAATTATTCTCAGGTGATCCGGTATGGGCAACACTTGACCTTGCAGGTATTGGTGTAGATGGTCGTCACATGGTAACAAAGACAGATTTCAGAGTTTTACATACACTTGAAAACATGGGACCTTCACCGGAACCAAATATCACAGTGCTTTATTCATCAGCGCTCCCTGAAACATTTAAGAAATATGCAGCAGCTATTTCTATCAGAACAAGCTCAATTCAGTATGAGAACGATGATGTTATGAAACCAATCTGGGGCGATGATTATGCAATCTGCTGTTGTGTATCTGCAACTCAGACAGGTAAGGAAATGCAGTTCTTCGGAGCAAGAGCAAACCTTGCAAAATGTTTATTATACGCTATTAACGGTGGTATTGATGAGAAGAATAAAGTTCAGGTAGGACCGGAACTCAGACCTATTACTTCAGAATACCTTGATTTTGATGAAGTTATGGAAAAATACGATAAGATGATGGACTGGCTTGCAGGTCTTTACGTAAATATCTTAAATCTTATCCAGTATATGCATGATAAATATTATTATGAAGCAGCACAGATGGCTCTTATTGATACAGACGTAAGAAGAACATTCGCAACAGGTATTGCAGGTTTTTCACATGTTATTGATTCTTTATCAGCTATCAAATATGCTAAAGTAAAGACAATCAGAGATGAAAATGGAATCGTTGTTGATTATGAAACAGAGGGAGATTTTCCTCGTTACGGAAATGACGATGACAGAGCTGATGAAATCGGCGTATGGTTATTAAAGACATTTATTGAGAAGATTAAGAAACATCATACATATAGAGATTCAGAGCCAACTACATCAATCCTTACAATTACATCAAATGTAGTTTATGGAAAGGCCACAGGTGCTATGCCTGATGGAAGAAAAGCAGGAGAGCCACTTGCACCTGGAGCAAATCCTTCATACGGTGCAGAAAAGAGCGGTTTACTTGCATCACTTAACTCAGTTGCTAAGATTCCTTATGAATGGGCACTTGATGGAATTTCAAATACACAGACTGTAAATCCTGATGCTTTAGGACATGGGGAAGATGAACAGAAAGGAAATCTTGTTCAGTCAATGGATGGATATTTCGACCAGGGTGCACATCACCTTAATGTGAATGTATTTGGAATTGAAAAATTAAAAGATGCTATGGAACATCCGGAAAAAGAAGAATATGCAAACTTTACAATCCGTGTTTCAGGATATGCAGTTAAATTTATTGATTTAACAAGAGAACAGCAGATGGATGTAATCTCAAGAACATTCCACGCATCATTATAAGATAAGTAGTTAGTATATTGTAGGCATAGATTTAGATATGAATTTATAGGTGCATTGATGATTTTCATCAATGTGCCTGTTTTATTTTGAGAGAGAAAATATTATGTAGTAAGTTTTGGGGCGTGAACGATTTTCAAGCCGTGAATAGGTGTATGTAACGTAAGATAAGGAAAAAAGAAATTATACGTGAATGGACTTCTGGTCGTGAACAGGTGTATGTAACGTAAGATGAGGAAAAAAGAAATTATACGTGAATGGACTTCTGGTCGTGAACAGGTGTATGTAACGTAAGATGAGGAAAAAAGAAATTATACGTGAATGGACTTCTGGTCGTGAACAGGTGTATGTAACGTAAGATGAGGAAAAAAGAAATTATACGTGAATGGACTTCTGGTCGTGAATAGGTGAGTGTAACGTAAAAAATAAAAAAGAAGGATATTACGTGAATGGACTTCTGGTCGTGAATAGGTGAGTGTAACGTAAAAAATAAAAAAGAAGGATATTACGTTACAAAAGGTCATTCCGTGAGAAAGGTGAGTGTAACGTAAAAATAAAAAAGGAGGATATTACGTTACAAAAGGTCATTCCGTGAAAAAGGTCGTGTAACGTAAGCAACAAAAAAGAAGGATATTACGTTATGGAGGCTTGTTCCATAAGATCTGGTTGAAGAAACAGTTGTGTTAGATTATTATATGACTTATAGAAAATAGCACTTTAAAAGGCAAAAACTAAAAATTGAAGTATAATAAAGGCCAAAATATAGATAAAATTGAAAAGAGTTTGTTGATAAGGTTGAATAGTGTAAATGATACTATAAGAATGTACATTTAATGGAAAATAAAAATGTACAATCCATACTGATGTGATACCATTTCCATGGAGGTGATTCTCATTGGAAATGTCACTAATCACTCAGTTAAAAATCTTAAAATTGAGTAAGATTAAACCAAACTTTTCTAAGCTTGCACGAGAATACGAGATTGATCGCAGAACTGTCAAAAAGTATTATGACGGCTATGAAGGCAAACCTGCACATCGTAACAAGGCAAGCAAACTAGACAAACATAAACAGCTAATTGCTCAAAAACTTCAAATCAAAGGTGCTAATGTCAAAGCTGTTTATGAATTCATTGTTGATGAAGTTG
>FOFK01000004.1:0-30853 GCA_900110975.1 Lachnospiraceae bacterium RM5
TTTATCTGATAACAATTCAGCGATTATATCATAAAAAGGTGTAATACAATCGTTACAGTTTCTTGTTTCTGGCTTTGTATATCCTTTTATATATTTATCAACTGTACGTCTGTCAACCTTTAACTCTCTTGCTATTTGACTTTTATTAATCTTCAATGTCCCATCCTCCAAAAATGGTTTTAATTTATATAGGTCATTGACACTTTCAATTTTTATATTTGTTATGATCTGATTCTTTAATATCATTATGAGTCCCTCCTTATAACTCATATATCATAACATTTGTACATTCTTATTTAATATTTATTGTACATATTTAATTATAATTTTATAGGTATAATGAAACACGAATAAAAAAATCATTGGGATATATGAGTCCTATGGAGTACAGATGAAGCCTTGGGCTAGTAGCTTAACTAGTCCAAGAAATCGTCCGCACCCCCTCCTCGATGAAGGGCTTTGGTACTAAGGTGCTGAAGCTCTATTTTTAAATTTGATTTTGTTTTATACTTGACATTACACCTCTTTTTGCTAAAATATAACTTACTAAAACATATTTTAGTAAAATATAATTTAGTAAAGAGGTGGCGTCATGTTTGTTGGAAGAAAAAATGAATTAAATGTTCTTGAAGAAACATATAAAAAACCAGGCTTTCAAATGACAGTAATTTATGGTCGTAGAAGAATAGGAAAATCAAGACTTATAACGGAGTTTTTGGAAGGCAAGAATGCTTCATATTATGTGGCAAGTCAGATCAGTTTAGATGATAATGTAAGAAAATGGTCTTCTCAGGTCATAAATGATCTTGTTCCGGATATGGAAGGTGTTACTTTTGATAATCTGGAAAGTTTTTTTACATTTATAGGTAATCTTAGTAAAAAAGAGAAGATAGTGATCGCTCTTGATGAGATTCCATATATGGCAGAAGCAGATGATTCATTCTTATCCAGATTCCAAGTGGCTGTAGATATGATATTCGCAAAAAAGGATATATATCTGATTATCTGTGGTTCTGCAGTCAGTTTTATGGAAAAGAAAATACTTAGTGAAAAGAGTCCGCTGTTCGGAAGGAGAACCAATCAGATATTTTTAAAGCCTTTTGATTATTTGGATTCTGCAGAGTTTGTTCCTAAATATTCATATGAAGATAAAGCGATAGTTTATGGTGTGACGGGAGGAGTAGCAAAGTATCTTACTTTGTTTGATGATGATTTATCGATTGATGAAAACATAATAAATAATTTCTTTAAGACATCTGGATATCTCTATGAAGAACCTGTTAATCTTTTGACGCAGGAGTTTAGGTCCATAAATACATATAATACGGTTATAGAGGTATGTGCCAGTGGTGCAAATAAAGTAAATGAAATTGCTGATAAAGCTCATGTTTCTACTTCTACGCTTTCATACATCCTAAAAGAACTCAGTACCATAGGCGTTATATCAAAAGTGATTCCGATGACTGAGAAGGAAAATAAACGTAAAATGGCATATGTGATTTCAGACGGAATGTATCGTTTTTGGTATAGTTTTGTTCCAAGAGCTAAGGCTGCAATCGAAATGAACAAGGGAGAAGTTTTTTACAACAGCTATGTAAAGGATAAGCTTCATCTGTTTATGGGAAGTGTTTTTGAAGAAATGTGCAGATATTATACATTATCAAGAGGGCTGGACGGTGGACTTAATTGTCTTGTCACCAATGTTGGAAGCTGGTGGGGACCTGGACATGATCATACGCCGACAGATATAGATATTGTTGGGATTGATGATGCAGATAGGAAAGCTGTAATTGGAGAATGTAAATTCAAAAATGAATTGATTGATAAGGAAGTTTATGAAACACTTATGGATAGAAGAGGACTGATAGATAAAAAATATGAAGAAGTAGAGTATCTACTCTTTTCGCTTTCGGGATATTCAAAATGGGTTAAAGAAAATGTCGACTCTAATAAGGTAAAGCTGTTAGAAATTGCTGATATATATGCTATTACAAAATAATATGTTATGACAATTGATATGTATAACGAGAAGAAGCTCGAGGATTTTATTCCCCGGGCTTCTTTATTTTTGTGTCACTAATTAATGATTTTACTCTGACCTGTTCAATGGTGAGCTGGTTTCCTTCTGCATCAGTAATAACATAATCAGTAGAAATACTGTCTTTAACGCTGTTCTTATAGTTCAGGTATTCGGCAAGAGATTCGTTAATAGCATAGAAATACAAAACCCTGGTGGTATATATGGAAGGATAAAAATTGATCAACTTGGCAAGGAATGTACTGGGATAGTTAATATAAATTAATATCTTAATCTTCTAACTTTCTCTCTATTGCATTATATGTAATAGAGAGTTTTTTATATTTAAAAATATTGAAATACGAATTATTTTATAGTAAAATGAATATAATAGAGGTAGCATCTTATGATGTTACAAGCGGTTATCGTTACCGAAAAAAACGAACAATCAAAGCGGTTATCGCAACCGACCAAAAGTGAACAATAAAGCAGTTCTCACATCTGTAAAAAGTGAAAGTAAAAAATAATTTAGTAAAAGGGCGATATCATGTTTATTGATTGTTCCATCTAAAACGTGGTATTCCATCTAAAACAGGGTACCCTGTCAAATTAGATGTAAAATTCTTGATTTGAAAAATATAGCAAATTCAAAATCTCCATCTAAAACAGGGCACCCCGTCAAATTAGATGTAAAATTCTTGATATGAAAATTATAGAAAATTCAAAAGTTCCATCTAAAATGAGGTACTCCGGCGTTTTAGATGGAACTTTTTTAATATGGAAAATATAGCAAATTCAAAATCTCCATCTAAAACAGGGCACCCCGTCAAATTAGATGTAAAATTCTTGATATGAAAATTATAGAAAATTCAAAAGTTCCATCTAAAATGAGGTACTCCGGCGTTTTAGATGGAACTTTTTTAATATGGAAAATATAGCAAATTCAAAATCTCCATCTAAAATGAGGTATCCCGTTAAATTAGATGGAAAATTCTTGATATGGAAAAAATAGCAAATTCAAAAGTTCCATCTAAAACGAGGCACCCCGTCAAATTAGATGGAAAATTCTTGATTTGAAAAATATAGCAAATTCAAAAGTTCCATCTAAAACAGGGCATCCCATCATATTAGATGGAACATCTACCGTTTTCATGTTTTTGTTTTAAAATCAAGAAAATTAATGTATTATATAAACAAAGCGAAATTTAGTAAACAAAGGAAAATTCAGTAAACAATGGACAATTTCAGAAAAATAAAAATATAAGAAAAGGTTAATTTATGATAATTGATACACATGTGCATATAGGAAAAGTTTTAAAATTTAATATGACCAGGGAAGATGTTTTGTATTCCATTGACAAGTATGGAATTGATTTTTCACTTGTGTCTAATATTGATGGTGTGGAATGTTTTCCAAATGGAATTAAAATTCCTAAATTTCTTTTGAAAAGCCAGAATCGGATTTTTAGGGAAACGATTGAGTTTGCTAAAAGTAATCCGGATAAAATTGGTGCTATGCCATGGCTGAAACCATTAACAGAAAAAATAGATGATGAATTTATTAAACTTCTGGATGATAATAAAAAATATGTATATGGAATGAAGATTCATCCTTTTCAGTCAAGGGTTTCGCCGGATGATGAAAGATTAGAACTGGCATATGATATTGCGAAAAATTACAAGCTTCCGGTTGTTTCCCATACCGGTGGCTGCAAGGAAGCCGACTCTGAAAGACTTTATAATGCGGCAAAGAAACATCCGGATGTTGATTTTGTTATGGTGCATATGGATCTTGGAACGGACAATAAAAAAGCACTTGATTTGCTTGGGAAACTTCCTAATCTTTATGGTGATACAACATGGGTGCCGGTCAAGACTACATTAGAGGCCATAAAAAGATACGGAAGTGAGAAGATTGTTTTTGGTTCAGACAGTCCAATAGACGGGAAAGATACTTATTTGCATAATAAATATGGGCAAAGATCCTTGTATCAGGAGTATTTTAACGAATTTAGGGACATGGTTAGTGAAAGCGATTATGAAAATATAATGTATAAAAATGCGGCAAGAATTTTCAATATAAAACTATAGAATAAATGAATGCGGCAAGAATTTTCAAGATAAAAATATAAAATTATAAAAAGCTATAGAATAAATAAATGAGGAAATGAAAAGATATGAATGAAAGAATGAATAATAAAAAGCTATTTAAAACGCTTATTGCAGTCGTAATTGTTATTTTATTATTTATATTTATTTCTGAAAATGTAAGTTTTAAAAGAAAAGCAGTCAGCAATGTTCCTGATCCTGTGCAGGAAGATGCTGATGGCGGTGTAACAAAGAAAATAGGAGGTTATGATGTTAATATAAATTTCCTTTATTCATACGATATTAAAGCACTGGTTGTTCATACAAAAGATTACAATGGTTCGGATATTGTATGCAAATTATCGCCAAGAGATTTTGCATTGGCCTGGGGAAAAGTTGCAGAGTATAATGACAGAATTAATTTTCACTGGAGCCAGTCAAACAGATGGTATTATTGGAATGTCGATTCTTATGATGAAATAGCACCGGTAGGTGGAGAAGATGGAGTGGCTTATCATTCTGCCAATAATCATATAATTCCAGCAGATAAATCTGTAAAAAAGCTTGTGAAAAAAGTTAAAACAGGGGATTATATAAGAATGAAGGGGTATCTTGTAAGTATAAATGCAAGAAATTCAAATGGTGCCACGTTCAATTGGAATTCGAGTACTACAAGGGAAGATACGGGAGATGGAGCGTGCGAAGTGTTTTATGTGACAGACCTTGAGTGGCTGGAATAAATAAAATAAAAAAAAATAAAAATAAATAAAAATAAATAAAAAAGTTATGATTAAGATGATATGTACCCTCCTTACTGGTTTGTCCAGTAAAGAGGGTACATATCAAGACATAAGTCAAAATCATAACTTTTTTTATTATTCTGCAGCTTCTTCTGTTTCAGAATTTGCAGCATCTTTTAATTCGTATGATGTATCATAAAGGTTATCTGTTTCAACAGTCTTGAATGTGTCGAAGAATGTCTTTGTGATTTCATCGTCTTTATCGATACAGAACATATCGATTTCAAGATGAGAATTTTCATCTACATCTGCATAGTATGTATAACTTGGAAGGTCATCATTCCATGTGAATTTCTCAACATACCATGTAAGACCTGCAGCTTCCATTGTTCCTTCGTCAGTATGTTCACCTTTCCAGAATTCAATGCTCTTCTGCATATCCTGCTGTGCGTTTTCAAAAGTATTGCTGTTTACATATACTTTGATTACTTTGTTTGAATCAGTAGTTGAATAGAATTTTGAATCTTCTGATTCAGACTGTTCAAAGTCTTCAGGGAATTCTACATCATACCAGATGTATTTGAATTCTTCCTTCTCTTCCTCTGTTTCTTCTTCAGTTTCTTTTTCTACTTTTGTATTGCTTTTGCTTTTTGAATCGCTCTTCTTTGTTGAAGATGAGCTGCTTCCGCAAGCTGTTAAAGCTAAAATAGTAGTACATGTGAGTAATGCTAATAATGTTTTTCTCATAATAATATTCCTCCCTATGAAAATTTTACCTTTAGATTATAGCATAAGAATGATAAAAAATAAATACATAGGGAGCTATTCTAAATTTTTAGCGAAATAACATTCTATTCTGTCCTCAACGCAACCACAGGGTCTTTCTTTGCGGCACTTCTTGAAGGAATGATTCCAGCAATAAGTGTAAGTAAGATGCTGATTACAATAAGGATTATTGCGGTTACAGGTGGTAAGAATGCCTTTAAACCATATATATTTGTGAGTTTATAAATAACTATATTTATTGGTATGCAAAGCAAATATGTAACTATAACGCCTAATAGTCCGGAAGAAAAACCAATAAGCATGGTTTCTGCATTGAACATGCTTGAAACATTTTTCTTTGAAGCACCGATTGAACGTAAGATACCAATTTCTTTTGTTCTTTCCTGAACTGAAATAAGTGTGATAACACCAATCATTATCGATGAAACGATAAGTGAAATGCTTACAAATGCTATAAGTACATAAGTTATGGCATTAATAATTGATGTTACGGAATTCATCATAATTCCAACATAATCTGTATATTTTATCTGCTTTAACTCTTCTTTTCCTTTGTTATAATCATCTATAAGGTCTTTGACTTTATCCTTATCTTCAAATGATGATGAGTAAAGGTTTACAACTGAAGGTGTATCTAAAGATACGTAGCCAAGTTTAGTTAAATTATCATCATAAGTAGAATCTGAAAATTCCATTATATTATCGTAATACATTGCAATATCAGTGTTGTTAAGTGTTTTTATGATTTCATCAAGTGAGCTTGCAGCAACATCAACAGTTACATTCTGAAGTGATGACATAGCCTCATTTTTATATTGTTCAAGAATCTGAGTCTGTACGGCCTGTGTATAAAATTCTTTTATGTCATCATCACTCATGTTTTTGATATATGACTCTATGGTTCCTTCATCCATATTCATTTGTGCCATCATATTCTGCTTTAAGACTTCTATCATTTGTTCTGTTGAAACGTTTTCAAGTGCGGCACTTGTCATCTGTTCTAAAACCTCTGTAGTAGGTATTGTTACAAGCTTATAATAAATTTCTGCTTTCTTATCTGTACTTAAAGAAGAAATATAATCCATAAATGCTTTGGCTTTAGATTCTTCATTTTCGGAGTTTGAAACAGTTTCAAAAGGAAGATTTGTAAGTACATCTGTGTCAGGATTATCAAGCTGTTTTTTAATAATATCTGAGTTATTAGAGCTGTTTATAAGGAAGTTTGTAAGTTCTTTTGTATAGCCGATAGAACCTGTAAGTATGGTTGAGTTGCTTCCTTTTGCTGGTTTAATTATACCTGAAACCTTAAGTTTTACGCCGTTATCATAAAGATAATTAAGACCGTTTTCTGACTCTCTTAAATCAGAATAAGTTTTGTTATCGCTTGAAAGACTGTAGCAGTCAGAATTTAAAACAAGTCTTAAATCAGCATTGATTGCTTCTTCATAAGTCCATTTGTTTTTGCCCTGATCGCTTATTTCCTCATCGCTTAACATTGCATTCATAAGTCTGTCAATATCTTCTTTTGGTTCAAGACCTATCGCATATAATGTAAGGTCGTTAAGTTCGTTGTTTTTATCAAGAATAAGAACAATTTCATTATATTCCTTTGGCCAGTCTCCATAAACTAAATCGTACTGGTTTGTAATAAGTGGGCTGATGTTTTTGCCGTCTTTATCAGAAAGCATTTCCTGCCATACACTTGAAGACATTGAAGTGTATTGTGACATTCCGCCCATAGCCGATGACTGGTTTGAAAATGATGTAAGTGTATTTGCATCAAGATTCATATAGTCAGCCATAAATTTTGTCATAATCTCTGATGTATCAGAGTGAATAATGTTTCCTTCAGAATCCTTTGTATAAATCTGTGGCTGGATTTTATATGTATACTGCACGCCACTTATGGCTTTTGAAAATTCTGAATCTTTATTTTTTAATTCGCCGTCAATATATTTTTTAAATGTAGTAAGGTCGTTTTCTGATTTGTTTGACGAACTAAGAGCGTTTGTAATTTCGTAAATAGATGACTTTTTATAAACTGCATCTTTATCATGTTTGGTATTTTCTTTATTAATGTTCATAAATGTTTCCATCAGTGAAGAAAGGTCTGTTGTAGTTTCTTCAATGGAAATTGGATAAGAGGATAAAGTCTCTTCCTGAACCGTATTTATATAAGTTGAAAGACCATTGGAAATAGCATAAATAAGGGCGATTCCAATGATACCTATACTTCCTGCAAATGAGGTAAGCATTGTTCTTCCTTTTTTTGTAAAAAGGTTTTTAAGAGATAATGAAAGTGAAGTAAAGAAAGACATTGAAGGTTTTTTTGTTTTCTTTTTGCCGGTTTTCTTAAGTTCTTCTTCGTTTTTCTTTGTTTCTGCTTTTATTTCTTCATCACTTAAGGGAGCTGAATCGTTTGTGATTTCTCCATCTAACATATTGATGATTCTTGTTGAATAAGTTTTAGCAAGTTCCGGATTATGTGTAACCATAATAACAAGTCTGTCTTTTGCAAGATTTTTAAGGATTTCCATAATCTGTACACTTGTTGTACTGTCAAGAGCTCCTGTTGGTTCATCAGCAAGGATGATATCAGGGTTGTTTACAATCGCTCTTGCAATTGCAACTCTCTGCATCTGTCCGCCTGACATTTCGCTTGGACGTTTATTCATCTGGGATTCTAAGCCCACGTCAATGAGTGCCTGTTTTGCTCTTTTAACTCTTTCTTTTTTTGAAACACCTGAAAGAGTAAGTGCAAGCTCAACGTTTTGCAGCACGCTTTGATGAGGTATCAGATTGTAACTTTGGAATACGAAACCTATTGAGTGATTTCTGTATGCATCCCAGTCTCTATCTTTAAAGTTCTTTGTGGATTTTCCATTGATTATTAAATCCCCGGTTGTATATTTATCAAGACCGCCAATGATATTTAGCATTGTTGTTTTTCCACAGCCTGACTGGCCAAGGATTGAGATAAATTCAGAACTTCTGAATTTTAAACTAATGCCCTTTAATGCGTGAACGGTATTTTCACCGGAAAGATAATCTTTTTTAATATCGCGTAATTCCAGCATTTTAGACTCCTCCTTAAAAAGTAAAGTATTTAGAGATTTTAATACTATACGCAAAATAAGTAAACAAAATAATGTAAATTTTTTGTATTTTTTGATATACTTTAAATATTGATAAAATACATAAAAAAGAAAAGCGGGTAAAAAGAAATGAGCAATAAATTAATAAAAGAATCTGATGTAAAAAAAATTAAGAAGAGTGGAAAAAAAGGACAGGATAATAATTTAAATCCTGCAGATAAAATAAAAAAGAGAAATAAAATTTTAATCTGCATTATGGCTGTTTTGGTGGTGGTTTTAATTGCAATGGAAATAATAAAATTTATTTATCCATTAAGAGGAAAGTATGTTATGACTTTGAAAAACGCACCGGGTGTTACGCAGAATATGGACAATTATACATTCTCCTTTGGAAAAGTAACCTATGCATATTATGATTTTGAAGTGGCAAATGAAATTACAACAGGTAAGATTATTAAAGAAATTGAAGGAACATGGAAAATTAAAGGAAAAAATCTTACAGTGAAGCTTGATAATGGAACAGAAATTGATTTTATATATGATAAGAAAAAAGATGAATTTTATTCAAAAAATAATCCGGACATGGTTTATATAGCTGATAACTGGATAAAATAATATGATTTTCGTCATTAGGGAGGGATGAATTTGAATTATACATGTAAAGCCTGCGGAAGCAATATGGTTTTTTCTCCAAAAAACCAGAAGATGATTTGTCTGCATTGTAACCAGCTTGATACTCACGAAAAGAAGACTAATGAGTCGCTTGTAACCTGTATAAGCTGTGGTGCTGACATTACACCGGGAGAGTTTGTAAGTTCTTCAAAATGTCCATATTGCGGCACTTATGTTATTTATGATGAAAGAGTTTCGGATAAATTTCAGCCGGACGTTATTGTGCCTTTTAAACTTGACAGGGATACGGTATTTAATACCCTTGACAGAGAGTTTGAAGACAGACTTTTTACACCGACAAAGTTTTTAACGGAAGCTACATATAAGGATCTGGAAGGAAAATATATCCCTTTCTTTTTATATGATTTTGCGGCAGATGGTGAATATTTAGGTGTTGGAACCAAGGAAAGAAGCTGGAGATCAGGGGATTATACATATCATGAAACTTCATATTATGATGTTGAAAGAGTGATGCATGCTGAATATGAAAATATTCCGGCTGATGCTTCTACAGAAATGCCTGATGATAAGATGGATCTTCTAGAGCCTTATGATTATCATGAATTATTAAGTTTTGATCCTAAATATTTATCCGGATTTTTTGGAGAAATATATAATGAACCTTCAATGGCATACAGGGACAGAGCTTATAAAAAAGCTTTATCCAGTGCAAAGAAAATTATGAAAGATTCAATTTCCGGATATACAACTTTAAAGGCTAAAGTTGATAAGATGGACGTAAAAGATAAGGATGTTGAATATGCGCTTTTCCCGGTGTGGGTCTATAATTTTAAGTGGAAAGATAAAGATAATAAGATTTATGTTAATGGACAGACCGGAAAAGTTATTGGCAGAACTCCGGTTTCAAAGATAAAGGTACTTGCATATACATTATCTACGGGGATTATTTCTTTTGCGTGCATGGAACTTTTAATCAAAATTTTAGGGGAGGTGCTTTGATGGATAATGTAAACACTGGCTTTTTAGCTGAATTATCAAGATTTTTAAAGCATTTTAAAGTACCTTTTATTATACTTGCCTGCCTTTTGGTTGTTTTTATAGGTTGTAAAATAAAAAATAAAATTTCACCAAAGGAGCCGGATCCTAATGAAATGTATTATGACAGTCCAAATGAGGACAGGGTTTATGGTGATAAAAGAGTTTTTGATTATGCAGATAAGTTAACTGATTCTGAGGAAGAAGAGTTAGAAGAATATATTTCTGCAGCAGAAAAAAGAACATGTCTTGATATTGTTATTGTTACTTTAAATCAGACTCTTAAGGATTATGAACCTGAATATACAGCGAAATATACAGAGAGAATAACTCCGGATAAATATGTTATGGTATATGCTGATAAGTTCTGGGAGGATAATAAATTTGGATATGACAAACCTCAAATCCTTGATGGAACAACAAATAGCGGCGATGGTGTGATTCTTGTTGATAATCTTTACAGGGAAGATGAAACCGGAAAAATCTATACATGGATGGGAACTACAGGAAAAGCTGAAGAAAGATATTCTTCTTCAATGATAAGCACTGCACTTGATAGATTTTATGACCAGGTTGATATAAATTATTTAGAAGCTTGTAAGGATTTTGTTGATAAAGTTGAAAGCGATATGCTTCTTGATGAGTTTAAAGAGGATTATAGCGAAAAACTTGATGGTATGAGAATGCCATATATTGTTGCTCTTATTGTAATGTTTGTATATTACCTCATAAATTCATCAAAGGCTGCAGGTAAGAAAACAACAAATGAAATGACATATATAGATAATGGAGATTTATCATTTCCGGTAAGAAGGGATGTATTTGTGAGAAAGACTGTAACAAAGACATATAACCCACCATCATCATCTTCATCATCCGGCGGAGGTGGCGGTGGCCATCATTCATCCGGAGGCGGAGGCTCCCATGGTGGCGGAGGTCATTCGAGATAGCGGTGTCTGAGGCAGAGGTTTTGATATGAAATTTATGGAAATGTCTGATAAATCTATGGAGTTTGTAAAAAAAGAGAAAAAATGGAAAATATAAGTTCACAAAAAAAAGAAGGACGTTTTGACAGGGAAGTTTCTTTAATAGGACAGGATAATCTAGATATACTAAAAAGAAAAAAAGTGGCTGTTTTTGGTGTTGGCGGTGTTGGAGGATATGTAGTAGAAATGCTTGCAAGAGCAGGAGTTGGAAACGTTGATATTATTGATAAAGATGTTGTTTCCATGTCAAACATTAACAGGCAGATAATTGCATTATCATCAACAGTAGGACAGTCAAAAGTTAAGATAATGAAGGAGAGAATGGAAGATATTAATCCTGATATAAAGGTGAATGCGTACGAGATTTTTTATCTTCCTGAAACAAAAGATGAAATTGATATAAGTGGATATGACTATATTGTTGATGCTATTGATACAGTTACGGCAAAACTGCTTTTGATAGAGGAAGCAAAAAAGCATGGTATTAAAATAATAAGTGCCATGGGAGCAGGAAATAAATTAGATCCTAATGCGTTTATGGTTTCTGATATCTATAAGACAAGCGTATGTCCTCTTGCAAAAGTAATGAGAAGAGAATTGAAAAAAAGGAATATACACAGTTTGAAAGTTGTATATTCTAAAGAGGAACCTTATAAGAAGGAAAGAACTCCTGCATCAATATCATTTGTCCCACCAGCTATGGGAATAATTATTGCTTCTGAAGTGATTAAAGATTTGCTGGAATAATAAAAAAGGCTACTCACAGACGATATATATCACCTGTGGCAGCCTTGTATTTTGCAATATAATTGCATAGATTGCGTAAGCTTTATAGCTTTGCAAAAATATTATAATTTCTAATTTTTAAAAATTAGTTGTTGATGAGTTTATCCTTTTCATCATTCCAGCTGTAAAGTGCTCTGATTTCTTCACCAACTTTTTCTGCTGGATGTTCACTAGCTAATTTTCTAAGAGCTTTGAAGTGAACCTGACGTCCTGCTGGAGACATGTCTAATAAGAAGTCTTTAGCAAATGTTCCATCCTGGATATCTGTAAGAACCTGTTTCATAGCTTTCTTTGTATCTTCTGTGATGATCTTTGGTCCTGTTATATAATCACCATATTCTGCTGTATTAGAGATAGAATATCTCATTCCTGCAAAACCTGACTGATAAATAAGATCAACGATAAGTTTCATTTCATGGATACACTCGAAGTAAGCATTTCTTGGATCATATCCTGCTTCTGTAAGTGTTTCAAAACCAGCCTGCATTAATGCACAAACACCACCGCAAAGTACAGCCTGCTCACCGAAGAGGTCAGTTTCTGTTTCTGTACGGAATGTTGTTTCAAGAAGACCAGCTCTTGCTCCACCGATACCTGCACCATAAGCTAAAGCTTTGTCCCATGCTTTTCCTGTAGCATCCTGATATACAGCGATTAATGAAGGTGTTCCTTTTCCTGCCTGATACTCTGAACGAACTGTGTGTCCTGGAGCTTTTGGAGCAATCATTGTAACGTCTACGTTTGCTGGAGGAGTGATACATCCAAAGTGAATGTTAAATCCGTGAGCGAACATAAGCATATCGCCTTCGTCTAAGTTTGGCTCTATGTCGTTTTTGTACATATCAGCCTGTTTCTCATCGTTGATAAGGATCATGATAACCTGAGCCTGTTTTGCGGCTTCAGCAGCTGTGAAAACTTCAAATCCCTGTTCTTCAGCTCTCTTCCATGATTTAGATCCTTCGTATAAACCGATGATTACATCAAATCCTGATTCCTTAAGGTTAAGTGCGTGAGCATGTCCCTGACTTCCGTAACCGATGATAGCAATCTTCTTTCCTTCTAATGCGCTGAGATTGCAGTCTTTTTCATAAAAAATTCTTGCGTTATCTGCCATGATAAATGACCTCCTAAAATTTTTTTTCGTTTAATGGCAACATCCATTCTAAAATTAATCTTACCTTTATGGTAATATTAAAATTGCATCAGTGGTAATACCAATTTTAGAATTGATTTTACCTTTTTTGAATGTTATACTTATTATAATATTTCGAAAAAAAAAGTCAAGGAAAATTATTATGGATAAAGAAGAAAAAAGTAAAAAAATTAAAATAGAAAATAATTTGTTTAAAAAAGTCGATAAAGATGATGCTTTTAATGACATGTTATCCCAAATTTTGTACAATATTAAGAAGGAAAAATTAAAGCCAGGGGATGCCCTCCCTGCTGAAAGAAATTTAGCTGAGATTTTTGGAGTCTCAAGACCAAAGGTCAGGGAAGCAATTAAAGCATTGGAATTTACGGGAATTATTGAAACAATACAAGGCGGGGCAAACTATATTTCCGCGGATTTAAATACATGTATGATACAGCCAATTTCTTTGCTTATGCAGATAAGCAAGGTTACTCCTATTCAGTGTCAGGAATTAAGAATTTCCCTTGAATGCAGTGCGGCAAGACTTGCCTGTATAAATCCATCTGCCCTTGATATTGCAAAATTATATTTGCTTATGGAAGAAGTAAATGAGACAGATGACGTCGAAGAAATAAAAGACAGGGATTTTAAATTTCATTTGCAGATTGCAAAAATGGCAAACAATCCTTTGATATACAGTATGCTTGCGGCATCAATGAGTATAACGGAGGAACTTATTGGAAATACAAGAAAATATATGAAGGAAAAAGAATATCAGGCTGAAGAAATTAATAAGCAGCATAAAGAACTTATTGAGGCTATTTCTTCTAAGGATGCCGCAAAAGCTGAGAAAATAATGAGAAAACATTTGCAGATTATTGATGAATATTTGAAGAAATCATAATTTATGACAATTAAAATACATGATTATGATGCTAAAATATGATGGACGATATTAAGGAAAAAAAATGATGAAATTATTTAGTAAGAAAAAAAGAAGTTTAATATTTATATGTGCAATGATGATTTTTTTTGTTTCGATTTTTTCGAATGCAGGCATTGCATATGGAAATGTAAATATTGTTGGAAACGTAAGCATTGGTGAAAATGTAAAATCTGGCACAGCATCCGGCAAAATGACAGTTGCTTCTCAGGGTGAAAATATCAGCGATAATATGGAAAAAAGCATGACTACATCAAACTCAAAACCGGATAATATAAGAGTAAATCTTTTAAAGGAAAATTATGGAGTTTCCATAGATAATATCAGATTTTCATGGCAGTTTAATGATGAAAAAAATAATGAATACCAGACAATGTATAGAATTTTAATTTCATCAAGACATAATATTACTGCAGATGTTTATGATTCCGGATGGGTTGAATCCTCAGAAAATACAGGTGTTTTCCTTGCCGGCTTATCAGAAGTACTGGCAGAAAATGAGCTTTATTATGTGCAGGTTCAGACAAAAAACAGCATTTATACAGAGAGTGTTTTGTCTGATAAAGTTCCTTTTGTAACTTTTGTCGGGAATGATCTTAGCGAAAATGCGGGGATTTGGTGTAAAGATAGTGAATATAAAAATTTCTGTTTTCTTAGAAGTAAGAAATATAATATAAATAAAAATAAAGTTGAAAAAGCTATTATAAATGTTGCGGCTTCAGGCACCCTTAAAGATAAATCTGTGATTGGTGATATTTACTTTAACGGAGAGGTGCTTGGAATTGCAGGTCCAAGAACATTACATATTGGAAATACAAAAGAAGTTTATTACAGTTCTTATGATGTTACAGGGCTTGTTAATGATGGAGAAGAAAATGTTATAAGTCTTCTTGGTGCTTCAAGAGACAGTGCCGGATTTTTGGTATGGATGGAACTATTCTACATTGACGGAACAAAGGAAATGGTTGTAAACAGTGCAAGGGATATAAGTGAGTGGAAAGCCTTAAATGGCGTGAATTCCTTTGGTGATACGGGTGATTATACTTCGTCAGGATATCTTGCTATTTTAAGGGAAAATATTGATACAAATTATTATCCTATGGGATTTTATAATGTAGATTTTGATGATACTTCATGGGATATTCCTGAGGTTTCTTCAGTGATTTATGATAGTATTAATGGAAACGGAGGGAAATTATTAAAGGCTTATCCATCGGAAAATATAGAGAGATTTGAAACTGTAGATGAGGGGAAAAAAGTATTTTTAAATAATAATGGAAATCTGGTTATTGATTTTGGAAAAGAAATAATCGGTGGAATTAAAGTAAATGTAAATGCTGAATTAAATGAAAAGTTCAGTGTGATGATGGGAGAGGAGATATTAGAGGATAATACTGTTAAATATAACCTTAATACAAAGTTTTCATTTATAGATGCATGGATATTAAAAAAAGGTGAAAATAATTTTTCTACCATAACCATGCGGAATTTCAGATATGTGGAATTTAAGGGAATGACAGACAGTCTGAAGATTTATATTTTAAATAATCCTGATTCTGTCAACGCTTACGAGCTTAGACAAAATTATAATGAGGATAGCATATCTTATCAGGATTCTTCTGATGATGATATATTAGAAAGACTTTTTGAACTTGGAAAATATTCTTTAAAAGAAACAAATCAGGATATACTGGTTGATTCACAGGCAAGGGAGAGAGCTCCATATGAGGGGGATTTGTATGTAAATGCCATGCTTAATGCATTTTATAATGATAATTTTTCTCTGGTGAGATATACAAACAGATATTTATTATATAACCCCACATGGCCTGGAGATTACAGGTTATTTACCATATGGACGGCATATAATGATTATTTATATTCCGGAGATGATTCATTTATCGTGGAATATTATGAGAAAATGAAAACATTAATTTCTTCTGATGTTGAATATGAAGATGAAAATACCGGTTTTGTAAGATGCAAGAGTACAAATGCTATGTCTCTTGTTGACTGGCCTGAAAAATCAAGAGATGGATATGTAAAGTCATATTATGATGTTATTTATAATTCTGAACTTGTAAAAACTTATGAATATCTTATGAAAATGGCTGAAATAACAGGAAATGCAGAAGATAAAAATTATTATGAAGGTAAATATAATTTATTAAAATCTTCCCTGATCCAATATGCCTATAATGAGGAAACAGGACAGTTTTGCGATTCTTTGGATGTGGATTTAAATAAGACTGATCATTATTCAATGCATGCAGGTGCTTATGCACTTTTTTGCGGAATATATGATAATGAAAAATATCCTGAAATGACAGGAAGAATTGCTGATTATATCTATAAGAAATGTAAATATGAGTTTTCATGCAGTATATATATGACATATTTTGTTTTATGTGGTTTATATGATGTGGGAGAGGGCGAAATTGCTTATAAACTTCTTACAAATGAAAATTCCGTTAACAATGGGTATACATTCAGGGATATTCTTGATATGGGATGTACAATATCACCTGAAGCCTGGAATGAAAACAATAAACCAAACATGACATATTCCCATGCATGGTCTACAGGTTTTGGAGTAGCTCTGGTTAACGGAATGACAGGCTTTAAATATTTAACTCCGGGTGGAAGTGAAGTTGAATTAAAATTACAACAGGGTGATTTAACTGGTGAAGATTTTAGTATTAACACATCTCAGGGAAATATTACTTTTTCTTTTGAAGTAAAAAATAATAAAATCGTGGGAAATATTAATGTTCCATGTAACCAGACAATGCATCTTTATATTCCTGATATGGGTTATGATGTGTCAGAAATTATTTTTAATAATACAAGAATTCAGGCTGAAAAAACAGATAATTATTTTTATTTAGAATTAAAGGGTGGCAGTTTTTCTTTTGAAACATTAGCTTCAAATATGAAACGTGCAAAAAGCATTGATTGTGTTTCTGAGCTTTCCCTTCGTATTTCAGAAAGTACATCTTTAGATGCTACAATAACTCCTGCTTATGCATATAATAAAAATCTTATATATGAAAGTAATAATGAAAGAGTGGCAGTTGTTGATAATAAAGGAAAGGTCACAGGTATAAGTAAAGGTAGTACCGTTATAAAAGTTATGACGGAAGATAAAAGCCTTATAAAATACGTGGATGTTAATGTTGAAAATATTAATATAAAATACGCATCATATTTACAGACTTATGCATGGCAGGATTATGTGGATGAAGGAAATATTTCCGGCATTGAAACTAATGAAAAGAGAGTTGAAGCTATAAAGTGCTACATCGATAATGAAGGATTTAACTCTGATATCAGTGCAAGACTTGGTGTTGAATATGCTACTTATAACAGTAAAAATGGATGGGGAGAATATGTGGCAAATGGAGAAAAATCGGGAACCATAGGAAAATCTCTTGGAATAGAATGTATGAGATTCAGACTTACAGGTCTTGATAAAAATAAATATGATATTTATTACAGGGTTTATACAAAATATTTTGGCTGGCTTTCATGGACGAAAAATGGTGCAATGGCAGGAACTAATGGCTTTGGTTATAATATAAATGCATATGAAGTTATGATTGTAAAAAAAGGATATGGAGACTTTAGCGACATAAGCAGACCTTATGTTGAAAAAGATGATATAGGTGTTATTTATACAACTCACGTCCAGAGCCTTGGCTGGAGAGAATGGGCTGTAAATGATGAAATGTCAGGAACAGTTGGCTTAAGTAAACGACTTGAAGGTATAAAAATAGAATTATATAATAATACTTATTTAAGTGGAGGAATAAGATACAAAACCCATGTGCAGTCATTTGGATGGGGTGACTGGGTAAGTGACGGACTTATGTCAGGAAGCCTTGGAAAAGCAAAGCGTCTTGAAGGAATATACATTGAACTTACAGGAGAGTTGGCTGATTTTTATGATGTATATTATAAGACGCAGGTAGAAAAAATTGGCTGGCAGGAGTATGTTAAAAATGGCGAATTATCAGGAACAACAGGAAAAGGTTACAGACTGGAAGCAATAAAGATAAAGGTTGTAAAAAAGTAAGTTTCAAAGACATAGAAAAATTATAGTCAGCTTAATAAATTAAGGTAGGGAAATTTAGAAACTATGAGAACAAAAATAAAAATATGTGGTTTAAAAAGTTTAACTGATTGTGATTATGTTATAGAAAATAATGTTGAATATGCCGGAATGGTGCTGTTTTTTGAAAAGAGCCACAGAAATCTTGAGATTCAAAAAGCAGAAGAAATGCTAAAGTATATAAAAGAAAAATCCTTAGGAAAAATAAAAGTTGTTGCAGTTACTGTATCTCCGACAACTATGCAATTAAAAAAAATAGAAGATGCAGGATTTGATTTTATCCAGATTCATGGAGAACTTGATAAGGAAGTCATTGAAAATGCAAAGATTAAGATTATCAGGGCATTTAATGTGAAAAACATGGATGAATGGAAAGAGTATATAGAAAATGATAAGGTAGAAGCCTTTTTATTTGACAGTGCAAAACCGGGAAGTGGAAAAGTGTTTGACTGGAATGAAATGTCTGATATAAAGAAGGAAATTAAAAGTAAATGTAAAAAGACTTTTTTTTTAGCCGGAGGCATTGATGTGAATAATGCAAAAGAAGCGATAAAAGCATTAGAACCTGATATTTTAGACGTTTCAACAGGTGTTGAACTTATGGATAAGTCAGGAAAAGATAAAGAAAAAATTAAGAAGTTTGTCGAGGTGGTAAGAAGTTGAGATTTATAATTCAAAGAGTAACAAATGCAAGTGTGGAAATTGAAGGCAAAATAGAAGGTAAGATAAATAAAGGATTTTTGGTTCTTATTGGAATTTGCGAGAATGATAATAAAGAAATAGCTGATAAACTTGTAAAGAAAATGTGTGGCTTAAGGATATTTGAAGATGAAAATGGAAAAACAAATTTATCCTTAAATGATGTAGGAGGTGAACTTCTTTTGATTTCACAATTTACATTATATGCAGATTGCAAAAAGGGGAACCGTCCTTCTTTTGTAAAAGCTGCATCCCCGGACCTTGCATCTCCTTTATATGATTATATTATTGAAGAATCAAAAAAATATGTGGATGTTGTAGAAAAGGGAATCTTTGGTGCTGATATGAAAGTCAGTCTCTTAAATGACGGCCCATTTACAGTGATTCTTGACAGTGATGAGATAATCAGCGGGTAATATAGGAATTAATATACAAATTAGAAAAATATAGTTAGGATAAGAAAAATGGAAAATAGAGAAAAGTTATTATGTCCATGCTGTAAAACCGGTATGGTTGAAGGTTTATATGATATTTGTGAAGTATGTGGCTGGGAATATGATCCTGTCCAGAATGAAGATACAGATTTTGAAGGCGGAGCAAATAAGGATTCATTAAAGGAATACAGAAAAAAATATTTTAAAAAAAATAAAAAAAGTACTTGATTTTTATTTTTTTCTTTGGTAAAATATCATCTGTTGTTACAAATAATGGCCCATCGCCAAATGGTAAGGCACTGGACTCTGACTCCAGCATTTCAAGGTTCGAATCCTTGTGGGCCAGTTAATCACTGCAGATATGCAGTGATTTTTTTTACTTTTTTGGAGGAAAAAATGATTTTTGAAGATAATAAAAAGGTTTATTTTAGTGAAATTGGAAGTGATTATAAGGCTTCGAAAGGAAAGATTATAGATTTTTTTCAGAATACATCAACCCTGTTATCAGAAAAAAGCGGATTAGGACTTAAGTATTTAAGAGAAAATGGCAAGGCCTGGATTCTTCATGACTGGCAGATTGATTATTATAATGATATAAATTATATGGATGATATTGTTATTGGTACGCTGGCAACAGGTTTTAGAAGAGGGATTTGTAAGAGAAATTACTATATAAAAAAAGAAAATGATTATGCGGTAATTGCTGATTCTACATGGGTTGTTTATGATTATGAAAATGATAAAATGATTACTCCTTCAAAAGAAGAGCTTGATACTTATAAAATAATGGACCCTATGAAAATGAGAAAATATAAGGGTAAGATTAAAAAAAGTGAAGATGTAAAACTTGTTTCTTCATATAAGGTGATTCCGGAATATATTGATATAAATGATCATATGAATAATGGATGGTATGTAAAGCTTGCAGAATCCACATTAAATGATGATGAAAAAAATATTTTATCCATGAGGGTTACATACAGTAATTCTGCAAAATTAAATGATGATGTTTATGTATATGCCTCTGGTATGGAAAAGATTATCGAAGATGAAGATGGAATTTTGCATAATAGAAAACTTGTTTTGATAAAAGGTAATGACGATATTACTTATTCAGTTGTTGAATTCATATATTAACTTTTGTACAATTAAGATTATAAATTTTATTTGATATTTTTGGAGGTAAGAATGCCGGTTTTTGATTTTAGTGAAAAAAAAGAAGAAAAAAAAGCAGCTGTTATTACATATGAAGAATATGTTTCTGATAAAGACGTGGCAAGCGTTTCAAATCCTATAATGGTACTTTCTGATAATGATAAAAAACTTATTCATCATCAGAAGGGTGTTTTTGGCGATATAAATAAAAGATCCACTTTCGAATGTGAAAGTGAAGATGGAAAGTTTAATGTGGATATTATCCGCATAGATTCAAGATTTGTAAAATTTTTAGAATGGATATCTGAAAAGAGAATCAGGGTGAAGCTTTCAGGAAAACATTCAGAGCTTGGATACTGCATATACAGAATTCATGCAATTAATATGCAGGATGAAATAAAAAATGATACTGACAGTTTTCTTCAGTATATCATTGGAAGACTTCTTACGAGCCAGTTCTTTGAAGAAGATAATATAGAAGATGATGAAGATGATGAAGAGATGGAAAATGAAGATCTTATCCTTAGTGATATGTCCAGCATGACAGATTTTATTTTCCTTGCAGGTAATCTTCTTCCAAAAAATATTAAGAGATGGGCAACAAGAAATATAAATGTATATAAACTTGGAACCATTAGTGAAGATGAAAAAAGACATGCAAAAAGAGCGCTTTCCATTATGCTTAATATAAGATGGAGACAGACTTATTTTGAAGCTATAGATCCAGTGCAGGCAAGAAAAATTCTTGATGAAGAATTATATGGAATGGAAAAGGTTAAGCAAAGAATTATTGAAACTATTATACAGATTAACAGAACCCATACACTTCCTGCTTACGGACTTTTACTTGCAGGACCTGCAGGTGTTGGAAAATCCCAGCTTGCTTATGCTGTTGCAAAAATCATGAGACTTCCATGGACATCCCTTGACATGAGTGCCATAAGGGATTCTGAAGCATTAACCGGAAGTCCGAGAGTATATGCAAATGCAAAACCGGGACTTATTATGGAAGCTTTTTCAAAGGCCGGTTCATCAAATCTTGTATTTATAATAAACGAGCTTGATAAGGCAGATTCATCTGCAAGTAATGGGAATCCTGCAGATGCTCTTCTTACATTATTAGATAACATTGGTTATACGGATAATTATATAGAATGTATGATTCCTACAAATGGTGTTTATCCAATTGCCACTGCAAATGACAAATCAAAAATCAGCGCACCTTTAATGAGCAGATTTGCTGTGCTTGATATTCCTGATTATACTTTTGAGGAAAAGAAAATTATTTTCAAGAGATTTTCTCTTCCAAGAGTTTTAAAGAGAATGGGAATGGATGAAAGTGAATGTAAGATAAGCGAAGATGGTGTCAGTGCAGTTGTGAAAAAATGTGAAGGAACATCAGGCTGCAGGGACTTAGAGCAGGCAGCAGAACACCTTGCAGCTAATGCATTGTACAGAATAGAAACAAGCGGAGTTAAGGAGATTAACTTCGATGAAGAGATGGTTAAAAAAATTCTTCAAGATTAAAAAAATGCTTTACAGAATAATTTATTTATGTATATAATAAGTTGGATTACGAAGAAAAAGATTTTGGCGATTTGTTTTTAGTGAAAGGAGCAAATATGTTATCTACTGATATTGGAATTGATTTAGGTACTGCAAGTATTTTAGTATATATAAAAGGAAAAGGCGTTGTTTTAAAAGAGCCTTCAGTTGTTGCATTTGACAGAGATACAAATAAGATAAAAGCTATTGGTGAAGAAGCAAGACTTATGATAGGAAGAACTCCTGGAAATATTGTTGCTGTAAGACCTTTAAGACAGGGTGTTATTTCTGATTACTCAGTAACAGAAAAAATGCTTAAACATTTTATTCAGAAAGCTATTGGAAAGAGAACTTTCAAGAAACCTAGAATTAGTGTATGTGTTCCAAGTGCTGCTACAGAAGTAGAGAAGAAAGCTGTTGAAGATGCAACTATCCAGGCAGGTGCAAGAGAAGTTGCAATCATTGAAGAACCTATTGCAGCAGCAATCGGTGCAGGTATAGATATTACAAGACCATGTGGAAATATGATCGTTGATATAGGTGGTGGTACTACTGATATCGCTGTTATTTCCCTTGGTGGTACAGTTGTAAGTACATCTGTTAAAACAGCAGGTGATGATTTTGATGAAGCAATTGTTAAATATATGAGAAAGAAACATAATCTTTTAATTGGTGAAAGAACAGCTGAAGAAATCAAGATTAAGATTGGTACAGCATACATCACAGAAGATTATGATGAAGATGATGAAGAAGCTACTATAGATATCAGAGGTAGAAACCTTGTAACAGGTTTACCAAAGACAGTTACAGTAACTTCAAAAGAGACTCAGGAAGCTTTAAGAGAAACAACTTCACAGATAGTTGAAGCTGTACACTCAGTTCTTGAGAAAACTCCACCGGAACTTGCAGCTGATATTGCTGACAGAGGAATTGTTCTTACAGGTGGCGGATGCTTACTCAGAGGTCTTGAAGAACTTATTGAAGAAAAGACAGGAATTAATACAATGACAGCAGAAGATCCTATGACAGCAGTTGCTATTGGAACAGGAAAATTTGTAGAATTTTTAAGCGATGATGGTATAGAATCATAAATAATTTATTAATAAAAGTCATCAGTTTTTCTGATGGCTTTTGAAATTAATATAGTTAATATATGGAGTAGTAATGGAAAATATTAAGGGATATATAAACAGAATTATATACAGAAATGAAAATAACGGCTACACGGTTATGTCAGTAGATGATGACATAACCTGTGTAGGCGTTTTTGCTTTTGTATCAGAAGGTGAATATGTATCCCTTGAGGGTGAATACGTAGAACATTTAAGTTATGGGCTTCAGTTTAAGGTGGAAAACTGTAAGGTTATAAAACCTGAAGATGAAAATGGTATTTTAAGATATTTAGCATCCGGTGCAATAAAAGGTGTTAAGATATCAACTGCCACAAAAATTGTAAAAAAATTTGGAAATGATACATTTGATATTATTGAAAATGAACCTGAAAGACTTG
The DNA here is from genome assembly GCA_900110975.1 of Lachnospiraceae bacterium RM5. GTDB lineage: Bacteria > Bacillota > Clostridia > Lachnospirales > Lachnospiraceae > Bovifimicola. The sequence goes on from FOFK01000004.1 coordinate 23,696, forward strand.
CTGAAATAAAGGGTATTTCTGAAAAGAAAGCAATGGATATTGCAAGCCAGGTAAGAGAAAAAAAGAATATGAGAGATGCTATGGTCTTTTTATCAGAGTATGGTATTTCCATGAATCTTGCTGTTAAGATATATAATGAATATGGTGAAAAACTTTATACCATAATAAAAACAAATCCATATAAAATGGCAGATGATATTAAAGGTGTTGGTTTTAAAATTGCAGATGAAATAGCAAAAAAATGCGGATTAGAGCCGGATTCGGAATTCAGAATAAAATCAGGAATTTTATATAAATTAAATGAACTTCTGACTAATGGAAATATTTATGTTCCATATGAAGAACTCAAAATGGAAGTTGAAAAGTTACTTGGTATAGACAGTGTTATTGAGTATGATAAAAATATTTCAGAGCTTGAGTTTGAAAGAAAAATCATTATAAAAGTAATTAAGAAAAAAGAAAATAATGATGGTAACAGTAATGGTAACAGTAGCGATAACAACGTAGAACAGGATAATGAGGATGATGTTATAAGACATGTCTATATTTCCCAAGCTTTTTATACTGAAAGATATGTAGCTTCCAAACTTTTGGAACTTAATGTAACTGCGCCTGTTGATGAAGATGCTGTTAAAGAAAAAATTGAAGCTATCGAAGAAGAAGAAAATATAAGTCTTGATGAAAAACAGAAACAGGCTGTTGTTGAATCAATAAGAAGCGGACTTGTTGTTATTACAGGTGGTCCCGGTACAGGAAAAACAACAACCATAAAAACAATAATCAACTTCTTTGAAAGTGAGCATTTAAAAGTAAGACTTGCTGCGCCTACAGGAAGGGCTGCAAAGAGAATGCAGGAAGCAACAGGAAGGGAAGCACAGACAATTCACAGATTATTAGAAGTAAATAATCTGTCTGATGATACTGATTCTGCGGCTTTATTTGAAAGAAATGAAGATAATCCTCTTGAAGAAGACCTGATTATTATAGATGAAATGTCCATGGTTGACATATATCTTATGAGTGCGCTTTTAAAGGCTATATTTGTAGGAACAAGAGTGGTGCTTGTTGGTGATATAAACCAGCTTCCATCCGTTGGTCCAGGAAATGTATTAAAAGACATTATTAAAAGTAATAAATTTAATGTGGTAAAATTAGAAAAGATTTTCAGACAGGAAAATACAAGTGATATCATTCTTGATGCCCATAGAATAAATAAGGGTGAAAAGGTTGATTTAGATAAGAAGAGCAAGGACTTTCTTTTTATTAAACGACAGACAAAGGAAGAAGTTGCAAGTGCCATGCTTGATTTAATAAGAAGACATCTTCCTAAATATGTAAATGCTGACATTAATGAAATACAGGTACTCACACCTTCTAAAATAGGCCCTCTTGGAGTTGAAAATTTAAATAAGATTTTCCAGAGATATTTAAATCCTGAGAGTGATAAGAAAAAAGAAAAGAAGATTGGTGAAGTGCTTTTTCGTGAAGGCGATAAGGTAATGCAGATAAAGAACAATTATCAGATTGACTGGGAAATAAGAAACAGATATGGTGTTGTAGTTGAAAATGGAAAAGGCGTATTTAACGGTGATGTGGGAATTATAAAAAGCATAAATAATTATACAGAATATATCGAAGTTGAATTTGATGATAAAAGATGTGTTATGTATACATTTAAAGAGATGGAAGAAGTTGAACTTGCATATGCCATAACTATACATAAATCCCAGGGAAGTGAATATCCTGCCATAATCATTCCGATGATTAATTTTCCAAGGATGCTTATGACAAGGAATTTATTATATACCGCAGTTACAAGGGCAAAAAAATGTGTATGCCTTGTGGGTATGCCGGAAGTTTTTGAATATATGAAAAATAATAACAGTGAATTTGTAAGATATTCATCTTTAGATAAACGAATTAACGAGATGTATGAAGAAACCAGGGACAGATAGCATTTAAACAGATGATTTTTGAAACAGGATTAATAATAATATAAATATGTTGCAGGTAAAAAAGGGGAAACGTATGGATTTATTAGGGGTAATATTTCCTGTAAAATGCCCTGTATGTGATGAAATCGTAGGATTTAACAAGGGGCTTATATGCAGGGAATGTAAAAATAAATTAGAATATATTAAAGAACCAAGATGCAAAAAATGTGGTAAGAAAGTATATGGTGATATGGAAGAATATTGCATGGACTGCATTAAAACCGTTCATTATTTTGATATGGGTGTTTCTTTGATTAATCATAAAGGTGTGGGGAGTCAGTCAGTATATAGAATTAAATATTTTAATAAAAGGGAATATATAAGATTTTATGCAAGGGAACTTGTGAGAAACAATATAAAATTAATATGGTCATGGAAAATAGATTTGATTATTCCTGTTCCTTTGAGTTTTGAAAAGAAAATAAAAAGAGGGTTTAATCAGGCTGGATTGCTTGCAGATGAAATAAGTAAAATCCTAAATATTCAGATGGATGAATATCTTTTGGAAAGAAGCAGAAATACAAGGCCGTTAAAAGAAATGGGGAGAAAAGAAAGAAAAAAAGCTTTGGAAAAAGCTTTTAAAATAAATAAGTTCATAAAAAAATTCAGATATAAAAATAAACTTCCAAAAAGAGTATTAATTGTAGATGATATATACACAACAGGCAATACAATAGATGCCTGCGCAAAGGTGCTTAAAGAACATGGAGTTAAGAAGGTGTTTTTTATGACAATAAGTAATGGAAAAGCATAAAAAGACATAAAAAAAATATGTATATTAAATATACATATTTATACGAAAATGGGAGGGATGGGACTGTGTGACTTTAAGGTTTGCACCATTTTAATAGTTTCATAATTATAATATCAATTGTTAATAGTTTCTAAAAGCTATTTACAAGTTCCTCTGAATCTATATTAAAATATATATATAAAGGTGAATACTGATAATGACAATAATAAAAACATCTTATGCGGCTTCACACATACCACACAGACAAACACTGCAAACAAAACGGCAAACAAATGAGGATAAATTATTCTGCGCATAATAACTTATGTTCATAAGTTCTCTGCCTGGTCAACACAGGTACTCAGCCCTCCGCCCATGTCTATATTATATAAAAAAAATAAATTTACATCAATAAATATAATATTACAAAATTGTAAATTATAATAAATCAAAAACTTGACGGATATTTTCAACTATGTTATATTAGTCTAGCGATGGAAGAGGTCTTTTTTTTTTGCTTTATTTTTCGAAACCTTAAAATAATTTAAAAAATAAAGTATTACCAAAAAAAATAAAGTGGAGGTGGATTGTTGTGCGCGTTAAGATAACATTGGCATGTACAGAGTGTAAACAGCGTAATTATGACATTACAAAAGACAAAAAAACTCACCCTGACAGAATGGAAACAAAGAAATATTGTAGATTCTGCAGAAAGCATACTATGCACAAAGAGACAAAATAGTTTCATTGTTTTAATGAGGAAAGAGGTAGTTTATGGAAAAAGCTAAAGGTTCTGAAAATGCTCCAAAGAAGAGCTTTTTTAAAGGAGTCAAAGCTGAATTCAAGAAAATAATCTGGCCTGACAGGATGACAGTTACTAAACAGACATCTGCAGTATTGGTTGTTTCAATAATTCTTGGAGTTATTATTAAATTAATCGATATGTTAATTCAATTACTACTTGGATTTTTAGTGTAGAAAGTTGGGTGGTTGTATGTCAAAAGCAAACTGGTATGTTGTACATACTTATTCCGGATATGAGAATAAGGTAAAAACAAACATCGAAAAGACGATAGAAAACAGAAAGCTTCAGGATCAGATTGAAGAAGTTCAGGTTCCTATTCAGGATGTTGTTGAAGTCAAGAATGGAGCTAAGAAATCTACATCTAAGAAAATGTTTCCAGGCTATGTGCTCATCAAGATGGTGATGAATGATGATACATGGTATGTTGTAAGAAACACAAGAGGTGTTACAGGATTTGTTGGCCCTGGATCTAAGCCGGTTCCATTGTCGGACGAGGAAGTTATTGCACTTGGTATTGTTGGTAATGCTAAAGTGGATGTTGACTTCAATGAAGGAGATACAGTTATTGTAACAAGTGGTGTTTGGGAAAATACTATTGGTATGGTTAAGAGAATTGATAATCATAAACAGGTTGTTATAATAAATGTTGATATGTTTGGTCGTGAAACACCAGTTGAAATAAGTTTCACAGATGTTAAAAAGATGGATTAGACATTGTCTAACGTGGGAGGATATTTTCTTCCGATAATACCACAATTTTAGGAGGTGCCATTATGGCTAAAAAAATAGAAGGATATATTAAATTACAGATCGAAGCTGGAAAGGCAACACCAGCACCACCTGTTGGTCCTGCACTTGGACAGCATGGTGTAAATATTGCTGCATTTACAAAAGAATTCAATGCAAGAACACAGGATCAGGCTGGTATGGTTATTCCTGTTGTTATTACTGTTTATTCAGACAGAAGCTTTGACTTTATTACAAAAACTCCACCAGCAGCATTGTTAATCAAGAAAGCTTGTAACATCAAGAGTGGTTCAGGCGTTCCAAATAAAACAAAAGTTGCTAAGATTTCTAAAGCAGATATCCAGAAGATCGCTGAAACAAAGATGGCTGATTTAAATGCAGCATCTCTTGAAGCAGCTATGAGCATGATTGCAGGTACTGCAAGATCTATGGGTGTTACTGTTGAAGAATAATTGATATCTTTATACAGTATATTGATTTAATTTTGAGATAAGAAAGATTAAAGTGGGAGGAGTCTTCCGCTAATACCACTAGGAGGTTTTTATTATGAAACATGGAAAGAAATATAACGAGGCAGCTAAATCTATAGATAGAGCTACTCTTTATGACACAGCAGAAGCTGTAGCATTAGTTAAGAAAAACGCTACTGCAAAATTTGATGAAACTATTGAAGTTCATATCAGAACAGGATGTGACGGACGTCACGCAGATCAGCAGATCAGAGGTGCTGTTGTATTACCACACGGTACTGGAAAGAAAGTTAGAGTATTAGTATTTGCTAAAGGTGCTAAGGCTGATGAAGCTAAGGCAGCAGGTGCAGAATTTGTTGGTGCTGAGGAACTTGTTCCAAAGATCCAGAACGAAAACTGGTTTGATTTTGACGTAGTTGTTGCTACACCAGATATGATGGGTGTTGTTGGTAGACTTGGACGTGTACTTGGACCAAAAGGTCTTATGCCAAACCCAAAAGCTGGAACTGTTACTATGGACGTTACTAAAGCTGTTGAAGATATCAAAGCAGGTAAAATTGAATACAGACTTGATAAAACAAATATTATTCACGTGCCAATCGGAAAAGCTTCTTTCACAGAGGAGCAGTTAACGGACAACTTCCAGACGCTTATAAGTACAATTACTAAGGCTAAGCCTCAGACACTTAAAGGACAGTATTTAAAGAGCATTACTCTTACATCTACAATGGGTCCTGGTGTTAAGTTAAATGTAACAAAAGTTACAGAATAAAAAGTAATTGACAATAAATCCGGTATATGTTAGTATACCAAATGGTATTTATGATACCAAAAGACCGAAGACAGCCGGTGGATGAAAATCCTTAAAGTTTGCCAGCCGAGGAATTTAAATCATTAATTTAATTTAGATTTATTGAACCTCTTTGTCTTCATGGCAAAGAGGTTTTTTTCTCGAATATGTGTGTGTCGGTTACAGAATATATAAGGAGGCAGAATCATGGCTAAAGTTGAAATTAAACAGCCTATCGTAGAAGAAATTTCTGAATTACTTAAGGATTCTAAATCAGCTGTATTAGTTGACTATCGTGGACTTACAGTTGAAGAAGACACAAATCTTCGTAGACAGTTAAGAGCAGAAAACGTTACTTATAAGGTTTACAAAAACACTATGATTAACTTTGCTATCAAAGGAACTGAATATGAAGAATTATCTAAGTATTTAGAAGGACCTACAGCTATTGCTATTTCAAAGGATGATGCAACAGCTCCAGCAAGAGTTTTATATGAATTTGCTAAGAACGCTGAAGCATTAGAATTAAAAGCAGGCGTTGTAGAAGGAACATTATATGATCAGGATGGAATTAAGACAATTGCAAGCATCCCATCAAGAGATGTTCTTATTTCAAAACTTCTTGGAAGTTTACAGTCACCTATTGCAAATATGGCTCGTGTTCTTAAGCAGATCGCTGAAAAGAACGATGAAGTAGCTTAATATATCTTAGTATATCTTAGCATATATAGATGTATATAGACGTATATAGATGACAAACAGTTATTAAAAAATATGTATTTAAAAATTTAAAAAATTTAAATGGAGGAATTTAAAATGACAACTCAGGAATTTATCGATGCTATTAAAGGCATGACAGTTTTAGAATTAAATGATTTAGTAAAAGCTTGTGAGGAAGAATTTGGTGTATCTGCAGCAGCTGGTGTTGCAGTAGTTGCAGCAGGTGGTGCTGGAGCAGCTGAAGAAAAATCTGAATTTGATGTAGAATTAACATCATTCGGTGATAAGAAGATGGACGTTATCAAGCTTGCTAAGAACGCTTTAGGATTAGGACTTAAGGAAGCTAAAGAATTAGTAGAATCAGCTCCAAAGATCATCAAAGAAGCTGCTGCTAAAGAAGAAGCTGAAGAACTTAAGGCTAAATTCGAAGAAGCTGGTGCTACAATTACATTAAAATAATTTTAGGTTAGATTTTAGAATTTTAAAATATAATTAAAATTAAGAATGTAATTAAAAGTATACTTGCATATAATTAGGACATAATATGAAATGTGACAGTATATATTTTATATTATAAGATATATACTGTTGCATATTCATGTTGTGTCCTTTTTTTTGTTTGGTGGACTGACAGACTATTTAACAGACAGTTAAATTTGAAAGGTATTGGAACAAGTGTAGGTTATGGAATATCTTTAATAATTATTAAATGTAATAAAAAAAGATTCGAGTAAAATTTTATATTTTATTGTAAATAAAATTAGTATAAATATAAATATTAATATTTTGAAAAGGTCGTATCGGTTTGATGCGACCTTTTTTGGATAAAATATGAAAAAATGTAGAAGCTCCATCTAAGAAAGGGTAGTGGTGCAAAATAGATGGAAGATTTGAGAAAG
>FOFK01000004.1:31290-130233 GCA_900110975.1 Lachnospiraceae bacterium RM5
ATTGCAAAAACGAAAAAATACAAAACAAGGAAGCTCCATCTAAAAAAGGGTACTGGTGCGAAATAGATGGAAAGAATAAGAAAACATAAATTTCCTAAATGGTAAAATTATTGATAAATTTGTGAAAATAAGGTAAAATTTATGTATTAAATGTTTTGTGCGTGATTAAAAAAATTAGGAGGTATAATGTATGATTAGAAGGCGAATACTATCTGTTTTTTTGGTATTTACACTTATTTTGACATCATGTCTTATTTCTACAAATTTTAATTCCAAAAAGGAAAAAAATGTTTATGCATCAGGTGAAGAAAATCCAGACGGAGAACTTGGTGAAGAAAATCCAGATGGAGAATTGGGTGAAGAAAATCCTGACGGAGATCCTATAGAATATTACGCAAATGTTGAGTACAAAACATATGTACAGAAAAAAGGATGGCAGGATTCTGTAAGAAATGGAGATATGGCAGGAACAAGTGGTGAGAACTTAAGACTTGAGGGTATTAAGATTAAACTTGATTCTAATTATGAAGGAAGTATAGAGTATAGAGCTCATGTTGAAAAAGAAGGATGGTGCTCATGGGTAAAAGATGATGAGCTTGCAGGATATACATCTAAAGGATTAAGGCTTGAGGCTATACAGATTAATCTTACCGGTGAAATTGCAGAAAATTATGATGTATATTATCAGACTCATATCCAGAAATTTGGATGGAGTGGATGGGCTAAAAATGGAGAAAGTTCAGGTTCTGCAGGCTATGGTTACAGAATCGAAGGTATCTGTATAAAGTTAGTGCCAAAAACAGTTGGCCTTGAAGATGAAAATAATGCTAAGAAGTTTTATGATTTTAATAATACACCAAGAATTTCATATAAAACCCATGTGCAGAAACGGGGATGGCAGGGTTATGTAACAAATGGTAAAGTATCAGGAACTTCAGGTAAAGGACTCAGACTTGAAGCTATAAGGATAAAGGTATCTGATAATAAAGGATATTCAGGCGGTATATCATATAGAACTCATGTGCAAAAGATTGGCTGGCAGAATTATGTAAGCAATGATACATTATCTGGAACATCAGGTAAGGGACTCAGACTTGAAGCGATACAGATTAAACTTACCGGGGAGCTTGCGGATAATTTTGATATTTATTACAGGGTTTCGGTTCAGAAGTTTGGATGGCTTGGCTGGGCTAAAAATGATGGACAGGCAGGAAGCAGTGGATATGGATACAGACTTGAAGCGATACAAATATGTCTTGTAGATAAGAAGGGAAGTCTTCCTTCGTCAGTTGGTGGAAGTGTTGGAAATGCATTTAAGAAGAAAGTTGCAACAACTACAACTTCTTCTTCAGGATTAACAAATGATCAGCTTGCAACCATAGCAAAAAATTCCAATGCGCTTCATCGTATGTACAATCCAAATTCCGGAGAGCATTTCTATACAGCAAGTTATGCTGAAAGAAACAGCCTTATATCGGCAGGATGGAAGTTTGAAGGAACAGGTTGGGCAAGTCCTACATCATCTTCAGCGCCGGTATATCGTGTATATAATCCAAAAAATTCGGACCATCATTATACAATGAGCTTAAATGAGAAAAATGCACTTGTTAAGGGTGGATGGAAATATGAAGGTATAGCATTTTATTCAGATACAGCAAAACGTGTTCCTGTATACAGATTATGCAATCCAAAAGCATCAACATTTTCTCATCATTATACAAGAAGTTTAGGTGAGAAAAATGCACTTGTTGCAGGTGGCTGGAGATACGAAGGTATTGGATGGTACGCAGTACAGACTGATTTACCTATTGAATACGATGGTTCATATACAGCAATTGAAGCTGATATAAATATGTCAGGTTCAGGATATGGATATAATGCAAAGGTTGTTATCTCATCTCCATCAAATGGAGTTGTAGCTTCATTTGATTTACTTAAGAGTGAAGGAATAACAGGGCTTAAAGGATTCGGTGACGATACATGCTTCTATATTGAAAATATCATGTCAAATGCAACTCAGGCAGGAAATGCAGGAAAAGAATATTTCTATATCTATGATGCAAAACCTAATAAAACATATAAGACAAGAATTGCATGGTATGATAATGATAATACTTTAAGATTCTTTGTAAATAATGTTGAAGTTGCAAGAACAAAGACAACTATGGCAAAAAATGCAAGTGTTCCATTTAACCTTGGATTAGAAGCGGGTTCAGCATTTAATGGAAACAGTGTAAATGCATTATTCTCAAATGTTAAAACTAAAGCAGGAAACAGTTCGGGTCAGATGGGAATATATGGAAATTGGGATTTAACAAGAAGTTATTTTGGATTTAATGCAACTGTGGAAAAACAAGGTTCTGTAGTTACAGCATCAACTCCATTTAATACACTTGGATATCCTACATATGGTGCTAATATCAGAATAAAAGGAACAGCAAATATTCCTGGAAATGATGCTACAGGACATCCATGGAACTGGGATACATGCTTTAGTGCAAGAGATCCTGTAACAGGAAAAACAAATGTGCCTATGTCATCCCTTGTAGTAGTTACACAAAAATATGGCTGGATGGATACACAGGGCGGCTGGAAATAATATAAGATACTCCCTGCATATAGTTTAACAACCTTATTGGTTAAATGACTATATGCAGGGGATTTTTATGTGGAAAATTTTATTAAAAACTATTTGACACAGAAATTCACTTATGCTACAATGGACAATGCACTATTGTTGTGTGGTGGCTTTGTTATGCCATTAAATACCTTTACGAACAATATTTGTTGTTCAAAATATTATATGCAAGGGGTGAATGTCCAATGGAGCAATACAGATTACGTCCTGTAAAATCAGGAAAAAGTGTAAGAGTCAGCTATGCAAGACAGAAAGATGTTCTTGAGATGCCAAACCTTATTGAGGTTCAGAAAGATTCTTATCAATGGTTTTTAAAGGATGGTTTGAAAGAAGCATTTAACGACATTTCACCGATTGAGAACCATACTGAACAGTTAAGATTAGAATTTGTGGATTTTCAGTTGTGTGAAGACGAGGCAAAATATTCCATCGAGGAATGTAAAGAGAGAGATGCCACATATGCGGCACCACTTAAGGTTAAAGTCAGATTAGTAAAGAAAGAAACCGGTGAAATCAGTGAACATGAGATTTTTATGGGTGATATGCCTCTCATGACTGACACAGGTACATTCGTTATAAATGGTGCAGAACGTGTTATAGTTAGTCAGCTTGTACGTTCACCAGGTATATATTATGGTATTGATCACGATAAATATGGTAAGGAATTATATTCTTGTCAGGTTATCCCTATAAGAGGTGCATGGCTTGAATATGAGACTGATTCAAATGATATATTCTATGTTCGTGTAGACAGAACAAGAAAAGTTCCTGTAACAGTTCTTATCAGAGCTTTAGGTTATGGAACAGATGCTGAAATTACAGAATTATTTGGTGAAGAACCAAAGATTTTAGCAAGTTTTGAGAAAGACACATCTAAGAATTATGAAGATGGTCTTTTAGAGTTGTACAAAAAAATACGTCCGGGTGAACCACTCGCTGTAGATACTGCAGAGTCAATGCTTTACAGTATGTTTTTTGATGCAAGAAGATATGATCTTGCAAGAGTTGGACGTTATAAATATAATAAGAAATTAGCATATAAGAATAGAATTAAAGGACAGATTATTGCTGAAGATGTTATGGATCCAAATACAGGAGAAATCCTTGCAAAAGCCGGAGATGAAGTAACAGAAGAGATGGCAGTAGCTATCCAGAATGCAGCTGTACCATTCGTATGGATTCAGGCTGAAGAAAGAAATGTTAAAGTACTTTCTAACATGGCTGTAGATATTAACAGTTATATTGACTTTGATATTTCTGACCTTGATATTAAGGAAAACGTTTTCTATCCTGTATTAAAGGATATTTTAGAAAACTATCATACAGAGGAAGAGATTAAAGAAGCTATTATTAATAATATCAATGATCTTATTCCTAAGCATATTACAAAAGAAGATATCATTGCTTCTATTAACTACAATATGCATATTGAATATGGTATTGGAACAAAAGATGATATCGATCATTTAGGTAACAGACGTATTCGTGCTGTTGGTGAATTATTACAGAACCAGTACAGAATAGGTTTATCAAGAATGGAAAGAGTTGTTCGTGAAAGAATGGCTACTCAGGATTTAAGCGAGATTTCACCACAGGCACTTATTAATATTAAGCCTGTAACAAGCGCTGTTAAAGAATTCTTTGGTAGTTCACAGTTATCACAGTTCATGGATCAGAACAACCCACTTGGTGAGTTGACTCATAAGAGACGTTTATCAGCCCTTGGTCCTGGTGGTCTTTCAAGAGACAGAGCCGGATTTGAGGTCCGTGACGTTCACTATTCTCACTATGGAAGAATGTGTCCTATTGAGACACCTGAAGGACCAAACATCGGTCTTATCAACTCACTTGCTACATATGCAAGAATAAATGAATATGGATTTATTGAAGCTCCTTATAGAAAGCTTGATAAATCAGATCCTAAGAATCCTATAGTTACTGAAGAAGTTGTATATCTTACAGCTGATGAAGAAGATAGATTTATTGTTGCACAGGCTAATGAGCCATTAGATGATGAAGGACATTTCATTAATGCTACAGTTTCAGGTCGTTTTAGAGAAGAAACATCATCATTTAGAAAACAGAATGTAGATCTTATGGACGTTTCTCCTAAGATGGTATTCTCTGTTGCTACATCGATGATTCCTTTCCTTGAAAACGATGATGCTAACCGTGCCCTCATGGGATCAAACATGCAGCGTCAGGCAGTGCCTCTTATGACTACAGAGCCTCCTGTTGTTGGTACAGGTATTGAGCATAAGGCAGCAGTTGACTCAGGTGTTTGTGTTGTTGCTAAAAAAGCAGGTATCGTAGAAAGAGCTACATCTACAGATATTACTATTAAGTATGATGATGACGGTGAAAGAGAAACATACAAACTTATTAAATTCTCAAGAAGTAACCAGTCAAACTGCTATAACCAGAAACCTATAGTAGATAAGGGTGAACATGTTGAAGCAGGACAGGTTATTGCTGATGGTGCATCTACATCAAATGGTGAGATCGCTCTTGGTAAGAACCCACTTATCGGTTTCATGACATGGGAAGGTTATAACTACGAAGATGCCGTATTACTTAGTGAAAGACTTGTAAGAGATGATGTTTATACATCTATTCATATAGAGGAACATGAAGTAGAGTCAAGGGATACAAAACTCGGACCTGAAGAAATTACAAGAGATGTTCCTGGTGTTGGTGATGATGCACTTAAAAACCTTGATGAAAGAGGTATTATCAGAATTGGTGCAGAAGTAAGAGCCGGCGATATTTTAGTTGGTAAGGTTACACCTAAGGGTGAAACAGAACTTACTGCAGAAGAAAGACTTCTTAGAGCTATCTTTGGTGAGAAAGCAAGAGAAGTAAGAGATACATCATTAAAGGTACCTCATGGTGAATATGGTATTGTTGTAGATGCAAAAGTATTTACAAGACAGAATGGTGATGAATTATCTCCTGGTGTAAACCAGTCAGTCAGAATTTATATTGCACAGAAGAGAAAGATTTCAGTCGGAGATAAGATGGCTGGTCGTCATGGTAACAAGGGTGTCGTTTCCAGAGTATTACCAGTAGAAGATATGCCATTCTTACCAAATGGCCGTCCTCTTGATATCGTGCTTAACCCTCTTGGAGTTCCTTCGCGTATGAATATCGGACAGGTCCTTGAGATTCACTTAAGCCTTGCTGCTAAGATTTTAGGCTTTAATGTATCTACACCGGTCTTTGATGGAGCTAAAGAAAGTGATATCATGGATACATTAGAGATGGCTAATGCTTATGCTAACTACGAATGGGAAGATTTCGAGAAAGAATATAAAGATAAAGTAGATCCTGAAATCATGAAATTCCTTTATGATAACAGAGAACATCGTAAGCAGTGGAAGGGCGTGCCAATCAGAAAAGATGGTAAAGTTCAGTTAAGAGATGGTAGAACAGGTGAATATTTCGATGGTATGGTTACAATCGGACATATGAATTACCTTAAACTCCACCACCTTGTTGATGATAAGATCCATGCACGTTCAACTGGTCCTTACTCACTTGTAACCCAGCAGCCACTTGGTGGTAAAGCTCAGTTCGGTGGACAGCGTTTCGGAGAAATGGAAGTTTGGGCATTAGAGGCTTATGGTGCTTCATATACATTACAGGAAATTCTTACAGTTAAATCCGATGATGTTATCGGACGTGTTAAGACTTACGAAGCAATCATTAAGGGACTTAATATTCCAGAACCTGGTATTCCAGAATCATTTAAGGTTCTTATTAAAGAATTACAGTCACTTGCTCTTGATATCAGAGTATTAGACGAGAATGATAAAGAAGTTGAATTAAAGGAAAATGTTGAAGATACATCAATTACATTTAATTCAGTTTTAACAGAAGATAAAGTTTATGATAAAAACAATGAGAACTTTGCTTCTCATGGATTTTCTGAACAGGTAGTTTCAGAAGAAGAAGAAGGATTCGTTGACGTAGAAGAATATGATGATGAAGATGTAGATGCAGAATATGATTCTATGGATGAAGAATAGGAAGGAGCCTTAAGATGCCTGAAGTAAATAATAAAGATACTTATCAGCAGATGTCTTTTGATAAGATTAAAATAGGTCTTGCTTCACCTGAAAAGATCAGAGAATGGTCAAGAGGAGAGGTAAAGAAACCGGAAACAATTAATTACAGAACGCTCAAGCCTGAAACAGACGGATTATTTTGTGAAAAAATATTTGGTCCAAGTAAAGACTGGGAATGTCATTGTGGAAAATATAAAAAGATAAGACATAAAGGTGTAATCTGCGACAGATGTGGTGTTGAAGTTACAAAGTCAAGCGTAAGAAGAGAACGTATGGGTTCTATTGAGCTTGCTGCTCCTGTTTCACATATCTGGTATTTCAAAGGAATACCTAGCAGAATGGGTCTTGTACTTGATATTTCTCCAAGAATTCTTGAGAAAGTTTTATATTTTGCATCTTATATAGTTCTTGATCCGGGTGAAAATACATCGCTTTTATATAAGCAGGTATTAACTGAAAAAGAATATAGAGAAGCTATAGATGAATATGGTTATGACGGATTCAGAGCCGGAATGGGTGCTGAAGCTGTTGATGAACTTTTAGCTGCAATAGATCTTGATAAAGAAGCAGAAGAATTAAAGAGCGAACTTGAAGAATCATCAGGACAGAAGAGAGCTAAAATAATTAAAAGACTTGAAGCTGTTGAAGCTTTTAGAAATTCAGGAAACAGACCTGAGTGGATGATACTTAAGGTTATTCCTGTAATTCCACCAGATTTAAGACCAATGGTACAGTTAGACGGTGGAAGATTTGCAACATCAGATTTAAATGATCTTTACAGAAGAATCATTAATAGAAATAATCGTCTTGCAAGATTATTAGAGCTTGGTGCTCCTGAAATCATTATCAGAAATGAAAAGAGAATGTTACAGGAAGCAGTTGATGCTCTTATCGATAATGGTAGAAGAGGAAGAGCCGTTACAGGCGCAGGAAACAGACCACTTAAGTCTTTATCGGATATGTTAAAGGGTAAACAGGGACGTTTCCGTCAGAACCTTCTTGGAAAGCGTGTTGACTATTCAGGACGTTCAGTTATCGTAGTAGGACCAGAACTTAAGATTTATCAGTGTGGTCTTCCAAAAGAGATGGCTATCGAATTATTTAAGCCATTTGTTATCAGAGAATTAACAGCCAGAGGATTAGCATACAATGTAAAGAATGCTAAGAAGATGGTTGAAAAATTACAGACAGAAGTTTGGGACATCTTAGAAGATGTCATTAAAGAGCATCCGGTTATGTTAAACCGTGCTCCTACACTTCACAGACTTGGTATCCAGGCATTCGAGCCAATACTTGTTGAAGGTAAGGCTATTAAGCTTCATCCACTTGTATGTACAGCGTTCAACGCCGATTTCGATGGAGACCAGATGGCTGTGCATTTACCACTTTCAGTAGAAGCACAGGCTGAGTGTAGATTCTTACTTCTTTCGCCAAATAACCTTCTTAAACCATCTGATGGTGGTCCTGTTGCAGTTCCATCACAGGATATGGTTCTTGGTATTTATTACTTAACACAGGAAAGACCTGGTGCTAAGGGTGAAGGAAAAGTATTCAGAAGCCTTAATGAGGCTATTCTTGCTTATGAAAATGATGCGATTACATTACATGCAAAGATTTTCATAAGAGTTACAAAGAAAACTCCAGATGGAGAAGAAATTACAGGTATTATAAATACAACACTTGGAAGATGTCTCTTTAATGAAATTCTTCCACAGGATCTCGGTCTTACAAAGAGAGAAAATAAAGAAGATTATCTTAAACTTGAAGTTGATTATCTTGTTAAGAAGAAACAGTTAAAGGGAATTCTTGAAAAAGTAATCAATGTTCATGGAGCAACAAAGACAGCTGAAGTTCTTGATGATATCAAGGCAATCGGTTATAAATTCTCTACAAGAGCTGCCATGACAGTTTCTATTTCTGATATGACAGTGCCTGAAGAAAAAGCAGGATTATTAGAGGAAGCTTCTAAGACAGTTGATAGAATCACAGCAAATTACAACCGTGGTTTTATTACAGATGAAGAAAGATATAAAGAAGTTATCAAAACATGGGATGATGCAGATAAGAAGATTCAGAAAGCCCTTATGAATGGTCTTGATGATTATAACAATATCTACATGATGGCCGATTCCGGAGCCCGTGGTTCTGATAAACAGATTAAACAGCTTGCCGGAATGCGTGGTTTGATGGCTGATACAACAGGTAAAACTATCGAACTTCCTATTACATCTAACTTCCGTGAAGGATTAGACGTTTTGGAATACTTCATTTCTGCCCATGGAGCCAGAAAGGGACTTTCAGATACTGCTCTTCGTACAGCCGATTCAGGATACTTAACAAGAAGACTTGTTGACGTATCTCAGGAGCTTATTGTAAGAGAAGTTGATTGTTCTGCAAGCAAAGATAAGATTCCATATATGGAAGTAAGTGCTTTCGTAAATGGAAAAGAAGTAATTGAAGAATTAGAAGAAAGAATTACAGGAAGATATAGTGCTGAAACTATTGAAGATGCTGATGGTAATATAATCGTAAAGAAAAACCATATGATTACACCTAAGCGTGCTGCTAAGATTATTGAAACAGGCAGAACTTCAGTTAAGATTAGAACTATTCTTACATGTAAATCTCATCTTGGTGTTTGTGCTAAATGTTATGGTGCAAACATGGCTACAGGTCAGGCTGTACAGGTAGGTGAAGCAGTTGGTATTATTGCTGCCCAGTCTATCGGTGAACCTGGTACACAGCTTACTATGAGAACATTCCATACCGGTGGTGTTGCCGGTGGAGATATTACTCAGGGTCTTCCTAGAGTAGAAGAATTATTTGAAGCCAGAAAACCAAAGGGTCTTGCTATTATTGCAGAATTCGGTGGTAAGGTTGAAATAAAAGATACAAAGAAGAAACTTGAAATCATTGTTACTAACGAAGAAACTAAAGAACAGAAAGCTTATCTCATCCCTTATGGATCAAGAATCAAAGCAAATATTCTTGATGGCGTTACAATTGAAGCCGGTGATGAACTTACTGAAGGTAGTGTAAATCCACATGATATCCTTAGAATTAAGGGTGTTAGAGCCGTTCAGGATTATATGATAAGAGAAGTTCAGAAAGTTTACAGACTTCAGGGTGTTGAAATTAATGATAAACATATTGAAGTTATCGTTAGACAGATGCTTAAGAAGATCAGAGTTGAAGAAGCCGGAGATTCTGAATTTTTACCTGGTATGCAGGTTGATGTTCTTGACTTCGATGAGACAAATGAAGTCCTTGAAGAAGAAGGAAAAGAACTTGCACAGGGTAAGAGAGTTATGCTTGGTATTACAAAAGCTTCTCTTGCTACAAATTCATTCCTTTCAGCTGCTTCATTCCAGGAGACAACAAAGGTTCTTACTGAAGCTGCCATAAATGGTAAGGTTGATCCACTTGTAGGTCTTAAGGAAAATGTTATCATTGGTAAACTTATTCCTGTTGGAACAGGTATGAAACGTTATAAAGATGTTAAGCTTGATTCAGACCAGGATGAAGTAAATGTTACAGAATATGATGATGAAGCTGAATTTACAGTTTCTGAAGATTTTGCTGAAAATGCAGATGAAATTGTAACAGATGATAATAATGACTCAGAGGATATTATAATATCTGAAGAATAAGAAGATTTTAGGGCTGTCGTTCTAAGTTAAATACTTATGGCGACAGCTTTTTATCTATATTTAATTATATTTAACTATATTGAAGGTATGGTGTGATATTATGAAAAAAATTAAATTCATGGTATTTATAAGTTTACTTTTTCTTTTATGTGTACTTCAGTCTAAAGTTGCAAGGGCAGATGGAGAATATTATATAAAGATAAATGTTGATGGAAACTGCATGACCATTTATAAGACGGATGATACCGGAGAAATGAATCCGGTTGCAGCATTTGCCTGTACAATGGATAAAGAAGCAAGAAATCTTGCAGGGACCGTAACAAGTGTTACTGATAAAAGATTATGGAAAAAGTTAGAAGAGGGAAAGAATTTAAAAAACGTATTATGCCTTGAAAATGGAACACTTATAGGTTCTTCGCTTTTTTCTTCCCAGTCAGATAATGCACTGATTAAAGATGAGTTTAATAAAATTGCATCCGGCGAAGATACGGATGAGGGGATTTATCTTTATTTATCCAAAGCTGAGTGGCTCGTAAATAATTGTGACAGAGGTACGATTGTTGAATTCTATTCAGATAAGGATAAGGTAACAGAGGCTGCTAATCCTCCTCTTACAACAACAATTGGTACAATGAGTAAATATGATAACTGGGATCCGACTGATACCAGCAAGGATAATCCATGGAAAGAGGAAAAAGTAAGTTTAAAGGGTGTAAAAAATAAGGACATTAAGATGGGGACAAAAGAAGAGATAACAGCATCCCTTCTTAAAGGTGTTACTGCATATGATAAATGCGGAAATGATATTTCGGATAATATATTTGTTTCTTTTAGTAACGATTTAACAAGTATTGAAGGGGTATATTCCGTTATTTATTCGATAAAGGATGTTACTGATGATACGGTTACACAGACTGTTGAAATCAATGTAAAAAAATCAGATGTGGCCGAAGATAAGAATGATGAGTCTGAAGAAGCTGATATTAACGATAATAACAGCAAAAAAAACAGCAAAGAAAATGGTATACTGACAGACGATGATAAAATGAGAACATTACTTGTGGCCTGCCTTATTACTACACTCATTTCCTTTGCGTTACTTAAATTATTTGCAAAGTAGTTTAACATCCAGTCTGGTTATTTAAGAAATACTACACTAATTTAAAACATCAGATAATACTTAGGTAAGAATAACCAGGAAAGATATTTTATTGTAGGAATTATCTCTGTTAAATCAATAAATATCGGACACATTAAGATGCTTCCAATAATAAGCAGTGGTATAAAAATCATAAATGCTTTTATATTTGGAAGAAGTTTATAGATTATATAAAAATATATTAATGATATCAGTGTGTATATGAATAATTGAATGCATACTGATATCATTTTTTCTTTAGGTGTAATAAAGAAAAATCCCAGTGTTATGAAGATAAACGCAGGAAAAAGGGATGAAAAAATCTCGGACATTTCAAGAAAAGTTTTATTTACTATGCCTTTTTTTGATAATTTAATAAATATTTCCCTGTCTTTATACAGATAGAATGTTCCAATCATGGCAAAAAACATAACAAGAAGACTTGTTATTCCTTTTACGGATAAAAGCAGATATGAAGTATAAAAGTTTGAGGTGTCTGCAATTACTTTTCCCTGTTTATTTATATGATGGATTGTAAATAATGAATCATCTTTATAATAATCCATAAAAGTTTCTCTTAATTTATCGCAAAGTTCCTCTTCGGTCATTTTAGGATGCATGGTATTTTCATGAAGGTAGTGGGTAAGTTCTCTTAATGTATATTCATTAAATACTTCTGCAAAAATATATTCGTTTATAAGAGGAGTAATAATTGGTTTTGTTGTGGAATATCTGTCGATAATATTAGTCATATCATCATTTGTTATTTTTTCCATTATATCTTTTTTAAATACATACCCGCAAAGAATCTCACCTTTTTTAATATCATTTATGAGCTCTTTTTTATCAGTATATTTAATAAATTGCACACTGCCATAATCTTTTACAAGATTTCCCATGACTAAGTTTGTGACTTCATTTTCTTTTTCAGCATATATGCCTACAAGGTTTTCTGTTTCATTATTCTTTATATTATTATTTAAAAATATGATAATAAAAGGAATAATGAAAAGAAAAATCAAAAAAGGAATTTTTGATAATAGTCTTTTTAAAAATAATTTATTGTATAAAAAGATAGATTTCATTTATATTCTCCGTAATCATTTTCTTCTTTTGTAGCCGTTAAGTTTAAATGAGGTTATTATTATGCCTGTAATAATAAATATCTGTACATGGATTAAAAGGATAATTATGCTGTTATATATAATTTCTCCCGTAAATACTGATGAAAATACCATAAGGATATGTTTTGAAAAAAGGAAGTCTGATATTTTTTCAAATATCCCTGGAAGAAATATTGAAGGAACAAAATATCCTGAAATATATGAAGATATTATTATTATGGAAAAATATGATATTATGCTGAAATGCAGTTTACTAAAAAGTCCGCCGAGAAAGTGGGAAAAAGCTGCTGAAAATAAGCATAATACAAGCATTGTCAGTAAGTATGACAAGAAATATATTTTAACAGGTATATCAATAAATTTTCCAAGTATTAAAATGCATAAATACATAATAATTGAAATAATATATAAAACAATGGTATTTACAAAGATGTTTAATAATGTCTGACTTAAATATGAAAATCCTGAAATATGAAGCTTATATTTTAGGAAGTTTTCTTCATAGTTATCATAGAATAAAAATAATGATGACAGTAGTAAAAATATAAGGATTATTCCCATTGCCACGTAGTGTAAATGTAATGGAAGTTCTCCTGTTTTACTAAGTTCAAACTGGATAAAAACATTTTCTCTCTCGAAGGCTTTTGAAAGATAAGTCAAATCCAGATCTGCATAGTAATCATCATATTTATAGGTTTTATCAACTTCATCAAGGTAATCATAAAGGGTATATAAACCTGACTGGGCAGATCTTAAAGTATTTTGTGCGGCAGTTGCCATTTCCATGATAAAGAGTGAATAAAGAAGGTTATTATCTCCATATCTGATTTCAATTGGGGGATTTTTACCAATATGAAGATTGTGTAAAAAATTTTTTGGAATATGGACATAGGCAACCATCTCATCGTTTTTAAAAAGGTTGTCAACATACTCATCTGTAGCAGTTTTAGGTTTGATCTGATATACTCTTAAAATTGCATTTAAGCTTTTAGAAGCCTTTATTGAAGAAACCATAAGTTTGGTTGTCATGGCGTTATCTTCTGACATAAATACAATCTTTTTCTTTGATACATCTTTATTATCATTTGCATATAAAAATGCGATATAAGCTATTATTCCAATAAAAATTGAAAGAATAACTGTTGATAATAAAAGAAGTGGCAGAGCTTTTAATTTTCTTTTTAATTCAATAGAAATATAATTTTTCTTATTCATAAAAATACCTTTGGATTTTAATCAAAAATGTTTCCGGTTTATTTAGAGTCATCAAGGTCTAATTTTCCATTAACAAATAATTTTATATCATCATATTCAATCTGCTTTAATTTTCCGTTATTTAAAAGAAAAAGTTTATTGCAAATCTTTAATTCATTTTCGTCATGTGAAGCAAGAAGCACGGTACCATCAAGCTCTTTTATATAATAATTAATATATTCCTTGATGGTATGTCTGCATTTTATATCCAGGGCAGCACTTGGTTCGTCCATCATAAGAAGCTTTGGTTTGTTTAAAAGAGCTATGGCAATGCTTAGTCTTTTTTTCATACCGCCGGACATTTTATTTACCTTCTTTTTATAGTATTCATGTATGCCTAAGGTATGTAAAATGCCATCTTCTAAGGACTGCTTAATTTCTTCGTTTTTGCCTTCGTGCCATATCTTTATGTTATCGAGGCCTGAAAGCTCCGGAATAAGCGGATTTACCTGGGGAATATATGAAATATCCCTGTTAGGATTAAGTTCATTAAAATCTATGTTTCCTTTGTTCTTTTTAGTCATTCCGTAGATAATAGAGAGAAGGGTTGTTTTTCCGCTTCCATTATCGCCTACAATACCAATGCAGTCATTTTTTTCGATGGTAAGATTAATATCATCAAGGATAATGTGCTTACCATATTTCTTTGTAAGGTTAGTTATATTAATCATATATTTTCCTCGTTATATCTTCATAAAATTATAATGAATAGGAGTAATAAAATTATATCATATATATATTATAAATTCTTCAAAGGTTTTTAACAATACTACTTGACAAAATATATTAGCACTGTATAATGTAGTTATTAAAACTACATCACAAGGAGTTGATATTTATGCAGGCTGTTGCAAGTACATATATGAATGGAAATTTATCCAGATTGGAAAGAAAGATACCTATACCTGACTATACTCTTGGAGAAGAGCTTTTAAATGCCATTACTCATGGTCTTGGCGGGGCTCTTGGTATTGCAGGTCTTGTTCTTATGCTTGTAAAAGGATATTCAGGTGGAAGTACACTTTCAATCGTAAGTGCATGGGTATTTGGTGTTTCGCTTGTTATTTTGTACACAATGTCCTGCTTGTATCATGCTCTCAAACCTGGTGATGCAAAGAGGGTTATGAGAATATTTGATCACTGCACCATATTTTTACTCATTGCAGGTTCATATACACCATTTACACTTATTTCTTTAAAGGGAAGAGTCGGATGGAGTCTGTTTGGTGTCATATGGGGTATGGCAGTCTTAGGAATAGTATTTAATGCCATTGATATGGAGAGATTTACAAAGCTTTCTATGGTATGTTATCTTACAATGGGCTGGGCTATTTTATTTGCATTCAAACCATTACTTAGTGTTATTCCTCATAATGCATTTTTGCTTTTATTAATTGGAGGAATTTCATATACAGTAGGGGCGGTTATTTTTGGAATTGGAAGCAAAGTAAAATATATGCATTCCCTCTGGCATCTGTTTGTTATGGCAGGAAGTATATTACATTTCTTCTGTATATATTATTATGTAATAAGATAGTTATAAAAGTATTGATAATTATATATAATTATTTTAAAATTAATACGGTGCGACCTGCATCGTATTATTTTTTTGCGAGGTAAAGATGAACGAAGAAATTTATAATAAAATATATGATAAAGTGAAGAATAATAGTGTTTTATATGGCCTTTTTAAGATATCAGATAAAGTATCTGTAGCATTAATGGTAATTGTTTATTTCATTATTCTTGCAAGGGAAATATATAATGGATGTTATAAAAGAGCTATAAAGATAGTAATGGTAACAAGTTCGGCTTTTGGATTTGTTACAATTATCAGAAAAGTTATAAAATGTCAGAGACCATTTGAAAAAATGGATATTAAACCATTATATGAAAATATAAGCAGAAAAAAAGAGCAGAATTCTTTTCCAAGCAGACATGCAACATCTGCAATGGTTATAGCGATGGCTGCTTTGTATGAAAATGTACTACTTGGAATATTTATGTTTATTATTGCAATAATTATCGCCTTTTTAAGAGTGATCGGCGGTGTGCATTATATAAAGGATGTAGTGGTAGGAAGCATAATAGGAATAGTAACTGGAATTTTAGGATTTTTCGTTAAATAAGGTGAGTGTTATATGAGACTTTTAATGATTGCATTTAGGGACATTACAGATGAATGTTCCGGGATTACAAGAAAAGTACTTTCGCAGTACAAGGAGTTTGGTGGGAAATTTGATACATACTTAATTGGCAGGAAAAAAAACAATATTGTTATTTTACATAAAGATGAGAAAAAAGTTATATCCTGTCATAGATTGAACAGATATTTTAAAATGCTGAAAGTTGCTAAGGCTATAGTAAAAAATAAAGAGATTGATTTTCTTTATTTTAGAAGAGTTGATGTGGAACCTGCCACATTATCAGCATTAAAAAGTTTTAAAAAATCAGGCGTAAAAAAGATATTATGGGAAATACCGACATATCCATATGATGATGAAACTACGTCATTTTCAAGAAAAATAAAGAAAATGATTGATAAGGTTTTTAGAGGAAATTTAAAAAAATATGTTTCAAGAATAGTTACTTTTTCCAATGAAAAAAATATTTTTGGAATTGAAACAATTAATACCGGAAATGGCATTGATATTGATGAGATAAGAAAAAGAAAAGTATCAGACCATGGGGATGAAATAAATCTTGTAGCTGCAGCAGTAGTGAGAGATTGGCATGGTTACGACAGGCTGATAGAAGGCCTTTCTAATTATAAAGGTGACAGAAAAATATCTTTTCATCTTGCGGGAGACGGGCCTAGTCTTTTAATATATAAGGAACTTGTAAAGAAATATAATCTTGAAGATAAAGTGCATTTTTACGGCCTTGTGAATAAAGATAAGTTAGATGAGATTTATGATATTGCAGATATTGCGGTGGAAAGTCTTGGATGGCACAGATCTAAAGTGAAATTTGGTACATCAATTAAGACAAGAGAGTATCTTGCAAAAGGTCTCCCTATTATTGCATCATCTGTTATGGATATGTTCCCGGATGGCTTTGAATATGCATATTATGCTAAAATTGATGACAGTCCTATTAATATTGATGAAGTTATAAAGTTTTATGATGAGATTTATAAGGAAAATACAAAAGAAGAGCTTAATGAAAAAATCAGAAAAATAGCATATGAAAAATGCAGTATGGAAGCTATGTTAAAGCCTGTTATTGATTTTTATACAGATGAAGACGTATAGTGATTTTGGTGTTAATTGACATTATTAGAAATAAATGATAATATATGAAAGCATGGCTTAGGCGGATATGGCGGAATTGGCAGACGCGCTAGATTTAGGTTCTAGTGGGAATATCCGTGCAGGTTCAACTCCTGTTATCCGCATTTTAAAAAGCTTTCTGTGATAATTCACAGAAAGCTTTTTTTAATAATAATTTTTTTAAAATTTATATTTTCTCACCGTTATTGTATTTATCGATACATTTCTGGATTCTTGCAATAGGATCTAAAAGTGAGCTGATTGAAGCATCATGGTTAAGCGTATCAATAATAAGTGCGATGTATTTACTCATATCGCAGTTGATATAATAAGGTTTTGTAAAGAGCTCAGGTGACTGGTATGTTAAGTTTGTTGTAAGAACTCTGTCGATGATACCATCTTCATAAGCTTTATCAAATTTATCAAAACCGTTTGTAAATAAACCAAATGTAGCAGCAGCATAAACTTTACGAGCTTTTCTTCTCTTTAATTCTGTTGCAACATCTATCATGGATTCACCTGATGAAATCATATCATCAATGATAAATACGTCTTTTCCTTCAACTGAAGAACCTAAGAATTCATGGGCAACAATTGGATTACGTCCGTTAACAACTTTAGAATAATCTCTTCTCTTGTAGAACATACCTACATCAATTCCAAGTACATTTGCAAGATATACAGCACGTCCCATACCACCTTCATCAGGGCTGATCATCATTAAGTGGTCTGCATCAATCTTTATATCTTTCTCATGTCTGAGTAAGCCTTTAACAAACTGATATGCAGGCTGAACTGTTTCAAAACCATGAAGAGGAATAGCATTCTGAACTCTTGGGTCATGCGCATCAAATGTAATGATGTTTTCAACACCCATTTCTGTTAATTCCTGAAGAGCAAGTGCACAGTCAAGAGATTCTCTTCCTGTACGTCTGTGCTGTCTTCCTTCATAAAGGAATGGCATGATTACAGTAATTCTTTTTGCTTTACCTGCAACTGCAGCAATTATTCTTTTGATATCCTGATAATGATCATCCGGAGACATATGGTTTTCATATCCACAAAGAGAATATTTTAAGCTGTAGTTTGTAACATCAACCATTATATATAAGTCTTTACCACGAACAGATTCGTTAATAGTTCCTTTAGCTTCACCTGAACCAAATCTTGAAATCTTTGAGTTAACAAGATAAGAATCTTTTTGATATCCTGCAAAAGCTATAGTGTGTTTATGTTCATTGTTTCTATCATTTCTCCAGGCAGAAATATAAGCATCTACCTTTTTTCCGATATCATCAATGCTTTCTAAAGCAACGATACCTAAAGGACCAACAGGAATAGTTTCTAAAGTTTTTGTTTCTTCTGACATATTATCCTCCATTCATAGTAAAAAATTAATTAAATCAAAAGTAAAGTAACGTAAAAGTTACATTAAATTTATAACATTTAGGTTTGTTTACGTCAACCTAAAATATTAACTAATAAAAAAGAAAAAGTATCAATAAATTAAGCATTCTAACATATAGTTCTTAAATCTTCGCCGTAAATATGTATTATAGCGTAGTTTTGCAGGAATCTTGATGACAGTCTTTCTGAATACAGGTTTCTTAAATCATTTAAATCAAGGTTTGTTGAGATGATTGTTGATTTATTTTCAAAAATTCTTCTGTTTATATGTTCAAATAATACAGGAATAGTGTAATTATTTGGTATTTCAGCACCTAAGTCATCTATTATAAGGACGTCGCATTCCTTGATTTCTGAAACTTTTCTGGTTGCAAGTTTACCATCTTCGCTGTCTTTAGAAAATGTAGCAAGGGATAAAAGATTAAAGAAATCAGATGATGTCAGATAAATAACGGATTTATCCCTGTCTAAGAGTTCTTTTGCAATACAGTTTGTTAAGAATGTTTTACCGGAGCCTGCCCTGCCTCTGATTAAGAGATTGCTTATGGCTCTGTCTTTATTATCAAATTCATTAATAAATCTTTTAACGTCTTTTATCTGTTCAACAATGTTTTCATAAGGAGAAACTTCATTGTCGTATACTTCCCCTGTATATTCATTTCTTAATGTCTTTGGAAAGTAGTCATAATTAAAGTTTGAAAAATTTTCTTTTTCAAGAATATGTTTTAAATTTGAATAATTATATAACAATTCAAGTTCAGCTTTTTTAAAGCATTTGCATTTCTTTCCATCTACGAAACCACTATCCTTGCATTCATCACAATCATAAGTAAGATCAAGATAATCAGAAGGATAATGGTTCTGGTTAAGAAGTTCTTCTTTTCGATTTTTTAAGTCATTTATATCTTTTTTATATTTTTCAAAAGAGTTTTCTTTGCCATTTAATTTTGATGAGGCATACAATACACTCATTTTTGCAATTTCTTCGTTAATTGTTTTTATTGCAGGGATTTTTGAGTATATTTCTTTAATTCTCTCATCCTGGAGATTCTTATGATATAACCTTTTTTTATCATATTCTCTTAAAATAATATCTATTTGGAAATCTGATAATGACATTATCCTGATCCTTTCAATCTTGTTGTATTTTTAATAAATTAACTGTTATGAAATTATTTATTTCTTCTTTTTTCAAGCATTTTCTGTTCAATATAAGTATAATCTGTATTTCTCTGGTCAAAATTTAAGAAAGATATTTTTGAATTTCTTGATTTGTTAATACTGTCTGTGGCAGCATTTTTATCGATGGTATCTGAAGATTTTGTAATATTTACATTTACTCTTCTAGGATTATTTTCTGTAGCTTTTTTCTTTTGAAATTCCATATCTTCTTTTTCAATATCTGAAAGAGTTTTTATATTTTTTTCAGACCAGTCATCAAGGATTTTTGATGCATACCGCATGGCACCGTTTGAATTATGTGTATTATTATAGCCTCTTTTACATGCTTCTATAACAACGCTTTCATTATATCCAAATTTTGGAAGCCATTTATTTACAAATTCCTTCTCGTTTTCAGCATCAGGAGCATGCTTGATACCAAGCGCATTCATTATAAGTTCCCCTGACATTTTAGAAGTTTTACTAAAATTCTTTGCTGCCTCAGTAGTTCTTATGTCTGCTTCGTTCCAGTTTATTGCAACTTTTTCCCAGTATGAGTGGCTGGTTTTGCCTTTATCAAGGCAGTACTCAATAAGATATGTAATTAAGTCTGCTGAAAAACCAAGTTCGTCATACATAAAATATATTGTTCTTAAATGATTATTTGAAAGTGGAAGTTTGTACATTTTTTCAATGGCAAAAATCATTTCTCCCACATCAGGATATTCTTTGAAAGTCTCAAGCTCTTTTGGAGAAACAGCTTTTTTCTTTGGTTTTGCCGTGAGTTTAATGTCTGTGTCTGTTTCCTCAGATTTCAATGAATCATCTGAATCATCTGAAGAATCAGGTGCAATTGGAATGGAATCACATGCAATTGGAATGATTCTTATATTTGTTATGGAATCACCATCTTTTTTAAGACTAAGCAGTTTTTTTGATTCCCAATATTTTAAAGCTCTGATAATACCTGATCTTGTCTGTAAAAGTTTATCAGCCAGTTCATCTATATTAAAACCTGTGTTTGATTCATTATATAATTTAAGCAAAAATAAATATACCTTTACAAATTCTCCGTTTGCTTCCGGCATATAATCGTTAATAAATATATTTGAAACGAAAGTGTATGGATTTGATACGCTTTCAAGATTAATAATATCCATATTTCCTAGTCCTCCTACAACCACTTGGTAGCCATATGATTATAGCATAAAAAAAATAAAAGTCACTTCTTGACAAATCCTAAAAATCGTGAAAATAGACGTATTTATTTAAATGTGGAAAATGGGGATAATATGGATAAAAAATTATGTTAATAAGGTTTTTTTATTTATTTTAAAGGGAAAAATGAAATTTAATGAAAAAAAATAATCCACATTCTTTCCATAAAAATTTTTCTGGATAAGAATGTGGATAATGTGGATAAAAATTTATTTCACAAGTTTTTCGCCGATTTCTACAACATTTCCGGCTCCCATAGTTATCAACAAATCGCCTT
Organism: Lachnospiraceae bacterium RM5; assembly: GCA_900110975.1. Taxonomy (GTDB): domain Bacteria; phylum Bacillota; class Clostridia; order Lachnospirales; family Lachnospiraceae; genus Bovifimicola. The sequence goes on from FOFK01000004.1 coordinate 52,497, forward strand.
CTTTGCAATTGTTGATTAAATATTTTTCAATTTCTTCAAAAGTATCTAAATAAATTGCGTTGCCATTTTTTTCATTTATTTTGTCACATAAAGTTTGTGAACTGATGCCTAAATCATCAGTTTCTCTTGCGGGATAAATTTTTGCAAGAATAAGGTTATTTACATCCTTTAATGCATCAGCAAATTCTTCCATAAGTGAAAGGGTTCTTGTATATGTATGAGGCTGGAAAACAAGGTAAAGATTTTTGTGAGGATAGTTTTTTACCGCCTCAAGTGTTGCTTTTATTTCATCAGGGTGATGAGCATAGTCATCAACAACATTTACTCCGTTAAAGCTTCCCTTGAACTGGAAACGTCTGTCAGTACCACCATAATTTTCAAGACCTTTCTTTATTATGTCATCTGAGAAGTTTAATACTTTTCCTGTTGCATAGGCTGCAAGGGCATTTAATACATTATGATGTCCCGGCACCTTTAAGCAGATATGATTTATGATTTCATCTTTATAAGTAACATCAAATTCAGCACATGCAAATGCATTATATTTAATGTTTTTAGCACTGTAATCGCTTTTAACGTCTATACCAAAGGTTGTGCATTTGGCCTTTAAATCCTTTGTAAAATAGTCTACATCATCAATTTCATTGTTTATGATAAGATTTCCATTTTCATCTAACTTATCAGCAAATACTTTAAAGCTGTGTCTGATATCATCAATATCTTTAAAGAAATCAAGGTGATCTTCTTTAACATTGAGAATTACATTTACATTTGAAATAAGTGATAAGAAACTGTTTGTATATTCGCATGCCTCTGTAATGATATAGTCGGAATGACCGATTTTATAGTTACCGCCAATAGAATTTAACATACCGCCAACAAGAATTGTCGGGTCGCAGGCGCTTGCAAGCATTATCTCTGAAATCATGGAAGTAGTAGTTGTTTTTCCATGAGTTCCTGAAACACTGATGGCATTTTTATATTGTTCCATAATATAACCAAGAAGCATGGCTCTTGTCATGGAAGGAATGTTTTTTTCTTTTACCATGATATATTCTTCATTGTTTTCTCTGATTGCAGCAGTGTAAACAGCAAAATCAATATCATCAGTTATGTTTTCACCTACCTGTGAATAATTTATATGTGCACCTTTTTCTTCTAAAAGATTTGTTACTTCTGTTTGCTTTATGTCAGAACCTGATACTTTATATCCTTTATCAAGTAATATTTCAGCAAGTCCGCTCATGCTTATACCGCCAATACCCATAAAATAGACATGGCATGGTTTTTCCATAATATTTTTACAATCCATCATTTTAAAATTAATCCTTTCTTTTAGAATGAATTTTATTGATACTTAAATCTCTCTAATTTTTTAGTATATGAAACATAAATAAAAAAAGCAATAGTTTTGATAGTAAAAACGTGGTAAACTATACGTGGTTTTATAAAAAAAATTAGCAATTTAAGTAAGTAGGTCATATATATGTGTGAAAATGTAAATGGAAAAGTAAATGAAAAAATAATTTCGGATGTAAATTTGGATGTGAATTCAGATATGAATTTATATGGGAACCTTGATAAAAGATCGCCGGTAGGTGTTTTTGATTCAGGTGTGGGTGGTCTTACTGTTGTAAGAGAAATCATGAGACAGCTGCCAAATGAAATGATGGTTTATTTTGGTGATACTGCAAGAGTTCCTTATGGTAGTAAATCTAAAAAGACCATAATAAAATATTCAAGACAGATAATAAATTTTTTAAAAACAAAAAATGTTAAAGCAATTGTTGTTGCCTGTAATACAGCCAGTGCCCTTGCACTTGATGAGATAAAGGATGAGATAGATATTCCTATCATTGGAGTGGTAAAACCCGGAGCAAAGATGGCGGCTACTTATAGTAAAAATAAGAGGGTTGGCGTTATAGCTACAGAAGCAACAATAAACAGTGATATGTATACAGATGTGATAAGGTCTTATGATAAGGATATTAAGGTGTTTGGAAAGGCCTGCCCTTTGTTTGTCCCATTGGTTGAAGAGGGATGGACAAAAGATCCTGTGACATATGAGGTTGCAAGAAGATATTTAAAGGACATGAAGGAGAAGGACATCGATACTTTAGTTCTTGGCTGTACTCATTATCCGCTTCTTAGAAAACTTGTGGGGGAAGTTATGGGTGACAAGGTGACACTTGTAAATCCGGCATATGAAACAGCAGTAAGCCTTGGTAAAATGCTTGAAAAATATGGACTCTTATCAGATAATGATAATTCTTACAAGGGTGGTATGTATGAATTCTATGTAAGTGATGCTGCTACAAAATTCAAGGATTTTGCAAATTCTATACTTCCATTTAGAATTGATAATATTGATGAAATAAGTATTGAGAAATATTAGAAATACTGGGAAATACAGGGAAATACAAGGAATTGTATAAACAGTAAATGAATTGTAAAATGTAAAAATTATATAAGAACAGATTGTATAAAAAACAGCCGGTGAAATTAAGTTATTATGGTGGCGCTTAAAAGCGGATACCTTACTTAACTGATTTTCACCGGCTTATTTATGTTGTGTTTTATTATATTTTGTTTTTTATTACTTACTGTTTTTTTTAGCTTTTTCCTTAGCTTTGTTTTTCTGTTCTTTTTCTTTAGCTTTCTGCTCTTTAGCTAATTTTTTCTTTTCTGCTTTTGTAAGTTTTTTCTCTGGGAGAGGTCCTCTTATTCTTTTTGCAGAAAGAACATAAATACCACTTACTCTTGCTTTAACTTCCTGTTTTGGAAGAACGCTTTTATAAACATCATAATCAGCCATAAGTGACATAACCTTAGGTCCAACCTTTACTTTAAGAATAGGAACTTTTGAACCTCTAAGATACTTTGGTGTCTGTTCAAGAACAATCTTTGGAAAACCTGCATCTTTTAATTTGACTCGTTTTTTATCAATGATGTAAAAGGACATTGTCTGTGCTGAGCCTTCCATCATTTCTTTTTGATCTAAGGATTTTTTCTGTGCTTTATTTGCAAAAATAAATAAAACAACAAGAGCTACTATTAAAACTGCAAGTACTATAAATATTATTTTTATCATAAGTCTTTCTCCTGTATATTTTAGTTGTAAAATTTGATTCGTGGTTTTTGTTGTAAAAATAACAAAACTACAACAAAAAGTTTATCATTAAAAAAATAATATTGCAATAATTATGTACTTTAAAATCAAATATTTTTATGTTCTTCGATTAGTTTGCTAATCTGATTTTTTGTATAGTTTCCAAGAGTTTTTTTGTCATCAGCACTAAGTTCATTTATATAGATAGGCTTGCCGATGATTAAATTAACTTTAGTACTTTTAATGCGTGGCATCTGTCTTTCAAAAATATCTCTTGTATTTGTCATTGCAACAGGTATAACAGGAGCATTTGATTTAATCGCAAGCTTCATTGAACCTTCTTTGAATTCAGCCATTTTGCCGTCTTTTGAACGTGTACCTTCCGGGAAAATAAAGAGTGAAAAACCATTCTTTATTATATCAATACCTTTTAATATAGTTTTAAGAGCTTCTTTGATATTATCTCTGTCAAGGAAAAGACAGCCAACAAATCTCATCCAGATATTTAAGCCTGGAACTTTATCAACCTCTTTCTTTGAAACAAATCCAAAAAGATAAGGTATATATGCATATGAGATTACAATGTCAAAAAAACTGTTATGGTTTGCAACATACAAAACAGCTGTATCTTTTGGAATGTTTTCAATGCCTTCCACATTTACTTTTGTACCTGAAAGAAAAAGTATAATTTTGAATGTATTGCTAACAATTCTTTTTGTCATTTTATTTCTTTTATCTTTGCTTATAAATCCTGTAATCCATGTGATAAGTAGTGCAGGAATGCTATATATTGCAAAGAAAAATAAAAATATTGCAACGAGGACTAACCTGATCATAAAAACCTCCTTGGTTCATTTTAAAATTGAATAAATGTTATGTTTTGGATAATAGTACTGTTCATAAATTGAATTATAATTATGTTTATTTAAGTACTTATTTAAGTATATAGGGTTGGAAATATTATGTCAAATATGAGGCAGATAAAGATAAAATTAAAAGATTAAAAGATTAAACAGATAAAAACAGAGAGTGGAATACTTTGTTGGTAATAGATTTCATAAAAAAATGAAGATGTTCCATCTAAAAAAGGGTAGTGGTGCAAAATAGATGGAAAAAATTTGAAAACAAAAAAATACGAAAGAAGGAAGCTCCATCTAAAAAGGGGTAGTGGTACAAAATAGATGGAATTTTGAGAAAACACAAAGACTCTAAGTAATAATAATTACTTTACTTAAAAAATATTTTTTGATATAATTACCTAGAAATATTTTTAAATCGTTGAAGAGAAGAGTAGATTTAATGATTTATCACAGAGAGGGATATGTATTCTGGAATTATCCTGATAATGTTAAATTGAAGACCACCTCCGAGAGACCCTAATAAGGTACGGTGATTCCGTTATAATCAATTAAGAGTGATTGTTATTATTAATGACTTTGTTCTAATGAGTTTATTTTAAAAAGATAATTTTAATGAGTTCATCAGAATATAATTATTATAACAATAATTTGGGTGGAACCGCGAAATATCGTCCCATGGCTTATGCCATGGGATTTTTTAATTATATGGTCTGTATGCTAAGGAAATTTTATTATATGGCCTGCAAACTATAGGGAGTTTAAAAATCATATATTTCGTGGCCCATGTGCTTAAGAGTTTTAAATATTTTGATTTTATAAAAAAGAAAAGAGGTATAGTAATGGAAAGAGAAGAATTTTTAGAAGTTTACCGCCATTCACTTGCTCATGTGATGGCAAAGGCAGTATGTGAATTATTTGGAAAAGATGAAGTATTATATGGAATCGGACCTCAGATAGCTGATGGATGCTATTATGATTTTGTTTTACCAAGAACAGTTACTAAGGATGATTATAAACTCATTGAAGATAAGATGAGAGAAATCCTTAAAAGAAAAGAAGACTGGAAGAGAGTTGTTGCTACAAAAGCAGAAGCATTAGAAATTTTTAAAGATCAGAAATTTAAGGTAGAATTAATAGAAGAGTTACCGGAAGATGAAACACTTACTCTTTATTATACAGGTGAAGATTTTGTTGATCTTTGTAGAGGACCTCATGTTGAAAACTCATTAGAACTTATGAATGTGGCATTTAAAGTAAAATCTGCTTCAGGTTCTTATTGGAGAGGTGATGAAAACAGAGACAGCATGCAGAGAATTTATCTCTATGCATTCCCTGATAAGAAGCAGTTAAAAGATCATCTTGCTTTTATTAAAGAAGCAATGGAAAGAGATCATAAAAAATTAGGACCTGCATTAGAACTCTTTATGTTTGATGAAACAGCACCAGGTATGCCATACTGGCTTCCAAGAGGATGGAAATTATTTAATGCACTTCTTGATTTCTGGAGAAGAGAGCATGATAAGCATGATTATCAGGAAATTTCTGCACCAAACTTAAATAGTAAGGAACTCTGGATTCAGTCAGGACACTGGGCTCATTATAAGGATAATATGTTTGTTGTTCCTGTTGGAGAAAACAGCGAATATGCCGTTAAACCAATGAACTGTCCAAATGCTATTAACGTGTATAGAAATGGTCTTAGAAGTTATAAAGATCTTCCACTTAGATTTAGTGAAACAGATGTTATTCACAGAAAAGAAAAATCAGGGGAATTAAATGGACTTTTCAGAGTTCAGATGTTCAGACAGGATGATTGCCATACATTCTTAACAGAAGAACAGATTGGTGCTGAAATAAAAGATATTATGGAAGTTGCCGGAAAGATTTATGATACTTTCGGACTTTCATATATTGCTGAATTATCTACAAGACCGGATGATTTTATGGGTGATATAGAACTTTGGAATCAGGCTGAAAAATCACTTAAGGAAATCCTTGATAATCAGTATGGTGAGGGAAATTATGAGATAAATGAAGGTGATGGAGCATTTTATGGTCCAAAGATTGACCTTAAAATGAAGGATTGCCTCGGAAGAGAATGGCAGATGGGAACAATCCAGCTTGACTTTCAGTTACCTAAGAATTTTGATCTTAAATATATTGCAAGTGACGGAACACATAAACAGCCTGTTCTTATTCACAGAGCTATATTTGGTTCTTTTGAAAGATTTATTGGAATTCTTATTGAAAACTTTAAGGGAGCATTTCCTTTCTGGTTATCACCAATGCAGGTTGGTGTAGTGCCAATCAGGGTTGAGCATAATGAATATGCAAAGAAAATTGTAGATGCTTTAAGAGATAAGAGAATCAGGGTTGAAGCTGATTATTCTGATAAGAATATGAAAGAAAAAATTAAAGCTTACAAATTATATAAAGATCCATTTATTGTTGTTATTGGAGATAAAGAAGTTGCAGAAGAAACAGTATCAATAAATGTAAGAGGAACAAATAAGCAGATAGCAAACGTACCACTTAATGATTTTATTAATATGTGCGTTAAATTAAATGATGAATATACACTTGAACTTCCTGAATCAATTTAAGAGTGTTCTAAAATTTTTACCGGAATATGTCTGACAAATAAAAAAACTATTTAATAAATATTGATAGTTAACTTATTTTGTCAGATATATTTCATAAAAAATTCATATTTTGGTTGTAGAATATATGGTAAAGAATTAAATTTTATATATGGAGTAAAATTTATAAATCTTGATAAATAGTTTAGTTTCAGGATGGTATTTTATGGAAGAAAATATATATGGTAAATATGAAGAGTATCTTCCATACATTATGGAAGGTATTGTAAAAACTTTTAACAGTTATAACGATGAATGTTATAAAAAAACAGGTGATAAAATTTATGAGCATTTAACAAGCAGGATAAAATCTCATGAGAGCATGAGAGAAAAATGTGTAAGAAAGGGATTACCTGTAAATGAAAAATCAGCATTATATGATCTTAAAGATGCTATTGGTATAAGGATTGTATGTGCATTTATTGATGATATATATAAGATTGTTGATTATATTGAACAAAGTAAAGATATAAATATTGTAGAAAAAAAGGATTATATCAAACATGCAAAACCAAATGGTTATCGAAGTTATCATATGATACTTGAGATTGTTTCGGAATTTGAAGATGTTTTGGGTAATTTTCCAGGACATTATTTTGTGGAATTACAGATAAGAACTATAGCTATGGATTCATGGGCAAGCCTTGAACATCAGCTTAAATATAAGAAAAATATTAAAAATCAGGATTTAATTGTTGCTGAACTTAAAAGATGTGCTGATGAAATGACAAGCTGCGATGTATCTATGCAGACTATAAGGGATCTTATCAGAGATGGAGATTAGGGTATGAAGGTATTATTAGCTGAAGATGAGGCTGATTTATCAAGGGCACTTGTAGCTGTATTAAAACATAGTGATTATGAAGTAGATGCGGTGGAAAATGGTAAAGAGGCCGTAGAATATGCAGGCAAAGATATTTATGATTGTATGATATTTGACATAATGATGCCTGTTATGGATGGAATAGAAGCTTTAAAAAATATAAGAGACTCAGGGGATACAACACCTGTAATTATGCTTACTGCAAAATCAGAGATAGAAGACAGAATAATGGGACTTGATGCCGGTGCAGATGACTATCTTACAAAACCTTTTGCAATGGGTGAACTTCTTGCAAGAATTCGTTCAATGACAAGAAGAAAGCAAAGTTATACTCCTCAGAAACTTATGTTTGGAAATGTTTCATTGAATGTAAAAGAGCAGGAGTTGAAAAAAGAAAATGCTATAAGATTAAGTGGGAGAGAACTTAATCTTATGGAGTTATTTATGCTTAATCCTGAAAAGTCATTAAGCAATGAGGAAATCTATAATCATATTTGGACTGAAGAAGATGATAAGGAAAATGATAAAGAAGGCGTTGTCTGGATGTATGTATCATTTTTAAAGAGTAAGCTTAAGGCGATTGATGCAGATATAGAGATAGATGGAAACAAAGGCGGAGATTTCAAACTTATCAGGAGTGTGTGTTAATGATAAAAAAATTACGTTATAAATTTATAGGTATTGCTTCTTTTGCGGTTTTAGTTGTACTATTTTTTGTATTTCTTTTAGTTATTGGTGCAAGCTATTTGAATTTAAGAATGCAGACAAAGGCAGTTACCACGGTTATTTCTGAAAACGGTGGTAAAATGATGGTGGATACCAAAAAAGAAACAATAGATTTTATGACGCAGGAATCTCAATATGGTACAAGATATTTTTCCGTGATTTTAGATGATGAGGGAAATATTGGAAGTCTTTATGATGATCATATTGCAATTATCAGTGAAGATGATGTATATAAACTCACAAATAAGGCAGCTAAAAGAAATGCCGAATATGGATTTATAAAGTATAAGACAAATTATTATTCTTATCAGAAAAGTACGAATGACAACAATGAAGACCAGATTGTATTTGTAGATGCAACACAGGATATGGTTGATTTTAAGGCAATGGTAAGAACATGTATTCTTATTGGAATTGCAAGCTTTTTATTTTTCGTTCTTCTTATTTCAGCACTTAGTAAAAAAGCCATTGAACCATCTATAAGAAATATTGAAAATCAGAAGGCATTTATAACAAATGCCGGTCATGAATTAAAGACGCCTCTAGCGGTTATTTCTGCAAACACCGAGGTTTTGGAGATGGTAAATGGAAAAAATGAATGGACCGAAAGTATAATGAACCAGACAAAAAGATTATCAAGTCTTGTAAATAATTTTATTGTTATTGCAAGAATGGATGAGAGGGAAGATATTGTACTTACAGATATTAATATATCTGACATAACAAAAGAAGTCTGCACTTCATTTAAAACTGTTATTGAGCAACAGAAGAAAAAAGAAGAATATAACATTACTGATGGAATTGTTATTAAAGGTGATGAAAAGATTTATCATGAACTTGTAAATATTCTGGTTGATAATGCCTGTAAATATTGCGACGATGAAGGTGTTGTCAGCGTGTCTTTAGAATATAGAAACAGAATTAAGAAAAATGGTGCTAAGCTTATTGTTTCAAATGATTATAAAGATGGAGAAAATGTTGATTATTCAAGGTTTTTTGATAGATTTTACAGAGAAGATAAATCGCATAACAGTAAGAAACAAGGTTATGGTATAGGTCTCTCCATGGCAGAAAGTATTGTTACAAATCTTAAAGGGAAAATCAGTGTGGGTTACAGTGGTGGAAGGATAAACTTTGTGGTTATGTTTTAAAGAAATTAATATTTGTATGATTGTAAAAAAATAATAAAAAATTGAGAATATAAGGAGGAATTGTATGGAACCTATTAAAGTTACAAATGAAAATTTTGAAGAAGAAGTTTTAAAATCGGAAAAAAAGGTATTAGTTGATTTTTGGGCATCATGGTGTGGACCATGTATGATGTTATCTCCACTTGTTGATGAGATTGCAAACGAGGTAAGTGATTTAAAGGTTGCAAAAGTAAATGTTGATGAGGAAAATGAATTGGCTGAAAAGTTTAATATAATGTCAATACCATGTCTTTTAGTATTTGAAAATGGAAAAGAAGTAAAACGTTCTGTAGGATTTATTCCAAAGGAAGAAATAAAGAAACTTATTTAATTTTAAACATAAAAGAGGTATAACAATGATAAAAACTTTACTTTCACAGGTAAAGGAGTATAAAAGAGCGTCAATATTAACTCCATTTTTTATGTTATTAGAAGTTCTTGCAGAAACTCTGATAGTACTTTTAATGGGATATATTGTTGACTATGGAGTTAAAAAGGGAGATATAAATAAAATTCTTTTACTTGGTGGATTAATGATTTTGGCAGCAGGCGTCAGTCTTTGGACAGGATGTCTTGGGGCTAGTTATGGTGCGAAGGCAGCCATGGGCTTTGGAAAGAATTTAAGAAAAGGGATGTTTATTAATATTCAGAATTATTCCTTTGCCAATATTGATAAATATAGTACTTCCGGACTTATTACAAGACTTACAACAGATGTTACAAATGTTCAGAATGCATATATGATGATTCTTAGAATGTGTATGAGAGCACCTGCAAGTCTTGTATGTGCTATGGGTGCATCGTTTTTTATTAATGTAAAACTTGCATCTGTATATTTAATTGCAGTATTTATACTTAGCAGTATCCTTGCTTTTATTATATATAAAGCCACGGGTTATTTTAGGGATGCATTCTTAAAGTATGATGATTTAAATGCAAGTGTCGAAGAAAATGTATCAGGAATAAGAGTTGTTAAAGCTTATGTCAGGGAAGATTTTGAGATTAGTAAGTTTAAAAAGGCAAGTGTAAATATTTATAACAGACTTATAAAAGCTGAGAATATTGTAATTTTTAATTCTCCTGTAATGATGTTTACTGTATATGCTTGTATTTTGCTTATAAGCTGGCTGGGAGCACATATTGTTGTAAGTGGAGATTTAAAGACAGGAGCACTTATGTCTCTTTTAGCATATTGTATGAATATTCTTATGAGTCTTATGATGCTTTCATTTGTTTTTGTTATGGTTTCCATGAGTGCAGCCAGTGCAAAAAGAATTGCTGAGGTAATTAATGAAAAAAGTACAATTAAAAATCCAAAAGAGCCTGTATTTGTGGTGAAAAACGGAGATATTGAATTTAAAGAAGTATTTTTTAAATATAATGATAAAGCTGAGAAACCGGTGCTTACAGATATTAATATTAAAATAAGGAGTGGAGAAACCATCGGTGTTATAGGTGGTACGGGAAGCTCTAAAACCAGCTTTATTAATTTGATCAGCAGACTTTACGATACATGCGAAGGTGAAGTGTTTGTTGGTGGGAAAAATGTAAAAGATTATGATTTAAAGGTGCTAAGGGATAATGTTTCTGTTGTTCTTCAAAAAAATGTTTTATTTAAGGGAGCAATTCTTGATAATTTAAGATGGGGTAAAAAAGATGCAACTTTAGAAGAATGTATGGAAGTTTGTAAAATAGCCTGTGCTGATGAATTTATTGAGAAATTCCCTAAAAAATATGAAACTGTTATAGAACAGGGTGGAGCAAATGTTTCAGGAGGACAAAGGCAAAGACTTTGTATTGCAAGAGCACTTTTAAAAGATCCTAAAATCCTAATTTTAGATGATTCTACATCTGCAGTTGATACAGCAACTGATGCGAATATCAGAAAAGCATTAAGGGATAAGATTAAAAAGACTACTAAAATTATTATTGCCCAGAGAATATCTTCTGTTATGGATGCGGATAAAATAATTGTATTTAAAGATGGAGAGATAAATGGGTTTGATACTCATGAAAATCTTTTGAAAAATAATGAAATTTACAGAGAAGTATATGAGGCACAGATGAGTGGTGCTGGTGATTTTGATGGAATAGGAGGTGCTTTAAATGCCTAGACCTCAAAGAGGACCAAAACCAAAATTAAATAATCCTGGAAAATCATTTAAAAGATTATTTGGAATAATTCTTGAAAAATATAAGTTTCAATATATTCTTGTAATTATTTTAATAATAATAAGTGTTTTTTCAAATGTCAGAGGAACGATGTTTATAAAAACTCTTATTGACAGCTATATTACGCCAATGCTGAAGGAAAAAAATCCTGATTTTAAGCCATTGCTTAAGGCAATACGTAGTGTTGCTGTATTTTATGCTATTGGAATTGCTTCAACATATGCATTTAATAAAATAATGATTTATATTGCCCAGGGAACAATAAAAAAGATAAGAGATGAAGTGTTTGAACATATGCAATCTCTTCCAATACGTTATTTTGATACACATGCCCATGGAGATATAATGTCAATATATACTAATGATATTGATACGTTAAGACAGATGATTTCCCAGAGTATGCCACAGATGATACAAAGTGTTATTACTGTTGTTTCTGTAACTGTAATGATGTTTGTTCTTAGCATACCATTAACTCTTCTTACTTTTTTAATGGTATTTGTAACTTTGATTGTAACAAAGACATTTTCAAAATACAGTGCAAGATATTTTGTGGCTCAGCAAAAAAATCTTGGCGAAGTTAACGGATTTATTGAGGAAATGTTAAAGGGACAAAAAGTTGTAAAAGTCTTTAATCATGAAGAAGAGAATATAGAAGAATTCTTAAAATTAAATGATGAGTTGTTTGAAAGTGCTTATAATGCCAACAGATATGCAAATTATATGGGACCTGTAAATGCACAGATTGGTAATCTTAGTTATGTTTTATGTGCTGTAGTTGGTGGAATACTTGCTATAAAAAATTTCTTTGGATTTACACTTGGAGGACTTGCAAGTTTCCTTACATTTAATAAGAGTTTCAGTATGCCAATTTCACAGATTAGTATGCAGCTTAACAGTATAATTATGGCACTTGCAGGCTGTGAGAGAATATTTGCTTTGCTTGATGAAAAGGTAGAAGAAGATAACGGATATGTTAATCTTGTGAATTATAAACTTGATAATGGAAAGATTATTGAAAGTGATAAGCAGACAAATATGTGGGCATGGAAACATACTCATCAGGCTACAAAAGAAGTTGAATATAAAAAGCTTCTTGGAGATGTTGTTTTAGATGATGTTGATTTTGGATACACGGATGAAAAGATGGTTCTTCATAACATAAGTATCCATGCAAATCCTGGTGAAAAAATTGCTTTTGTTGGTTCTACAGGAGCCGGAAAAACGACAATCACAAATCTGATAAATAGATTTTATGATATTCAGGATGGAAAAATCAGATATGACGGAATTAACATTAACAAAATTAAGAAAGCAGATTTGAGACGTTCACTTGGAATGGTATTACAGGATACGCATTTGTTTACAGCATCAGTTATGGAAAATATTAGATATGGTAAATTAGATGCAACTGATGAAGAAGTCTATGCAGCTGCAAAACTTGCAAATGCTGATACTTTTATAAGACAGCTTCCTGATGGTTACAATACCATTTTATCCGGAGATGGAGCAAATCTAAGTCAGGGACAAAGACAGCTTCTTTCGATTGCAAGGGCAGCCATAGCAAATCCGCCTGTGCTTATTCTTGATGAAGCAACAAGTTCTATTGATACAAGAACAGAAAAAATGGTGCAGGATGGAATGGACAAACTTATGAATGGCAGAACAACTTTTGTAATAGCCCATCGTCTTTCAACCATAAGAAATAGTGATGTTATCATTGTTCTTGAAAATGGAAGAATAATTGAAAGAGGAAATCATGAGGAACTCATGAAACAAAAAGGAAAATATTATACATTAGCTACAGGAGCTTAAATAAAAAAAGACTGATGCATAAAGCACCAGTCTTTCTTTTATTTTACAGGAATACCATTTATCTCTACATTATCGCTTAATTCAATGACAAGACATTTCTTTCCGTCAATAATTTCTTCTCTTATGAGATTTAAAAAGTCTGAATTAACTTTTATGGAAACGTTGGCAGCTTTAACATCTAAAGTCCTTGTATTTACAACATTACTTGCCATAAGTTCGATATTTTTTTCGTTTTCTTCTTTGTAATTATTCAGGCTTTTTTCAAGTGTTTCAAGCTGTGTATCTGAAACTTCACTTTCTTCAAAAACAGTGGTTATTTCGTTTTTTGTAAGAATAAGTGGGTCTGGATTTTCACTGTTTCTTTCAATCATTTCGTTAATGTTTTCATGTATGGCTTTTACTGTATTAAAATCACACTCATCGCCTAATGTGTTGGTAATTAAGTGAGCAAAAGTTTCTTTCTGGTCATTTTGAGTTGCAGTTGATTCTTCACCAAGTATATTTGTAAGAAATTCTCTTTGAAGATTATTTGAATCTTTTGAAAAATACATTGTTGAATGAATATCTGCGGTTCTGTCGTTAAAAGCCGGGAATAAGAATCCGTTTGAAGGAGGAGAAACAATCCAGTTTCTGATTCTTTCACCAACTCTGTTTTTTTCTGTATCATAGCTAAGGCCTGCCTTATCAAGATTTACCGGACAAATGCTTGTAAGAATATATTCATAAATTGAATCTGATGCATCAAACATTTCTAAGCCATCGCTGGTTTTTCCTGGAACATCATATATTCCGTGAATTAAAATAATATAATAATTAGATTCATATACATAGTTATCTATGATTTTTTTATAGTATTCATCAAGAATATTTTCATCTTCTAAATCTGATTTTAAAAGTTTATAAAGGAAATTCTGGGTTCCACCTTCATTTTCGCTTTCTAATGGAAAATCAATATTAAAAAGATTTTTTCCAATTGTTCCTGATAAGGTCTTTTTGAATATTTCAAAATATTTAAAAGATTCTTCCTCAGAAAGAGTATGGTAACTGTCACATGTTTTAAATCTTATATTTTTTTCATTATCAACATAACAGCCACAGATTTTATTAATAACCGATTTTTCCGGGTTAAAAGTTTTTTTGATTTCATTAAGTTCTTTTTTATTCATGAAACGCCTCCAAGTAATAAATATATTTTATGATAGCAAATTTAAGGTGAAAATAAAAGATGAAATTATAAAACGATAGAGTTTTTATGTACAATGTGTTATAATCTGAAAGACTTGATTATAAGGTTTTAAATAAATTTTAAAAAATTATTGGCAAGAAGGAAAATTAAAAATGGATAATGTAAAAAATATTATTGCAGTTATGAGTGGAAAAGGCGGAGTTGGAAAGTCTTTTGTTACATCATCTGTAGCTGTAGAATTGAAAAATAAAGGCTATAAAGTTGGAATACTTGATGCTGATATTACAGGCCCTTCTATTCCTAAAATGTTTGGTTTGAAAGAAAAACTTTTAGGTGATGAAACAGGAATGTTTCCTGCAAAAACAAAAGATGGTATAGAAATTGTATCAATAAATCTTTTATTAAATGATGAGAGCGATCCTGTAATATGGAGAGGACCGGTTCTTTCTTCAGCAATAAAGCAGTTTAAGGATGAAGTGCACTGGGGAGAGCTTGATTATCTTCTTATTGATATGCCACCAGGAACAGGAGATGTTGCACTTACTGTTTTACATGAATTTGAAATTGATGGTGCCTTGCTTGTAAGCAGTCCACAGGAACTTGTTAAGCTTATTGTAACAAAGATTTATAAGATGCTTGATATGATGAAGGTAGATATTATTGGTCTTATTGAAAACTTTAGTTATATAGAATGTCCTGATTGTGGTAAAAAAATATCGGTATTTGGAGAAAGTAGTGCTGATGAAGCTGCTAGGGAATTTAATATTGATTTATTAGCAAAGCTGCCTATTATGCCTGAACTTACAAAGAAAGCTGATGAAGGTGAATTTGAAAAGATGCATAATGAAAACTTTGATAATGTAATTAAAAAAATTGTTTCTATCAGTAAGTAACTTAAGATAGAGTAAATTATAATCCCTAAATATATACAGAAAGAAAGCGTGAATTATATGAAAAACAAAAAAAATATTGAGAATATGGAAAATTCCATTGAAGAAAGTAAAAAAATTGATTTAAGAAAAGAAATTTTCAGCTGGGTTATGGTATTTGTTATTGCATGGTGTGTTGCATTTTTACTTAGCAGATTTATTGTAATTAATGCAAAAATACCAACAGAGTCAATGGATGATACAATAGAAGTCGGAGATAAAGTTTTTGGATTCAGATTATCATATTTATTTTCAAATCCAAAACGTGGTGATATTATTATGTTTGATGCACCTAATAAAGAAGATACAATATATATTAAAAGACTTATCGGATTGCCTGGAGATACTATAAAAATAAAGGATAATGTACTTTATATTAACGGAGAAGAATATAAAGAAGATTATGTTGACTCATGGTATAATAGTATTGGTGAATATGAGTATACTCTTGGAGATGATGAATATTTTATGATGGGTGATAATAGGGATCATTCAACCGATTCAAGAGCATGGGGACCTATAAGTAAGGATGCTATGATTGCAAAAGCGATTTTTAAATATAAAATAATTCCTTTTAAACTTAAAAATTTATATTAGGGTGTATGTTTAATGAATAAAAATAGTGAGAAAAATATTGTACTTACATATTCAGCGCTTGTTGCTGCTAAAAACGAAATATTTTCGCCGATAAAGGTAATGCTTCATTTTCTTGGAGCATTTCCTTTTTTGCCTTTATTTATGGCTCTATATTCAGCACTTGTTAAAGTTATTCCCGAAGATAAATATACTGATGCATTATTTTATGCGGGGATAGCTTTAATTTTATTGCTGGTTATTTATATTATTATCTGGATAAATGATTTACTTACAGTGTATATTATTGAAAATGACGGGACTTTATATAAGCTTAAATGTTCAACCTATTGGTATAAAGCAAGAGATAAGATGCTTCTAATAAATCCTATGGGGATGAAAAGTGGAAAGATAATGACACTTTTTTACATGGTTAACAATGTAAAATTGTTATTTGAAAAAATAGAGGATGATTTTGATTTTTATGAATTTGTTAATAAGGGTAAAATAAAAAAGATAAGCAATATAAAAAATGTATCAGTAAGGAAAAAAAATATAAAATTAAAGGCTGAAGTTGAATATAATAATTCAAAAAAAGAAAAAAATATAATTATAAAAAGAGTTTTAGATAAAGACAGTGCATTTGTATCATATTTGAAAGAGTATGAAAAAAATGGAAAAGAAGTTATAAAAAAATTTGACTTTAATGATAAGAAATACGCAGGTGAAGAGACTAGGATGTTTCTTGAAAAAAATAAAAAAACAATACCATTTTATTTGAAAAAAATGTCTGGTTTCTTTGTGATATGGACATATATTATGGCATGGGTTTCAGCTCTTTCCTTAACAGGAGGATTAAATAAATATGGATTATTAAAGGCAAATGGAGAAAGACCATATTTTTCAGAGAATTTTATAAAGGGTAGTGAAAGTATTGTAATAGTATATTTTTCAGTGATTTTTATTTATTTTTTAATAAAAATAATAGATATAATTATATTGTTATTTAGCAAAGATGAATTAAAAGACAATATTGAAAATAAATAAGGACCATACTACATCAGATAATCTTAAGAAAATTTTCACATAGCTGACACTTTTTTTAAAAAACTTATTCAAAATATAAGTTTATAGTATCTATATACTAAAGTATACTTGCTGTTTGAAAACTTTTGGGAAATGTGAAAATAAAGATTGGAGATGATTGATATGAAACGAAAAATATTTATTTATATGTTAATATCCATGATGTTTGGAAGCCTTACATTATCGGGATGTTCTTTAAGTAAGAATGCAGGTAATTCATCAAAAACTTCTGCTGTAAGTGAGACTGATTCTGAAGATAATAATTCGGATGATAGTGATTATGTTGTTACAGAATCATTTGAGGTAAGTCCTGATTTAAGTAATGAAGAATTAGATGATACCTTTGATAAAGCTGAATGCATAGTTATTGAACTTAATGATGATGCAGTTAGTGCTGATAAAGGCGTAACAGTAGATGGAACAAAGATAACCATTACAAAAGGTGGAAATTATTATTTTACAGGAACTTTATCAGATGGATGTATTGTTGTTGATAGTGAAGATGATGAAATAGTAAGACTTATTTTTGATGATGTAGATATTACATCTAAAGACCAGTCTCCATTTTTTATAAAACAGGCAGAAGAAACAATTATTACTTTAGCTTCTGATTCTGAAAATTCTTTTACTGACGCAAGTGAATATACAGGAAGTGAAGTTGTAACGGAAGATGATTCTGTAGAACCTAATGCATGTATATACAGCAAAGATGATTTAACTATAAATGGAAGCGGCTCTTTAACTGTAAATGGTAATTATAATAATGGTATACAGACAAAAGATGATCTTATTATCGTAAGTGGTGACATTACAGTAAATGCAGCAGGCAGTGCAATAAAAGGAAAAGATTCAGTAACTGTTATGGATGGTAACCTTGTTTTAGATTCAACAGATGATGGTATAAAATCAACCAGAGATAATAAAGATGGAAAAGGTTATGTTTATATTGGTGGTGGAAAGATAAATATAACTACAGACGAAGATGGAATAAATTCTGCGACATGTGTAGTGATAGACGGTGGAAATTTAAGTATTTCTGCAGGTGATGATGGAATACATGGTGATATTTCATTAACCATTAATGGAGGGAATATTAATGTATTAGAAAGTTATGAAGGGTTTGAAGCTACTGAAATAACAATAAATGATGGCAGAGTTTTAATTAATGCAAGTGATGATGGAATGAATGCCACTGTAGGTATTACAGATGAAAATGAGGAAAGTGACTCAGGTAATAACTTTAAGGGTGGCGGTATGATGGATGCCGAGGAAGGTGCAATACTTACAATAAATGGTGGATATGTATATGTAAATGCATCAGGTGACGGTCTTGATACAAATGGATATATGTACATCAATGGTGGAGAAATATATGTCGATGGGCCAACAAGTAATGGTGACGGTTCTCTTGATTATGGAATTGATTTAAAAGTAACAGGAGGAACTGTGTTATCAGTTGGAAGCATGGGAATGGTTGAGCCACCGACATCATCTTCAACACAAAATTGTTTTGTAATAGGATTATCAATGAGTTACGGTGGCGGAAGTACTATGACTATTGTGGACTCTGATGGAAATGAGATATTAAATTTTACCCCTAAGAAAACATTCCAATCAGTAATTTTTTCTTCATCAGAAATTGAATCCGGAAAAACATATACTGTATTAGTTGATGGAGAAGAGGATGTGGAATTTACTGCCTCTGATATTATTACAAATGCAGGAGAATCAAGTGGTGGGATGGCCGGCTTTGGAGGCAGAGGTGGTAATATGAGAGAGAATCAGGGTATGAATCAGTAGTTGTACATATAATTGAAAAATCTATATAATCATATAAAAATTGTTTATTTATAAAAAGAAATGTGTTATATTAGCTATGTATGTGTAAAAACGTAAGCTTTATGGCACATTTTTTTGCTTATTAAAATTTTAGCATAATATATTATGAGATATACAAGGAGGTTGCTTAAATGGTAAGAGCAATTGTTGGTGCATGCTGGGGTGATGAAGGAAAAGGAAAAATCACTGATATGCTTGCAAAAGATTCAGATATTGTTATTAGATTTCAGGGTGGAAGTAATGCAGGACATACTATAATAAATGATTATGGAAAGTTTGCTTTACATTTATTACCATCAGGAGTTTTTTATGATCATACAACATCCGTTATCGGAAATGGTGTTGCTCTTAATATTCCTAAGCTTCTTGAGGAACTTAATGATTTAGTATCAAAGGGTGTTCCAATGCCAAAGATTAAGGTTTCTGACAGAGCACAGATTCTTATGCCTTATCATATTTTATTTGATCAGTATGAAGAGGAAAGACTTGGTGGAAAAGCTTTTGGTTCAACAAAGTCAGGAATAGCTCCATTTTATTCAGATAAATATGCAAAGATTGGTTTCCAGGTTTCAGAATTATTTGATGATGAAGTATTAGAGGAGAAAGTTGAAAGAGTATGTGAACAGAAGAATATTATCTTAGAGCATATGTATCATAAGCCTCTTATTGATCCTAAGGAATTATTAGATACACTTCATGAATATAGAGAAATGATTAAACCTTTCGTTTGCGATACAGTTACATTTATCAGAGAAGCATTAAATGATGGAAAAAATATATTATTAGAAGGACAGCTTGGTTCATTAAAAGATACTGATTTTGGTATTTATCCAATGGTTACTTCTTCATCTACTCTTGCAGCATATGGTGCAGTAGGAGCAGGTATCCCACCATATGAGATAAAAGAAATCGTTACTGTTGTTAAAGCATATTCTTCAGCAGTAGGTGCAGGTGAATTTGTCAGTGAAATTCATGATGAAAAAGAAGCTGATGAAATGAGAAAACACGGTGGAGATAAGGGTGAATACGGTGCAACAACCGGAAGACCTAGAAGAATGGGTTGGTTTGATGCTGTTGCTTCAAGATATGGATGTAAAGTACAGGGTGCTACAAATGCAGTATTAACTGTTGTTGATGCACTTGGATATCTTAAAGAACTTAAGGTATGTGTAGGATATGAAATTGATGGAAAGGTTACAAAAGACTTCCCAACTACAGTAAATCTTAAGAAAGCAAAACCAGTATATGAAACACTTCCTGGATGGGAATGTGATATCCGTGGAATTAAGGAATATGATAAATTACCTGAGAACTGCAGAAAATATATAGAGTTTATCGAAAAGGAAATTGAAGTACCAATTACAATGGTATCTAACGGACCTGGAAGAGATGAAATTATCTATAGATAATCTTATGTGATTAATTTAATATGGATTCTTATGGGTTATATAAGATAACCTGTAAGAATCCATATATGAATCAGTTTTTAATTATCTTTTTTAGAATAATTCTTAATTACTTTTGCAAGCCAGAGAATTAAATAAAGCATTATTGGAATGAAAAATGTTGCAAATAATGCTGCATCAAAGAAAGCTTTAGTGTAGTGATTATTCATTAGAGATAGTACAAATGTTGTAATATACAATAATAATATTAATGCAATTAAAGCTATTGAAATTATTTTTTTAAAAGTCGATGGTTTGTTACTTTGTTCGTTCATAAGTATGCTCCTTAAATATTTTGTAATTAAGATTATAAATTTAATAATCTGATTAGACAATAGAAAAATAAATATAAAATTATAATATAATCCGGAGGAATGATTAAAATGTCAGATACACAAAATAACATAAATGAAGAAGAAAATAAATTATCTTTATTAGATACATGGAGAAATATTGCTTATAATACAAATCAGTCAAAACAGCAGTATGACAGATTATGGGCAAATTATTTTACTCTTGAAAAAGGAATTTATGAAGATATTCTTAAAGATCCTGAAACAGTTGTTAAGGGAACTGTAAAAGAATTGGCAGAGAAATTTAATGTTGAACTTCTTATTATGGTTGGATTCTTAGATGGCATTAATGATAGCTTAAAAGAACAAAATCCAATCGAAGAAATGACAGAAGATACAGTTGTTAATCTTGGATATGACAAAGAATTATTATACAAAAATATGGTTGAAGCAAAGGCAGAATGGTTATATACACTTAAGGAATGGGATGCTTTAATTGATGAAGACAGAAGAAAAGAACTTTATAAAGAGCAGAAATCTTCACATACTGTAGTAAAAGAAAAGAAGATTGGAAGAAATGATCCATGTCCTTGTGGAAGCGGTAAGAAATATAAAAAATGTTGTGGTAGATAAGAAATTGATTTAAGGACTAACATATATGTGTTAGTCCTTGTTTAATTTAATTAAGGAGTGAAAAAATGAATAAAGCAAAAAAAATAATTAATGAAACATATTTATATGTATTGGCATTTATTATTCCGGTAATAATTTTATTATTTGTTTTCAATATTAATAATATTTATCCGTTTGGTAGTTATACATTTATAAGAAGTGATTTGAGGTCACAAAATTTCCCGTTTTTTTTAGATTGGCAGAGAAAATTACAAAGTGGAGAATTAACAGATTATTCATGGAATGCTGGACTTGGATTTGATTACTTTCCGCATTTTTGTTATAACCTTACTTCATTTTCAAATGTTTTGTTGTTGCTTAATATTAAGATAAAGGATTATATTTTTATTATTTTTCTTATAAAAACTGCACTAGCTTCTAATTCCTTCTTTTTCTATTTAAAAAAGAAATATAATGAAAAAAATATTTTGATGGTAGTTTTTTCTGTATGCTATGCAATGTGTGCGTATAATTTGAGTATTAATAGTGTAGCAATAATTTGGATGGATATTTTTTTGTTATTTCCTATTTTGATTTTGTTGTTAGAAAGAGGAATATATAAAGGAAAATATGGATTGTATTGCATAATATTAGCGTATATGATTTATTCAAATTTTTATATGGGATTAATTGTATGTATATTTATTGCAGTGATATATTTGATAAATTTTATTTTTGATTATAATAATATAAAAAATAAATTTAAAAATTTTATAAGATTTTCTATATATTCATTATTATCTGTTTTTATGTCAGCTATTGTTATTGTACCAGTAGGACGCTGGATGATGAAGACGTCAATAGTTGGCGAAAAAGTTGGAAGTATAGTATTGCCTGATTTAAATATAATTGATGTTATGCGTAAAAGTTTGATTATATCAATAAATGCACCTATGGACTATTATCCTATTTTATATTGTTCAGTGTTATCATTAATTATGGTGAGCATTTATTTTTTTAGTGATAAAGTGGTTTTAAAAGATAAAATAAAAAATGGATTAATAATTTTATTGTTTTCTATATCTTTTTTTAATAAATATGTAATGTTCTTTTTTAGTGGATTTCATATTACAAGGGGATATTATTTTAGATATAATTATATTCTTGTGTTCTTTATTTTATGTATGTCATATAAGGCGATTAAAGACATTAGTGAAATACAGGATGCTAATTATTTATTAGCTATTTTATTTGCAATAGCATATGTTATTGTGACATGGAAAATTAATAAGAAAAGTGATATTTATTCTTTAAAATCAGTTTATTTATCATTATTTTTTATAATATTGTATATATGTATTTTTATTATATTAAGATGGAGAAATAGTACTAAAAAAATTTTATTTTATATCTTGCTTGTATGTATTTCTTTTGAATTTTATATAAATTCAAGGGATACATTTGTATTTGTTGAACAGGTATATACATTAAATGAAGAAGTTAATTTGAAAAAAAATAATAAAGACGATGATAAATTTTACAGAACAATTTTGGATTCGGATTTTTTGAAATATTCGGTTGAAAATGAGGGATTACTTTATAATGTGTATTCTTTGGATTCTTTTTCTGCTATACAAGATAAAAATATTATAGAATTTTATGAAAATGTTGGTATGATGAATTCAGGACATAATACAAATAATTTAATAACTAATATAGGTAATACGGCATTTATTAGAAGTATTTTGTCTGTAAAAAATGTTTATAATTTGGGTGAATATAAATTTCCATTTGATAAGTTAAATAATATTTCCTTAGATGATAAATTTGAATTAAAGGAAGTTATGGAACAGAAATATTATGAAAATGAAAATTTAGAAATGATTGATGAAAATGTCAAAATATCAAAATATAATACAAGATCATTGTTGGAAAATAAGTATGTTTTTTCTTTGGGTTATTTAGTGGATACTTCGGTTAAATCATTTGACTTTGTAGAAGATGAACCTATAGTAAATATTAATAATTTATATAAAAAGATTTCTGGTGAAAACGATATTTTATATGATGAACTATATGTATATAATCTTGATATAGAAAAAACTGATTATAAGAAGGGATATGTAAAAGAAACCACTATGGATAGAGATGCTGATCTGTATTTTTCTTTTGGGAAAAATTATCCAATCACATATGATGTTTTATATTCAATTGTTGATAATGATGGTAATGTTAATAAGTATTCAACTAAATATTACAATGCTATTATTCAAATAAGTAATTTAAAAAAGGGTGAAAAGGTAAGGGTGTTTATACCAAAAGGATTATCAGTTGATTTGAAAATGTATGCTGATAATAATGTATCAATGGAGAAGTGTTATAATAATTTAAAGGATGGATTTTTAAAAATTTCATCATTTAAAAATGATGAAATAAAAGGTAGTATATACGCAAAAAAAGATGAATATATGTTTATGTCTATACCATATGATGATGGTTGGCGGGTTTACGTTGATGGGAAAAGGGTAAAAACAGAAAAAATGTTTAATGCATTTATTTCGGTACCTATGAGTAAAGGAAAACATAATATTGTTATGCGATTTGTATCGCCTGCTAAAAAAATGGGATTAATAATATCATTAGTTTCTATTTTTATATTTATATTGCTTTCAATATATGATTTGAAAAAATATAATAATGGTATAAACAATACAGAAGAAAAATAATATATTATATGAGGTTTTTTGTATATGGAAAAGATATGATAAGTGATATAATATAAGTAAAATTATTGTGTTGTGAGGTGTTTTATGAAGGTGATTATATTAGCGGGTGGTAAAGGTACGAGAATATCATCAGTAGCAAAAGACATACCGAAACCTATGATTAGTATATGTGGAAAACCTGTTTTAGAACGAGAGTTAATTAATTTAAGGAATCAAGGTTTTAAAGATTTTATTATTACGATAGGATATTTAGGGAATATTATAAAAGAATATTTTGGTAATGGAGAAAAATTTGGTATAAATATTAGATATTTTGAAGAAGAAATCCCATTAGGTACTGGTGGAGCATTAACATATTTAAAAGATGAATTAACTGAGGATTTTTTTGTTATAAATGGTGATTCTATAATGGATGTTGATTTGAATAGGATGCTAAATTATCACAAAAATAAAAAAGCGGATGTGACATTGTTAACGCATCCAAATGAACATCCATATGATAGTGCATTAATTATAGCTGATAAAAAAACAGGAAGAGTTTCTAAGTGGTTAAATAAAGAGGAACAACGTAATATATATAAAAATAGGGTTAATGCTGGAATTCAAATTATTAATCCAAAGGTAATAAAAGATTTAGAAATTGGAAAAATGGATTTAGATCGAGATTTATTAAAACCGATAATAAAAAAGGGTAATGTATATTCATATGATTCATCTGAATACATAAAGGATATGGGTACCCCCGAACGATACAAAAAGGTTATTGATGATGTGAAAAATGGTATAGTTAGCTTGAAAAATTTGAGAAACAAACAAAAAGCTATTTTTTTGGATAGAGATGGTACGTTGAATGTTTATAAGGGATTTATTACAAATTATAATGACATTGAATTGATTGAAGGTGTGGCAAAAGCAATAAAAAAAATAAACGAGATGGGATATTTGGCGATTGTGATAACTAATCAGCCTGTTATTGCAAGGGGTGATTGCACGTTAGAAGAATTAGAAAAGATAAATAATAAACTTGAGACAGAACTGGGTTTAGCTGGTGCGTATTTGGATGATATATTTTTTTGTCCACACCATCCAGATAAAGGATTTTCGGGGGAAAGACCGGAATATAAAATTCAATGCAATTGTCGAAAGCCAAATAATGGATTGATTTTACAGGCAAAGGAAAAATATAATATAGATCTAAGTGAATCATATATGGTAGGTGATTCATTTGTTGATATAGAATTAGGGGAAAAAGTAGGATGCAAAAGTGTATATGTTGGCAATGATGACATAGACGTTGATTGTTTGAAATTTAATTCATTATTTGAGTTTGTATGTAACGAGCTAGGAAAATTTGATAAAATATAAGGAGAAGTTGTTGTATGGTTATAACAAAAACACCTTTTAGAATGTCTTTTTTTGGTGGAGGGACAGATTACAAAGAGTTTTATGAAAAATATGGTGGAAGTGTTTTGTCAACCTCAATAGATAAGTATTGTTATGTAACAGTTACACATTTGCCTAGATTTTTTGATTATTCTAATCAGGTAACATATGGAATTATTGAAAGAACAAATTCAACCAACGAGATAAAACATCCAGCTGTGAGAAATGCAATGGAATATTTAGATATGCATGAGTTAAGAATTGTATATGAGGCTGAACTTCCTGCAAGGTCTGGATTAGGGAGCAGTAGTGCTTTTGCTGTTGGAATGTTGAATGCTTTTTATTCACTTAAAGGAAAATATGTGGATAAAAGAAAACTTGCTGATGATGCCATTTACCTTGAAAGAATATTGTGTAATGAAAGTGGAGGAATACAGGATCAGATTGCAGTATCTTTTGGTGGATTTAACAGAATAGATTTTAGCATTGATGGATATAAAATATCACCAGTTATTATATCTAAAGAAAAATTAGAAAATTTAAATCAGAATTTAATGTTATTTTTTACAGGTTTTTCACGTATTTCAAGTGAAATAGCATTAGAACAAAAAAAAGCTACAAGTAATAAGACAAAAGAGTTGTTGGAAATGAAATCATTAGTTGATGAGGCACAAAAAATTATAACATCTAAAGAAGATATAAATGAATTTGGAAAACTGCTTGATTATACATGGAAATTAAAAAGGGGTATTTCAAATAGGATTTCAAATAATAGTATAGATGAGTTGTATAATAAAGGAATAAGTGCTGGTGCGTTAGGTGGAAAATTACTTGGTGCAGGTGGTGGCGGATTTATATTATTTTATGTTGAAAAAAATAAACAGGAAAGAGTTAAAGAGGCACTCAAAGATTTGTTGTATGTTCCGTTTTCTTTTGAAAATACAGGAACAAGTGTACTTTATTATAAAGCTGAAGATTTTGATATTGATGAATATAAAAGAAGAGTAAATAAAAAAAATGAAAGGAACTAAATTTAGTATTCAACTAAATTTGATATGAAAAAATATGAAAAAAAACATTGCTTTGATTACAGGAATAACTGGAATGGTTGGATCACATTTATGTGATTTTTTATTAGAAAATACAGATTGGGACATATATGGGGTATGCAGGTGGAGAAGTCCGCTTGATAATGTACAGCATTTAATAGATAGAGTAAATAAAAAAGATAGGGTTTTTTTTGAATATGCTGATTTAAATGATCAGATATCATTATTGAATGTTATTCAGAAAGTTAAACCTAATTATATATTTCATCTAGCAGCACAAAGTTATCCTTTAACTAGTTTTGATTCTCCTATTGATACATTAAATACTAATATTTTAGGAACATCAAGGTTATTAGAGGCAGTTCATTTAATGATGAATCAGGATGAAAAATTCAATCCAGTTATTCATGTTTGTGCTTCTTCGGAAGTTTTTGGGAAAATACCTGCTGAAAAAAAACCAAAAGAGGGAATAAATGAAGATTGTCCTTTTCATCCGGCATCTCCATATGCTATTTCTAAGGTTGGTACTGA
Source organism: Lachnospiraceae bacterium RM5 (assembly GCA_900110975.1). Classification (GTDB taxonomy): domain Bacteria; phylum Bacillota; class Clostridia; order Lachnospirales; family Lachnospiraceae; genus Bovifimicola. Next base: position 79,483 of record FOFK01000004.1, read on the forward strand.
TTTATTAGGAAGATATTATGCGGAAGCATATGGTATGAAAATAATGACAACTCGTATGTTTACACACACCGGTCCAAGAAGAGGAGATGTATTTCATGAGTCATCTTTTGCAAAGCAAATAGCAATGATTGAAACAGGAATGATACCCCCTGTTGTAAAAGTTGGAAATTTAAAGTCGTTAAGAACTTATGCTGATGTTAGAGATGCTGTAAGAGCATATTATATGTTAGTTACGATTAATCCGATTTCGGGAGAATATTATAATATAGGTGGTTCATATACATGTGAGGTTGGGGATACATTAAATACACTTATTTCAATGTCAACTCATAAAGATAAAATAAAAATTGAAGTTGAAAAAGCAAGATTAAGACCAATTGATGCAGATTTGCAAGTGCCAGATTGTAGGAAATTTAAGGAACATACAGGATGGAGTCCTGAAATTTCATTTGAGCAGACAATGAGAGATTTGCTTGATTATTGGAGAAAACAAATAAAAAATGGAAAAGAATTTTTAACAAGATAATTTTGATGATAAATTATATTTATTATGGAGATATTTTAATGGAAAATAAAAAGGTAGCAGTATTAGGTGCAGGTGTATCAGGATTGACAGTTGCTCGGATATTAGATAATAGATTTAATGTTACAGTTTATGATAAAAATAAAACTGTCGGAGGTTTAGCAAGAACTAGATTTACGGATGGATATTTGTATGATCCACATGGTGGACATATATTTAATTCAAAACATAAGGATGTTGTTGATTTTATATTTTCAATTTTACCTAAGGAAAATTGGAAATATACAGTAAGAAATGCTAAGATTTATTTTAATGGAAAGTATATATCATATCCTTTTGAGTTATCTTTATGCGAATTAGATGATGATGATGCATTGGATTGTATTTATGACTTTGTTATGGCAAGACAAGGAAATGAACCAGATAATTTTAAAGATTGGCTAATATGGAATTTTGGTGAAGCTATTTCTAAACGATATATGATTCCGTATAATGAAAAAATATGGGCATATCCATTAGAACAAATGGAAACTCAATTTATGCAAGGTAAAATGCCTCTGCCAACAAAAAAAGAAATGTTACGTTCTATGCTATTAAAAGATCCGTCAGAAAGAAAGATGCCACATTCGACTTTTTATTATCCACTAAAAGGCGGAATTCAGACAATGGTTGATGCAATTGCTGAAGGTATAGAGGTAAGATGTGGAGAAAAAATTAATGATATTAAAAAAAATAATGAAGGCTGGATTATTAATGATGAAGAAATATATGATATTATTATTTCTACAATTCCTTTACCTGAATTACCAAATATAATGGAATTACCTGAGAAAATAAATTTATGTATAAAAGATCTTAAGTATAATAGTTTGACAACAATATTATTTGATTGTCCTAAAACAGATATAACATGGTTATATATTCCATCACATAATTATAAATCGCATAGAGTTGGATATCAAAGTGCGTTAACACCATATGCTTCTCCTAATAAAGAGCGTGGATGTGCTGCATTGGAAATTATTGGAAAAAAATTTGAAATAAATGATAAATTTTTTAAAGAAAATAATATTTTGCCAAAAGAGCTGGAATTTAATGAGTCTTTAGATTCAGAATTTACAAAATATGCATATGTGATACATGATAAAAATTATAGGAAAAATTTATGTGAAATAAAAAATTATTTTTCATATGATGATACTTTTAAGCTGTTGGGTAGATGGGGAACATGGAATTATAAAAACATGGATTTATGTATGAAGGATGCCATGAATTTAGCTAAGGAAATGAGTGAAAATGTTGATTGAAATTTTAAAACCAGATTTTATGTTTAGTGATGAAAGGGGTAGTTTGTTTCAATTATGCCATGAAGGATATAAACAATTTAATATTGTTTTTTCAAAAAAAGGTGTAATTAGGGGAAATCATTATCATAAAAAAAATAAGGAAGTTTTTTTTGTTGTTTCAGGAAGTTTTGAATTAATTGTTTCAAAAAATGATAAAGAAGAAAAATATATATTCAAAAAGGGTGATATGTTTTTGATTCCACCAAAGGTATTGCATAGTTTTTTTTATTATGAAGATACATATTTGGCGGCTATGTATGATTTTGGTGTTGAAAATGTTGGTGATAAAATAGATATTTATTCGGAGTAAAAAAATGTATGTAGTGATTGGTGCAAATGGTTATTTTGGAAGTTATTTATTAAAAAATATATTGGAATATACTGATGAACAGATTGTTGCAACTGCAAGAAATTTAGAGAATGCTATAAAAGAAAATAGTAGAATTACTTGGGAATGTTTGGATGTTCAAAATAAAGCAGATGTGTATGGATTGAAAGAAAAAATAAAAAAAGAAAAAGACATTAAAATGATATATTTAGCCGCATTTCATCATCCTGACGAAGTCGAAAATAAAAAGAATTTAGCTTGGAATATAAATGTTATAGCCTTGGCAGAATTCATTAATATTTTTGCTGATTGTGTAAAAAAATTTTTTTATTCATCATCAGATGTTGTTTATGGTGATAGTATAGATAATTATGAATATATGGAAAATGATTTGTTGAATCCAGTGAATTTTTATGGTCATAATAAGTGTGTTTCGGAATCTTTAGTAGTTCATAGAGGATATAATGTTTTTAGATTTCCGTTTATGATTTCACCGAGCATAATTTATAAAAAACATTTTTATGATGAGATTGTTACTGCATTAAAAGGTGGTAAAAAAATTGAGATGTTTGTTGATTCGTACAGGTCGGCAATAAGTTTTGATAATGCAGCCTATATTATGATTTATTTGATTGAAAATAAAAAAATCCCTAAGATATTAAATATATGTGGAAGTAATGCACTGTCAAAATATGATGTTGGATTAAAAATAGCAGAAAGAGAAAATTTAGATAAAAAATTAATTATACCTGTATCTATAGAAAAATTTCAGGTGAATAATTTTAGAGTAAAAAGAGCAAAATCAACTTTAATGAGCAATAATATGTTGAGGAGTCTACTTAATATAGAATATATAGATGTATTTGAAAAACCAAATTTGTCATGGAGTAAAGAGTAATATGAAAAAATTTAAAAATGTATCCATTCTTTTACCTACATTAAATGAAACATTTTCATTTATAAAAACTGTAGAGATAATATTGGATGAATGTAATCATAATGATATAGGTGAGTTTATTGCTATTGTATGCGAGAGGACAAAAGACGAAAGTATTAAATGCATAAACAAAGCAAAAGAAATATCAGAAAAAAATGGTATTTCTTTTAAAATTTTATATCAGATAAAGCCTTTTGCTGGAGGAGCGGTACAAGATGGGATGATGGAAGCTAGTAGTTCGCATACATTAATGATGGCTCCTGATTTAGAAACAGATCCTCATTCTGTAAAAGATTTTATTGAAATGAGTAAAAAATATCCAAATGATATGATTACTGCATCACGATGGAAAAGTAATAATAGTTTTGAAGGATATAATAAGATAAAATATGTTTTAAATTGGATATTTCAAAAATTTTTTTCATGGTTTTATGGTGTTAAATTGACAGATATAACGTTTGGATATAGATTAGCTCCGACAAAGCTTTTTAAAATAATTAATTGGGAAGAAGTTAAGCATCCGTTTTTTTTAGAAACATGTTTAAAACCAATTTGCCTTGGTGTTAAAATTCATGAGATACCTTCAGGTTGGAAAGCAAGAGAAGAAGGTGAATCTCAAAATTCTTTATTACAAACATTTAAATATTTAAAGATAGCATTTAAGGTTAAATTTGAAACAAAAGAAAAAATGTTGAAAAGATAGTAAAAGAAAACATAACGTTTTGAAAGAGTGGTTTAAGATGAAGGATGAAAAGGAAATTATAGAAATAGTTAATGAACTTATTTTGCGATATCCAGTTCTTGAAAAAGATTTTGATTCTATTATTGAAGCTTATGAATGTTTAAAAAAATCATATTTATCTGGTGGAAAGTTATTGTTAGCAGGTAATGGTGGGTCTGCAGCTGACTGTGAACATATTTCTGGAGAGTTAATGAAAAGTTTTAAAATTCCGAGAAAAATTGAATTGAATTTTTCAAAAAAATTAGTAGATATAGATGAAAAAATTGGTCAGGATCTATCGGAAAAATTAGAAAAAGGTTTGGTGACAATACCTTTGGTTTCTAATAAAGCATTAATAACAGCATATATAAATGATGTTGGTGCTGATAATATTTTTGCACAACAATTATTTGTACTTGGTGAAAAAAATGATGTTTTTCTTGCAATTTCAACATCAGGAAATAGTGAAAATATTATAAGGACAGTTGTAACAGCAAAAGCAATTGGTATGAAAGTTATTGGATTAACTGGTAAAGATGGTGGTAGACTAGCAAAAATGTCGGATATTTCTATTATAGCTCCAGAAATGGATACATTTAAAATACAAGAATTACATTTGCCAATTTATCATTGTCTGTGTATGATGCTAGAAAAATATTTTTTTGGCTAAAAAATATTATTGAAGAGTTTATGGGTAATATGCATAAAATAATAAAAAAAATTGAAAAAAAATACATTTATATATTAACCTTTATTATTCCACTTATCATTTTATATTATATTTTTAAGGTAAATAATATCTATCCATTTGGAGAGTATGCCTATATAAAGGATGATACATTTTTTCAATATTATCCTTTCTTGAAGGGATTTGGTAATAATATAAAAAGTGGAAATTTCTCGGATTATTCATGGAATATAGGATTAGGCAGCAATTATCTTGCGATATTTGCATATTATCTTGCAAGTCCGGTAAACTTTGTGAGCTTGTTATTTAAAAGTGATAATCTTATAGAGTGCTTTTATTTTATATGCTTTATTAAGATGGCGTTATCCGGTGTAACATTTGCATACTATTTAAGAAAAAAATATAATCATAATGATTTAGTTATTGTATGCATCTCAATCTGTTATTCAATGTCATCATATATGTGTACATATGCCTATAATATAATGTGGCTTGATGCATTAGTTCTGTTTCCGCTAATAATACTTGGATTAGAAAGATTATTTGATGAAGGAAAACACAGGTTATATTTTTTTACATTAATGTTTTCAATAATCTCAAATTATTATATCTCAATAATTATCTGTATTTACCTTTGTATATATGTTGTTGGTTTATTTATTATAAATAAATCTGATTTCAAGGAAAAATTAAAAAGAATAAAAGATTTTATTATTTACTCACTTCTTGCAGGATTGTCTTCAATGTTTTTGATAATACCATCATTTTTAGCTTTAAGATTAACAGAGTCAGGAAGTAATAATTTTCCTACGAGAATTAAAATATATAATAGTTTTTCTGATTTGATGTTCAGACATCTTATGCTTGTGCCAAAAGGAATAGATGATTCTTATCCAAACTTATATTGTTCAGTTTTAGTTTTGATTACAATAACAGCGTATATATTAAATAACAAAATTGAATTAAAGAAAAAATTAGTAACATTATTTATGCTTTGTTTTATGCTTATTAGTATGAATGTAAATATGCTTGATTATATATGGCATGGATTTCATTTTCCTAATTGTGTAGTAGCAAGGAATTCTTTTATTTATATTTTTATTTTATTAACAATTAGTTATGAAGCGGTATATAACATTAATGATTTGAAAAATATTTATTATATTATTTCTGTTGCTATTGCCGGAATGTTTGTATTGGTTTTATGGAAATTAAAAATTAATACAGGAGAATATGATGAAATAATAGTGTATTTATCAATGTTCTTTGTTGTTGTATATTCTGCAATGATTTTATTAATAAAACAATTTTATAAATTTAGGAGTGTATTTTATTTATTAATTTTAATTGCATTATCATATGAACTCTTTGTAAATGCAAAGGATAATATTACACCATTAATATCAAATAAAATGTTAAAAACAGATTGTAATATAAATGAGTTAATAAATAAATCAGATAAGTCTCAAAATGATTCGTTTGGCAGAATTTATAAGGATAGTATAGTGCTGGATGATAATCTCTCAGAAAAAGATGGATATTATGGCATTTCAGTTTTTTCTTCAACTGCTAATAGTGGTGTGACAGATTTCTATAAAGCCTGTGGTATGGAGTGCTTTACAAATATATATGGAATTAACGGAATTACGCCGTTTTTCAGAAGTCTTATGGATGTTGAATATATATACAGCCAGGATAATAATTTAGATATCACTGATTTTGAGAAGGAAGCTAATGAATTAGTATTATCAGACGAAGAAAAATATAGTTTATATCAAAATAAATATCCTTTATCTTTAGGTTTTTTAATTGATTCAAAAATAGATAAAGCTATAAATTTAGGTGAAGATGTCTTTAAAAATATTAATGACTTATATATTGCATTATCCGGTGATTTTGATGAATTGTATGAAAAGATTGATGTAAAGAAATCTGATGGTAGAAGTATTAAGAATAATGCAGATGCAAATTATAAGACAAATGATAAAAAAAGTTATGATTACATTTTAAATATAGATAAAGATGGAAGTGTTTATGTTAATGTAAATAATAATATATATATTTCGTCATTAAATATTTATATTGAGCGTGATGGTGAAGAATTTATATCATATAGCGAAAATTATGTAAGATATCCTTATAATACAAAAATTTCTAACTTGAAAAAAGGCGATAAAATATATATTGGTACAGAGGTTGTGGAGAATCATAAAAAGGATTATGATCTTTATGCATATTATGATAAAAATATATCTATGGAAAAATTATATGATAATTTAAAAGATGGATTTTTAAATATCAGGGAATTTAAGGATGGATATGTTAAAGGCAGTGTAAATGCAAAGGATAATGGATATCTATTCACAACCATACCATATGATCAGGGGTGGAAAGTATATATTGATGGAAAAGAAGTAAAGACAGAAAAAATGTTTAATGCCTTTTTGACATTTAAAATGAAAAAAGGAAATCATGATATTGTCATGAAATATAGTGCACCCGGAAAAATCATAGGTTTAATTATATCTCTTTTAGCGATTATTGCATATATTATTCTTGAAGTGTATAAAGCAAAGAAATTTGATAATGTAATGAAAAATGATGATTATTCCGGTGAATAATCAGAAAAAATAAAAAAGCGTAGCAGATATCATTTTAAAGTTCAAGAGAAATACTCAGAACTTGTTAAGAAATATCTGTTACGCTTAAGTTTTGTAAGTTATTTTTGTTATATTTACTAGTATATCTATTTATTATTCAATAAATTTTTTAATTCATCTACACTAAGAGTATATTTTTTATTACAGAAGTGGCAGGAAACTTCCACTTCTTTATTTTCATTTATCATTTCTTCAAGGTCATTTTTTCCAATGGCTGCAATGGCATTTTCTATACGTTCTTTTGAGCAGTCGCAGACAAAATCAACATTGATTGTATCGAGTATTACAGGATTTAAATTTTCAAGTACCTTGTTTAATATATCTTTTGTTGTAAGACCTTCTTCAAGTAATGCTGTGATAGAAGTGATATTTTTAAGGTTTTCTTCTAAAATGTCTATGGTTTTTTCTGAGGCATTAGGCATAAGCTGGATAATGAAACCACCTGCCTGTTTGATGGAACAGTCAGTATCAACAAGAACGCCAAGTGCTACGGCAGATGGAGTCTGCTCTGATGTTGCAAAATAGTATGTAAGATCTTCTGCAACTTCGCTGGTTGTAAGATTTATAGTACTTGTATATGGTTCTTTTAATCCTAAATCTTTGATGACGGTAAGAGTTCCATAGCCTATTGCACCGCCAACATCTAATTTATTAAGATAATTAAGCTCCATGTTAACATAAGGATTTCCAACATAACCTTTAACAATTCCTTTTGAATCAGCACAAACCGTAACTCCGTTAATTGGTCCGTCACCTTTGAAAATCAGAGTAAGTCTGTCATCTTCACCTTTCATCATTACACCCATCATTGATGCACCAAGTAAGCTTCTGCCAAGAGCTGCAGACGCAAGTGGAGTAAGGTTATGATAACCTTTTGCCTTTTCTATTAAATTTTTTCCTGAAATTGCAAATGCTCTGATTTCATTATCAGCAGCAGATGCTCTTAAGATATGATCCTTCATTTTATATCCCTTCGTTTTTAAATTTTCATATATGCCTTGTATCTGGTAAATCAATGCTTTAACAGGCATTGGCTTTTAAATAATATAACAACTAATACAGTTATCATTATTTCCCGCGTTCTCTTGCAATGATACATATACGCTCAGAAGTATCTTTAACAGCATCTTTTGTAAATGCATCGTAGGCACATAAAAATTCCATGCCTGCAAGAGTTAGAAAATCTTTTATTTCGTCTAAAGAATATGCCCTTTGTGTATGTCTTTCAAAATGTTTTTCAAAAAGATTTTCATCCTTGCATTTTAAAAATAAAGTAAGGTCATATTCATTTATAAATTCCTCTTCATCATAGTAATTTTCCCAGATAAAACTGCAGTCATCCCTGTTCTCTGCAATAACACATTCACCAATAGATTTATATTTATAATCTGTATTTAAATCAAAAATAAATATACCTTTAGGATCAAGGTAATTATTCACAAGTTTAAAGACATGTATTAGCTCATCTGAATCTAAAATATAATTCATGGAATCACAGGTTGATATAATGGCTTTAACCGTACCATAAAGCTCAAATTCTCGCATATCCTGATTTAAGTATAAAGTATTTGAATTGTTAGCGATACTTTTATTTCTTGCAATATCAAGCATATCTGTTGATAAATCAATACCTATCATATCAAAGCCCTTTTTTGAAAGAAGCTCTGTTAAGGTTCCACTTCCACATCCGAGGTCTGTAACAAGACCATCTTCTATGCCATATTCTTTTAAAAGACTGACAATGTATTTGCACCATTTTTCATATGGAACATTATCCATAAGTTCATCATATACTTTTGCAAAATCAGAATATTCTATCATATATTTCACCATAAAATCTACTGCGTTTTTTATCACCTTAAACATACTACATTATTTTATTTAAAAGTGCAATAAAGGAATATAAAATTATATTTTAAATACTTATGATATGTACTATTTATTGATTTTTACATAGGATAAGCGTATAATTTTTTTGTGAATAATTGCGAAAAATATTATAGAAAACATTATAAAAATTTAGACGAAAAATAGTGTCGTGATAATATAAAAAATCAAAAGGACAGTTGAAAAAATTAATGAAAAATAATTATATATACACCCGAATAAGAAGAATAGCTTTATTTAATATAATAGTTGGATTTGCCATTGCATTAATTATAGGAATTGTGGTTTATCTGATTCCTTTTAAAGAAATATTAAACCCTAAAAATATATCAATGATAAGTTCAGCTGCATCTTCATATGAATCCGGTATGAGATTTGTAGAGGTCAATGTAAAAGGCGCGAAATATACAGGATATGATTATAAAGAACAGGGAAAAGTTAAAGGACATTATTATTATTACCTGGTAAATAATACCTGTGTTTTTATTTTGAAAAAGGCAGAAAAAAATGATAGTCAGGAAGGAATTTTAAGCAGCAAAAACATACAATGCAGATTAAAAACATATGATAAAACTGATAAAAAAATGATGAAAAAATTTGCAGATGATATTGGCTGGGAATATACAAATTTAGAAAAAATCGCACCGGATATTATAATTGATGAACTGGCATATCATAGAAATCTTTATTATTATATGTCAATTGCAGTGGGGCTTATTTTTTTATTTTGTATAACAATTATTGTAATAAATATATTATTTATTTTTTGCCCATGGCTATATCCCTATCTTGTATCATTTATCAGGCTTGCGGGTAATAAGAAACAGGAAGTTTTGCTGGTAAATGAAGAGATAGAAAATGATGTTATTTTGAAAAATAAAAATATGATTGTGACAAAGCATTACTTTATTGTTTTTAATAATTTTAAAATAGATATTGCTCCTTTGAATAAAATTATATGGGTGTATAAAAAAGAAATCAGCAGATTTGGTTTTTGGAAGAATAAATATACTATGAATATTTTATGTAAGAAGGGAATGCATATTGTTATTGATAAAGCAGGGCTTGAAAAAACTGATGATATGATTGATTTTTTCAGGGAAAATTATCCTAATATCATGGTTGGATATAGTGCTATAAACAAAAAGAAAGCAAAAAAAATGTTGGAAAAACATAAATAAATTTTATGTGAGGTATATATGAGTACTCTTTTAGAAAAAAATAATTTTATTAACAGAATGGATTTTCATACACATACAATAGCAAGCGGACATGCAAAAGACACTATAGAAGTTATGATAGATTCAGCTATAGATAAAGGTTTAGTTTACTATGGTATTACGGATCATGCCAAGACCATGCCGGGTACGGAGGGTGAAGAGTATTTTAGAAATTTAAAAAATATTAAAGATAAATATAAAATTTATGCTAAAGAAAAAAATTTAAAACTTTACTTTGGCGTGGAATTAAATATTATCGGATATGATGGAAAAGTTGATATGGATAATAATCTTCTTAGTGAAATGGATATTGTTATTGCTAGTATCCATCCTGATATAGGTTATCTTGCAGGTTCAAAAAAAGAAAATACTAATGCCTATATTAAAGCAATGGAGAATCCTTATGTTGATATAATAGGACATCCTGATGATGGAAGATTAGAAGTTGATTATGAGGAATTTGTTAAAAATGCAAAAAGAACAAATACTCTTATTGAGGTAAATAACAGTTCATTAAATCCAAATGGTTTCAGGGTAAATACAGTGCAAAACTCCATGACTATATTAAAACTTTGTGAGAAATATGGTGTATCAATTGTTATTGGAAGTGATGCACACAGAAGAGAAGATATTGCAGGATGCGAAAGATCGCTTGATGTAATTATGAAAACAAATTTCCCTGATGAGCTTGTATTTAATAAAAATTTTAATCTTATAACCAAGCGGAATATTAAATAAAAAATAATAAATTAAAAATACAAAATAAAAAAATAGTTTACAAGTAAAAAAAATTGTAGTATATTTTTTAGCAAGATTTGTGTATTTGTTTTGCACAATGAATTTAAAGTTTAATAGAAAGAGGGATGCACATGGTACGCCATAAGACGCAAAGTGCAAAAACTAACGGATTATATGATCCAAGGTTTGAGCATGACAATTGCGGAATCGGAGCTGTAGTGAACATCAAAGGAAAAAAGAGTCACAAGACAGTCGAGGATGCATTACACATAGTTGAAAATTTAGAACATAGAGCAGGCAAAGATGCCGAGGGTAAGACCGGAGACGGAGTTGGAATCCTATTACAGATTTCACATAAGTTCTTCAAGAAAACGGTCGAGAACCTCGGTATTTTTTTGTCTTCAGAACGTGATTACGGAATTGGTATGTTTTTCTTTCCGCAGGATGAACTCATGAGAAACCGTGCCAAAAAGATGTTTGAAATAATTGTAAAAAAAGAAGGTATGGAATTTTTAGGATGGAGAGAAGTACCTGTAAATAAAAATACTATTGGTTCAAAGGCATTAGAATGCATGCCATATATTATGCAGGGTTTTGTTAAAAGACCTGAAGGAGTAAAAAAAGGTCTTGATTTTGACAGAAAATTATATGTGGCAAGACGTGTATTTGAACAGAGTAATGATAATACTTATGTTGTTTCATTATCGAGCAGAACCATCGTATATAAGGGAATGTTTTTAGTTGACCAGTTAAGGGTTTTCTTTGAAGATCTTCAGGATGAAGATTATGAATCAGCAATTGCAATGGTTCATTCAAGATTCTCAACAAATACAAAACCTAGCTGGATGAGAGCACATCCAAACAGAATGATTGTTCATAACGGTGAAATAAATACAATCAGAGGAAATGCAGATAATATGCTTGCAAGAGAAGAAACAATGGCCTCTGAATATTTAAAAGGAGAGATGCATAAGATTCTTCCTGTTGTAAATACAGAAGGCTCAGATTCTGCAATGCTTGATAATACTTTAGAATTTCTTGTTATGAGCGGAATGGAACTTCCACTTGCAGTTATGATTACAATACCTGAACCATGGGATAATAATCATACCTTAAGTCAGGCAAGAAGAGATTTTTATCAGTATTATGCAACAATGATGGAACCATGGGATGGTCCTGCATCAATTCTTTTCTCTGATGGTGATATTATGGGTGCCGTACTTGACAGAAACGGACTCAGACCATCAAGATATTATATTACAAAGGATGATAATTTAATTCTTTCATCAGAAGTTGGAGTCTTAGATATTCCTGCAGAAAATATTGTTGCAAGGGAAAGATTACATCCTGGAAAAATGCTCCTTGTTGATACCGTAAAGGGAAGACTTATAGATGATGATGAACTTAAAGATAAATATGCAATGCGTAAACCTTATGGTGAGTGGTTAGATTCAAATCTTGTTAAATTAAAAGATTTAAAAATACCAAATAAAAAGGTTGAAGAATATAAAGGTGATGAAAGAAAGAAACTTCAAAAAGCCTTTGGTTATACATATGAGCAGGTTATGACATCAATTCTTCCAATGGCTGAAACAGGTTCCGAACCTATTGCATCAATGGGATGTGACAGACCACTTCCTGTTTTGTCAGAAAAGATTCATCCGCTTTTTGATTATTTTAAGCAGATGTTTGCACAGGTTACAAACCCACCAATAGATGCCATAAGAGAAGAAATAGTAACATCTACAACAATTTATATTGGTGAAGATGGAAACATTCTTGAAGAAAAGCCTGAAAACTGTCAGGTATTAAAAGTTAGAAATCCAATACTTACAAGTACTGATTTATTAAAAATCAAAAATATGAATGTTTCAGGCTTTAAGGTAGAAGTAATACCAATGCTTTATTATAAAAATACTTCTTTAAAGAAAGCTATTGAACACTTATTTGTTGAGGCTGACAGAGCTTATAAAGAGGGTGCAAATATTTTAATTCTTTCCGACAGAGGAGTGGATGAAAACCATGTTGCAATACCTTCGCTTCTTGCAGTATCTGCTCTTCATCAGCATCTTGTTAATACAAAGAAAAGAACAAGCCTTGCAATTATTTTAGAGAGTGGTGAACCAAGAGAAGTACATCATTTTGCAACACTTTTAGGTTATGGTGCATGTGCAATTAATCCATATCTTGCACAGGAATCAATTAAGGATTTAATTGATAAAGACCTTCTTGATAAAGATTATTATGCAGCCATAAATGATTATAATAATGCTGTTTTACACGGTATTGTTAAGATTGCTTCAAAGATGGGTATTTCTACAATTCAGTCATATCAGGGTTCTCAGATATTTGAGGCAATTGGAATCAGTAAAGATGTAGTGGATACTTATTTTACAAATACTGTAACAAGAATTGAAGGAATCACATTAAAAGATATTGAAGAACAGGTTAATGAATTACATTCAATGGCTTTTGATCCTTTAGATCTTGCAAATGATCTTACACTTGACAGTGCAGGTACTCATAACTTCAGAAGTGGAAAAGATAAACATCTTTATAACCCGGGAACAATCCATCTTTTACAGCAGGCTACATGGACCGGGGATTATAATAAATTTAAAGAATATACAAAACTTATAAATGAGGAACTTGGTTCAGTTCACATCAGAGGATTATTTGATTTTAATTACCCTGAAAAAGGAATTCCTCTTGAAGAAGTTGAAAGTGTTGATGAAATCGTAAAGAGATTTAAGACAGGTGCCATGTCTTATGGTTCAATATCTGAAGAAGCACATGAAACAATGGCAATTGCCATGAATATGATTGGTGGAAAGTCTAACAGCGGTGAAGGTGGCGAAAGTGATGAAAGACTTTTAACTAAAGGTGAGAAGATAAATAAATGCTCAGCAATTAAACAGGTTGCATCAGGAAGATTTGGTGTTACATCAAAATATCTTGTAAGTGCAGACGAAATCCAGATTAAGATGGCACAGGGTGCTAAACCTGGAGAAGGCGGACATTTACCTGGAAAGAAAGTTTATCCATGGATTGCTAAGACAAGACATTCAACAGCAGGTGTAAGCCTTATTTCACCACCACCACATCATGACATTTATTCTATTGAAGATTTGGCTCAGTTAATATACGACCTTAAATGTTCAAATAAAGATGCAAGAATATCTGTAAAACTTGTTTCTGAGGCAGGTGTTGGAACTATAGCCTGTGGTGTTGCAAAAGCAGGTGCCGGAGTTATTTTGATTTCTGGATATGACGGTGGTACAGGTGCTGCTCCAAGAAATTCAATTTATAATGCAGGACTTCCATGGGAACTTGGACTTGCTGAAACACATCAGAATCTTATAGATAACGGACTTAGAAATAAAGTTGTTATTGAAACAGATGGTAAGCTTATGAGTGGTAGGGATATTGCCATAGCAGCGATTTTAGGTGCTGAAGAATTTGGTTTTGCTACAGCTCCACTTGTAACAATGGGATGCGTTATGATGAGAGTATGTAATCTTGATACATGTCCTGTTGGTGTTGCAACACAGAATCCTAAGTTAAGAAAGAGATTCAAAGGAAAACCTGAATATGTGGTTAATTTCATGAAGTTTATGGCAATGGAACTTAGGGAATATATGGCAAAATTAGGTGTCAGAACACTTGATGAACTTGTTGGAAGACATGACCTTCTTAAGATGGATGATACTTATGCACCGGCTATTAAAGGAAAAGTTGTTCTTGATAAAATCTTAAATAATGATTATGTATATGAACCTGTTTCATACAAAGAAAAGAAACTTTATGATTTTGAGCTTGAAAAAACTAAGGATGAAAAAGTTCTTATTACAAATCTTTTAGATGCTCTTGATAAAAAAGAGAAGAAGGAAATAAGTGTAAATCTTGTAAATACAGACAGAACATTTGGTACAATGTTTGGATCTATGATTACTAAAAAATATGGTGATGATGTACTTGATGATGACACTTATAAAGTTAATTGTTTTGGTGCAGGTGGACAGAGTTTTGGAGCATTCATTCCAAAAGGTCTTACTTTAGAGCTTTGTGGCGACAGTAATGATTACTTCGGAAAAGGATTATCAGGTGGAAAACTTATTGCATATCCTCCAAAAGGCACAATCTATAAAGAAGATGAAAATATCCTGGTTGGAAACGTTGCTTTATATGGTGCTACTTCAGGTGAAGTATATATTAATGGTATGGCAGGAGAAAGATTCTGCGTAAGAAATTCCGGTGCAACTGCGGTTGTTGAAGGAATTGGTGAGCATGGATGTGAATATATGACCGGAGGAAGAGTTGTTGTTATTGGTAAAACAGGCAAAAACTTTGCAGCCGGTATGAGTGGCGGAATCGCATATGTTCTTGATGAAGACAGGGATTTATATACAAAATTAAATAAAGGTCTTGTTAAATCAGAAGAAGTAACATCTAAGTATGACGTAATGGAATTAAAAAATATTCTTGAAAAACATGTAGAATATACAGGTTCTAAAAAGGGAAAAGATATTCTTGAAAATTTTGCGGATTATCTTCCTAAGTTTAAGAAAATAATTCCACATGATTATGAAAAGATGCTTATGGAAATTGCAAAAATGGAAGAAAAAGGCTTAAGTAAAGAAGAAGCAAAGATTGAAGCATTTTACAGCCTTACAGAGAATAAATAGGAGGAAGAATATGGGAAAATCAACAGGTTTTTTAGATTATGAAAGAGAAGATAATAAAGCTGTCTCTCCTAAAGAAAGAATAAAAAATTTTAATGAATTTCATGAAGCACTGCCTCTTATTGAAAGAAAAAAACAGGCTGCAAGATGCATGAATTGTGGCGTAAGTTTCTGCCAGTCAGGAATGAAAATTGGAGGAATGTTTTCCGGATGTCCTTTAAATAACTTAATACCTGAATTTAACGATCTTATTTACAGAGGAAATTTAGAGGAAGCATATTACAGATTAAAAAAGACAAGCAGTTTTCCTGAATTTACAGGAAGGGTATGTCCTGCATTGTGTGAAAAAGCCTGCACCTGTAATTTAGATTCTGAGCCTGTTACAACAAGGGCTAATGAGCTTTCTATTATTGAATATGCATATGAAAACGGACTTGCAAAGGCTAACCCTCCTAAGGTAAGAACAGGGAAAAATATTGCCATTGTAGGTTCAGGTCCATCAGGACTTGCAGCAGCAGATATGTTAAACAGAAGAGGACATAATGTTACTGTATATGAAAGAAATGACAGAGTTGGCGGACTTTTAATGTATGGTATCCCCAATATGAAACTTGAGAAGAGTATTGTAAAAAGAAAAACGGATATCATGGAAGAGGAAGGAGTCAGATTTATAACAGGAGTAAATGTTGGAAGAGACATTACAGCAAAAGAATTAAAGGAAAAATATGACAGGGTTATTCTTTGCTGTGGTGCATCAAATCCAAGAGATATTTCTGTTAAAGGAAGAGATGCTTTAGGCATTTATTTTGCAGTAGATTTTTTAAGAGCTACAACAAAAAGTTTACTTGATTCATCTTTTGAAGATGAAAAATATATTCCTGTTAAAGGAAAAAATGTTGTTGTAATAGGTGGTGGAGATACAGGAAATGACTGTGTCGGTACATCTATAAGACTTGGTGCAAAGTCTGTTTTACAGCTTGAAATGATGCCAAAACCGCCTGAAAAGAGACTTGAAAGTAATCCATGGCCTGAATGGCCAAAGGTTCTTAAAACTGATTATGGCCAGGAAGAAGCTATAGAAGTTTTTGGAAAAGATCCAAGAGAGTATCTTACTACTGTTAAAGAATTTATTAAGGATGATAAAGGAAGTTTAAAGAAAGTTAAACTTGTTAAATTAGAAAGTAAATTTAATGAAGAAACAAAGAGATTTTCTCTTGAAGAAATAGAAGGCTCTGAATATGAGGTTAAAGCTGATATTGTTCTTATTGCTGCAGGATTTTTAGGCAGTGAAGAATATGTTACAAAGGAATTTAATGTTGATATAGATGGAAGAAGTAATGTAATGACTTCTGATAACTATGAAACAAATATTAAAGATGTATTCAGTGCCGGTGATATGAGAAGAGGTCAGTCACTTGTTGTATGGGCCATTAAAGAAGGCAGAGAAGTTGCAAAAGCTGTAGATTATAGCTTAATGGGCTATACAAATCTTTAAGATTTTATGATATAATCACTGTTGAGGTGATTTTTGTGCAAAATGATATCGAGGAAGATGACGGTATTGAAATCATTTACTGGGGCGATGAAGAAAAAAATACGGTAAATGAAGAAAATTTCAAAAGAAAAAAACGTGACAGATTTAATCTGAAAAAAGAATTAAGAGCATGGGGTAAACTTATCCTTATAGCTTTGATAATAGCTCTTTGTATAAATTATTTTGTTATTACAAATTCGGTTGTACCAAGTGGTTCAATGCAAAAGACAATTAAGCCAAAAAGCAGGATGATTGGATACAGACTTGCATATACATTTTCATCACCAAAAAGAGGAGACATAATTATTTTTAAATATCCTGATGATGAAAAGCAGACATTTGTTAAACGTGTAATTGGACTTCCCGGAGAAACGGTTAAAATTGAACGGGGAAAAGTTTATATTAATGGCAAGGAATTAAAAGAAGACTATGTTTATTTTGATACAGGACATCCTGAAGAAGGGACTGATTTTGAAGAAATCACGGTGCCGGAAAATGGATATTTTGTATTAGGAGATAACAGGAATAATTCTGAGGATTCAAGATATTGGCAGACAACTAACTTTGTATCTGAAAATAAAATAATAGGAAAAGCATTGTTTTGCTATTATCCGGAATGGTATCTGATTAAATAGTATAATAATAAAAAAGGAGCTTTCGTGGTAACGAATTTATAAAATCGTTACTGTGAAGCTCTTTTTTAGTGTAGCATATTAGTTATCATATAAGAAAAATCTCTCTTCGCTTGTGATATTAAATCCGAGCTTGTTATATAAACCAAGAGCATTTTTATTTCTATCACTGACCTGAAGAATAAGCTTTTTATAACCATTTTTTGTTTCTGTTAAAATAAGATCAGTAAGCGTTGAATAAGCAAAATGGTTTTTTCTGAATTGTGGTTTTATAAACAGTCTGTATAAAGTGATTGTTTTATTTTCTTCATCAAAGTAAAGTGCAAAGTAGCCTATGAGTTTTCCTTCTTTATTATCATATATTTTATACATATAATTGTTCTTCTCGGTAGGTGTTTTTGTTACGCTTGTTTTATTTAAAGATGAAAGTCTAGCATTATTAAAATCAAGGCTCATAATATATTGTATATCAGCCGCATTTCCACATAAATGAGTATAAATGCCATTAATATCATCAAAAGAATCACCATCTTTTACAAGAGGTAAAATAAATGTTAATGGTGATGTAGGTTTCTCTTTTGAGTTAGAAAGAAAACTTTTTATCTCATCTATTGTATAATTTAAAAGCTTTTTAAAAAATCCTTTATTTCTATAATCATTATGAATTATAGGATAAATATAAAAGCTTGAATTATCGGGAGCAAAAATATTTACATAACCGATTAATTCATTATCTATTTTATAAATATAATGGGAATTAAGGGTATTATCATAATTATCTATGGATTCAGATATATTATAATTTCTGCCTGCATCATGGTTTTTTAAAATGTTTAAAATGGACTCCTTTTCAGAATCACTTAATGAGTTTGTATTATATAATTCTTCAATCATAACGTGCCTTTCTTGTGTTTTGATAATGATGTGGTAAAAATAAAAATTTATAAAAAATTACAAAGTCTGTTTTTATAAAAACATTAATGCGGCATAAGCCGCATTAGCAATTTGCGCAAATCCAATCTCTGCAAATATATTTGCGAGAGTGGGATTTGTGCAAATTATTCATGCCACACTCGTGTGGCATGATGGTTTTATATTTAAGAATATTAATTACCAATTTTTATAACCTAAGTTCATATCTACATTTCCTGTAATTCCATCAACGCTTCCTGTTGAGGAATACTGCCACATTTTTACAATATCAGGTGAGAATTTTATTTTTGCAGAACCTGTATCTGATTCATTATCAAAACCAAGCTCCACATCTCTGTATCTTGCAAGCCAGATATCTGTGCTTCCAATTCCGGTTAAATCAATATAATTATTTAACCAGTTCATGTTTGCATACAACATAAATTTATAACCGTTGCTTTCAACAACATTTCTAAATGCTTTAATTATTGCAGTTCTTTCAGGAGTACTTAAACTTCCCTGATAGTAGGCATCTTCCATATCAAGAACCAGAGGATATTTAACATTATATCCTTTTACTGCATTTACTAAAGTTGTAGCTTCGTTTATGGCTTCGGTAGTATTTGTAGCTATTGAGTAGCAATATACACCTACAGGAATTCCTGCTGAGGTTGCACCGTTTATATTTGAAGGATACATTGAATCAAGTGTTGTAGAGTATGAAACTCTTACCATTGCAAATTGTACACCTGATTGTTTAACTGCTGCCCAGTTAATAGTACCCTGCCATTTTGAAACATCAATCCCGTTTGTGACATATGAGTAATATGCATTTTCTGTGCTTCCTGGAGCACTAGCTCCTTTTGGAATAAGATCAATCTGAATTGCTTCCATTCTCTTTGACATACCAACAGAACCTGATATTTCGCCATTCTTTGCCCATCCGGTCCAGCCATAAGTCTGTACATAGGTTCTATAGTATAAATCAAAATTATTTGCAAGTGTTCCAGTAAGGGATATCCTTATAGCTTCAAGTCTTTTGCCGACTCCTGTTGTTCCTGATAATGCACCATTTGATTTCCAGTCCATCCAACCATAGGACTGGACGTGGGTTCTGTATTTAATTCCAAGTTCTGACTGGGATGCACCTTCGATTTTAATATTAAGTGCTTCTAAACGTTTTGCTTTGCCTATAGTTCCTGAAGTCATCGTGTTAGTAGCATAAGCTTGCCAGCCATAAGACTGAACGTGGGTTTTGTATTTGATTTTTACGGGAGATGTATATGTAACAGGGATTTCAGATGATGGAGCAGGAGTAGTATTTTTATATATTACAACCTGGAATGCTTCAATCTGTTTTCCTGCTGCTGCATTTCCTGATGGTACATCATTCTTTTTCCATGAATCCCAACCGTCAGCTTCTGTATATGTTCTGTAATAAACATTATATAGTGCTGCCCTGTAGCCTGATAATCTTACTTTGATTGAATAAATAGCCTTTGACTGTCCTGTTGTTCCTGAAATAGCATCATTTGAGGTGTATGAAGACCAGCCGCTTCCCTGAACATAAGAAGAATATTCAACATTAAAATTCTCATATGTATTAGTTGTTTTTATTTTATATGCTTCAAGTCTTTTATTAAGTCCTGTTGTTCCTGAAACAGCATAATATTTAGCATAATTTTGCCAGCCTATACTCTGGACATGACCATCATAAGTAGCTTCAGGTGTTGTAGAAAAATATGTAAGATTTACAGGGGCTTCAGAACCTTTGCTTACAAGCATAATCTGTATTGCTTCAACCTGTTTTGTATAATTGCTGCTGCCTGCTGTTTCTCCATTTTTCTTCCAACCTGTCCATCCAAGGGAAGCTTTATGAACCTGATAATAAACATCATAATTATTTGCTATATCACCGCTTAATTTTATTTCAACTGCTGTAATTGCTTTTTTTTCACCGGATGTTCCTGATGCGGCACCGTTTTTTTTCCAGCCCTGCCAGCCTGTTCCATTCACATAAGATCTGTATGTTATTGTATCTGATGAGGCTGCATTTGTCAGATTCAAATTAAATGCTTCAAGTCTATAGCTATATCCTGAAGTTCCTGACATTGTTCCATTTGAAACATAAGGCTGCCATCCTACTGCCTGACAGTGTGACCTGTAAGAAACACCGGGTGTAGTGGCTGCATAAGTTATATTTTTTTTGAAATTTATATTTAAACTAGTTAAAATTAATGACAAGGTAATAAGTGTTAAAAAGATGAGGTTCTTTTTGGACTTCATGAAAAGACTCCTTTATATTTTTTTATATAATACATTAGATTTTATCTAACGTATTTATTGTAATATCATATTTTATGACGCATTATGTTTAATGTATTGAAATATATACGTTTAAACATAACATTATATGATATAATAACTATAAATATGTTTAAAATCAAGGAAATAATAATGAAATTCACCTAAAAAACACATAAAAATCATAAAGGAAAGGATTAGTCATGAAAAGAGAAGAAATTGATAATAAATATAAATGGAATATGAAGGATGTATATGAAAGTGATGATATTTGGGAAAAAGATTATGAAAAGGCTGATAAGCTTATAGATAATCTGTTGAGTTATAAGGGAAATATATGTAAATCAAAGGAAAGTTTTAGGGATTTTTTAACAGAATATTTTGATACAATGTATGTTGTTGATAAATTATATTTTTATGCGGGACAAAGATATCATGAAGATTTATCAAATCCTGAATATCAGATGTTATATGGAAAAGTTGGAAATCTTTTAAATATATTTAGTGCAAAATTATCTTTTGTGGAACCTGAAATTTTATCAAAAGGTGAAGAAAAAATAAATAAATATTTAGATGAGGATTTAAGTGTATATAAGCAGTTTTTTGATAATTTATTCAGGGAAAAGAAACATGTTTTATCAGAAAAAGAAGAAGAGCTTCTTGCTAAAACAAGAGACTTTTCAGGTGGCTTTTCAGAAATTTTTTCAATGTTAAATAATGCAGATATTAAGTTTTTGGATGTAACAGATAAGGATGGAAAAACATATCCATTAACACATGGAACATATATTAAATATATGGAAAGTGATGACAGGGTATTAAGAAAAGATGCATTTGAAAAAATGTATAAAAGTTTTTATGCATTAAAAAATACGGTGGCAAATATATATATTAATAACTTAAAGAAGAATTCATTTTACAGCAAAATAAGAGGATTTTCATCAACTATGGAAATGTTTTTGGATGGCTCAAATATACCTGTAAAAGTATATGATACATTACTCGATGTTGTTTCTGAAAATTTAAATGAACTTCACAGATATGTGGGACTTAGAAAAAAATTATTAAAGATTGACAGTCTTCATATGTATGATCTTTATACACCACTTATTAAGACGGATGAAAAGGATATACCTTATGAAAAAGCATGCGAAATGGTACTATCCGGTTTAAAGCCTATGGGTGATGAATATCTGGGAATTTTAAAAGAAGGTTTTGATAATAACTGGATTGATGTTTATGAAAATGAAGGAAAGAGAAGTGGCGCATATTCATGGTCAGTATATGGAGTTCATCCTTATGTTCTGCTTAATTATCAGCCAAATTTAAATAGTGTATTTACCATAGCCCATGAAATGGGACATGCTCTTCATTCTTATTATTCAAATAAAAATCAGGCTTATGTAAATGCAGATTATAAAATATTTGTGGCAGAGATTGCATCAACCTGTAATGAAGCTTTGCTTATAAAGGATTTACTTGAAAAAACTGAGGATAAAAATAAAAAAGCATATTATATAAATTATTTATTAGAGCAGTTTAGGACAACTTTATTCAGACAGACAATGTTTGCTGAGTTTGAAAAAATTGTTCATGAGAAAACAGATAATGGCGAAGTTTTAAATGCCGATGCATTATGCGAAATTTATTATAATCTCAATAAAAAATATTTTGGAGATGATATAGAAATTGATAAGGACATTGAAATGGAGTGGGCAAGAATTCCTCATTTCTATACTGATTTTTATGTATATCAATATGCTACAAGCTTTTGCGCAGCCATTGCTTTATCTGATAAAATCCTTAAGGAAAAGGAAAGCGCTGTAAAAGAGTATAAAAAGTTTTTAAGTGCAGGATGCAGTCTGTATCCTATAGATATTGTTAAGCTTGCGGGAATCGATATGGAAAAGAAAGAATTTATTGAAAGTGCAATGGAGGTATTTAAAAGTCTTATTGATGAGCTTGAGTCGTTGATAGATTGATAAATATTGTATATAATTATATATGTTTAATGAATGTTAATATATAAAAACTGATATAAAGAAAAGAGGATATTATGAGTTTAACAAAGAGAATTGGACGTAATGATCCGTGTCCATGCGGTAGTGGAAAAAAATATAAATTCTGTCATCAGATTATTGATGAAAAAATGCTTTTATACAGAAGACAGGGAGCAATGGTTCCAAGCAAAAAATTATTAAAAACAAAAGCTCAGGTTGATAAAATAAAAGAAAGTGCAAAAGTAAATATTGCCGTACTTGATTATGTTGCAGAAAATATAAAGGCAGGAATGTCTACAGAAGACATTAATATTTTAGTACATACAAAGACAACAGAGCTTGGAGGAATTCCTGCACCTCTTAATTATGAAGGATTTCCAAAGAGTGTATGTACTTCCATTAACAATGAAGTATGCCATGGTATTCCATCAAAAGATATTATTTTAAAAGATGGAGATATTATAAATGTTGACTGTTCCACAATTGTTGATGGATATTTTTCAGATTCATCAAGAATGTTTATGATTGGAAACGTCAGTGAAGAGAATAAAAAACTTGTGGAAGTTACAAAGGAATCAGTTTATAAGGGACTTGAAATGATAAAGCCATGGGGCTTTTTAGGTGATATGGGTCAGGTTATAAATGATTATGTAACAGAGAATGGTTATTCGGTAGTAAGAGAAATTGGTGGACATGGAGTTGGTCTTGAATTTCATGAGGATCCTTTTGTGAGCTATGTAACAAAGAAAGGTACAGATATGCTTTTGGTGCCTGGTCTTATGTTTACCATTGAGCCTATGGTGAATGCAGGTACTCATGATGTATTTGTTGATGAAGATAATGGTTGGACTGTGTATACAAAAGATGGGAAGATGTCAGCACAGTGGGAAATACAGGTTTTAGTAACAGAGGATGGTTATGAAATAATTTCGTATTAGCAACAAAGACACTTATAAATTAATCACGACACATACATGCCACATAAGTGGCATGTGATGTTTGTAAAAAAATTATCTTTGCAAGTAAACCTGCAAGAATAATTTTTATGCAAACATACATGTGTCGTGGGGTAATAACAAGAAGGATATTTTATGAACAGAAAACTATATTGTTTAATCCCTACAAGGGATTATGAGTATGAAGAATTAGAAAAGTTTTTGCCTCTTCTTCCGAAGCAAAGACGAGATAAGGTGATGGTTTCAAAATCTGATTCAAGAAAAGCTGAGCTTATATTATCAGGTCTTTTTATGGGTTATTGTTTTAAAAGGGAGCTTGGGAAAAATATAGCAGACTTACAGTTTGAAAGGACAGCACTTGGAAAGCCGTATTTAGCAAATAATACAGATATTGATTTTTCTTTATCCCACACAAAAAATGCATTTGTATTTGCAATCAGCAACTTAAAAATTGGTGTGGATATAGAATATACAGACAGGGTAGAAAAAAATTTTTTAGCACTTGCAAGCAGATTTTTTTCAAAGCAGGAATATGATTATATTTTAAATTCAAAAAATTCCTCAGGTCATAATTTTTATAATATCTGGACAATGAAAGAAGCTTATATAAAGGCGAATGGGAGATCTATCCAGGAACTTAAAAAATTTAATGTATTTAATGTAAATAAACCACAGAACGGGGAATTTTACAAATTTAGAAACTGGATGCTTGGGGAATATGCTATAGGACTTTGCCTTAAATCAAAATATAGTGATATAAAAGATGAGTATGAAATAGAAGTTATTTCTGAAAAAGATATAGGTTTGTAAAGGTTTTGGAGGTATGTATGGGTTTACAGATTATTACAGGTAAAAGTGGCAGTGGGAAAACCACTTATATGTTTAGTGAATTCATAAAGAAATCACAAAAAAACATAAGACCGGATAAGAAATTTATATGTATCGTACCGGAACAGTTTTCTCTAGAAACACAAAAAAATATTATTAGTCTTTCAAAAGGAAGTATGGCAAGTGACATAGATATACTTTCTTTTGAAAGATTATCAGAAAGAATATTTGAAGAACAGGGTATAAATAATTACAGTGTTTTGGATGATATGGGGAAAATGCTCATATTAAGAAAAATAATAGATGAGAATAAAAAAACATTATCAGTCTTTGAATCAAAGAGTGAATTAGATGGTTTTGTAATGGAAGTTAAATCTGTTATCAGTGAATTTTATCAATATGGCGTAAACAAAGAAAAATTAGAATCTGCAATTTCTTCTTTAAATAATAAGGCTTTACTTAGTGGTAAGTTAAAAGATATTTCTCTTATCATGGAGAAATTTGATGAGTATATTAAAAACAGATATATTGTTACAGAGGAAATTTTAGGTAAAGTATGCTCATTAATTCCAAATTCAAAGATGATTCGTGGCTGTGAAATAATCTTTGATGAGTATACCGGATTTACTCCTGTTCAGTATGAAGTAATAAAAGCCTTACTTAAATATTCAGATGAAGTTAGTGTATCAATAACTTTAAGAGATCCTAAAGACATTGATTTTAAAAATACAGATACAGGGACAAATGTTTTTGGCATTGGAATAAAAACCATAAATATGCTAAAAACAATTGCCTCTGATCTTGATGTGAAAATTTATGATGATATTATTCTTGAAAATAATATAAGATTTAAAAATAATGAGCTTATGTATCTTGAGGATTCTTTATTTAAAATAAAAAAAGATTCATATGCTAATGAAGTGAATAACATAAGTATTCACAGATGTTTAGATGAAAAAAATGAAATAGAATATCTTGCATATACCATAAAAGAACTTGTAAGAGAAAATGGTTACAGGTATAAAGATATAGCTGTCGTTACAAGCGATGTTTCCGGTTATAAGCAAACAATTGAAGAAGTTTTTAAGGAATATGATATTTCATATTTTATTGATTATAAGGAAAGTATGTCAAATAATGGAATATCTTCAATGTTAGAGGCAATGCTTCTTATCATAGAGGAAAATTTCAGTTATGAATCTGTATTTCGTTATCTTAAGAGCGGATATTCAAATATCTCAGATGATGATGTAGATATATTTGAAAACTATGTTATAAAAAAAGGAGTCAGGGGCAAGAAAAGATATTATAACAGCTTTGTTTTAAATGAAAAAGATGAAGAAGAAAAATTAAATGAAATAAGACTTAAATTTATAGATGAAATAGATGATGTTTATAATGTTGTTAAAAAAGGAAAAAAATTCAAATTAGAAGAAGCAATTGCTGTTATAAAAGTATTCCTTGAAAAGATAAATATAAAAGAAAAAATTAATGAACAGATTGAGATTTTCAAAAAAAGAGGAGAAATATCAAGAACTATTGAATATAGCCAGGTGCTTGATAAATTAGACAACCTTTTTGATAAGATGATAGATATTAATCTTGATGAAAAAATAAAGATATCAGAGCTTATTAATTTTTTGAGTGCAGGTTTTTGTGAATTAAAAGTTGGAATTCCACCTATTGTAATGGACAGGGTGGTAGTGGGTGACATAGAAAGAACCAGACTTAATAATATTAAAGTAATGTTTTTAATTGGAGCAAATGATGATTTGATTCCAAGAAAAAATGAACCTTCTAAAATTCTTTCAGACAGTGAAAGAGAGTATGTTAAAAAAGCAGGTGTTGCACTTTCTCCATCAAAAAGAGAGGATGCATTTATTCAGAAATATTATTTATATCTTATTCTTACAAAGGCATCTGAAAAACTATTTATTTCATACAGAAGTATAAATAATGATGGTACACAAAAAAGTCCTTCATATATTGTGAAAAAAATTCTGGATATGTTTGAAAATATGCATATTTACGATGAAAGTGAGAAGATGCATATCTCAAATATTGATACAGCCTTAAATTATTTTGCCGCAAATCTTTATAATATCATTAAGAATTCTGAATCAGTACATGATAAAGATTATAAAGAATTTATGGATTTATATGCGATTCTTATGGAAAATGAAGTTGATGTAGAAGACATTTTCAGGGCTGTGTCTTACATTGATGATAATGATTTTATTGAAAAGGAAGTTGCAAAAGCACTATATGGAGATATGTTATCAAACTCTGTAAGCAGAATTGAAACCTATGCAAAATGCGCATATAAGCAGTTTTTAAGTTATGGTTTAAATCTTTATCCAAGAAAAGAATTTGTTATAGATTATCCCTATATTGGAAATATATATCATAGCATTATGGAGAAATTTTTATCAGATGTAAAAAATAAAAAGTTTGATTTAACTGCTCTTTCTGATGAGGAAAGAGATGAAAAAATTGTTTCTTACATTGATGATAGTGTCAGTGATAAAGAGGAATTTTCTGATTCTAAAAGAAATGAATATATTAAGAAAATTTTAGAAAAGGTTTCAAAAAAATCTGCGTGGGCAATTTCTAACCAGCTTGCAAATGGGAAATTAAAACCTATGTGGTTGGAATATAAGTTTTCATCTGCAAATGATATTATGGATCTTAACTTTGATGCAAATGATATTAAAGTTAATTTCACAGGAAAAATTGACAGAATTGATTATTATGAAAATGGCGACGATGTTTATGTAAGGGTAATTGATTATAAAACAGGGGATAAGAAATTTAGTATTTCTGATGTTTATAATGGTATAGAACTCCAGCTTACAGTTTACCTTGAAGCTGCTTTAAACATTGTATCAAGGAAATTTAAAGATAAGAATATTATTCCTGCAGGGATGTTTTATTTTAATATAAATGATAAAAAAATAAAGAATAGTGATATGAAAAATTTTCCTGCATTGAATGAAGATGGAAGTATTAGTGAGAATCTTAAAAATATTACTCTGAAAAATTATAAATTACTTGGTCTTAGTAACAGCGATAAAAACGTTGCATGTTTAATGGATAATAATTTAAAAGAAAGTGACAATTCTGAATCTAATATATTTAATATTAAATATAAAAAAGATGGTGAATTAGATTCGGATCATGCAGAAATTTGTAGAAGTTCTGATGATATATTAAGATTAATAAAATATATTAATGGGAAAATTAAAGGTTATGTGGATGATTTGACTTTAGGAGATATTAAGAAAAATCCGGTAAAAAAAGAGTCAAACGGATGTGAATGTGATTATTGTGAATATAGAAAAATGTGCAGAATAACAGAAGATAAATTAAGAGAGTTTGAGAAAATAGGTAAAAAAGAAATTTGGGACAGGATTTAATATGTGGCGATAGCCACATGATGTTTTCCTGTTAATATTAATAAAAAAATTATTTGGAGAAGAAAATATGGCTAATTGGACCGATAAACAAGAAGAAGTTATTAAAACAAGGGACAAAAATATACTCGTTTCAGCGGCAGCTGGCTCAGGGAAGACCGCAGTACTTGTAGAAAGAATAATCAGAAGAATATTGGATGAAAAAAATCCTTTGGATATAGACAGACTTTTGGTTGTTACATATACAAATGCAGCGGCATATGAAATGAAAGAAAGAATTTTAGCGGCTATAAACGAGGAATTAAAAGAAAATCCATATAATGAACATTTAAGAAAACAGGAAACATATATTCATAATGCAAGGATTACAACAATCCACAGCTTTTGTTTAGGAATAATTAAAGATAATTTTATTAAGCTTTCCATTGATCCAATGGTGAGAACCATGGATGAAGGTGAAAGTAAACTTCTTGTTGAGGATACATTAAAAGAGCTTATTGAAAATAAGTATAAGGAAAATTCTGAAAGCTTTATTAATTTTGTCAGCCAGTTTCAGTCTAACAGATCAGATAAATATATTGAGAATATTATACTTAATCTTTATAAAGAATCTTTAAATCATCCATGGCCATTTTTATGGCTTGATAATTGCAAAAAATATTATGAATGTAAAGATGTTAAAGAATTTTTAGAACTTAAACATTTTAAATATTTAAGTAAAAATATAAGTACCAGTTTAGAAGGAATGCTTGAAAAATATAAAGAAATCCTACATCTTTCAGAAAAAAATGGAATAGATAAATATTATGAATTCTTTTTAAGAGAAATGAATGAAATCTGTGAAATACGTGATACCAAGGATTATTTAGAAAAAGTAGAAAAAGGGAAAAATTATAAATTCATTACTCTTGTCAGGGTAAAGGATGTTGATAAAGAAGTTGCGGATGAAATAAAAAAATATAGAGAGGATGCTAAAGGGGTATTTAAAAAAGTTAGGGAGAAATTTTTTAATACCGACATTAATGAATCGTTTGAAATTATAAAAAATGAAAGAGAAATAGTTAATGAATGTATTGAAACAGTTAAGGGATTTATAACTCTTTATGGAGAAAAAAAGAAAGAAAAAAATGTGGTTGATTTTAGTGATTATGAGCACTATGCTATAGACCTTCTTGTTAAAAGAGAAGGGGACAAAATATTTTATACTGATATTGCTGATAATATCGCTGATGGTTTTGATGAGGTTATGATTGATGAATATCAGGATTGTAATGAAATCCAGGAACTGATTTTAGATGCTGTATCTAAGAATCGTTTTGGAATAAATAACAGATTTATGGTAGGGGACATAAAGCAGAGTATCTATAAATTCAGAGGTTCTGATTCTAAGATTTTTATGGATAAATATGAGAAATTTAAGGATTCTGAAGGTGATAATAAGCTTATTGTTCTTGATAAAAATTTTAGAAGCAGGACAAACATCATAGATACTACAAATTTCTTTTTTGAACAGATGATGAGAAAAGAAAGTGGTGGTATAGACTATGATGATGAAAATAAACTCAATTATGGTGGTTTATACAAAGATGGTATTAAAAATAAAAATGAATTTATTATTTTAAATGATTTTGATTCTGATGATTTAGAAGATAAGAAGAAGCTTACTTCTGAAGAAAAAAAGAAACTGGAAATAAGAGTTATTGCTAAGCGTATTATAGAACTTACATCAGAGGAAAGTGATTTTAAAGTTTATGATAAAGAAAAAGATGAGTGCAGAAAGGCTAGATTAAAAGATTTTGCCATACTTTTAAGAAGTCTTAGGGGTAATGAGAATATTATTAGTAATGAATTAAAAAATATGGGTATTAATGTGTCATTAAAATCAAGTGACGGATACTTTGATTCTGAAGAAGTATCAACCATAGTTAACTTACTTTCCATTATTGATAACAGAAGATTAGATATTGAATTTGCAGCAGTTTTATTATCTCCAATAGTGGGAATAACTGAAAATGAGCTTGCAAAAATAAGGGGCAATCAGGATGTAAAAAATATGAAAAATATATCTCTTTATGAAAATGTATTAAGTTACATAAATGGAGAGATGTATGAAAACAAAGGCTTTTTATATGATGAAGTATTAAAAAATAAATTACAAAGCTTTATAAAAATGTTAGATGAATTTAGAAGTAAGGAAAAATATCTTTCTGTCAGTGAACTTTTAAATGACATTTATGAAAAAACAGGATATTACAGATATGTACTTGCAATGCCAAATGGAAGGGTAAAAAGCACAAACCTTAATATGTTAAAGAATAAGGCCACAGATTTTGAAAATACGAGTTATAAAGGTTTATTTAATTTTATTAGATATATAGGAAATTTAAAAAAATATGAGATTGATGAAGGTGAAGCTTTAGACAGTAAGGAAGATGATGATGCTGTAAAAGTAATGACCATACATAAAAGTAAGGGTCTTGAATTTCCTGTGGTCATATTACCTTTTTTAAATTCTGACTTTTATGATCCAAGGGGAAAGATTAGTCTTAATTCAGAATTTGGCATTGGTATAAATTATTTAGATACATTTACAAATATTGAATATCAAAATATTTTTAAAAATATTATATCAGAAAGAAACAAGGAAAGTGATATAGAAGAGGAAATGAGAATTTTCTATGTGGC
This sequence comes from Lachnospiraceae bacterium RM5, assembly GCA_900110975.1. Taxonomy (GTDB): domain Bacteria; phylum Bacillota; class Clostridia; order Lachnospirales; family Lachnospiraceae; genus Bovifimicola. The sequence continues at coordinate 110,477 of FOFK01000004.1, forward strand.
ATGTACAAGAGCCAGGGAAAAGCTTATTTTATCAGCATTTGTAGGTAAGGAAACTGATATAAAAAATATGACTTTAAAAAGAAATGATGATGATATCTATATTGGTGCAGGTAATATTTTTGCTTCAAAATCCTATTTTGATTTTATTAAGTATCAGGTAGGAAGGAATAAATCATTAGATTGTGTTTATGATATGTTTAATATCTCAAGACCCGTAAAAAAAGATATTTATGATAAAGAGTCAGAACTTATTGTTGAGATAAAAGGTGGCATAGACATTTTTAAGGATGCTCTTCTTTGGAAGGTTAATCTTGATAAAGAGATTATGAATTTAAAAAATTATAATATAAATAATGTTTATGATGATGAATTTAGAAACAATCTGGAAGAAAAAATACAGTCAAGATATAAATATCAGGAGGATACTTATTCTTATGCAAAAGTCAGCATTTCGGATCTGAAAAAAGAATCATATAAATCCGGTGGCGATGAAGAAGATTATGGATATGATTATAAATTAGACTTCAGTTACGATAAATCTTCGAATTGCTACGATAAGACAATAAATAATTATAATAAGATTGATGAAGAAATTGGCAGAGAAGATGATAAAAAGAATAAAAAAGATTTTGCCATGATTGGAACAACTTATCATAAGATTTTTGAAAAGTTCGATTATGATTTGGATTTTGCTAATGAAAATGCAGAGGAAAATGTAGAAGAAATGATAGAAAATATTGTTTCTAATGGCTTTGTATCAGAAGATGAAATGAAAGACATTAATGTATCAGATTTTAAAGGCTTTATAAAGACTGATATATGTGACAGAATGAGAAATGCTTACCATGGGAATAAACTTTTCAGGGAACATAAATTTGTAATGGGAATTACAAAAGAGGAATATAATAATTATCTGGAAATGGCAAAAAAAGCAGGTGAAGATATTTTTCTTGAAAACAAAATGAATGTGACTTCGGCAGATGATTTTATGCTTGTGCAGGGAATTATTGATGCCTGGTTTATAGAAGATGGTAAAGCGGTTATTGTTGATTATAAGACAGACAGAGTTTCTGATTTGGAAAAATTAAAGAAAAGATATTATGTTCAACTTGAAATGTATTCAAAGGCAATTGAAAATATTTCAGGAATGGAAGTTAAGGAGAAAGTTCTTTATTCTGTACGAAATAAAGATGTAATTTCCTGGTAAATTTTTTGAGGATAATCTTTGAAAATTAAATTGTGTCAGATGTTAATTAAATAAATAGCGTGAGTTGAAACTAATGTATAAAAAAGGATTTTGGAAATGTATTAAAAAGATTTTGGAAAGGAAAATGAAATGATATATCCAAATTTATTAAAAGAAAATGATGTGATTTCCTGTGTAGGAGTATCTGATGGTGTTTCAGATGAACTTGATAAAAAAAGATTTTTTAATGGCAAAAAGAAGCTTGAAAATCTTGGATATAAAGTAGAATTTGGGGAAAATGTTTTTGAAACAGATAAATGGTTTAGAAGTCTTGATGGAAAAACAAGAGCAGATTTATTTAATGATTTATTTAAGAGAGAAGATGTATCAGTTATTGTTGCCGCAAAGGGCGGTAATTTTGAATGTGAAATGCTAGAATATGTTGATTTTGAGAGGATTGCAAAAAATCCAAAATGGTTCCAGGGATATTCTGATAATACATGTCTTGTTCATGCTATTACAACAATGTGCGATGTAGCAAGTATTTATGGAAGTAACTTTGGTGAGTTTGGTATGGAAAAATGGCATAGAAGTGTGGCTGAAAATATTGATATATTAACAAAAAATGAAAACAAAACAGAATTTTTTGATAAATATCAAAAGGACCTTGCAGAAAGAACAGATGGTCTGGAAGGATATAATCTTGATACTGATTCAAAATTAAAGCTTGATAATATGTCGTTGAAAAAAGGAAGAGATGCTAAGTTTAGTGGAAGATTGCTTGGCGGTTGTCTGGATGTTCTTGCCTTTTTACAGGGAACAAGGTATGATAATACACTGGAGTACATAAATAAATATAAAAATGACGGTATTGTATGGTATTTGGAATCATTTGAAACAAGCGGAGAATCCCTTATGATGACTCTGTGGAAGTTAAAAGAAATAGGATGGTTTAAATATACAAAAGGAATAATATTTGGAAGAGAGCTTTTTTACAGGGATTTTCTTGATGTCAGTTATGAGGATGCGGCAATGGAAATACTTGGAAATCTGGACATACCAATTATCTTTAATGGCGATGTCGGACATGTTGGACCACGAATTCCTATGGTTAATGGAGCTATGGCAGATGTATATTGTTCTGTGGATGGTAAGGGATTTTTAAGACAAATTTATAAATAGACAAAAAATAAATCTATGTCAGAAAATGAAAGGATAAAAGAAAAAAATGAACTTTATGGAAAATAATAATTACCCTGGTGGTAATAATTATGGTGATAATGATTATAGCGGAAATAATTATGGAGCTAATGATTATAGTGGAAATAATTATGGAGCTAATGATTATAATGACAATCTTTTAGGTGATGAAGAAATAAGAAAAAAATTTCCAAAAGAAATGGTTGAAGAGCAGAATATAAAGGATAGAAAGAGCTTTTCGAATGCCGGTATGCTTATTCTTATGTCAATAATTGTTGTTGCACTTATGTCAGTTTCAATTATTTCTCTGTTATTTAAGAAAACAACACAGTCAATTGACAGACCTGAAGTTAAGCTTATTCTTGATTTTTATAAAGCAGTTGAAAAAGGCGATACTGATGCATATTTAGATTGTTATTTACCGGAAGATATAAGAAAAGCCTATGATAAAGAATATCTTATAATATATGGTAAAACTTTTACTGAAAAAATCGAGTGGAAAGTTGACGTGGAAAAGAATAATTTTAAGGGCACCAATATTGATAAAATAAGAATAACAGATTATTCTGAAGATCCATATGGTGAGTGGGAAGCAAGTTATCTTAGTGATGAATTATCAAAGATATCAGGTACTAATATAACAGTAGATGAAGTAAAAGATATTTCATGTAAAGTTGTAACAGACCAGAAGGATAAGTCGAAAGTATATGGATACATGAATTATACAATTTATAAATTAGATGGTAAGTGGTATATACTTTTCAGTGGTGATGATGAAGAAGATAGCAGTTATTAGAAGTGATCTTAGAACTTATATCTGTAGAATGAACCTTAGAATTACGAATAGATTTAGAAAATGTTAAAGTCTATTCGTAGGAGAAGGAGATGAATTACGAATAGATTTCAGAAAAGTAAAATCTTATTCGTAGGAGAAGGAGATGAATTACGAATAGATTTAGAAAATATTAAAGTCTATTCGTAGAAGAAGTCAATGAATTACGAATAGATTTCAGAAAAGCAAAATCTTATTCGTAGAAGAAGCAGGTGAGTTACGAATAGATTTCAGAAAAGCAAAATCTTATTCGTAGGAGAAGCAGATGAGTTACGAATAGATTTAGAAAATATTAAAGTCTATTCGTAGAAGAAGTCAATGAGTTACGAATAGATTTCAGAAAAAACAAAATCTTATTCGTAGAAGAAGCAAATTAATTACGAATAGATTTCAGACTTCCTAATTATTATATAAAAAAACGTAGGACTAAATATGTCCTACGTTTTTTGTATATTACTGTGCAGTACTACAAATTATTATAAATCACGATATATCACTATATCAATATATATATCACCATACATATCACTTTACATTATTATTCATTACATAAGATTTTCATCATAAGAGGCACGTTCGCCACCAATACATTTATATCTTGTTCTTGCACAAACAACATGTGCGTTTCCAATATTGTTTTTCTTTGTTCTCAAAGGAACTGCAACTTCCTTTAAATGCATTCCAATAAGTGTATCTCCTATATCAATACCGGCATCGGCTTTAATATATTCAACAACTACAGGTTTTTTAAAATTATTATATGCAGCAGTTGAGAAAGCACCGCCTGCTTTTAACTTTGGTACAACATTTACGATGTTTAAGTTATATTTTTTCGCACATTCTTTTTCTACAACAATTGCTCTGTTTAAATGTTCACAACACTGGGTTGCAAGATAAATTCCTTTGCTGTCAGTAATTTCTTTTATTGTATTAAAAAGAACTTCTCCAATATCTGCACTTGAAAATGAACCTATTTTATGATGGTCAACTTCACTTGTAGAACAGCCTACCACAAGGATTTCATCCTTATCTAACTTAGCAATATCCAATAATTCATTAACTACAGCTTTCGTATCTTCTTTTATAGTATCAAGATTTATGCTTATATTTGTAGAAATATGTTTTGTTATATCTTCCATTTATTAATCCTTCTTTCAAATTATGTCTGATTTTTTTACAATACCAATACCAAGGGCATAAGGACCTGTATGGCATCCGATTGCTGTTCCGATACGACAATCTATTTCAGGATTACATTTTATATTTAATCTTTTCTCAAGTTCATCTTTAAAAATATCAGCTTCCTCTGTGTTATATCCACAGGCGACAATAAAATCATATTCATCTTTATTGTTTTCAGGTTTGTTAAAGAATGTTTCTATACAATCAAGAACTTTTGCTAAAGATTTTTTTCGGCTTCTTGCAACTCCACCAAGGGAAATATCGCCGTTTTTCATAATGATAATTGGTCTTATACCAATCTTATCGCCGGCAAGGACGGCAAGTTTTCCAACTCTTCCATTCTTTACAAGATATTCCATTGAACCGACAGTAAAATAAATTCTTCCACTTTTCTTTAATTCCTCAAGATGAGCTACAGCATCTTCATAAGAAACACCTGCGTCTCTTATAAGTACAGCCTGATTTATAAAAACAGCCTGACTTGCAGTATTTAAAGTAGAATCAATTATGCTTATTTTTGCGTCCGGATAATCTTCTAAAATCTGTTCCTTTGCCATACAGGCACTGTTATAGGAACCGGAAAATTTTGATGAGATTGTAACGCATATTACAGGGATACCCTCATTAACATACTTAAGCATTTTTTCTGTATAATCTGCAACGGATGGCATTGATGTCTTAGGTACGGCATGCTCTTCTATCATTTTGAGATAAAATGAATCATGTGATATTCCTTCGCCTTCTTTTGTATATGATTCGCCGTCAAAAGTAACGTAAAAAGGCACAATGTCAATGTCATGTTTGGTTGTATATGTTTCTAAAAGATCACATGCACCATCACTGATTATATGAAAATTAGCATTAGACATATATATTTCCTCACTATTTCTTTATATCGATGGGTAATTACAACTAAAAAATCAGTGGTAATTACATTTATAACTTAAAAAATCAACATTAAAATTATAACACACGGTTTTTAAAACTACAAATAATTTAGTGAATAATAACCTTGAATTAAAGTTTCTAATAGAATATACTAAAAAATGTTGTAAATAAAATGAATAAAAAAATAAGAAGAGAGAGGATGTCAGATGCTAGTACATTTTTTTGATAAAATAACATTTAGAGATGCAGCATTTATTGGTGCATTGCTTGGATTTGTGCTTAATTACATTTTTCTTGCACACGATAATCTGGTGTTAAAATTTTTTCCACAGGATCAGGGTAGGGAATTTGCCGTAAATGGAGAAAAATCAAAAGGGAAAATAAGAGGTGTAGGATTGATTTTTGTAATCCAGTTTGTTGTAGTAACTCTTCTTTTTGGAAAAGTAACAACAGAGATTTGTGCTTATCTTTTGATTTTACTTTTGGGTATGATGACAGGATATTTAGATGATGCAGCAAAAACGCCATGGAATGAATATAAAAAAGCAATCTGGGATTTTATTATAGCAGTTTTAATTGCCGTTACTTATATTGGTTTTAATGGAACAACCATTAATATTATTTCTCTGGGAAAAACTTTTGAGATGAATAAAATAGTTATGGGTATTTTAATAGTCATTCTTGTATGGGTATCCATAAATGTTACAAACTGCTCAGATGGAGTAGACGGACTTTGTGGAAGTCTTGCAGTATATACAATAGCAACAATTGCTATTATAACAAAGATATTAAATGTTAATTTAGACTTTATATTACTAGAAGTGTTCTTTATTGCAATTATTATGTCATATCTTATGTTTAATGTATCGCCAAGTAAAGTTCTTATGGGAGATGCAGGTTCAAGAGCAATTGGACTTTTTGTAAGTATTGCAATTTTAAAAACAAAGGCTCCACTTTTATATCTTTTAGTAGCTTTTGTATTTATTATTGATGGAGGAACAGGTCTTGTAAAGGTTTCATTAAAGAGATTTTTAAAGATTTCAATTTTAAAAAATATAAGAACTCCACTTCATGATAATGAAAGAAAAAACCGTGGATGGTCAGATACACAGGTAGTTTACAGATATAGTGTATTACAGATTATGTTATCATTATTTGCAATTTATTTATGTTTCAGGTAAAGTGTTAAGATAATATAATAAGTATAATTGTATTTATATAGAAAATATAAAGAAATAATAGGAAGTGCTATATTTTATGGCAGATAAAGAAAGGTTAATGTTATGAAGGGCATTATTTTTGATATGGATGGAACTTTGTGGGATAGCGCAAAAGCTGTTGCTGACAGCTGGTCTGATATCGTTGTAGAAAAGTATGGAGAAGAACATAGAATTTTTGAAGACGATATTAAGGCAGTTATGGGTAAACCCATGAATGAGCTGGCTGACATTATTTTTGATTTTGTTGAAGATGAAGATGAAAGATATGAACTTCTTGATGTTTGCGGCAAATATGAAAATGAATATTTGATAAAACATGGTGGAGTTTTATATCCGGATTTGGAAGATACATTTAAGAAATTAAAAGAAAATTATAATCTTTACATTGTAAGTAATTGCCAGAGTGGCTATATAGAAGCATTTTTAGAGCATTATGGTTTTGAAAAATACTTTGATGATATTGAATGCTTTGGTAATAATAATCTTATGAAAGATGAAAATATAAGAAAAATTGTAGAAAGAAATAATCTTGAAAAGGCTGTATATGTTGGCGATATCCAGGGGGATTATGATTCTACAATGAAGGCAGGCATTGATTTTATTCTTGCTGATTATGGATTTGGAAGCGTGGATAAAGAGGTCCCGAAAATAGAAAAGTTTAGTGATCTTATTAATGTTGCGAAAGAAATATTAGGATAAATTAAAGTTTAAGGAGATAAAAAAATGGCTAACGATAAAAAACAGGTAGAACAGATAACAGCAATGGAAGAAGATTTTGCACAATGGTATACAGATGTTGTAAAAAAAGCTGAACTTATGGGATATTCAAGTGTTAAGGGTTGTATGATTTTTAAACCAGCAGGATATGTTTTGTGGGAAAATATACAAAAGGAAATGGATAGAAGATTTAAAGAAACAGGCGTTGAAAATGTGTATATGCCAATGTTTATTCCTGAAAGTCTTCTTGAAAAAGAAAAAGATCATGTAGAAGGATTTGCTCCTGAAGTTGCATGGGTAACAAAAGGCGGATTAAATGATTTACAGGAAAAACTTTGTGTAAGACCTACTTCTGAAACATTGTTCTGTGATTTTTACAAGGATGAAATTCAGTCATACAGAGATTTACCAAAGTTATATAATCAGTGGTGTTCTGTTGTAAGATGGGAAAAGGAAACAAGACCATTCCTTCGTTCAAGAGAATTTTTATGGCAGGAAGGTCATACAGCACATGCTACTGCTGAAGAAGCAGAAGAAAGAACTATACAGATGCTTAATTTATATGCAGATTTCTGTGAAGAAGTTTTAGCAATCCCTGTTATTAAGGGAAGAAAAACTGAAAAAGAAAAATTTGCAGGAGCAGAGGCAACTTATACAATTGAAGCATTAATGCACGATGGAAAAGCTTTACAGTCAGGAACAAGCCACAACTTTGGTGATGGTTTTGCAAAAGCTTTTGATATTACATATACAGATAAAGATAATAAACTTAAACATGTTCATCAGACATCATGGGGTGTTACAACAAGACTTATCGGTGCAATGATTATGGTTCATGGTGATAACAGAGGACTTGTTATTCCTCCAATGATTGCACAGACACAGGTAATGATTGTACCAATTATGCAGAAAAAAGAAGGAGTTTTGGATAAAGCATATGAATTAAAAGATATGCTTAAAGGATTCAGAGTAAAAGTTGATGATTCTGATAAGAGTCCTGGATGGAAATTCTCAGAACAGGAAATGAGAGGAATTCCACTTCGTATTGAAATGGGACCAAGAGATATTGAAGCAGGTAAAGGTATTATCGTTAGAAGAGATAACGGCGAAAAGATTGAAGTGGCTTTTGAAGATATGGAAAGTAAGGTTTCTGAATTATTAGAAACAATCCAGAAAGATATGCTTGAAAGAGCAAGAAAACACAGAGATGAAAATACATTTATTGCTACAAATTATGAAGAATTTAAAGATGCTGTTGAAAATAAACCAGGCTTTATAAAAGCAATGTGGTGTGGAGATCAGGCTTGCGAAGATAAGATAAAAGAAGATACAACAGCTACAGCAAGATGTATGCCATTTGAACAGGAAAAAATAGCTGATACATGCGTATGTTGCGGCAAAAAAGCAGATAAGATGGTATATTGGGGCAAGGCTTATTAGAATATGTCATCGCCTGAAAGGCGATGACCAGGACAGAGTCGTATTTCTATTAGTTGATTAAGGCAAATTACTAGCAAGACAGAAATTTTGATGAGATTCTAGTAGTTGTTAAAACAAAACTACTAGCGAGACAAAAATTTTGATGAGATTCTAGTAGTTGTTAAAACAAAACTACTAGTGAGACGAAAATTTTGATGAGATTCTAGTAGTTGTTAAAATAAAACTACTAGCGAGACAAAAATTTTGATGAGATTCTAGTAGTTGCTAAAACAAAACTACTATCGAGACGAAAATTTTAATGAGATTCTAGTAGTTGTTAAAACAAAACTACTAGCGAGACAGAAAATTTGATGAGATTCTAGTAGTTGTTAAAATAAAACTACTAGCGAGACGAAAATTTTAATGAGATTCTAGTAATTTACAAAAAGAAACTACTAGCAAAAATGAAAAACTCATGAAATTCTAGTAAATTGCAAAAGCAAACTACAGGAGGTGTTGATATTAAAGGATACGTAAATTCAATTGAAACCTTTGGGCTTGTAGATGGCCCTGGTGTCAGATTTGTAGTATTTATGCAAGGATGCAATATGAGATGTAAATATTGTCATAATCCTGAAACATGGAAATTATCATGTGCAGAAGAATGGACACCTAAAGATTTATTTAATAAGGCATACAGATATAAAACATATTGGAAAGATAATGGCGGAATTACGGTAAGTGGTGGAGAAGCACTTTTACAAATTGATTTCATTACTGAGTTTTTTAAGCTTGCCAAAGAAAAAAATATCCAGACTGTATTAGATACTTCAGGAAATCCATTTACAAGAGAAGAAGAATTTTATTCAAAGTTTGTAGAACTTATGAAATATACAGATATTGTAATTCTTGATATTAAAGAAATGGATGAAGAGAAGCATAAAAATATAACAGGTTTTACAAATCAAAACATTCTGGATATGGCAAGATGTTTATCTGATATGGGAAAAGAAATGTGGATAAGACGTGTTTTGGTTCCCGGTCTTACAGATGACGAAGAGGATTTGCATAAAACAAAAGAGTTTATTGATTCATTAAAAACTGTTTCAAAAGTGGAAATATTACCATACCATACATTGGGCGTTTTTAAATGGGAAAAACTTGGTATTAAATATCCATTAGATGGGGTAAAGGTTCCTAGTGAAGAAGAAATTGAAAAAGCAAAAAAAATATTAGGAATATAATGGATAAAGGTAAAGTTTTTGTGTTATAATTTAAGAATGTGAGAGGTAAAACTATATATTATTTTTGGAGGTATAAGGTATGGACGTATTTAGTCTAATTAAACAGGCCCGTGAAAACGGATGCTCAGATCTTCACATTACAGCAGGAACAGCTGTTGCAGTGAGAAAATATGGGGAATTATTCATGCTCGATCAGGTGCCTACACTTGAAGAGTCAGAAGAAATGATTTTATCATTACTTAAAGAAGATGAAGCAAAATTTGTACTTGCAGGTAATGATTTAGATGTTGCTGTTCCTGATGAAAAGGGAAACCGTATTAGAGGAAATGTTTATCATCAGAGAAATAATCTTGCAGCATCAATCCGTTTGATTGACAGTAATATACCGACACTTAGTGAACTTAACATGCCACCTGTTATACAGAAACTTGCAGAATTAAGAGGTGGACTCGTACTCGTAACAGGTCCTACCGGATCAGGTAAATCAACAACACTTGCATCCATGCTTGACCATATTAATAAAACACAACCGAAACATATTATTACGATAGAAGATCCTATCGAATATGTATATAAATACGATAAAGCCATGATTCATCAAAGACAGATAAGAAAAGATGTTTCGGATTTTGCATCAGCTCTTAGAAGTTCTTTGAGAGAAGATCCTGATATTATCATGGTTGGTGAAATGAGAGATTATGAAACTATTAACGCAGCCATAACTGCAGCTGAAACAGGACATCTTGTGTTGTCAACACTTCATACACAGAGTGCTGCACAGACAATTGAACGTATTATCAGTTCATGTCCAATTGAGGCAGAAGGAATTTTATTATCACAGTTATCAAGCGTTTTAGCCGGTGTTATTACACAGACTCTTGTGCCACTTGACCGTCAGGAAGGTCGTATCGCAGCTACAGAAATTATGCTTAATAATACAGCTGTAGCAAATCTTATTAAAGAGAAAAAATATAATCAAATTAATTCTACTATCCAGGCTAATTTAAGCTCAGGAATGCACACACTTAACTATTCGCTTATGGAACTTGTTAAACATATGAAGATAACAAGAGAAGAAGCTATAGCTCATTCAAATAATGTTCCTGAACTTGAAAAGAACTTTGGAATAGTAAGAAGATGAAAGGAAGTTTAGGTAAATGAATGAATTTAAACCAATTAAAGAAGGTAAAGTAAGAGAAGTATATGATAATGGTGATAGCTTAATTATTGTTGCAACAGACAGAATTTCAGCATTTGATGTTATCCTTAAAAATAAGGTTACAAAAAAAGGTGCAATCCTTACTCAGATGTCAAAATTCTGGTTTGATTATACAAAGGATATTGTTCCAAATCATATGATTTCAGTTGATGTAAATGATATGCCTGAGTTTTTCAGAAAACCTGAATTTGATGGTAACAGTATGATGTGTAAAAAACTTGAAATGTTACCAGTTGAATGTATCGTTAGAGGATATATTACAGGAAGCGGTTTTGAAAGCTATAAAAAAGATGGAACTGTATGTGGTATTAAATTACCTGAAGGATTGGTTGAATCAGACAAATTACCTGAACCAATATATACACCTACAACAAAAGCTGAGATAGGTGATCATGATGAGCATATTACATTTGAGGGTACAGTTGAATTGTTAGAAAAACTTTATCCTGGAAAAGGTGAAGAATATGCTACAAAATTAAAAGAACTCACAATTAATATCTACAAAAAATGTGCTGATTATGCTTTAGAAAAAGGTATTATCATTGCAGATACAAAATTTGAGTTCGGTCTTGATGAAAATGGAAATGTTGTTCTTGGTGATGAAATGCTCACACCTGACAGTTCAAGATTCTGGCCATTAGAAGGATATGAAAAAGGAAAATCACAGCCTTCATTTGATAAGCAGTATGTAAGAGACTGGTTAAAGGAAAATCCAGACAGCGATTATCATTTACCTGATGAAGTTGTTGAAAAATCAGTAGAAAAATATAAAGAAGCTTATAAGCTTATCACAGGAAAAGATTTTGAATAATATAAATTAAAATAAGAACTCCCGGCCTTATGTTAAAAACATATGGCCGGGAGTTTTTTAGATGCATGTTGAGTTGAGTCAGCAATACGACTCTGACCTGGTAGCATCGCTACACAATGCTACATGTTCCAACATCTCGTTCGCTTCGCTCTCTCGATGTCGCCTGGTCATCGCCTAAAAGGCGATGACATACTATAATTGTTCTGCAATATTTAAAATAAGTTTTTCTGTATCGTCCCATCCAAGACATGGATCAGTAATTGATTTACCATATACGTGCTCGCCGATTTTTTGTGCGCCTGGTTCAATATAACTCTCAATCATTAATCCTTTTACAAATTTATTTATATCACTTGAATGTCTCATGCTGTGAAGAATTTCATTTGCAATTCTAATCTGTTCCTGATATTTCTTTCCTGAATTAGAATGATTACAGTCAACGATAACAGCAGGTTTTTTAAGATTTTCTTTTTCATAAAGTTCATGAAGAAGAATCAAATCTTCATAGTGATAGTTTGGAAGAGTTTGACCGTGTTTGTTTACGGCACCTCTTAAGATTGCATGTGTATATTCATTTCCTGAAGTTTTTACTTCACTTCCTGAATAAATAAATGTATGTCCTGACTGGGCAGCAGTTATAGAATTTAACATAACTGATAAAGTTCCGCTTGTAGGATTCTTCATACCTGCAGGAATATCAAGTCCACTTACTGTAAGACGGTGCTGCTGGTCTTCAACAGAACGTGCGCCGACTGCAACATAAGATAATAAATCATCAACATAAAGATGATTTTCCGGATAAAGCATTTCATCTGCACCTGTAAGATGTGTTTCATTTACAATTCTTATATGCATTTTTCTTATTGCTTTAAGACCTGCAATTAAATCTGGTTTCTTCTCAGGATCAGGCTGATGAAGCATTCCTTTATATCCCATACCTGTTGTTCTTGGTTTGTTTGTATATATTCTAGGAATAATAATGATTTTGTCATTAACTTTTTCACTTATTTTTGCAAGTCTTGAAGTATAGTCAAGAACTGCATCTTCGTTATCGGCAGAACATGGTCCGATAATAAGTAAGAATTTATTGCTTTCGCCTGCAAATACTTTTTTTATTTCATCATCACGTTTTTCTTTTAAAGCCTTGATTTCATCAGATATTTTAAGATTGTTTTTTAAAGAATCCGGTAAAGGCATTTGTTGTATAAATGTAAAACTCATTGTATTATCCTTCCTTTTATAGGTTATGTTGTAGATACAACATATAGAGTATAGCATTATGTTTTAGATTAGGCAAATATAAAGGAAACTAAATTAATAAAAATATGATTTTTTATATATAAAAAATTTAAAAAAAACCAAGTCTATGATAAAATTAATGTTAGAATATGTCACCGATTTTATATCGGTGACCAGGCGACATTTTTAAAGTCGTATTGCTGCGCAACACGACATACGACATATTGCGAAGCAAACGAGATGTTGAATATAAGAAAGGAAACGTGTATGAGAGAAGGTTTAAAAGAAAAAATAAAAGGTTTCCCAGGTATTTTATTATTAAGTGTAGCTGTTTTTACTATAGTATTTTTAGGATTTTCTAAGGATATATATGCAGATGATGAAAAAATCAGTATTACTTATTCTACACATATTCAAAATATCGGTTGGAGCGAATATTCTTCTGATGGGGAAATCAGTGGAACGATGGGGCAGTCAAAAAGAATTGAAGCTGTAAAAATTAAAACAGATAGTCCGGAACTTGGGGTAAAATACAGGGCTTTTGTTCAAAAAGAAGGATGGAAAGAATATGTAAATGATGGAAATCTTTCGGGAACTGAAGGTAAGGGTTTAAGACTTGAGGCATTGCAGATTTCCCTTACAGGTGATAAAAAAGATGATTATGATGTTTATTATTGTGCTCATGTAGAAAAGTTTGGCTGGCTTGCATGGGCAAAGAATGGTGAAAGTGCGGGAACAAGAGATCATTCATTAAGAATTGAAGCCATAAAAATTGTTCTTGTGAAAAAAGGAAATGAAGCACCTAAAAATCTTTCCTCTGATGATAAGGCTTTCAGAGCACTTGATTTAAAATACAAATCACATGTATCTAAAATAGGCTGGCAGAATTTTGTAGGAAATGGAATGGTTTCAGGTACTACAGGTGCTAAAAAGTCCATAGAAGCTATAAGCATTATAGAAAATGCAAATGCTGATTTGAATGTAAATTATTCTGTACATGTAAGTAAAGATGGTTGGAAAAGTACAGTAAATAATGGTGTGGTTAGTGGAACTACCGGTCAGGCTAAGTCGGTGCAGGCTTTAAAATTAAGTCTTTCAGGAAAAGATGCATCTAAATATGATATTTATTATTGTGTGCATGTTGAAAAATTTGGATGGCTCTCATGGGCAAAAAATGGGCAGGTAAGTGGAACAACAGGAATTGATTGTAATGTTGAAGCATTAAAAGTATGCATTTTACCAAAGAATTCCAAGGCTCCGGATAAACTTGGAAGTATTAGTAAATGCTATGTTGCAAATGGAATAGAATATAGAATTTGTGATAAAAATAAGGGTTGGATAAATATAGCAAAAAATGGTGCTATTGATGGTGACACCTCATCAACTGTTATGATGGGAATGGTGGTCACATTGAATAATGAGGGTGTATATGGAAATGTAAATTATGAAGGACTTGTTCAAAAAGACGGATGGGTAGGAAGTGTATCAAATAATACACCTCTTGGAAATCTTTCTAAGGGATATAGGTTAGAAGCTATAAAGATTAGCTTAAGCGGAGATATTTCGAATTATTATGATGTTTACTATTCTGTATATGTAAAGAATTTTGGATGGACGGGATTTGCAAGGAATGGTGAAAAAGCAGGTAGTGAAGGTTATGGCAATGAAATTAAGGGTCTCAGAGTTAAGCTTGTATTAAAAGGAAAAGCTTTTAATGAAAGCAGAACCAATACTTTTAGAAAGAAACCGGTTGAAAAGCCTGTGGTAAATATACCAAATACTACAGATCCAGAACAGCTTTCCATGTATAACATGGCTTTAGGTTATGCAAGTAATACCGGATATTTAATTTTAGTAAACAGATCAACGCATATGGTTGGTATTTATTCTGGAAAGAAAGGCGCATGGAATGAGGTTAAATATATTCCATGTGGAGATGGAAAATCCTCGACTCCAACACCTGAAGGTGAACATAGGGTTATTTATAAGAAACCATATTTTGATTCAGGTAGAGCAAGACTCTGGTATACAACGAATTTTGCAGCAGGAGGATATCATTTTCATTCTGTTTCTTATGCACAGACACCTACACCATCAACTATTTTGGAAGGCAGCTTAAAGGTAGGTATTTCCCATGGTTGCGTAAGACTTGATATAAATGAGGCAAAATGGATTTATGATAATATTCCTATTGGAACAAAAGTAATTGTGTATCATAATGAATAAATATCAATAAAATCTATACAATTATGGAAAAATGAATTATAATATTATGGTTAAATTATTAACTAAAATGAAGCAGATGGTAAGGAGATTTTTATGTTAGATTTAAAATTTTTAAGAGAAAATCCTGATATTGTTAAAGAAAATATTAAAAATAAATTTCAAGATAAGAAACTTCCACTTGTTGATGAAGTAATAGAGCTTGATGTTGAGGTCAGAAAGACACAGGGAGAAGTTGATGAATTAAGAGCAAACAGAAATAAAATTTCAAAGCAGATTGGTGCTTTAATGGCTCAGGGGAAAAAGGAAGAAGCAGAAAAAGTAAAAGAAGAAGTTACTAAGAATGCTAAGAAACTTGAAGAACTTGAAGCTAAACAGGCTGAATTAAATGAAAAAATCAAGAACATAATGATGGTTATTCCAAATATTATTGATAAGAGCGTTCCTATTGGTAAGGATGATTCTGAAAATGTTGAAGTTCAGAAATATGGAGAACCATTTGTTCCTGATTTTGAAATTCCATATCACACAGATATTATGGAAAAAGTAAATGGAATAGATCTTGATAGTGCAAGAAAAGTTGCAGGTAATGGTTTTTATTATCTTATGGGTGATATTGCAAGACTTCACTCGGCAGTTATTGCATATGCAAGAGATTTTATGATTGACAGAGGATTTACATATTGCATTCCTCCATTTATGATCAGAAGTGATGTTGTTACAGGCGTTATGAGTTTTGATGAAATGGATGCAATGATGTACAAGATAGAAGGCGAAGACCTTTATCTTATTGGAACAAGTGAGCATTCAATGATTGGTAAATTTATTGATACTATCACACCTGAAAGTGAACTTCCAAAAACTCTTACAAGTTATTCACCATGCTTCAGAAAAGAAAAAGGAGCTCATGGTATTGAAGAAAGAGGCGTATACAGAATTCATCAGTTTGAAAAGCAGGAAATGATAGTTGTATGTAAGCCTGAAGACAGTATGATGTGGTTTGATAAATTATGGCAGAATACAGTAGATTTATTCAGAAGCCTTGATATTCCTGTAAGAACATTAGAGTGCTGTTCAGGAGATTTAGCAGACCTTAAAGTGAAATCTATCGATGTTGAAGCATGGTCACCAAGACAGCAGAAATATTTTGAAGTAGGAAGCTGCTCAAATCTTTCTGATGCACAGGCAAGAAGACTTAAAATCAGAGTTAAAGGTGATGATGGAAATAAATATTTTGCACATACACTTAACAACACAGTTGTTGCACCACCAAGAATGTTAATAGCTTTCCTTGAAAATAATTTATGTGAAGATGGAAGTATTAAGATTCCAGAAAGTTTAAGACCATATATGGGTGGAAAAGAAAAAATAGAAGCATAATTTTAAGCTCGGTATCTTTGTGTGGTACCGGGCTTTTTTGATACGTATATTTTTTGTGTAGAATATGAATTTAGTCTGGTTATTTAAAAACCACTGCTCTGTTTATATATAATCAAAAAAAGAAAGGGTGATATTATGATTTTATTTGTAAATGCCTGTGTGCGCAAAGAATCAAGAACATTAAGATTGGCAAAAAAAATATTAAACAAATTTGATGATGAGATAAAAGAAGTACAGCTTGAATATATAGATTTTCCTGTTATGGATGAAGAGTTTATAAATCGCAGGGAGCAGTTGAAAAGTGAGGGTAAATATAATGATCCGATTTTTAAATATGCCCTTGATTTTGTAAAAGCAGATATGATTGTAGTTGCAGCACCGTACTATGATTTTTCTTTTCCTGCGATGTTAAAACAATATCTTGAACAGATTAATATTTTGGGACTTATATTTTCATATTTAGAGACAGGTGAAATAAAAGGGCTTTGTAAAGCAAAGAGTTTATATTATGTGACAACAGCCGGAGGACCTATAATAAATGATGAGTTTGGATTTGGTTATGTAAAAGCATTTGCTAATGTTTTTTGTGGAATTGATAAAGTGTATCAGATAAAAGCTGAATGCCTTGATATTATAGGTGCTGATGTTGAAAAGATTCTTAAAGATACAGATGTAGAAGTTGAAAAATTAAGATAGTGTCAAATAATTTATGAAAAAAGAGTTAAAGAAAAAAAACTAAAAATAAAACAGGAGAAATTTAATGATAGAAATACCTATTACAGAAATGAAAAATATAAGAATTGCTCAAGTGGAAAATGAAAAAGCTGCTACAGGTTGCAGTGTTTTTATTTGTGAAAATGGTATGAGTGCTGGTCTTGATGTAAGGGGAGGCGGTCCGGCATCAAGAGATTCGCAACTTCTAAATCCGCTTATGGCTGCAGATGTAATTCATGGAATAGTACTTTCTGGTGGAAGTGCTTTTGGATTAGATGTGGCTGGTGGAGTAATGAAATATATGGAAGAAGCGGGGTATGGATTTGATGTAGGCGTAACAAAAGTACCACTTATTGTTCAGTCTGATTTGTTTGATTTAACTGTTGGAGATGTTTTTGTACGACCTGATGTGAATATGGGTTATGAAGCTGCAAAGAAAGCTTTTGAAGAACCTAATTACCGGGACGGGAATTATGGTGTAGGTTGTGGTGCAAGTGTTGGAAAGATTCTTGGTATGGAATATTGTATGAAAACAGGTATTGGAAGTTTTTGTACTCAGATTGGTGAACTTAAAGTTGGTGCAGTTGTAGCGCTTAATGCATTGGGTGATGTGTTCGATTGGAAAACAGGAGAAAGAATTGCAGGACTTTTATCAGAAGATAAAAAGAGTTTAAGAAGTACATATGAATACATGAAAGAATCGATTTGTCCCGTTGATAATAAATTTGTTGGGAATACAACATTAGCTGTTGTAATGACAAATGCAGAATTTGGAAAGTCTTCACTTTGTAAAATTGCCGGAATGGCACATGATGGATATGCAAGAAGTATAAATCCTGTGCATACCTCAGCGGACGGAGATAGTATATATGCAGTATCTCTTGGAAATATTAAAGCTGATCAAGATTTGGTTGGGAGTATTGCGGCAGAAGTTGTAAGTGAAGCTATTATAAGAGCTGTATATGCTGCAGAAAGTAAGTATGGCCTTGTTACAGCAAGGGATATTATTGGTTAAAATTCAAATAAAACTAAATAAAACTAAATTAAATTACAATTAAAAATAGAAAACGGTTCATTGAAATTAACATGTACCTTTTTGCTCCTATGTATAGAGAAGAGAGTACATATTTATTTTAAAATAACAATGAACCGTTCTTTTTATTTATGATATCTTTTTTTTATTTGCTCCATCTTCCGCTGGCACCACATGGAAGAACAAGACCGCTTTTTTCAACCGGAAGACCAATCTCTTCTGATTCAACATTTCCACCAAATTTTTCTGTGACTTCAAGATTTATCATATATGATAATACGGATGGTGCTAGACCTGTAGTGTATGAATTTACAAGGAAAAATAAAGGCTCGTCTTTTAAAAGAGTTGAACATAATTTAATGAAATTATGGATGTTTTCTTCGATTTTCCATATTTCACCTTTTGGACCTCTGCCGTATGATGGAGGATCCATAATGATTCCATCATATTTGTTGCCTCTTCTGATTTCTCTTTCAACGAATTTTATGCAATCATCAACTAACCATCTTATAGGTGCATCCTGAAGTCCTGATGATACAGCATTCTCTTTTGCCCATGTAACCATTCCTTTAGAAGCATCTACGTGAGTAACATTGGCTCCGTTTACAGCAGCAGCAAGTGTCGCGCCACCTGTATATGCAAAAAGGTTTAATACTTTAACAGGTGTTTCATCGCCATTTTTAATACGTTTTTCTTTTTCTGTTTTTATAAGATTTCCAAACCAGTCCCAGTTTGTTGCCTGTTCAGGGAAAAGACCGGTATGTTTAAAACTGAATGGCTTTAAGTTAAATGTAAGTTTATCATAATGAATCTGCCACTGTTTTGGTAAATCAAAGAATTCCCAATCCCCACCACCTTTTTTGCTTCTATGATAGTGGCCGTTTAGTTTGTTCCAGAGCTTTTTATCTTTTTCGATGCTCCAGATAACCTGTGGATCAGGTCTTAAAAGTATATATTTTCCCCATCTTTCCAGTTTTTCTCCATCTGAGCAATCAATTATTGAATAATCTTTCCAATTATCTGCAATCCACATAATAGTACCTTTCTAAATTTTTATATAATATATGTAATTTACTAGAATCTCGTGAAAAAATCTGTCTTGCTAGTAATGTGTTTTTGTGATTTACTAGAATCTCGTGAAAATTTCTGTCTCGCTAGTAGTTTTTTCTTGGCGACTACTAGAATCTCGTGAAAAATTCTGTCTCGCTAGTAATTCTTTCTTGGCGACTACTAGAATCTCGTGAAAAATT
>FOFK01000004.1:130683-265818 GCA_900110975.1 Lachnospiraceae bacterium RM5
GGTCATCGCCTTTCAGGCGATGACATATTCCAACATTTTCTCGCTATCCTCGAAAATGTCGCCGGGTCATCGCCTTTCAGGCGATGACATACGATGACATAATATTAAATCTTTTTTATTGAGATGTAAACATTTTTATGGTACAATTTATCTGTATATTGTGTTAATTTTAAGAAAGGAAATGTGAAAATGGAAAATAACGAAAACAATGTAAATAACACAACTGAAAATCAGACTCCAGTTGAGACTTCGGTTGAAACACCAGTTGAGACTCCGGTTGAAACTCAGGAACAGACAATGTTAAATGACCAGCCTATAGATTCAACAATTAATAATGTTTCATCTAACTCAGGCTCAAATAGCAAACTTATCAAGGGACTTATCATTGGTATAGTTGCATTTGTAGCTGTAGTTGGAATTGCTGTTGGAATACTTGTATTTGTATTAACAAGACCTATCAAGATTGACCTTAAGAAATATGTTGAGGTTAAATGTGAAGGTGTAAATGAATACGGATACGTTGATGTAGACATTGATGAAGATCTTGAGGATGATATTAAGAAGGCATTAAAAGATAAGAATCATTATTCAAAGAGAAATCTTAGAAAAGTTGAAAAAGCAATTTCAAATTATAAGGTTAAGAATGACGGAGAACTTTCTAATGGCGATACAGTAAATGTAGTATTCAAAATTAATAATGATGTATTTAAAGAAATGGGAATTAAGTTTGAAAATACTACTATTTCAAAGAAAGTAAGCGGACTTAAGAAAGTTAAAAAGATTGATGCATTTGAAGATATTGATGTAAGTTTTTATGGTTCAGCTCCAAATGGAGGTGTAAGTGTTTATGGTGCACCAAATGGATTATATTATGATTATGAACCAGAAGATGGTTTAAGTAATGGTGATGAAGTTACTGTTACAGTAAGATCCTGGTCAGATGACGAAGGTGAATTTGATAATTATGCAAAAGAATATGGATATGTACCAAAAGAAGAATCTAAAACATTTACTGTTGAAGGACTTCCAACATATTTAATGGATCTTGAAAAAGATAAGGATGCTGTTGAAGATCTTAAGTCTGAAGCTGAAAAGAGCGTTAAAGAAGCATACTATGGATGGGATGTTGAGTATGAAAGCTCTGAATATCAGGGTGTATATCTTTCAACTCGTAAAGATGCTGATACTTATACATGGTATACAGATAGAATTGCTTATATATACAAAGTAAATCTTAAAGATGACAGCGATGCAAATAAGAAATATTCTATCTACATTTATTTAGCTGAGGATGATATTAAGTTAAATGAAGATGGAAAGCTTGATGAAGATAATTATATTTACTTCGATACAACATCTGATGAAGTTGTACTTGGCAAGAATTCATCCGGAAGTGATATTGAAGCATATGGTTACAAGTCACTTGATGAAGCAAAATCAGCTGTTGAAAAACTTTTTGATGATGATGATATGGAAATCACAAACAGCTTTAAGTAAAAAATTATAGGTTAACACTTATATAAAAAGCCGGCCTTTAACATTAGAATTCTAATGAATAAAGGTCGGTTTTATTTTAAAATAATTTTAAGCTAACATAAATGCAGGAGAATAAATTATGGTTATTGGAATACTTGCTCATGTTGATGCAGGAAAAACAACATTATCTGAAGCGTTACTATACAAAAGTAATACCATAAGAAACTTAGGTAATGTGGATAAGAAAAATTCATATATGGATACTGATGAAGTTGAAAAAGAGAGGGGTATAACAATATATTCCGGACAGGCAAGATTGAATCTGTCTAACAAGGAAGTTTATCTTTTAGATACACCGGGACATGTGGATTTTTCAATGGAAATGGAGAGAGCAATGAGTGTAATGGATTATGCCATTCTGCTCATTGATGGAACAAAAAAAGTTCAAAGCCATACGTATACTTTATGGAATCTTTTGGAGATTTATAAAATCCCAACCATAATATTTGTTAATAAAATGGATAGGGATATTGCAGACAGTGGAGAGATATTTAAAAATATTAAAAATGAATTATCAGAAAATATTATTGATTTTGAAAATATACTAAGCGGAAATATTGAGAATGAGACAGAGGAAAGCTTAGCTTCTTTTGATGAGCTTTTAATGGAGGAATACTTTGAAAAAAATTCTATTTCCAAAGAAAGTATTACAGCTGCCATAAAGAGAAGAAGTTTATATCCTGTATTGTTTGGAAGTGCTTTAAAATTAACGGGTATAGATAATATTTTTAAAATAATAGATGAGTATTTTGTAGAAGAAAATATAAATGATAAGCAGAAACTAAAGGTTTTTAAAATATCAAGAGATGATAAAGGAAAACGTCTTACACATTTAAAGGTTGTTTCCGGAGTTGTTAATGTAAAAGATATTATAGATGAATCGGATGAAAAGATAAGTGAAATAAGAATATATTCAGGTGAAAAGTATGAAAGTGTTTCAAGTGTTAAAAGTGGAGCGGTTTGTGAGCTTTTAGGTCTTAAGAATTCAAAAGTAGGAAATGTTTATGAAGATGGGAAAATAATAGAGGTTGTTACTCCTGTAATGGATGCTTTTTTATGTTATAAATTGATACCTGTGACAAAGGTAAATACGTTAGAGTCTTTCTCTATTTTAAATCAGCTTGCGGAAGAAAATCCTTTATTAAAGCCAAGAATGATTAATGGTGAAATATTTATAAATACCATGGGAGATATTTATTTAGAAATATTAAAAAGAATATTAGAAGATAAATATGAAATAGAAGTAGAATTTGGAAAAGGAAATGTTGTATATAAAGAAACGATTAAAGGAAGTGCCATTGGTGTAGGGCATTTCGAGCCTTTAAGACATTATGCGGAAATCCAGCTTTTAATAAAAGAAGGAGAGAAAAATAGTGGGATAATTGTTAATTCTGAAATTCCTCCTGATGAACTATCAATTAATTATCAGAAGAATGTTATCAGTTATCTTAAGGATAATGAATGTAAAGGTGTTTTGACAGGCAGTGAGCTTACAGATGTTTCTGTTACATTAGTATCAGGAAAGGCTCACTTAAAGCATACAATGGGTGGAGATTTCAGGGAAGCTACCATAAGGGCATACAGACAGGGACTTATGATGGCAGAAAATGTTCTTTTAGAGCCATATTATAGTTTTGGAATAAAAATTCCTCTTGATATGCTTGGAAAAACTTTAAATAATTTAGAAGAAATATATGGAAAGGTGAAATCTCCTGTTATAAATGAAAATGAAGCTGTAATAGAAGGAATTGCACCTGTAATTACTTTTATGGAATATAGAAAGAATTTTATGGCATATACAAAGGGACTTGGGAAAATTCTTACTAAATTTCATGGATATCTGGAATGCCATAATGCAGATGAAGTTATAGAGAATATGGGATATCAGCCTGATGATGAGAATTTCCCTACAGGTTCTATTTTTTGTAAAAATGGTGCAGGTTATTATGTTCCATATAATGAGGTTTATGAAAAGATGCATCTTCCTTTTTATGGCTCTAAAAAAGAAGATGATTTCAGTGATTATGTTGTTGTAAAAAAGGAAAATAATGAGATATCCATAGGAGAAGATGAGATAAAAAAAATTATTTCAGGAGTTGGGGGGCAAAATAAAAATCAGAAGAAAAATACAGAGACTAAGAGAAAACATACTATATCTAAAGAAGATGTTGATGTGGAAATAAAAAATGAGCCTACTAAAATATATGAGAAGACAGAAAAAAAGAAAAAAGAAAAATGTCTTTTGGTTGATGGATATAATTTTATTCATGCAAGGGATGATTTAAAAATTTATCTTGATGATTTAAATGCAGCAAGATGGAAACTTATTGATATTCTCGATAATTATTATGGTTATACAAAAGAAAAAATAGTTTTGGTTTTTGATGCTTATAATGTAGATAATAAGGAAGAGACAATAAATAAGATAAATAATGTTGAAGTT
Organism: Lachnospiraceae bacterium RM5; assembly: GCA_900110975.1. Taxonomy (GTDB): domain Bacteria; phylum Bacillota; class Clostridia; order Lachnospirales; family Lachnospiraceae; genus Bovifimicola. The sequence continues at coordinate 134,663 of FOFK01000004.1, forward strand.
GTGTATACAAAAAAAGGTCAGACAGCGGATTCGTATATAGAAAGATTTTCAACAAAATATAAAAATAAATATGACATTATGGTTGTTACAAATGACAATCTTGAAGGGTTAATTGCTTCCGGTAACAATGCAAAGGTTGTAAAAGTCCAAGATTTTAGCGAAATTCTAAAAAGTTATAGTTAAATTTGCTTATATTTAAATGATAATTTAAAGGTAAAGTGTAAAAAAGTGCTGAAATTACAGCGAATTCGAGAAATTCTTTTCTGTTTATGGTAAAATACCTATGCTAAAAAATAGAAAGGAATAAGAGAAATGAGAAACAAAAAACAGACACTTGTATCATTACTTGTGGCATCGATTTTTGCAACAACAATTTTTAGTAATGGTGTAGTTGCAAAAGCTGATGTTAATACTACAACGGAGGCAGAAGAGTCTACTTTATCTTTACATGAAGAAGACCTTTTGCATGCTACAGGTTTAACACAGGAAGATTTTGAATTATTTGAAGAGGAAGCGATAGAAAGCAAAAATTATGCATTTGCTGCAGATGATGCTTCTTTAATGGAGGATTATAGTTCTTTACCTTCTTATGTTGATAATTCACAGGGTGAAAATGGGAAATATTTTCCTGAAGTTGGAAATCAGGGAGGTATTGGTTCGTGCCTTGCATGGTCAGACAAATATTATAATAAAACATATATGTATAACAGATACTTTGACAGAGAAGTTGATGAAACTAATACATTCTCTCCAAAGTGGGGACATGCTAATACAGATTGGTTAGAAGGATCTCTTACTATCGACAGATGCCCTATAACAAATTTTACATCTGCATATGGTCCTAAAGGACATGATTTTTATGGTGACTGTGAAGCAGATCATATGGAAGCTGCTTTAAGTACAAATGATGGAAATGTGTTTATATCATGCGGTAGAAATAAAGATGATGAAAAAATTCAGGTCAATAATGTTAATAGTCCTGATGTTGTTGTTTTAAAAGAAAGACTTGCAGCCGGTTCCATCTTAGAACTTGCAACAGATGCATATTGGTTTAATTATTCTAATATTGATGGATCTTTAAATAGTGAAAATGCTAAATATAATAATGAGTCAATAATAGTTGCATGTGCAAATAAAACAGGAAGTAACAGAGGCGGACATGCAATGAATATCGTGGGATATGATGATAATATTGGAGTTGACTTAAATAAAAATGGTACTCTTGAAGAAGGGGAAATGGGTGCGTTTAAGGTTGTTAATTCATGGGGAAAGAATTGGGGAAATAAAGGATTTGTATGGATGGCCTATGATTCTTTAAATGAAGTTTCTTCATATTCAAATATAGGTACTGCTGAAGGTGAAGAAAGAGAACCTATTACTCAGTTTGTAACTGAGCTTATTTTTGATGATGATCATATGGAAAAATATAGAAATTCTATAGAGCCGGATAGATATTGTAAATATAATGTAACATCAAAGACTAAAAGTCTTAATTTGATTTTCCTTTCTCCAATAAAGTTTGGAATTGGACGTTTAAACCCTAATCATACTGTTGGTATAGGAGGTGGAGAACCTTATAGCGGAGTGTATAATTACAGAGGTGAAAAAAATACTGAATGTGATGCTACAATTGTTAAAGAAGTTAAGAAAAACAGTTACATCCCTTGGAATATGTTCTATATTGGAAATGCCGGATATGAAGATAATATAACATTGAATAACATTATATATGTTGATAATGTTGAACAGAAGGCATACAGTCTTAACTTAACTAGTAATCAATTAAATAAAGATACTGGAATATTTGATACAGAATATAATTACTTAAATAATAGAACAGAAATTCCATATATTTCTAATATGGATGTTAGTTATGCGAATGATGTAATTAGTGTTATTTCTTCTGCAAAAGATACAGCAGGTGGAATGACATATTCATTATCATATGAAAATGAAGCTACAAATGAAACGGGAGTAGTAGGAAGTAATACTACAGGTAACTTTGAATTTGTGCCAGCTCAGTCAGGATATTACAGAGTTAAACTTACAGCAACTGATTCAAATGGAAAAACAAATTCAAAGACAAAATTAATTGATATTAAAGTAGCTGATCCACTTGTGGCAAATATTACAAGTGTAAGCGAAGGTAATCCATATAGTTATGTAAATATGACTGTTGAAGGTGGAACAGCACCTTATACATACAGTTTTGTTTATACAAGAAAAAGTAATGGCGAAGAATTAGATAAGAATAATGATATGCCTATTAATGGTAATTCATTTGGAGTTTCAGTCAATACTGATGCGTATGCAGCAAATCATGGTGCTTATCCAACAGAAGGTTTTTCAGGATTAGGTATTAATAACGTAGTTATTACAGTTAAGGATGCCAATGGAAAAAGTGTTTCTATTTCAAGAGATATTGAAGTAAAACCTTTTGAAATAACAGGTATTGAAACAGATCTTTCTTCACCTCAAAAGGCAAATACTGCTATTAAACTTACAGCAAAATATCAAAACAGATTTAATGGATATATTTCGCGTATTCCGTTAAACTTTACATGGAAAATTACAAATAAAAAAACAGGTGAAGTAACAAATCTTCCTACACCTTATCCATCAGATTCAAATACATGGACACCTACAGAAGAAGGAAGCTATACAATAGAAGCAAGTGCATTTGATAGTGTAACTAATGCTTCATATTCTATAGATTATACTATTAAAAATAATAAGACTATTGTTTATTATTCTAATCCAAACTGGAGTAATGCGAATATTCACTTTAAAACAGAGAATGGATCATGGACAGAAGTTCCGGGTGTAAGAATGCTTACAAGTGATGATGATGAATACACATGGATGTATGAAATAAATCTTTCAGAAAACAATAGTGAAAGTGTAGAAGTGTGCTTTAATAATGGTGAAGGTTCATGGGATAGTAAAAATGCCACTAACTATCATTTAGGAAGTGGAGTTTATGGAATTAAAAATGGAAACATTGAAAATATTAATTTGAAAGTAACAGAGTTTACTATTGATAAACCATTAAATGTAGGTATTGATGAAACAAATAATATCACATGTACTGCAAAAGCTGAATTTGGTAGTGGAAATTACCTTTATAAATTTGGAGACATTTTCAACGGGAAAAAGTATTATAAGTATTATTATGATGATAGTGAAAAAGCATCAACACAGGCAATATCTTTATTATCTATTTTAAGTACTGACTGGTTTGGAACAATTGGAACACATACATTATTTGTTGAAGTAACAGATGTTGAAACAGGAAAGACTGCAACAAAGACAATTGAAAACTTTAATGTTAAACCGCTTGAAATTACATCATTTACATCAAATGCTTCTTCATCAGTAATAAGTGTTGGAACAAGTGTTACATTAAATGCCATAACTTCGTATGAAGTGCCATACAGATACAATTCATATACATTTACACAGATTAAGGATGGTGTCAGAACACCTATCGGACAGTTTGAATATTATAATCATTATTCAAGAGTATGGACACCTACAGAAGCTGGAAACTATACTATTGAATATGCTGTACATGACGGGTATGGACAGGATGCCGTAGCAACACTTAACTTTACAGTAGTTGATAACTCTAAGGCAGTAATCTACTATAATAATGATTCATGGTCACAGGCAAATATTCATTATATGGTTGATGGTTCTTCATGGACAGAAGTTCCGGGTGTCAGCATGATTAGAACAGATGAAAAAGAAGGTTACAATTATAAATTTGTAATCGATTTAAATGGTGCTAATGGTGTGACAGTCTGCTTTAATGATGGAAATGGAAATTGGGACAGCAGATATGGTGCGAATTACTATGTACACAGCGGAGTATCCGGAATAAAGAATGGAAGTATATATACATTGGATTAATTTCTATATTGAATTAATTTCTATATTATATTAATTTCTATATATAATTAATTCCTAATTAAATTAATTCCTATATTAAATTATATATACATTATTCAATTAAGAAGATTTTAAGTTAATGATTTTAAACTAATATATGGCCTCTTTATCGGTTATCCGGTAAAGAGGCTATATGTATAATTAGAATAAGCTGGCAGATATTAGGCTTGGGTATTTAAGAATAGTTACATTGGTAAGAAATAATGAAATTCTAATTGGAAAGTGAAAAGCAATAATATTAGTCATATCCGATAATATTATTGCTTTTTAATTATGAAATAAAGCAATTATTGGTAGCAAAGGCAATAATAATAGTTATATTTAAAGAATTTATAGCTTCTAAACCATGAAAAAGCCGTATTTTAAAGAAAAAAGCAATAATATCTGCTGAATTCAAAGAATTTATAGCTTCTAAACTATAAAATGCCATATTTTAAAGAAAAAAAGCAATAATATTTAATATATTCAAAAAATTTATTGCTTATGGCGGCCACGGCAGCCACGGTCGTATAATGGATGTTGAATGGCCACGGCGTCCATGGCCGTATAATGGCTGTTGAATGGCCACGCTGGCCACGGCCGTATAATGGTTGTTGAATGGCCACGGCGGCCACGGCCGTATAATGGCTGTTGAATAGAACAATTATCAAGAAAAAGGAAATAAAGGTAATAAAGATAATAAAGATAATAAAGATAATAAAGATAATAAAGGTGATTAAAGATAATAAAAACAGTAATATTATTTAAGTATTTAATAAGAAGAAAGAATAAGAAAATAAATATTAAAAAAATTTTAAATTTTACTTGAAAATTATTTTTAAATAATATATACTTACTCTTGCTGTGACATTGATAGCTTTGAAGCGAGAGGTTGCTGCAACATATAAAATATGATTGCAGGTTTTCCGTGGAGCGAATGTCAAGTTAGGAAACTGACGGCAAGTCACTGTACAAAAAGTCCAATACATAATGGAAACAACGTGTCAATGACGTTTTTTTGAAAACAAAAAAGCGACACACACGGAAGAGTGTACAGTCACCGCTTGTCCGTACTGATTTCAAAAGTACGAAAAGGAGGCGACTTTTTTTATGGCAAAAGAAATTATGAGAATCACATTGAAAGCTTATGATCATAAGCTTATCGATCAGTCAGCTGGAAGAATTATCGAGACTGTTAAGAAACAGGGTGAGCAGGTTAGCGGACCAGTACCACTTCCAACAAAGAAGGAAGTTGTTACAATCTTAAGAGCTGTTCATAAGTATAAAGATTCCAGAGAACAGTTCGAACAGAGAACTCATAAGAGACTTATCGATATCGTTGCACCATCTGCAAAGACAGTTGAATCTCTTACAAAATTAGAGATGCCAGCAGGTGTTTATATCGATATCAAAATGAAAGGTAATAAATAATCTTTCAAACAAATAATATGGTAGTAATCCTGAAGGGTTTAGATATAGAAGCAACACTCCAAAAAATATAGTGTTCCACTTATATTTGGCTGTTCTAGGATGTTTTCAAAGTTATTCATAACGAAGAATAATGATGAAAACCGCTGTAGATTAAACCAGGAGGTAGAAAAATGAAGAAAGCTATTTTAGCAACAAAAGTCGGAATGACTCAAATCTTCAATGAAGATGGTGTTTTAACACCAGTTACTGTACTCCAGGCAGGACCATGTTATGTAACACAGGTTAAAACTGTTGATAACGATGGTTACAGTGCAGTACAGGTAGGTTTCGTTGATAAAAGAGAAAAATTAATCAACAAACCACTTAAGGGTATGTTTGACAAGGCAGGAGTTTCTTACAAGAGATATGTAAGAGAGTTCAGACTTGAAGATGCAGAAAACTACTCATTAAATGATGAAATAAAAGTTGATAAATTCGCTGCAGGCGAAAAAGTTGATGCAACTGCTATTTCAAAAGGTAAAGGATTCCAAGGTGCTATCAAGAGACACGGACAGTCAAGAGGTCCTATGGCTCATGGTTCTAAGTACCACAGACATGCAGGTTCAAACGGTGCTTGTTCTGATCCAAGTAAGGTATTCAAAGGAAAGAGAATGCCTGGACATATGGGTTCTAAACAGGTAACAATCCAGAATCTTGAAATAGTTAAAGTTGATGTTGAAAACAATCTGCTTTTAGTTAAAGGTGCAGTTCCAGGACCTAAGAAAGCATTAATAACTATCAAAGAAGCAGTTAAGAGTGCTAAATAGGTAAAGGAAAGGAGGAACTTAAAGTGGCAAAAGTATCTGTTTACAATATGGAAGGAAATGAAGTTGGAAACATGGAACTTAACGATGCTATTTTTAACGTAGAAGTTAATGAGCATTTAGTTCACATGGCAGTTGTAAGCCAGCTTGCAAATAATCGCCAGGGAACACAGAGCGCAAAGACACGTTCTGAAGTTAGAGGTGGCGGAAGAAAACCATGGAGACAGAAAGGAACAGGTCATGCAAGACAGGGTTCTACAAGATCTCCACAATGGACAGGCGGTGGTGTTGTATTTGCACCAAAGCCAAGAGATTACTCATTCAGTCTTAATAAGAAAGAAAAGAGACTTGCACTTAAGTCTGCATTAACATCAAGAGTACAGGATAACAAATTCATCGTTATCGACTCATTAAAGATGGATGAAATTAAGACAAAAACATTTGCAGGTGTACTTGCAAGTTTAAATGTAAATAAAGCATTAGTAGTATTAAACGAAAATGATTTAAACGTTGTTAAATCAGCTAAGAACATCCCTGATGTTAAGACTGCTTTAACAAATACAATAAATGTATATGATATCATGAAATATGACACAGTTGTTATTGATAAAGCAGCTGTAGAAACAATCGAGGAGGTGTACGCATAATGGCAAATATACAGTACTATGATGTAATCCTCAAACCTGTTATTTCTGAAAAGAGTATGAACGAAATGACAAGTAAAAAATACACATTCCTTGTACACACAGAAGCTAATAAAGCTATGATCAAGGAAGCAGTTGAGAAAATGTTTGCTGGAACAAAAGTTAAGAGAGTAAACACAATGAACCTTGAAGGAAAGACTCGTAGAAGAGGAAGAACTGAAGGAAAGACTGCTAAAACAAAGAAGGCAATTGTCTGGTTAACAGAGGACAGTGCTGATATTGAGATTTTCGAAGGTTTATAAGATAAACCAAAGCATTAGAATTCTGAAAGGAGAATAACAATGGGAATTAAGACTTTTAAACCATATACACCTTCTAGAAGAAACATGACAAGTCTTGACTTTGCAGAAATCACAAAGAGTACTCCTGAGAAGTCACTTACTGTTTCTTTAAAGAAGAATGCAGGTCGTAATAACCAAGGAAAAATCACTGTGAGACATCATGGTGGTGGTTCTAGAAGAAAATATAGAATTATAGATTTCAAAAGAAAGAAAGATGGCGTTGTAGCTAAGGTTGTTGCTATCGAATACGATCCAAACAGAACAGCAAATATCGCATTAATCTGCTACGCTGATGGAGAAAAGGCATATATTCTTGCACCTAACGGATTAAAAGTTGGTGAAGAATTAATGAATGGACCAGAAGCTGAAATCAAAGTAGGTAACTGTTTACCACTTGAAAACATTCCAGTAGGTACAGAATTACATAACATTGAGCTTTATCCTGGAAAGGGTGGCCAGTTAGTAAGATCTGCAGGAAATACAGCACAGCTTATGGCTAAAGAAGGAAAATATGCAACACTCAGATTACCATCAGGTGAAATGAGAATGGTACCAATCATTTGTAGAGCAACAATTGGTACAGTAGGAAACATCGAACATGATCTTGTTAACTACGGTAAAGCAGGACGTAAGAGAAACATGGGTATCAGACCTACAGTTCGTGGTTCTGTTATGAACCCTAACGATCACCCACACGGTGGTGGTGAAGGTAAGACAGGAATTGGTCGTCCAGGTCCTTGTACACCTTGGGGTAAGCCTGCTCTTGGTCTTAAGACAAGAAAGAAAAAGGCTTCAGATAAGTTAATCGTTAGAAGAAGAGATGGAAAGAACATCAAATAAAGGAGGTTGAACCATGGCTCGTTCATTAAAAAAAGGTCCATTTGCGGATGAAAGTTTATTAAAGAAAGTTGATGCTATGAATGCTTCTGGCGACAAGTCAGTTATTAAAACATGGTCTAGACGTTCAACAATCTTTCCACAGATGGTAGGACATACAATAGCTGTTCATGATGGTAGAAAACACGTTCCTGTATATATTACAGAGGACATGGTTGGACACAAATTAGGTGAATTTGTTGCAACAAGAACATATCGTGGACATGGAAAAGACGAAAAGAAAACAAGATAGTCATATATGATTTTTGAAAGGAGGTCAAATCCATGGCAAAAGGACATAGATCCCAGATAAAGAGAGAAAGAAATGAAAACAAAGATACACGTCCATCTGCAACATTATCATTCGCAAGAGTATCAGTTCAGAAGGCATGTTACGTTTTAGATGCAATCAGAGGTAAAGACGTTGAAACAGCACTTGGAATTCTTGCTTACAATCCAAGATATGCTTCAACACTTATAGAGAAGTTATTAAAATCAGCAATCGCAAATGCTGAAAATAATAATGGTATGAGCACAGATAATTTATATATCGCTAAATGTTATGCTAACCAGGGTCCTATTATGAAGAGAATCAGACCTAGAGCTCAGGGTAGAGCATATAGAATTGAAAAGAGAATGAGTAACATTACAATCGTTCTCGATGAGAAACAAGCATAATTATCTGAATCGAAACATTAGATGTTTCAGAATTTTGAAAGGAGATAAAACATGGGACAGAAAGTTAATCCTCATGGCCTTAGAGTCGGAGTTATCAAAGACTGGGACTCAAGATGGTATACAGAAGCTGATTTTGCTGATAATCTTGTAGAAGATAATAAAATCAGAAAATACCTTAAAGAGAAGTTATACAACTCAGGTGTTTCAAAAATCGAAATTGAAAGAGCATCTGACAGATTAAAAGTTATAGTTCATACAGCTAAGCCTGGTATCGTTATCGGTAAAGGTGGAGCAGAAATAGAAAAACTTAAAGCAGAAGTACAGAAGTTTACAAAGAAGAAACTTCTTATCGATGTTAAAGAAGTTAAGAGACCGGATAGAGAAGCTCAGTTAGTAGCTGAAAACATTGCTACACAGCTTGAAAACCGTATCTCATTCAGAAGAGCTATGAAATCTACAATGTCAAGAGCAATGAAGACTGGTATCAAAGGTATCAAAGCTAGTTGTGCAGGACGTTTAGGTGGAGCTGATATGGCTCGTAGAGAAACATATAACGAAGGAACAATTCCTCTTCAGACATTACGTGCTGATATCGATTATGGATTCGCTGAAGCAGCAACAACATATGGAAAAGTTGGTGTTAAGGTTTGGATCTATAAAGGCGAGGTACTTCCAATCAATGAATCATCTAAGGAAGGGAGCGATAAATAATGTTAATGCCTAAAAGAGTAAAACGTCGTAAACAGTTCCGTGGTTCCATGAGAGGAAAGGCGTTAAGAGGTAATAAAATTACAAATGGTGAATTTGGTTTAGTTGCACAGGAACCAGCGTGGATTAAATCAAATCAGATAGAGGCTGCCAGAGTTGCTATGACACGTTATATCAAGCGTGGTGGTAAAGTTTGGATTAAGATTTTTCCTGACAAGCCAGTTACTGCTAAACCAGCAGAAACAAGAATGGGTTCCGGAAAAGGAACATTAGAATATTGGGTAGCTGTAGTTAAACCTGGACGTGTTATGTTTGAAATAGCAGGAGTTCCAGAAGAGACAGCAAGAGAAGCACTTCGTCTTGCAATGCACAAGTTACCAGTAAAATGCAAAGTTGTTTCTCGTGAAGATTTAGAAGGCGGTGATAACAGTGAAAATTAATAAGTATGTAGAAGATTTAAACTCAAAATCAGCTGCAGAATTAAATGAAGAATTAGTAGCTGCTAAGAAAGAACTTTTTAATTTAAGATTTCAGAATGCAACAAACCAGTTAGAAAATACAAGCAGAATTAAAGAAGTAAGAAGAAATATCGCAAGAATTCAAACAATTATTGCTACAAAGGCTAACTAGGTATATATATTCCAGTAACTAACGAAAGGAGGAATAAGTCGTGGCAGAAAGAAACTTAAGAAAGACCAGAGTTGGAAAAGTTATTAGTGATAAAATGGATAAAACAATCGTGGTAGCAGTTGAAGATCACGTAAAACATCCATTATATAAAAAGATCGTTAAGAGAACATATAAATTAAAAGCACATGATGAAAATAATGAATGTGGCATCGGAGATACAGTAAGAGTAATGGAAACAAGACCTTTATCAAAAGATAAAAGATGGAGACTTACTGAAATCGTAGAAAAAGCAAGATAGTAGAAAGGAGTTATTATTATGATTCAACAGGAAAGCAGACTTAAAGTTGCTGATAATACAGGCGCTAAAGAGTTACTTTGCATCAGAGTAATGGGTGGTTCTACTAGAAGATATGCTAATATCGGCGATATCATCGTTGCAACAGTTAAAGATGCAACACCAGGTGGCGTTGTAAAAAAAGGTGATGTTGTTAAAGCTGTAGTAGTCCGCAGTGTAAAGGGCGCTCGTCGTAAAGACGGTTCATATATTAAATTTGATGAGAATGCTGCTGTTATTATTAAAGATGATAAAACACCAAGAGGAACACGTATATTTGGACCTGTAGCTAGAGAGTTAAGAGAGAAACATTTCATGAAAATCGTCTCTTTAGCACCAGAAGTATTATAGGAGGTGTGTGATAATGGCAACAAGTAAATTAAAAAAAGGCGATTTAGTTAGAGTAATCGCTGGTAAAGATAAAGACAGAGAAGGAAAAATCCTTTCTATCGACAGAAAAAATAACACTGCAATTGTTGAAGGTGTTAACATGATTACAAAACATACAAAACCAAGTGCTGCAAATCAGCAGGGTGGTATTATAACAAAAGAAGGACCTATTGATCTTTCAAATGTTATGTATGTTGTAAACGGAAACGTAACAAGAATTGGTTTTTCAGATAAAGATGGAAAAAAAGTTCGTATTGCCAAGAAAACTGGCGAAGTTATTGACTAATAAGAGAGGAGGTCTAGAAGTTGAGTAGACTTAAAGATACTTACAATAACGAGATTGTAGATGCAATGATGAAAAAGTTTGGTTACAAAAACATTATGGAAGTACCAAAGCTTGATAAAATTGTTATAAACATGGGCGTTGGAGAAGCTAAAGATAACGCTAAAGTTCTTGATTCTGCTGTTAAAGATCTTGAAACTATCACAGGTCAGAAGGCAGTTCTTACAAGAGCTAAAAATTCAGTAGCTAACTTCAAGATTAGAGAAGGACAGGCTATCGGATGTAAAGTTACATTAAGAGGAGAAAAAATGTATGAATTTGCTGATCGTTTGATCAACCTTGCACTTCCTCGTGTACGTGACTTTAGAGGTGTAAACCCTAACGCTTTTGATGGACGTGGAAATTATGCTTTAGGAATTAAAGAACAGCTTATTTTCCCTGAAATCGAGTATGATAAAGTAGATAAGGTCAGAGGTATGGATGTAATTTTCGTTACAACTGCTAAGACTGATGAAGAAGCTCGTGAATTATTGACATTATTCAATATGCCATTTAAGAAATAGTTAGGAGGTATTCCCATGGCTAAATCCGCTATGAAAGTTAAGCAACAGCGTAAACATAAATTCTCTACACAGGAATATTCTCGTTGTAGAATCTGTGGACGTCCACATGCATATTTAAGAAAATATGGAATCTGTAGAGTATGTTTCCGTGAGTTAGCATATAAGGGTGAAATCCCTGGTGTTAAGAAAGCAAGCTGGTAAGAAGTATTAGAAAGGAGGCATTTATAAAATGACAACAAATGATCCAATAGCAGATATGCTCACAAGAATTCGTAATGCAAACACTGCAAAACATGATACAGTAGATATTCCTGCATCAAAAATGAAGGTGTCTATTGCTGAAATCCTTTTTAATGAAGGTTATATTAAGAAATATGAATTAGTTGATAATGGAAACTTCAAAGATATCCATATCACATTAAAATACGGTGCTGATAAAAACGAGAAGATTATTTCAGGAATTCAGAGAATTTCTAAACCAGGTCTTCGTGTTTATGTTGGTAAAGATGAACTTCCAAAGGTTTTAGGTGGCTTAGGTGTCGCTATTATCTCTACAAACCAGGGAGTTATTACAGATAAAGAAGCTAGAAAGCTTAAAGTTGGTGGAGAAGTTCTTGCCTTTGTATGGTAAGATATGTAATGCCGCGAAGCGGTATTACTCCAGATATGTAATGCCGCGTAGCGGTATTACTCCAGATATGTAATGCCGCGAAGCGGTATTATATGTCATACTGTTTAAGCAGTGTGACAAAAGTTATGCCACATAGTGGCATGAAAGAAATTATAAAATATTACAAACTCAATTTAGGAGGTGCACGGCATGTCACGTATAGGAAGAATGCCTATCGCTATTCCAGCAGGTGTTACTGTTGATATAGCAGAAAATAATAAAGTGACTGTAAAGGGACCTAAGGGTACTCTTGAAAGAGTATTACCTTCAGAAATGGAGATAGTACTTGAAGGAACAGAAATCAAAGTTAATCGTCCAAATGACCTTAAGAAAATGAGATCATTACATGGTCTTACAAGAACTCTTATTAATAACATGATCGTTGGCGTAACAGATGGTTACGAAAAAGTTCTTGAAATCAATGGTGTAGGTTACAGAGCACAGAAACAGGGCAAGAAATTAGTATTATCACTTGGATATTCTCATCCAGTAGAGATGGAAGATCCAGAAGGCCTTGAAACTGCTGTAGAAGGTAACTTAATCAAGGTTAAAGGTATTGATAAAGAAAAAGTTGGCCAGTTCGCTGCTGAAATCAGAGCAAAGAGAGCTCCTGAACCATATAAGGGTAAAGGAATTAAATATGCAGATGAAGTTATCAGACGTAAAGTTGGTAAGACTGGTAAGAAATAATTAAAGGAGTGACAGACATGGTTAGTAAAAAAGTAAGAACAGAAGTTCGTAGAAAAAAACATTTAAGATTACGTAATCGTTTCGCTGGTACTGCAGAGAGACCTCGTTTATCTGTTTTCAGAAGTAATAATCATATGTATGCTCAGATTATTGATGATACAGTTGGAAAAACTTTAGTTGCAGCTTCAACATTAGAAAAAGATGTTAAGGCTGAAATCGAGAAGACAAATAACGTTGATGCAGCTGCTTATTTAGGAAAAGTTATTGCTAAGAAAGCAATGGATAAAGGAATCAAGACAGTTGTTTTTGACAGAGGTGGCTTTATATATCAGGGTAAAATCAAAGCTTTAGCAGATGCTGCTAGAGAAGAAGGTTTAGAATTTTAATTCCATAAGGAGGAACATAAATGAAACGTACAATTGTTGATGCTAGTCAGTTAGAACTGGAAGAAAAAGTAGTATCAATCAAGCGTGTTACCAAGGTTGTAAAAGGTGGACGTAACATGAGATTTGCTGCCTTAGTTGTTGTTGGTGATGGCAAAGGACACGTAGGCGCTGGTTTAGGAAAAGCAGCTGAAATTCCAGAAGCAATCCGCAAAGGTAAAGAAGCAGCAGCAAAACACCTTATTACGGTAGCAATTGATGAGAACTTAAGTATTCCTCATGATACAATAGGAAAGTTTGGTAGTGCTCAGGTTCTTTTAAAGAAAGCACCAGACGGTACTGGAGTTATCGCAGGTGGTCCTGCGCGTAACGTACTTGAACTTGCAGGAATCAAGAATATCCGTACAAAGTCTTTAGGCTCAAACAACAAACAGAACGTTGTTTTAGCTACAGTTGAAGGACTTGCAGGATTAAAGACTCCTGAAGAAGTAGCCAGACTTCGTGGAAAATCTGTAGAAGAAATATTAGGCTAATAGGAGGAAGAGTAAGATGGCAGATAAGTTAAAAATAACACTTGTAAAATCAACTATCGGAGCTATTCCTAAACATAAAAAGACTGTAGAAGCTTTAGGTTTAAGAAAGTTAAACAAGACAGTTGAAATGCCTGATAATGCAGCTGTAAGAGGTATGGTTGATCAGGTTAGACATTTAGTAAAAGTAGAAGAAGTTTAATTATTACAACATATGAAGGAGGTGCGACATGGAATTATCTAATTTAAGACCAGCTAAAGGTTCTGTTCAGAGTGATAATTTTAGAAGAGGTCGTGGTCATGGTTCTGGAAACGGAAAGACAGCCGGAAAAGGACATAAGGGACAGAAGGCTCGTTCAGGAAGTCCAAGAGTAGGTTTCGAAGGTGGACAGATGCCTTTATATAGACGTATTCCAAAGAGAGGTTTCAAGAACAGAAACTCTAAGGAAATCGTTGGAATAAATGTAAGCATGTTAGAAAGATTTGATAATGGTGCTGAAGTTTCAGTTGAAACACTTATTGAAGCTGGTATCGTTTCAAATCCAAGAGATGGTGTTAAGATCCTTGGTAATGGAGAATTAACAAAGAAGCTTACAGTTAAGGCAAATGCATTTAGCGAAGGTGCAAAAGCAAAGATTGAGGCACTTGGCGGAACCTGTGAGGTGATTTAATGTTCAAAACGGTTAGGGATGCATTTAAAGTTAAAGATATTAGAGATAGAATTTTCTATACACTCTTAATGCTTGTTGTTGTAAGAATTGGTTGTCAGTTACCACTTCCAAATACACAGAGTGAAAATATTGCTGCTCTCACTAAAAATTTTAGTGAGGGAGCATTAGGTTTCTTCAATGCAATGACAGGTGGTTCTTTTGAACAGATGTCTATATTTGCTTTAAATATCACACCATATATCACTTCTTCAATTATCGTTCAGTTATTAACGATAGCTATTCCTAAGTTAGAGGAATTACAAAAAGATGGTGAAGATGGAAGAAAGACAATAAATAAAATTACCAGAATTTTAACTATTGTACTTGCTCTTTTACAGAGTGCTGCAACAGCAATAAGCTTTGGTAATAGAGGATTATTTGGCGATGTTAGTACATTAACTAAAAAGACTTTTATAATTTATGTTGTTATTGCGGTTGCTGCAATGACAGCAAGTTCTGCATTCTTAATGTGGTTAGGTGAAAATATCACAGAGAAGGGTGTGGGAAACGGTATATCAATTATCCTTTTGATTAATATCGTAGCAAGAATGCCGGAAGATTTTGCAAACCTTTATGAACAGTTCGTAAAGAGTGCAACATCAATCGGTGGAAAATTCCTTGCAGCATTTATTATTGCTGCAGTAGTAGTTGTAGTGGTAGCTTTTGTAGTTTTACTTCAGAGCGCTGAAAGAAGAATACCTGTTCAATACTCTAAGAAAATGCAGGGTAGAAGACTTGTTGGTGGATCTTCTTCACATATTCCACTCAAAGTAAACACAGCTGGTGTTATTCCAATTATCTTTGCTCAGTCATTACTTATGTTCCCTGTAGTATTAATACAGTTATTTAAGGGAGCTACACCTGCCTGGACAAAGTATTTAACATCAAGCAGCTGGTGGAAATTTACAAGTGCAAATGCTAAATATTCAGTAGGATATATCGTATATGTACTTTTAGTTATTGGTTTTGCATATTTCTATACTTCAATAACATTTAATCCAATGGAAGTTGCAGATAATATGAAAAAACAGGGTGGTTTCATTCCTGGAATCAGACCTGGAAAACCAACAGAAGAATATTTAAATAATATATTAACATATGTTATATTTATTGGAGCAATTGCTTTACTTATAATTGCTACAATCCCAATTGCAGCTGCAGGTATATTTAATGCAGACGTTTCATTTGGTGGAACATCTCTTATTATCGTAGTTGGAGTTGTATTGGAGACAATAACAAATATTGAATCTAAGATGGTTGTTCGTAACTATAAAGGTTTATTATCAAATTAATTATAACTGATGGGGCAAGGCAAAAGTCTTGTTCCATCATGTTGTTATTTTATAAAGAAAATTAGTTGATTTTGAAATCGCTATATAAAAAATAAATTAAAGGAGAAGGCTTATATGAAGATTATTATGTTAGGTGCTCCTGGTGCCGGAAAAGGTACACAGGCTAAAATGATTTCTGATAAATATAATATCCCTCACATTTCTACAGGAGATATTTTTAGAGCAAATATTAAAGAAGGAACAGAGCTTGGAAAGAAAGCAAAGACATATATGGATGCAGGGGCATTAGTTCCTGATGAATTAGTTGTTGATTTAGTTGTTGACAGAGTTGCAAAAGATGATTGTGCAAATGGATATGTACTTGATGGTTTTCCAAGAACTATTCCACAGGCAAAAGCTCTTGATGAAGCTTTAGCAAAAAATGGTGTTAAGATTGATTTTGCAATCGATGTTGAAGTGCCTGATGAAAATATCATTAACAGAATGTCAGGAAGAAGAGCATGTGTAGAATGTGGTGCAACATATCATATCAAATATGCTCCAACAAAAGTAGAAAATGTTTGTGACAGATGTGGAAATGAACTCATCTTAAGAGATGATGACAAGCCAGAAACTGTAAAGAAGAGATTAGATGTATATCATGAACAGACACAGCCACTCATCGACTATTATAACGAAGCAGGCATTCTTGCTGAAGTTGATGGTACAAAAGATATGATGGATGTTTTTGGTGACATCACAGAGTTATTAAAATAATATGTGTGTGATTAGAAAAATCAGGAGGATATATTAGGAATGTCAAAGACAGATGTAATTGAAATTGAAGGAACAGTATTAGAAAAATTACCAAATGCAATGTTTCAGGTAGAACTTGAAAATGGACATAAGGTACTTGCTCATATTAGTGGAAAGTTAAGAATGAATTATATTCGTATACTTCCTGGTGATAAGGTTACACTTGAGTTATCTCCATATGATTTATCAAAAGGAAGAATTGTCTGGAGAGATAAATAAATTTTTAAGTTTATTATATAGATGGAAAGATATTAAAAAGAAATCAAAAAAGAAAATAAAATAATATTTTTTTGCTTGATAATTGAAAAAAGGTATGCTATATTATTAGACGGACTTTTTTGAAAGGAGGTTTTGACATGAAGGTAAGATCATCAGTTAAACCAATTTGCGAAAAATGCAAAGTTATCAAAAGAAAAGGAAGTATCAGAATCATCTGTGAAAATCCTAAACATAAGCAAAAACAGGGTTAATATAATATATTAGCTTTATTTTTGTATACATATTAAAGTTCATTACTTGTTTAATATGTATTAATTTGCGGCTGCAGTGATGTAAATCACTATTATATAAAGATCAAAAGGTTAGTTGAGAGGGCTGCGTACAACATTTCAGACGTTATTTTATAACGGGCTACGTATGTTTTTTTAACTATGCAAAAAGAATTAATGGAGGTGCAAACGCACATGGCTCGTATTTCAGGTGTTGATTTACCAAGAGAAAAACGTGTTGAGATAGGATTAACATACATCTACGGAATCGGTAGAGTAAGTGCTAATCGTATTCTCGCTGAAGCAAAAGTAGATCCTAGCACTCGTGTTAGAGATTTAACTGACGAAGAAGTTAAGAGAATTAGTGAAGTTATTGACGCTAGTCAGACTGTAGAAGGTGACTTAAGAAGAGAAGTTGCCATGAATATCAAGAGATTACAGGAAATTGGATGCTATAGAGGAAAAAGACATAGACAGGGACTTCCTGTTCGTGGACAGAAGACAAAGACTAACGCAAGAACAAGAAAAGGACCAAAGCGTACAGTTGCTAATAAGAAGAAATAATTTTTCTTAGGTTACACTGCGTAAGCAGTTTATGGTTCAAAAGATATATAGAAACTTATTTAAAATTGAAAACCCATAAGGGAGGTTAATTTAAAATGGCTAAAGCTACAAGAAAAGCTACTAAAAAGCATGTAAAGAAGAATGTAGAGCGTGGACAAGCTCATATACAGTCATCTTTTAATAATACAATTGTTACTATAACAGATAGTGAAGGAAATGCTCTTTCTTGGGCCAGCGCAGGCGGCCTTGGATTCAGAGGTTCTAAAAAGTCTACTCCTTATGCTGCACAGATGGCAGCTGAAACTGCTACAAAAGCAGCTTTAATTCATGGATTAAAGACTGTAGATGTTATGGTAAAAGGTCCTGGTTCAGGACGTGAGGCTGCAATCCGTGCTCTTCAGGCATGTGGTCTTGAAGTTACAAGTATCAAGGATGTTACACCTGTTCCTCATAACGGATGTCGTCCACCAAAACGTAGAAGAGTGTAATTAGGAGGTACTAAAGATGGCAGTTAATAGAGAACCTGTTCTCAAAAGATGTAGATCACTTGGTTTGGATCCAGTCTATATGGGAATTGATAAGAAGTCTAAAAGACAGTTAAATAGAGCAAATAAAAAGATGAGTGAGTATGGTCTCCAGTTAAGAGAGAAACAGAAAGCTAAATTCATTTATGGTGTATTAGAAAAACCATTTAGAAATTATTTTGCAAAAGCTCAGAGAATGAAGGGCATGACAGGTGAAAACTTAATGATCCTTCTTGAGAGAAGACTTGATAATGTTATATTCCGTTTAGGATATGCTAGAACAAGAAGAGAAGCTAGACAGATCGTAGATCACAAGCATGTATTAGTTAATGGTAAGCAGGTAAACATTCCTTCATACCTTATCAAAGCTGGTGACAAGATTGAAATCAAAGAATCTGAAAGAGCTTCACAGAGATACAAGGATATACTTGAGGTTACTGATGGAAGATTAGTTCCAGAATGGTTAGAAGCAGATCATGATAACTTCAGTGGTGTAATCAAAGAATTACCTACAAGAGATATTATTGATGTTCCTGTTGATGAAATGCTTATTGTCGAGTTGTATTCGAAGTAAGATTAAGAAATTCCTAAGAGAGGAAAAGGAGGGGCTTTTTAATGTTCGATTTTCAAGTACCTAGTATAACAGTAGTAGAACGTTCTGATGATAACAAATATGGAAAATTTGTTGTAGAACCATTAGAGAGAGGTTACGGATTAACTCTTGGTAATTCATTAAGAAGAATTATGCTTTCTTCATTACCTGGAGCTGCAGTAAGCCTTGTTAAATTTGATGGTGTGTTACATGAACTTAGCTCAATTCCTGGAGTTAAGGAAGATGTTACAGAAATCATCATGAATATTAAGAGTCTTCATATTAAAAATGAAAGCGAAAGCAACGCACCTATAGTTGGTTATATCGACAAGAAAGGTGACGGAGTTGTAACAGCAGGAGATATTCAGGTACCTCCTGAAGTTGAAATTATTAATAAAGACTTAGTCATTGCTACTTTAAGCGGTGGAAAAGACAGTAAGTTTTATGCTGAGCTTACAATCACTAAAGGTAGAGGATATGTAAGTTCTGATAAGAATAAGAGCGATGATTTACCAATCGGAGTTATCGCTATAGATTCAATCTATACTCCAATTGAGAGAGTTAACCTTCAGGTTGAAAATACTCGTGTTGGTCAGATGACTGATTACGATAAACTTACATTGGAAGTATACACAGATGGTACATTAGAGCCGGAAGAAGCAGTAAGTCTTGCTGCTAAGGTTTTAAGTGAACATCTTAGTTATTTTATTAATCTTTCTGATATTGCTCAGAGTACAGAGATTATGTCAGCTCCTGTTGAAACAGAATCAACAAAGGCATTAGAGATGAATATTGATGAATTAGAGTTATCTGTTCGTTCATTCAACTGCCTTAAGAGAGTTGGAATCAATACTGTACAGGAGTTATGTGATAAGACTCCTGAGGAAATGATGAAGGTTAGAAATCTCGGACGTAAATCATTAGAAGAAGTTCTTAAGAAATTAAGTGATCGTGGTTTACATCTTAAAGACAGTGAAAATTAAGGAGGTACCATTACAATGGCAAAGTATAGAAAACTTAGCAGAACCTCTTCACAGAGAAAAGCTATGCTCAGAGGGTTAACTACAGCTCTTATTGAGAATGGTAAAGTTGTTACAACTGAAGCTAGAGCAAAGGAAGTTAGAAAAGAAGCTGAAAAGCTTATCGCTCTTGCTGTTAGAGAAAAAGACAACTTTGAAGAAGTTACTGTAGAGTCTAAAGTATATGTTAAAGATAAAGATGGAAAAAGAGTTAAAGAAGTTGTTGACGGAAAGAAAGTAGATAAGATCGAAACTGTTTCTAAGACAATTAAGAAAGATTTACCATCAAGACTTCATGCAAGAAGACAGATTAACAAAGTATTATATAAAGTTACAAATGTACCTACAGATGCAGCTGGAAAGAAGAAAAATACAAAGACTATCGATTTAACTCAGAAGTTATTCGATGAAGTTGCACCTAAATACGAAGGAAGAAACGGCGGTTATACAAGAATCGTTAAGATCGGACAGCGTAAAGGTGATGCTGCAATGGAAGTTCTTCTTGAATTAGTATAATATAATCTTTTTATAAATTAAAAGGAGCTGTATATCAGCTCCTTTTTTTTACAGGATAATTGGCAATATGGATATTGAAGTTAAGAATCTTAAAAAAAAGTTTGATAAAGATATTTTTAATGATATAAATTTTAAAATTAAATCCGGAGAATTTGTTGGAATTGTAGGAAAAAATGGAAGTGGAAAAACTACACTTGTTAAGCATTTAAATGGACTTTTAAAAGCAGACGAAGGAATAATTTATATTGGGAAAAATGAAGTTAATAATGAAAATATTGAAGAGATAAGAAAAAACATTTCTTTTGTTTTTCAAAACCCGGATGACCAGATAATTGGGACAACTGTTGAAGAAGATGTGGCTTTTGGCCCTGAAAACCTTGATTTTTCTACAGAAGTGATAAGAGAAAAAGTAGATTATTCTCTTGAAAAAGTTGGAATGTCTGATAAAAAGAATTCTCTTCTTGAAAATCTTTCAGGTGGAGAAAAGCAAAGGGTTGCAATAAGTTCAGCAATTGCAATGAATCCAAAGATATGCATATTTGATGAAGTTATGAGTATGCTGGATTTTAAAAATAAAAAGAAAATAATGGACATCATTATGGATTTAAATAAAAACTTATCAGTCACCATAATATGTATTACCCATAAGTTAGAAGAACTAATAAATGCTGATAAAATTTTATTGTTAGAAGATGGGAAAATAAAAGAATTTAATGATGTTAATATATTTTTTAGGGATGAAGAATTACTTAAAAGAAATGGGTTGGAAAAACCATTTCTTTTGGATGATATAAAATATGTTGATGCAGAAAATATTGATGTGACAAATGTTGATAATTGTCTGATTTCACTTAAAAACGTTTACTTTAAATATGATAAAGAAGATATACTAAAAGATATTAGTTTGGACATACATGAGAATGAAACCATAGGCATTATGGGAATGAGCGGATGCGGTAAATCAACTCTTTCCATGGTTATGTCAGGTTTATATAAAAATACTAAAGGAAAGCTTATTTATGGCGATGAATTACTTAAAAATACAGGTCTTGTCTTTCAAAATCCGGAGAATGCCTTTTTTGAGGAAACTGTCTATGATGAAGTGGCGTTTGGTGCAAAAAATCTGAATTTAGATAATATAGATAAAAGAGTTTCAAATGCTTTAAAGTTAATGGGATTTAATGAGAATATTTTTGATAAATCGCCATATAAATTATCGGGTGGTGAAAAAAGAAGAGTTGCCATAGCTTCAATATTATCAATGGATACAAAGGTCATTATTTTTGATGAACCTTTTGCGATGTTAGATGCTTTTGGGAAAAAATATCTTCTTGATTGTATCAGTATGTTAAAGAAAAAAGGTAAGACAATCATTATTATTTCCCATGATTTAAAGGAAGTATTAAAGAATTGTACAAGGTTTTTGTATATGGAAAATGGCTGTATCATAAAAGATACATTAGAAAAACAAAATTTTTTAGGTTTTATGAAGGAAAAATATGAGTAATATTACATTAGGACAATATTATAAACAAAAATCTTTTTTGCATGATTTAGATCCAAGGACAAAATTATTTTCAACTTTTATCTTTTTTGTTATGGTATTTTTGTGTGATAACGTTTATAAATATCTCGCTGCAGCCTTGTTTACGGGTTTGGTAATATATTTATCAAAAATCCCTTTAAAACATATATTTAGAGGCTTAAAGCCGGTGCTTTATATATTAGTAATCACAGCCTTTTTTAATATGTTTTTTACAAGAGGTGTGAAATTATTTTCGTTTAAGATTTTTAGATATGAGGTGATAATATCAAAAGAAGGATTATATTTTGCATTTACCATGACTGCAAGAATTATTCTTGTTGTGCTTTTCAGTTCACTGCTAACATATACCACAACACCAAAAAAGATTGTTGATGGCATGGAAAAGTCTTTTGGTTTTTTAAAAAAAATAAAAATACCGGTTGGTGAAATAGCGATGATAATGCTTATTGCCATGAGATTTATTCCTGTTATGTCAAATGAAGCCAGAAAAATAATGGATGCACAAAGAATAAGAGGAATGGTTTTTGAAGATGGAAATTTTCTTGAACGTGGGAAGAAATATATATCTATTGTAATTCCTTTATTTGTGGCGACCATAAAAAAAGGAGATCTTCTTGCGACAGCAATGGAATGCAGATGTTATAATCCTGATAGCAAAAGAGGTAAATTATATCCTTTGAAATATGCTAAAAAGGATATGATTGTTTATTTTATTATGATAATATTACTATTAGTTATGATTTTTATTTGGAGGTAGTTTATGGACTGCGATACATGTAGCTTTTATGTGTTTGATGAAGAATATGATGATTATATGTGTCAGGTAAGTATGGATGAGGATGATATGGTAAGGTTATATACAGATAAAAAGTTTGAATGTCCATATTATCAAAGAGATGACGAATATAGAATCGTAAGAAAACAGATATAAAAAGAAGGCCGGTATGGAAAAAAGAAGAGTTAAATTAATAATTGCATATGACGGAACAAATTACGTTGGATGGCAAAAACAGATTAATGGTATTGCTGTTGAAGAAATATTAAATAAAGAATTAACAAGGCTCTTAGGGGAAGAGATTGAGGTGATTGGTGCAAGCAGAACTGATTCAGGTGTTCATGCTCTTGGAAATGTTGCTGTATTTGATACTGTATCAAAAATACCACCGGAGAAAATGAGTTTTGCTCTAAATCAAAGACTTCCAAATGACATAAGAATTCAGGAGTCTAAAGAAGTAAGCCTTGATTTTCATCCAAGATATCAGGATACAATAAAAACTTATGAATATAAAATTTTAAACAGAAGATTTGATATACCTACAATGAGGCTTTATCACTATTTTATGTATATGCCTCTTGATGAAAATAAAATGGCAGAGGCGGCAAAGTATCTTGTGGGTGAGCATGATTTTAAAAGTTTTTGCTCAGCAAGAAGCCAGGTGAAGGATACTATAAGAACTGTTACAGATTTAAGTGTTACAAAGTCTGGAGACGTAATTACCATAAGAATTTCAGGAAATGGATTTTTATATAATATGGTCAGGATTATTGCAGGAACATTAATCAAAGTTGGATTAAATGTTTATCCGCCGGAACATGTAAAAGAAATACTTGAAGCAAAAGATAGGAATGTGGCAGGGCCAAAGGCACCTGCAAGAGGACTGACACTTATAGATATTAATTATCTGAGTGAAAATAGTAGTAATATTATATGATTATAATTTGAAATATTATGTTATTATATTTGTAAATTTTATATGAAAATAATAAGAAATTTAATTGACATATATTTTAACTTATAATATAATTCTTAGATGTGGTCTGACAAAAGAAAGACCCTGAATTTGATTGTAAATACTAAGCCATAGCCCCGGTAAAGTATTTATTAATATAGAAAGATTTATAGGAGGAATATCAATGAAGACTTATATGGCTAATCCATCTAAAATTGAGAGAAAATGGTATGTAGTTGATGCTACAGGATATACATTAGGTCGCTTATCATCAGAGATAGCTAAGATTCTTAGAGGAAAAAATAAACCAGTTTATACACCACATATCGACACAGGAGATTATGTAATCGTTGTAAACGCAGAAAAGATAAATGTAACAGGAAAGAAATTAGATCAGAAGATTTATTATCATCATTCAGATTATGTTGGTGGTATGAAAGAAACAACATTAAAAGAAATGCTTGAAAAGAAACCTGAGAGAGTTATTGAACTTGCAGTTAAGGGAATGCTTCCAAAGGGACCTTTAGGAAGAGAAATGATAAAGAAACTTCACGTTTATGCAGGACCAGAACATGATCATGCAGCACAGAAACCAGAAGTATTAACATTTTAAGGTTATATTGGAAGGAGGAATTATAAATGGCTAAGTCTACAAAATTCTATGGAACAGGAAGAAGAAAGAAAAGTATTGCTAGAGTATATTTAGTACCTGGAAAAGGTGATATCATCGTAAATAAGAGAACATTAGATGATTATTTCGGACTTGAGACATTAAAGGTTATCGTTAGACAGCCTTTAGAAGCTACAAGTACTACAGATAAATTTGATGTATTAGTAAACGTTCATGGTGGTGGATACACAGGACAGGCTGGAGCAATCAGACATGGTATTGCAAGAGCTTTATTAAAAGCTGACGAAGCTTATCGTCCAACACTTAAGAAAGCTGGATACTTAACAAGAGACCCAAGAATGAAAGAAAGAAAGAAATACGGTCTCAAAGCAGCTCGTCGTGCTCCACAGTTCTCAAAGAGATAATTTTAATTCTCGAAACGTTAGTTTTAGTTTTCGAAGAAATAATTTTAATTCTCGAAGAAATAATTTTAATTCTCAAAACATTAGTTTTGGTTTTCAAAGAAATAATGTGTGCGTTTTCTATAAACGATGCAAATATAAAAAGGATTGCTCTAGCAAGTTTTTCTTGCAAGGGAGTAATCCTTTTTTTGTATTTATTATTTATAGAATGCCGGTGAAGTATGAGCGGTATTTGCGGTATGAGCGGTATTTGCGGTATGAGCGGTATTTGCGGTATTTGCAGTATTTGCAGCATTTGTTGTATTTACAGTATGAGCAGCATTTATGGCATTTGTAGTATTTGAAGTATTTGTTACGTTTACAATATTTGAAAGTTATTTTATTTATGTGATTTTAATATTAATTTAGTTGAAAAAATATTGATATAATGGAATATAAAGAGTATAATTAGTCACATACCGTTTGAGATCGAATTTATCTAGCTGGCATACATTATTTGACTTATAATGTAATTATGTTAAGATTTTTCGCAAGTTAAATTGTGAATTACTAGTAAAAATGAGAAACTTTTCAAATTCTAGTAATTATGAAATTGAGATTACTAGCGAAAGAGAAAAAATCTCTAGATTCTAGTAATTGCAAAATAGAGATTACTAGCGAAAGAGGAAAACTTTCTGGATTCTAGTAATTATGAAATTGAGATTACTAGCGAGAGAGAAAAACTTTCTAGATTCTAGTAATTATGAAATTGCAATTACTAGCGAGAGAGAAAAAATCTCTAGATTCTAGTAATTATGAAATAGAGATTACTAGCGAAAGAGGAAAACTTTCTGGATTCTAGTAATTATGAAATTGCAATTACTAGCGAGAGAGGAAAACTTTCTAGATTCTAGTAATTATGAAATTGCAATTACTAGTGAGAGAAAAAGTCAACAAAATTTCTAGTAAATTAGGGTCTACGAGTATAAATTATATGAAATCATATGAAATTATATGAATTATGAATGGAGGGGATTAAAATAATTAGTAAGGAACAGCTAATTGAAGACAGAGAAGAATTATCTTGTATTTTGAAGAAGTTAGAGGATAGTCTTAGAAATATTCCGGATGGGGAACTTCATTTAGGAAAAAGTAATGGTGTTGTGCAGTATTTTTACTGTAAGGATGGTAAAACTATATATCTGCCTAAAAAAGAAATTGAATTGGTTAAAAGGCTGGCTCAAAAACCTTATGACAAAAGGGTATTAAAGCATGTGAAAAAACGTTTAAGTCAAATAAACAGAATTTTAAGTGATTACGAAAATAATGAAATTGAAAACTTTTATTTATCTGAGCATCCAGAACGAAGAAAACTAATCAATCCAGTTGAACCTACATTTCAGCAGAAGTTGGAATTATGGTTGAGTGAACCATATGAAAGTAAGCCATTTAGAAGTGATACACCTGTTATAAAAACAAATAGCGGAATGCGTGTTCGTTCTAAAACAGAGAAGATTATGGCGGACTATTTTGATTTGAAAGGTGTAAAATATAAATATGAGTGTCCATTGGAATTGAAACCATATGGCGTAATATATCCAGACTTTACATTCATATCGCCGAGAACAGGACGGGAGCTATATTGGGAGCATGAAGGGATGATGGATAATCCTGATTATGCAAGAACTGCAGTGATGAAGATTGAGTTATATGAGAAAAATGGAATATGTCCCGGTGAGAATCTGATTTTGACATTTGAAACAGCAAATTCAGTAATTGATATGGAACTTGTTAAACAATTTACAAAAAAATATCTGGTATAGAAGGTTTTAAGTTGGTATTAGAAAATTTTAAATTAATAATAAGAAAATTTAAAATTAATGATAAGAAAATTTAAGTTAATACAGGAGAATTTAAGGAGGAAAATATGAGTTTGTGTATAATGAAAAACTACAGAGATAATGATGAACTTAGAGCATCATTTAACAGGCTTGCAGAGAAAACATTTGGACTTAGCTTTGAAAACTGGTATCAGAACGGATTCTGGAAGGATAATTATAATCCGTATTCTGTTATTGTTGATGGTGAGGTTGTATCAAATGTGTCGGTTAATATCTGCAATATGAGCTATAAGGGCAAGGTGGTTAAACTTATCCAGCTTGGAACAATTATGACGGATTCTGATTATAAGGGCAAAGGTTATGCCCGCGCGCTTATGGAAGAAGTCTTAAAAGACTACGAAGGCAAAGTGGATGGAATATATCTTTATGCCAACGATTCGGTACTTGATTTTTATCCTAAGTTTGGATTTAAGGAGGCTAAGGAATATCAGTATGTAAAAGAAGCGACCATAACAGGTGACGATAAGACTACAAAGGTATCAATGAAGGATAAAAGTGATTTTGATAAAATGGTTACGATTCTTGAATCAAGACCACAGAATGGTCAGATGTATATGGTTGATAATACCGGGCTTTATATGTTTTATTTATCACAGTTTATGACTGAAAATGTATACTATATTGCTGATTGTGACAGCTATGTTATTGCAGAGATTGAAGATGATGAATTGATTCTTCATGCGATTATTGGAGATGGAAGTTTAGATGAGGTCATAGATGCTTTTGGTGCTAATATAAAGAAGGTGGTTCTTTGTTTTACTCCTAAGGATGCGAGTGGATTTGAAAAAAATGAGCTTCATGAAGAGGATACAACATTCTTTGTAAAGGGAAAATTCTTTGAAGAAAGTGTCAATGATGAGTATATGATGCAGGCAATAACACATGCCTGATTGTGGAGGGAACGATGCATTTTGTAGATGCAAAAGGAATACTTACGCGTAATGGTGGATATTATGGAATGAATATCTACAGGGGATGCACCCACGGCTGTATTTATTGTGACAGCAGAAGCAGGTGCTATCAATTTACCCATTCTTTTGAAGATATTGAGGTGAAAAAAAATGCGCCACAGCTTTTAGAGAGTGCATTAAGAGCAAAGAGAAACAGGTGTATGATTGGAACGGGCGCAATGTCGGATCCTTATATGCATTGTGAGGAAGAGCTTGGGTTAACAAGAAAATGTCTGGAGATTATTTTAAAATATAATTTTGGTATAGCATTGCAGACAAAATCGGACAGAATCATGAGGGACATTGACTTGCTTGAAAAGATTAATCATAACACAAAATGCGTTGTACAGATGACACTGACAACATATGATGATAATCTTTGTAAAATAATTGAGCCCAATGTATGCAATACAAAGAGAAGAGTAGAAGTTTTAATGGAGATGAACAGCCGCGGTATTCCGACGGTTGTCTGGCTATCTCCCATACTTCCATTTATAAATGATACGCCTGAAAATATCAGAGCAATTTTAAGTGAATGTGTACGGGCAAAAGTTAAAGGTATTATATGCTTTGGAATGGGGCTCACGCTTCGGGACGGAGACAGGGAATATTATTATGCTGCACTTGATAAACATTTTTCAGGATTAAAACAAGAGTATATAAAAAAATATGGAAATGCATATGAAATTCCAAGCCCAAGGTCAAAAGAGCTTATGTCCATATTTTATAAGGAATGTAAAGAAAATGGTATTCTTTGCACACCAGAGGATTGTTTTAATTATATGGCAGAATTTCCGGAAAAACACAGGCAGTTAAAACTGTTTGATTTTGATATATAATTTACATGAAAATAAGAAAGAACGGTTAAAATGACTTATGAAATATTATAGAGTACATACAGAAGATATAGCATATAAAACAAAGAAACCTGTAGGGTTATTTGTGGCAATTTGGAGATTGGTAGAGGATAAAATATTGTCGGAGCAGGAAGAAAAAGAATATTGGGAAAACAGGGAATATTTTGAAAAAGTACTTCCTGTGCCGCCATATTATGAAAATGGGAATCCTGATGGTGCAATCACATGGTATAAGGATACAAAAGAAGGAAACAGAATCTTTCATGAAATGTCCTTTTATCGCAGAATGGCTGATAAATATGGGAAAAAGTTATTTATATCAGAGTGCCAGACTATACCGGGAAAAGTCATATATGAAGATGATTTTCAGATTGCTGTAATTGATGATAAAGATAATGATAATGATAAAGATAGTGATAAAGATAATGTTAATGTTAATGTTAATGATAATGTTGCAGTAGTTGATCAGATTGAGGATGTTCAAATTGGTTATTCTCAGGAAAATGCTGTCCAAGTTCGCAATGGTCAATATGAAGAAAATAAAGTAAATCAAGAAAATACAGAAATTCAAGAAAATAAGAAAAACAAGAAAAACAAGATTGATACAAAAGAGCTTGTATGGCCAATTCATGAAATAAAGGAAGAAGATATAGAAAGTTGTGTTAATGTTATACGAGAAAGTTTTGCAACAGTAGCAAAACAATTTGGATTTACACGTGAGAATGCACCGGGTTTTACAGCATTTGCAACGGATGAAGAAAAAATAAAGTGGCAGATGAATGGTGAACATCGACCTATGTATGGTTATTTTAAGGATGGAAATTTGGTTGGATATTATTCTTTAGTTATTAATGATAAACATGAGTGTGAACTTAACAATCTTTGTGTACTTCCAAAATATCGTCATCAGGATATTGGAGAAGAGTTGTTGCTTGATGCTTTTGTGCGTGCAAGAGGAGCTGGTTGTCAGAAAATAGATATAGGAATTGTAGAAGAAAATCAGGTCCTTCGAAAATGGTACGAAGATTATGGGTTTATTCATACAGGCACAAAAAAATATGATTTCTTCCCATTTACCTGTGGTTATTTGACTAGGGAATTATAGGAAAGGATTATTTAGGATATTTAAGAAAATTAAATTAATTTAATACATTTAATACATTTAATACATTTAATACATCTAAGATGCATTGGCTATAAATATAAAAGATTATCCTTCGTAATTTTACTTGCAGAGGGATAATTTTTTTTGACTATAATATTATGATGTTAAATTTGTTGCAACATAATAATATTATTATGTTTTATTTGTTGTGAAATAATATCATTATGATGTTGAATTTGTTGTAAAATAATAATATAATATATCAATATATAATATATTTAATAACATATAGTTTGTGTGATGTGAAATTGCGCGCATAATAATCTTTATGCATATACTTGTTGTGAAAGGGGAGGATTATGGAAAAATCAAGTAAATAAGTACCGAAATAAGTGTCAGTAATTAAATGCTGTTTTGGTTGGTTACGGATAGGAAATGAGATTCAGAAAAAATATTCGTAGAAGAAAAGAATTGATTACGGACTGAAACAAAGAATATAGAAAAGTTATTCGTAGAAGAAAAGAGTT
This sequence comes from Lachnospiraceae bacterium RM5, assembly GCA_900110975.1. Lineage (GTDB taxonomy): Bacteria > Bacillota > Clostridia > Lachnospirales > Lachnospiraceae > Bovifimicola. Next base: position 164,674 of record FOFK01000004.1, read on the forward strand.
GATTACGGACTGAAACAAAGAATATAGAAAAGTTATTCGTAGAAGAAAAGAGTTGGTTACGGACTGAAACAGAGAATCTAGAAAAATTATTCGTAAAAGAAAAGAGTTGATTACGGACTGAAACAGAGAATCTAGAAAAGTTATTCGTAGAAGGCAAGAATTGGTTACGGACTGAAGCAGGGAATCTAGAAAAGTTATTCGTAGAAGAAAAGAGTTGGTTACGGATAGGAAATGAGAATTAGAAAAATTATTCGTAGAAGAAAAGAGTTGATTACGGACTGAAACAGAGAATCTAGAAAAGTTATTCGTAGAAGGCAAGAGTTGTTTACGGATAGGAAAAGAGATTCAGAAAAATTATTCGTAAAAGAAAAGAGTTGATTACGGACTGAAACAGAGAATCTAGAAAAGTTATTCGTAGAAGGCAAGAATTGGTTACGGACTGAAACAGGGAATCTAGAAAAATTATTCGTAGAAGGCAGGAATTGATTACGGATAGGAAATGAGATTCGAGAGAAATATTCGTAATAGGATTTGTAAGGGGGAAATTTATGGTTTTAAAAGATGAGTTAGATACGGAATTATCAAGATTGTATGATATTAAAAATAAAGTTGAAAAGGAGTTAGTAAATGTTCCAGAGGGAAGTTTGCGCATAGGGAAAAGTGGAGGCTGTCCACAGTATTATTATCGTAAAAAGGGAGAAAGTAATAATGGTAGTTATATAGCAAAAAAGAATATTGAATTTGTTAAACAGTTAGCACAAAAGACATATGATAAAAAAATAAAAAAGCTAGTGGACAAGCGGATATCTCAGATGGAAGCTTTTTTGAGGGATTATGAAGATAATGAAATAGAATTGGTTTATTTAAAAGAGCATCCTGAAAGAAGAAAATTAGTTGAACCAATTGAATTAACATATGAACAGCTGGTAGATGAATGGATAAATGAACCATATGTAAAAAAATCATTTAAAAGTGATATGAAGGTTATAATTACAAATAGTGGAATACGTGTTCGGTCAAAATCAGAAAAAATATTAGCAGATTATTTTGATTCGGAGGGAATAAAATATAAATATGAATGTCCACTGGAATTAAAACCATATGGCGTAATATATCCTGATTTTACATTTATTTCACCAAGGACAAAAAAGGAAATATACTGGGAGCATGAAGGGATGATGGATAATCCTGAATATGCAAGAACGGCTGTTGCAAAAATCGAATCTTATGAAAGTAATGGAATTTTTCCGGGGGAGGATCTGATTTTAACATTTGAAACATCAAACTATTTAATTGATATGGAACTTATTAAACGTTTAACTAAGAAATATTTGAAATAATCAAAAATAAAACTTAAAACGTCGTTTAACTATTTGATTTCATGACTATATGGTGCTATAATAAGCAATCGTGTTGATATTTGACAACATAAAATTTTACTGTTTAATGTAAATGTATAAGAATAAATTCAATCATATAATAAAAGCTTGAAACATGAAAATATTAAGATTGAAACATGAAAATATTAAGCTTGAAACATCAAAATAATAAGCTTGAAACATCAAAATATTAAGCTTGAAACATCAAAACATTAAAAACTTATAAGAATGGAGAGTTAAATTATCATGGGTAATGAAAAACTCAAACCAATGCTTTTTAGCACAATGAAGAATTATAATACAAAGCAATTTTCACAGGATGTAATAGCAGGAATAATTGTTGCTATTATTGCACTTCCGCTTTCAATTGCTCTTGCCTTAGCGTCTGGTGTAAGACCGGAAGAAGGTATATATACTGCTATTGTTGCAGGCTTTTTAATTGCATTTTTTGGTGGAAGCCGTGTACAGATTGCTGGTCCGACAGCGGCATTTGCAACCATTGTTGCCGGTATTGTAGCAAAAAAAGGAATGTCAGGGCTGATGATGGCAACTCTTATTGCCGGTGTGCTTCTTATTCTTATGGGTGTACTAAGACTTGGTGCACTTATTCGTTTTATACCATATACGATTACAACTGGATTTACTGCGGGAATTGCAGTAACCATATTAATAGGGCAGTTTAAAGACTTCTTTGGTTTATCTTATCCAAAGGGTACGGTTACAATTGAGACAGCAGATAAAATAAATGCTTTTATAAAAAATATATCTACAGTAAATGTAGCAGCAGTAATTGTAGGACTTATCAGTCTTTTAGTGCTTATTGTATGGCCATTTATTAATAAAAAAATTCCAGGATCCCTTATCGCGGTCATTGTTGGAATTGTTATTGTAAAGGTTTTTAAGCTTAATGTAAATACAATCGGTGATTTATATACAATCAGTAATAAACTTCCATCTTTCAGACTTCCGGAGTTTAGTATTTCTATATTTAAAGATACATTTAAAGATGGTTTTACAATTGCAATTCTTGCAGCAATTGAATCTCTTTTATCCTGCGTAGTTGCAGATAGTATGATTAATTCCCATCATAGATCTAATATGGAACTTGTTGCACAGGGAATTGGTAATATTGGGTCGGCATTATTTGGCGGAATTCCGGCAACGGGAGCTATAGCACGTACAGCAGCAAATATCAAGAATGGCGGACGTACACCTATATCAGGTATGATTCATTCGATTGTACTTATTCTTGTGCTTGTAATACTTATGCCATACGCATCTTTAATACCGATGCCTGTTATTGCAGCAATACTCTTTTTGGTAGCATATAATATGTGTCAGTGGAGGACATTTGTGCATCTTTGCAAGACAGCTCCAAAGAGTGACATAATTGTTTTGGTTACAACATTTGTACTTACAGTAGCATTTGATCTTGTAATTGCTATTGAAATTGGTATGGTACTTGCAATTATCCTCTTCTTTAAGAGAATGAGTGAAGAATCGCAAATTAACGGTTGGAAATATTATGATCCTGATGAAGATCCTGATGGACCTGATCTTAGAATAATACCAAAAGAAGTGCGTGTATTTGAAATCTGGGGACCAATGTTTTTTGGTGATGCAAGCCAGATTGCAACAATTGACTTCAAGGATTTTACAAAAGTAATTATTTTAAGAATGAGAGGCGTACCTGCACTTGACGCAACTGCCATGCATTCTCTTGAGCAGTTTTATGAAAGATGCAAAAAGAATGACATAACTCTTGTTTTCTCGCATGTAAATAAACAGCCATGGCGTACAATGGAAAAAGGTAAATTTATTGAAAAAGCAGGTAAAGAAAATTTCCGTCCAAATATAGATGATGCTATAGATTGGGCTACAAAAATTTGTGAAAAAAATAAAAAAGATAATTAAATATATTGGTAATTATGCCTTCTCGTTATACATCATACCAAAGGCAATCAGTAATAATACGCAAGATAAAAGAATTGCACTGATGCCGATAATATCAGAAATAATACCACCAAGCCCTGCACCTATGGCAAAGATGAAAATAATGCCGTAGTAGTTCAGGGCTTTTTTCAACATATTTTTATTTTTTTCGCGAAGGAAAATAGACAGACTTTCCGTTCCACCACGAAGATTACCGATACACATGGTACTTGCATAACCAAGGCCATTCATTTTTCTAAATGTCTGGACCTGCATTGAACAAGATAATGAGACCAATACATTTGCAAGAGTATTTAAATTTTCAGGAATAATTGAAACAGTAAATAAAATGATGATTTCAAAGATGAGAACAAGCTGACGCCAATGAAGTATTTTACTTTTTTTAAATTTATGTTCGATTTGTTCTGCAAAAATAATTCCAAGAGCAAAGGCAACAAGCGGAAGTAAGTATTTAAATGCTATCATCCATTCACTTCTCATGAGATGCTCGCTCATTAAAACAACGTTTCCGGTTTGTGCATTTGCAAAAACTTTTCCTCTAAGAGTATAAGTATATGCATCCTGAAATCCACCGGATAATGAAAGGATTGCACTTAATAAAAATGTTTCTGATGTTTGTCTTCTTTTCATAGAATTATTCATTATCAAAAAAATCATCTCCATTTATTTAATCGCAATTATTTTAACATAAGTTTAAGAAATATAAGATTAAAAATAATAATGTACTTAAAATAGAACATTTTTTGAGTATGTAAATTATAAAATGTGTTATAATATGTCTAGTGTAGTGGTTGCAAAATAACCAGACTAATGCGATGAATGCTACGCTGGTTATTTAAGAACAGCTACAATAGACTGGAAATTCATTTGAAAATATATAATGAATAAAAAATATGAGAGGAAAGCTTATGGATACAAAATTAAATCGAAATAAAAAAATAATACAGACAAGCATGATTGGAATTTTAGCAAACGTATTTCTTTCTATTTTTAAAATTATAGTAGGATTTGCATCAAATTCAATCGCAATTATAATGGATGCTGTTAATAATATGTCTGACGTTGCAAGTTCTGTTGTTACAATAGTTGGAACAAAGCTTGCCTCAAAACTCCCTGATAAAAAACATCCTTTCGGACATGGAAGAATAGAATACTTAAGTTCCATGATTATTTCCGTTTTAATTATTTATGCCGGATTTGCGGCTTTTACAGAGTCTGTAAAGAAAATCATTGAACCAAAAACTCCGGTTTATCATGTAATTTCACTTATCATAGTTATAGTGGCAACATTGGTAAAAATATTCCTGGGATTATATGTAAAGAAAGTTGGAAAAAAAGTAAATTCAGACTCCCTGGTAAATTCTGGAGAAGATGCACTTTTAGATGCAGTAATCTCAACATCAACTCTTATAGCTGCACTTATTTATATCTTTTTTTTAATTTCCTTGGAAGCATGGCTTGGTGCTATAATTGCCCTTATTATCATAAAAACAGGTGTTTCTATGTTGAAGGAAACAATTTCAAAAATACTTGGTGAAAGTATAGATTATGAGCTTGCGCAGGACATAAAGAAAACTATTGCTGAGTTTGATGAAGTAAAAGGAGCATATGATCTTGTGATACATAACTATGGTCCTGATTCTTATAATGGTTCTGTGCATATTGAGGTTTGTGATACTTTGACTGCGGCAGAACTTGACAGACTTATTAGAAAAATATCAAATAAAATCTATGAAAAATATAATATTATAATGACTGCAGTAGGTGTATATTCAATAAATACAAAAGATAAAGATGCAATTAAGGTTCAAAAAGATATTGAAGGAATAGTTGGAAAAGTTGAATATGTCAAAGGGATGCATGGATTTTATATTGATAAAGAAGAAGCAGCAATCCGTTTTGATGTGGTTATAAGTTTTAGTGCTGATGACAGAGTCAGAGTATTTGAAGAAGTAAAAGAGGCAGTGCAAAAGAAATATCCTGATTATAATCTGGAACTTGCTCTTGATAGTGATTTTTCTGAGCAGTAATATTGAAAAATTGTTTTTCAGAAATAGTTTAAGGTGCTTTGTAAAGGGTTTAGAATAATGAATTTGAGCTATGTAATTATTTTTTACATAGCTCTTTTAAAATTTCAATAAAGTTTAAAGTAAGTTCTGATGGATGAATTGAATTTGGAAGAATATAACCGATATTCATATAATCATTTACAACAAGAGGGCGTGCGACAATGCCTTCGCCATTTAGCTCTTCGTTTATAACACCGCTGCAGATTGTATATCCGTTCATACCTATAAGAAGGTTGAAAAGTGTGGCACGGTCGCAGACTATAAGGTCCTTGTCGCTATCTAGTGTGCTAAGAATTTCTTCAGAAAAATAAAAAGAGTTGTGGCTTCCCTGTTCATAGGAAAGTCTTGGATACGGAGATAAATCTTCTGGAGAAATTTTTTTCTTCTTTGCTAAAGGGGAATTTTTTCCAACAAATACATGGGGTTTAGCTGTAAACAAAGAAGTAAAGGTAAGGTTGTTGTCACGTAAAGTCTTTAAGATTACAGTTTCATTAAAGCTGTTTAAATATAAAATACCAATTTCACTTCTAAGATGGCTTACATCGTCGATGATATCGTAGGTCTGGGTTTCACGCATATGAAACTCATATTTTTCACCACCATATTTTTTTAATAATTCAACAAATGCTTCAACTACAAAAGAATAATGCTGTGATGAAACGAAAAATTTGTTTTTTTCCCTATTTTTCCCTGTATATCTTTCGTTAATCAGTCCGGCCTGGTCTAAGATCTGTCTTGCATATCCAAGAAATTCTTCTCCCTCTTTTGTTATTTCAACACCTTTTTTATGTCTGAAAAAAATCTGTATATTATATTCCTTTTCAAGTTCTAATATGGCAGAAGTAAGGCTGGGCTGCGCTATATACAGCTTTTTTGCGGCTTCTGTGATGTTTTTTGTTTCAGCAACAGTAACGATATATTTCAATTGTTTTAGAGTCATGATATAAAATCTCCTTATTACCAGTGATAGATATTTATTATATTATAATATAAAATATAGAAAAAATCTATCATAAAACACAGAATATAAATATTTTACAATGTATAAATATATGTCTATAATTCGGGATAGTTTATTTACTGCAGTATTAATTAATTTACATTAAATCATAAGGAGACGAAGTATGAAGACATCAGTAATTGGATTTCCACGAATTGGAAAAGACAGAGAATTAAAATTTGCCACAGAAAAATATTTTAAAGGTGAAATTAACGAAGAAGAACTTTTATGTACAGCAAAGACACTTAGAAAATATGGATGGTTAAAGCAGAAAGATGCAGGCATTTCTTACATTCCATCTAATGATTTTTCTTATTATGACAACGTATTAGATACAGCTGTTTTGTTTAATGTTATTCCTAAAAGATATAAAGACCTTGGTTTATCAAAGCTTGATACATATTTTGCAATGGCAAGGGGTTATCAGGGTGATAAGGGAAATGTAAAAGCTCTTGCAATGAAAAAATGGTTTGACACAAACTATCATTACATTGTTCCGGAAATAGAAGATGAAACTAAAGTGACATTAGATTTGTCAAAAATCTTAGATGAGTATAAAGAAGCATACGAACTTGGAATAGAAACAAAAGTAGTAATTACAGGACCATTTACGTTCTTAAAACTTTTAAAATACACAGGAACAAAAAAATTTGAAGATTATATTCAGATATTTACAAATGAATATATCAGACTTTTAAAAGAATTATCAGAAAAGAATATTGGTATTGTAGAGTTTGATGAACCATATCTTGTAAGAGATTTAAGTGATAAGGATATAGCTGATTTTTCTTTAATTTATAAGGAATTACTTTCAAATAAAGAAAATGTAAAGGTTATCCTTCAGACATATTTTGGTGATATAAGAGACATTTATGAAACGGTAATTAATCTTGATTTTGACGGAATCGGTCTTGATATTATCAAAGGAGATAAAAATTTAGAACTTATAGAAAAATATGGATTTGCAGGAGATAAAGTATTATTTGCCGGAGTTGTAAATGGTAAAAATATCTGGAAAAATAATTATAAAAAATCCCTGGAAATATTGGAAAAATTAAAAGATTTTAATGTGGTTATATCAACGTCTTGCTCTTTACTTCATGTTCCATATACTTTAGAAAATGAAGTTAAATTAGAAGATAAATATAAAAGTCATTTTGCATTTGCAAATGAAAAACTTATTGAATTAAAAGAACTTTCACAGATTTATGATGATATTGAAAATAAAGATGAAAATGAATTTTATAAGAATAATCAAAGCATATTATCAGAAAGAGTTGATGTTGTAGATGAGAAAGTCAGGGAAGAAGTGGCAAACATATGTGAAGCAGATTATGAAAGAAAACCTGATTTCTATGAAAGAGAAAAGATTCAGAAAAATAAATTTAATCTTCCTAAATTCCCTACAACTACAATAGGTTCATTTCCACAGACCAAGGAAGTAAGAAAGAACAGACTTGATTATAAAAAAGGACTTATCACAAAAGAAGAGTACGAGCAGTTTAACAAAGAAAAAATTGCAGAGTGCATAAAACTTCAGGAAGAAATAGGGCTTGATGTATTAGTTCACGGTGAGTTCGAAAGAAATGATATGGTTGAATATTTTGGCGAACATTTATCAGGATATTTATTTACAGAAAAAGCATGGGTACAGTCTTATGGTACCAGATGTGTTAAACCGCCTGTTATATGGGGTGATGTATCAAGAAAAGAACCAATTACCGTTAAATGGTCAGTATATGCTAAAAGCCTTACAACTAAGCCTGTAAAGGGAATGTTAACAGGCCCTGTAACTATATTAAACTGGTCATTCCCAAGAGAAGATATTTCACTTAAGGAAAGTGCGCTTCAGATAGCACTTGCAATACGTGATGAAGTTCTTGATCTTGAGGCAAATGGCATAGACATCATTCAGGTAGACGAAGCTGCGTTAAGAGAAAAACTTCCACTTAGAAAATCTGACTGGAATGAAAAATATCTTGATTGGGCAATTAAAGCATTCAGACTTGTAGGAAGTAAGGTAAAACCTGAAACTCAGATTCATACACATATGTGTTATAGCGAATTTACAGACATAATTCCTGCAATTGATGCAATGGATGCAGATGTTATCACATTTGAAGCTTCGCGTTCTGATTTACAGATTTTAGATTCGCTACGAGAAAATAACTTTAAGACAGAAGTTGGACCGGGTGTTTATGATATTCATAGTCCAAGAGTTCCTTCTGTTGATGAAATATACAATGCTCTTGAAAAAATGCTTGAAAAAGTTGATGAAAACAAACTCTGGGTTAACCCGGATTGTGGCCTTAAAACAAGAGGGGATAAGGAAACAAAGGAAAGTCTTGTTAATCTTGTAGAAGCTGCAAAGAAATTAAGAGAAAATAAATAATATATATACAGCAGAAAAAATATAGAAAAAATGCATAGATAAAATATATAGACAATTAACATATAGGTGGGAAAGAATGAAAGTATCAGAAATACAAAAGGCAAAGAAAAGAACATTATCTTTTGAAATATTTCCTCCAAAGAAGGATTCTGAATTAAAAAACATAGACGAAACATTATCAATTTTATGTGACTTAAATCCTGATTTTATAAGCGTTACATTTGGTGCCGGAGGAAGTATAAATTCTAATAATACCATAGAGGTAGCAAAAAAAATAAAATATAAATATAACGTTGAGCCTGTTGTTCATCTTACGTGTCTTCACTACGATAAGGATGAAATAGACAGCTTTGCAAAAGTTCTAAGAGAAGAAGGAATAGAAAACATTTTAGCTCTGAGAGGGGATAGAAATAATAATATTGCTGAAAAAAATGTGTTCAAATACTCTACGGATTTAGTAAATTATTTAGAAAATAAATATGACTTTTGTGTTTTAGGTGCCTGCTACCCTGAAGTTCACCCGGAATCAGGTTCAAAAGTAAATGATGTTATTCATCTAAAAGAAAAGGTGGATGCCGGCGTAGAAATGTTGTTATCCCAGCTGTTTTTCGATAACGAAATCTTTTACAGATTTCGTGATAATTGCAGGATTGCGGGTATCAATGTACCTGTAATCCCAGGCATTATGCCTGTTATAAATGCATCCCAGATAAAAAGAATGGTAAGTCTTTGTCATGCATCATTTCCGGAAAAGTTTAAAAAAATTGTTGAGCGTTATGAAAGTAATAAAAGAGCACTTTTTGATGCAGGCATGTCATATGCCCTAAGTCAGATAATAGATTTATTAGTAAGTGATACAAGCGGAATTCATTTATATACAATGAATAATCCTGTTGTAGCTAGAAGAATATGCGACGGAATAAAAAATATAGTGTAAAATTTTAGGAGAGTAATAGATTTTGATTTGATAAAGGGAGATATAAAAAATATAAGATATGTTTTATAGGAGCGATGTGTAGTTAGGCTATGCATGGCTCTTTTTTTTATAAAAAAATAATGTTTTGAACTTTCGTTCACGAAAATGTAAGATTAATAATAACTTTCGTTCATGAAAATGTAAAATTAACATCAACTTTCGTTCATAAAAATGTAATATTAGCACTGACTTTCGTTAATTTTTTTGTAAAAATCATTTGAAATTATGATTGTTTTTTTGTATTATATATTTAAAATATAGGGAAATTCGTGATTAGGAGAATTTAATGTATAGAGAAATATATGATAAGTTTTTAGAATGGAAGAATAAAGAAAATAGAAAGCCATTAATAGTTGATGGAGCAAGACAAGTTGGAAAAACCTGGATAATTAAGGAATTTGGAAAAAATGAATATAAGAATATGGCTTATATAAATTGTGATAAAGTGACAGAAATAAAAAATTTTTTTTATGATTATGATACTGAGCGTCTCATAAGAATATTTTCATCTCTTACTTCTGAAACTATTTTACCAAAAGATACATTAATTGTGCTTGATGAAATTCAAGAGGTACCACAGGGCTTAACAGCACTAAAATATTTTTGTGAAGATGCTAAGGATTATCATATAATAGTTGCAGGAAGTTTACTAGGAGTTAGTTTACACACAGGAACAGGATATCCCGTAGGGAAAGTTGATGAACTTAAAATGTTTCCAATGACATACAAGGAATTTTTAATTGCATCAGGTAATGAAATCCTTGTTGAGCAGATGAAAGAACATCGTTGGAATGAATTATCAATGTTTTCGAGAAAATTCATAGATTTACTCAGACAGTATTATTATGTTGGAGGAATGCCAGAGGTAGTAAATAGGTATGTTAACAGACAGGATTTTAATGAGGTACGTATAATTCAAAAGAGAATACTTTCTGAATATGAGAAGGATTTTTCGAAGCATGTACCTTCGTCAGAGTTATCTAAGGTCTCAATGTTGTGGAATTCCATACCATCTCAGCTTGCAAAAGAAAATAAAAAATTTATATACGGTTTGATAAAAAAAGGTGCCAGAGCAAAAGAATTTGAAAATGCTTTACAATGGCTTATAAATGCAGGCCTGATTCATAAAATTGTCAGAGTAAATAAATTAAACCGTCCGTTAAAGTTTTATGAAGATATTTCGGCATTTAAAATATTTATTTTAGATCTTGGATTATTAGGTGCTATGACAGATGTAACTGCAAAAGAAGTAATTGCTGGTGAAAATTATTTTTCTGAGTATAAAGGAGTTTTTACAGAACAGTTTATTGCCCAGGAGCTTATATCAATGGACTATAAGTTATATTATTATTCAAAAGCTGATTCACCATTAGAAATAGATTTTCTTGTACAGAAAGAAGAAGTTTATCCAATAGAAGTTAAAGCAGAGGAAAATCTGAAATCAAAAAGTTTGCGTATTGTGTATGAAAATAACAATAATTTAAAGCCATGCAGATTTTCAATGTCCGGATATCGTAATCAGGATTGGATGGTAAATGTTCCTTTGTATCTTGCAACGGAGTGGATGGGCTCTGTGGAATAGGGGGATAGTATGATAGATGATATTAGAAAAGGTTTTGAAACAGCATATATAGATGGATCGGTTGCGTCTTCTCTTGTATACAGACCGGCCTTTATTTCTAATGATTATAAAAGTGGGAAAAAGGTTCTGAATTCAATTGAAGATGAATTGTTAAGATGTGATAAATTTCAGATAAGTGTGGCATTTATTACAATGAGCGGAATTACGCCACTGCTTCAGATTTTAAAACAGTTAGAAGAAAAGAATATTCCTGGTGAAATTCTGACTACAAATTATCTTACTTTTAGTGAGCCAAAAGCATTAGAAAAATTAAATGAATTATCTAATATTGTTTTAAAAATGTATGATGTTAATAAGGGTGAAACTGGGTTTCATACAAAGGGATATATTTTTAAGAAAGATGAAATGTATCGTATTATTATTGGTAGCTCAAATATAACAAGTTCTGCGCTTACATATAATCGTGAATGGAATACTAAAATAGTTTCTACAAAAGATGGTGAAATTACAAAAGAAATATTAGAAGAGTTTAATGAATTATGGAATTCAAAAAACACATTAAGTTTTGATGAATTTATAGATAATTATAAAGAACGCTATAAAATTATTAAACACCAAAGAGAAATAGCAAGAGAAGATCAGGTTACTTCTCTTGAAAAGTATAAATTAGAACCTAATAGTATGCAGGTAGGTTTTATAACAAATTTAAAAAGAATTATTAATTCCGGAGAAAACAGGGCATTGCTTATATCTGCTACGGGTACCGGAAAAACTTATGCATCTGCCTTTGCAATGAGGGAATTAGGATTTAAGAAGGTGTTATTTTTAGTTCATAGAGGTCAGCTTGCAAAACAGACTAAAAAATCTTATAAAAAGGTTTTTGGTAATAATATTAAAATGGGTTATGTTGGTGCAGGAAATTATGAATATGATGCGGATTATGTTTTTGCTACAGTTCAGACTCTTAATAGAGATGAGCATTTGTTAAGGTACGATAAAAATAATTTTGATTGTATTATTCTTGATGAAGCACACCACGTTCCTGCAGATACCTACCAGAAAATAATGAATCATTTTACACCAAAGTTATGGCTTGGAATGACAGCGACACCTGATAAAAGGGATGATAATGTTGAAGGTAGAAATGTTTATGAGTTGTTTAATTATCAAATAGCTTATGAAATACGTTTGCAGCAGGCCATGGAAGAAGATTTGTTGTGTCCGTTTCACTATTTTGGAATAACTGATTTAAATGTTGATGGCGATAACATTGATAAAAGGGATTTTACATTTCTTACAAGTGATGAGCGTATAAAGCATATTATTAATCAGACAAATTATTATGGATATAGCGGAGAGAAAGTTAAAGGTTTAATTTTTTGCAGCAGTATAAAGGAATCAGAAGAATTATCCAAAAAATTTAATCAGATAATTAATCCTGAAACAGGAAGAAAATTTAGAACTATAGCTTTAAATGGAGATGCGTCGGAAGAAGAAAGAAAAGATGCATTTGAGAGACTTGCAATGGATGAGCAGGATGAGAATAATGAGAAAAAATCGTTGGATTATATTTTTTCGGTTGAAATATTAAATGAAGGTGTGGATATTGTAGAAGTAAATCAGGTTGTAATGTTGAGACCAACAAAATCTCCAATTGTATTTATCCAGCAACTTGGACGTGGACTTAGAAAAGCTGATGGAAAAGAATATGTTGTGATACTTGATTTTATAGGGAATTATCAGAATAACTTTATGATTCCAATAGCATTGTCTGGAGATAGAACCTACAATAAAGACAATATCCGAAGATATATAACAGAAGGTGGAAGGATAATTCCAGGTGCTTCAACAATTCATTTTGACGAGATAAGTAAAAAAAGAATTTTTGCATCGGTAGATAATGCAAACTTTAGTGATATCAGATTAATTAAGGAAAATTATCTTAATTTGAAAAATAAGTTAGGAAAAATACCAGGACTTCTTGATTTTGATAATTATGGTGAAATGGATGTAATGCGTATTTTTGAAAATAATACTCTTGGTTCATATTATAAATTTTTGGTGAAATATGAAAAAGAATATAAAATAAGATTATCATCTGATGAAGAAAAAGTTGTTGAATTTATTTCAAAAAAATTGGCAAATGGAAAGAGAATACAGGAATTACAATTATTAGACAGGATAATAAAAACTGCACGTGGAATGTCAAAGATGGGCTTATTTGCCGGACTTATAAGTGATTTAAAGGAATATGGAAAAGAATTAAGCAGTAAACAACAAAAAAATATTATTAACATTATGACCAATGAATTTCAGACAGGGTCAGGTAAAAAAACTTATGCTAACTGTGTGCTGATTGAAAAAGATAATAATGACTATAAACCCTCAAAAACATTTGTTGAAATGATTGCAAATGATGATTTTTATTATATTTTAAGAGAGCTTGTAGACTTTGGAATAAGCCGATATAAAAGAGATTATATGGAAAATTATGGTGGTACGGATTTTGTTTTGTATAAAAAATATACATACGAAGATGTATGCAGGCTTCTTAACTGGGAACAAAATGAAGTAGCATTAAATATTGGTGGATATAAATTTGATAAAAATACAAAAACTTATCCCGTGTTTATTAATTATGATAAGTCTGACAATATTAGCGACACAACAAAATACGAAGATCATTTTGTGCCAGGATTTAGAAATCGCTTAATAGCAATTTCAAAGTCAGGTAGAAATATTAATTCTGAGGATGTTCAGAATTTTCTTAAAGCAAAAGAAAGAAATATATCTGTGGAATTGTTTGTAAGAAAAAATAAAGATGATAAAATTTCAAAAGAATTTTATTATCTTGGACATATGGTTGCAAGTGGAAATGCAAAAGAATTTACAATGGCAAATACTAATAAAACTGCGGTTGAGATTGAGTGGATACTTGATAAACCTGTCAGGGAAGATATTTATGATTATATTGTAAATGCATAATTGTTGTATATAAGTTAAGGAAAGTTGATATAGAATATCGTTAAATAAATTTAATTATACAGATAATATATTATCTAAAAACCTGTAAAATGCTTGATTATAGATAATATATTATCTATAATAATGTATAGATAATGTGATTTTTAAGATGCTTTAGGAGAATTTTTTATGAAGAAGTATATTTGGGAAACTCCGGAAGAAATTAATTTGATAGTAGCAGCTAATGTTAGAAGAGTAAGAAAACGCAGAGGTATATCACAACAGAAATTAAGCGAATTGACAGGAGTGAGTTATGGCTCAATCAAGCGGTTTGAGATGACCGGTAATATAAGTCTTTTGTCACTAACTAAGATTGCAGTTCAGCTTGATGCAGTTGATGACATCAAATCGTTGTTTAGTTCAGTTCCATATCTTTCTATTGAGGAGGTAATTAATGAACAAAAATGATAAAGTATTTGGTTTGAAATCATTAAAGGTAAAATATAATGGAAGATATGTTGGAACACTTGCAATGTTAAATAATGGAATGGTTGCATTTTCTTACGAGGAAAACTGGCTTGAAAATGGATTTTCCATCAGCCCTTTTTCGTTACCTCTAGAAAAAAAAGTTTTTGTTCCTACAAAAAACTTTTTTGGAGGATTATTTGGAATATTTGCAGATAGTCTTCCTGATGCATGGGGAAGATTATTATTAGATAGATTACTTACAGAAAAAAAATTAGATAAAAACATTAATATATTAGACAGACTTGCAATGGTTGGAAAATCTGGAATGGGCGCATTGGAATATGAGCCGGATTATGAGGTTACTGATATAAATACAATATCTGATTTAGACTATATTGCCGGGGAATGTACTAAAATATTAAAGACAAAATATTCTAAAGATTTAGATAGTATATTTAAAATGGCAGGTAGCAGTGGTGGAGCCAGGCCTAAAATCTTAACAACTATTGATGATGAAAATTGGATTATAAAATTTGCATCTCAATTTGATTCTGACAATATTGGAATTCAGGAATATAATTATTCTTTATGTGCAAAACGTTGTGGAATAGAAATGACAAAAACTCATTTGTTTAAATCAAATGTATGTGATGGATATTTTGGAACGGTAAGATTTGATAAAAAAAATGGAAGTGATAATGTTCATGTAGCTACAGTAGCAGCTTTGTTAGAAGCGGATTTTCTTGCACCTTGCGTAGATTATAATGATTTGTTTAAACTTACGAGAATTCTAACAGAGGAAAATAAGAACGATATAGAAAATATGTTTAGAAGAATGTGCTTTAATGTATTTGCGCATAACTTGGATGATCATGTAAAAAATTTTAGTTATATGTACGATGAAAAAAATAATAAATGGAAATTATCACCTGCATATGATTTGACCTTTAGCAATACTTACTGGGGTGAACATACAACATCAGTTGATGGAAATGGTAAAAATCCAGGTGTTAAGGAATTGCTAAGTGTTGGAATAAAAGCTGGATTGAAAAAAGATAAATGTGAATATATTATTGATGAAATAAAGATAAATGTCAGGGAAGATTTAGGGAAATATATTGTAAATGCATAGTTGACGGAGGATATATGAAAACAATAAGAGTTGTTGCAGCAGTAATTAAAGGAAAAAATGAAAATAATGAACCTGTAATTTTCTCAACCAGAAGAGGTTATGGAGAATTTAAAGGTGGATGGGAATTTCCAGGAGGAAAGATAGAAGATGGAGAAACACCCAGGGATGCACTTAAACGAGAGATAAAAGAAGAACTTGATGTAGATATAAAAGTCTGTGATTTTATAGATACCATAGAGTATGATTATCCGGAATTTCATTTATCAATGGATGTTTTCTTTGCTGAAATTGTTTCTGGTAAATTATTCTTAAAGGAGCATGAGGATGCAAAATGGTTAAAAAAAGATGAATTATATGATGTATCCTGGCTTCCGGCAGATATTACTTTGATAGATAAAATTGATTCGATGTTAATATGATTTTATTGAGAAAATTATTGACTTTTGGTTCTCGGAAGGGTAATATAAACGTACACGAAAAAACGGAAACGTTTTGTAAGAGCGATGTGTGGTTTACCATACATGGCTCTATTTTTTTGAATAGATTGGATAAAAACAGATTTATGATGTTTTTGGATTTTAAGTTAATATATTAGTGAAATAAAAGTATCATATATTACCATAACCCCCCATAATAACCTTGATTGTTGAGAATGGTTTATACTATAATTATTATAGATTTGGTTATTTGAAACTATGATTTTATTTAACAGTAGGAGACAATAAAATGAAGCAAAAAAAAATGGCGTTAATTAATGATATAACAGGTTTTGGAAGATGCTCTGTTGCCGTAACTTCGCCTATTATATCAACTATGAAAATACAGGCTGTTGCAGTACCAACAGCGATTTTATCTGCACATACACAGTTTGAGGAGTATTTTTTTGATGACTATACTCCGAAAATGAAAGAATATATTCAGACATATAAAAATTTGAATTTGGATTTTGATGGAATAGCAACCGGCTTTTTGGGTTCTAAAGAACAGGTTGATATTGTTATTGATTTTATCAAGACATTTAAAAAAGAAAATACAATGGTGCTTGTTGATCCTGTAATGGGTGATTATGGCAAGCTTTATGAGACATATACTAAGAAAATGTGTGATAAGATGAAGAATTTGGTGCAGTACGCAGATATTTTAACTCCTAATCTTACGGAATTATGCACACTTCTTGATATTGATTATGGTAATGGTGAATTTAGCATTGAAGAAATTGGAAAAATGTGTATGGAACTTGCTGGTAAAGGACCGGAACACATTGTTGTAACAGGTATTCCATTCCATAAAAAACAGATTATGAATTATATTTATAGCAAGGATGAAGAAGCAAGAATCGTTATGGTTGACAGAATTGGTGTGGACAGAAGTGGTACCGGTGATGTTATTAGTTCAGTAATTGCAGGTAAATATTTAAATGGACACAGTTTTTATGATTCTGTAAAAATAGCAGCGTCATTTGCTTCTAAATGCATAAAATATTGCGAAGAAAATCAGGTTCCTGAGCATTGGGGACTTTGTTTTGAAATGTACTTAAAGGATCTTTTGGAGGATTAATAATGATTTTATATACAGTTACAGGAAAAGTTGGTAGTGAAGGTTATCTTGATATTGCAAAAAGTGGTGATTTAACAGGGAAAAATATATATGTTAATATGACAAATAAATGTCCATGTAACTGTGTTTTTTGCCTTAGACATATAAAAAATATGGAAGAGGATAATAACCTATGGTTAAAAGAAGGTGAGCCTTCTATAGAAACCATGAAGAATCTTTTTTCTAAATATGATTTAAGTGTAATAAATGAGCTTGTTTTTTGTGGCTTTGGCGAGCCGTTAGAGCGTCTTTATGATATGTGTAGTCTGATTGATTTTTTAAAGGAGAAATATCCTGATTTAAAAGTCAGAGTTAATACAATCGGTCTTGCAAATCTGATTTATGAAAAGGATATTACTAAGGAACTTAAAGGAAGGGTAGATACAGTTTCTATTTCTTTAAATGCTCCAACTAAAGAGGAATTTTATGAACTTACACGTTCTAAGTTTGGAATTGAATCATTTGATGCAGTTAAAGAGTTTGCCGTTCTTTCAAAAAAATATGTTCCCAATGTTGTAATGACTGTAGTTGAAAAGGTTATGCCGGAAGAAAAAATTTCCATATGTAAGAAAATTTGTGATGATTTAGGAGTTACTTTAAGAATAAGACCGTTTGAGGAATAAAATTATAAAGATTAAAAGATAGCCGCGATTTTATAATGTATCATGGAAGGGGGATTTCTATGACTATTTATATTAGCAGTATTATTCTTATTGGATTATTAATGCTTGCAATGATAATGCATGTTGTTACTTATTCCGGGTTTAATAAAACGCAGAAGACTTGGTATGTTTTAACATTTCTTTCAATTATCATTTGTTCTTTTGCTGAGCTTTTAGTTCATTCAGGTTATTATAATCCTTCGTATGCAGGTATATTAACGGTTATCACTGTGATTCAGTTTAGTATAGCTCCAATGCTTGCTGTCCTTTTTTCAGGGGCTTTAGGTCTGAATCATCAGGCAAAAATAGGAAGTATATTTTTTGTTATAAGTTTAATTATGGAAGTGGTTTGTGCACCATTCGGATATATTTTTTATTTTAATAATCAGGGATATTTCAGGGGAGAATTCTTTTATATTTATGAAATTTTGTATGCGATTGGCATGCTTTATCTTGTTATCAGTCTTATTATAGTAGGTTATAAATTTCAACATAGAGATTTGCTCACAATAATTATGGTAATTGTAGTTTTGCTTGGTGGTATAATTCCTATGACTTTTTTTATGATTAATATTGCATATGTTTCTATAGGTATTTCTGCTTGTCTTTGCTACATTTATTATAATGATCTGATCCAGGAGGATATTAAAGAGGAGCTTGTTTCAAATCAGGAAAAAGTTTTAAATATGCAGATAAATATTATATCGGGGCTTTCTAACCTTATTGAAAACCGTGATGCTGAAACAGGTGAGCACGTTGTTCGTACTGCAAGATATGTAAAAATTCTTGCAGAAGATGCTTTAAATGATGGAGTTTATACTGATGTCATAGATGATCATTTTATAGAACTTTTATATTCTTTAGCGCCGCTTCACGATGTAGGGAAGATTGTTGTTTCTGATAAAATCCTAAAAAAACCTGGAAAACTTACACCGGAAGAATTTGAGGAAATTAAGAAACACGCATCTGCGGGCGGTAAGGTAATCAGACAGATTCTTGAAGGAATAACAGATAAAGATTATATAGAGTTTGCATCTGATATTGCAACTGCACATCATGAAAAATGGGATGGAAGTGGGTATCCAAATAATTTATCAGGTGAGGATATTCCGCTTTCTGCAAGAATAATGGCAATAGCAGATGTATTTGATGCACTTATTTCTGAGCGTTGTTATAAAAAAGCAATGCCTGTTGATAAGGCGGTATCGATTATTAAAGAAGGAGCAGGGAAACATTTTGATCCAAAACTAGTTGATGTTTTTGTCAGGCATTTAGATGAATTTTTAGATGAGTAATGATTTTTACCTTATGTTATCTATGTTACACCTGTGTTAAATGAGTATTTGCATGGACTTGTACAGGAAGTTTATGATATTTTAAATGATATTCCTGAAATAAAACAAAGCAGATATTACATGCCATATTCATGGTTACCACACATAACAATCGGGAAAAAACTTTCAAAAGATGAAATGGTTAAGGCATTTGAAGTACTACAGAAATATTTTGTTCCGATTAAAGCAAGTGTGGTTTATATGGGGCTTGCAAAAACAAATCCGTATGAGGAGATTGTGGGATTTGAATTGAGTGATTAATTAGAAGTAGTCAGAGGTACTGTCGTGATAAATAAAGATATTAAAAGTAAAAAAGCATATTTTCATTTGCCAGGATTGTTTGAATTTTATGAATTATACAAAAGATTCCTGCCTTTATTTAAAAAACATCCGGAGTATTTTTATGAATGTTGTGAAATTGGCTCTATTTATGGAGCACCTGAAGAATGCTTATGGGCAGGAGGCAGGGTAGAATATGGAGAAGTAAAACCAGAAAAAGTTTTGGAATTATTACAGGAATATGGTATATCTGCAAGATTGACTTTTAGTAATTCTTTATTGGAAAAAAGACATTTGGATGATAAATTTTGTAATGGGTTATGCGAGCTTTTGAATAACGAAAACAAGGTAAAAAATGGGCTGATTGTATACTCGGATTTGTTACTTGATTATGTGAAAAATAATTATAAAAATCTTTATTTTGTTTCATCCACAACAAAAGTTCTGGATGAATTTTCATTGTTTTTAAAAGAACTTGAAAGAGAAGAATTTCGATATGTTGTGCCGGATTTTCGTTTAAATAATAAGTTGGAACTCTTAGAAAAAATGTCTCAGAATCAAAAAGATAAGGTTGAATTTCTTTGTAATGAGTGCTGTGATTTTGGATGTAAAAATCGCAAAAAATGTTATGAGAATGTAAGTAGGATTTATGTTGAAAATAAGGATTCCAAGGCATTATGTGCGGGAAGTGAAAAAGGTGAGGGATATCGTTTTACAAAAGCTATGAATAATCCTGGATTTATTGGAATAGATAAAATTAGAAATTGGTATCTTCCTAAGGGTTTTTCTCAATTTAAAATAGAAGGACGTGGCCTTGGAAGTGCACTGGTGTTAGAATTTTTGCTATATTATCTGACAAAACCGGAATATCAATTGCATGTCAGGGAAGAGATTTATTTGGATAATATGCTGGATTTGTTTTGAGGGGATTATTTGATTACAAATATAATTCCTATTGTTGTATAATAAAACGTATGATGTAGCAAAAGCAACTAAAGGAGAAAAATCATTATGAAAAATAGTATGAAAAAAATAGGTTTAGTTGGTGGTACCGGTCCGGAATCAACTTTAATGTATTATAAAGAACTTAATAGCAGAATAGATGAGCTTACAAATAAAGAAGCCATGCCTGAAATTATGATTGAAAGCGTTGATTTTCGCAGAGCTTGGAAGATGGTTTGTGATGAAAAATATGATGAACTTACAAGTTATTTATTAGAGAAAGTAAACAATCTTAAAAACAGTGGGGCTGAGGTGATTTCCCTTACTGCAGGAACAATGCATATTGTATATGATGAGATTGTTAGTGAAAGTGGAGTTGATCTGGTAAGTATTCCGAAAGCTGTTTGTGATGAGGTTCTTTCAAGGAAAATAAAGAAAGTTGGACTTCTTGGAACAATTTTTACCATGGAGAAGGAATACATGAAAAAAGACTTGATTGCAGCAGGCGTTGATGTGGTTGTTCCAAATGAGAAAGAAAGAAACCTGGTAGCAGAAAGAATATTAAATGAGCTTGAATTAGGCATTGTTAAGGAAAGTACATTAAAAGAATTTAATACAATTATTTCGCGTATGAAGGATGAAGAGGGGATAGAGGCTGTAATATTAGGTTGTACTGAATTGCCGCTTTTGCTTAATTCGGATAATTGTGTACTTCCTTGTCTTGATGCAGTAGAGATACATATAAATAAACTTATCTCACTTTCAATTTGACAAATTTTTTGATGGAATTTATTATATTGGAATTTATTATATTGAAAATTATTATAAGAATAAAATTATTATAAGAATAAAATTATTAAATAATGGAATCATTGACGACTTAAATTGACGAAAAAATAGGAGAACTTAATGGAAAAATTTGAAATTTGGGAAGAACTTGAAACAGAAAAAACTAAAGATGAAAAAGCTATAAAAGCCGCATATTATGCTAAATTAAAGAGGGTAAATCCTGAGGATGATGCAGAAGGTTTTAAAAGATTACGTGAAGCATATGATGAAGCTATAGCTTATGCAAAATCTAATGAAGATGAAGAAAGTAAAGAAAAAGATGAATTTGATCTCTGGATTGATGAGATTAGAGAGATTTATGAAAACTATAGCAGACGTGTTAATCCTGATGAGTGGGAAAAAATATTTGATAAAGAAATTTGTAAGTCATTAGATACACAGGATATGGCAGCTGAAAGACTTTTAGTTTATATAATGGAAGATTATTTTATGCCATATTTTGTCTGGAATAGGATAGAAGAAATTTTTGGTATAAAGGGAAAAAGGGAAGTACTTGTTGAAAAATTCCCTGGAAATTTCATTGATTATGTTTTTAATGAGATAGACAAAAAAACAGATGATGGATTTTATAATTATTTTTATGGGAATCTTAATGGGAATCCGGATGAGTTAATCAGAAATCAGTCACAGTGTTTTGATGGGTTATATGAACAGTTATTGATAAAAAATCCTGATGAGAGGGATTTTTCTTCGATTCATGAAAAAATTGATGAAAATAAAAAAATGGATATTTCCCATATTTACACAACTGTTATTGAAGAAGTCGTAGCCTTTTATGAAAAGGATTTTGAAAAAGTTAAAGATTGTTTTAATGACCTGGTGGGAAAATTAGGAGATGATGAAAATCCATATTTAAATAATCATCATCTTATAGAAGGTTATGTGCTGGGATATGAAGTTACAGGCCAAAAAGAAAAATCAGAAAAAATTCGTGAATATCTGGCAAAAGAGACAGACAGACTTTATATAATATCTGACTGCGTTCGTTTTTATATGGATGCAGGAGAAAATAAAAAGGCTAAGGAACTGGCTATTGAGTGTATGGGGAAATATTCAGAATATCCAACACTTATTTTTTATATGCAAAATGCAAATAAGGAACTTATAAATCAGTACCGTGAAGAAGCTGAAAATGGAAATGAAGACAGTGCTTATGAGCTTGGATGGAGTTATTTTCAAAATGAACAGTTTGAGGAATGCATTGAATATATTAAGCCAAGAAAACCCGTAGAAGGCGGTAAAAAAGAATATACTTATAATAATCTTTTAGGAAGATGCCTTGCAAGAAATAAACAGTATGATGAGGCGATTCCATATTTACTTCGTGCTCATGAGTTAATTCTTAAGGTTAAGGAAAAGAAAGCTGAGGGTGAAGAAGAAGAAAAGATGCTTGAAAGAGAAGGGCTTTTTCTTGCTACTTTAGCAATGGCTTATCATGAGAAATCCAGAGATGTTCTGGAGAATAATAAGGCTACAAGGGATAATTATCGACAGGCAGATGAATATCTGTGTGAAGCTATTAATAAAATTGAGGAATGCGTTTCGGTAGAAAAAAACATGCGTGATATGATTTATTATCAGCGTGAAAGAGCTTTGATTTATTATGATAATGAGCAGTACAGCAAATGTATTGATGTCTGTGATGAGATTTTAAATGGAGGAACTGACTGGTATTATATATACCAGCTTCGTTCTCAGGCTTTTTATAAATTAAATTATCAACAGAATGTTATTAACGATTTTTATTCTATTAGAAATCTTATTCCGGATAATCTTGATATACCATATATTTATATTTCGCCACTTATGGCATATCTTGAATATGGACGTTTTGAAGATGCAAATGAATTGTTTAAGTTTGCAGAGGAACATGGGGCGGACAGTGTAATACTTGATTTGTTTAAATTGTATGCAAAATTCAAGCAGGAACCTGCTTTTAAAATATTTGCAGAAATTGAAGAATGTATTTCTCGTCTTATAAATGAGGAAACAAATCTTACAAAGTCAGAAATTGCGGATATTATTATATTTATGGCATATGTATCGGATGATGAGACTTATTTTACAAAGACCATGGAAAAAGCAACTGATTTTTATCCAGGATGTACCAGAAAAGTAAATTGGTGGATAGGAATTTATTATGAGAGAAGAAGAGAATATCAGAATGCTGTTATGTATTTTGATTATACAGCAAATCTGGCATTTAAACAGGATGATATTGATTATAACAGATTAAGACTTGGAAAAAATTACTGGTATATGAATAAGGACGATGAGGCATTTGATATTTATATGTCAGTGTATAAAAATAATCCAAAGCACACAAGCGTTAACAGATGTTTAGCGGAGTTTTATCTTTTTAAATTCCGTAACGATAAGAAGGATGAGACAATTAATCTTGCATTAAAGCATGTTAATGAACAGGCTGAGTTATATATGGATGAGGACGTTCAAAGACTTAGGGCAGAAATTAATTTGGAAAAATATGAGATTGCTGAGTGTAAGAAAGATTTATTAGACCTTTACGAAAAAGAGCCGGATTCAGTTCAGGTAATGAGAATGCTTGAAAAGGTTTATCGTTATGAAGGAGATTTTGAGAATTCCTATAATCTCTGTTTAAAACTTAGGGACTTAGAAAAAGATGATTATTATCAGAGTAAATATGATAAATTCATATGTTCTTCCATGGCACTTCATCGCTACGATGGGTTGGAAGAAATAATTTTAAATGGTTATAAGTACAACAGGGAGTGGGCATTTGAAAAATTAATTCGATTGTATTATTTTCAGGGGCGTTTTGACGAGCTTTTAGAAAAGGGCAGAAATGCCATTCAAAATGGAAAAACAGATTATGAAAAGTTCCTTGGTTATAGGACTGTAATTGATATGCTCTCAGAGAAAGGTGCGGAAATTACATCATTTAACAGTTTATGGTTTTATTTAACAGGGCTTTTACCGGATATGTCTTTTGTTAATGGTAATACAGGTTATGATAAAGATTTATTAAAGGCTTTAAAGGAATATCGTGAATTTATAAGGTTTCATGCGAATGTCAGATTGTATGGATATGAATGCCTTAAAGATTTCTTTTTTGAAAATTATGGAGATGTAAAGTTGGCAATTAAACCTGTGTTTGAAATGAGAGAATATGTCAAGGCGGAAGATCGCTATAACATACATAAGAATAATCTTATGACGGCCACATTATTTGCATTTTATGGAAAACGAATTAAGGCTAAAAAGCATTTTGAGACATATCTTCGTCAATTGGAAAATGATCATGGCGGAGTTGAAGGATGGTTAAAGGAAAATGGTTATTCAAGGGTAAAATTTTATGAGATTGGCTTGTATTATTATGCAATGAATGATTTAGAAGCACTGAAAAAATGTGTAGAAGGAATGAAAAACAGAGTGATTTGTACACATTGTGATAAGTGTAAATGTTTTGAATATTATATTTTAAAAGGCCATTTAGAAAAATTAAGAGGCAATAAAATGGAAGCATTACAAGCTTATAAAATTGCTTTGGATAGTGCTGGAAATGCAAGTAGAAAATATATAACAAGATTAATAAATGAATGTTAATATATAACAACATCAAAGAGAAGGATTAGTGAAATAAAATATGATAGTTGGAATTGATTTAGGAACAACAAACAGCCTGATTGCATATTATACAGAAGATGGTGCAAAGATAATACCTAACAGATTGGGGAAAAATCTGACACCATCTGTTGTAAGTGTTGATGAAGAGGGACAAATATATGTAGGTGAAACAGCAAAAGAGCGTGAAATTTTATATCCGGGTTCTTCTGCCAGCGTATTTAAGAGAGATATGGGAAGCAATAAAAAATTTCACCTTGGAAAAAAACATTTTGTGGAAAATGGCATTGAATATGAAAAGGACTTTGAGTTTAGTGCACAGGAGTTATCTGCTTTGGTTTTAAAAGCCTTAAAGGAAGATGCTGAGCATTATCTGGGTGTTCCGGTTGAAGAAGCTGTAATTAGTGTGCCTGCTTATTTTAATGAGGAGAGAAGACGTGCAACAAAGCTTGCGGGTGAAATGGCAGGATTTAAGGTGGAGCGAATTATTTCAGAACCTACTGCAGCAGCTGTAGCATACGGTCTGTACGAGAAAGATAAGGATGAAAAGTTCCTTGTTTTTGACCTTGGAGGAGGAACTCTTGATGTTTCCATACTTGAAATGATTGGTGATATTTTAGAGGTACATTCCGTCTCAGGGGATAATTTCCTTGGTGGTGAAGATTTTACGGATATCTTAGTGGATATGTTTTTTGAGGAACATCCTGAATTTGACCGTCAGTTATTAGATGATAAAACTATTTGTCATATAAAGAAAAAAGCAGAAGAATGCAAACGCGGTATGGACGATAATGAAAAAAATATTATGCATTGCGTAATAGACGGAGAAAGTGTTGATTTTGAAGTAAATGAAAGAAAATATGAAATAAAATGTGCTAAACTTTTTGACAGAATAAAGGTGCCTTTAAAACAGAGCATAAATGATGCAGGTATTAAAATTTCAGATCTTGATAAAGTTGTCTTAATTGGTGGAGCTACAAAAATGAACATGATTAGAAGATTTGTAGCAAAAATCTTTAAGAAAATTCCTGATTGCAGTATTAATCCTGATGAAGCAGTAGCTTTAGGAGCAGCTATCCAGGGTGCCATGAAGGAGAGAAATAAAGCTGTAAAAGAACTTATTCTTACGGATGTATGTCCATTTACACTTGGAACTGAAGTGACAATTGATAGGGAAGATGGAAGTAAGGAAGGCGGACATTATCATCCTATAATTGAGAGAAATACAGTAATTCCAGCCAGCAGAACAGACAGATTTTATACATCTTATGATAATCAGAAAAAACTTTGTGTGGATGTACTTCAGGGTGAGAGCCGTTTTGCAAAAAATAATCTTTATCTTGGGGAAATTACTGTTAATGTGCCTCCGGATAAGGCAGGTCGTGAAGGAATAGATGTGACTTATACTTATGATATCAATTCTCTTTTGGAAGTTCAGGTTCGAGTACTGTCTACAGGTGAAGTGAAAAAACAGGTATTCAAGAATCAGAGTGTAGATATGACTGATGAAGAGATAAAAAAACGTTTTGAAGAAATTTCTTTTTTAAAGATTCATCCAAGAGATCAGGAGGAAAACAGACTTCTTATTTTCAAAGGTGAGAGGTTGTATGAAGAAAGCCTTGGTATAGAAAGAATTTTGATTGAATCCCATCTTCGTGAATTTGAATCAGCTCTTGATAGCAGAAATGATAGTCTGATTAAGGAAGCAAGAAAGAAATTCATGAAGTTTTTGCTTAAATACGAAGCAAAAGATGAGGAGGTCTGGAAAAAATAATACGAAGCAAAAGATAGGGAGGTCTGGAAAAATGAAAAGAAAAATATTGGTGATTTTAGTGCTTGTTGTATTAGGGTTAAGTGGATGTGCTAATAAAAAAGTTTTTACCAATAGCAAGAAGGATGCCAGTGTAAAAAACAAAATAGAGTTATCAAATGTTACTTACTATGATGATAAAAATATAAAAAATGAATATGGTGATATTACACTTTATGCTGGCGTGAAAAATGAGATGATAGATTATGAACAGACCAGATTGAATATTTTAGCAGGATTAAAAGATAATAAAGCTATCGTTTCTTGTGACGCAGAAGATGGAAAACGCTATATTGTGTTCATAGACACAGATACTAAAGCCGCAGAAATAAAGATGGAATTATCATTTGATGATTATGTGACATGTAAGGACAGTTATATTGTTATACAGCATGCTGATTATGAAAAATCTGAATATAGTTCTACTTTGTATGATTATGATTTAAATGAAATATGTCATTTGGATTTAGATGAATCAGTTGATAATGTTTTTCCTGATCAGAATATGGAAAAGGTTTATTATCTGAAGGATAATAAGCTAAAGTATATGGCATTGGATGATAATAAATCTTATGATGTTGAAATAGAATATTTTGATAATGTTAATTATATTTATGATTATGGTGTGTCAAATGGCAGAGAATATCTTATTTTAGATGCAGGTTATGATAATGGCCAGCAATATAGAATTATGAGTGATATTTCTACAGGAGAGGTAGTATATCTTTTTAATGATACCAGTTTTGTATATGAATTTACGAATGGACATATGCCTATGACAGATTATCTTGATGAGAATAAAACTGTTTTATATGATTATGTAGATGGGGATACAGGATATAAATATGTTTCATCAGGAGAAGAGGTTATGACAAGCTACAGGATTTTATCTGATGGCAGAGTATTAGCAGCTATGTTAATGGAAGAAGAAGTTGATTTTTATATTTTTGATAAAGATATGATAGTGGCATCTTCTAGTGTTAATATTCATGATTGTCTGATTGATGGTGGTGTTCTGGATTCTGAAGAAATTATGGATATTTATATATATAGTGATATTTTTGAATTATCAGAAGGGAATATTGTTTTTAGTTTAGGATGTGGAGATTATAGCTGTTATTTTAATTGGATACCACGGGAAGAAAACATAACTAATGAGGCTATAGAAATATCGGAATTTTCTTCTGATGAATTGTTTCTTGCAAGTGACAGTGAAGAAATTTTAAATTATTTACCTGGAGAATTAAGTGAAGAATTAAAACCTCTTAGAGAAAGAGCTGATGACTTAGAGAATAAGTATGATATAGATATCAAGATAGGAGAAGAAGGAAGAGGCAAATATGATGATTATTTAGTTAGTGAGTCAATTGATTATAGTTTAGTTAGTGACTCATTAGAACGTTTAGATGAACAGTTGGGAAGATATCCTGATGGATTTTTTAAGCAATTTAAAAATAAAAGTCATAATGGTTTAAGTGTTACATTGTCTGGAAATATAACAAAAACAAGTAATTTTTTGGCAGATGGTGATCAGCCGTCGGGATTTACAGACCCAAATTTCAACATGATAATTGTTGTTGTGGATATTGAATATTCATATGGCTTTGAATCAATTTTTAATCATGAAATGAGTCATGCCATAGAATCTATAATCTTTGATAGATTCTATGGTGAAGATGAAGATATTGATATTTATAATGAAATCAGCACTGAGGGAGATGATAGTGAAGGAAATGATACTGACGATTATCCGCTTGCTGATGATAAATGGAATCAATTTAATCCTAAGGTGGATGATATTTATACCTATGATTATGGAATATATGGATATGATAAATATGAAAAATATTGTAGTGAATGGATGGGATATGATGAACTGTATTTTACACGATGCTATGGAATGACATATCCAACAGAAGACAGAGCTACTATTTTTGAAGAGGTTATGACAGGAAGTTACTGTATTGATTTGGATAAAGCAACTCATATACAGGATAAGCTTAATTATTATTGTAAATGTATACGTGATAGTTTTGATACCACGGGATGGGAAGATGTTCCATGGGAAAAATATTATAATGTTAATTAGTTGGTAGGATTAGATTTGGAGGACAGAAATGAGGCTGATAAATACTTCGTCAAAAATGCTTACTTCATTTGAAGCAGGACGTTTTGATATTGAAAAATGGAATAATTATATAGATGATGTAATACCGGGTGTAAGGCAGATTTGTACGGATGATATGCAGGAGTGTATAGAAGCCGGATTTTCCTGGCAGAAGGATTTTCTGCCTATTTTAGACAATGTATTTTTAAATCACGAAATACGCAACAGAACTATTCTGGAATTTTGCAATATAACGGAAAATCTTGAAGAGAGGATAATGGAAGTATTCCATAAAGACGTAGAAGCAGATATTGTTCTTTACCTGGGACTTTGTAATGGAGCGGGATGGGCAGTTGAGATTTTAGACAGACAGGTTGTTTTACTTGGAATTGAAAAGATTATGGAACTTGGCTGGTTTGAAAAAGAAAAAATGACGGCTTTGATTCTTCATGAATTAGGACATATTTATCATAAGCAGCATGGATTATGGGATGAAAGGTCATATTCTTTGCCGGAACAATTTTTATGGCAGCTTTTTACAGAAGGAATTGCAATGGTTTTTGAACAGGAAATTGTTGGAAATCCGGAATTTTATCAGCAGGATGCTAACGGCTGGAAACAGTGGTGTGATAGTAATTTTGAATTAATAAGAGATTCATTTAACAGAGACATATATATCATGGATCATAAAAATCAGCGTTATTTTGGCGACTGGACCAGATTCGAAGGGTATGGTGATACGGGATACTATCTCGGAACTCGGTTTGTTCGTTATTTAATGAAAAATGAAACTTTTGATAATTTGATTTTATTTGATATTGAAAAGATAAAAGAAGGTTTTAGTAGATTCATGGCGGATTCAAGACTGTAGACGACTTTTTTGAAAGGAGCTTAATGATGCGGTTAGCGGCTTATCAATTTGCTATATGCGGTGATATTGCAGACTGGTTGTTAGATAAATAATTCTATTAGCCAAAAATGTAAAGAGGATAAAGTATGAAGAGACTTTTTGAAATTGATTTAAAGGATTATAAGGATACAGATTGTGTTTTTCGCAGACCATCTGCCAGAGCTATTATTCTGAAGGATAATAAGATTGCTCTTGTATACAGCAATAAAGAAAAATATTATAAATTTCCCGGAGGAGGAATACAAGATGAGGAAGATAAGACGGAGGCTCTTATTCGTGAAGTGAGAGAAGAAGTCGGAATGAATGTTATTCCTGAGAGTATTAGGGAATTTGGAAGTGTTCTCCGAAGACAAAAGAGTGATAACACTGAGAATACAATTTTTGAACAGGAGAATTATTACTATTTTTGTGATGTTAGTAATCAGATTGAAAATCAGCAATTAGATGACTATGAGAAAGAGGCAGAATTTGTTTTAAAAATTGTTGATATTGCAACGGCGATTAAGGTGAACAGCGAGTACAAAAGTGATAACTTTTTTGATGAAATTATGATAAAAAGAGAACTGCGTGTACTTCAACTAATTGAACAGAGTGTTTAATGATAAAAAAATACAAAAAAAATTGTGTTTTTTTCGAATATATCATATACTAATTTTAACAGAACCCAACACGCCTCTCAACGATGCGGACCACGTTGGGTCTTTTGATTTTTGGAGGATAAAACCGTATGAGTGAAGTGAAGTAACATCAAGTGCTAATGACGATTGATGAACAGGTAGAAATCGTGGAAGAGAATAAAAATCAAAAAGAGATTATTTCACTTGCTGTTGATGAGTTAATTGCTTTTGCAAATCACAAGGGTGGAACAGTTTATTTTGGTGTTGAGGAGGTAAATTATGGCAATTCCAATTACTATAGAAAAACTTTTAACAGAAAATGTTGTTGAGTGGGCAAGAATTGAATTTAAAGAAGGATGGAAAAAAAGAAGAACAAAGGATCAGATAAAGGAACTTATATTAGAGACGTTGGAGAGAGAGAGTTTATCAACTAATGAATTGTATAAAAGATTGGGATATTCCGGTAATGCTTCAAAGACTTTCAGAAATAGCATTGAGGAATTAATTGTAGAAGAAAAAATACATTATTCTTTGGAAAATGCGCAAGATTCAAACAATGTGTTGATAAAAGATTGATAAATCTGTTATATCAGAGCAAAATGATTATGGATATGGATGTATCTTGTCGGTTTACGAAAAAATAAAGGCGAGGTTATCAGCAGAGAATATTTGTAATTAAAAAAGTTCTTAAGGAGGAAGATTTATGTGTTTAATATGCGATAGAATTGAAATGATTAAGAATGGAGAAAATCCTTATTTTGTTAAAGAATTAGAAACTGGATATGTAGTAATTGGAGATAATCAGCATTTTTATGGTTAACTTTTGGGGTAAAGTCACTTTAAAATTTATAAAAAGGAAGAATAAAAAATGAAAGAAATCAATCAAAAAATAATAGACGCAGTAATAGAGAAGGCAAAACAGGTATGCCCTGCTTCATTGGCACTTATAGGAATATATGGTTCGGTTGCAACCGGCGATGAATATGAAAAATCTGATTTGGATTTACTTATATTAATTAAAGATGATGAAGGATGGCAATTGGGAACAGGCTTCATATTAGAAGATAACCAAGTAGGATATGATATTTATTGTACAAACTGGGACGGATTAAAATATGATTCAGAATGCCATCATGCACAGTTGTCAAAATTATTGGATTCGAAGATAGTATATGTTAATGATCAGAAAGCATATGATGAGCTACTCAAATTAAGAGAAAAAACAAAAAGATTTTTAGAATCAGACGAGCGATTCGACAGGGTAGTCGATTTGATAAAAAATGCTAAAGAATATTTTGCAGATTTATATTTAAGTGATGACCTGGGAAATGTAAGAAAGAATGCATTTGGGGTAATATATTATACCTTGGATGCAATAATGTTATTTCATGGAGATTATTACAAGCGCGGTTCAAAAAGAATATTTGATGAACTGATAGAAAAAAATATTGATGAAAAATATATGGAAGATATAAAACGAATATCAAAAAGCAAGGATATTACAGAAATCAGAAATTGTGCCAAAAACATACTTAAATATACACAGAATCACACATATATTAAAAAAACACTAAGAGAGGTGTCAGGTGAAATTGCAGATGAAATTAAAGGCACTTATGAAGAAATGTTTTCTAACTGGCGTAATAAAGTTGAGGAAGCAGCTAGGAATGAAGACACAGTTTCATCTTTTATGAACATGAATAATTTTAATTTTATGTTTTCAGGGATTTTATCTGAATTAGCAACTGATGATATAGATATTATGGGAGAATATGATCCTGAATGTTTAGAGAATAATAACTTTCTTTATGATAAATGCCTTGAGAAATATCGTGAAATATATCAAAAAGCGGGAGTTAATGTTGTACGTTATAAAAATGTTGATGAGTTTGTAAATGATTATTTAGGTCAGACAGGTGAATGATATGATTAAAAATAAAGGATAATTAGAGTAGCAAACAATGAAGTAAGAATTAATGAGGCAGAACAGCGGGTTATTGATTATATAAGTCAAAATTCCCGCATTACGATAAAAGAATTGGTTGCTGTATATTTAAGACAAAACGGTAATCCCTGCGGTAAAAGAAGAATCCCTAAAACCCCATAAAACACAAGGAAAACAGCGAAAACAAGGAGTTTTGTAAACGATGATAAAAGTACTATTCATCTGCCACGGCAAAAGTCATGACAGATGAACAAAACTTAGCACATCGGGGCAAAATGCGGCAAATCGTGCTGGAACGTGGTTCAAGGGATATACCGTTCGTATACGTTTCGTGATACTAAAAAAGGTAGTGTACGAGCAACAGTGAGCGAAAATGAACCCAGCAAAAACAATTTAACGATAGCTAGAACCTTATAACGATTAAAAAGTTATAAGGTTGAAATATAAGTTGCAGAATAGAAAAATAATTGTTGTAATTTTACCTGATTTAACATATACTAATATTAACAGAACCCAACACGCCTCTCAACGATGCGGACCACGTTGGGTCTTTTAATTGTTAAGGAGAAAAATGCATGGGTGAACTGAAGCAACATCAATCGCCTATGACGATTGATGAACAGGTTGAAAATTTAAAATCACTTGGACTTATTATCAATGATGAAGAGTATGCTAAAAAGATATTAAATGATATTTCATATTTTAGATTAGTAAAAGCATATAGCTTAGGATTTAAACCGAAAAACGGAAATTATAATGACGGTGTAACCTTTGAGCAAATAGTAGAGTTATATTTGTTTAATGCGAACTTTAGACAGATTACATTCGCTGAAATAGAAAAGATAGAAGTGAATGTCAGATGTAGGATTGCTAATTATTTTGCAGAAACATACGGTGTACTAGGTTATAAGGAAGCAACAAATTTTGTTGATGAAGAATACCATAAGACGTTTATGGAGGATATTGAAGGAGAGGTCGGTAGAAATTCAAAGGCTCCATTTGTAAGAAATTTTAGAGACAACTATGAGGGCGGCGAACTTCCTATTTATGCATTAGTGGAGGTATTTAGCTTTGGAACACTTTCAAAGTTCTATAAGAACATGAAGAATGTAGATAAGAAAGTGGTTGCAAAAAGCTTTGGAATTGGTTATACATATTTAGAAAGCTGGTTAGAGAGTATTTCTTATGTGCGTAATATCTGTGCACATTATGGTAGACTATACAATGCAAAGCTTTCTAAGACACCAACTCTGTACAAAGAGTATTCACAAGCTGGTATTGGCAATAATCGAATGTTTGGTGTACTTCTTTGTATGAAACAGATTCTTAAGAGTGATAAGCATTGGAATCTTTATGTGGATCAAATAGAAATGCTAATAGATAAATATGAAAAAGTTGATGTGAAGACAATGGGATTTCCTCAGAATTGGAAAGAACTATTAGAACAAAAATAAATGGTGTGGCCAGATGTATTTCTTATATGTCTGGCTATTTTTATGTTGATATTCGGCGGTATTCCGCTGTATAATAAAAGAAGGAAATTTTGTCGTTTTATAGTGAATATATGGAGATTAAAACTATGGAATTTATGACAGTAAAACAGGCAGCAGAAAAATGGGGATTATCAGAGCGTAGACTTCAAACGATATGTAATGAAGGTATGATACCGGGAGTTGTAAAGTTTGGTAGGGCTTGGGCTATTCCTATGGATGCGGAGAAGCCGGTTGATAAAAGAATTAAGTCTGGAAAATATATCAAGTCCTGATTTTAGGACACTTGTTATGAGAGAATGGATTAGAAAGGAAGAGTGTGCCTATGTTACCGGAAGAAAAAGCTCGTGTAAAAATAGATAAGCAATTAAGAAATGCCGGCTGGGATATAGTGGCTCGTGATGAGTATGTTCCGAATAGTATTTCTGCAATAAAAGAAGCATTGATGGTTGGAAATACAGAGAGTGATTATTTGTTATTTATCGATGGAAAGGCTATTGCGGTTGTTGAAGCTAAAAGAGAAGATAATCCTCTGGGAGATGAAGTAAAAGCTCAAGCAGAAGGTTATGCTACTACTCCACAGTCATGGTATGGTTTATGGTTTCAGAAGCTTATTCCATTAGTATATTTGGCTAATGGAAATAAGATATATTTCAAAAATATGCTTAAGACTGACAGCGAATATGAAGAACTACAGCAGATGCATACGCCTAAGAAGATGCTTCAAATAATCGGTCAAAAATCTGAATATGGGGCACTTCCTTTACTTGAAAAGAAGGGGCTTCGTGATTGCCAGTATCGAGCAGAATTGAAGTTTGAGGAATCGTTAAAGCTTGGTAATAAAAAGAATTTAGCTGTGCTTGCAACAGGTTCTGGAAAGACATATTTAGCTTGTTTGGCTGCTTATAGACTTCTTAATTACACTCAGACAAAGAGAATACTATTTCTTGTTGATAGAAATAATCTTGCTCGTCAGACTGAATCTGAATTTAGTATTTTTGATAGAACAGAAAATCAGCAGAAGATGAGCAATTTATATACAATTAATCGCTTAAAAAAAGAAGATGATGTAAAGAGCGATATTGTTATTTCAACTATTCAGAAGTTATTTGCAGTTCTTACGGGACAAGCATTAAAGGATGATAATGAAGATGCTGAAGATGAAAACGATAAGAAAGATGAAGATAAGGACAATAGCATAATTACTCTTGGTGATGATTTGAAATTACCACCGGATTATTTCCAATTGATAATCGTAGATGAATGTCATAGATCCATTTATGGTAAATGGAAAGCAGTACTTGATTATTTCTCTGGCGCTACAGTTCTTGGCTTAACGGCAACACCAACACCAGAGGCATATGCTTATTTTAATAACAACATTATTGAAAAGTATACATATGATGATTCTATTGTTGATGGTGTTAATGTACCGCCTAGAATCTACAGAATAATTACAGATATTACATCTCATGGAGATGTTATTGATAAAGGACAGAAGATAGTTGAAACTTCTAGAAAAACAGGTAAGGAAACTAGCAGAGAAACGGATGTTTCTGTTATCTATCAGCCAGAAGCACTTGATAGGTCTATTGTAAATAAGAATCAGATCAGAGAAGTCTTGATGGCTTACAAAAAGTCTATTTATGAAGATTTATATCCAAGTCGAGATGCAAAATGGGAAAGTATTCCTAAGACTTTGATTTTTGCAAAGGACGATTACCATGCGACACAGATAGTTGAGGTTGCAAAGGAAGTATTTAAGACAGAATTTAAGGATGAAAAGCTTCCTGAAAAATTTGTCCAAAAGATTACATATTCTGCAGGTGATTCTAATGCGCTTATAAGAGATTTGCGTACAGAGAGAGAATTTAGAATCGCAGTAACAGTAACTCTTGTTGCTACAGGAACAGATGTTAAGCCTCTTGAGGTTGTTCTCTTCATGAAGGATGTTCATTCGGATGTTTTATACACTCAGATGAAAGGTAGAGGTTGTCGTGTAATTAGCGACGATAAACTTAAAGAAGTTACGCCAAATGCTGATACAAAAGAGTGTTATTACATTGTGGATGCAGTGGGAGTTACTGAATCTGAAAAGCATATACCAAAACCAGGCAATGATCCTAAAAAGAAAAAACTATCATTGGAACAATTACTGGAGCACTTGGCACACAATGAAGTAAGCGATGAGAACCTTATCCTTCTTCGTGATTATTGCTCAACTATTCAGAGAAGATATGAAGAAGATGTATTGTTTGGCCGTCATCTCGATTACTTTATAAGTGAATATAATTTTGCACCTAGAACTTTGGCTAACAGTATTAACGATGCAGTTATGAATGGAACATTGGTGGAATATATAAGTCCATCACATGACAATACAGGAAGAATAGCACTCATTTATTGTTTGATGGGTAATTTGCAGGCAAGAAAGAAACTTCTTGAATTGCAGAAAGGTTATTGGATAGAGACGCAGGAAAGCGATGAGCTTATCTATGCCGGTTTCTCAAAAGAATCAGCTAAAACATATATAGAAAACTTTGAGAAATACCTGAATGAAAATAAGGACAGTATTGAGGCACTTCGTATTATTTACAATTCAGAGGATACAGTTATAACTCACAATATGCTTGTTGAACTTCAGGATAGATTATTGGCTGAAAGTAGGCAGTATGGCGTATATCAGATATGGAAGAATTATAAGCTCCTCGATGACCAGGGAGATGTGGAAATTCTTGATGGTAAGTCGAATGTAAATGCGCTTACAAATCTGATTCAGATTGTAAGATATGCGTATAAGAAGAATCAGAAACTAACAAGCTTAATCAATGGATATGCACAGAGATTTAGTTTGTATTGTGGTCGTGCGCAGCGTGTACTTACTCAAGAACAGAAAGATATCATGCAGCAGGTTGCTGAATACATCATAAATGATGGAGCAATCACTATAATGGAATTAAATGAAACAGATACTGAACTTTGGAAGAAGGCAGTAAAGAGCTTTGGTGGTAAAACACTGGCTAGTGAAATTCAAACATTATCAAAATTTATATTAAAGGTGGCTTAAGTTATGGCAAATCAAAAAAGCGAAGCAGCATTACTGAAAAAAGTATGGGATATAGCAAATGTACTTGCGGCAGCAGGAGTAGGGTTTACTGACTATATTACACAGCTTACATATATTCTTTTTCTTAAGATGGATAGCGAGAAAGAAGAATTAGGTCTTGGAAGTTCTATTCCAGAAGGATACAAGTGGGAAGACTTAGAAGCACTTAGTGGAACTGACCTTGTAGATAAGTATGAGGAAATATTAAAAGAACTTTCTGAGAGCGAAGGTATTATTGGAACTATTTTCACAAGAGCATCAAATAAAATTGATAAACCAGTTATGCTTGCAAAGGTTATCGAGATGGTATCCTCTGAGCAGTGGTACATGATGGAAGGTGATTTCAAGGGTGCAATCTATGAAGGTATTCTTGAAAAGAATGGCCAGGATAAGAAGAGTGGAGCCGGTCAGTATTTTACACCAAGGGCTCTTATTCAGGCTATTGTAGAAGTAGTTGATCCTAAGATTGATGAGACTGTTGCAGATCCAGCGTGTGGAACGGGTGGTTTCTTATTGGCAGCATATGACCATATGAAAGGTCAGAGCAAGGATATTGAAAAGCAGAAGTTCCTTAAGAATCATGCGCTTTTTGGTGCAGATAATACAGCACTTGTAGTAACACTTGCATCTATGAATCTTTATTTACATGACATAGGTGTAAATAAGAGCCCTATTGCATATCAGGATTCACTTATTGATACATCTGATAAAATGTACCAAGTAATTCTGGCGAATCCTCCCTTCGGAACTAGACCACAAGGAAGTGTTGAGGTAGCAGCTAATAGACCAGAGTTTGTAAAAACGTCGGATAATCAGGTTAATTTCTTACAGCATATCATGTCTATTGTAAAGACTGGTGGACGAGTAGGTGTAGTTCTCCCTGATAGTGTGCTTACCGATACTGGTGCAACAGCTCAGGTTAGAGAAAAGCTTTTAAAGGATTTTAATCTTCACACTATTCTTAGATTACCTACGGGTATTTTCTATGCTAATGGAGTAAAGACAAATGTTTTATTCTTTGAGAAGGGCGAACCAACAAAGGATATCTGGGTATATGACTATAGAACAGGGATTAAGCATACAATGGCGACAAAACCTATGACAAGAGCACATCTTCAAGATTTTGTAGAGTGTTATAAGACTGGTGCAATTCAAAATAGAGTGGCATCCTATGATAAAGATACAAATCCTAATGGAAGATGGAGATGCTTTACCGAAGAAGAGGTTAAGAATGCAGATAACCTTGATTTTAAGTGGCTTGATTTAGAGGAAAAGGATGAGAGAACTGTTGTTGAAATCCTTGATGATATGCAAGCAGAATCTGATGGAATAGCAGAAGCTGTTTCTATGCTCAAAAACTTGTTGGGAGGGATTGAAATTTGATAGATACCGCGGCTTTAAGAAAAAAAATATTAAAAAGTGCTGTGACAGGAAAAATAACAAAACAACTGGATAGCGACACACCGGTGTCCAGCGACTTAAAAGAGTACATTCCTACGCAGTTAGATATCGATCTTGATGATATACCTGATACTTGGAAATATTGTAAATTCGATGAAGTAATCATTAATAGAGATTCTGAAAGAATTCCGGTATCTGTAGCGGATAGAAAGAAATTAGATAAAGTATATGATTATTATGGGGCTTCAGGTGTAATTGACAAAGTAGATAGATATTTGTTTGATAAAGACTTGTTATTGATTGGAGAAGATGGTGCAAACCTTCTTTCCAGAAGTACACCAATTGCTTTTATTGCACGAGGCAAATACTGGGTAAACAATCATGCACATGTATTGGATGTTACTGAACATATTTTACTTGAGTATGTAGAACTAATCATCAACTCTATGTCACTTGTGCCATATGTTACTGGAGCAGCACAACCTAAATTGTCGCAAGGAATGATGAACAAGATTGCTTTACCGGTGGCGCCGATAGAGGAGCAACAAAGAATTGTTGATACAGTAAAAGTGGCATTTGATATGTTGGATCAAATAGATGAATTACAACAACAGTATTCATCAGACCTTGAAGTTTTGAAATCAAAGATTATTGATGCAGGAATTCAGGGCAAGCTTACTGAACAACTTCCAGAGGATGGAACTGCTGGGGAGTTGTTGAAGCAAATTGCAGAAGAAAAGAAACTGCTTATAAAAGAGAAAAAGATAAAAACAACCAAAACACTACCTGAGATAACTGAGGATGAGATGCCATTTGAAATTCCGGATAACTGGAAATGGGTACATTTAGAAGATACTGGAGTTCTGCAAACTGGTGCAACACCACCTAAAACAGATCCTGAGTATTTTGGCAATGATATTCCATTCTTATCACCGGGAGAAATAAAGGATAATACTATTGTTTCATATGATAAACAAGGCCTTAGTAAATTAGGAATAGAAAAAGCGAGAGTTGTTGATGAAAATTCTGTTCTTCAAGTATGTATAGGTGGATCTATTGGTAAGGCTGCAATTAATGACAGAAAAGTTACTTTTAATCAGCAGATTAATTCTTTAACACCTATTTTATGTGAAGCAAAATATTTGTTTTATTGTATGATCAGTTCTCAGTTTATTGGAAAAATACAAATGGCTTCGGCTGGTGCAGCAACTCCAATAATCAATAAGAGCAAGTGGGGAGAATTAATTATTCCTTTACCACCAGTAAATGAGCAGATAAGGATTGTGGAAAGAATTGAAACAATATTAAATGCCATTAATAATTGATGAATTTGAGTTAAGGAGGTGAGGTTAGTGAGTAATGTTAATGCTATTCAAAATGCAATTATGGAATTAGAAGGTGGGGCGTTTCAAAAACTATTTGATGCCTATTTATACAAAAAATATAAGTTCGAGAATATTCAAACATTAGGTGTTCAGACGGGGACAAACAAACCAACAAAAGGAACGCCAGATTCTTATGTGCTTCTTGAGAGTGGTGAATACATACTCATTAACTATGGCTCTGTTTCATCTCAACCGGCAAGCAAAATAAGAAGTGATATTTTATCTTGTTTTAATTCTGCAAAATTGAGTCTTGATAAATCAAAAATCAAGAAGATAATTTGTGTATATTGTTCTACAAATATCCATTTAGAGCAATTTAATAGTCTTATGGAACAGCTTGAAGGAATAGAAATAAAACTAATAGGTATAGATACAATATCACATGATCTTGCGTTAATATATCCTAATTTAGCATATGATTACTTGCACATCGAAATAGACTCACATCAGGTTTTTGATATTGATGATTTTGTGACAGTATATGATGCGAATGGTATAAATGCGCCTATCGATTGTGAATTTCATTATAGAGAAAATGAGGTTAGTGATGTAGTAAGAATAGTTAAGGAAAACAAGGTTTCTATTGTTATTGGGGCGTGTGGAGTTGGAAAAACAAGATTAGTTTTGGAGAGTTGTCGCACGCTTGAAAAAGAAGGATGGAATGTGCTTTGTGTTCGTAGCAATGGAGCTCTTTTGTATAATGATTTAAGATATTATTTCTCCGAAAAGGGCCGATATATATTGTTTTTAGATGATGCTAATACTGTTTCAAGCTTTGAAAATGTATTGGATTATTTAATGACGTTATCAAATGGCATCGAGCTGAAGGTAATTATAACATTGCGAGACTATGCGAAAGAACGGGTTGTGGATTCTATTATAAAATACACAAAGCCTGCATTGTATTTGTTGAATACAATAAAAGATGATGAAATTAAAGGTATTTTAAAAGCAAATTTCGGAATAATAAATGAATTATACTTAAAGAAAATATCAGAAATTGCTTGTGGAAATATTCGATTAGCTGTTCTGGCTGGATTAAAATCAGTTGAGAATGGATACGAAGCAATTAATAATGCGGAAGATATTTTTAAGGTTTATTACGGAAGTGTGATTGAATCGTCGAATATAACAAGAGAAGAATTGATAATACTATTTTTTGTGGCATTGCTTGGACCAATCAGAAAAAATGATAATCAATTGTATAAAGAATTGGTGGAAAGCTACCTTCCTAATATAGATGAAAATGCATTATATGAACACTTATTTTCACTTGAATTAATTGATTGGTTCAAAAATGAAATAATTAAAATATCAGACCAAAGTTTTTCTAATTATATTTTATATTATGTGTTATTTGAAAAGAGATGGATAGATCTGAGCCGTATTATTTTTACAGGGTTACGAGATTACAGACAGAAAATAATCTATGCATTAAATACATTGATGGAATTGTTCAAAACTGAAGGACTAACAAAATATATTGAAGATAATATAAATGATGCATGGAATAATTCTTGTGAAAAAGATGAGTTGTTATATGTTGAATCGTTTCATGCGGTAAATTCTGTCAAAGCGCTTTTGATATTAAAAAAATATGTAGATAATAGCGAAATAATAGAGTTTGATTTGCGTAAGTTTGATATAAATAAGCACAAGAAGAATCATAGAATATCAACAAAAGAAATAGAGATACTAGCTGGATATAAATATACAGAATATTTGGAAGAAGCGCTGGAACTTTTATTGCGTTTCTTTGAAAAACAACCAGATAAAATTATGGATGTTTATTTCACTATTGTAGATAGAATAATGTTTGATAAGTATTCTTATGCAAACAAGTATAAAAACGAATCATTAATTTTGAATAAACTTTGGGAAAAGTGTGAGATGGGCAAAGACTATAATTTTACACTTTTATATATTAATGTTGCAGAACAAGCGCTTGAAACCGAAAAAACATTTACAGAGAAAATAAAGAATAGTCGATCTGTTAATTTTGTGCGTATGGCTATTCGTTTTTGTGATGATATAAAAGAGATTAGAACCTCTATTTGGGAGAATTTTGCTTGTTTGAGTAATAATTCAATGTATGAGCAAAGGATTAATCAGATATTAACTGAATTGCACGTAAATGGATTAGATGAAGAAAATACGAAAAAATATATATCATCAGATGTAGATGCGATATATAAGTTGTTTTTAGAAAATAGAAAGGTTGATTTTAACAGAGCAAAAATATATGCAAAATATGAAGGTACTGAAAAACACTTAGAAATGCCATTTGATGAACGATTGTCTCATTCGAGTGATAATTATCAGTATAGAATTTATGATGTATTGTCCAGAGAACATATAAAAGGACAAACATATCAAGAGGATGAAAAGGCAAGAAAAGAATCTATAAAAAGTGAATTGCAAGATTATAACTTGGAAGATTATAAAAGCTTCTTTTCAGCATGCAGTGAAATAGAATCTTTGATTGATAAAAATGATATATGGCAACTTTCAAGAGGGGTTGAAATAGTTTTTGAGATAGTTCAAACTTCGGAATTAGAATATATAGATGTATTTAAGTTATACCTGGAAAATGGGGCTCCGTTTTCAATGAATGGATATAGTGTTGTTGCATATCTGTTGAAAAACTACGATTATACAACAGTAATGAATGTATTAGATGAGTATCCATTCGATGATTCATGCAGATGGATGAATTGTATATGGGAGTGCTTAGAGGATGATCGAATAACAAAAGACATTGTATATCAATATAAATCATTTTTGGTAAAAGCTTTACCAGAAAAAAGAATAATTCCAACATCATTCATGCTTTCTAAATACGTCAAATATGATTCGGAAGTACTAAAAAATGTAATTGCTAGTTTGAAGGAAGATAAAGAAATTGCAGCTCGTTTCTTATTAGGCATTTTTAGAGAGGAGGATGTGAAGTTATTAGTCAAACTGTTTTCACAGAACATGGATGCATTATCCGAAATTTATATTAATGCGCTAAATAATCATTTGGATTTCGAAGGAAATTTATTCTTTAAGTTGTATGAATATAACCCTAGTATTTGGAATAATTATATTGATTGGTTGAAAGATAATTATGATAGAAATGGTTATGCTCATTCTATAGTCGATAGAATTTGGGAAACACCTAATTATGAAAAAAATATAGAATATGCATACAAGCAATTAATTGGGGATATAGTGTGGAGCTTTAATGCAGAACCAGCTAAGCTACTGTTTAGAAAAGTGGATGATGAAATATTATATGCTAGAAAAAGGGGGTGGTTATTAGATAGATTATATGCAAATATAAATGATATTGAAGAATGTAAAGTGTTGATAAATATTGTTACGGTAGTATATCCAGACTGGGAAATCGAGTATTTGCTCGAATATTTGAAGTTGAACAAGAATTGTGATGATTTTAAAAAACTATATTTATTCCCACTTTCAGAATCGTGGTCAGGTAGTCAAATCCCATTGATTAATAATAAAATAGATTTGCTACAATCGCTGAATAAACAAATTAGCGGATTGGATTACTTGGAACACAAAGCATATATAGAAGAAAGAATTAATGGACTAGAAGAATATAGAGATAAAGTTGAGATTAGAGAGTATTTGGAGAACGCCTCATATGCTTAGCTTACATGAAGTTGAACCCTCTGGGTTCATCGTTACAAAGTTGTGTTCACTTATTAACGATAACGCCCAGTTTCAAGCGTATATTCTTCCCCAATATCCGTATACGGTTCGTATCCGTTTGAGTGTAACACTTTGCCTTATTTTGCCTCGATTTGCCATAAAATGTACATACTGTCGAATGTCCACTTGACAGACGAACATTTCTTTTATCAAAAGGATTGGCGCAAAATGCGGCAAAACGCGGCATTTCGAATTCAACAA
Source organism: Lachnospiraceae bacterium RM5 (assembly GCA_900110975.1). Taxonomy (GTDB): domain Bacteria; phylum Bacillota; class Clostridia; order Lachnospirales; family Lachnospiraceae; genus Bovifimicola. The sequence continues at coordinate 208,543 of FOFK01000004.1, forward strand.
GGAGAAAATTTATGAAAATCAAAGTACTTTTCATCTGCCACGGCAATATTTGTCGTTCGCCTATGGCGGAGTTTGTTTTAAAAGATATGGTTGAAAAACGTGGCATTAAAGATGAATTTCATATAGAATCTCGCGCAACCAGTACGGAAGAAATCTGGGGAGGTAAGGGTAATCCTATTTATCCGCCGGCACAAAAAGAATTGAGGAGAAATAATATCGGAAACACGACCTATACCAATTTCTCAAACAAGAGAGCAAAGCAGGTAACGAAGCAGGATTACAAGGATTACGATTATCTCCTCTGTGCAGATACAATGAACATAAGGAATACATCAAAAATCGTTGGTGGAGATAGTGAACAAAAGATTAATTTGTTGCTGGATTATGCCATAGATGAATCAAAACACGGAAAATTAATTGCAGATCCTTGGTATACCGGAAATTTTGAAATGACGTATAAAGATATTGTTGAGGGTTGCGAAGGACTTTTATATTATTTGGGATATTAAGTTCGGATAGTTTTTATAGAATGAATTGCACTAACAGACAGTTAAGATAGCCTTACTGTTGATTCGCTGAAAAGTCTTGAAAAAAAGCTTTTTGCCAGCCTGCTGATATTTGAAATAACAGGCAGAAAATGATATAATTATCATAGTTTTTATAGTGGAAAAGGAGCTTGTGGGAGTTGGGAGGAAAAGAGTGTATGAAAAAGATAAAATGCATTTTTTTGATTATTAGTATTGTTGTATCATTGACGGCTTGTGATAGTAAAAAAACAGACAAAAAGGAAGCGGGTTTTGTTCCGGCTCTTGATGAGAATACGGAATGCAGTATCACCGTGGCAGGAAGTTATGATAACTTTGAGGCATTGGAGGCGGAATTTGATCGTTTCAACGAAATATATCCTAAGGTTCAGCTCAGTTATATGAAACTGGATGATTATAACAATATTCTTGGGACGGCGTTGGAAGGCGAAGATAAACCAAATATTTTCTTCTCCTATGCATGGATGATTGGAAATGACAAATATGCTTCGGTATTTTCACATGCGGAAGATCTTTCGGATGCTTCCTTGAACTTAGATTTGGGCTGTATTCGCTCAGGTCTGATTGATCATGATTCAGAAGGGCATGTGATGATGGTGCCGGTTTTTTCCAGAAGTTATGGCATGCTGGTGAACAACGATTTGTTTAAAAAAGAAGGCCTCAGCCTTCCTACTACATGGACAGAGTTATTGAAAGTGTGCGAAGAGTTTAAGGAAAAAGGATACGAAAGCCCTATGATGGGCTACAGTCAGGAGTCTTCCGGCTGTTTTATGTACACGGTTGCTTATCCGTTATTTGTAGCAACTCTTGCTGATAAACCTGAAGCACTTAAGATGGCAAACAATCTGGATCCGGCAGCGGGAGAATATATGCGTCCGGCATTGGAAGTTGTGGAATGTTTGATCCAAAACGGATGTGTAGATTTGAATGAGTGTAATAAAATAGAAGACAATTATACGCAGGTGATTTTGCGCTTTTTTGAAGGCGATGTACCTATGATGATCTGTTCAGGAGATACTGTTTCCGGAACAAAGAAAAGGGAAAGCCAGTCAGAAGCTTTCAGCGCAGCACCGTTTAATTATACATTTTTACCTATTCCTCTGACTGAGGAAGGGGGATATTTTATTGACAGCCCTTCAGTAGAGTTCTCTGTAAATAAGGATTGTGACAATCTCGATATGACCAACGAATTTATGAGATTCCTGATTACAGATGATGAACTGAATCAGATGGCTTCTGTTAAACGTCTGGTAACACCTACTGAGGAGATGTCTTTTGATTCGGTATATGCACCGTTTGCAAAAGTACCATCAGAACGTACAATATCTCCGGAGGTATTGGGTATTACAGATCCGCTTGCAGTACAAATAAAAAACGCAGCGTATCAGGTTGGAAAAGGTGATATCACCATTGATGAAGCCGTTACAATGTACGGAACCTTTGAGTAGGAAACGGAGGGGTCGTATGAAGAAAGCGCTGGTAATCATTCCCAATCTGTTAATCATTGTGCTTGTATTATATTTTATTGTCGGATACGCAAATTCCAGAGAGGAAGAAAGTAAACGAAATATTATAGAAGCATACGAGAAGATGACGCTCACGGTAGACCAGATTATTGCAAACTATCTAGAGGATGAGCAGCATCTTTGCGATATATGGTCGAACTATGTCAATAGGTCAGCAGAATCCGGGACACCGATGACAGCGGAAGAAGCGATTTCTTATATACGAAAGGCAAAGATATCACCTGAAATATCAGGGCATCTTATATTTATGGATGATCCGGGATTATCAGGTATTTCTACAACAGAGAAACTGGGAGATTCCGGCAATTATTCTGTTTCTTACAAAAATGTGTCTATATTTGAAAATCTTGACAGTGTAAGTAATGTTGATGGAGTGGTCAATATTACGAGAGCTTACACGAATCCCATGAACGGAATACAATCAATCGCATTTATGAATTATGTGCAGGTGCTCGATCCAGATACCGGAAAACTAAGAACAGGTCTCTTGATGCGAGTGGTTCCAATCAGCCGTCTGGAACAGAAACTTGTTTTTTTAAAGGGGGAGTATGAGAATGTTGAGATTAGTATCGTGGATCAGGACGGCGATTATATTATTCGTGGCAAGTCTTTAAAAAACAGTAATTTTCTTGAATATTTCAGATCCTATAACCATGTCTCCATTGAGAAATACGAACGAATTAAAAATGAGATAATCGGGGGAGTAGGTTCGATGAATATCAAAAATTCAAAAGGTGAGGATTGTAGGATATCTTATGCGCCTTTTGATTCTTTGAAGGTGTGGTACCTGCTGGCATACATTCCAATGAATGATTTGGTGGAAAGCAGAGTGGTGGACTGGCTTTTGCTCGGGACCGTTTCGGTCGGACTTATTTTCCTGCTTATATTCAATTTTATTATATTGATGATTTACAATCGCAAACTGTCGGAGGCGGCAGAACATGCCAATCAGGCAAATGAAGCTAAGTCATACTTTCTTTCGACTATGTCACATGACATACGTACTCCTATGAATGCAATCTTAGGACTTAACGAAATGGTATTAAGAGACAGTCGTGATGAGAAAATTCTCGATTATTCCGAAAAAATACGGACGGCAGGGAATACACTTTTAGGATTAATTAATGATATATTGGATTTTTCAAAGATTGAAGCCGGTAAGATGGATATTATTAATGTGGATTACAGCTTTGTATCTATGATGAACGATCTAGTAAATATGGTGCAGAAGAAAACAGAAGACAAAGGTCTTGTTTTCAATTTGGACATTGACAGTGGAATTCCTTCAACCCTTAATGGTGATGAGATTCGAATTAAACAGGTCATTACAAACATTTTAACGAATGCTGTGAAATATACCAGAGAGGGTTCTGTTACATTTTCTGTGAAGTATGAAAAAATACCGGACAAGACGGATACTGTTATTTTAAAAATAAGTGTTGCAGATACGGGGATAGGAATTAAATCTGAGGATATAAACAGAATGTTTAAAGCTTTCGAGCGTGTTGAGGAAAAGAGAAACCGAAACATCGAAGGTACAGGACTTGGCATTACCATTGCACAGAGCTTTCTTGTGAAAATGGGTAGTTACCTGCAAGTAGAAAGTGTTTACGGAGAGGGCTCGGTTTTTTATTTTAATCTGGAGCAGAAAGTGGTAAATTGGGATCCAATCGGTGATTATGAGGATACATTCCGATTATCAATGAAAGAAAGGAAGACATATCGCGAGAAGTTTACTGCGCCATTAGCAAAAGTACTTGTTGTGGATGACGCACCCGTGAATCTTACAGTATTCTCAGGACTTTTAAGTCGTACAAAGATTCAGATTGATACTGCAGAGGGCGGAGATGAAGCAATTCGGATGTACAGGAAAAAGCAATACGATGTAATCTTCTTGGATCATATGATGCCGGACAAGGATGGTATTGAGGTACTTGAGGAGATGCGTGGGCTTAAGGAAACTCCGAATGACAAAACACCGATTATATGTCTTACTGCAAATGCAATATCCGGTATGAGCGAAATGTATATCAAAGCAGGCTTTGATGATTATATGACTAAGCCAATAGATCCTGAAAGACTGGAAGGTATGCTTTTACAGTATCTTCCTAAGGAGAAAATTGCACCGGCATCGGATGAGTACCCGGATGATGAAAATGTGATTCCTGACTTTGTCAGACGGATAAATGCAATCGATGTGGGAGCAGGACTGAAACATTGCGGAAACAGCAAATCTTATATGTTGACATTGAAAAGATATCTTGATACTTCAGTGGAAAATGCTGATAACATTGAATCATTATTTGCGGTGGGAGATATCAAGAATACCACGATAAAGGTTCATGCCCTTAAGAGTACATCGCGTATTATAGGAGCGATGAAACTTGGAGATTTTGCGGCAAAACTTGAAAAGGCAGGGGATGCAGGTGATACAAAAATGTTGGAAGAAGAACTGCCTAAGTTGATTGCACAGTATAGAAAACTGGCAGAAGAACTAGAACCGTTAAACCAAAAGGAAAAGCTTAAAGGTGATAATGAAGGTGAAGAAGAACTTACGCTTATCTCTGCTGAGAAACTAAAAGAAGCATATGGTACACTTTTGGAATTTTGTGAAAATTTTGATTTTGACAGTGTGGTTTTAGTGGCGCAAACACTGGAAGAGTATCGGATTCCGGAAGGAGAAACAAATAGAGTAAAAGATATCTTGAAAGCTGTAGATAATTTCGATTATGAAAAAATACCGGAGATAATCGCAGGAAAAGTATGAAAGGGAGGGGACATTTATGGATGAGAGAGTTGTGGTGGTAGATGATGACACTATGATTTTGAAACAGGCTAATATGGTACTTACGGAGGCAGGATTTAAAGTAACATGTCTTAAGAGTGGCAGACTTTTGATGGATTACATTAATATGAATTCAATTGACATTATTTTACTTGATATCCGAATGCCTGAAATGGACGGATTTGAGACAATATGTGCTTTGAGAGAGTGGGAGAAGAATAATTCCCGTGAGGCGGTTCCTGTCATTTTCCTTACAGCAAATGAAGATTCGGATTCTGAGGCAAAGGGACTCTCGCTAGGAGCAATGGATTTTATCCGAAAACCATTTTCTTCAGAAGTTTTAAAAATAAGAATAAGAAACCTTCTTGATCTTACTATGTTACAGAGAAATCTTCACATGGAGGTAAACAAAAAGACGGCGGAACTGGAAAGTCTTTCGTTGCATGTGGTGCATACTCTTGCAAAAACTATAGATGCAAAAGATGCATACACGAACGGTCATTCCGAAAGAGTGGCTGCATATTCCAGGGAAATAGCCAAAAGGTTTGGATATGATAAAGACAGACAGGAAGAAATCTATATTATGGGACTTTTGCATGATGTGGGAAAAATCGGTGTTCCTGATACAGTAATTAATAAGCCGGGAAAACTAACAGATGAGGAATATATGGAGATAAAAAAACATCCGGCGAAGGGAGCTGAAATACTGGTAACAATAACTGAAATGCCAAAACTTGTGACAGGAGCAAGGTGGCATCATGAAAGATATGACGGAAGAGGCTATCCTGATGGCTTAAAAGGAGAAGAAATTCCTGAGGAAGCAAGAATCATAGCGGTTGCTGATGCTTATGACGCAATGACCAGTCACAGGAGTTACCGTGATATTAGTTCTCAGGATTACGTAAAGAGTGAGATAGAAAAAGGAATGGGTACCCAGTTTGATGAAAAATTTGCACGAATCATGCTAGAGATGATTGGGGAGGATACAGAGTACACCATGCATGAGTGATTGGTGGATTTAAGGGAGCGTTGTAAATGTCAATATATGAATGTACAAAAGTGGAAAATAAAATAGCAAATAAAGTAGCAAATAAAGTAGCAAATAAAGTAGCAAATAAAGAAGCGCAAAGAGAATAAATGTTGTATAATATGAGCATAATAATTAAGGAGGCTTGAATGATGAATATTGGTTTGGAAACTGAAAAAATAGAATTTAAGAAAACAACAGGTGAACTACGTGAAGGAATAACATCATTAGCCTCTATGCTCAATAAGAATGGTTATGGAATCCTTTATTTCGGAGTTAAAGATAATGGTGATGTGGTAGGACAACAAATAGGAGATAAAACCCTTAGAGAAATATCTCAGGCAATTGCTAATTATATTAAACCACAGATTATATCGACTATAGAACATGAGCTGATCGATGACAAAAACATAATAAAAATTGAAGTTCATGGATTTGAAAAACCTTACTCTGCGTTTGGACGTTATTATATGAGGTCAGCAGATGAAGACAGAGAATTAAGCCCGACCACTTTGAGAGAGTTAATGAACAGACAAGCGTTATCAGACATATTGACTCTGGTTTCTGCACCTCTTCAGAATCTCACTTTTAATAAACTTAAAATTGCGTATGTGACAGCGGGACTGACGGTTGATCAGACAACTTTTGAGGAAAATGCGGACAGAGGAAAAACTGTTCGATATGGCAAGTTTTAAAGAAGCTTGGCAAAACGCTTGTATTCATACAAAATGGGATAAAAGAATTGGTTGCTGTAAGTGGATATTCTGATGGATATATAAGAAAAATACTTACTACATTAAAAGAAAAGAAGGTTATAGAGCGTCAGGGTGGAAATAAGCCATTTCTGTGCAAGGAAGTATCTGATTTACACCCCGTTTACACCTTTTAAGGTGAACTACCCGATGAGATGAGAGCACTCTGCGTTATGCAGGGTGCTTTTTGTCAGTAATTTGGAAGAAACGGTACTAAAAGTAGAAATGAATCTTGAAGAAACGGAATAACGCCCTTGAAATATTGAAGAAATGGTACTATAATCCATTTATAAGTTTGAAGAAATGGAACTATGTTGTTTTGAGGAGATAGTATGTTTAAGAGAAAAGCTTTAGAAAAGCTAAAATATTGGAAAGAAAAAAAGGCACCAAAGTATTCTGTGCTTCTGGAAGGGGCCAGGCGTGTTGGAAAATCGACAATTGCCGAAGAATTTGCAAAGCAAGAGTATAGGTCATATATAAAAGTGGATTTTGCTAACATAAAGCAGGATGTTCTTGATGTGTTCGATGACATAGCAAATCTGGATATTTTTTTTCTTAGACTGCAAACTGCAACTGGGATAACGTTGTATAAAAGAGAATCCGTTATTATATTTGACGAGATCCAGCTTATGCCTAAAGTGCGCCAGGCTATAAAGTACCTGGTTGCGGACGGAAGATATGACTATATTGAGACCGGTTCTCTGATCAGTATAAAAAAGAATGTCAAGGATATAGTGCTTCCATCTGAGGAGATGAAAATACAGATATATCCGATGGACTATGAAGAATTTATGTGGGCCATCGGAAATGATACCTATGGCGTATTGCGGGATTTATATAAGCTTGGGAAGCCAGTTGGAAATTCCTTAAACAGAAAGCTGATGCGGGATTTCAGAATTTATATGGCGGTAGGTGGAATGCCTCAGGCTGTAGAAGCTTATGTGGAAGGCAGGAATTTTACAGAAATCGATGAAGTAAAGAGAGAAATCATAGATTTGTACAAAGACGATTTCTTCAAGATCGATGATACCGGACTGATTGGAAGAATGTATGATTCTGTTCCGACGCAGTTGGCAACGGATAAAAGAAGCTATGTTATTTCGGCAGCTACAGGCAAAAAAAAGATCGATAAAGATTTAGAGCGTTTACATGATCTGCTGGATTCAAAGACGGTATTATCATGCCATAATGTCCTTAATCCGAGCGTTGCTTTACCTCAAACGAGAGATGATGATACGTTCAAACTCTATTTGGCTGATACAGGGTTATTTACTACCATGATTTTCAGATCATCAGGAAAGACGGATGAAAATATTTATACGAAATTATTGAGCGATTCACTTCCTGCAGATTTGGGATATTTATACGAAAATGCAGTTGCTCAGATAATTGCCGGATCGGATATTGACCTTTATTATCACACATGGGAGAAAGAAAACAGTTCCCACTACTATGAGGTTGACTTTTTGCTTGCTTCGAAAACAAAGATAGTTTCGATAGAAGTTAAGTCATCCGGAATCGGTAAGCATGAATCAATTACAGAATTTCAGAAAAAGTATTCTAAGTATGTTTCGAAGGAAATATTGCTATCACAAAAAGATATAGGCAATAGTAAAATGTTGAAATTATATCCAATATACATGTTGCCATTTTTAATTGAAGACCTATGAAAGGATGAGAAAGAGTTATGAGGTTGGCGGCTTATCAATTTGCCGTATGTGGTGATATTGATCATAATCTTGAAATAATAAAAAAAGCTGTAGTGAGCGCATCAGAGAATAAGGTGGATTTGATCATATTTCCTGAATGTGCTTTGACAGGGTATCCGTCTCGTGATATTGCCGGTTCAGACAGAATCAATGTCAATGTGGTTTCGGAAGCTATACAGGAGTTACAGAAACTGGCAGACAAACTGGATATTCACATTATAGTAGGAATAATCAACTACGTTGATTCAAAATACTATAACAGAGCATACTTGGTTTCACCTAACAAAGCCAAACGCTGGTACGACAAACGGGCACTCTATGGGTGGGATGAGGATAATTTTGCACCCGGCGATGAAAATGGAATATATGAAATAGACGGGATAAAGATTGGCGTAAGAATTTGCTTTGAAGTACGGTTCCCTGAGTATTTTAGAGAACTGTATAGGGAAAATACCGACTTGAATATTGTGCTGTTTTATGATGTGTCTGATAAAGAGGATGAGACTCGGTACCAGATGATTCGTGGACATCTGGTTACAAGAGCTGTGGAAAATATCACATCCATATTGTCTGTAAATGCGATTCATCCCTATCAGACAGCGCCTACCTGCTTTATCAATGCATCAGGGGGAGTATGTAAAGAACTGGATAAAAATAATGAGGGCATGCTCATATACGATTTTGAAAAGCATGAATTAAACTTTGGCGAAATTGGGCGTAAGCGATACTCGGACCAATTGTTAAGGATATTGACCCAAAGTGAATAAACAAGGAAAAACAACATGATAAAGATACTATTCATCTGCCACGGCAACATTTGTCGTTCGCCAATGGCAGAGTTTATTTTAAAAGATATGGTAAAAAAACTTGGTATAGCTGATAGGTTTGAAATTAAGTCGGCTGCCACCAGTACAGAAGAAATATGGAATGGTGTGGGAAATCCAGTGTACCCGCCGGCGAGAAAAGAACTTGCAAAGCATGGTATTCGATGTGATGGCAAAAGGGCTGTACAGTTAAAGGCATCAGATTATGACTATTATGATTATTTAATCGGCATGGACAGCATGAATATGCGGAATATGGAACGGATGACAGGTCATAGGGCTGGAGAAAAAATGAAATTGTTGTTGGAGTATGCAGGTGAAAATCGTGGAATTACAGATCCGTGGTATTCCGGCAGGTTTGATGTAACTTATGAAGACGTAGTTACAGGATGTAAAGCTTTTTTAGAATATTTAAAGAGAGAGAATAAAATATAAAATTAAAGAAAGTAATAAAGAATTAAGGAGGTGCCATATAATGCCTAAGGGAAAAAATCAGAAATTAAAATTATTATATCTTGCAGATTTATTTTATAAGAAAACAGATATTAATCATCATCTGCCAATGAGGGATATAATAAAATATTTAGAGAAATATGGAATTGAAGCAAACAGGACAAGTATTTACGATGATATGAAATGTTTAATGGATTTTGGTATGGATATTGGTAAATGCAGAAATGGTTCTGTAACTGAATATTATTTGGATTCAAGAATGTTTGAAATTGCAGAATTAAAGCTTTTAACAGATATTATTTATTCGTCAAAATTTATTACAGGTAAGAAAACAAAAGAGCTTTGCAAAACAATTGGTCGTCTTACAAGCACTTATATGGCAGATGAACTTAAAAATCAGATTATTGTTCCTGACAGAATTAAGAGCCAGAATAAAAGTATTTTTTATAATGTTGATTCTATACAGGATGCGATGCAGAGTGGAAATAAGCTTGTTTTTAAGTATTTTAGCTGGAATTATAAATCAAAGAAAATCTATCACCATGATGGGGATTTCTTAATGGTTAGTCCATGGGCTGTTTGCTATGACAATGACAACTATTATATGATTGGATATGATGGTGAAAAGATAAAACACTATAGAATTGACAAGATGGAAGATGTGGAATGCATATCTGAAAAAAGAGAAGGATATAGCGAGTTTAAAAAAATAAATATTAAGGAATATACAGCTACGCATTTTGGTATGTTTGGTGGTGAATTGGAAAAGGTTGTTTTATTGTGTAAAAAAGATATAGCAAATGTCATAATTGATAAGTTTGGAAAGAAACTTAATGTGCTTGAGGAAACAGATGATTTCTTTGAGGTAGAAGCAGAAGTGAATATAAGTAATCAATTCTTTGGCTGGGTAGCAGGTTTAGGAGGAGATGTGAAAATTCTAAGCCCTGCAGGTGTTAAAGAGAGTTATAAAAATATGCTTAAAAATATTTTGGATAATAATTTTTGATGTAAGAAAATTATAAAACTATAATGCGGCGATAGCCGCATATTTATTTTGCAATTATATAAAATACTAACTACCAAAGGAGAATATAATAATACTATGTTATACGGGATTTCAAATTGTTCAAATGGGAGAAATATTAATAATAAAAGTGAAATAGATTCATTAAAAGAGGTGCTTAATAAAAATGGTATTGATACTGTTTTTGCCAGGAATATTTATCTTTCTGATGATTTTTCTTTTGCCATTGGAAAAGAAAGAGGAAAAGATTTAATGGAGCTGTACAAAAATCCGGATATAGAAGGGATTTTTGATATATCGGGAGGAGATATTGCAAATGAAGTTTTAGATTATCTTGATTATGATTATATAAGAAATTCTAAAAAAACATTCTTTGGATATAGTGATTTAACTACGGTTATTAATGCAATTTATAAGGTGACAGGAAAGGTATCCGTTCTTTATCAGGTCAGAAATGTTATTAAAGAAAATGGTAAGGAGCAGATGGAAAATTTAAAGAATTTTTTGTTTGAAAATGGAGTTCTTCTAACGGATATTGATTATACATTTTTAGCTGGAAACTATATGAGTGGTATAGTAGTTGGAGGAAATATAAGATGTTTTTTAAAACTTGCAGGAACAAAATATTTCCCTGATATGAAAAATAAAATTTTATTTTTAGAAGCTTTAAATGGTAATGAAACAATACTTAGGACATATTTTGCACAGTTATCACAAATGGGAGTGTTTGATGAAATTTCAGGAATACTTCTTGGAAATTTTACAGAGTTTGAAAGAGATAATAAAAATAAAACAGTTTATGATCTGTTGAAGCAATATATTAATAAAAAGATTCCTGTTGCAAAAACAAATGAAGTAGGGCATTCATCTGATTCAAAGGCTTTAAGGATAGGTGCATTTAACAGATTCTGTAATATAAGTACTGACAGGCTTTTATTAAAGCCATTATCTCCAAGATACGTTGATAGTACATATGAATATGCAAGTGACACAGATAATACAAAATATATGTTTTTTTTACCTGTAGAATCAAAAGAAGAGTCTTTAAGATATCTTGTAAGAATGAATAAGGAATGGATGGCAGAGAAAAATACTGATTTTGAATTTGTAATTTTAAAAGATAATATCCATGTGGGCGGAATAAGTCTTACATATTCTGAAGACAGAAAGACTCTTGAACTTGGATGGATATTAAATAAAAAATATCAGGGCAATAAATTTGCTTATGAGGCAGCAGTTTCTTTGTTGGAATTTGCAAAAAATGTTTTAGGCATAACTCATTTTATAGCTCATTGCGATGCGGATAATGTTGCATCATATTCTCTTATGGAAAAACTTGGGATGAAAAAAATCTCAAAAACTTCAGGTAGAATGAATAGAAATGCAGTTAAAGAAAGTTATGAATATACATATGAGCTTAGTTTGAAATAGTAGAGTTGATGGTAAAAATAGGAAAAATACAAAATTGTCTAACATAAAATTATATAAAAGAAAACAAAAAATTTAAAAAGTAAATGAAATTTAAAAAAATTGTAAATTTTACTTGTTAGTAATAATGTAATAAAGTATAATATATTTCGTGGCAAAAATTATACAAAATATACGAAAGGGGAAAACGGAAAAGAAAAACAGAGAAAAATTTTAAACAAATTATGGTGGTGAATTATCTAAAAACTGTCTGATATAACAATTGTCTTTTTTGGAGAAGGATGACGATGTGTGAAAATAAGACCCTTTTAGATAAAAAGTAGTATTGAGGAATTATGAAAAAAGAAAAGTGGAGGACGTTATGATTAACAAAAAAATCAGACAAATGCTTTGTGCAATTTTATCGTTAGCAATGTTTGTTTCAATGATAAACATTACACCTTATGTTGCAAAAGCAGAGACAGACGAAGTAACTGAAAGTACAAGCACAAACTCTTATGGATTAAGAGATAATGTTGGTGAAGGTGTTATTTTACATGCTTGGAACTGGAGCTTTACAAACATAAAAAATAACATGGCAGATATTGCAGCAGCTGGTTATACAGCTGTACAGACATCACCTGTTCAGAGACCAAAGGAATATTCTCGTAGTAGTTCACAGACAGGTTGGTGGAAAGTTTATCAGCCAACATCACTTTCATTCTCTCCAGGCGGACATCCTTGGTTTGGAACAAAAGATGATTTTAAGGCAATGTGTGACGAAGCTGATAAATATGGTATTAAAATTATCGTTGACGTAGTTGCCAACCATATGGCAAATAATGATGGTAAAAAAGGTAACTGCAGAGAAGATATTTCTAGTCAGAATGATTCTACATATAGAGATGATGATTCATGCTGGCATTTAAATGGTTCAACTCATATTGATTATAAAGAAGAAAATTTATATAGAGGAAATAGCCAGACATCATTAACAAGAGGATTTGGTGGATGGCCAGATTTAAATACTGCTAATTCTAAGGTACAGCAGGGTGTTTTAGACCTTCTTAAAGAATGTATTGATTTAGGTGCAGATGGATTTAGATTTGATGCTGCAAAGCATATCGAACTTCCAACTGACCCTGATGGTTCGAATTTCTGGCCAACAGTTATAAATGGAGCAAATAGTTATGCATCTTCAAAGGGTGTAACACTTTATAACTATGGTGAAATTTTAGATAATCCAGGAACAGCTATTTCTAACTATACAAAGTATATGGCTGTAACTGATAATAGAGCAGGAAATAATGTAAGAGATGCTGTAAAAGATGGAAATGCAAAAAATGCATCAAGTTCATATACATATTATAGTGGACAGAGTGCAAAAAATATTGTTTTATGGGCTGAATCACATGATACATATGCAAATGATGATTTTACAGGACCATCTCATGGTGTTTCACAGTCAAATGTAAATAAAACGTGGGCAATTGTTGCTTCAAGAAACTTCCCTGCTTTATATTATATTAGACCAAGCGATACATCTTCAAACATGGGTACAGCAAGTAAAAATACAAGCTGGAAAAATAAAGAAATTGTAGAAGTAAATAAATTCCATAACTTCTACTCAGGAAAGAGTGAATACTTAGGATATGATGGCAGCATTGTTTATGATGTAAGAAATAAAAATGGTGTTGTTCTTGTAAACGTTAATGGAAATGAAAAGAGTGTAAATTTCTCTATTTCAGCAACGGGCATGGCTGATGGAAAATATATTGATCAGGTGACTGGAAATGAATTTAATGTTTCAGGTGGAAAGATTTCAGGTAAGATTGGAAGTACAGGTATCGCTGTAGTTTACAATCCTGTTGTTGTAAAAGATCCATCAGTAAGTGTATCAAGAGAAGGCGGAAAATTCAGTACTGAATCAGTAGATGTAACTCTTAAACTTGTTAATGCAACAAGTGGTACATATAAAATTGGAACAGAAGCTGAAAAGACATTTACAACAGATACAGTTGTTAACATTGGAAGCTCATTAAAAATTGGAGAAAGTATTGTATTAAAAGTAACAGCAACTGATGGTACAAAGAATTATGAAAAACAGTATACATTTACAAAAATAGAAAAGGCAAATAATGTAGCATACATTGATGCACCAAGTAGCTGGGGCTCAACAATTTATTGTTATGTATATGACAAAAATGTATCAGGTTTAAAGAATGCTAAGTTCCCTGGAGTACAGATGACATACGATGAAGAAGCAGGTGCATACAAATATGAAATTCCAGAAGAAATTACATCACCACGTGTAATTTTCTATAGCAGTGATTCTCACCGTTATCCTTTAGCTGAAGAGCCTGGACTTGATATTGAAGGAGAAATGATTTACAGAGATGGTACTTGGGGACCATATGAGAAGTTGGAATTACCAGATTTACCTGTAGTAGCAGAAGGATATAAGAGAGTATTCTTTAAAAATACAGCTGGATGGAGTAAAGTTAAAGCATATAACTGGGGCTCAGCAGGAAAAGCTAAAGAATGGCCTGGAACAACAATGACAGAATATGATAAAGTTCATAAAATTTATTATATTGATGTAAATGAGGCTGGTGGATATACAAAGATCATCTTTAATGATGGTAATGGTACACAGACAGGTGATTTAAAGGTTCCATCAGATGAAAAGAATATGTATACTTATTCATCATCATCATGGAGTGTATATACTCCTCCTGTAACAAATGGAAAAGTATTAGTAACATACAAAGATACAAAAGGTAATACTATTATAGATAGTAAGACATTAACAGGTAAGATTGGTGATGCATATGAAGTAAATGCTCCTATAATTGAAGGATATAAATTTGTATCCGTAACAGGAAATGAAAAGGGTACTTATACTAAAGAAGATATTACAGTTTCTTATGTATATGAAGAAAATGCAGTAGAAGAATTAAAAGCTCCACTTGTATGGGTAAGAGCAAAATCTAATACAACTGCTGTATTAACATGGGATGCTGTTGAAGGTGCAACAGGATACCAGCTTTATAAATATTATGCAAGCTCTGGTCAGATTGTTAAATCTAAACTTGTTACAGATACAACAGCAACATTCTATAACTTAAAGAAAGGTTCAACATACAGATATATTGTTCAGCCAGTATCTGATACAGCTGTATGTAGTAACGTTTCTAAGGAATATGCAGTAGATGTTAAGATGAATGCAGGTAAAGTTACATTATCAAGTGTAAGTTATGCTAATAATGCTGTTACATTAAAATGGAACAAAGTTGATGGTGTAAATACATATTATGTATATAAATACTATCAGAGTTCAAAGACTTTATCTTCACCAAAAGAAGTTAAAACAAACTCATGCAAGTATAACAATATTGAAGGCGGTAAGGCTTGTAGATATCTTATTTCTACAGAGAAATTAACAAAATTAAATAATTACTCAGGTGATGGTGTAATATCAATCCTTACTCCTGCAAAATAAAAATTAAATATCTTTAAAAATTAAAGGTAAAAAAATATAAGAAAACAGCTATAGTTTGAGTGACTATAGCTGTTTTTTTGGTATAATAAAAAAAGCTGAATATAATAAGTAAAATTATAAAAAAAAATATTGGTGGAAATAACAAAATGAAAAATAAAATAAATGGTAAAGAAATAAGTAAATATAATGAAATATTAAAAAAAATAAAAATAGATCCGGTTTTAATTATAGCCTGGTTACTTGCACTTATATCTATGTTTTTTGTTATTCCGGGTAAAAAATATTTTTCGTATATAGATTTTAGAACTTTAGGAATTCTTTTTGGACTTATGGTAATTTCCCAGGGATTAAAGAAAAATTATGTATTTGATATTGTGGCAAAGATTTTATTAAGAAAGGTAAATACAGTATTTGGAATAAGTCTGGTATTGATTTTGCTAAACTATTTTGTTGCAATGTTTATAACAAATGATGTTGCACTTATAATTTTTATTCCATTTTCAATTATGCTCTTAAATAAATGCGGAAGGAAGGATTTATATATCTACCTTGCATGTTTGCAGACTATTGCAGCAAATATGGGGAGTATGTTAACACCTATCGGTAATCCGCAAAACCTTTATCTTTTCACGGCTTCTGGTGTTTCAGTATTTAATTTTATTAAAATTACAATGATTTATTCACTATTTGCACTTGTTTTGCTGGTAATTTGTTTGTTGTTTATCCGTGATAAAAATAAAGCGTTAGAAATATCAGATAGAAATGATAAAGAACCTGTGGATAGTTATGATAATAAAAATAAAAAAATAAATTTTATACAGATAGCTATATATACAGTTTTATTTATTTTAGCTTTATTTGTTGTAGCAAGGGTAATTGATTATAAAATTTTTGTTGTATTTACTTTAATTACAATAATCTTTATGGATAGAAAAATATTATTAAAAGTTGATTATGGTTTATTATTAACATTTACAGGATTCTTTATATTTGTTGGAAATATAAGCAGGATTGATAAAATTAGTATGTTTTTGGGGAAAATAATACGTGGCAGGGAATTTTTTACAACAATTATATTAAGCCAGTTTATCAGTAATGTTCCTGCTGCAATTTTATTATCAGGTTTTACAGATAAGTATAAAGAACTGATTATTGGTGTAAATATTGGAGGATTTGGGACGATTATAGCATCAATGGCAAGTCTTATATCCTACAAAATATATGCTGATACGAAGGATTCAAAAAAAGGAAAATACTTAATTACATTTTCATGTATTAATGCGATTTTTTTATTTTTTATGATATCTATATATTTGATAGTTGGTACTTTGTTCAGATAAATAGCTTAATTGACAAATTATAATTTAGAGTGTAAGTTATATGTAATTGTAATTTTTGTTGATATTGCTTGCTTTAGGAGGTTTTATGGGTAAAAAAATAATTAACAGTTTACTTGAAACGGATTTATATAAATTCAGTATGGGACAGGCAATATATCATCAGTTTCCTGATTATACAACAACCTGGACATTTAAATGCAGAAATGAAGATGTGGTTTTTACACCTGAAATGGTAGAAGAAATAAGAAAACAGATTAAAGATTATTGTGACCTTCATTTTACAGAGGAAGAACTTGATTATTTGAGAACAATAAAATGGTTTAAATCATCATATATTGACTTTTTAAGACTCTGGCATCCAAGGTTTGAAGATTTTGAAATTACTTCAGATGGAAATAATGGTCTTTTTATTGAAACAAAAGGAACATGGCTTAATACTTCAATGTATGAGATTCCTACACTTGCAATTGTAAATGAAGTATATTTCAGGATGAAATATGATTATGATAAATTAATGGAAAGTTTTGAAGAAAAACTTAATGAAAAAATCAGCTGGTTAGAAAATGGAAAGTATGAATTATCTGCTTTTAGTGAATTTGGCTTAAGAAGAAGATTATCCAAAGAAGCTCAGAAAATGGCTGTAAATAAACTTGCAAATGCAAAATTTAATACATCAACAAAGTTTATAGGAAGTTCTAATGTTTATCTTGCAAAAAAATATGGTTTAACACCTGTAGGTACAATGGCTCATGAGTGGATAATGTGTGTCGGGCAGGGAAATCACAAGCATAATCCTGCATATTCAAACTGGTATGCATTAGAAGCATGGGTCAAAGAATATGGAATTTTAAATGGAACTGCCTTAACTGATGCCATAACAACGGATTGTTTCTTAAGGGATTTCAGACTTACATATGCTACACTTTTTAGCGGTGTAAGACACGACAGTGGAGATCCAAAAGAGTGGGGAGATAAGATGATAGCCCATTATGAAAAACTCGGTATAGATTCTAATACAAAGATGCTTTTGTTTAGTGATAATCTGGATTTCAAGAAGGCAGATGACCTATATAATTATTTTAAGGGCAGGGTAAAAGTTGCATTTGGTATCGGTACTTATATTGCAAATGATACTGATGTAAAGCCTTTGAATATTGTAATGAAAACAACTGCATGTAATGGTCAGGATGTTGCAAAGATTTCTGATACTGAAGGAAAAGGAATGTGTAAAAACCCTGCATATGTTGAGTATCTTAAACGTTGCATAGAGTGGCGCATGGATCATAAATAAATGCTTATAAACAAATAAATGTTTATAAATTAAAGTATAATGGCGGGCATATTTTATTTTGAAAGGAAGAAAAAAATGGACGCAAAAAAAGAGATTGAAAATATTGTAAAGTGGATAAGAGATTGGTTTGAAGAAAATGGAAAAAATGCAAGTGCAGTAATTGGACTTTCAGGTGGAAAAGATTCAAGTATTGTAGCAACCCTTCTTGTAAAAGCACTTGGAAAAGAAAGAGTTGTTGGTGTTCTTATGCCAAACGGAGTGCAGTCTGATATTGATGATGCTAAGGAAATAGCAAAGTTTTTGGGCATTAAGGCAATGGTTGTAAATATTAATGATGCATTTACAGGGTTAACTAAAGCAATTTTAAATGCAAAAAATCCTGAAACAGACGAAAATATTTATAATGAAAATGTGGTTTTAAGAGAAGATGTAAAAATAAATATTCCACCAAGACTTCGTATGGCTACGCTTTATGCAGTGGCTCAGAATCTTGAGAATGGTGGAAGAGTTGCAAATACATGTAATGGTTCAGAAGATTATATTGGATATTCAACCAAATATGGGGATGCAGCAGGAGATTTTAGTCCGCTTGCACATTTTACTGTAAATGAAGTATTACAGATAGGAGATGAACTTAAGGTGCCTTACCATCTTGTTCATAAAACACCATCCGATGGTTTATCCGGAAAATCAGATGAAGATAAAATTGGTTTTACATATGAAGTTCTTGATAAATATATTCGCACCGGAGTATGCGAAGATGAAGAGATTAAAAAGAAAATAGACAGAATGCATATTATTAATCTACATAAGTTAAAAACAATTCCATCATATGAATATGATGCAAAATAATAATATTAGCGAAAGAAGAGATGTTATGAGTTTATTAGGAAATATTTTATGGTTCTTTTTAGGTGGTTTATTTTTAGGATTATCATGGATATTAGCAGGTTTCATCTGTTGTATAACAGTTGTAGGTATACCTATTGGAATCCAATGCTTTAAGTTTGCAGGATTAGCTTTCTTTCCATTTGGAAAAGAGGTTGTATATGGTGGTGGAACAGTTTCACTTCTTGCAAATATAATATGGATTATCTTTTTTGGAATAGAGATGGCTATAGCTGATGTATTTTTAGGAATATTCTTTTGTTGTACTATTATTGGAATTCCTTTTGGATTACAGTGTTTTAAATTTGCTAAATTATCTCTTATGCCATTTGGTGCAGAAGTAGTATCAAAATAAAATTTTAAAATACTTTATTATATGTTATAATCGAGAAGTATGTTTAGAATAGGAAAAAATATTAAGGAGAGTTTTGGATATATGCTCGAGATAAAGAATGTTACCTTTGAAGTAGATGATGAAAAGAGAAAAATAATAGATGACTTAAGTCTTACAATAGATGATGGCAAATTTGTTGTTATTACAGGACCAAATGGTGGTGGTAAATCAACACTTGCAAAGCTTATTATGGGTGTAAATGATATTACATCAGGAAAACTTATTTTTGATGGTGAAGATATTACTGATTGTAATATTACTGAAAGAGCAAATAAAGGTATTAGTTTTGCATTTCAGCAGCCGGTTCATTTTAAAGGAATAAAGGTTGTTGATTTATTAAGACTTGCAGCAGGAGAAAAAATTTCAGTTGCTAAAGCATGTGAGTATTTATCAAAAGTTGGTCTCTGTGCGAAAGACTATGTAAATAGAGAAGTAAATGCATCTTTATCAGGTGGTGAGCTTAAACGTATAGAGATAGCCACAGTTCTTGCAAGAGGTACAAAGTTTGCTATTTTTGACGAGCCTGAAGCAGGTATAGATCTTTGGAGTTTCCAGAACCTTATAAGAGTATTTGAAAATATAAGAGAATCAATAAATGGAACTATTCTCATTATTTCTCATCAGGAGCGTATTTTAAATATTGCAGATGAAATCGTAGTTATTGAAAATGGTAAAGTTAAAACTAAGGGCCCTAAGGATGAAATTCTTCCAACATTACTTGGAACATCAGCAGTAGATATAGGTGCCTGCAGTAAGCTTATGTAGGAGGTCTGACATGATAGATGAAATTCAAAAACAGTTAATAGAGGAAGTGGCAGATTTACATACAATGCCTGAAGGTGCTTATAATATCAGAGCAAATTCCAAGATGGCTGCGAGAAATACAACTGCTAATATTGATATTATTTCAAAAGAAGATAAAAGTGGAATTGATATTCATATAAAACCCGGCACAAAAAATGAAAGTGTGCATATACCTGTAGTACTTAGTGAAAGTGGTATTAAAGAGACGGTTTATAATGATTTTTATATTGGTGATGATGCTGATGTAACTATTGTTGCAGGATGTGGTATTCATAATTGTGGTAATCAGGATTCAGAACATGATGGTATTCACAGATTTTTTGTTGGAAAAAATGCAAAAATCAGATATGTGGAAAAGCATTATGGTGAAGGTGATGGAAAAGGAAAAAGAATTTTAAATCCTGTTACTGAAGTTTATCAGGAAGAGGGAAGTTATGTGGACATGGAAATGGTCCAGATAAAAGGTGTTGATTCTACAGTCCGTGTTACAAAAGCTGTTTTAAAAGACAAGGCTACATTTATTGTACATGAAAGACTCATGACACATGGAGAGCAGAAGGCTACAAGTGAGTATAGTGTAGAATTAAATGGAGAAGAATCAAGCACTGATATTATTTCACGTTCAGTTGCAAAAAATGATTCAGAGCAGATTTTTGATGCAGCAATTATTGGAAATACAATCTGTAATGGACATGCTGAATGTGATGCAATTATCATGGATAATGCTCATGTGGTTGCAATACCAAAACTTGATGCAAATTCTGTTGATGCGGCACTTATTCATGAAGCTGCTATTGGGAAAATAGCTGGTGATCAGCTTATTAAGCTTATGTCTTTAGGTCTTACAAGAGAAGAAGCAGAAGAACAGATTATTTCAGGATTTTTAAAATAAATTATTTCAGGAGTTTATATGAAAGCTTTAATTGCAATGAGTGGAGGAGTTGACTCTTCTGTTGCGGCAAAAATAATGAGTGATAAAGGATATGAGTGCGTAGGTTGTACTATGCACTTATATTCGCATAAGGATGAATATAAAACAAGTGATAAAAAGGATGCTAAGGAAGTCTCTGATAAACTTGGCATTCCTTTTTATATTTATAATTATGAAGAAGAGTTTAAAAATAATGTTATTGAACAGTTTGTAAGAAGCTATGAAGAAGGAAAGACACCAAATCCTTGTATTGAATGCAATAAATGTATGAAGTTTGATAAGTTATTTGAAAAAATGAAAGAACTTGGTTGTGATAAACTTGTTACCGGTCATTATGCAAGAATTGAAAAGCGTGAGGATGGTAAAGGTTATTATTTAAAGAAAGCCTTAGATGAAACAAAGGACCAGTCTTATGTTTTATTCAGGTTATCCAAGGATATCCTTCCGTATATTGAATTTCCTTTAGGAAGTTATGAGAAAACAAAGATAAGAGAACTTGCAAAGGATAGCGGTTTTTCTAATGCAGACAAGGGTGATTCACAGGATATCTGTTTTATTCCTGATGGTGATTATGCAGGCTTTATTAAGGAATATAGAAATACTTCGTTTAAAGAGGGGAATTTTGTTGATAAAGAAGGAAATGTATTAGGTAAGCACAAAGGTATAATTAATTATACAATAGGGCAGAGAAAAGGACTTGGAATCGCCCTTGGTAAGCCTATGTATGTTGTAGAAATCAACACCGAAAAAAATGAGGTTGTACTTGGAGATAATAAAGATTTGTTTACAAATGTCGTTTATGCAACTGATATTAATCTTCTTACAGTTGATAAAATTGAAGAACCTATGAGAATAAAAGCCAAAATAAGATATAAGCATAAAGAATCGCAGGCTTTGGTTTATCAGCTTGATGAAAATAATATCAAGGTCGTTTTTGATGCGCCACAAAGAGCAATTACACCGGGGCAGTCCCTTGTGCTTTATGATGGTGATATAGTTGTTGGCGGAGGAAGGATAATTCTTCCAAAAAATTAACGGCTCTTAAATAACTATATGAAAAAATGTGATTTTATGAACTAAATGTTAATTTTTATTGATTATAGCTAAAAAAATTGACTTTACCATTAGAATTTTGTATAATTTGCATATAACGAGTGTTGTAATAATTGTTTACGTTATTTCAAATCTGAGATGACAGGTAGATTTCTAAAATATTGAATGAGTATTGTATAAAAACATACGTGAGATTTTTTTTATGTTTTTTGCAATATGGTAAAATCATTTCCAATATCCTACCCATAATAATTATTGTAAGACTTAATACGTGAAAAATAAAAATAGGACTTGTGTTATTTATACTTTTTTATAAGTGACAGGTCGTATGCTTTATTTTTTGTACCCTTTTTTAGGGTTTAGAAAGGAAGATGAGCATATGGGAAGGCGTTATTTGAAAATTAAAAAATTTATAGCTGTTATATTAGTTTTAGCAATGATCTGTTCTGTAAGTCATTTTAGCGAAGTCAGAGTTGAGGCTTCATGGGTTGATTTTATTTCAAGTTTATTCTATGGAGGATATGGAAAAAGTTATTCTAAAGCTACAAGTAAGGCTACAGAGAAGAAGACTGAAAGCAAAACTACAGTAGCACAGGAATCAACTACGGTAGAAGAAGAAACTACTAAAGCTTTTACAGAAGAAGAAACAACAGTGGCTGAGACAACAGTAGCAGAAACTGAGACAGAAGAGAAAAAAGAGACAGAAGATATAACAAAGCAGGTTAAAGGTGAAACTACAATTGCAGACGAGACAACAGTTTCTTCTGTTTTGGAAGAGGAAACAAGAGCTTATGTAGAAATAGAAGAAGTTACAACTGAGGTTGAAACTGAAAGTGCAGAAGCTGAAACTGTAAAGGAAACAGAGAAGTCTGCAGAAAAAGAAACAAAAGAAGAAGAAACAACTATTACAGATTATGAAACTACAGCAGAAAATGAAGGTGTAACACCTGGACTTGCAAATAAAAAGGTAATCGAAGAAACATATATTGATTTTGATGAATCTGTTTTAGATGAAAATAAAAATAAGCTTTCCTTTTATGAAGATGGAAATAATTATAGATTTGGTATTACAGCTGACAATAAAGAAATGATTTCATTTAAAGATAAGGATGGAAATCTTATAGATGTTTTAGAGGGTGCAGGAGATTATGTTGTAAGAGATACTACATTCTATTCAATGATAACATATAAAGATTCTATTTCTTCTTATGAGACAGAGAAGATGGATGGATATACAAAAGTTATTGTTAATTATAAAGAAACAAAAGATGGTGTAATTGCAAATACAGAATATGATTTATATCCTGACAGAATAAGCGTAATAGCAAATATCAGCAATATAAATGGTACGGAAGTTGGAACATCATTCTTCCAGAGAAATTTTGTAAATGGATATGTTGATTATGAATTAAGAGAAAATACAGACTGGGTATTTCCTGAAAATAATGATTTCCCATATAAAGATTTTGATAGTATTGTAATGGCAAACTTTATTGATTCAAATCATAAATTATATACATTTTTCAGAGGAGACAGTGCAAATACACATAGTAATTTTGAGACATATAAGCCGGAATATCTTCCTTTAATGGTAACTGATAATAAGCTTGATGAATATAAGATATGTTATGATTTAGTTTTTGAAAATTTAAAAGAAGATAATGATCCTGACTATTTTGCTTTATATAAAGGAAAAGGCGATGAGATAGCATTAGGAATAACACCTACAACAGCTACTATTGAGGATTCAACAATCTTTAATGAAACACAGATTGAATTTGATGTGAATGTTTCTAATCTTTCAGACATGGATAAAAATGCTGTTATTTCATATAGAATTTATGATTATTATGGAAATGCATATAATGAAACATCCATGAGTGAAGATATTAAAGGAAATGATGCTATAAATCTCTTAGTTGATATGGATTTAGCAGAATGCGGAATTTATTATTTTGATTTAACCGTAGATGCTGATGGAAAAAATTATCATGAATTATATCCATTTGGTTATATTCCTAAATATGAATATAAGTATAATGAAACAAGCCCATTTGGAATAAGCGGTATCAGATTTGGTGATTATCAAAGTAATGATACAACAATAGCACTTATGAAAAATCTTGGTGTTGCAAATGCAAGGGTTGGTATTTCGAAACCTGAATATATAAATGACACATATGATTTATTGGAAGACTGTTTAAAACAGGTAAGTGATAATGGAACAAAAGTAACAGGTCAGAGCCTTCTTATGAATGACTGGAGCTTTTCATCTGATATGGATGATTTCCAGCTTGAAATAGAAGAAAGTTTAAAACATGTTTCAAATTATCTTACAAGTTATGAAGTTGGAAATGAAACAAATCTTTATCCTGTATTTGATACGAAAGAAGCTGCAATGGATAATTATTTAAAGAATGAATTTTATGCAGGATACAATGCAATAAGCAAATATAAAAATATAGATTTTACTTCATCAGGAATTTATCAGACGATGTTTGACTGGATGGCAC
This sequence comes from Lachnospiraceae bacterium RM5, assembly GCA_900110975.1. Classification (GTDB taxonomy): domain Bacteria; phylum Bacillota; class Clostridia; order Lachnospirales; family Lachnospiraceae; genus Bovifimicola. The sequence goes on from FOFK01000004.1 coordinate 233,311, forward strand.
TTATGCATGATGAAGGTATCTGGAATAAGACAGATGTATTATCAACACATGCATATGGTTTCCCTCATTCTCCTGACCATACAAATGATGTTAATATTGAACATAGCTTTGAAAGTGGTTTAAACAGAGCAAGACAGGCGCTTGATGCATATGGTGATAAGGACTGGTATTTATCTGAAATGGGATATCCAACAATACCTTTAAATAATAAGAATATGTTTAGTGGTGTTGATTTAAGAACACAGGCTGATTATACATACAGAGAATTTATTCTTGCACTTGCATATGGAGCAGATGTTGTTGAATCTTATGGATTCTATGATCAGCTTAATCTTACTAAAGGAACAAATGGCACAGATACTGAATATCATTATGGAATGTTTTATGATCAGGATTATTATGGAAGAGTAATGCCAAAGCCACTTGCACTTGCATATGGAGCAATGACAAGAAATTTAGAAAGTGTAAAGGATTGCTATAGTCTTGATTTATCTTCATCAACTATAAGAGCATTTGGTCTTGATCTTAGTGAAAATAATGAGACAGCATATGTATTATGGTCAAATTGTTCTTTACTTTCAAATGACGCAGTGGATGGAGAAAGAACACCAAATTTACCTTGGAATAATCAGTGGAATAAGACAGAAACAGTTAAAGTTTATTCTTCAGAAGATGTTATTGTAACAGATATTATGGGAAATGAAACAGTATATAGTCCTGTTGATAATGTGGTAAGTATTGAAGTTAGTGGTTCACCTGTTATGGTAACAGGAAATGGAATCTATGGAGCAGAGTAATTCCTTAAATTAAAATAAAATAATTAAAAAATACTTGGGCTTTAATTATAAAGTCCAAGTATTTTTTCGCCTTTTCTTGCTAATAAGTATTTTTGTATCTTACCACTTGCTGTTTTTGGATAGTCATCGACATAGAAAATATATTTAGGGACTTTATAATGAGCAAGTGTATTTCTTACATGTTCTCTTATATCACTGTCCGAGTATTTACAGCTTCTGTCAGCAACAATGAATGCAGCTATTTCTTCTCCATATTTTTCATCTTTGATACCGACAACTTCTACGGCAGTGATGCCATCTAAAGTTAAAATTTCACTTTCAATTTCAGATGGAGAAATGTTTTCGCCACCTCTTATAATTATATCTTTATATCTTCCTGTAATTCGTATAAGACCTTCATGTTCTCTTATGGCCATATCACCTGTATGATACCATCCCTCAGAATCTATGACTTTATCTGTGGCTTCTTTATCTTTATAATAGCCTTTCATAAGATTATAGCCTTTAATAAGCAATTCACCGGGGATATTTTCATAACATTCTTCATATGTATCAGGATTTACAATTTTGCATTCCATAAAATCAAGAACTTTTCCACATGTAAACATTCTGTTATAGCGGCGATCCGTGCAATATGAAGCAATAGCTAAAGCACATGTTTCTGTGGTACCATATCCGATTGAAATAGCTTTAGCGCCAAATCTTTCTGAAATATCTTCAGAAACTTTTGGTAAACATACAGAACCGCCAATTACGCCTTTATTAAGAGAGCTTACATCGTAATTATTAAATTTTTCATGCTCATACATAGCAACAAGCATAGTAGGTACAGCATAAATAGATGTGCATTTATATTTTTCAATGGCATCTAACACTTTAAGTGGTGAAAAATAATTTATCAGAACTAGTGGAACACCTGCACATAATGCAGATAAAAGTACATCAATATTTCCAAAACAGTGGAATAGTGGAAGTGGTGTAATAAGTACGTCTGTTGCATTTAGTACCATAAGATTTGCAAATTGTCTTCCAACATTTATTGCACTGAAATTGGAAAGCAATGCACCTTTTGGACGTCCGGTAGTTCCTGATGTAAATTGTAAACAGAATATATCATCAATTGTAACCATTGATTTTGCCTTGCTAAAATCATCTTCACTTACTTTTTCACTTAATGAAAGAAAATCATCAAAGTTAGGGAAATGATTATTTTTTTCATGATTTGTAATGTAAATATGTTTAAAGTTTAAGTCATCTTTAAGTAAAAAAATTTTTTCTTCAAAGTCATTTTTTCTATATTCTTTTGTACAAAAAAGGATATTGGTATCTGAAAAGTTAAGTGCATATATAAGTTCGTTTTTTTTATAATTTGTATTTATAGGAACTGTCATGGCACCAATTGCTGATGTAGCAAACATCAGAATGACGTATGCATATGAATTTGTGGACCATACAGCCACTTTAGAGTCTCTCCCTATAGAAAGGCTTAATAAAGCTTTTGCGGCTCTGTTTACGTCGTTTAAAAGCTCTTTATAGGTTACTTCTTTTTCTTCGGCAGGAAAGATGTAGGCTGTTTTTTCAGGTATTTTTTTTTCCTGCTCTACAAGTACATTATAAACAGTAGTTTCTTTAAGATATCCTATACTCATTGTTTTCCCCTTTATAAATATTAATATAAATTTTCTTTAAAATATTTTTCCATATCAGCAATATTATTATTAGTAAACTGGTGTCCGTTATCAGTATAATTCTTTAGTTTTGATGAAGGTGAAGTGTTGCTTATGGTTTCATAAAATATTTTACTGTTTTCTATTGGTATCACATCATCATTTTCTGAGATTTCAATAAGTATGTTTATATTTTGTAATCTTTCCATGTGGTTAAGTGGATTAGATTTTTTCATAATATTATTTGCATAGCTTCTCTCAGATACGGATGTAATATCTTCCCATTTGGTTTTAAAATATTTTGAATAAACAACTTCGGATTTTTCTAATTCTTCAAAATCAGGAGTACCACAAACACTTACCAATGTAGTTGTATCATATCCACCATAAGCTGCATAATGATATGAAATCTCTGCCCCCATTGAAAAACCGCCAAGTCCTAATTTTGTTATATCAGCTTCACTGTTATCTTTATAATTATCGAGTATTGTATCGATATTTTCTGATGATTTTAAAATGATTTCTATTACACTAAGCTCTAAATCAGAATCAGTCTGACCATGGGCATAAGCATCAGGTGTTATAACAAAAAAACCGTCGTCTGCAAGCTTTGCAGCAGCATAATACATATTCTGCATGGACTGGGAAAGACCATGAGAAAGTATGATGACAGGCTTTTTTTTACCGTCCTTAATATAGAATTCAGTCAGGGAAATTCCATTTATTTTTTTTGATTTTGTGGAAATTTTAGTATTTACCATTCTTGTATAAGTCTTTGGATTTTTCTTAAGCAATGGCTTTATTATGAAAAGACTTATAAGGATCAGAACGATAATTCCAAGTATAACCATTATAACTTTTTTCATAGCAGCATCTCCCGGTTTTTATATTTATATTATACCATAAGAGAAATAAGTTTACCCTCGAATTTGCTAAGTATATATCCAACAATCATTGTTATAATAAATACAATTATAAATACAACACTTTCCGTAAAGAAAGTAAGTGATAAAATTTCAGCACCGGTAAGTATAATCTGTATGAGAAGCGGATGGATATAATACATAAAGTTTGATATTTTTCTGCAGGATACAGACTGTTTATAATACTTTGGCATAGGATGTTTTAATAGATTAATGAATAAGAAAGATAAAGCAGGTATCATAAATAAAGCTACGGCTAAATCCTCTGAAGCATCATGATAACTTGATGTATTAAGTGCAAATATTGCTTCCTCAACATATAATCCATAAAAAACAATAAAAAGTATAAGGGCTTTTTTGTTGCTCATTTTTTCTATCTTATCTGAAAATCTGTTAAGGAAATATCCTGTCATAAAGAAAGGAAGTCCCATACAAAAGATTCCTCTTAAAGAGAAATAAATCTTTAAATTATAGATAAATTTAAATGGTGGAATATAATAACCTAAACCACAGTATTTTGTACCTAAGAATGCAAAGATATAAAGAGCCATTGAGATATAGGCAAGTACTGCTATACCTTTCATTTTAAAGAGTTTATAAACTACAGAAACAATGATGATTGTGTAAATAAGTGCTGTAAAATACCAGAAGTGATAATAACTTCCGTCAAAGATAAAATAGCGGATTTTATTAAGCACAAATTTTTTCATGGAATCATGATTTTTTATGGCAAGAAGTAAACTGAATGTATAATAAATAAGCGTCCAGAATGCATAAATCTCAATAATTCTTGTCAGCTGTTTTTTTGTATTTATTTTGTTATTCATAAGTCCTTTTATAAAGTAATAGCCTGTAATACAAAAGAAAAACGGAACGGACATTCTTGGGATAACTCTTGATACAAAATAAGCTAAAGTTTTATTTACATCATATAAAAAGAATGTATGCCCCATAACCACGCCTATTGCAAAGAAAAGTCTGAAGATGTCAATTGATGAATTTCTTGCTTTATTCATTTATAGCACCGCCTTTTTAAAATTATTTCTTTATAATATTTTTTGCATCATTAATTGTTTCTTTAATGTTATTTTTATTTATTAAAAGATAGATAACATAGGTGACAAAATATATTGCCATACCCTTGATGCCGTTTATTATCCAGCTTGAGTAAATAAATATAAATGTTAAAAGTAGTTCTGATAAAAAGTCTATAGTTACGTTGATATTAAGTATTTTTGATAAATATCTTTCCGCCAAAAAGCATTTTATCATGAGCATTACTATTATTGATGCAACAGCAAGGTCAAGATTTTTAAATACATATACGGTAACAATTGTAGTTGCAAGGCTGATAAATACAGTAATAATGTTTGTTTTTAATATAATTTTTTCTTTTCTTAATGTGTTTAAGAAAGTATTTATAAGAAGCTGGGTTCTTCCTTCAAATACACACATTGGAAGAAGTATTGCAAGATATTTTAAACTCTCTGCGTAATTTGGGAGCCATAATGAAAGAATGATTTTCATTGGCATATAAAAAATTAAAATGCATAGAGATGGAACGACAATTATTCTTCGCATTATTATATAAAGTGAAGGAAGCTTCTCTTTTGAAGTACGTCTCAGTGTTGGGAATAAAGCAACTCCCACAGCACTTATACATGTAATTAACATATTTGACATACTAAGTGTAAGTGAAACTTTTCCAAACTGGATTGTTCCCCATTTATGTTCAATTGCAAATCTTACAACACCAATGATTAACTGACTTGTAAGATTGGCGCATAAAAGTTTATATCCGCCTCTGATTAAGTCTGCCATTTCTGTAAATATAACAGATACTTTAGGCAGTTTAGCAAAAATAACTTTTTTACAGTAGTAAAGACCTACAACTACACCAATAAATCTTGTTATAACCTCTGAAATAACAAGAATTTTATAGCTGTCAGATTTTAAAATCCATGTAAGAACAATTGCAGCAAGGAATAAAAGTCTTTCAGTTATTACTATGATAGAATATTCTTTTATTCTGTTTGTTGATTGTAAGATATATTGAAGCATATATCTTAATATATTAATTGCTGTTGATATAAATGAAAGAAGTATAACAAATCTTTTATCGACGCTATGTACACACAGCATAAAGACTATTGAAAATACAGTTGAAAATATGGTCTGATAAACCATAAGTCCCCAAAACTGTGAGGCAATCAGGCTTCTGTCTAACTTATCATACTCTTTACCGCCATATTTTAAATATAAACCGTCACACCATCCAAGGGATGAATACATAATGTATGTTCCGTAAAAAAGATATAACTGCCAGTAGCTGAATTCTTTTACTCCAAGTATTTTTGGTAAGAACAATTGCATTACTAGTGTGATAAACAATGTAACTATGTTTGCAAAAAATGCAAATGAAAAATTTTTTATAAATGATTTAAATTTCGAATTCATTTTTATACCTCGCTTTGGCTGTAACTATCTCTGGAAAAATGTTTTATATGGAATTACATAATACCAGTGGTTTACATACACGTCATAGAATAGTTTTGATATATAGAAAGTAAATATTCCCATATATAAAACGATTCTTCTATGAGGTATTTTTTCGCTAAAAACAATATATGGAACAAAAAGTATTTCTACATAGTTAAAACAGTAGTAGATTCTGTCTGCCTGAGGAATTGTGGCTGAAAAAAGAAGAGCCATCATTCCAAAAAATTCCATATTTAAGAAGAAATTAAATTTATCATTATCTTCATTTTCGCCGTATTTATAGTAAAAATGGGATACTACAAATATGATGAAAGAAAAAACAAAACCAATAAGATAGAAGTTGTTTTTATCAAAGAATGAACCTAAGTACCATGCATATTTTGTTTTCTTAATTACAAAAATAATCAGTTTTTTTAATATAGGCGAGCCTATAAGTGCTGAAAAAAATGCAATTAAATGTACTTTAAGGTTTGCCTTGAAATTATATAAAAAGTAAATTGGTATATAAATTAAGGCGGAAGTATGTATTAAACATGCAATTAATATCCATAAAAAGTAATTTACCTTATCGCGTTTAAATAAGTATTTAAGGGAATAAAGGAAAATTGCCATTGTAATTGCCTGTCTTATCTGGTTCATTGAATTGAAGAAGAAACCGCCAATTACAAAAACAAGGATACTAAGGCATATATGCTCAGACTGCTGATAAATAGCGATAAATAAAAATGTATAAATTAAAAATGAAACAATAGCAAACATAACAACAGGATCTTTATGTATATGATAAGCTATTTTATTTATAAGGTTAAATAATGGCTCGCCAAATTTATCAGTGCCCTCGTTTATATAATAAAAATATTTTTTATAGATAAAGTCGTAGTCAGTACCAACATCATATCTTAAAGCAGATACTAAAAGAAAAGGAAGGTATGAACCTATACAAAGGATGATATATGATTTTTTTAAGTTTTCATAATCCTTAACTTCTCTTAGGTTGGCCGCAAAGTTTGCTATAAGCATAGACACAACCGTCATTATAACATAAACATACATTAATATTATTCTCCTTGGATTGGAAATTTGGTTTTTATATGATAATAGTGCTTGTATATGCAAAACAGCAATGCGGCAATAGCCGCATGGGCATTCATATATAAATCATCTCTGCAAGTTAACTTGCGAGAGTGATTTATATATGAATCGCTCATGCCACGTTCGTGGCATGACAGTTTTGCAATATAGCAATATTTCAAAACTTAAGTTTTGTGATTACTTACAGTATTTTTCATATTCTCTCTCCAGTTTTTTTGCTGAAGTATTGATTTCATATCCTGATTCTTTAACAAGTTTTAACGTATCTAAATCAGTTCTTTTTGTACCGTTTTCTTTAAATTCAAGTATTTTTTCAGCCCAGTAGACTGGTTTTTTCTCAAGAGAAATAAATTTAACAAGGTCTGATAATTTAACCTCTTTTGGAACTGTATCAGCACTAAATGACATAAGTTTATTGGTCTGTGCTTCGATTAATACAATTCCAAGACCTTCATAAAGGGAAGGGAATAAAAAGGCATCCATAATATTATAATAATTATAGATATCATTTTTTACACCCATAAATAAAACATTATCAGTTAAACCAAGTTTGTTTACTTTCTCTTTTATTTTATCTGTAAGTTCTCCTTTTCCAAACAATAAAAGGAGAGCATCTTTATCTTTTTTATGTACTTCAGAAAAAATATCAATGATAAAAGTATGATTCTTCTGTTCAGTAAATCGTCCTATATTTCCTATACAAAATGCATTCTCAGGAATGTTAAGTACGTTTCTTAAGTTCTTTCTCTTTTCAGCATCATATAAAAATTTATTTACATCAATAGCATTATTTAAAATAAATACTTTACCTATATTTTTCTCTCCAAATAAGTATATTCCTGCACTTTCTCCACAGGCAAAATATTTATTTGCAGTAATTCTTGTAAGTATTTTTTTAATATGGTCGATAAATTTTTTTACAGGATTTTTAGGATATTCAACTAAGTGGGAATGAGCTATACGTACTTTGATACCACATAATTTTCCTAAAAATGTATGATAAAAACAATTAAGATTCATATGTACATGAATAATATCAAATTTATATTTTTTAAATAAATGTATTGTCTGTTTAAGATTACCAAAAAAATCTTTTTTTCTTTCTGGCAGTACATGTATATGAAAGCCTAAGGCTCTAAAATCATCTTCACATTCTTTTATGGAAGGGGAGTTTGAAATTATATGTGTTTCAAATTTTGAAAGATCCATATGTGAAAAGTGATTATATATAACAGCTTCAACACCGCCACCATGTAATCCGCCCACAATATGGGCAATTTTTATTTTTTTATTCATAATATACCTGCTTTCATGATTTGCCAAATTTCTTTAATTTAGACATACTATGTAAAACCGGAAAACCTAAATATGTTATAAGAACAGCAATTTTTGTGCCTCTTCTTGAGTGTTTATCTTTAAGAACATATTTTCTTAATGGTTTAATATTGTTTTCTATTCGTTTTCTTTCTTCTTTTAGTTCTTTGCTCATTGGCATCTGAAGATATATATGGAAGTTTGCACGGACTTTTTTTGAAGCTGTAGCAAACCTGAATTTCTCTTCAGGATATTTTTCTAAGATTTCTTTTTCTAATCTGTCCATAATATCTATAAGGTCCATCTTCTTTATTGAAAAACCTTTCAGAGTTGTACTGTCCGGACGGTTAAAGTAGTAGTAGCCGGTATGATTTGAAAATGATATTTTCTTTGCTTTGAAAAATACATCATAGATTATGGCGATATCTTCAAATACATTACCTAAAGGAAATCTTATATCATCGAATAAAGATGATTTATATATTTTAACCCACATTTCAGAGTCAAAATCAACCTGGTAAAGAAGTCTGTAAATTGCTTCCTTAACGGAAAATGTCTTTGTAAAGTCTGCTTCCTTTACAGGGGGATAATCATTATTTAGTATATTATCCATATAGATATTTTCATATTTGCAGATTGAAATATCGCTCCCTGAATTTGTTATATCATTATAAAGCCTTTCAATATAATCATCAGATACTATATCATCCCCGTCAATGAAGGTAACATATTCACCTGTCATATTATCAAGACCAACATTTCTTGCCTTTGCTGCACCGCCATTTGGGATATGAAATACTTTTAAACGCTCATCTTTCTTTGCATATTCATCAAGAATTTTTCCTGAATTATCTTTAGAACCATCATCAATTGCAAGGATTTCAATATCTTTATATGTTTGTGCAAGTATATGATTTAATGTATTTTCTAGATATTTTTCAAGGTTATATACCGGTACTATTATACTTATCATTTCTTTTTCCTTTTAAATATTATAATTATTAATTAATATCTATAGATATCAAGATACTTACTTGTCATAACATCTGTGTTATATTCACTTAATATATCATTATATGCGTTTTTGGTAATATCAGTAATTTTATAATTACCTTTGATAATGTCATTAATTATATTAACATAGTCTGAAAAATTTGATGCTATAAATCCGTTAGTAGCAGTTTTAATAACATCTTTGTTACCGATTATGTTACTTACAATGCAGATTTTTCCTAAATACATTGCTTCAAGTAAGGAGATAGGAAGGCCTTCCCAAAGAGATGGAAGTAAAAAGATATCTCCTTTCATAAGGTAATCAAGGGCATCATTATGATTTGCCCAGCCTGTAATTTCTATGTTTTCGCTTGTAAGCTCATCTCTTAAATCCCCATCACCTATCCAGATGAATTTAAAATCAGGAAATGCTTTTGCAATATCATTGAAAAGTGAAGGGTTTTTCTGATATGAAATACGTCCAAGTGTTACAAATACAGGGTTTTCCGTATTTATTTCCGGATGCATTGATAGTTTTTCTTTTGGAAGTTCAATTCCATTATTTACATATGTACAGTTCTTAGAGATGATTCTTGCAACGTCATATTCACCCTTTGAAACAGCAATTGTTTTGCAATTAGCAAGAGCTCCCACACGTTCTAAAAAGTAATATATTTCCCTTTTAACTCTTGAATCATCTTCTTTTAAAAATGAGTATCCGTGAGGTGTATAAAAAACTCTTCTTTTTTCACAATTTATTCCGATTCTTCCAAGTAAACCTGATTTTGAAGAATGAAGATGTACAATCTCAGGCTTTAATTTTTTTATTGTTTTTCTGATTTCGAAAAGTGAAAGTAAATCTTTTGTTGGTGAAATTTTTCTTGTGAAATGCTTTGCTTTTATAAGATGAACACGCTCATCAAAATCCTTTTCTATATTTTCGGGAGTCTGATTTCTTACTCCGTACAAAATAGTAACATCATATTCCTGGCAGGAAGCATTAGCAAGTGCAACTAAGAATGTATACACTCCTCCTCCGAATGCCTCAACTACATGCAATATTTTTTTTTTTTCTCTACGATTATTATCCGAGTTACTCATTTATGGGCTCCTTTGTAACTTGATTAGAATAATTTATTATGTTAATATATTTTTGCATTTTTACCATTAGAATACAGCCGGAATTTATAAATATTTTAGATAAATTAAGGATGAATCCATGAAAAAAAACAAAAAAAATAATAAAAAAATTATGTATGTAAAAGCGTTTGTTTTTATTATGTTGATTATATATATATCATTTGGGCTGATATCATCAGCTAAATGTTTAAAACTGACAAAGTATGATTATATAAGCGATAAAGTGCCATCGGACTTTGACGGTTATAAAATCATTCAGATATCTGATCTTCATCATAAAAATTTTGGTAAAGATCAAAGTGAACTTATAAGTATGATTAATAATCAAAATCCTGATCTTATATTGCTTACAGGTGATATCGTTGATGGTAACCATACAGATATGACACCTGTTGTAAACCTTTTAAAAGGAATATATAAAACTGCTCCAATTTATTTTGTTTCAGGTAATCATGAACTTGCACCACAAGGTAAGGATAATTATGCTAAACTTGAAACTTTATTTGTTGAATATGGAGTAGTAGACCTTGATGATTCATTTGATATAATTAGTAAAGGTGAATCCAGTATAAATCTTTATGGAGCAAAATTCAGGTCGTCTTATGTAAAAGATTATTTGGATACACCTGATACTAATGAATTTAACATACTTATGTATCATTGTACTAATTATTTTGATATAACCTCACAGTTTGGATATGATTTGATTTTTTCAGGTCATACCCATGGCGGAATTGTAAGACTTCCATTTGTTGGAGGTATATTTGGTAATACAGGGGATGTATTTCCTAAATATGATAAAGGTGTTTATAAAAAGGAATCAAGTACCATGATATCAAGTGGTGGGCTTGGTGATGCTAAGATTCCAAGATTTTATAATACACCTGAAGTGGTACTTGTTACCCTTTATAAAAAATAATTAATTTGTGTCGTTATCTGATAAATATAAGTTAAAGTCTTTATCTGTATCAAAATCCGGTATTACACCGATGATATCTAATTTTCCATAGTCTGTTGCATCTTTTGGCGCGTACATTTTATCTGAGAATATTTCTCTTATAACAATGTATGCGCATCCTATAATAAATCCAAGAATAATTGATATTGCAAGGGTCTTGATTTTAGTCTGATTTGCATTATATGAAATAGTAGCATTATCTGCAGTATCAAGAATTTGTATATCATTTTTTCCTGTAAGATTTGCTATTTCAAGAACAAAAGCTTCAGCAACAGCATTTGCAACATCAATGGCAACATCCTTATCATAGTAAGTTGCGTGAATATAAATGATTGCTGAATAATCAAGAGTTGATGAATCATATTCAACTGAAATCATGTCATAGATTTTATCTTTATCAATTGTATCATCTCCAATAAGAAGTGAAGCACGTTCTGCAATCTTATGACTTTTTACAACTTCACCATATGCTTTAAGTGAATTTAAAATATCAGATGAATCTGTAAAAGAACCATATACGATACCGTAAACGCTTGATGTAGCTTCATATTCATTATTAGAATCAATTACAAAAGATGTTGTCCCAATACCTATTGTAAATGCAATAAGTGTCACAAATAAAGTGATTTTATAATTTCTAAGTAATGCTTTAAAACATTTTAAAAAATCAATTTCAATTATTTTATTTAAGTTCATACATAGTTCCTTTCTAATATTTATTCTTCTGACTTCTGATTCTTAAAAGTAACATAAGGGCAATAAGGAGAATAAATACTATTTCAAAAATTTGCCATGCTGTTTTTAACTTCTGGTTTGGTTTTTTGATAGTGGCTGAAGCCGTTGATGATGATTTAACATTAACAGTATATTCTTTAGGCTCTATAGTATATTTATTTCCAGCATCATCTTCGCATATAAATGAAATGTTGATTTTTTGCTTGCCGGACTTTTCAAAAGTAATATAACAGTCTTCCATATGCTGTTCACCGGCTTTTAAGGAACCAAGATCTATTTCTTTATAGTTCTCATCAATAGCTCCGTCAATTAACATTGTAACTTTTTCAATATCATTTGTTCCTGTGTTTGTATATCTTACATTTACAAGTGATCTTGAACCGAGTGTAGCAGATGTTGCTACAGAAAGTACATTTATATCAAGCTTTGATGGAGTAGTAACAAGAGGAGTAATAATTGTTCTGTTATCAAACTCTAAAGTTGCGGCGTTTGAATAATAGAATGTATATGTGAGCATTGCGCTTTCATATGGGTAATTCTGTTCGATTGAAAAAGTATGTTCGACTGTAATGCTTTTTCCTGCAGGAATTGTCTCGAAATATGCCTGGTTTGTGTTTTCATCATTAAGTCTTAAAGACATATCTTCAGATGAAACATCAACAACAACATTGTAGGCATCTGCATATTTATTACAGTTAGTAATAGTTGCTTTAATTGTGAACTGACCGCCTATTTCTAAAGAACCATCCGTAATTTCATAATCCGTAAGCATAACAACAGGATCTACATTTGTTAAAGCAGATGCAACATCGGCTTTAGCAGTATAATCTAATGTTGAAACCAAGCAAAAGAGTGCTGTTAGTATGGAAATTATATATTTTAATTTTTTCATAATTATTTTTTCTCCTTTGCTTCGTTTATATCTTTTTGTGTGAGATATTTCTTTTTAAGGAAATAATCATAATCTTTTGTATATTTTTTATATTCCTTTTGAGATATTTTATTCTGAATAACACCAATTACATTAGCGCCTTCTTTTTCAAGTTTCTTTCTTGCGTCTGAAAGATATTTATTGCTTGCTCCGTCAAGAGATGCCACAAGAATAGTAGCATCTGATTTAACAGAAAGAATTAATGAATCAACAGATGAATTGATTGATGGAACATCAATAAGAACATAATCATATTCTTTTTCGAGTTCATCCAAAAGTATCTGAAGATTATGAGAATAAAGCATTTTTAAAGGATCATCATCAACTAAATATCCGCTGGAAATATAATTTAAATTTTCCCAGTTTGTAGGATAAATAATATCATCTTTATCTGCAGTTCCTCTGACATAATTAACAAGTCCGCTTTCAATATTAGAACTTATTCTTTTATATTTAAGTTTTTTTCTCATATCGCAATCGATAATAACAGTTTTCCAACCTGCAATTGATAAAGAAATAGCAAGTTCAACTGTCATGGTTGTTGTTCCTACTAAAGGCTCGCAGCCTGTAAGTAAAAATGAAGTGTAATTATTTTTGTCATGTCGTAAGCATATATTTGCAACAACTGTGTTGAAGGCATTTGTTACGATCTTATTTTTGCAACGATAAAGTGTTACTTCGTTTTTCATGATTAATTTTCCTTTCTCTTATATGAGAATATAAATACTACAATACCTACAGCAGATAAAAGAAGTATTGGTATAAGTGTTTTTGTATCTCCTGTTTTAACAGAAGTTGAAGTTGATTCACCCTTTGTAGCAACACTTGTCTCTGTAGTAATCTTTGTTTCTGTAGTTATTTTTTTGTTTGTAGCAGTGATAGAAACATTATCATCATCTCTGTCTGCAAATGTGAATGAATCTACTGAATAAGTGACACTTTCTAAGTCATAACCGCTTGCAGCAGCAACTTCGATTATCCTATATGTGCCTGCAGGAAGGTTATCATATTTAACCTGACCATTTTCATCTGTTGTCTGAACTTCAGTGTTAGGATAATCAATCCATGTATTGTTTTCTCTATACTGTAGTTTGAATGTGGCTCCTTTAATAGGTTTATTTGTATCTGCATCAAGTTTTGTAAGAGTAGCAGATTTTGAAATAAATGTACATCTGTTAGTAATGTTATAGCCATTTACTGTAGCTTTATAATTTTCATCTGAAGAAATTTCTTCAACTGTATATGTTATTTCATTTTTATTAGCATCATAAGCAGGAAGATTATCAAATGTATATGTCCATGTATTCTCATCGGCAGCGTCTATATCTGCTGTGCTGAATTCACGTGTTTCTATAATATTGCCATCAGCTTTTAATGCGATTGTTACTGTTTCAGGTCTTAAGTTAAATTGATTACTGTTATCATCCCAGATTTTATTAACCTTAATTGAAACAGGTTTTCTCTTGTTAGTAGCAGTAAGGACTTTTCCTTCTGTATTTGTAACTTCAAACTCTTCACTTGCATGTGAAGTTGTAACATCAGCACTGTTAAATTCTATATCGCCTGATTTGTAAGATACAGAATTTATATCATATAAGTAGCTTTCATAATCATCAGGTTCTTCTTCAACAAATCTGAAAGTACCATTGCCTACATTATTAAAATCAATTCGTCCGTTTTCATCAGTAACCTGTGAAGTATTATAATCTTCCCATTCGCCGTTTTCGTTCTTCTGCTGTAATTTGAATTTTGCACCCGGTATAGGGATGTTTGTATCTTCATCGTATTTTGTGATGCTAACTGTTTGTGGAATAACAGGAACAATAGTTCCGGACATTGTTTCTACTAAAGTCTTTGCATTATTTGAATCTATTGTAACATTTGGATTATTAACCTGTAATTCTGCACTGTTGTAATATGTATCTGATTTAAATGTACCACTTACAGGAACAGATGTAATTGTAAGGTCAAGGGCTCTTGCTGAGTATGTTCTAGGAGAGCCTCCTCCATATATCTCACATAAAGCATCTTTCTGTGCGTCAGATAAATTAAATACTGATGCGGCTAAAATCTGTTTGAACTGTTCATCACTTGTAGCATAAGTAAGAGTATCAGGTAAGTTTCCTACATATGTTACAATTGTTTTTCTGTCTGTAGAGAGACCATAACAAGGTGTATCCGGATTTGCTAATATATAAGCATCAAAATCAGCAAGCCATTCATCTTTTGTCTGAGTATTATTCTGGTCTCTTCTTTCGAAAAGAGAAACTAAATTAAGATTTACTGCAGTTAATGTAGATAAGACATATTTTCCTTGATTTGCATCATACATTGGAATGAAAATAGGAGTAAATACTTCTAATGCGTCATCTGTATAAATAAGATCTTCATATTCATTTCCTGCAGGGAGATTATCAATAACTTTTACGCCATCAGCATGATTATCAATACCTCCAACATAATAATCTGTTGTATATCTGTAATTTACAAGCACATGCCATTGGATTTTATTAGAACCTTTATAGTTTGTTCCGTATTTTGTTATGGCATCACCTGTGATTTCTAATGGAGTAAGAATGTTTACAAAGACACCATCGATATTGATTCCACCAATTGAAATATCAGTTGTTCCGCTGGATGTATGGGATAAAATTCCCTGTGTTTCAAAAGAACCGGAAATACTTAATGAAGCTTCAACTGTTGAATTAAATGTACATTTGATATTATTTCCTTCAATTCCCCATGTTCCAATCTCAACGCCTTTATATATAAGCGGATTATCAAGACTTGTATTTTCAAAAGAAAAATGTTCGCTATCGAGTGGAATGAAGAAATAATCTCCGCCAAAAACTTTTCCACTAAAATCTTTTTCTTTCATTTCCCATGAAACCTGGAAAGTATAATGTGTTCCATTTACTAAGAAAAGATCTTCACTTGTTTTGTTTACATTATCCTGTATAAAATAAGTTGATGAGCTTCCATCTGAATTGATGGATTTGATAGAAAGTTTTACATTGCTTAATTTACTCGAAACATCTTTAGGTGTGTTAGCCTTTGTTTCAGATAAATTTAAACCTGTGTAAATAAAAGTTGATAGTAACAGACATACACTAAGTAGTATACCCAGTGTTTTTTTGAGTGTGTCCTTTGTAAAATGCATTGTTAATCCTCCTGTTAATTCTCCTGTTAATTCTCCTGTTAATCCTCCTGATAGGTGGTTAATAGTTATTTTTTACATAGTCGTGAAAATTATATCAATAATATATTTTTTTTTCAATAAAATTAAAGGTAAAAATTTACATATATATTAAGGTAAGAAAAAAAGTAAAAATATTGTTCCAATATCAGTTTAATATTACTTTATATTATTCATATCATTGCATAAATCCTTAATTGTGGTATAATATTTATATCAGACAGCTAAGGGAAGGGAGGCTGTTTGGGATGAGATAATAAGTTTATGGGAAAAGGAGATGACATCATGAGATTTATTATAACAGGACGAAATATTGATGTAACTGAGGGTCTTAGAAATGCAGTTCAGGAGAAAATAGGAAAATTAGAAAAATATTTTACAAAGGATACGGAAGTACATGTAACTCTTAGTGTAGAAAAAGAGAGACAGAAAATAGAAGTAACTATTCCGGTAAAAGGTAATATTATCAGATCTGAACAGGTAAGTTCTGATATGTATGTTTCTATTGATCTTGTTGAAGAGATTATAGAGAGACAGTTAAAGAAATATAAAAATAAGATTATTGATAAGAATCAGGCAAGAGACAGCTTTACACCTGAGTATATTGATAAAGACTATGAAGAGGATGAAGAGGTTAAGATTATCAGAACAAAGAAATTTGGTATTAAACCTATGGATCCTGAAGAAGCATGTGTACAGATGGAATTATTAGGACATAACTTCTATGTATTTAGAAATTCAGAAACAGATGAAGTTAATGTAGTATATAAAAGAAAAAGTAACACATATGGTCTTATAGAACCTGAATTTTAAATTAAATATAATTATAAAGTATACTAAATATAACAAAGTGAATATTTTAATGGAACGCCCGGGTAAAATACCTGGGCGTTTTTTCTTGAATAATAGCTTGTTTGGTGGTAAAATGGACTTCGTATGATTTTATAAGACAAATGATTAGGAGAAATCAAAATGAGCGTAGTTACAAAAATTTTTGGAACGCATAGTGACAGAGAAATAAAAAGAATTCAGCCTATCGTAAAAAAAATAATGGGACTTCAGTCTGCAATGAGAAACTTATCAGATGATGAGTTAAGAATGAAGACAGATGAGTTCAAAGAAAGATTATCTAAAGGTGAAACTTTAGATGACATTTTACCTGAGGCTTATGCTCTTGTCAGAGAAGCTGCAAAAAGAGTATTAAATACAGAACATTATGAATGTCAGATTATTGGTGGTATTATTCTTCACCAGGGTAGAATATCTGAAATGAAGACAGGTGAAGGTAAAACACAGACATGTTTATTACCTGCATATTTAAATGCGTTAGAGGGTAAAGGTGTTCATGTTGTTACAGTTAATGATTACCTTGCTCACCGTGATGCTGAGTGGATGGGACAGGTTCACAGATTCTTAGGATTAACTGTTGGATGTGTACTTAACAGCATGACAAATGATGAGAGAAGAGAAGCATATAATTGTGATATTACATATGTAACAAATAACGAACTTGGTTTTGATTATCTTAGAGATAATATGGCTATTTTTAAGAAGGATCTTGTTCAGAGAGGTTTAAATTATGCAATCGTGGACGAGGTTGACTCTATTCTTATTGATGAAGCAAGAACTCCTCTTATTATTTCCGGACAGAGTGGTAAATCTACAAAATTATACGAAGCCTGTGATATTCTTGCAAAACAGATGAAGAGAGGTAAGGATATTCAGGAATTAACAAAGATGCAGATCATCATGAAGGAAGAAGTTGAAGAAGATGGTGATTTCGTTGTTGATGAAAAAGATAAAGTTGTAAATCTTACAGCTGAAGGTGTTAAGAAAGTTGAAAGATTCTTTACAATAGATAACCTTGCGGATCCTGAAAACTTAGAGATTCAGCATAATATCATCCTTGCTTTAAGAGCACATAATCTTATGTTCAGAGATAAAGATTATGTTGTTAAAGATGATGAAGTATTAATCGTTGATGAATTTACAGGACGTATCATGCCGGGTAGAAGATATTCTGATGGTTTACATCAGGCTATTGAAGCTAAAGAACATGTTAAGGTTAAGAGAGAAAGTAAGACACTTGCTACTATTACATTCCAGAACTTCTTTAATAAATATGCAAAGAAGGCAGGTATGACAGGTACAGCTCTTACGGAAGAACAGGAATTCAGAGATATTTATGGAATGGACGTTGTTGAAGTTCCTACAAACAGACCTGTTGCAAGAATGGATCTTGATGATAAGGTATATTCTTCGAAGAGAGCTAAATTAAATGCCATTGTTAATGAAATAGTAGAAACACATAAAACAGGACAGCCAATCCTTGTTGGTACAATTACAATTGAAGCTTCAGAAGAATTAAGTAATAAACTTAAAAAAGCAGGAGTACCTCATAAAGTACTTAATGCTAAATTCCATGAGCTTGAAGCTGAGATTATTGCTGAAGCCGGTGTGTATGGAGCTGTTACAATTGCTACAAACATGGCTGGTCGTGGTACTGATATCAAGCTTGATGATATGGCAAAAGAAGCAGGTGGACTTAAGGTTATAGGTACTGAGAGACATGAATCAAGACGTATTGATAATCAGTTACGTGGTCGTTCAGGTCGTCAGGGAGATCCTGGTTCATCACAGTTCTTTATTTCATTAGAGGATGATCTTTTGAGATTATTTGGTTCTGAAAGACTTATAAATACATTTAAGGCTATGGGATTTGAAGATGAACCTATAGCACATAAGATGTTATCAAATACAATTGAAAAAGCTCAGAAGAAGATAGAAAATAATAACTTTGGTATTCGTAGAGATTTATTAGAATATGATCAGGTTATGAATGAGCAGAGAGAGATTATTTATAGCGACAGACGTAAAGTGCTTGATGGGGAAAATATGAGAGATCTTATTTATTCTATGCTTACTGATGTTGTTGAAAGAATTGTAAGTACATGTATATCTGATGAACTTAGTGCTTCTGAGTGGAATATGATTGAATTAAATGAGTTATTATTACCAATATTCCCATTTGATACAATTGAACTTACTGATGAAGAGAAGAAGACATTTAAGAAGGCTAATCTTTTACAGAAACTTAAAGAAAAAGCTGTTAAATGTTATGAAGCAAAAGAAGCAGAATTCCCTGATCCCGAGCAGATAAGAGAAGTTGAAAGAGTTATTCTTTTAAGAGTTATCGACAGAAGATGGATGAATCATATCGATGATATGGATCAGTTAAGACAGGGAGCAGGTCTTGCAGCTTACGGACAAAAAGATCCGTTAGTAGAATATAGAATAACAGGTTTTGATATGTTCCAGGAAATGACTGAGGGCATAAAAGAAGATGTTGTTCAGGCGTTATTGCATATTAAAGTTGAGCAGAAAGTTGAAAGAGAACAGGTTGCTAAAGTGACAGGAACAAACAAGGATGAATCGGTAGCTAAGGCTCCAAAGAAGAGAGAATCTAAAAAGATTTATCCAAATGATTTATGTCCATGCGGTAGCGGAAAGAAATATAAACAGTGCTGTGGCAGAGGAAAGGTGTGATTTTTTGGTAGAGTTAGATAGTTACAAGTTTGAACTTGAAAAATATGTATCTCCAATCAGCGAATTGAGGGATTCACTTTGACTCGTCTGGTATTTATAACAAGATAGAAGAGTTACAAAAAAGCATGGAATCTTCAGGATTCTGGGATAATTCTGATTATGCCACGGAATGCAGTGTTAAATTAAATCTTTTAAAAGCTAAAACAGATAAATTTAAAAGTATTGAAACTAAATATGAAGATGTTGAAACTCTTATCCAGATTGGAAATGAAGAAGAGGATTTAAGTGTTATTCCTGAAATAGAAGAGCTCTTGGAAGAATTGAAAAATGAAATTGATGATATGATGATAAGCACACTTCTTTCCGGTGATTATGATAAATGCAATGCAATTCTTACATTGCATGCAGGGGCCGGTGGAACAGAAGCTTGTGACTGGACAATGATGCTTTCTAGAATGTATCAGAGATATGCTGAAAGAAAAGGTTATTCCATAGAAGTCTTGGATTTCCTTGATGGAGATGAAGCAGGACTTAAATCCATAACTATTGAGATTAAAGGTGAAAATGCTTATGGAATGTTAAAATCAGAACATGGCATTCACAGACTTGTAAGAATTTCTCCTTTTAATGCAGCAGGAAAGAGACAGACATCCTTTGCATCATGCGATGTAATGCCTGATATAGAGGATGATGTTGACATTGAGATAAATGATGATGATTTAAAGATAGATACTTACAGAAGTAGTGGTGCCGGCGGACAGCATATAAACAAGACAAGTTCCGCTGTAAGAATTACTCATTTACCTACAGGTATTGTTGTTCAATGTCAGAATGAAAGATCCCAGTTCCAGAATAAAGATAAGGCAATGCAGATGTTAAAGGCAAAACTTTATCTTTTGAAACAGGAAGAAAATGAAAAAAAAGCTTCAGGTATCAGAGGTGAAGTTAGAGATATCAATTTTGGAAGTCAGATAAGATCTTATGTTATGCAGCCATATACAATGGTTAAGGATCATAGAACAAATGAAGAAATTGGAAATGTGGACAGTGTGCTTGATGGAAACATAGATCCTTTTATTAGTGCATATTTAAAGATGAATAGTAAAAAAGAGGAATGATGAAAATGATGGAGTTTCTCGTATTTTCTGTATCAGGTAATAAATATTGCGTAGATCTAAAAAAGGTTATTTCTGTAGAACATAGCATTTATATTTCTGAGTCTTTAAAAGGAAGAGGCTTCGTTAAAGGAATGGCAAAAGTAAGGGATGAAATTATTCCTGTTTTTGAAATTAAGGATGAAGCTGGAAAAGAAATTAAAGATAATACAGAAACAGCTGAATGTGAGAATATAACAGAAGAAACCAAAGAGATAAATAATGATAAAAAAAGAATGTCAAAAGTTATTGTATTAGAAAATAATAATGAAACAGCAGGGCTTATGGCAGATGATGTTTTTAATATAATAAAGTGCGACAAGATTTATAAAATACCTGATGTTCTTAAAAGTGATAAAAGCTGTTTTGTTACTGGTGTTGTTTCTGAAGGTGAAGAAATGATACTTATAGTTGATATGCAGAATATAATGTTAGGATGTGATTTGGATGAATGATAATGAAAAATATTATGTTTTGCGAAAAAAAGCGGTGCCTGAGGTGCTTTTAAAGGTTTTAGAAGTGAAAAAAATGCTTGAAAACGGTACTTCAAAGACTGTTGGTGAAGCAGTAAATGCTGTTGGAATCAGCAGAAGCTCGTTTTATAAGTATAAAGATGATATTTTTTTCTTTCATGATAATACCAGGGGAAAGACTCTTACATTTGTTATGCAGATGGATGATGAACCGGGACTATTATCAGGAGTCTTAAAACTCATTGCAGAATATGATTTAAATATTCTTACTATTCATCAGGCTATTCCGATTAATGGTGTGGCTTCAATAACAGTCAGTATAGAAGTTCTTTCGGATTCTAAAGATATTACAGCTATGATGGAAGATATAGAATCAAGAAAAGGTATTCATTATATAAAGATTTTAGCCAGAGAATAAATTTGATAAAAACTTGCTAAGATTGGATTAACATTATATATTATATAGATAAAGAGATAAGAAATGAAAGGTTTAAGGTAACAAAGATGATTAATGTTGCAGTATTAGGTTATGGTACAGTAGGTTCAGGAGTTGTAGAAGTAATTAATACAAATAAAGACATTATAAATAATAAGATTAAAGAAGAAATTAATGTTAAATATGTATTGGATTTAAGGGAATTTCCTGGAGATCCTGTAATGGATATTTTAACTCATGATTATAATGATATTTTAAATGATCCGGAAGTTGAAATTGTTGCAGAAGTTATGGGTGGGGTGAATCCTGCTTATGAATTTGTAAAGAGTGCTTTAGAAAAAGGAAAAAGCGTTTGTACATCAAATAAAGAGCTTGTTGCAAAACACGGACCGGAACTTATTAAGATTGCAAGAGAGCATAATAGAAACTTCTTCTTTGAAGCAAGCGTTGGTGGTGGAATACCTATTATCAGACCATTAAATACATCTGTAACAGCGGATGATGTTCTTGAAATCACAGGTATTTTAAATGGTACAACAAACTTTATCTTAACAAAGATGAGTAAAGAAGGTTTAGGATTTGATGAAGTATTAAAAGAGGCTCAGGATCTTGGATATGCAGAAAAGAATCCATCTGCGGATGTTGACGGATTTGATGCATGCAGAAAAATCTCTATCCTTGCCTCATTAGTATATGGAAAACATGTAAATTTTGAAGATGTTTATACAGAAGGTATCACAAAGATTACTGATAAGGATTTTGTATATGCAAATAAATTAAATTCATCTATCAAATTATTTGGTAGTGCAAAGAAACAGAATGGTAAGCTTTTTGCTTATGTTGCACCAATGATGATTACTTCAGAACATACTTTATATTCTGTAAATGGCGTATTTAATGCTATTATGGTTAAGGGAAATGTTCTTGATGATATTATGTTCTATGGAAGTGGAGCAGGAAAACTTCCTACAGCATCAGCAGTTGTATCTGATGTAGTTGATGCTATAAGACATCTTAATGATAATGTTTACACAGAATGGGAAGAAGAAAAGTTGGAATTATCTGATTTTGATGCTTCAGAAAAGAAATTCTTTGTAAGAGTAGAAAATACAGCTGGTAAGGAAGATGAAGTTAAAGCTTCATTCGGAGATGTGGAAATTGTAAAAGTTGATGAATTTAATGATGAATTCGGATTTATAACATCTGTAATGAGTGAAAAAGAATTTAATGAAAAAGTAAGCAAAGTTTCAGGCGTTATAACAAGAATAAGAATGGAATAATTAAAACTGTAAAAACAGCTAAAATATTAAAGGAACCTGTAGTTTAAGTTTGAATTTTGATTATCAAACAACTTAAACCACAGGCTCCTTTTTTGCTTTGATTTTTTATTATTAACATCGTATGATTATTAATTGTTTATTATTATATTACAGAGATTTTATTATTTATTTCCGTCAATTTTCATTGTAAGTGCAATTCTTCCTTTTTCTTCATCAATACTGAGTATTGCAACATCAACAATATCGCCAACATTTAAAGCTTCAAGAGGATGTTTTATATATCTGTTTGTAATCTGTGAAATATGAACAAGACCGTCCTGATGAACACCTATATCAACAAATGCACCAAAATCAATAACATTTCTTACTGTTCCTTTTAAAACCATACCCGGTTTTAAATCGGACATTTCAAGAACGTCGCTTTTTAAAATTGGCTTAGGCATTTCATCTCTTGGATCTCTTCCCGGTTTTTCAAGTTCTTTTAAGATATCTTCAAGAGTTGGAAGACCGATTCCAAGTTCGGCTGCCTTCTTTTCTTTATCTTTAATTAAAAGTTTTAATCTGGCGATTGAATCTTTATTTAAATCGTCAGAAGACATATTGAGTGATTTAAATAAATTATGTACTGCTTCATAACTTTCAGGGTGAACGCCGGTATTATCAAGTGGGTTATCACCATCCGGGATTCTTAAGAAACCTGCGCATTGTAAAAATGCTTTTGGTCCAAGTTTATCAACTTTTAAAAGTTCGTTCCTGTTTTTGAAAGAACCATTTTCTTCTCTGTATTTAACAATGTTTTTTGCTACAGCCTTTGAAATTCCTGAAATATATTCAAGAAGCGAGAAGGATGCAGTATTTAAGTCCACACCAACATTATTAACACAATCTTCCACGACAGCAGTGAGGGATTCTGAAAGTTTTTTCTGGTTCATATCATGCTGATACTGTCCGACTCCAATTGATTTTGGATCTATTTTTACAAGTTCTGATAAAGGATCCTGGACACGTCTTGCAATTGATGTTGCACTTCTCTGACCAACGTCGAAATTAGGAAATTCTTCTGTGGCAAGTTTTGAAGCTGAATAAACTGAAGCGCCAGCTTCGTTTGTTATAACATAAGAAACTTTCTTAGGAGATTCCTTTATTATATCAACAATGATTTTTTCTGATTCTCTTGATGCAGTACCGTTTCCTACTGAAATAAGAGTAATATTATATTTATTAATAAGATTTAATACAATTTTTTTGCTTTCCTCAACTTTGTTCTGAGGTGCTGTAGGATAAATTACGCATGTATCAAGAACTTTGCCTGTATCATCAACTACAGCTAATTTACATCCTGTTCTAAAAGCAGGATCCCATCCTAAAACAACCTGACCTTTAATAGGTGGCTGTAAGAGAAGCTGTGATAAATTCTTTCCAAATACTTTTATTGCGCCATCTTCAGCTTTTTCTGTAAGTTCATTTCTTATATCCCTGATGATTGCAGGAGAAATAAGACGTTTATAACTGTCTTTTATTGTTTCTTTTAAAAGTTCTGTAGCTTCTTCGTTTGTGTGACGTATGATATTTTTTTCGAGATGGTTGAATATCATTTCTTCGTTTAAATCTATTTTTACTGATAAAATATTTTCTTTTTCGCCTCTGTTGATTGCAAGGATTCTATGACCGGCAATATTTTTTACAGGTTCTGAAAATTCATAATACATTTCATAAACGGATTTTGTTTCGGCATCCTTTGCGTTTGTAACGATAACTCCGTTATTAAACATAAATTTTCTTATGTATGTTCTGTAATCAGCATTATCAGAGATGATTTCGGCGATTATATCGCATGCTCCTTTAATTGCTTCATCTTCATCCTTTACGTTTTCATTTATAAATTCTTTAGCTTCTTTTCTGATATCAGTATTTTTTTCCTGTAAAAGAATGATGTTTGAAAGTGGTTCAAGACCTTTTTCTTTTGCAATTATAGCTCTTGTGCGTTTCTTTTGTTTGTATGGAAGATATAAATCTTCAAGGAGAACTAAAGTAGAAGCATCTAAAATCTGTTTTTTTAATTCAGGCGTAAGTTTTCCCTGTTCCTCGATACTTTCAAGAATTGTATTTTTTCTTTCTTCAAGATTTCTAAGATATGTAAGTCTTTCATGAAGTGTACGAAGTACCTCATCATTGAGAGATCCTGTTACCTCTTTTCTGTATCTTGCGATGAAAGGAATTGTATTTCCTTCATCGATAAGCTTTATGGTTGCTTCAACCTGGCTTTTTTTGATTCCAAGTTCCGTAGCTATTGTTTTGATTATCAGTTCGTTCATTGTATTATACCTCGTGGTTTTATATTTGTGTTTTGTGTTTTGTGTAATAACACAACGTTATCTATTTTAACATAAAATGGGAAAAAAGGCACCTGATTTAAACATGTTTAATATGTAACATCCATTGTAAATAACTATAAATAATTAAGTTGAAAAAATAGTGAAAATATGATAAGATTTAAACGAATTATTTTGCTTTAGGAGGAAAAAAATGGATAAAAAATTATTAGGTTACATTGGCTTAGGATGTAATGCTTTAGCAACAATTTTAGCACTTATATTCTCATCAGTTACATGTTCAAGATCTGCCGGTTCTGCATTTAGAGATATTGATGCAGATGATGCAAAGTTTAAATTATCTTTAGCATGTATAGTTTGTTTTATTGCTGCTGCTATCGCTGTTGCAGGACTTGTCCTTACTATTCTTTCAGCTGAAAAAGGACAGGCACTTGGAGTAGTTGCTACTATTTCTCTTTGCTTAGGAATTTTTGCATTATTCTATTCAATCGTTCCTGTTATTACATCATGCTCATATGGATGTATTCTTACAAAGAAATTAAATAATCTGTATTGATTTAATCGGATTTGAATAATGTACATAGCAATTTAGATGGAGGAAAAAATAAATGAATGAAAATTTAAAGAAGACTTTTTCTTATATTTCTTTGGGCCTTAGCGGACTCGGTGCTCTTCTTGTTTTAATCTGCAGTATCATTACATGTGCATCCCCAAAGGTAAATGCAATGGGAATTTTATCAAACAGCCTTGTAAAAGCTAATGGTGCATGGATTGGCGTTTTAATTGGTGTAATCTTAAGTATTGCAGGAATTGTACTTGCAGTATTATCAATGGATTTAAGAGCTGGTGTATCATCTGCTTCAATCTTTACAAAGATTGCATTTTTAGTTGCAGTATTTGCTATTATGTATGCAATTACAACAACATCATTTGTTTGTGGTTATTCTAAATCAGCAAGCAAACAGGCAACAAAAGCATTTAGTGATGCAATGGGAGACCTTGCAAGCGGCCTTTCAGATTGGTAAAATAAGGATATAAAAGTTGTAATTTATTTAAAACTCGAGGAGTAATTTATATTCCTCGAGTTGTTTTTTGAAGAATATATTTTTGGAGTAATAAATGGAAAACATTGAGATTAAAACAAAGATAAAAACAAGTGATTTGTTTTCTTATATGATTGATTATAATTATAAATGTATACGAGGCATAATCGTTATTTTATTTTCATTAGCCTGTTTTGCAGGGGTTATCATATATTGGAAAGAATTTGAAATTTCAAGAAGAATATTATTGTTATTTATTGGAATGGTATTTGTAGTATTTGCTCCTATAGAGTATTATATTAGAAGTATGAGACAATGTAAGAAGAATTTTAACAGTGAATATAATTACATTTTTAATAATGATGGAATAGATATAAGTGTGGAAGATAAAAATACGGTTCTTGAATGGAACAGGATTTTTAAAGTAAAAAGCACACGTGATCAGATATTTTTATACACCTCAAATGTAAATGCAATTATTTTGCCTAAAAGAGATATAGGTGATAAATTTTTAGCTTTGAAAGAAATGATAGAAAAAAATACAGATTGTTTTTATTGTAAAATAAAGTAAGGAGGAATTTTTTATGAAGGAATATACAACAAATTCACCGGAAGAAACTTTTGAACTTGCAAAGCAGCTGGCAGAGAAAGCTGTACCTGGTTCTATAATAACTTTATCAGGTAGCTTAGGTGTCGGTAAAACTGTTTTTGCAAAGGGATATGCTGCAGGTCTTGGGATAAAGACAAGTGTATCAAGCCCTACATTTACTATTATGAATGTATATGATGAAGGAAGAATACCTTTATATCATTTTGATGTTTACAGAGTTGAAACAGAAGAAGAAATGTACAATGTAGGATATGAAGAATATTTTTATGGAAATGGAGTTTGTCTTATTGAATGGCCTGAAAAAATAAAGAGTCTATTACCAGAGAGTTATTTAAAGATTCATATTTCAAGAGCATTGGATAAAGATTACGATTATAGAAAAATAACTGTAGAAAAAGAGGGTTATGGAATTGATCTTAGCGATAGATAGTTCATCTGTAGTAGCAAGTGTTGCTATTGTAAGTGAAGATAAAGTTATAGCAGAATATTCAACAAATTTAAAGAAAACACACTCACAGACTTTAATGCCTATGATAGATGAGATATTTAAAATGACAGGGCTTAATAAGAAAGATTTAAAGGCTGTTGCCATTACTAATGGTCCTGGTTCTTTTACAGGATTAAGAATTGGTGGTGCAACCGCAAAAGGTATTGCCCTTGCTTTAAATATACCTGTTATTCAGATATCTACCATAGAAGCTATGGCATATAACATAAATTATACTGATAAATATATCTGTCCAATTATGGATGCAAGAAGAAATCAGGTATATACAGGAGTTTATGAGTGCAAAGAAGAAGAAATAAATTGTATTGTAAATCCAAAAGCCTGTGATATTAAGGAATTAATAGATGAACTTGAAAAGACTGGAAATGAAGTTATCTTTTTAGGTGATGGAATAGTGCCATTTAAGGATATTATTGATAAAGAAATGAAACTTAAACATTATTTTTCTAAAGGTCATCTAAACAGCCAGAGAGCAGGTACTATAGGTGTTCTTGCATGGAAATATTTTTTGGAAGAAAAATATGTTTCAAGTGAAGAGTTTGGTCTTGAATATTTTAGATTATCCCAGGCAGAAAGAGAAAGAATGAACCGTGGATAATATTGAATATATATTTGTAACAGAGGAAAATGTTTCTGGGTATTTGGATGATATATATAAGATATATAATGAATCATTTACAAACATGTCTGTGGAATCCTTAAATAAAATTCTTATAAATGAGAATAATTTAGCACTTGTAGCGCTTACAGATAATAAAGTTGTTGGCTATGTTATATTAACGTTGCTTATTGACGTTGGTGAAATTTACAGCATTGCTGTTTTAAAAGATTACAGAAGAAAAAATATAGCGGATAACCTTTTGAAAAACATTTTAGAAAAAGGAAAAGAAAAGGGAAATGATAAATTTACTTTGGATGTAAGAAAAAGTAATATTTCCGCTATAAATTTATATGTAAAAAATGGCTTTAAAGAAGAAGCCTGCAGGCCTTCTTATTATTCTGATCCAAAAGAAGATGCCATAATTATGTGGAAATATATCATAAAGATGTAGGAGATAAAATCAATGCTAGATGTATGTTTACTTGGTTGTAGTGGTATGATGCCACTGCCAAGAAGATGGCTTACTGCCATGATGGCAAGATATAATGGAAGTAATTTACTTATTGATTGTGGCGAAGGTACACAAATTGCAATAAAAAATAAAGGATGGAGTTTTAATCCGATTGATGTGATTTTAATAACTCATTTTCATGCAGATCATATAAGTGGACTTCCCGGGCTTTTATTAACCATGGGAAATGCTGAAAGAAAGGATCCTGTTACAATTGTAGGACCTAAGGGCGTGGAAAAGGTTGTAAATTCTTTAAGGGTAATTGCACCTGAACTTCCTTT
Source organism: Lachnospiraceae bacterium RM5 (assembly GCA_900110975.1). GTDB lineage: Bacteria > Bacillota > Clostridia > Lachnospirales > Lachnospiraceae > Bovifimicola. The sequence continues at coordinate 262,332 of FOFK01000004.1, forward strand.
TGAGCTTAAATTTATAGAGCTTAATGAAAAAATAGAAAAACTCTCTCTTTGTGGATATAATATTACTGCATTTAAAGTTAATCATAATGTTGTTTGTTATGGATATACATTAGAAATTGAAAGAAAAGGAAAATTTAGTTTAGAAAAAGCTGAATCTTTAAATATTCCCAAGAGGTTCTGGTCTTTGTTGCAAAATGGGGAAAAAGTGGCAGACGGAGATAAAGAGTATTATCCTGAAATGGTTATGGGACCAAAAAGAAAAGGTATAAAAGTATGCTATTGTACTGATTCAAGACCTTTAGGAATAATAAGTGAACAGGCAAAGAATGCAGACCTTTTTATTTGTGAAGGAATGTATGGCGAAAAAGATAAGATTGCAAAAGCGAAAGAATATAAGCATATGACTTTTTATGAAGCTGCAAAGCTTGCAAAAGAAGCAGAAGTAAAGGAAATGTGGCTTACCCATTATAGTCCGTCTCTTTTAAAGCCTGAGCTTTATATGAAGGATGTTAAGAAAATATTTAAAAACAGTGTACCTGGAAAAGATGGAAAAAGTGTTGAGATAAATTTTGAAGAAGAATAAGCTTTTATAATATATGGAGGCAGAAATGGATATTGTAAATAGTGAAAAGAACATAGATATTCTTGCTATAGAAAGTTCTTGTGATGAAACAGCTGTTGCTGTAGTCAGAAATGGAAGGGAAGTGTTATCAAATATTATATCTTCCCAGATAGATATACATACAATTTATGGTGGTGTTGTTCCTGAGATAGCTTCAAGAAAACATATTGAGAATATAGATTTTGTTATTAAAGAGGCATTAAATAAAGCAGGAAAAACATTTGATGATATTGATGCAATTGCTGTTACTTATGGCCCTGGCCTTGTAGGCGCACTTTTAGTAGGTGTTGCTGAAGCTAAAGCCATGGCATTTGCTTTATCAAAACCATTAATTGGTGTTCATCATATTGAAGGACATATTTCTGCAAATTATATAGATAATAAAGAACTAGAGCCTCCTTTCCTTTGTCTTGTTATTTCCGGAGGTCATACTCATCTTGCAATCGTAAGAGATTATGGTGAATATGAACTTATTGGAAAAACAAGGGATGATGCTGTTGGAGAGGCTTTTGATAAAGTTGCAAGATCAATAGGACTTGGATATCCTGGTGGACCAAAGATTGATAAACTTGCAAAAGAAGGAAATCCTGATGCGATAAATTTTCCTAGGGCAAGTGTAGCAGATTCTAAGTATGATTTTAGTTTTAGCGGATTAAAATCAGCGGTACTTAATTATATTAATACATGTGAAATGAAAAATATTAAGATAAATGAAGCTGACATAGCTGCCTCCTTCCAAAAGGCAGTTGTTGATGTCCTGGTTTCTCATACAATGGAAGCTGCAAAGGAATATGGCTTTGATAAGATTGCAATTGCAGGAGGAGTTGCTGCAAATTCTGCAATACGTGGAGCATTTATGGATATATGCAAGGAAAAGAATATATCTTTTTATTCACCATCCATAATTATGTGTACAGATAATGGGGCTATGATTGGTTCAGCAGCATATTATGAGTACTTAAAAGGAAATGTTTCAAAATATGATTTAAATGCAATTCCAAACTTAAAACTTGGAGAAAGAGAAAAACAATAATGATAAAAGCTGTTATTTTGTCTGCGGGCTCCGGCAGCAGAATGAAAAGTGATATACCGAAACAATATCTGGAAATAAAAGGAAAACCTATTATTGCCTATACAATAGAAGCGTTTGAAAATAGTAATGTTGATTCTATTATACTTGTATGTGCAAGGGAATATTTTGATTTAATCAATTATATAGTAGAAAAATATCATTATAAAAAAGTAGAATGTGTTGTGGAGGGTGGAAAAGAAAGGTATAACTCTGTTTTTAATGCCTTAGATAAAGTAGATGGTATGGATAAGGTACTGATCCATGATGGAGCAAGACCTTTAGTAAAAGCGGAATATATAAATAATATGATAGAAAGACTTAAAGTCCATAAGGCATGTATACTTGGAATGCCTGTTAAAGATACCATAAAAGTAGTATCGCCGGTTTCTTTGTCTGAAAATAAGGAGAAAGAAGAATATATAATAGATAACACACCTGATAGAAAGTACCTTTATATAGCGCAGACTCCCCAGGGATTTGATGGGGCTCTTTTAAAGGAGTCATACAATAGGATGATTCTTGATATCAACGCCGGAAAAGATGTTAATATAACAGATGATGCAATGGTTGTTGAAGGTTATAGCAGTGAGAAAGTGGTGGTTCTTGAGTCTGATTATACTAATATAAAAGTCACTACCAGAGATGATTTGGAATATGTGGATAAAGTTGTGGAAAAAAACGTATAAAATGGGGAAATTTCCTATTGACATTGAAATATAATAATGCTATACTCTCTCTTGTGCTCACGAAAAAAGAGTGAGATACACAAGAAATACTTTGAAAATTCAGCTTAAAAATATATTTCAGATAAGAAAAAAGTTGTTGACAAACACTTGCTTATGTAGTAATATATTAAGGCACACTTCTGGAGAGGTATCGAAGTGGTCATAACGAGGCGGTCTTGAAAACCGTTTGTCCGCAAGGGCGCGTGGGTTCGAATCCCACCCTCTCCGTTATCAAAAAAATAAATACGATTAAATTGATTTTTAAATCATTTATTTTTTTGAGAAAAAAAGTATTGACAAGGTTTTGAACTTGTGATATTATAAACGAGTTGCTGCTAAAAACAGTAACGAGACAAAATGAACATTGATAACTGAACAGTAATAAATAACCATCCCTGAAAATTCTAAAATAAATTTTCAGCGAACTCGTTTAACAAACGATTTCCAAAACAGTAAGTCTTATATAAGACAAAAGGATATGGTAGATAAGCTAGAGTTTATCAAACCAGTCAAACACTTTTAACGAGAGTTTGATCCTGGCTCAGGATGAACGCTGGCGGCGTGCTTAACACATGCAAGTCGAACGAAGCATTTACTTACGATCTCTTCGGAGTGACGAGTTTATGACTGAGTGGCGGACGGGTGAGTAACGCGTGGGTAACCTGCCTTGTACAGGGGGATAACAGTTAGAAATGACTGCTAATACCGCATAAGCGCACAGTATTGCATGATACAGTGTGAAAAAACTCCGGTGGTACAAGATGGACCCGCGTCTGATTAGCTAGTTGGTAAGGTAACGGCTTACCAAGGCGACGATCAGTAGCCGACTTGAGAGAGTGATCGGCCACATTGGGACTGAGACACGGCCCAAACTCCTACGGGAGGCAGCAGTGGGGAATATTGCACAATGGGGGAAACCCTGATGCAGCGACGCCGCGTGAGTGATGAAGTATTTCGGTATGTAAAGCTCTATCAGCAAGGAAGATAATGACGGTACTTGACTAAGAAGCCCCGGCTAAATACGTGCCAGCAGCCGCGGTAATACGTATGGGGCAAGCGTTATCCGGA
>FOFK01000003.1:0-20109 GCA_900110975.1 Lachnospiraceae bacterium RM5
TTTCAACTTACAGATATGCGATATGAAAAGAAAAGTACTATATTAACAACAAATATGAATTTTAATGAGTGGGATGGGATATTTTATGATGCAGTTGTTGCAAATGCCATTATGGATAGGATTTTACATCATGCACATGTTGTACCAATATCAGGAAAGTCATATAGACTAAAAGACCATTTGAAACAAACAGACTAATTGTACATTTTTATATAATATTTTTTGTACATTAGGTCTTGACATTTTATAGCTGCTCAGAAAATTGAAAACAAGGATGAGTATAGCATTGCTCCATTCTATCTTTTTTATGACACTGTTCATACATTTTTGGACGGTGCTATTCGTCGTGTTATCGAAAGATGTCAGACAGCCGCTGATGAAGATAGAGGAATCAAGCTTCAGGATGTTGATGTATTAAAACTCCTTTATTTGATTCGTTATCTGGACAATGATGTGAAGTCAACTTTGGATTCTATCGTTATCCTTATGGCTGATAACATTAACATGGATAAGATTCAGATGCGTGAGCAGGTACGTGAATCTTTAGATAGACTTCTTAGCCAGAACTACATTGGTAGAACAGGCAATACATATAACTTCCTTACTGATGAAGAGCAGGATATTGCAAGAGAAATCAAAGATACTTCCGTTGATACTGCTCAGATTATCGAAAGAATTGGTCATCTTGTATTTGGTGATATTTACGATAAGAAGAAGTACCGCTATAAGATTTATGACTTCCCATATGACCAGTATGTGGATGGTCAGGCAAATGGATCTGTTACTGGAGGAATGAAGTTACAGATTTATTCTATCGCAACAGATGATACTGAAAAGAATGAGCTTAGATTACAAACAAACTCTAAGGGACAGGCAATCGTTGTTCTTGGAGATGGTAAGTATTATGAGCTTATTGAGAATGCTCTGAAGATTAGAAAGTATGTAAAGACAAGAAATGTAGCACAGCTTCCTAAGTCTGTACAGGATATTATCCGTAATCAGCAGGATGAGGCAACAAAGTATGAGAATGATGCTCTTGATGCAATCAAGAAGGCTATCGAGACAGCTGAGTTTTATGTAGATGGTGAGCATATTGAGATTAAGGGTGGTGATGCTAAGAGTAAATTAGATCAGGCTCTTGAGTATCTTGTTACTCATGTATATTACGATCTTGAACTTGTAGGAAAGAATGCCAACGATGATTCTGATATTGTTTCAATTCTTACAGGAGCAGAGCAGTATATTGCAGGAACAAATCCTAACAGTGGAGCTGCTCAGAAGATTGAAGAATATCTTGAAATGCAGGATATGAAGCATATCACTACAAAGATGTCAGATATCCAGACAAGATATCAAGGTATTCCAAGTGGTTGGAGAGAGATTGATATAGCTGCAGTAGTTGCACTTCTTATCTATGAACAGAAGGTAACGATTAAATACAGTGGTATGACAATTCAGCCTACTGATTCTAGGCTACCAGATATGCTTCGTAAGAAGAGTGAAGTTGGAAAGACTGAAATTACAAAACGTCATGTGGTTAGTCCTGCAAAGGTTAAGGAAGCAAGAGAGTTTCTTAGAGACTTCCTTGATGTAATGGATGTACCTGCAGATGAAGATGGCTTGATTGCATTCATTATTGAAGAATTTGAAAAGTTGGAAGCTCATTACAATGAATTGAGTGCAAAATATGAAGGGCACAAGTACCCTGATCAGTCAGCAGTTCGTGATGCTGTAAGAGTCGTAAGGGATGTTCTTTCTCAGAAGAGTGATAATATTGCTCTTATAGACAAGGTAGTTTCAAGTGAAGATACTCTTTATGATATGCAGGATCATTTAAAGAACGTAGAAAGTTTCTTTAAGACTCAGGCTTCAGTATTTGATAATGCAGCAAACTTTGTAGAGAGTCTTAAGAATGATTTGGATTATATCAGTCATGATTCAGATGCTGAGCATGCTCTCAACCAAATGAGACTTATCACTCATGTTATTGATGGAAAAGCATATGACTATAAGCGTATACCAGAATTGAATGAGTTGCAGAGTGTTGTAGAAAAGTCTCATAATGCAATGCTCGATGAAAAGCGAGCAAATCTTCTTGAGATAGTTCGTTCATGCTTAGAGGCTATTCATGAGAATGCATTTGCAAATGAAGAAACAAAGCTTATTTCGGAAAGAGCAGATAAGTTCTTTGATCAGAAGAAAGAACAGATTGCTGCTGAAAAGAGCTTAGCGCTTCTTGATGGTATGTCAGTACCGATGTGGGCAGAAAAAGATAGAGCGACTATGGCAATTGAGTCTGCTATGAAGCCAAAGCCAACTCCTGTAGTGAAACCAGCAGATGTTAGTGAAGAAAAGCCTCCTGTAAAGAAGGAAATCATTAAGAAGATTGCAAGACAGCAGATGTTTCCTGCAAAAGTGCTTAAGTCTGACGATGATATTGATGCGTACGTAGAAAATATTCGTAAGCAGATGAAGCAGTATTTGCAAGGTAGCGATGGAATTCAGATTAACTAAGGAGAGGGTAGTATGGATAAGAATGCAATTAAAAAATATGCTATATGGGCTAGACGGGAGCTTATAGAAAAAGTTTCACAAAAAGCATTGCAGTATGGCATAGAAGATGGAGCAATACTTGATTCAAATGTTGATAGTGTAAATGGTAAATTACTATCAAGTGTTGAAAAGAAACAAAGAGAGGCTCTTATAAATAAAATAAAAGTTGAAGGATATTTACCAGTAATAGAAGAAGTTGCTTTCACATGGTTTAATCGATTTGTTGCATTGCGCTTTATGGAAGTAAATGGTTATATACCAAGTCATATACGTGTATTCTCAGATGAGAATAATAGTTTTAGACCACAATTATTATCTGAGGCGCTTCATGTTGAGTTTGGTTCACTTGATAAAGACATAATAATTGAGATGAAACAGGATAATAAAGATGAAGAGTTGTTTAAGTATTTATTGGTGGGACAATGCAATGAATTGAGTACTTGTTTGCCTCGTTTATTTCAAAAAATAGCTGATTATTCCGAACTGCTATTGCCAGATTATTTACTTCGTGAAGGCAGCGTGATTGAGCAATTGGTTAATACTATTCCCGAAGAGGATTGGACTAATCAGGTTCAGATTATTGGTTGGCTGTATCAATATTATAATACTGAACCTAAGGCAAAAGTTTTTTCGAAAACAGGAACAGCAAAAGTAGAGAAAGAGGAGATACCGGCTGCAACTCAGTTATTTACGCCTGACTGGATTGTACGTTATTTGGTTGAGAATTCATTGGGGCGATATTGGATTCTTGGGCATGAAGAAAGTAATTTATCTTCAGAATTGAAATATTTAGTAGAGGATAATAAACAAAACGATAGTGTAGAAGCATCCTTTTTAAAAATAAAAGATGAACTGAAGAACAAAAAGCCTGATGAAATACGAATAATTGATCCGTGCATGGGCAGTGGGCATATGCTGGTTTATTGTTTTGATATTCTTATTTCGATTTATGAGGAGTGTGGCTATACAACGCGTGAAGCTGTGCAGAGTATAGTAAAGAATAATATTTGGGGACTTGATATTGATGAACGAGCTGCGCAGTTATCATATTTTGCAATAATGATGAAGGCTAGACAATATGACAGACGATTCTTTACACATGTTATTGAGCCTAACGTCTGCGTAGTAGAAGAAAGCAATAAGATTTCAAAAGAACTGATAGAATATTTTGTTGGGGGAGATGAAATAGTAAGAGATAATTTTGAAAAACTATTAGCCTTAACGAAGGATGCAAAGGAATATGGTTCAATATTATCAATTTTTGATATAGATTTTGAAAGATTATACGATAGGTTGGAAAAAATAAAAGGTGATATAAGTCTCTATTCTGCTGCTTTGGAATTACAAATTGTTCCATTGATTAAGTCTGCCAAAATATTAGCTGATAAGTACAGTATTGTAATAACAAACCCTCCATATATGGGGAACGGAAGCATGGATGCTAAGCTGTCGGCTTTTGTAAAGAAAAACTATAATGCTGGAAGAAATGATTTGTTTGGTGTTTTCATAATGCGTTGCATGGAGTTTACTGAGAAGTATGGCATACAGGCTATGATTACTCAACACCAATGGATGTTTTTGTCTAGTTATGAAAAAATTAGAAATGCGATCTACAAAAAAACGCTGTTGAATATGCTTCATCTGGGAGCTAGAGCATTTGATGAAATTAGTGGAGAAGTTGTTCAAACAGCAGCTTTTACAATAATGAATACATCAAATAAAAGTTATTTGGGACAGTATTTTCGATTAATTAATGAGAAGGGTGAAGAAGAAAAGGAAAAAGCATTCTTTGGTAATCCTGAAAAGTACATGACGCCAATAGATACTTTTTTGGAATTGCCAGGTATACCGATGGTGTACTGGATTGATGAAAGCATAAAAAGATTATTCGAAAATACACCTGCTGATAATGCGATTTCGCTTAGAGAGGGAATCCATACAGGTAAAAATGAATTGTTCTTGAGAAATTGGCAAGAAATAAGTTATGAAAAATTAGTCTTAAATGCTAAAAGTGAACAAGATGTTGATGCGCTTGGAACATGGGTGCCTTATAACAAAGGTGGTACATATCGAAAATGGTATGGAAATAATGAGCTTGTCATTGGATTTGACAAAGTTCATCGTGATGCTATGGCACGATTAAGTGGACATGTTAGACCTAGCCAATCTTTATATTTTAAGGAAGGAGGAACATGGAGTGCATTAGCAAGTGGAAACTTTGGCTTAAGATATTATCCGGAAGGTTTTTTGTTTGATAGCAAAGGTCAGGTTGCAGTTGGCGAAAAAGCTAAAGAAATAATCGGTTTGTTTAATCTAAAGGTATATCAAGAAATGGCAGATATGCTCATGCCTACTTTAGATTATAAATGTGGCGATGTAAAAAAACTTCCATATTGCCATGTTCATAATGCGGAGTTTCTTAATATATGTAATGACTGCATTAATTTGGCAAAAGAAGAATATGATTCGTATGAAACATCATGGAATTTTAAGAAACATCCATTAGTAAAAAATGTTTCTACTATACGAGAAGCATTTGCTCTATGGGAGAAAGAAACCGAACAACGCTTTGAAAAACTCAAAGAAAATGAAAGAAAACTAAACCTTATTTTTTGCGATGAATATGAGATAGCCGATTCATACGCGGATATAAAGGAAGAAGATATTACTTTACGAAAAGCTAATTTAGTAGGGGATATTAAAGGTTTAATTTCTTATGCTGTTGGATGTATGTTTGGAAGGTATTCTTTAGATAAAGATGGAATAGTTTTTGCTGGAGGAGACTTTAAATCAAATGATAATAGTACTTATCCAGTAGATAAAGATAATATTATTCCAATATGCGATGATGAATATTTTGAGGATGATATAGTGGGCCTTTTTATTAAATTTATTGAAAAGGTATATGGAGAAAAAAATCTTCAGGAAAATTTACAGTTTATTGTTGATGCATTAAATCTTAAAGGATCGCCGCGCGAAGCTTTAAGAAAGTATTTCCTGAATGATTTTTATAAAGATCATTGTGCATTGTACTCTTCAAGCCAAGGTAAAACACCTATTTATTGGCTCTTTGATTCTGGTAAAAATAACGGATTTAAGTGCTTGATTTATATGCATAGATATCAACCTGATACTGTAGCACGTATTCGTACCGACTATGTGCACGAACAGCAGGCCCGTTATCGAACTGCTATTGAAGAGATTACAAATAGAATGGAGAGTGCTTCAGGATCTGATAAAGTTAAGCTTACTAAGAAGCTAAATACACTCAAGATGCAAAATGATGAAATTCATGCATATGAAGAAAAAATACACCATTTAGCTGATCAAATGATAAGTATAGATCTTGATGACGGTGTTAAGAAGAATTATGAAATCTTCAAAGATGTTCTTGCAAAAATAAAGTAAAGGAATGATTTCATGGATTTACAAACAATTAATCAGGAATTGAATAGGCGTTTTGCGGAAGCATTACCTGAGTTTTATAAAAGAAGAATAGTGATATGGTATGACGAGGAAGGTGAGTTCAAAGATCAAATTGATGAGCTAGAACTTCTTAATGCAAAGGTCCTTTGTCTTACTGAAACAAATAATTTTGTTGTCAAGAAAACTATTGCGGTAGATGCTCCTACTCAGAACTTCTTGATATATAACTCAATGAATTATGAGAAGCCAGATGATAACTGGCTTCTTGATGTTGAATTATACAGTGAGGAATTCAGAGCCGATCTTATTGCTATATGGATGGATGAAATGGGAATACCATCATCTGTTGCTCTTCGCAATCAGGTTAAGAAGTATAGGAAATTCTTGAATGCGAAATCGAGAAGAGATGATGTAGTAAAGTTGGCAGATTCATTGGATTCTCCTACTAAATTGCAGCTTGCAGTTATGGCTTCAATTGGAGAGTCGCAGAGAACAGATCCTATATCAATCATTAAATCTGTTCTGAAGGCAGGATTGAATTCTGCTGATAACTATTTATATCAGGAATTTGTAAAGTATGAAGCATCTGATTTGTTCTGGGGTATGGTTTCTCAGATTACTGGATACAATGATGTGGATCACAGTCTAGGAAAGTTGGCTGCTCATATTATTTTAACAGCTGGAAGTAGAACACTCCCAGATAGTGTTTTCGATGGACTTTCTGATTTTATGACAGGAAATCCTCAACTACAGGCATATTGCAGTGACTTGATTTCTGATTGGATTCATAGTGATGATGCAGATTCTTATGTTTCTATTGCAGAAACAGTAGAAAATGAAATGCATCTTGAAAAGAGAGTAGCAAAGCAGACGGCAGATGCATTAGCAGATACAGAGATATTACCTTGTATAAATAGAATTATACTGTCAAAGCTTATGACTGATATTTCAAATGAGATTGTAAGCTCTGAAAGTATTTTTGCAATTGCAGAGAAACGTCGAGCTATGGTGTGGTTTGATGAGTATAAGGATTATTATACCGGTATTGTTGCTCTTGCAAAAATGAATGAATTCTATAAAGAGAATGCCGCAGGGTTCCATATTGTGGGAGCTAAGAAGATTTGGGATGCTTACACTAAGGAATACTATAAGATGGATACTTACTATCGTGAGTTCCATATGAGCTATGAGAACAGTAAGAAAACTTATGGCGGTAATCTTCAGGATCTTTTTACTGCAGTATGCGATAAGGTTGAGAGACTTTACACCAACTGGTATTTGGATGGACTTGGACATAACTGGTCTGAGGAAGTTGCAGCTGATTTAGAGAAGCAAGGTTTTATTGAAGGTATTGAAAGACAGGAAAATTTCTATGATCGCAAGATTAAGAATGCGGATAATAGAGTTTATGTCATTATTTCGGATGCAATGAGATATGAAGTTGCGGTTTCTCTTTCAGAAGAGATAAGCCGTGATATGCAGGGTAAGGTCAACCTGTCTAGTATGCAAGGAATTTTTCCTACTATAACAAAGTTTGGTATGGCTGCGTTACTTCCTCATAGAGAGATAAATGTTGAGTTAAAAAATGATCAGCTAAAGGTATTAAATGATGGTCAGTCCACAGACAGTACTTATCGTGAGAAATTATTACAGCAGGTTAATTCAGAGAGTATCGTGCTTAAGGCAACAGATCTTGTTGCAATGAAGCGAAGTGAGCGCTCTGACTTGGTTAAGGGCAAAGAGGTAGTTTATATCTACCACGATACAATTGATGAGACAAGCCATACATCAGAAGAGAAGGTTTTTAACGCATGTACAGAGACAATTGATGAGATTAAGAATCTTGTAAAAATCATTGTTAATGACTTTAGCGGTGTGAATATCATGATTACTTCTGATCACGGATTCTTATATACATATAGTCCGCTTACAGAGGAATCAAAGACAGATAAGTCTGATTTTGCTCATAGAATTATAGAGTATGGTAGACGTTTTGCTATTTTGACAAAGGGAGAAGATCCTGATTTCTTACTTCCGGTAAATCTTTTATCTGGACGAACAGATTATGCAGGATATGCGCCTAGAGGCAGCATAAGAATCAAGACAAGTGCAGGTTCAGGAATGAATTTTGTACATGGTGGTATCAGCTTGCAGGAAATGTGTGTACCTCTTATTGAGTACAAACATCTTCGTAATAGTTCAAAGGAGTACCAGAGAAATAAGGATAAATATGATACCAAGCCTGTAGAAGTAAATCTTCTTTCTGCAAACCATAAAATTAGCAATATGATTTTCTCTTTGAACTTCTATCAGAAAGAAGCTGTTGGATTAAATAGAGAGAAGTGCAATTACAATGCATACTTTGTGGATGCTACTGGCAAGAAAATTTCTGATATACAGAAGATTATTGCTGATAAGACTACGGAAGATGTTCAGGACCGTACATTTAGATGCAATTTTAGTCTTAAATCACAGGCTTATGATAGCAAGGAATTGTACTACCTGATTATTGAAAAGGAAGACAGTACAGATCTTCCGGAAAGAATAGAATTCCAGATTGATATTGCATTTGCTGCAGATGATTTTGGGTTCTTTGGGTAAAAACCGAAGTTGTTAAAGAAAGGGAACACATGAAGTTTTTTGATTATGATACAGATACGACAGATACATATTATTATGAAAAATTACAGTTTCTTATTGAGAACTGGGAAGATGAAATAGTTGAGTTTAAAGAAGCTAAAGGTAGTTATGACTTTGATAAGATTGGTAAATATTTCTCGGCTCTTAGTAATGAGGCTAATCTGCGAAATAGACAAAATGGATGGCTTATATTTGGCGTGAGTGAGGATAAGAGCAGACATATTGTTGGTACAAACTTCAAAAAAGGTGATCGTGAACTTCTTGAGAAATTTAAATATGAAGTTGGAAACTTTACTACAGATGAACTTTCGTTTATTGATATTATTGAGCTTAAACCAAGAATTAAAGGGAAAGAATATAGAGTTCTAATGTTTTGCGTACCTGCAGCAGCAGTTGGAATACCTACTGAATGGAAGAATAGATGTTGGGCTCGTAACGGCTCAAGTCTTGTATTGCTTCAACAGGCCAAGATAGATATTATTCGCTCTGAGGAAAGGCTTGATTGGACAAAGGGAATAGTTGCTGGCGCAACTATAGATAGTCTTGATAAAGAAGCGATAAGTCTTGCTAGAGAAAAATATAAGAAAAAAATGAATAGACCTCATATTTCTGAGGAAGTCGATTCTTATACCGATATGGAATTTTTAACTAAAGTTAAACTTATGGTTGACGGAAAAATTACTAGAGCAGCAATGATTCTTCTTGGTAGAGAAGAGTGTGATTATTTATTAAATACTCCACCTACTATAATGTGGCGTTTGTATTCAGGTGATGGTAGTGATAGGGATTATTGCATTTATACAGTTCCTTTTATCAATGTTGTGGATAAGATTTTTACTAAGATAAGAAATATCACATATAGATATATGCCTAATCAGATGACGCTTTTTCCACAGGAAACACAACAGTATGATACATGGATATTGAGAGAACTTCTTAATAATACGATTGCACATTCTAATTACCAGCTTGGAGGCAGAATATATTTTAATGAGTTTGAAGATTACATCATCATTTCAAATCCTGGAAATTTTTTGCCTGAAAATGTGGAAAGAGTACTTCAGCCTGCATATAACCCACCATATCATCGAAATCCGTTACTGGCCGAGTCAATGGTTAAGTTTAATATGATTGATACGGCAACATCAGGAATACGGAAAGTGTACAAGATTCAGAAAGATAAGTATTTTCCTATGCCTGATTATGATTTGGAAAATTCGGGGCAAGTTTCAGTCAAGATATATGGTAAGACATTGGATATGAAGTATACACATATTTTGTTCGATAACCCTGATCTTCCATTGGAAGTAACTTATTTGTTGGATAAAGTACAGAAGGGACAAGGTAAAGAATTATCGGATGAAAATATAAAATTGCTTAGAAAAAATGGATTTATAGAAGGAAGAAAAGGAAATCTTTATCTTTCATCAGGTGCTGCTGCAAAGATCAATGAGAAGGTTCAGTATATAAAAAATAGAGGTTTTGATGATCAATATTATAAAGATATGATTGTTAAATATTTAAAGAAGTATAAGAAAGGGCAAAAAAAGGATTTCAAGGAATTGATATGGGATAAGCTTCCAGAGTCTCTTGATGAAAATCAAAAGAATGATAAGATTAGAAATCTTTTACAGTCAATGAAACGAAGTGGAACTATAACTACTGACTCAGATAACCAGCAAAAATCTAATTGGATCTTGTGTAAAGAAGAATTAATTAAACAAGGTTTAAACAAGTAATTAAACAAGATTTAAACAAGTTTTATGCAAGAAATATTGATAACATAGGAGTGATATCAGTATGAATGATATGAATTATCCACCCGATACAAGTGAAGAAGTCGATGTAAAAGAAGAGACGGGTATAAATGAATCTAAGGGGAGTAAAGCTACTAACAAAGATATAATAGATAATAAACTCCGCCAGTTTTTTGACGGCAAAATCGTCCGTAAAGATCTGACAAAGCATATCAAAGAAGGTGCAAATGTCCCAATCTATGTATTGGAGTATTTGCTTGGTCAGTATTGCAATTCTGATGATGAAGCGATTATTAATCGCGGAGTAGAAACTGTAAAGAGTATTTTATCTAATAACTATGTTCGCCCTGATGAAGCGCAGAAGGTTCTTTCTGTACTTCGTCAGAAGGGCGCACATACAGTTATTGATATGATTACTGTTGAGCTTAACATGAAGCTTGATATGTATGAGGCTTCTTTTTCTAATTTAGGACTTACTAGGATTCCTATATCTGAGGAATACCCAGAGAAGTATGATAGACTTCTTTGTGGTGGTATTTGGTGCATTGTTCAACTTGAATATGGTGCTGATGGCGCAGATGATTTCGGCATTGTCGATATGGATGGAGCAGAGCTTAGATCAAAGAAATCTAAGCAGAAGGATTTGTCTCCGGTATCTATTACAAAGCTTACACCTATTCAGATGCCAAATGTTGATATGGACCAGCTTAAGGCAGGCCGTAAAGAGTTTTCTAAGGATGAATGGTTAGATGTTCTTCTTCGGTCTACTGGTATGGAACCAGATGAGCTCTCATATAGAGAGAAGTGGTTGCTTCTTACGAGAATGCTTCCTCTTGTGGAGAATAATTTTAACCTATGTGAATTGGGACCTCGTAGTACCGGTAAATCACATCTTTACAAGGAGATTTCACCGAATAGTATCCTTGTATCAGGTGGTCAGACAACCGTTGCTAATCTGTTCTATAACATGGGACGTAAGACCATGGGATTAGTTGGACTTTGGGATGTTGTAGCATTTGATGAGGTTGCAGGTATAAACTTCAAGGATAAAGATGGAATCCAGATTATGAAGGATTACATGGCTTCCGGATCTTTTGCTAGAGGCAAGGAAGAAAAGGCAGCATCAGCTTCCATGGTATTTGTTGGAAATATCAATCAGAGCGTAGATGTTCTTTTGAAGACATCAAGCTTATTTGATCCATTCCCTCCTGAAATGGGTACTGATACAGCGTTCCTAGATAGAATGCATTGTTACAATCCGGGCTGGGAAATTCCAAAGTTTAGACCGGAACATTTTACAGATGATTATGGCTTTATCACTGATTATCTTGCCGGCTTTATTCGTGAGCTTAGAAAAGAGCAGTTTGGTGATGCTATTGATAAGTATTTCCGTCTTGGAAAGAATCTTAATCAGCGTGATACCATTGCAGTTCGTAGAATGGTGGATGGCTATTTGAAGCTTCTTTATCCAGATGGAAACTTTACAAAAGAGGATGTAACAGAAGTATTAGAGATTGCATTGGAAATGAGAAGACGTGTCAAAGAGCAGCTTAAGAAGCTTGGCGGCATGGAATTCTATGATGTTAATTTCTCGTACATAGATATGGATGATATGTCTGAGCACTATGTATCTGTACCGGAACAGGGAGGTGGAAAGCTCATTCCTGAAGGAATGTGTAACCCTGGCCAGGTTTATACCGTATCTCATGGTAAATCAGATATGATAGGTGTGTTCAGGCTTGAATCTCAGATGCTTCCAGGTAACGGTAAATTCGATCGTACCGGACTTGGGACAGATAGAGAATGCAAAGAGGCCGTAGATACTGCGTTCAATTTCCTGAAGGCAAATGGAAACAGAATCAGTGGATCTCTTGGTGTATTAAACAAGGATTTTGTTATCAATTATCAGGATCTTCAGGGCATGGGAATGACACATAAGTTGGCACTTCCTACGCTTATTGCACTGTGCTCTATTGGACTTGGAAGACCGGTCCAGAGCTCAATGGTTGTAATTGGAGATTTTAGTATTGGAGGCACAATCATGAAGGCAGAAAATCTGGCAAGTACTTTACAGGTATGCCTTGATAGTGGAGCAAAGAAGGTATTATTACCACAGACATCAGCAGTAGACCTTGGAACTGTTCCAGCTGAACTTATGAGTAGTTTCAGTTTGGTGTTTTATCAGAGTGCTGAGGATGCTGTGTTTAAAGCATTGGGGGTTGAATAAAGAGGATGATTACTATAAAGGAAATGAAACAATGGGGAAAGAACGATTAGTAGAATTAATAGACAACACAATAGAAGTTGAGAAGAATTTTCATACTGTAGGTGGAAATAATAGTGGGATTCCTGCTGTTGACGAAATACATGATACAGCGGAATTTCAAGAATGGTTAGCTGAGGTATTATTTGAACTTGAAAATTTGCCTGACTCAAAAAAACCAGGATATCTATTTGAGACAATTAATATTTTAAAACATTCATTTAATGGGTGGAATGATAAAAAAGATTTTATTGAAATTAAAGGAAGGCTTGCTGCTATAAAGCGCAATATTAATAATTATTATCCGCAGGAAGAAAGTGATAAAGTTGTATTTTCTGAGAAAATAGCAAAAGGAAGTGTTTTATATACTGCGTTTGAAGAATATGTAATTCAGAAGCAGGTTGGACAGGGCGGAAACGGTACAGTGTTTCAAGCAAAAAATACTTCCAATGAATTATATGCGATTAAGGTCATTTCAAGAAATACGCCTAGAGAGAAACTTAATAGATTTCGAAATGAAATTTATTTTTGTATGAATCATGAACACAAGAATATAGTAAAAATTCTTGATTATGGTGCTTACGGAGATGAATCGGGTTATCTATTCTATGTTATGCCTTTATATGATGAAACTTTAAGAGATAGGATAAAAGCAGGTATTAAGGCAGAGGATTCAATTGAAATATTTGAGAACATATTGAATGGCTTACAATACGCTCATAATCAGAATTGTTTTCATAGGGATATAAAGCCAGAAAATATCTTGTTTAAGAGGGGCAGTAATCAAGCAGTTATTGCTGATTTTGGAATAGCTCATTTTTGCGAGGAAGAGATTATTGCCACTGTTGAGACAAAAAAAGCAGATCGTCTTGCAAATTTTCAATATGCAGCTCCAGAACAACGGGAAAAAGGCACAACCGTTGATGGAAGAGCGGATGTTTATGCGGCAGGTCTTATACTAAATGAAATGTTTACCAGAAAACTGGTTGCAGGCGGAAATTATAAAAGAATAGGTGAGGTAGATGAAAAATACGATTACTTAGACAAAGTATTTGAGGGATTGTATTGTCAAAATCCTAACGATAGGCTCTTCCCTGTAAGTAAAATTTTACTGGAGATTGATGTAAGAGCAGCGGAAAAGAATGCCAATAATTTAAAAAAAGAAGAGGCTCAGAAAGCGTTTGTAAGTTCAAATTCAAATGTTCTTCCTGTTCCGCAGGTAGTAGATCTAGACATTGAAGGTAATGAATTGGTATTTACTTTATCTGGCAATTTACCACAAGAGTGGTATAAAATTCTTACAAGTGAGTCATTTAGCCATACTTCTTGTATGGGGTATGATACTCATAGATTTAGTGGTCGTAATAATAAGGTTACTGTAGGAATTCGTGTTGGAGAAAGTGATAGCACAATTAAACAGATTGTAGGATATTTTAAGAGTTGGCTTCCAACAGTGACAGGACTTTATAATATAAGACAAAAGCAACAAGCGGAGGCAGAATTTAGAAAGCAGAAGCAAGCTAGAGAGCAAGAGATTAAGAGACTTGAGGATGAAGCAAGTTTGAAAAATATGTTAAAAGATTTGCTCTAGATGGGTGTAAAAAATTAAATGGTAGGACAGTATCCGGTTATAACTTTATGTGGTAGTACTCGTTTTAAAAATGAATTTATGGAAGTGCAGAAGCGGCTTACTTTGGAGGGCAATATTGTTATCAGTGTTGGCCTCTTTGGACATTCAGGAGATTCTGAAGTTTGGGAGAATATGGACGAAGGAACACTTACCAAGACGAAGGAAATGCTTGATGATATGCATAAGCGTAAGATTGATATGGCAGATGAAATATTTGTAATCAATGTCGGTGGTTATATAGGCGACAGTACGCGTTCTGAGATAGATTATGCGATTGAACATGGCAAGAAGGTTTGATATCTGGAGGACTAAGCATGGGTGTTTTTACGGATGGATATGACCAAGAAGACGAGTTATTTGACATGTATATGCTTAATGAAATACATAATGGCAGTAATAAAAGCGGAAATACAAATTGTTCAGGTGGATGTCTGACAAGCTTTCTTCTTATAACTGTTCCCATCGGAATAGTTTTAG
Organism: Lachnospiraceae bacterium RM5; assembly: GCA_900110975.1. Lineage (GTDB taxonomy): Bacteria > Bacillota > Clostridia > Lachnospirales > Lachnospiraceae > Bovifimicola. The sequence goes on from FOFK01000003.1 coordinate 14,747, forward strand.
GGATGATTTCAATATTGGTATAAACGAAAGGTGGTTTTTCTTATGAGTATTTGGTTGTTTAGAGCGGGAAGAAATGGTGAATATGAATCCAAGTTTCTTGAGGATAAGAGGATTTATTTGACTTGGGATGGATTAAATGTAGATCTTTCAAAATATCAGGACCGAGACAAACTCTTACAGAAACTGACAGGGATGTATAGCGGTGAAAAACCAAATACCATTAGAAATTGGGCTTCCCAGATATATCCAATTGCGCATCGTATCGAAAAGGGAGACTGGATTGTTCTTCCAAGTAAAATGTCTAGCACAATTCATTTTGGAAAGGTTGTGGGCGATTATGTGTTCGATGGAAATGCATCTAATCCTTATTTCCATTATAGAAGTGTTGATTGGTTTGCTACAGATATACCAAGAAATAACTTTGATCAGGATATCTTGTATTCCTTTGGTGCGTTCATGACTGTTTGCAAGATTACCAGAAATGATGCTGAGCAAAGAATAAAAGATATGGCCGCAAATAATTGGAAGGTAAAAAGCGCTCCGCAGAAAGTATTCGCAGATGCCGATGATATTGAAACAGTATCTCAGACAAACATAGAAGAGGCTTCAAGAGACGCCATTTCTAAGTATATTATTCAGAAGTTTCAGGGCTATAAAATGGAACAGCTAATATCTGAAATACTAAAGGCAAAAGGTTTTACAGTTTATCATAGTAAGCAAGGTGCAGACGGAGGAAAAGATATACTTGCAGCTGGCGGAGAAATGGGATTTGGTTCACCAAAGATTTGTGTTCAGGTGAAATCTCATGATACACCGGTAGATCGTCCTACACTTGATCAGCTTGGTGGAGTAATGAATAAGGTTGGCGCGGAGTATGGACTTCTCGTATCGTGGAGCGGATTTAAGAGCAGCGTAGAACAGGAACGTGGTAATCAGTTCTTTAAAATTCGACTCTGGGATGCAAATGATGTTATAGACGAGCTGTTTAATAATTACGATAAGCTTAGCTCTGAGTTGCAGGCAGAGATACCACTTAAAAGAATATGGATGCTGAGTGATGACGGAGAGGAGTAGAGACTCTATGTCTGATAAGATTAGAAGAATTCGTATAGAATCTAACAATATCTGTTATGGACCTGAGCCAGGTGCTGATGATGAAGTGGAACAATATCTTACTATTTCTTCAACAGGAAGGGTATGGTTTTCTGCGCGAAATTATCAGCAATATTGTAATGGTAAGGACTATTGCCGTAAGAAGCAGACAACCATTGATAAATGGAAGGCAGAGTTTCTCTTACGCTTAATAGATAATATTTCAGAGAATATGTCTTTTGTAACTGACGTTGGATCTTATGATTTGGAAATCAGATATTCTGATGATACAAAGAGGAGAATATCTGGTTCTCTTATAGGTGGTGTATATTCACATGCTTATGGAGAGGAAGATAATGTTGATGTTACCAGATTAATCAGAAGATATATTCCGGTATATGGATTATGGGCTTTCGATGGTTCTACAGCTCCTGATTATGAAGGGAAAAAAGCGGTTTATTTTTTTGCTGAAGCATGGGAGAAATTTTTCGAGAATCCTGATTCAAGTAAAGACTTTGAAGATGGATTTGGACGTGAGTGTGAGTCTTTAGGATTTCAGATGGATTGCGGAGAAAAGTTTGTTTTTGAATGCAAGAATAGAGGTTGTAAAACTCCTTATGGTGAAGGATTAAAAGAAGCTGTAGCTGATATAGATGATATTGAAGTTATTGGTTCTGGCGCTTTTTCATATTGGAGAGGTTTGACGCATTGGGATTATATGTATCATTTAGGATCGGAAGAATGTGGGATTTTTCTATGCTTATTGCGTAGACTAAAGGAATTAACTCGTAAGAAATAGGTGCAATGTATTATGGAAACAATAAGGACTCATATACAGTATTGGATCGATTATAAGGGGACTAGTGATGAATACAGAAGAGCGCATGATTTAGATTGTATTCTTACAGATGGAAATTTATATGCAGATACTCTAATATCCTTGTGGCTGCCATTGAGATATGTTCTTAATTACTGTGATACTGAGCGGTGGGAACGATATAGAAGGATAAAAGGGTTGAAGAATAATGAAAATTTTTTGTATACACTAAAGAATGATCTTAAGAACTTTATACCGGATGATGAAATGCTGGGTAAGTTAGAAGAATTATTCAAACTAGGTAGAACAAGGGCAAATGTTATAATTCTACCATATCGTAGATGGAATAAGATGCGAGGCGGAAAACCATATTGGGAGTACTTTCCGCATTTTCTTTATGACTTATTGAATACAGAAGATGAAGAATTTATGGAAACAATGCGTCATTGGATAGCGCGCGAGCATTTACATATGTTCTTTGATGGTGAAATTGATAAGGATAAGATTATAGATTTATGTGGTTTAGGTAATCCATGGTCGCATAATCCTGGAGATGAGCAATTCGATATTCCTAATCTTATAGATAACTATATTAGTATTCTTAAGCAGCGAGAGCAGTTTTATCTATAACAATTTGTATTTTTGGAGGAAAAAAATTAGTGGAATCATACGAATTAAAGGATACAGACGAGAATATTAAAGACACATTATTACATGATTCAATATCTAGAAATCTATATCTATATAGGTTTATTGACATGTTAGATACTATTGACGGTAGTGTTTCAATCGCAATTAATGGTAGATGGGGTACAGGTAAAACTTTTTTTGCTAAACAGGCAAAGTTATTGCTTGAAGCGGAGAATCCTTTTTTTGAAAACCATCAGTACTATAACGAAGTAAACAATAATGCGTCTTGGAAAAAGCATAAGGAAGAACATGGACAAGAATATAATTCTGTTCTTCCAGTTTATTATGATGCTTGGTTAATCTAAAATGATAAAAATCGGAATCTATAATAACAAGTATTATAAGCAACATCCTATGCGGGAAGAAGATAAAGCAAGGTTTGTTATGATGGTAAACTTTGCACCACTGATAATCGGTCTTAGAATGGCAGATGTAGATAAGTACAGGGCCTTAATAGTCAAGTAGGAAGTATTGAAGATATAAATACTAGTAATTTAGTAGACTTTGACGAGCAATTAACAGAAATCTATAACGCCGTTTTTAATTATGAAAATAATAAGGGGTATGCAAAGAAAGTAGGACAAATGACGTTTTCAAAGGATAGTAAAGGATGGTTAATGAATGTTGTTAATCTTTTTTCATTGCAAATTGAATATGATTAGCATTCGAAGTATTATACTTTTAATCAGGAAGCAACAAAAGCAGAGTGCTTCCTTTAGAAAGGAGCGGCGTATGAGACACAAATCTACAGAGCTTATGGGTACTATTAAGGCATTTGTAGAAGAATACTACATGAATTATCGCCACTCACCGTCTACAACGCAGATTGCAGATGCGGTCGGTATTGCCAGAGGAACTGCATATAGGTACCTGATAGCCATGAATGAGAATGGCATGATCAGATATGATGGCCAGCAGATATCTACTGAGCAGACTGAGAAGGTTCAGACAGAGTTTACAAGTGTGGCACTACTTGGTGCTGTTTCCTGCGGCGTTCCTACGTTGAAGGAAGAGTATATAGAGGAATATGTGTCATTGCCTGTCTCGATATTTGGCAAAGGGACTTTTTTCTTACTTAGGGCAAAGGGCGAGTCTATGATTGAAGCCGGAATATCTCCGGGAGATCTGGTACTTGTCAGAAAGCAGTCAGAAGCCAAGGATGGCGATATTGTTGTTGCCCTGGTAGCAAATGAGAACACGCTGAAGCGTTATTTTGTAGACAAAGAGAATCAGAAGATTAGACTTCATCCTGAGAACAAAACCATGAAGGACATCACTGTTTCGGACTGTAAGATTCAGGGTGTAGCCGTCAAGGTTATTAAGAACCTTGAGTAATGTGCGATAGACAGTTTAAAAGATCAGTTAAGTCATGCAGCTGGATGAGATAGCTGAAAAGTATCTACTGGTAAAAGCAGCATAAATCGGGATTTGAGGAGGAAAAACGTGAAACAAAAATGTGCCTATGTAAGTAAGATTAAATTATCATATAAAAACGTGAATCACAGGCTCTTTTGGTCGTTATTAGTTATGAGCCTTGTACCGACAATTTATACCACTCTTAGAGTATTTTGGCTTGGAAATATGGCGGGAGACTGGTCCTATTCAATAGCAGGACAATTGTCCTGGGTTAACCTTATATATGAGGTGGTAAGTGAAGCAATTATATTACCGCTTTTTTATTTTACTGGCCAGACGCTGATGGACAAGAAAGAGTTTGTCAATCGAATAAAGACAGGATTGGCTGTGGTATTGAGCGTCTACCTTGTCATATCGTTGGCAGTAATAATGTTTACAAAACCATTGTTGAATCTGATGGCAACAGATGCATCCATAATAGATGCAAGCGCAACATACATAAGGATAGAAGCAATTGCCAATATATTCAGTATTATGGCACAGTTTGTTTTTGTGGGATTAGTTACTCTTGGAAAAGACAAACTTGTGTATGCATTGACAGGAGCAAAGCTGATACTAAGTGTTGGACTTGATATGTTACTTGTATCAGATTTATCCTGCTCCGCCAAACTTGGAGTAAATGGAATCGGATATTCCAATATCATTGTAAATGCGTCATTATTTGTAATTACATTATGGTTACTCGCACAAAATGGAGTTTCCGTTATGGACAGAGCCAAAATGAATTTTGGATGGATGAAAGAATTTGTGAGGGTAGGAGGTATTTCAGGTCTTGAATCATTTGTCAGAAACATTGCATATATGATTATGATTTCCAGAATGGTAAATATGGTAGGAGAGCAGGGAACTTATTGGGTTACGAACAACTTTATTTGGGGATGGCTTTTACTTCCGATATTGAGCCTGGGGGATTTGATTAAGAAGGAAACGGCAATGGATAAAAATGCTGTAAAAAATAATACAATTGGATATTTCACTATGACAGCCATTGTGATTGTGGTTTGGTGTGCTTTAATTCCAGTATACAAACCGTTTATGTCAAAAGTATTAAACTACAGTGATGTGGATCATTTGTTTAAATTAGTTATGGTATTGTTTGGATTCTATGTTTTATTTGCAATTCAAAATGTTTTTGATGCAACATTTTACGGATTAGGAAAAACACACTATATGTTATTTGAATCAATAGTGACCAATTCAATTTATTATGGTGCTGCATTTATTTTATATATGACAGGTGTGTGGACACCGACATTGATTGGCATAGCGTTATTATTTGGAATTGGCAATGCATTTGATACCGTGGTCTCTTTCGGGGCATATGTGTTCTTGTTGAAAAGAAATAAGA
>FOFK01000003.1:21364-87569 GCA_900110975.1 Lachnospiraceae bacterium RM5
ATTTGGAGAAGTATTCTGCATAGTATGGCTTTATAGACAGAACTTTTAGTTCTTGGTAAAATGAAAAAGAATTATTTTAAGATAGAGACAAATCGAAGTTTGTAAGGGTGAAGAAAATGAATTATAAAGTAATTGACAAAGAGACATATTATCGTAAAGGCGTATTTCGCCACTTTACGGAGGATTGCAAGTGCTCAACCTCGATAACGTCGAGAATAGACGTAACAGAGCTCGTCACACATTCAAAGAACACAGGAACGAAGTTTTATGTCAATTTCCTGTATATTCTTTCAAAGGTTATGAATTCACGTGAAGACTACAGAATGGGATACCTTTGGCAGACAGATGAGCTGATCTGTTATGACGTGATCAATCCTACGCAGTATGTTTTCCATGAAGATACGGAAACCTGTACTCCGGTATATACGGAATACGATGAGGACTATGAAAAGTTCTACGCTGCTGCTTTAAAGGATGTTGAAGAGGCAAAGAAGACAAGGGAATACGGTCTGGATATGGTTAATCATCCAAACTGGTTCGATGCATCGTTTATATCCTGGCTTTCCTATGATTCGCTTCATCTTGAACTTCCCGATGGAAATCTGTATTTTGCGCCTATCATCAACTGGGGAAAATACAGGGAAGAAAACGGAAGGCTTGTCATGCCTGTGACCGTTCGTCTAAATCATGCAATCGCTGATGGCTATCTGGTTGCAAACGTATTTCGTCTCTTGGAACAAGAAATCAAGTCTTTCATGAAGCTCTAATCGCTAAATTCAAATTTGTCGCCCTAATTGAATATTGAACGTTACATAGCAGTTATCTCAATCGAGGTAGCTGCTTTTTTTGCGCTCATTTTGAGCAGTGGTAATGGAAAAAGAGAGCGTGAGATGAGCCGATAATTTTAGGGAACATTTGCAATCAATGGGAAATAAAAAGTTCCCTAAAATGTATTGAGATTTAGGGAACTTTTTGCTATAATTCTCTTATAAAAGTTCCCTAAAGGAGGCTTTTTGATGGATAGTAATTTTAATTTAATCCAGCGATTGTTGCAGGAACGAGCAGATTATCAGACTCGCTTGAATTTGATTCCATACGATGGTTCACCGGAAGTAAAAGAAAATAGTAGTGGTAAATACTTGTATATTCGTAAAAGAGTGAATGGCAGATTAACCTCTACTTATGTTGATATTTATTCAGATGATTTGTATCAGTTATTGCTTCGCAATACAAAGGAGGCTAGAGAGCTTAAAAAGCAGATTCGAAGAGTTGATAAAGAACTTTCTGCGAATGGTTATACTCAAAATGCACTTTCGCCTGAGGTGATTTCAAATCTGGACTTTGCCAGAGCCAATATGAAGTCCAATATCTATGATCAGGCTGTATTGGAAGGCGTTGCAACAACATTTCCGCAGACAGAGGAAATCATTGAAAATGGCACCGTTAATGGTATGACAGCTGACGATGTGCAAAAAATTCTTAATTTAAAGCATGCGTGGGAATTTATACTTGATAATGATGTGATTAAGGCTGACAGTAATTACTATTTGCTGTGCCATATAGCAAAGCTAGTAAATGAAGGATTTTTTTATGATGGTGGAAGAATACGAGGTGTTCCAGCCTCAATTGGTGGCACGAAATATGTTCCTCCACTTCCAATCGAATCACAGGTAATTGAAAGCATAAATGAGATTCTAAAATATAAAAAAGACCATTTGGATATCGCTATTGAGCTGTGTATGTATTGTATGCGAACTCAGATATTCGTTGATGGCAACAAACGAGCTTCTGTAATATTTGCAAATCATTATATGATAAGCCATGGATTGGGATTAATTGTAATTCCGGAAAACCATGTTCCAGAGTTTAAAAAGAAACTTGTAATTTTTTATGAGAGTAACGACATAAGTGACATCAGTGATTTTCTAAAAGAGAATTGCTGGAAAAAGATGAACTAAATAATTGTGTAGAAATCGTCTAATCATTATGATTAGGCGTTTTTTATTTGGAAGGGAGGCACATATGCAGGAAGAGAAAGCTATTCCTTTGAATAAGGAAGTGGCTAAAGAGACAAGCAATCAAAAGAAGTTATCAGATAGAGAACAGGCTATTTATAATTTAATCTGTGAGAATAAACATTTGACTGTAGAGCAGGTTATGGCTGAGTTTGATATTTCAAGGGCAACAGTATTTAAAGACTATGCTAAGATAAAGAAAATCACAGGTGCTGTTTATGATAAAAATGAATCTGTGTGGAAAATATAATACTGAGTCTCATACGTAAATGAGACTTTATGAGACTTAGTTATATAATCTATATATGAGACCTAAAACAAAACAGCAAAAAATATAAGTGCCTGTCCATATGTTTGGACAGGCCTTTTGCTACAGGGATTGAAGAAGCTAAAGTATTTGTTGAATTGGTAAAATCTAATTAATAATCCAAAGCAAATCGAACAAAAATGCGGAATCCGCAAAAATGTTCATCAATACTTTACTTTTGTAACCTTATATATTATAATTAGGTTACGAAAATAAAGCGAGATGGAAGCGTATGAGTAAATATGAATTAATTGAAGAGCTAAACCAAGATGGATATCTTTTTACAGCAGATGTTGTAAATGCGGGTATTTCAAAATCGTGGTTGGCGCAGTATGTAAAGGATAAGGGATATGAACGTGTGGCGCACGGAATATATATTTCTCCAGAAACTTGGCCAGATGAGCTATTTATTTTAAATAGGTCATACCCAAATATCATTTTCGCTGGAGAAACTGCATTATATCTACACTTACTTGTAGATCGAGAATACAGTAATATTACAGTATGTGCACCATCAAATTTTAGTGGGCAAAGATTACGCGAGAAAGGAATTATTATTCATCGAGAAAGGGAGGCTTTATATGATCTCGGAAAAACACAAGTTGAAACCAATTATGGACATCTTGTAAATGCATATTCGATGGAACGTACTATTTGTGATATGGTAAAGAATCGTAAGATTTATGATGTCCAAACATATCAAACTGCATTGAAAGAGTTTTTCAGAAAAAGGAACGTAGACTATTCTAAGTTACTAGAATATGCAACTGCCTTAAATGTAAAAGAAGATATTGAGAAATACATAGAGGTTATGATTTGATTACATCACCTGATCAGTTAAAAGTAAAAGTTAGAAATATTATAATGATTTAAAATCAGATATTATTATGGTGATAAAAATATTGATTTAGAGAAAGTAGATTCAAATACAAATTGATGGAGGATGCATATGAGTGAATATTATGAACCCCCATTTACGATGACAGGGGAAATAACAAATTTAATAGTAGAGATAGGCGAACTCGTTGGCTCTATTTCTACATATGAAGCGATGAATCCAAACCCTATTTTAAGACGAGAGAATAGAATAAAAACTATTCATTCGTCCCTTGCAATTGAGCAGAACACACTGACGTTAGAACAGGTAACGGATATTATCAATGGTAAAAGAGTACTTGGCCCACCACAGGATATTCACGAAGTAAAGAATGCTTATGAGGCTTATGAAAGAATATCTGCATTGAATCCTTATAGCGTAAAGAATCTTTTGCTAGCACATAAGATGATGATGGATGGATTAGTAAAAGAAGCAGGTACATTTCGTAGTGGTAATGTAGGTGTTTATGCTGGAACGGAGTTAATCCATGCTGGTGCGCCAGCTAAGTATGTACCTGATTTGATTCAGAAGCTATTTAGGTGGCTTAAGGAATCAAAATTTCATCCGTTGGTTAAGTCCTGCATTTTTCATTATGAATTTGAGTTTATTCATCCTTTTCAGGATGGCAATGGTAGAACAGGTAGATTATGGCAGTCTTTAATCTTACAAAAATGGAAAGATATATTTGCGTGGTTACCGGTTGAGACACTTGTTTATGAGAATCAGCAGGCATATTACGATGTACTTGGATATGCAGATAATCAAGGTGAATCTACTGAGTTTGTTGAATTTATGCTTGGTATGATTCGCGATGCCTTGCAAGAAATCAGTAAGGCGCAAAATGAACATAATGTCGTAATAAATGTCGCAAAAAATGTCGTAACAAATGAAGATAAAGTGATTTCTTTGTTGAGACAAGATAATAGACTTTCAGCTAATATGTTGGCGAATTCGTTAGGAATTACACAACGTCAGGCACAAAGAATTCTTTCTAAATTGAAAGATGAAGGAAAGTTATTACGACATGGGGCAAATAAAAACGGTTACTGGGAAGTGATTGATTAGTAAAGGATGTGTTTGATGACAGCAGATTATGACAAGAAGAACTGGTTTGATATTGAGAAGTATTTAAAAAGAAAGCTTGCCCTTCATTCAAATGATGAATACGAAGTATTCGAGGTTGATTAGAACTGATGCCTTGGTTAAAATATTATTGATGATTTTTATTCACTTGATTGGATGTGCTACAGCAATCCATATGATTTTGACTAGACTTTATTAATGAAAGCAAAAGGGCATCAATCTATTATGGTTGATGCTTTTTTGTTGTAGTTATGTCTCGTCTCGACCGACATTAGCATTTTTCTTATAGATATAACGGTGCTATTATTATCATAGACAAGTGAGAGGTAAACAAAAGCCACACACTTGTTTTTCTTTTGTAGAAGAATTTGTATCGAACAAAAATGCGGAATCCGCATTTTTGTTCAATAAGCAATGAGGTGGAACGATATGGAAATACGCAGAGATATATATTTGAATAAGCTTATTTCAAAAAAGCATAACGGACTAATTAAGGTTGTAACAGGTATGCGAAGATGTGGAAAATCATACCTTTTATTTAATCTTTTTAAAGAGTATCTTGTAAATGAAGGAGTTAATGAAAACCATATTATTGAGATTGCATTTGACTCTTTTGAGAATAGAAAGTATCGAGATCCTGAAGTTTTATTTCCAGATTTAATGGAAAAAATCGCTGATAAAGAAATGTATTATGTTTTATTAGATGAAGTTCAGATGCTCGATGATTTTGAATCAGTTCTTAATAGCCTCGGAAGAAAGAAAAATGTGGATGTATATGTAACGGGAAGTAATGCCAAATTTCTGTCAAAAGATATTATTACTGAATTTCGTGGACGTGGGGATGAAGTTCATATGTATCCGTTAACATATAGTGAATTTATGAGTGTATATGACGGTGACAAACAGGAAGGCTGGAGGGATTATGTGCTGTTCGGTGGAATACCGCTTGTGCTAGGCTTTGAAACGGCTGATCAAAAATCTGATTTTTTAAAATCTCTATTTGAGGAAACCTACATTTCTGATATTACTGGAAGGAATAATATACGAAATAAGGCAAAGTTAGAAGAACTTCTGAACATTTTATCCTCAGCAATTGGATCGCTTACGAATCCAAGCAAGTTATCTGCGACATTTAAAAGTGTTAAAAACAAGACTATAAGCAAAGATACCATAATCAAATATATAGATTACCTTAAAGATTCATTTCTTATTGATAGTGCAATTCGATATGATATCAAGGGTAAAAAATACATTAATACTCCATGGAAGTATTATTTTACAGATCTGGGACTTAGAAATGCGAGACTTAATTTTAGACAAGTTGAGGAGACTCATGCAATGGAAAACATTATATTTAATGAATTAAAAGTTCGTGGATATAATGTGGACGTTGGTGTTGTTGTGATGAATGAAGTTGACAAAAATGGTAAGAAGATTCGAAAACAGTTGGAAGTGGATTTTGTCTGCAACAAAGGTTCAAAGAGATTTTATATTCAATCAGCCTATGCGTTGCCTGATAAAGAAAAGATGGAACAGGAACAACGCTCACTAGTGAATACAGGCGATGGATTTAAAAAAATTATTATTACAAAGGATGTTGTGGCACCGCTTTATAATGATGAAGGTATATTGGTAATGAGCGTTTATGATTTTCTTCTAAATCCAGATAGCATGGAAATCTAACTGAATATTATAACTTAGCGTCAGCTCAGGATTAGATTAATCCTGATGCTGGCTTTTTTCTTTGTAAGAGTTCACATTATGTGTACTTTATGTCCACATTCGCGCTAACGATTCATAGGCGCATTCCAATTACTCTTCATTCCAGGGAATTATCGAGGATTGCAAGATGAGATTGATCTACGAGATCAAGGCTGAGAAGGAGAGAAGGCGTAGCAATCACAAAGATGAGCTTGGAGTCCGTATTCAGAATTTGGGTAACTACAGTAATCCTACAGCGGATGAAGCGGTTCTTGATGTAATGCTTGAGGGAGCTATCAATGGACTGAATTCAGCAGAGGATGCTTTATCAGATCCGGCTCTGGTACAGGAATTCAAGAGAAGAGAGTATGTCATTGTAATGATGGCTGATGAATATGCTTCTTTCAAGAGACACCTGCATGCACTTAGTGTGAAGGAGCAGGAACTTATCATTCCGCTTCTTAAGCAGAAGAAGGATTACTACACACTGGCAGAGGAAGCTGGTGTATCTGTTCCGGTTGTCAGAAGAAAGGCAAGCCATATTCATTGTGAATTGATTTCCTACATGGAAAATTATTTCATCGAGAAGCTTTAGGAGGGATGGTCATGAAGGAATTAAAAGAGATTACATTTCCTCCAGAGGCTGAGGAAATAGCTATTAAGTATGCTGCTTTTGACATTATGAAGCAGCTTAACAAAGAAGGAAAGATAACAGACGAAGAACTGCGGTATATCGCAAAAAAGCGCAATATACCTGTTGAGTAAACAAGATAATAATTATATAATTAAGCTGTGTCTAGATCTCATCTGGTACAGCTTGATTGAGGAATGCGAGGTGCGATATGGCGAGAAAAGTTGCCATCTACGCCCGTGTTTCTACAGAGCATGAGGCGTAGATATCTGCATTGGAAAATCAGGTGCAGTACTATGATGATATTTTGAGCAGGCATGCGGACTGGACGTTGGTAGATAGATATATTGTAAATGATACTATAAGAATGTACATTTATTGTACATATTTAATTATAATTTTATAAAAACTCTCAGATCGAGAAGTTGAAGATGTTTTTTGGGTAAAGAAGCGTAAGGTGGAAGGATTGCTTTAAATATGTAATATAAGTAGGGAGCTGATAAGTATTTATAGATGCTTATCAGCTCTATTTTTGTTTAATACCTTGACAAAATCTTTGTCAAGGTTTACTATACGAACATGGAGGTGCGATATGGATGAAGTAAATCGTCTTCAAGATAATATGCTTCTAATTAGAAGAGCTGCGGGGTGGACTGCAGAAGAATTTGGCAGAAGAATTGGTGTTACAAGACAGACCATTAATAATTTAGAAGCAAAAAGAAATAAACTGAATCAGACTCAGTATATTGCAATTCGAACAGTGTTAGATGCTGAAATAAATGCTTATCCGGAAGAAACAGAGATATTAAAGTGTTTATTAGAGGTGTTTATTGATAATCCTGAGAATTATGATCTGAACGCACGAGAAGAACTGTTGGCAAAAGCGAATATGCTTACGCCTTCAATACTAGCAGGTACTACTTCTAGAGCAGACGTATCGAAAGAATTAGTTAAGATTACTGGTGCATTAGGAATTGCTTCAGCTATTGCGCCTATAGCTTTACCGCTTATTGGAGGTGGTAGTACAGCGTGGTTAATGAAAATTCTTAAAGAAAAAAAGTAGGAAGGAAATTGATATGAATTCGAAAAAAGAGCTGTTAGATGTTTTTACAACAGAAGAAGATCGTAATGGTACAGACCTCATGGAAATGTCTGATTTTTTTGATGTTTTTATGGATAAAATTGATATGGATATTGATTCCTCTGATGCATGGAATATATATCAAAACGTGGAAGGTATGCTAGGAGAAATAGCATCAGCAATAAAAAGTGGTTTTGATATTTCTAAGATGGGAATGCTTATTGCAGATTACTCACATTTTAGTCAGGACATTATAGATGGTTTGAAAAATGGAATATATCATGTGGGACAGTCAAAAGAAGTAGCAGGAAATATGAGACCAGCAATATTAGATGACAAAGAACAGTTGGTTAAGTTTTTCACTTTAAAGAAGGCTATAAATCCATCGGAAGTATTATCTGATGTATCAACTTTGTCTATGCAGGCGTCTTTGCAGAGAATCTCGGCTCAGATTGAGGAGATAAGCTATAATGTGAAGACAGAAATAGATTTTGTTAGAAGAGAAGCTTTAAGTACTAAATTTATATACGCTAGAGAAAAGATAATGCTTGCAGCAAATGCAGAAAACGAGAATGAGCGAGAAGAATATCTAAAAGAGGCGGACACTTATTTAATGGAGGGCTTAGGATCACTTTATGCTGATATAAACCATCAAGTTGAGGAACTAGCGAAACAGAAAGGACCTTTAGCAAAACTCAATAGGATTGATTCTCTTTTGTCGTATATAAATGAAGATATGCAAATGATGCCCAAATACGTTGGCTTGCGTGTATATTTGTTGAATTATAGGAAGAAGTATGCTGATTCTTCAAGGATATTGATGGATTATAGGCAACAAATTTATAATATGTCCGAAAGAAAATCAATTGACGGAAAATACAGTGCATTAGAATTGGTTCATAAATATTACCCATATAGGGAGCTTGAAACAGATTTCTGGTTAAATCATCCTAAAAATATGATCTCTGCAATTGATAAATATGAAAATATGATTGAACAAAAGGATGCAGATATTTTTTATATTGATGTGGAGGAGTAAGTTATGGCTAAAGATAATTCATGTTGTAAAATATGCGGGAAACGTTTGATAGATGAAAAAATCCCTGTATGTAGTAGATGTAAATTAGAAATTAGAAATAAAGGTGGTAAAATAACTGCTTTTGTTGGTGGTATAGGCATAGCTGCTGTAAATGCATATAATCTTCTTAATGGAGAAAATACTGATAATAATGTTTGATAATATAAAAATAAGCGTCGGTTTACAAGGCTGATTAATAGGAATGGCAAATGATGAGATTCCTTCTTTTCAAAGTTTAAAAAAGGGATTGCAAAGCATAGAGATGGAGGAAGAGAGAAGAAATTGTTTTGTTGCCATTACAAGAGCTAAGAAAGTTCTATACCTTACGTATGCAAAAAGCTATTTTGGTTGGAGAAAAGAAAAATCAGTATTTTTGGATGAAATGTTTTCATAGATAAAATTATTAAAGAATTGGAGCAGGAGGAAATCTATTAATGCAGAATGCAAATTATTTGATAGAAGTAATTCAGTGGTGCAATGAAAATGTGGGATTTGCTACTATTGTGCTTTCGGCATTAACTTTATTGGTAAGTATTATAGCGGTAATAGTATCAATAAGAACTGCACGTTTGCCATATAAAAAAATGATAAAAATAGAAGCTGGCAGTTATATTACTACTGATGGAGCATCGGGATTACATGTTACTGCTATTAATTGTGGTAATATTGATTTTACGATAAACAGCATGGGATTTATTACTAAAGATAAGCAGCTAATGGTAAACTTGCGCAGCACGAATCAATATCCATTTAGATTGATAATAGGTGAACAGCTTTCTGAATATTTTGCAAATGAAGCTCCAGCAATTCAAAGCCTTAAGGCTAATCAAAGAATATATGCATATGTTAAGGATTCAGAAGGGAAAATATATAGAAAAAAGATGAAGAGTAAATAAATTGGTGGGAACATGTCAGAGAAAAATAACAGTTTATGTATAGTATCCGTTAAGGAGATCCTAGGTGACAATTTTATTATTCCAGGATATCAGAGGCCGTATAGATGGAGTACAGAATCTGCATTAACTTTGGTGACTGACACGTATAGTTCATTTTAGAATAAAGTGTCTGAGTACAGAATAGGATCAGTAGTGTTGCATAAAATGGATGGGAAGATGAATGTTGTTGATTGTCAGCAGCGCCTCACGACTTTATCTATCATGCTGTATTGCTTTTATAAGAGGACAAAAAACGAGAAATATAGAAATATATCAAAACTGTTTGATGCTGAGTATAATGAGGTCTCAACAAGGACGATAATTAATAACTTAGAAACAATTATGAGAAAGGTTTCAGAAATTGATGAGGTTATAATAGAGAGATATATTTCTTATGTTCTTGACGAGTGTACGCTGGTTAAGATCGTCACAGACAGTGAGCAGGAGGCATTTCAATTTTTTGATTCGCAGAATTCTCGTGGAAAAGAACTGGCTCCTCATGATTTGCTTAAGTCATATCAGCTTCGAGAGATGCATGCTGATAGCGAAAGTGAAAAGGTAAAGATAATTAATCTATGGGAAAACACTAGCCAAAAGAAACTGGGATTATTATTTGAAAAGAATCTTTTTCATTTAGTGAAATGGTATAAGACCCAAGATGGCCTGAATTATTTTGTAAAAGACATCAAGACGTTCAAAGGTATAAAAAAGAATAGTAATTATAACTTTTCTGTATATAATAGGGCAGCAAATCTTTATATTGAGCGTTTTAATGATGAAGGTATGTATGAATTTACTTCCGGAAAACATGTGAATCAATTTCAACTTACACAACCACTAATTGCTGGTAAAAGATTCTTCCAATATAGTCTTCATTATGCGGACTTATATGACTTGGTCGAAGAACATATTGATTTTAAGTTCAAAGATATCTTTGGTAATAGAGGATTTGAGTCTACCGGTGATGGGTATGTAAAAACACTTTTTATTAATGTAGTGATGTTCTATATTGATAAGTTTAATTTTGATGTGTTAACTGATAGCAGGTTGTTTTTTTTCTTTAAGTGGGCATATTCGTTGAGATTGACGATGAAAGCAGTATATAAAGAGTCTGTAAATAATTATGCACAGGGAAAAGGAGACCGTGTTAACCGGGAATTGAATATGTTTTCTATAATTGCTTAAAAAGCAACTTGTTGAGCTTCAAAAAGAAAATGACTTCTTAAAAAAAGCAGCGGCATTCTTTGCGAAGGAAATCGATTAAAGGCTTATCGATTCATTCAAAAATACAGTAAACTTTTTGGATTACGTTGGCTCCTGAAAAAGTTTAACATTTATCCAAACGCTTACTATAATTACCTTAAAAACCGTAAAGCTGATTATCAGCAAGCCCACAGTTCATAAATACATGAACACGGAAATGCAGCTTCGCTCTATAACTCGAAAGCGTAAGCCTAATTATGAGTATGGAAAGCCTCATAAGGTATTTCAAAACAAGTTATAAAATGTTATTGATAGAGTATCAAAATGATTTTAAGAGAAGAAAATTTAAAGAATATTAAAAAATTGAAAGCGCCTGTCATGAGTGACAGGTGCTTTCAATTTGTCTTATAAGTCTTCTTTGGAACTCGCAGAGTACTGTATTTTCCAACTCATAGGTTATACATTCCTCTCATATCAGATTCAACATCTTCAGCAGAAAAGACACGATCATTTTCAATGTCATCCATACCCTTAAGAAATTCTGCGTCGAATTGCTCTTTGATTAGTTTGTTTATAGCAAGTGGGCGACTTGCGGGTAGTTTCATCTCAAATGGGATGCCACGTTGCATAACAATTTGTCTTAAGAACATTCCAACAGCATTAGACATTGGAATACCAAGCTGATCAAGCACTCTTTCAGCTTCTTCTTTTATTTTTGGCTCTACACGAGCGAATACGTTTGCTGTGCTTGCCATAATCATCGCCTCCTTTATATTTAAATTATTAGCGATATGATTGCAGATTGCAAGCAAAATGCTTTTTGAAAATAAGATATGGATTTAGCAGAGAAACAAAAAATAAAATTAACGATTTTATATACGCTTATATTTTATTTTGCATTAGCGGATTGTATAAGATGGAGCTTGATATAAAGCATCTTAAGGAAAACATAAAGTATTGTCTTATGAATTCGGTTGAATGCTACAATGAGAAGACATTTGATGTGGTTACACTGGGAGGAGATGAGTAGAAGTCATAATATATGAATTTTAAATAATTGACACATGTGAAAATATATTCAAAATACAATGCGCAAAGAACAAATATATAACAAATATATTGAATATATATTAAAAATGTAGTATTATGGTGATAGATTTAAAATCTATTTGCCTTTATGAATGTATATTAGGAGGTTGTTGATATGGAAACCAAAAGAGAGAAGTTCGTTCGATTGGCCGAAAAGAGAATGGATAATATTTTAAAGGGGATTGAATTGATGGGTAATCTATCTAATTCAAATAATTATGAATATACTCAAGAAGATTTAAGTAAAATTATAAAAACTCTTAAAACAGCTGTTTCAGATTTAGAACATACATATAATACTGCAAGTTGGACAAAAAAATTCAAATTGTAATTGTGAGTATACTTCAAAAAAGTGAGAAAGGATGATTTGTTATGATAAAATGGAGATTTCCATCAAATGACCATGGGGAGAATAAGGGAATAAATGATTCTGGTGTTGCAACATTTCGTGGTACACCGCTTAAATCATTAGCTAGAGAAATATGTCAGAATTCCCTAGATGCTGCAAGCGAAAAAATAGTTATTATTGATTTTGATGTCTTTTCGATTCCTATTGAAAAAGTTCCGGGAATAATCGAGCTAAGAGATGTGTTTAGCAGATGTTTAGAATTTTGGGGAATGCAAAAAGCAATTACTACAAAGGAGTTTTATAATAATGCTATTGATGTCGCTTATAGACAGGAATGTTCATTTCTGAGAATTAGTGATTATAATACAATAGGACTTACTGGCACAAAAGGGGAAATAAACACACATTGGACAAATCTGACGAAATCATCTGGTGCATCGGATAAAAAAGGCACAGCGGGAGGTTCGTATGGTATTGGAAAATATGCTCCTTTTGCATGTTCGGATTTTTCGACAGTTTTTTATAGTACATATAATATGGACAATGAAGTAGCATATCAGGGTGTATCTCGTTTGGTTACTTTTAAGAGAGAAGATGGTGAGACTACTCAAGGAATTGGTTATTATGGTAATGAAAAAAATACACCTGTTTATAATCAGCTTAGTTTGGAGCCTGGATTTGAAAGAAAAGAAGGTGAGTATGGAACAGATATCTTTATAGCAGGTTATAAGTTTGCTAATGGAGATTGGGAAAAAGATATAATTGTTTCTGTTCTTGATGGATTTCTTGGCGCAATATGGAATGAAAGCTTAGTGATTAGAGTTGGTGATAAAGAAATTTCTAAATGCACTTTGCAAGATATGATTGAAATCTACAGGGATGATTTGACTGAGTATACAGAAAGCTACTATATGGTGCTTGTTTCTTCAGAGACGCATTGGATAGAAGAGGATTTTTTAGGTTTAGGTTTAATAAAATTAGGAGTTCTTGTTGGTAATCAAGACGCTCCAAGAAGAGTCGCAATGATAAGGCAAACCGGAATGAAAATAATGGATAAGGATCACTTGCCTGGCCACGTGCCTTGTGTTGGAATTATGTTTATTGAGGGGGATAAAATAAACGAAAAACTTCGTGTAATGGAAAATCCAGAACATACTTTATGGCAACCTGATAGAACTAAAAATCCTATAGCGGCAAAGGAATTATTGAAATCGCTTAATAGATTTATAAAAAAAGAAATTGAAAGATTGATATCTACAGGTGGTGGAGATGAAATCGATGCGGTCGGTGTAGGTAATTTTCTGCCAGATGTATCGGAGGAGTCAAAGGACAAGACAAAAGAAGAAGTCGTCAGTGATAAGGTTGTTGAGATTGAAATGAAGGTTTCTCCAAAGAGAAACAGATTTGGTGAAGAACCCGGCAAAGATATGCAAGACGAAGTTGATGATTCAATCGGTCATAAGGAGCCCGGAGGAGATGATAGTGAGTGGTTTCATGATGGAGGACATACTATTGATCCAAAACCGAAGAATCCACAACCAGCCCATATTGAAGAAGGCGGAACAGGTGCAGGTTGTATAAAGAAGGCGGTTTCACTTAAAAAGTTTATTCCAGTTTGTGTTGATAAGGTGAAGGGACACTATATGTTCATGATTGTCCCAAGTGAAAGTGCGGAAAATGGAGTAATAGATGTTTTTTTGTCTGCAGAAACTCAAAATTATGATGCGCCAATTAAAAGTGTTACAATAATAAACGGACAACAGGTAGAATTAAATGGTAATACAATTAGCGGGATTAGTTTTAAAAAAGATGAAACTATTCGTATGAGAGTAGAAATCGATTATTATGAAATGTGTGCAATGGAGGTGAAGGCGTATGCAACTTCGAAATAAATACTATACATATCCAGTGATAACAGAAGATGTAGATTTTTACGAAAACAGTTCATTTGCCTCTGGTGTTGAACAAGTGATTGATGGATACAATATTAGACTTAAATTAAAGGCTGAATTAGTTAATCCTGAACTTGAAGAAATGTTAAATAGGGAAGAGGTGCTTTTTGCACATCATATTGAGTGCACACAAACGTGTTTTAGAAAAATAGTATTAACTAACGAAAATGAGAAAGAGTGCGTTTTGAGAGATGGAGATGTTAATGGTATTGTTCAGGTATGTTCTTTTTTAGTTGCAAATAAAAATATTGAAAAATATTCCAACAGCTTATTTGCACCTGATTTTAGAGGGTTTAAATTTGATATTGAGAGAGGATGTATTATGGCGGTCGGAAGTCAGATTAACCTTCGTATAAATAAAATCCGGGACGATTTAGCGAATACATCATCAATCTTTTCTATCGTTCCTAGTAGAGATGATACAATAACCAATATTAAAGTGGATACAACTGGAAATAAAATTGTGATTATGATTCCACAAGAATCTTTTTCCATATACTCAAATATGAGTAGTATATTAGATATTCAGCCTGTAATGCATTCTTTATTGATCATACCTTCTTTAGTATATGCTCTTACAGAATTGAAAGAATCAAGAACTCATTTATATGACTATGAAGATTATAGGTGGTATAGGAGTTTGCGAAAAGCGGCAGAAAAGATAAATATAAAGTTTGATGAAGAAAGTTTAGAAAACATAGAACCGCTTGATTTTGCACAAAAACTGTTGGATAGTCCAATTCCTAAAGCAGTTAATTATTTGAGAGGTGATATTGATGAAGAAGATTAAATTTCTTACAGAAGATAGTATAGAAATGCTTAGAAAAAATTCAGAATCATTATATAAAGAAGTTGTTGTCAATCAAGAAAAATCTTTAGATGATTTTCTAGGTGAAGTAGGTTGTATTAAAGAAACGGCCTTTGAAATTGACGATTTTGTTTTAGAGATGGAGCAACCTGCTGGGAAGGAACCTTTGACTGATGCTGAGAATGCTCAACGTGTGTATAGTCATATGAAGGCGTTGTCTGATTCTCAAGCATCAGACGAAAGGATTTGGATTGCATATACTCTGTCTGAACAATTGGATTATATGAAATACAGGTGGAAAACATCAACACCACAAGATATGTTGAATCGTTATTTTTTTAACTATTCAAAGAATCGTTCTTTGTTTAGAAATGGAATTGCAAGATTGTGGTGGATTGGTCGAGTGACATACGATGAAAAAAAAGAGGATCCGTTTGAATTGACAAAGTTTTTGTGCAACTATCAGGATTTTATTGAAACGATATGTGGACGTAGTACTTTTAATAATCCAACCGTTCAAAAAGCAACATTAAATGTGTTGTATGATGTGTTGAAGGAAAGGAAAGCAGATAACAGAGGAATAATACGAGAGATTGCAAAATATGTTAATCTATTAGCTGGAACATTTATTTTAGACATGTTATCATATGAGGAAATATACGACAAGATATATAAAAAGCTTATTGAACTGTTAGAGGGATGATTTATGATTTGTAATGCTTGTGGAAGTGAATTCAATATTGAAAACTTTGATGTTTGTCCATATTGCCTAACTCCAGTAAATAAAATAGACGAATCGAGAGATATTAGATTAGACGAATCAAGTGTAATTGGAATCGACGCTATCAACGAACAAGTATTGATAGATCAAAATGAGCAACTTTTGATTGATGAAGATATTTATACTCAAGATGAATATGAAGTAACAGAAGAAGATTTGATCGAAGAAGTTCAAGAGGAACAACAAGAGATACTGATTGATGAGTTGGGGTTGAGTGTGAGAGCTGTTAATGCGTTTAGAAGAGCTAAAATATATACACTTAGCGATCTTATAATATTTTTGGCAGAAAATAGTGTGTCTGATTTGAAGAATGTAGGAGCAAAGACTGTTAAGGAAACAGAGGAACTGCTTCAAAGAATAAATTCAGGTGATTTAGACGCAATGAGAAAAAATTCTCATTGCGAAGCGGTACCAGAAAAGTTTATTTTTGAAAATATATCTTCTGATGTCGATTATTTAAGTGTTGATGCGTTAGTTGAATTGGGATTATCAAAAAAAATTGTGTCTGGTTTTATAAAAAACAACATAAAATGCTGTGAAAGATTGCGTAATCTGTCAAAAAAAGATCTTTCAATTATAGTTGGGGAAAAATATTTGTATAGGCTGTTTGATGTAGTAACGTTTCTTGAGAAAGATATCATTTCTTTGATAGATTATGTCTTGGAACATTATAGAGAAGATCGGGAGTATAATGTTTTTCTTCGTAGAGCGAGAGGTGAAACACTACAAGAAATTGCTAATAATCCAGATGGTGATTATAAAGAAGTGATTACTAGGGAAAGAGTACGCCAAATTGAAAAAAAGTATTTTAAGAGATTAGCTCCGTTTTTAAGAGAATTATTATATATTTTAAAGGGAGGAAATCACTTTATTTCAGTTTCAGATATCTTAGAAATATTCGATGATGATGAATATGATCAAATTCTCCTTTATGCATCAAAGTTTTTTGATGAATTTGAATACCTTGATTTTGCAGAAGTTTTTATCGAAAGAAATGAAGATTATTCTGTAGAGGATAATATAACCAACATAATTACAGAAATTGTGGCTGATGGAATTGATATAAACGAGAATAGGGAGATAATCGAGGAGGCGCTTATTGATAATAATTATGATTATATCGATATGGGTTCGGTTATTAATCTTTTAAAGAAAAATCATTATAAAATCTATGGTAATTTTGTAGTTAGAGGAAAAACTAACTATGCTGTGATTTGTATGCATATTATTAGAGAATATTTTCCTGACGGAATAAAACTATCACAGAGTGAAACCGAACAGTCTGAGGATTTAATTAAGTTAAGACGTATTATAGATGAAAAGTATCGCGGATTGATAGTTCCAACTAGTGATCGTGCTCTGAGTTCTACTTTAGCTAGGAGTGGATTGATTTTGAGAGGACGAGGAGTATATATTCTACAAGAAAACATCATAATTGATGAATCGTTACTGCTTGATATAAAAAATTACATTGATAATAAAGACACCAATAAGGTGTTTTATAATGAAATCTACTCGAATTTTGAGGGCGTTCTGAACGTTATGTGTGGTATTGATAATTATAATTATCTCCATGGAGTTCTTGCCTTGAGATATCCAGATGCATATGAGTATGGGAGAGATTATCTTCTTAAAAATGGTATTGCTGAAGGACAAGCAGATAGTATTGCAGATAGAATATTTATGTTTATTTGCAAGTTGGGACGACCAGTTAGCAGGACCGAATTGTTTACGGAGTTTAGAGGTTTTAGCAATGTTATGTTAACGATGCCATTTTCAAATGATTCTAGACTTATGCAATGGGAGTATAATTATTACGCTTGTACGGGAATTCTAAATATATCAAATTCTGATATAAAAATGCTTGAAAAATGCATATTTTCTGTGTTTGATGAAAACAATGGTTATGCAAGTGATGGATTGCTTTATGATAAAGTTGTCGATGAAATGCCAGAGTTTATTCATAATAATCAGATAGAGTCTGAAATGAATTTGCATTACATTGTAGGTAAGATTTTTGAAGACAGAATTGATGCCAAAAGGCCACATATTTGTGAGAAAGGCAAGATTGATATTTCGTCTACAAAAAACGTTGTGTTATATTTGTTGAATGATCCGGATACGTTTACATATAAGCAATATTTTGCTTTGTGTGATAGAATGAAATGGTCGAGAGTAACAGCTGGGGCTGTTTTGACGGATATTGAGGAGGATTATGCGAGAATTTCATCAGATGGATATATAAAGAATACGCGGTTTGATATTCCGAAAGATATTGAGAATTGTGTGAGTCAGATAATTGAGGAAAGAATTGAAGACGGTATTTTGCCACTGTTAAATATTGATTTTGATGATTTCCCCGAATGGGAGTATCAGTGGAATGAATTTGTTTTAGAAACACTTGTTGAAAGATGTTATGATAATTTGAAGGTGATTCAACCTACAATGAAGGATCGTCGATATCAAAGAGGAATACTTGTTAGTAAAGAATTGAACATAACTACTTATCCTGAAATTGTTGCAAATAAAATGTTATTGACAGGCAATGAAAAAATGTCTGAAAGTCAGTTTTTATCGTTTCTTGTTATACATAACCTTGCTAGGAAAGCTATTCCGAACGAACTTGATAATTCAGATTATGTAAAAAAAGATGGAGAGTATTATTTTGTCCTAAAGTAAAAAGGAGACCAACTATGTGGAAGGATTTACCGTTAAATCAGAAAGAAGAGTATAAAAGATTAATTTTGGCATTTGCGAGTTTAACTGGTATGTTTGCTCAAAAGTCAGCTGAAGAGGATTTGGATGCAGCACCTATTATTAATTCGAAGTTTCAGGAGACAGCATTTCAAAAATCATTTGGAGCCCATGCGGAAGATATAGGAAATACTTCATATGATGTTTCTGTTCAGCATAATGGTGAAAAGTATTTGGTTGGGATAAAAACGTTTGGAATCGCATCTGGTGATCAGAAAATTGCCCAGTTTAAAGCAAAACATGATGAGTGGTCAGAAATACTAGAAAAGATTAAAGTGAATGCAAGGAAAGCGACGGATAAAGAAGAGATTAACAGTTTAAATAAAGAATTATATATGCTTTTAGCTAAAAGGATTGCTAAAATTAGAAATGCAAGGATAGATTCTGCACGTGCTAACATTAGAGGATTCTTGGTTGAGGTTAATGATAATCATGTTCATTCTGTATATCATGTACTAATGCCTTCAAGCAAAAATGAAGATCCTAAGATTTTTGTTGGAGAGACCTCTTATGATAAAATCGACATTGACAGTATTTCAATAATTGGGTGCACAGGAAAGAATAATCCTACTAATTTTTTCTTTACTGACGGTAATCATACATATAAGTATACATCTGCAGATAGTCAATTACATATGAATTTTGATAATAGAAATATTGTATGTGATGAATGGGATGTGAAGTATGCTGATGATGCTCATGCAATTTTTGGGAAAATTGCTGATATAGTATACCCAAAAGCCGAAGAATTACTTGATGAAGAAGAGGTGGATTCATCCTGCAACAATATAGATGAACGTGAAATTGACGAAACATATTGTTGGACTATTTGGAATAAGAATCATGAAACCGAATTATACTCCGGGTTTAATAGTTTTTTTGGCACAGGTTCTAAGATGGGAAAAAGTCAAAGAGAGCAACGTATTAATAAGTTATGTTCAAAATATGAGGAATATATTGAATATGATATACTATATGAGATAAGACAGGGCTTGAATAAGTTCTTGTTAGAATCAGTTTCTACAATGGACGAAAAAGCACAAAAAGTTAGGTTAAGAGAGTATTTAGTAGGACTTGCCAAAAAAACTGGTGATTTTGATTTAAGAAAAGATCTATACAAAACTCTATATCGGCCAATGGATGAAATGTATATTCCAATTCCGGATTCGGCTCAATTTCATAAGGCTCACCCTAATTTTTTTGGACCGGATTTTGGAAAAGTAAAAGAAGGCACAAGCAAACTTGAACTTTCTAAGGAGGAAAGAAGGTTTAATCTTGTATTCGAACCCTCTGGAGATGTTTTACCTGCTTATATAACACAAGACAATGGAAAAGCAATAGAATCCGCAGAAAAGCAATCATATTTAGGGGAGTGGATTTTGCGTGGTGTATTTCAATTAGATGAATATGAACCGCTTACATCGAAAAGATTGGAAGAATTGAATATTAACGGCCTTCGGTTTACTAAATATAGGGGGTCTAATGATATTCACATTGAGTTTATCTGGATAGATGAGGATAATCCGCCAACGGGATTTGTTCATAGAAGATAAAGATGGTGGCATGAT
Organism: Lachnospiraceae bacterium RM5; assembly: GCA_900110975.1. Lineage (GTDB taxonomy): Bacteria > Bacillota > Clostridia > Lachnospirales > Lachnospiraceae > Bovifimicola. The sequence goes on from FOFK01000003.1 coordinate 41,577, forward strand.
ATCCTTTGTTCCAAACTGAATTGCGGCGCGCCGCGATATATGATATATTATATTTAGAGATACTAGTATAAAGGAGATAATTGCAATGCTAAAATGTGCGTCTTTTTTTGCCGGGGTTGGAGGTATAGATTATGGTTTTGAAAGCGCAAAAGTATTCAAAACCGTATACGCAAATGAATTTGATTCATATCCTGCTGAAACATTTGAATTAAATTATGACATAAAAGTTGATGTTAGAGATATTCATGAAGTGAAAAGTAAAGAAATCCCGGACTTTGATGTCATGCTCGCTGGCTTTCCATGTCAAGCATTTTCTATTGCTGGCTATCGTAAGGGTTTTGAAGATGAAAAAGGTCGTGGAGAGTTATTCTTTGAATTGACACGAATACTCGAAGAAAAAAAACCTAGAATTGCTTTTTTTGAGAATGTAAAAAATCTAGTTGGTCACGATAAAGGAAATACATTTAGAGTGATTTGTGAACAACTTGATATTTTGGGATATAAATATACATATCAAGTATTAAATGCGATGAATTATGGAAATGTAGCCCAAAATAGAGAACGCATTTATATTGTTGCATTTAGAGAAGAAGAGGATTATGAGAAGTTTCATTGGCCCCTATCAATTCCTTTAACCAATACAGTTAAAGATATAATAGATTTTGAGTCTCAAATCGATGAAAGATATTATTATACTCAGGGAAAATACAAAGGCGAAATTTACGATGAATTGGTAAAAGCTATGAAGGAGGATGATCCTGATAATCCTGCTGTTTATCAATGGAGACGAAAGTATGTTAGAAAAAATCAATCAGGTGTTGTTCCGACATTAACTGCTAATCAGGGAGAGGGAGGACATAATGTATGTTTGATTAAGACTAAACATGGAATTCGAAAAATGACACCTAGAGAATGCTTTAATGCACAAGGTTTTCCTGAAGATTATAAGTTACCGGCAGAAATGAGTGATTCTAGGTTGTATAAACAAGCGGGCAATTCAGTTTGCGTTTCAGTGATTAAGCGAATTGCTGAAGAAATTGCAAAAGTCGCTGAATAGAGAGGTGATTTCTAAATGTCAGATGCAAAAGCGAAAACAATTAGTCTTCTTTTAGAAGATGGAACATTGAAGGGTGTAATGTGTATTGAGGATTCCAGTTGGAATTCGGGAGAATTGTATTCTGCTCCAAAAGAATCAATTAATGAATTGATGTCATCTGAGGCATGTAAAAAATTTGGAGTGTATTTGCTTTTATCGGAAGACATGGTTTATGTTGGTCAATCTATGGATTTAGCTACTAGGATTAAACAACATTTAACAGGAAAAGATTGGTGGGAAAGAGCAATTGTGCTTACTACAAAGGATGATAGCTTAAATAGATCGGACATTGATTATTTAGAGTCTGTTTTAATAAGAAAAGCAAATGAGAATAATAGACTTGACTGTGATAATAAAAAGAAAGGTAACCCTCAGAAGGTTACTAGATTTAGAAAAGTTGAATTAGAGCAGTATTTAGAAGAAGCATATCTTCTGATGGAGTTAATTGGTGTTTCGGTCTTTTGTTCAGATAATAAACTGAAAAGTTCAAAAATAAAAAAGGATGAAGCTGATATTACGAAATATGCTTCGCCAGATTTTATACAAGGTAAATCAGATGAAAAAAAATTGCTTGAACAAAGTGGAGTAATTATTGAAGGAAGTTGCAATTATGCCAAAAGGCAAAAAAATCGCAAGGAATTTTGGATAAATCCTAATGTTTCTGTTATTGATGAAGAATGGGATATTATTCTTAATAATCAGTATGAAAAGGAATTGATTTATATCCATGTTCCTGCAAAGACGTTCAGAATGAGTTCTGGAAGGAAAAGTGGCTTTTTTGTAAGAAATGATAAACCTTTGTATATCGATTTGAATATAATGGCTGATAATAATTGTGACCGAAGGAGTGGTTATGATTTTTCTCCATATATTGTGAAACGTGTTAAGTATGGTAATTAGATTTGTGAGCGGTTATATATTAAAAATACAACGGGAGTATTTGTCACCGTGAGTATCTCTTAGGAGGCAGTAAAATCTGCGTGGAGGTGAAAGTAGTGCAGGAACTAAGATGTGCTGAAGATATATATAGCTTGTTAACTACAAATTGGTATAAAGATGACATGTCTATGCTACCTCCAATGTTTCACGGAACTGATTTGCAGATTTGGAATAAATCCAAAGAGGAAAGAAATGAGATAAAAGCTGCGTGTGATGTGATAATTAAGTATTTGTATGAGGAGTTCAAGGAACATAGAATATCTATTAATGATGAAAGATTGAGCAACCTAAGAGATAGTCGTGGAACTTCTGCATATGCTTATGCTACCGCAAATGCGAGAAACAATAATGTAGGATTATATAGTTACGATGCATTTTATGTTACTAATGATCCTAAACGTGCAGCTTTATATTCATATGAGTCGTGGATTTGTGGCGAATCGGGCTGGTATGCTAATAGGATGATAGAGGGAGCTAGAGTATTAGGTATATCTATTCCAAGTAGTACGGAGTTCGATAATGCGTTAGAGATATTTGAAGACCAGAAGCGGTATCTTAAAGAACCTGTTGTTATTGTGCTCACTTCAAGAGATGCGGGTATGTTGTTATCGGAAAAAGGTAGCGATTGTGGGTGGATGATAGGGAGTATTAAGGATAAATCTATAACTCATAGTTTTAGATTAATTGATGATAGGTTAAATGAGAATGCTTATATAGTAAAAGAAGATCATTTTGATGAACTCGTAGAAGAATGGAATAGAGTATAGTATTCTAATTTATATAGTTGTTTAATAAGTGTGATATTATGTTTATATTACAATGATATTAAGGAGAGGTGCGATTATGAGTGTTGAACCACGATACTACCAGAAGGAATGTGCGGAGAAGGTTTATAATCTAGTCTGCAATGGTAAAAGAAGAATAACTATTCTTGTTCCGACTGGTGCTGGTAAAACAATGATTTCAGTTTTGATTGCAGCAAAATTACACACATATTATCAAAAAGCCTTTATAGTTGCTGAACGCCAAGAAATAGTAGGATCGTGTAATGATATGATACGGGAGATGGGTGTGGAGTCTGTGCAATGCATAACTATGGAACGCCTGATTGTTGAGAAACTGAATGCAGAATTGTGCATTCTTTATTCACTTAGACCAACTGCCAGAAAAAAGATTACTGAATATCTAGGAGAGAACAATAGCTCTATTGTAGTATCTTTAGGAGAACCACATTTTGATAGAACTGAAGCAAAGCCTGATAATGTGTATAAGACAGAATGTTTTGATGTAAATATCGAGGTTAATGAAACATCCAACTCTCTTGAAAGATTAACAGCGTACTACAAAAAGTTAGGTAATATTCAACCATTAGTGTATTCTACGGAAAGCATTATTGACATAAGAGACATTATGACGGCTACTCCACAAGAAAAGGGGATTCTTTCTGAGAAGCTAAAAAACGATCGTAATATACTTGCTAATGATATAAGTCAACTTTCGTATGTGGCTACTTCATCTAATGACACGGAGCTTTTGGAAATGATTACGAAACAAGGGCGAAAACTTCGGTATTATGAACAGTTACTTGCTAGCTGTGGTATTTCTAAGGCCACGCTTGATGAAGAATTTGAGAAAATTGAATCTCTGAGAAATAAATTGAAGGATGCTTTTTATAATTCAGATGGTTTAATTAATGAGTCTGTGATGGCTCAGTTTGAAACTGCAGTAGCTGAAAGCGTAGTTAGAATTACCAGACATGTCTTAACACTGGAAAATAGGGATAGGTATGAAGATGTTTTGAAAGAGCTGATGTCAGAAGATGTATGGAAGAATAAATTATCTGATGAAAGCAGGTCTTATTTAATCACTGCAAAGATGAACTATGAATCTATGCTACAGATGGAGAATATAAAAGAACTCGATTTTTCAGGTGTATGCTTACTTGTAACAAAGGCACTTGATGTTGAGATGTCTCGCAGGCTATATACTTCCTACATAGATTATCTTGATGGAAGATATAGAAGACCAGGTAGTATTAGAGAATGGCCAGGATCGATGCTTAATAAAGAACAGTCCGATGTTTTGGAAGCAAAAGACTTTACTCTAGGAAGTGTAAGGTTTGTTGTCGGAGTTGATAAAGAGGGAAATGTAAAGAATAGATATGTTTATAGTTTGTTTATGGATTTTGCAAAAGATGAATTATATAAACAATCGATAAACGCTTTTGATCGTGAGACTAAAGTGAAAAACATGGTCAGTTATGTTGAAAAAATACGTGTGGATTATAGAAATCCATCTGCTCATAGAAACACTATGGATTTTGTGACTGCTGAAGCCTGTATGGACTATATGCTTGAAACATATAAGAAAATGAAAGAGATTTTAGAGGATATGAGAAGATAATACTAGCAAAGTTGAAGAAAATAGGTGATTCTATATATGGATCTAAGAACGAATTTTCAATGAAAGATGTTAGTGTGTTATGTCTAAAGAAACTGGAGTTGAATTTGCTAAAGTTACTATTGGTAATAAAGCTTGTTTAATATGTGGCGATAAGAATGATGCTATTATTCCTGACAATGTTTTAAATAAGATAATTAAAGAAGTGGGACAACTTGACTTTCATAGTCATACATACGATAATGATTGCGTTTCTTCGAACAATGATTTGAAGATGATGGTTAAACTTAGAAAAGAAACCGGTTAAAAGATAAGTAAGATAGTTACACCTAATGGGTGAGTTACAGTCTTTGATAGTCAAGGAGTTGTTGAAGTTACAGCAGTATTAAATAAATTGGATAATGCTCATAAGATGTCATTGCTAGAACTATTTGAAGGTGATGTAAATGATAAATAAAGAAGAAGTTACTTTTCTTGATTATAAAACACCTGATGGAATACGTATGGAGAATCTAATTAAACCAACAAGCTTTGCCTAGCAATATTTCAAGGCTTGAGTGACACCACAAGATATATTGTTTTAAAATTTTATATTGAAAAAATTTTTATCCTTCTTAGTATGATATAAGGAATTTCGCAGTTTTATGGAATAGGTATTATTTCGACTTAAAGATTTTGTCTGGAGGTGTTTAAACATGAATCCGTGGAAGAAAATACATTTGTCCGATTATGAGAATCATATGAGTCTGGAAAGCGTACAGCAGTTACAGGCATTGAATCGGATTATGAAAGAGCAGTTTTATACTTATGAGATGCTGCGCGCAAAACCGAACATCTATGAGAAATCGCAATGGGTATCGGATTCGCCATATATACATGCCTTTGATTGTTTGGATGAGGTACATCAGCAGATGGAAGAGGATGCATTGTGGCGATGCTTGAAAGAACTAGGATTTGATGAGGTGGATGCGTTCAATACACCATTGCCGAATGAAAAATACCTGTTACGGATTGATTTTGCAAAACCGTTGGAACGATAAATCGCAATATAAATTATTAAGACAACTTCCAGTCTGTCAAAATAAACGGTAGAGTATAATCAATATATAAATAAATTGATGATATGAGATGTAAAAAAATGTGTCCATTCTGCAAAAATTTCACGAGAGAACTTGATTTTCAATTTTTACCTGGTTATAATTAAATAACAAAAGTGAAAAATGTGTTCCATTCTGCAAAAAAATTAGAGGTGATATGATGTTGCCAAGAAACCAGTATTTAAAAAAATTGATTGACCTTAAGGATAATGGTCGTGTTAAAATTATAACGGGTCTTCGAAGAAGTGGAAAGTCTGTACTGTTACTTGAAATATACAGGGACTATCTAATCGGTGAAGGCATTCAGCCGGAACAGATTATCAGTGTTGCGCTTGATGATTTGAGTAATGCCAGGTATAGAAATCCAATGGAACTCGATAATTTCTTCAGAAAAAAGATTACTGATGATACAAAAAAATACTATCTTTTTATTGATGAAATACAGATGGTATCGGAAATCCAGAATCCCTACGTGGATGATCCTGATGCTAAGATCGGGTTTGTAGATGTTGTAATCGGACTGATGAAAATCCGTAATGCTGATGTTTATATTACCGGAAGTAATTCCAAAATGCTTTCATCGGATATCCTTACTCAGTTCAGGGATAGAGGAGATGAAATAAGAGTATTTCCATTATCATTTGCAGAGTTTTATGATGCTTATGAAGGTGACAAGCGCGAGGCATGGCAGGACTATTATACTTACGGTGGAATGCCGGTTGTTCTTTCTTTGGATACGCATGAAAAAAAGAGTAGATATCTGCGTGATTTATTTGAGAGAACTTATTTGAAGGATATTATTGAGAAAAACAAGATTTTTAATAATGAAGAAGTCCTTACTACTCTGCTGGATGTGATTGCATCGGGGGTTGGTGCCCTTACAAATCCAAGCAAGCTGTCAAATACTTTCAAAAGTGAAAGGGGATTAACTATTGCACCGGATACTATCGACAGGTATCTCGGATTCTTTATCGATTCGTATTTGATTCAAAAAGCTGTAAGATATGATGTGAAAGGAAGAAAATATATCAAAACTCCTTCAAAGTATTATTACACAGATCCGGGGTTGAGAAATGCCAGACTTGGGTTTCGTCAGATAGAGGAAACTCATCTGATGGAGAACGTCCTTTATAATGATCTTATTAGAAGAGGATATGATGTGGATGTCGGAGTAGTTGAAATTGCTACTATGGAGGATGGAAAGAAAGTAAGAAAACAGTTGGAAGTTGATTTTGTGGTTAACAGGGGAAATGACAGATATTATATTCAGTCTGCGCTTACCATTGCAGATCCTGAAAAGAAAAAACAGGAAATAGCGTCACTGTTAAGAATACCGGATTCTTTCAAAAAGATTGTTGTTGTCAGGGATTACCTAAAACCTTATAAAGACGAGAATGGAATTCAGTATGTAGGCATTGAGCATTTTTTAAGAGATGAAAGCATTTTGAACGGTTGAAAATGAAAATATCAAAATATAGTTAACAGATTAAAAAATATTTCGTACAATAATAGGGACGAAAAATGTATGTCTTGAATGCGGTGAGGTTTCCATTTACCTTGAGAATGTTAGTAGATTAAATAAATAACAAAAAATACGATTAATCCGGAGGATATTTATGGCATTTATTTCAATGGTTTTTGTTCTTTTTATAATTATTATAATAATATTTGGTTTTATTTCTTTGATTGCTGGAATAATTCTTGACCATATATGGAGAGTAAGGAAGAAAAAGGAGAAAAAGGTATATTTAGTTCATAAGATTTTTGCAATATTTTTTACTATAATTGGTACAATATGTTTTTTTGTACCGATACTTAGTATAGTGGGGTTGAAAATGTCATATGAACATAAAGAATATTTAGAGGTGGCGGATATTGAGAAAGAAAAACTGGTTTATGTTGATGAAAATGATGAGTATTGGAATGAATTTGACTTTTGCGGTGAACATTTTGTAAAGGTTGATGACATCCATCCGCAGGATACACATGAGCATTTTAAAAAAGAAAAAATTGGGGCTATAATGAATAATTATAATGATAAACATCATTTGATTTATAATATTGATAATACAATGGGGATTACTATACTTACTCTTGAATACTATTCAGGGGCGTTTGTAGAAAAATCTGAAATAAACAAAGTTGTGGATTATTATGAGAATGAAGCTCCGCTTTATGCTGAGGTATCCTTTGATTTGTCAAAATCAATAATAGATGTTGGAAAAATTAATTCTGAATATACAAGAAAGATTCTTAATAAGATTTCAAATTCAGGTTCGCTTCATCCGGAAGAGAACTATGGTATTGCTTCTGGAAATAATGATGGTTATATATTCTTTTATTCAACGGATGATCTTATCTGTATGAGTATCGAATTTTTTGAGACAGATAAGGGTATGGTTGTTACTTATGGAGAAAGAGGACTAATTTTAGATGAGGATGAAGCTGACTTCATTAGGACAATTATTGAAAAAGCAAAGTAATGAATCTAATTAAATGAGAACCACCGGCTAAGTCAGTGGTTCTTATTAAATAAACCAATATGGAATTTGAAGAACATTTTCTCTTAAAGATCCAGGCATAGAGCACATGCATACGACTGCACCTGTGCCTCTTTTCTTTTCTGGGATTTTATCAAGAATTTGAAATGCAGATGTCATATCAGCTGAAACGTTACTGCTTTGTTTGATTTCAATAGGATATAAAATGCCGTTTTGCTCGATAATAAAGTCAATCTCTGCTTCTTCATAAGTTTCTTCACCGTTTTTTTTGACTTTTTTCTTATCTTTACCTCTATAGTAAGATACAAAGTAACGATAATCTAATCCACGATTTGAATAACTTTTTAGAATTTCAGATATAACAAATGTTTTAAAAAATTCTCCACTCATTGCGCCGGTTGCTAAAGTTTCAGGAGTAAGCCATCTTGTAAGATAGGCAGCCAATCCAGTATCTCTAAAGTAAAGCTTAGGTGTTTTTATAGCTCGTTTAAGTGCGCTGTTAGCATATGGTTCAAGTATATATATTATGCCAGAGGCTTCTAAAATAGAAATCCAATGTTTTATAGTCTTGATGTCCTTGCCAACTTCATCGGCAATATTAGTATAATTAAGCATTTGGCCAGTTCTGGCAGCACATGCTACCATAAATCTACGAAATGCATCTAAATCTTGAACAGCTGCTAATTCTCTAACATCACGTTCCAAATAGGTTTTGACGTAACTTGAAAAAAACATTGCCCAATCCACATCAGGGTCTTGCATTTCAGGATAACCACCACGATGGATTATATTCCAAATATTTGCTGGCTTTACGGCCTCTTTATTTCTGTCGCTTACATATTCAATTGTTGGAAGAAAAGGTGTTTTATAGTTACTTTTCATTAATTCTCTAAGTGATAAAGGTGGTAATTCGATAATCGCTACTCGTCCTGCTAATGAATCAGATACTAATTCCATAAGTTTAAAAGGTTGTGACCCAGAAAGATAGTATAAACCTTTCGAATTACGGCTGTCACTAGATTGCTTTATATACCTAAATAGAGATGGTACATATTGAATCTCATCTAAAAAGACAGGTGGTTCATTTAGGGAGAGGAACACTTCCGGATTGTTCTTTGCTTGTTCCTCAACAAATGGATCATCAAAGGATACTTGTTTTACATTTGAATATAAATGTTTCATTAAAGTTGATTTTCCAGTTTGTCTTGCGCCCGTTATCAATACACATTTGAAGGTTTTAGCTGAACGTTCAACCACATCTTCAATAGCTCTTTTAATATATTCCATACATTGCACTCCTTAAAAAAAATACGACTAATCTGGAATCGCATTCCAGATTAGTCGTATTATACCATTTAATGATTGTGGTTTCAATAAAGAAATGACTAATTATATATAGTGTAATAATAATAATATAAAAATACATACCACCAAAAAAGAAAAATAGACTATCTTAATTTGCGAAATTTAAAGTATATTACTCTTTTTATTTATAATATAATTTGCAATGTCAGTAACATAAATGAAAGGAGCAATCAGGTTAATATATAGTTAGCTTGATAAAGAAAGAAATGAAAAAAAATATACTAAAAAGAATTATTGCAACAATGTTAATTACGGCAACTGCTGTAAGTATGACGGGATGTAGTTTTCCTGGAAATATTTTAGGAAAAAAAGAAAAAACAGAGTCTAAGGTTAAAAATGAAAAATTAGTTGATGATGAATATGTTGATTTATCAATTGAAAGTATGAAAGTTGATGCTGATGATTGTTCATATACATATAGCTGCAAAACAAAAAAAGATGGACAAAGCATTATATTAGATATGTATGTTATAGCAGTAAATGGTGTTATGGTAAAAGACGAAGAAAGAATGCCTATTGGTCAGGTTTTTGATGACTGGGATGGAAAAAAGAAAACAGAAACAGTTGATTTTAGCAGTGTTAATGATGCTCTAAGTAAGCTGGATGAAAATAAAATTACTGTTGTGGATTTTTACTATGATTATACTGTATATGAAGATTCTGAGATTATTAATGAGGCAGAAGGTACAAAAAGTATTTATCCGTATGGAGAAAAAGAAGCACATTATTATAAACCAGATGAAAATAATGGAAAGGTTATTTTTGATAATGATGGAGTAAAAGTCATTTTCCTTGGAGCTGATTTTAGTGATGATGGTTTGAATTTCAATATGAACTATTATATTGAAAATAAGGGAGATATTGAACAGATATCTTTTGCAAGCGCTACAACTTTTTACGATCAAAAGATGTATGTAAATGGAGAAGAATATACAACAGAGATGGGTTCTGATGGAATAACATTTGTAGATAAAGGATATTGTGGTTTATGGTCAGTTTCGTTTGATACACTTGATTCTGTATTTGATGATATAGAGAGTGTAGATGATATTGATACAATAGAGGTAGGCATTGCATTATATGACACAGATAATTTTGGAAAAGATAATCGTGATAAGTTTATCTTCGATGATATGGTTTTTTTAGATAGCCTTCGTTGACAAACAAGGGATTTATAGTATAATTTTTTATAGTAACCGGTTGGTGTCGAAAGTTACGGATAGTAACTGTTTCGATGAAAAGGGAAACAGGTGAGAGGCCTGTACGAACTCGTCACTGTATGCAGCAGATATTAATTATATTTGATATCAGATCATATTTTTCTTTTGTCTAAGACATAAAGCCACTGTGAAAATGGGAAGGCAGAATCTGATTGCGCTGTGAGTCAGGAGACCTGCCAGCATGGTAGACGTTGGAAACCACGAGTAATTGGTTATATGTCTGATATTAAAATTGTTAGTATTATGCTATAAAAATAGTGCATTTGCTAGGTGTATTTTTTGTGCATATGGTATCATAGATAAACTAATAATTCTGTCAGAGAAACTTACGAATGGTTTTCCAATCGTAAGTTTTTTGTTTATATATGGAGGTTCATTATGAGAAAAAAAATTGTTGCGTTATTACTTGCTACTGCATTGGTATGCAGTTTTATGACAGGATGTGGAAAAAATGAAGAAAAAAAAGCAGAAAAAAATAATGAGACAAAGGTAGAAGAAACAAAAGATGATGACAAGGCAGCTGCTGATAATGTTGCAGCATTGATTGATGCAATATATGTTCAGGAAAGAACAGATAAAACTGATGAGCAGTGTAAGGAAGCAAAGGATGCATGGGATGCACTTACTGATGCTCAGAAGGAAATGGTAGAAGGCGAAGAAGCTGACCCTGATTACTTTGGAAGAGATACAGGTGATGCTTCAAAAGATGATCCTGCAAATCAGGATGAAATCGGAGAAAATGAGTTATTAGTTGTAAGCTTTGGAACATCTTTCAACGACAGCAGAGTTGCAGATATTAAGGGTATTGAGGATGCACTTAGAGAAGCATATCCTGAATGGTCAGTTAGAAGAGCATTTACAGCACAGATTATTATTAATCATGTTCAGGCAAGAGATGAAGAAAAAATCGATAATATGGAACAGGCATTAGATCGTGCTGTTGAAAATGGTGTTAAGAATCTTGTTATTCAGCCAACTCATTTAATGCATGGTGCTGAGTATGATGAATTGATAGAAGCTGTTGAAAATTATAAGGACAAATTTGAAAATGTAGCAATTGCAGAACCACTTCTTGGAGAGGTTGGAGAGGATGCAACAGTTATCAATGAAGATAAGAAAAATGTAGCAATTGCAGTTACAGATGCAGCAGTAAAATCTGCAGGTTTTGATAGTCTTGAAGCAGCAGATAATGAAGGTGTTGCATTTGTATTAATGGGACATGGAACATCCCACAATGCAAAGATATCTTACAGCCAGATGCAGACACAGATGAACGAACTTGGATATAGCAATGTTTTCATTGGAACAGTTGAAGGTGAGCCGGAAGAAACTGCATGTGAGAATGTAATTGAAGCAGTAAAGAATGCCGGATATAAAAAAGTTGTTTTACGTCCATTGATGGTTGTTGCCGGAGATCATGCAAACAATGATATGGCTGGAGATGATGAAGATTCTTGGAAGAGTATGTTTACAGCAGCAAATTGTTTTGATTCGATTGATACTCAGATTGAAGGACTTGGAAGAATTGAAGCAGTTGAAAAAATGTATGTAGATCATACAAAGACAGCAATAGATTCAATTAATTAAGTTTTGGTGAATATATTTATATAAAATTAAACAGGAGACTATTATAGATGCATAAAAGATTATTGATATTAACATTGGCTGTTGTTATGTCTGTTTTGGTGACAACGGGATGTGGAAAAAAAGAAAAAAAAGCGGAAAATACAAAAAGTAGTGGAATTACACAAACGACTACTGAGGAAAAAAAGTCAGAACTTGAAGATGGAGTCTATGAGGTTGAGTTTAAGACAGACAGTTCTATGTTTCACGTTAATGAGGCTAAAGATGGAAAAGGAGAACTTACTGTAAAAAACGGTGATATGACTGTTCACATCAGCCTTGTTTCGAAGAAGATTGTTAATTTATTTGTGGGTCTTGCAGATGATGCAAAAAAAGATGGAGCATCATTACTTGAGCCTACAACTGATACGGTTACATACAGTGATGGAACAAGTGAGGAAGTCTATGGATTTGATGTTCCTGTTGCATCTTTGGATGAAGAGTTTGATCTTGCAGTTTTAGGAGAGTCAGGACGTTGGTTTGACCACAAGGTTAGTGTAACAAATCCTATTCCGGCTGAAACATCGGATGAAGATTCAAATGAAGTTTCAGGGGAAAAACAGACAGATTTGAAACTTGAGGATGGAACATATAGTATTAATGTTAAGCTTGAAGGCGGAAGCGGAAAAGCAAGTGTTACATCTCCATGTCAGATTAAAGTTGAAAATGGAAATGTTACTGCATCAATTGAATGGAGTAGTTCAAATTATGATTTCATGATGGTAAATGATGTTAAGTATCTTCCGGTAAATGAGGATGGTAATTCAGTATTTGAAATTCCGGTTAGTGTATTTGATGAACCAATGGCTGTAAGTGCTGATACAACTGCTATGAGTAAACCATACCTTATTGATTACACATTAGAGTTTGATTCAACAACTATAAAATAAATATTTTTTCAGAAAGTACTTATATTGTTTTAAATGAGAGTAGGAGGTACAATGAGTAGAATTACGATTATTTATAGAAAAATTTTTCTATGCTTTGTTTTTGTAATGGCTGCTTATTGTACCTTTTTTATTGCAGGTTGCAAAATTAAAACAGCAAATACAAACAAAAACAGTGCATCTAATGTCAATTGGAAAGAAATGAAAAAAACCGGAGAGATGGAACTTAAATATGCCAAAATGTTTTCGGTGGATTATTATGGAGATTATAGTCTTGTAACTATTGCAGGTAACGAAAAGTATCTGTTAATTCCAAAGAATAGTGAAGTACCTGCAAATCTTGATGAGGACATTGTTCCAATAAAACTGCCTCTAAAAAATATGTATGTGGCGTCTTCAGCGTCTATGGATTTGTTCAGAGAAATTGGTGGTCTTTCCAATGTGAAAATGACAGGTACAAAGAGTGAGGATTGGAGTATTGATGAGATAAAAAAATATATAGACTCTGGGGAAATATTATATGGTGGAAAATACAGCACACCGGATTATGAGATGATTTTAGAAAATAACTGTGATATAGCAATTGAATCTACCATGATTTTTCATACTCCAAAAGTCAAAGAAGAATTGGAGGATTTTGGTATTCCTGTAATGGTGGAGAGATTAAGTTACGAGAAGGAGCCACTTGGAAGAGTGGAGTGGATTAAACTGTTCGGACTTATGAGTGGAAGACTTTCTGAGGCTGAAGAGTTTATGGAAGAGTGTTCTAAAAGATATGATGATGTAGTTTCAAAAGTTAGTGAAAAAAATAAAGATAATGAGAAAAAGAAAGTGGCGTTTTTTTATATAAGTTCAAACGGTTATGTAAATGTAAGAAAGCCGGGCGATTATATTTCAAAAATGATAGATATTGCAGGGGGAAGTTATGCATTTTCAGATTATGTTCCAGATGAGGAAAATGCATTGTCTACTATGAATCTTCAGATGGAAGTTTTTTATGAAGAAGCTTATGATGCTGATTATATTATTTATAACAGTACCATTGAAGGTGAGATTAATACTGTGGATGAGCTTATTGAAAAATGTGATTTGTTAAAAGATTTTAAGGCAGTTAAAAATGGTAATGCGTGGTGTACGGGAAAGAATATGTTCCAGGAAACTACAGGTACAATCGATATGATTGAAGATTTATATGAAGTGATTAATGAAAATGATTCTGATGAATTAAAATATTTGCACAGATTAAAATAGATTAAAAGGAAAATGACATGGAAAAAAAATTAAGACGATATATAATATGCTACTTTTTTTTAGCGTCAGCCATATTAGTTTTGTTATTTCTGAATTTATATATGGGAAGCACCAATTATTCTGCCAGAGATATTTTTAAGATAGTAGCCACAGGTGATGCTACTGTTGTTGGTGGAAAAATAATATGGTACATAAGGATACCGAGATTGGTTGCAGCAGCTCTGCTTGGGGGTGCTTTAACTGTCTCGGGTTTTTTGATACAGACATTCTTTTCTAATCCAATTGCAGGACCTTATGTTCTCGGTATTTCATCCGGAGCAAAACTTACAGTTGCTATTACTATGATTATGTTTCTTAAGAGAGGATTAGTTACTAATTCAGTGGTTATGATAGTGTCTGCATTTTTAGGTTCACTGATATCAATGTTTTTTATTCTCATTATATCAAAGAGGGTAAATAATATGTCAGTATTGATAATCTGTGGTGTAATGATTGGATATATATGTTCTGCCATTACAGATTTTCTTATAACATTTGCTGATGATTCAAATATTGTAAATCTTCATAACTGGTCACTGGGTAGTTTTTCAGGAATTAACTGGTCAAATGTCAGAGTTATAACGGTAGTTGTAGTTATGGCATTTATCTTTTGTATTTTTATTTCTAAGCCAATGTCTGCATATCAGTTAGGAGAAAGTTATGCTAAAAATATGGGAGTTAATATTAAACGATTCAGAGTGTATCTCATATTGCTTTCAAGTTTACTCTCAGCGGTTGTGACAGCCTTTGCAGGACCAATTTCTTTTGTGGGGATTGCTGTACCTCACCTTATCAGAAGAATATTTAAGACTTCAAAACCTATACATATGATACCGGCATGTTTTATGGGAGGGGCAGCTTTTTGTCTGATGTGTGATCTTATAGCAAGATGTGTATTTGCACCAACGGAAATAAATATCAGTTCGGTTACTGCAGTATTTGGTGCCCCGGTAGTTATTTATATTATGATGGCAAGACAGAAAGGGGACAGGGTATGAGTGTAATAATAAATACTGAAAAATTAGCTGTGGGATATAATAAATCAGCCCTGATAAATAATATTGAAATCTCTGTAAAGCAGGGAGAAATACTTGTTTTG
Organism: Lachnospiraceae bacterium RM5; assembly: GCA_900110975.1. Classification (GTDB taxonomy): domain Bacteria; phylum Bacillota; class Clostridia; order Lachnospirales; family Lachnospiraceae; genus Bovifimicola. Next base: position 57,094 of record FOFK01000003.1, read on the forward strand.
ATTGGTCCAAACGGTGCAGGAAAATCTACGATTTTAAATACTCTTTCAAAGCAGCTTGAAAAGATTTGCGGAACTGTCTTTTTGAAAGGTAAGGATATGACAAAACTAAGTGATAGTGATATCTCAAAAGAGATGGCACTTGTTATGACAACTCATCCTTCGACTGAATATATGACTGTAGAAGATATGGTTCAAACAGGAAGATATCCTTACACGGGAAGATTTGGTTTTTTATCTGAAGAGGATAAGAATATTGTAGATAATATAATGATAACCACAGGTGTTGATAAGATTAGGGATAAAGATTTTAATCGAATCAGTGATGGGCAGAGACAGAAAGTTATGCTTGCAAGAGCTCTTTGTCAGGAACCGGAAATATTGATTATGGACGAGCCTACATCATATCTTGATATTCATCATAAAATAGAACTTCTTTCAATATTAAAAAAATTAGTGAGAGAGAAAAATATAGCTGTAATAATGTCTTTACATGAACTGGATTTTGCACAAAAGTGTGCGGACAATGTTCTTTGCATAGCAGAGGGAAACATTGACAGATATGGAAGTGTTGAAAAAATATTTCATGGAGAAGATGGTTATATAGAGAGACTTTACGGTGTAAAGAGAGGAACCTATATCAGTGAATATGGCAGTGTAGAGATGGAGAAGATTAAAGGTGCTCCAAAAGTGTTTGTAATTGGCGGTGGAGGAAATGGAATTCCTGTTTACAGGAAACTTCAAAGAGAAGGTATTCCATTTGCAGCAGGTGTTCTTCATGAAAATGATGTGGAATATCCGGTGGCTAAAGCACTTGCAGCAGAGGTTGTTGTAGAGAAAAGCTTTGATAAGATAACAGATGCAAAAATAGAGAGAGCAAAAGCAATAATTGATGGATGCGATAAAGTTATGTGCACAGTGGATACGTGGGGAATGATGAATGAAAAAAACAGAGAACTTAAAGATTATGCAAAAAAAAAACTGTGGAGGATATAAATGACTAAGGTGATTATGGTTCAGGGAACAATGTCAAATGCCGGAAAAAGTCTTATAGTTGCAGGACTTTGCAGAATTTTTAAACAGGATGGTTATAGAGTTGCTCCTTTTAAATCCCAGAATATGGCACTTAATTCTTATATTACTGAAGATGGAAAGGAAATGGGAAGAGCGCAGGTTATGCAGGCAGAGGCTGCAGGGATAAAACCTGATGTATGTATGAATCCCATTCTTTTAAAACCTACAAGCCATGTGGGCTCACAGGTTATAGTAAATGGTGAAATACTGGGCAATATGAACGCTAAAGAATATTTTAAATATAAAAAGAAACTTGTACCGGATATTGTAAAGGCTTTCAAAAAGCTTGAATCTGCCATGGATATTATTGTGATTGAAGGAGCAGGAAGTCCGGCAGAAATTAATCTGAAAGAAAATGATATTGTAAATATGGGAATGGCAAAAATTGTGGATGCCCCTGTATTGTTAGTGGGAGACATTGACAGAGGTGGTGTTTTTGCGCAGCTTCTAGGAACGCTTATGCTTTTAGAGGATGATGAGAAGAATAGGGTTAAGGGACTTATCATTAATAAATTCAGAGGCGATAAAACAATACTTGACCCCGGAATAGATATGCTTGAGGAAAAGGGAGGGATTCCTGTTGTGGGAGTTACTCCTTATATGGAATTAAATATTGAAGATGAGGACAGTTTGTCTGAGAGGCTGACTTCAAAAAAAGATGGGCTGATAAATATTTGCGTTGTTAAGTATCCAAGAATTTCAAACTTCACAGACTTTAATGTATTTGAACAATCAGCTCAGGTAGCAGTGAATTATATTACAAAACCGGAAGAACTAAAAGATGCAGATCTTATAATTCTTCCGGGTAGCAAAAATACTATTGGGGATTTGAGATGGCTTAGAGAACAGGGATTGTTTGACGTCATAATTAAAGCAGCAAAACACACACCTGTTTTTGGGATTTGCGGTGGATATCAGATGCTTGGAAAAACCATTGAAGATGAAGGATTCGAGGAAAAAGGAAGTTCTATGGGACTTAATCTTTTGCCTGTTACAACAAGAATTAGAGAAGAAAAAACTACTGTACAGACCGAGGGAATAATAGGAAGTGTAGGGGGAATATTTGGTAAACTCTCAGATAAAAAATATACCGGATATGAAATACATATGGGAGAAACTGAGGGTGGCGGCGTAATTGTAAATAGCGGTAATATATATGGAACCTATGTCCATGGAATTTTTGACAGAGCTGAAATTGTAAAAATTATATTAGAAGCATTGGCCAAAAAAAAGGGAATCAAAAATGGAGTTGGAAACTTTTTGGATTATGATATGGTCAAGGAAAAAGAGTTTGATAAACTTGCAGATCAGCTTAGAAAACATATGGACATTAAAGCTATTTATAAAATTCTGAGCGATGTAAAGTATAAGAGTAAGTTTTAAACTTTATGTGGAATAATATGTCAATGAGAGGAATAATATGTCAGTAAGAAAAGAAAAATATGACAGGATAAGAGAGAATATAAAAAAAAGATGGGATTTAGTTGCAAAGCCACTGGATAGCCTGGGAGAATTTGAAAATATAATTGCTAAAATTGGAGCTATTCAGGGAAATATTATTCCAAAGATTGATAAGAGAGCCATTATTGTAATGTGTGCTGACAATGGTGTGGTTGATGAAGGCATAAGTCAGTCAAAAAGAGATGTGACTCTTGCTGTGGCAAAGTCTATGGGAAAAGGAAAATCTTCAGTCTGTAAGATGGCGGCATCATGTGGAACTGATGTTATCCCTATTGATGTGGGAATTGACAGTGATGAAATAATAGAGGGTGTTATTAATAAAAAAATCAGACGAGGAACAAGAAATTTTTTGGTCTCTCCTGCAATGGAAGTTAAAGAAGTATATAATGCCATAAGAGTTGGAATTAATATTGTGGGAGACTGCAAAAAGAAAGGGTATAATATTTTAGGCACAGGAGAAATGGGGATTGGAAACACTACAACAAGCACCTGTGTGGCAGCAGCTATTCTTAAAATAAAGGCTAAAGAGATAGTGGGAAAAGGCGCAGGACTAAGTGATGAGGGCCTTATAAAAAAAGAAAAAATAATTGATGAAGCTATTATGAAATATAATCTTTATGAAGCAGATCCAATTAATGTGCTTGCAAATGTTGGAGGATTTGATATAGCAGCTCTTGTTGGGGTTATAATTGGAGGAGCAATTCATAGGATTCCTATTGTGCTGGATGGAATAATTACAGCTGTTGCAGCACTCGTTGCAGTCAGAATTTTACCACAGACATTGGACTATATTATTCCATCTCATGTGGGAAAAGAACCTGCCATGAGAAATATTTATGAAGAGCTTGGGCTTAACGGAATTATTTATGCAAAGCTGGCACTTGGTGAGGGAACAGGGGCAGTGATGATGTTTCCTTTGTTAGATATGATTATGAATGTTTACAAAGAACAGACAACATTTGATGATATAGAAGTTGAACAGTACAGGAGGTTTTAATGATTGTACTTGTAATTGGGGGAAGTGGAAGTGGAAAATCTGAATACGCAGAAGAGAGAATATGTAATTTTTACAAAAATATCTTGTGTAAAGAAGCTAAAGTATGGGATATAGAAGCATCTAATATAAAAACTAAATCAAACAGGCTTTTCTACATAGCTACCATGCAGTCTTTCTCACCTGAGGAAGATGCAAAAATTGAAAGACATAGACGATTAAGAGATGGAAAAAATTTTGAGACCATTGAACAGCCTTTTGATTTGGAAAAAGTAACAGAGAAGTTATTGAATAAATCAGATTGCATTTTATTGGAATGTATGTCAAATCTGGTGGCTAATGAAATGTTTAGAGACGGTCTGATTGTCAGTGAGGATATAGTTGTCAGGAAAATAAAGGAAGCACTAAGTGAAGTGCTTCAAAAAACAGCTGATGCTGTTATTGTAACAAACAATATAGCTGAGGATATGGAAAATTATGATGATACGACTAATGCCTACATAAGAGCTCTTGGAAAAATAAATGCCTGCATTGCAGGAAAAGCTGATGAAGTTATAGAAGTAGTTGCGGGAATACCAATAATTATAAAAGGAGAAAAGAGATGTCCATTTTCAAAGGAATGATTATAGCATTTTCAATTTATTCGAAAATACCTGTTCCGGTTTTTGAGTGGAAAGATGATGATATGAAATACCATCTTATATTCTTTCCGTGGATAGGTGTTATCATAGGAGCGTTGATATATGGATGGAGAGTATTGGTATTACAATTTAATATAGGAATTGTGGCCTATTCTTTTATTGGTTATGTTATACCTCTCTTAATTACAGGAGGTTTTCATGTAGATGGATTTATGGATACGTCTGATGCAATTAAATCTTATAAGTCGAAAGAAGAAAAATTGAAAATTCTTTCAGATCCTCATATTGGAGCTTTTGCAGTTATTTCATTTTCATTGTTATCTGCAATCTATATCGCAGCATTTTCTGAAATATCAAATAAGGGAGTTTTAGTATTTGTCTGCTCATTTGCAGTGACAAGAGCTTTAAGTGCAATAGCGGTGCTTATTTTTCCGAGTGCAAAAGAAAAAGGAATGCTTCACACATTTTCAAAAACCGGATCACTGGCAGGAAAGATTGTTTTGAATTTTTTGATTTTACAGCTTATGGCTTTGTTTTGTTTTATGGTCTGGGCTGATAGAATATATGGCATTGGATTGATTATTACGGCACTTATATCAACTTTGTTTTATAGGCATAAAATGATTAAAGAATTTGGAGGAATAACAGGAGATACCGCAGGATATTTTGTATGCGTGACAGAGACATTTATGGCAGTGGTTGCAGCAATAATATCTATAGTAATGAGTGTTATCTAGCAGGATGTGAAGATAATAAAGTGATAGATATAAACAGATAAATATAAACAGATAGATATAAACAGATAGGAGTGGAAATGAAACTTATAATTGGAGGAAAAGCTTCGGGGAAAACGGAGTTTGCAAATAAAGAATACGAAGGCTACAAGATTGCTGATAATATAAATGATCTGGCAAGAAATTTGTTTGATAATGGAATGAGTTATGAAAAGGCTTCAGAGCATATAATAAAAAACTATGGAGAATATGTTGTTATAACAGATGAGGTGGGGAATGGAATAGTTCCCATAGATAAAACTGAGCGTGACTTCAGAGAGTGGATTGGAAGAATTCAGGTTTTGCTGGCAAAAGAGGCAGATGAAGTTATTAGGTTAATTTGTGGAATTGGACAGAGAATAAAATGAAGATAAATTTTATTAGACATGGAATGACAAAATTTAATGAAGAAAAGAGATATCTGGGATTGCTTGATGTATCTTTGTCAGAAAAAGGGAAAGCAGAAGTGGAAAAAAGGTGGCATGATACCCTAAAGCCTGATGTGGTTGTGACAAGTCCGTTAAAGAGATGTGTTCAGTCAGCAGAGTTGATAATAAAAGATATAAAAAATAAAAAGCATATAATTGTGGATGAATTTAGAGAAATTGATTTTGGAATCTTTGAAGGAAAAACTTTTGAAGAATTAAAAGATAATCCTGCTTATCAGAAATGGATTGACAGCAGATGTGAAATGAAAATTCCCGAGGGTGAAAGTAAAGAAGAGTTTGTAAAACGAACAATGGAAGGTTTTAAAAAATTGCTTTGTATTTGTAAAGAAAATAATTGGAATGAAATTGTATGTGTTGTTCATGGCGGAACCATAATGGCAATCTTAAGTGAGATATCAGGTCGCGATTATTATGATTTTTATGTGAAAAACGCAGAGGCAAGAGAATTAATTATAGAGGATGATAAATATGAAATACCATATTATAGCATTTGTGGCAGGATTCATTCTTGATTTAATTTTGGGAGATCCTTATAACTGGCCACATCCTGTTAGGTTTATTGGTAATCTTATAAGTTTTATTGAAAAAAAGTTGTATATAGAAAATGAAAAAAATAAAAATGTAGTACGTGGTATTTTTATGGTCATAATTGTTTTATCAGTAACTTCTTTTACGTCCTTGGCATTAATGGTTTTCAGTTACTATTTGCATCCTGTAGCAGGAATTGTTGCTGAGTCTCTAATGACATATACAATACTTGCAACCAAATGTCTTAAGGATGAAAGCATGAAGGTATATAAAAAACTTGCAGCTTATGATGTGGAGAGTGCAAGATATGCTGTATCCATGATTGTAGGAAGAGATACTGAGGTTCTTGATGATATGGGAATAGCAAAAGCTGCCATTGAGACGGTTGCGGAAAATACTTCGGACGGAGTTATTGCTCCTATGATTTATACAGCAATTGGAGGACCTGTTTTGGGATTTTTATATAAAGCAGTAAATACTATGGATTCCATGGTAGGATACAAAAATGATAAATACATATATTTTGGAAGGTGTGCTGCAAAACTGGATGATATAGTTAATTTTATTCCTGCAAGAATCAGCGCTTTGCTTATGATTATTACCTGTATTTTTTTAGGAAAAGATTATAGTGCTCACAATGCGTTTACTATTTTTAAAAGAGACAGATATAAGCATGCCAGTCCTAATTCGGCTCAGACAGAAAGTGTTTGTGCAGGTGCTCTTGGAATAAGACTTGCAGGGGATGGGGTTTATTTTGGAAAGCTTTATAAAAAGCCATTTATTGGAGATGAAAACAGGAAGGTTGAATACTATGATATAGTTCGCGTTAACAGGCTGATGTATGCAACTTCCGTGATTTGTGTAATGTTATGTGTAAGTTTAATGTTAGCATTTATGTAAAAGCAACATATTTCTAATGGCAACTTTATTAGGAGGTTATGGTTTGACAGAATCAAGACATGGTGGAAATATATATGACAATAAAATAGAACTTGATTTTTCAGTGAATATCAATCCTGAAAAAATGCCGGACAATTTAAAGAGGGCAATGGAACAGTCAATTAATTATGCAGATACATATCCGGATCTTCATTGCAAAAAACTTAGAAAAAAAATTGCAGAGTATCATGGTATAGACAATGAATGTATAGTTTGTGGAAATGGAGCGTCAGAACTTTTGATGGCAATCGCTCATGGAGAAAAGCCAGATAGGATACTTCTTATGACACCGTGTTTCTATGGATATGAATACGTGGCAGATGCAATTTCTGCGAAATCTATTTTTTACGAATTAAAAAGAAAAAATGGATTCGCTGTGGGAGAAGATTTTCTAGAATGTATTGATAGAAAAATTGATATGGTTATACTGACTAATCCTAATAATCCTACAGGCTTATGCATAGATAAGGTGTTACTTGAAAAAATCGTTGATAGATGTAAAAAGTATAATATAACTGTTTTGTTAGATGAGTGCTTTATTGAATTGAGCACGCATTTTGAAAATAGTATGATAAATAAAACAGAGATATTTGACAATCTGATAGTATTGAGGGCATTTACAAAAAGTTTTGCCATACCTGGAGTGAGACTTGGTTATATAGTCTGCTCAAATAAAAATAAAATTAAGAGTATTAAAAGACAGTTACCGGAATGGAATGTATCAGTAATGGCTCAGAATGTTGGAATTGCAGCATTAGAAGAAAGACAATATCTTAAAAAATCAAGAGAATTAATATTCGAGGAAAAAAAGTATCTGATAAAAGAGTTAGAGAGTCTGGGATTTGAAGTTATTAATTCAGATGCAAATTACCTGATGTTTTATTGTAAAACAGATTTGTATAACAAACTTCTTACGAGGGGAATACTTATCAGGAATTGCGACAATTACAAAGGACTTGAAAAAGGTTTTTTGAGAATTGCAGTAAAGACACATAGGGAAAATCAAAAATTGATTAATGCGATTAATGAGATAGATTGAATTAATGAAATAAACAGGCAGGAAATATATATGAGAGAAATAGAAATTATAAATCCTATGGATATTGAAAAACGTAGTTTTGAAATTATTGAAGGAGAATTGAAAAAAAGGAATTTAGTAATAGATGAAAATAAGAGTTTTCTTGTAAAACGCGTTATTCACACTACAGCAGATTTTGATTATGCAGACACTTTGAGATTTTCAGAAAATGCTATTGAGATAGCAGAAGAACTGTTAAGAAATGGAGCGGATATAGTAACTGATACTAATATGGCATTGTCAGGTATTAATAAAAAAGTTCTGGCTGGCCTTGGGGGAAATGTAACTTGTTTTATGGCAGATGAGAGTGTTGCAAAAGAAGCAAAAAGCAGAGGTGTTACAAGGGCAGCTGTAAGTATGGAAAGGGCGGCAAAAATAAATAAGCCGGTTATCTTTGCAATAGGAAATGCACCGACAGCACTTATCAGTATTTTTGATATAATGAGCAATTCTGAATGGAAACCGGATTTTATTATTGGTGTTCCGGTTGGATTTGTAAATGTGGAGGCGGCAAAAGAATTATTTTTTGAAACCGATATTCCATATATTATTAATGAAGGAAGAAAAGGCGGAAGCAATGTTGCAGCAGCAATATGTAATGCGCTGCTTTATGATATTCGAAAGGAAAGAGTATGAGATTTGGATTTACTACCGGAAGCTGTGCTACAGCAGCGTCAAAGGCGGCAGCGTATATGCTCTTTTTTGGAGGAAATGTAAGTGAGATTACAATCAAAACTCCAAAGGGAATAGATTATAATGCCAGGATATTGGATACTAAAATAAATAAAAATGAAGTAAGTTGTGGTGTCATGAAAGACGGAGGAGATGATCCTGATGTGACTACAGGAGCAATCGTTGTTTCTACAGTCAGGATTTTAAGCACCAAAAATAATAGTGAGTCTGCAACCTTACCTGAAATTATTATTAAAGGCGGAGTGGGTGTTGGAAAAGTAACAAAGCCAGGTCTTGACCAGCCTGTTGGCAGTGCTGCAATCAACCACGTTCCAAGAGAGATGATAACAGATGAAGTCATAAGTATATGTGAAATGGCAGATTTTAAAGGTATTCTTGAAGTGACAATTTCAGTTCCAAAAGGAGAAGAGATTGCAAAGAAAACTTTTAATGAGAGACTTGGAATTGTGGGTGGAATATCAATTATTGGAACAAGTGGAATTGTTGAGCCTATGAGTACTCAGGCAATACTTGATACCATAAAGTTAGAACTTAACCAGAGAAGAGTCAATGGGTTTGACAGTGTTGCCATAACCCCGGGAAACTACGGACTTGATTATATGAAAAAAGCTTACAATTATGATTTGTATAAGAGTGTGAAGTGCAGCAATTTTATTGGGGATACTATTGATATGGCAGCAGAACTTGGATTTAAAAAAGTACTTCTCACAGGTCATATTGGAAAACTCATTAAGGTAGCGGGAGGTATTATGAATACCCATTCAAAGATGGGGGATTGCAGAATGGAACTGATGGCTGCAGCGGCTATAATGTGTAATGCATCTGTAGAGGTGGCTGGAAAGATTCTTGAATGTGTTGCTACGGAAGAAGGTCTTAATATTTTAGATGAAGCCGGAATATTAGATACTTCCATGAAATATCTTATGAATAAAATATATGCCAATTTAAATAGAAGAGCAGGAGACAATATGGAAATAGAGTGCATAATGTACTCGAATGACAGAGGTGAACTTGCAAAGAGTAAAGGAGCAGAAAAATGGTTAATTTCGTTGGTGCAGGAACAGGAGCAGTAGATCTTATAACTGTAAGAGGAATGAGATTACTTGAAAAGGCGGATGTAATAATATATGCCGGTTCTTTAGTAAATCCTGAGTTATTAAATTATGCAAAAAAAGAATGTGAGATTCATAATAGTGCCTATATGACTCTTGAAGAAGTTATGGACGTAATAAAGGATGCAGAAAACAAAGGGCTTAATACTGTACGACTTCATACGGGAGATCCAAGTATATATGGAGCAATAAGAGAGCAGATGGATATTCTTGATGAACTGGGGATTAAGTATGAAACCTGTCCCGGTGTCAGCGCCTGTTTTGGAGCGGCAGCATCACTTAATCTGGAATATACATTACCTGAGGTTTCACAGTCTCTTATTATCACAAGGATGGAAGGAAAAACATCGGTTCCAAAAAAGGAAACTATTGAATCATTTGCAACACATAACACTACAATGGCAATTTATCTTAGCACAGGAATGCTTGAGGAGCTGGTAGAAAGATTAATTAATGGTGGATATAAAAAGTATACACCTGCAGCAATTGTTTATAAGGCAACATGGCCGGAAGAAAAAGCTTTTGTGTGTACTTTGGAAACGCTTGTAAAGACTGCAGAAGAAAATGATATAAGAAAGACTGCAATAATACTTGTGGGAGATATTATTTCCCATGCTCATTATGAAAAATCAAAACTCTATTCAGCTGATTTTTCTACAGAGTACAGACAGGGAAAAAAGGAAGTGTGATAGTGAATATTTCAGTTGTTTGTTTTACTAAATCAGGATATGAACTGATGAAAAAATTAAAAGATAATAATGAATTGAAATTTAAATATTACTGCAAATGTCGGTCACTTAAATCTGAGTTGGAACAGGAAAAGGAAAACATTGAATTAGAAAATAGCGAATTACAAAAACAATTATCTGTAGAGTACGTGGATGAAAAAATATCAGACTGGGCCAAAAAGGAGTTTGAAAGTCATCATGGCATTTTATTTATAGGTGCAGTGGGAATAGCAGTAAGAGCAATTGCAGGCTGTGTTAATGATAAATTGACAGATTCGCCGGTGATAGTTATGGATGACCTTGGAAGATTTGTTATTCCTATTCTTTCAGGTCATTTTGGCGGTGCAAATGAAATCGCAAAAGATTTATCTGATTTAATAGGAGCAACTCCGGTTATTACAACAGCTACAGATATTCATAGTACTTTTGCAGTAGATGTTTTTGCGAAGAATAATAATATGAAAGTTGTAAACAGAGAGGGTATAGCAAAAATTTCTTCAGGCATGTTGGAAGGAAAAGAACTTAGTGTTTATGTTTCAAAAGAGGAAATGATAGATAAAAAGACAATAGAAAATATCAAGCCTGATTTGGTTCTTAAATGTAAAAAGTATGCCTTGGGCATCGGTTGTAAGAGAGGAAAAAGTGAGAAAGAAATTGAAGAATTTATTATAGGGAAACTTCTGGAAATTGGAGTGAGTATAAATGATGTGGCATATATTTCATCCATTGATGTAAAAGCAGATGAGGTGGGTATAATTGATTTTGCGGAAAAAAATGGCATTCAGTTTATTACTTTTTCAAAGGATGTTTTAAGAGGTATTGAAGGAGAGTTTAGTGAATCAAATTTTGTAAACAGTCAGGTGGGAGTCGGAAATGTATGTGAGAGAGCTGCACTTGCTGTTTGGGATTATGATGCAGAATTAGTATTAAAAAAACAGGCGGAGAATGGCATAACTCTTGCAGTTTCAACGGGATGGAATAAGATTAGGTTTTGATTTTGAAAATGAGCAAATAAAAAATTAGAAAGAGAGTAGTAAATGGGTAATATAATAAACGTAATAGGAATGGGTCCTGGTGCGGAAAATATGATGACAGCAATGGCAAAGAATGCCTTAGAAGAGTCGGACGTAATTGTTGGATACAGTGTATATCTTGATTTATTAAGTGATAAATTAAAGGAGAAGGAACTGTTATCCACCCCTATGAAACAGGAAGAAAAAAGATGCAGACTCTGTTTTGAAAAAGCCATTGAGGGAAAGAAAGTTTCAATGATTTGTAGTGGTGATGCAGGAGTTTACGGTATGGCATCGCTGATGTATGAAATTGGAAAAGAATATAGTGACATTGAACTTAATATTATTCCGGGAATAACAGCTGCAATCAGCGGAGCAGCTGAACTTGGAGCACCACTTAATCACGATTTTTGTGTGATAAGTCTTAGTGATTTATTGACACCTTGGGAGAAGATTGAAAAGAGACTTGAGTGTGCGGCTATTGCAGATTTTGCTATTGCTATTTATAATCCGTCCAGCAAAAAACGATATGATTATTTGAAAAAAGCTTGTGATATATTACTAAGACATATTGAGAAAACAAGGCCTTGCGGATACGTGGTTAATATTGGCAGGGAAGGGAAGAAAATATATACATGCACACTTGAAGAACTTAAAGATATTCAGGTGGATATGTTTACCACAGTATTTGTGGGTAATTCAACCAGTGAGATAGTAAATGGAAAATTAGTTACAAAGAGAGGATATCCGGTGGAAATAAATGAGTAATATAGTTTTATTTGCAGGGACAACTGAAGGAAGAAAACTGTCTGAATGGTTAAGCTCAAAGAAGAAGAAACACATAATTTGTGTTGCAACAAGGTATGGCGAGGAGGTATTGGAAGAAAATACTTTTTCAAGGATTAATACAGGCCGTATGGATGAGAATGATATGGAAGTTTTTTTTAAGGAGAATCATACGGATGTTGTTGTGGATGCAACCCACCCTTACGCAGAGCTGGTGACTGAAAATCTAAAGTCTGTGACACAAAAATTGAATATTGAATATTTAAGGCTTGATAGAGATGGTTTTTGCAAGGATAATGATGAAACCAAAACTGATAAAAAATCAGATAGTATGGAATTAAATAATATGAGTTCAGAAAATGGTTTTCAGATAAAATATTTTCATAATAATGAAGAGTGTGAAAAAGCCCTTCGAAATACAGAAGGGAATATTATGCTTACAACAGGAAGTAAAGAATTAAGAAATTATTGTGTAACAAAATCTGTGAAAGATCGTTTGGCAGTAAGAGTAATTCCAAGTGTAGAGAGTTTAAAAATTTGTACAGATTTGGATATTAAAGGAAAGCGGATAATAGCTATGCAGGGACCATTCTCCATGGAAACAAATGTTGCATTAATTAATCAATATAAAATAAATGTTTTAGTAACAAAGGCAAGTGGAAGTACAGGAGGATTTGAGGACAAGCTTAATGCAGCGAAAATTATAGGGATAAAGGTGTTTGTAATTGGAAGAAACGAGAGGGAAGAGGGGTTATCTTTTTCTCAGGTAAAAGAAGTGTTGAGCAATTATATAAAAAACGAACAAGGGAATACAGAGAAAAGAATTATTACCTTGATTGGATGCGGTATGGGAAAAAGCGAGGAACTGTCAGGAGTAGCTGTTAGAGCAATTAAAAATGCAGATATTGTTTTTGGAGCAAAGCGTCTGTTAGATAGTCTTGAAATTAATAGTGAAAAATATCCCTATTATCTTGCAAAGGATATTGTTCCAATACTTGAGAAACAGGATGGTGATGTGGCAATTTTGTTCTCCGGTGATACAGGTTTTTACAGTGGAACAAAAAAGTTGTATGAGATAATTAACAATCTTGTTGAAGAGAAAAAAATATATGCAGAGATAAAAATATTACCGGGGATTTCTTCAGTTTCATATCTGTCAGCCCTTACCGGTATAAGTTGGGATGATGCAAAGATAATCAGTCTTCACGGTGCCGGTAATGTGGATGAATGGAAGAAAAAATTTTTGAATACTGTGAAAAATAACAAAAAATGTTTTGCTCTGTTATCGGGAGTAAAAGACATTAATAATATTGGTAAAATTCTTGTTGAAGAGGGACTGTCAGAGATTTCAATAGTAGCAGGCTATCAGATGTCATGTGAAAATCAAAAAGTAATGAATCTTACACCAGAGGAGTGTATGAAACTTAAAGAAGAAGGTCTATACAGTATTTTTATTATATCTAAGGGAGAAAATAAAAAAATAAAAATCACAACAGGTATCAGGGATGATGAATTTATTCGTGGTAAAGTGCCAATGACTAAGGAGGAAGTGCGAACAGTCAGCATATCAAAAATGAATCTATTAAGGGATTCTGTTGTTTATGACATAGGCAGTGGAACTGGTTCTGTAGCTGTGGAGATTGCAAGACTTTCAGAAGAAATAAAAGTTTTTGCAATTGAGAAAAAAACTGAAGGAATTGAGCTGATAGAAAAAAATAAGGCACAATTTGGTTTGGATAACATTGAGGTAGTAGAAGGAATGGCACCGGAGGCAATGGAATATTTACCTGTTCCTACTCATGCATTTATTGGTGGAAGCAGTGGAAATATGACAGACATTGTTAAGAAACTTATTGAAAAAAATCCGGAAATACAGATTGTTGTAAATGCGGTAAGCTTTGAAACTTTAAAGAAACTGATGATGCTTGAGGAAGAAAAAATGGTTTCTGATTTTGATATGGTTAATCTTAGTGTTACAAAAACTGAAATGCATGGAAAGTATCATATGATGAGAGCACAAAATCCGGTATATATCTGTTCATTTAAAGGAAGGAAAGAGAATTAGATGAGTGATAAAAACAGTGCATATAAAATTCCAAGAGTTTTGATTGGTGCGCCAAAGAGTGGTAGTGGAAAGACGTTAATAACCTGTGCGTTACTTCTTGCACTCAAAAAAAGAAATATAGATGTAATGTCGTTTAAATGTGGACCTGATTATATTGATCCAATGTTTCACAGAAGCATACAGGGTATTCCGGCAGAAAATCTGGATACATTTTTTCTTGAGGAGAAGAAATTAAATAATGTGTTTGTAGATTGTATGTCAGAACATAAAATGGCTGTTATGGAAGGTGTGATGGGACTCTATGATGGACTAGGCGGTGTCAGGAAGGAAGGATCATCTTATCATCTTGCACAGGTAACAAAAACTCCTGTTATACTTGTTGTAGATGTCCACGGTATGGGTAAATCAATGATTCCTTTAATTAAAGGTTTTATTGATTATGATAATGATAATCTTATCAGAGGAATTATACTCAACAGAATTTCGTCTTATTATTATGATATTGTCAGCAGGGAAATTAAAAAAGAGATAAAAGTGCCTCTTTTAGGTTATTTTCCTACAGATAAAAATCTTTCATTTGAAAGCAGACATTTAGGACTTATAATGCCTGAAGAAGTTAAGGATATAAATGACAAATTAAATGCAGCAGCAATGCAATTAGAAAAAACTGTAAATATAGATAAATTGCTGGAAATTGCATCACAGACAGAAGATTTAGAACAAATAGCATTGCAGTCAGAATCAAAAACTCAAAATACAAAATTAAATTACTTTGCTGATAGTGCTAAAATCAGTAACAGTAAGAATAATGAAACACTTACCATTGCAGTGGCAAGAGATGAAGCTTTTTGTTTTTATTATGAAGCAAATATCAGAGAATTTGAAAAAAAAGGGATTAAAATAAAATATTTCTCACCATTGAGGGATAAGGAAATACCTAAGGACGTGGATGGATTGTTACTTGGTGGAGGTTATCCTGAACTTTACGCAAAAGAGCTAAGTGAAAATATTTCAATGATGAAATCTATAAAATTATATATAGAAAATGGAATGCCATCACTTGCAGAATGCGGAGGTTTTATGTATCTTCATGATTCTATCATTTGTGAAGATGGACATGAATATAAGATGATGGGAGTGATTAATGGTAAAGTATCTTTTAGAGCAAAACTGGTAAGGTTTGGCTACATAGAACTGGAAGAAAAAAAACCAACTTTTCTTGGAAATAAAACTAAGATTAAAGCTCATGAATTTCATTATTTTGATAGCGATAACAATGGAGAGTCATGTATAGCTATAAAGCCTGTAAGTGAAAAAAAGTGGCAGTGCATACTGGAAGGTGATAATTATTTCTGGGGATTCCCTCATTTGTATTATCCATCAGCACCGGAATTTGTGGAGCATTTTGTAGAAAGGATGATTCTGTATAAAAAACAGGCAGACAGGAATTAGTTTAATTCCTTATCTGCCCATAGTTTTAAAGTTTCGATTGCCTGTGACATTTCAGATAAATGCTCACGGAATTTTTCAAAATCTTTTTTTTCATCATTTGTTATTGTTCCGTCTGCCGTAATATCAATAATTCTTTCTTTAAAGTGGTTAAGAGTATTTAAACTTGAAAGTAGTTCAAGTGTAATTTGTGGAAGTTCGTGTATTGTCTCAATTGAAGAAACATATTTTTTTCCTATCTGACATTCATTGGTACAATAATAATTGCAAATCTCAGGTTTATTATATACCTTTGACATTATTATTATATCTTCCGGACGAGCCATGGTAGAAAAGTTTTCAATTTTTTCCAAACGGCTTTCTGTAAGTAAATTTTCGGATTTATCAGCTACGTCTGCTCTTGTCATATCACAAGATTCTCTACATTGTTGATATATACTTTTGTTTATTTTTGTTGATTTTCTGCCCATTTATTTACCTTCTTTCTTTACCATTAGATATTATACATTAAAAATTATATTTTTTCACTATAAAAGTAAAATAGGGTGTTTATTGACTGTGTAAAGGAAATTTTGTATACTTGTACGGTTGGATGAAATATAGTGTTTAAATAAAAAAGAGTATTAAATAAATTTAACAGATTAATAAAAGTCTGATATGAAAGGAAAGAATATAATGAAAATAGCAGTTACATATGAAAATGGAGAAGTATTTCAGCATTTTGGACATACAGAGAATTTTAAGGTTTACGAAGTTGAAGATAACAAGGTAGTAAGTTCTGAAGTAATTGGTTCAAATGGAAGTGGACATGGTGCATTAGCTACAATGCTTGCTGGTAATGGCATCGACGTTCTTATTTGTGGAGGAATTGGCGGTGGTGCACAAACTGCTTTAATGGAAAAAGGAATCGAGCTTTGTGCAGGTGCATCAGGAAATACAGACGAAGCTGTTGAGGCTTATCTTCGTGGAGAATTAATAAATACAGGTGCTAATTGTGATCATCATGGGGAAGGACATACATGTGGAAGCCATGAAGAAGGACATACATGTGGAGGACATGATGAAGAAAGTTCATGCGGAAGCAGTGAAGAAGGTTGTGGTGGTTGTGCAGGTTGCCACAGTGCTCCTGCTTTTGAAGGTAAAAATGTTGGTAAAACATGTAGAACACATTATATTGGAACTTTTAATGATGGAACAGAATTTGATTCATCTTATAAAAGAGGAGAACCATTAGAATTTGTTTGCGGTGCCGGAATGATGATTTACGGGTATGATAAAGCAGTTGCAAATATGGAAGTTGGAGAAAAATTAGATATTCATCTTATGCCGGAGGAAGCTTATGGCAAAGCTAATCCAGATGCGATTTTTGATGTTAATATCAAAGAACTTCCTGGTTCTGAAAACTTAAATGTAGGTGATCATGCATATTTACAAAATGAATTTGGTCAGCCATTTGCTGTGAAAGTTACTGAAAAAGATGAAGAAAAAATTACATTTGATGCAAATCATGAGATGGCAGGTAAGGAACTTAATTTTACAATTGAACTTGTTGAGGTAAAATAAATATAAAAAATGATTTTATCTGGTTATGATGGTAGAGGATGTGTTTGTGTAAGAGTTTGTAAATAATAAAAGTTATTAAAAGTAAATTGGTAAAAAATGGGCATATAGGAATTATTCTAATTCCTATATGCCCATTTTTCCCTTCTTTATATTTTTCCTTGATAATATATCATAAATAATATTTATTTCACTAAAAAAGCTAAATAGTATAGTCTATATTGCTACATTTAAGGTAAATATTGTTTAATATTAATAATATAATATTAAAACCAAGGTTTATTGATTGTCTATAGAAAGGAGATTTTAAATGTATTGATAAAGTTTAATTTTTTTGTAAATCTATTTATTATTCATAATTAAAAGAAAAGAGAGGAAATAATGAAAATTTTAAGAAAAATATTTAGTATTTTTTTAGTTTTATCCATGATTATGATTATGGTTTTAACTAATAATTGTGTAGCAAAAGCAAATAGCGATGTGTGTGAAGAAATTAGTATATTATGTCTGAATGGTTTAAGAGCTGCAAATCCTGGAGAAAAAGCAAGTGATTATAATGCAGGAATAATTCCGAATGAAGGAGAGAATTATACTGTAAAAAATATAAAGATTCAGGATTCAAATGTAAGTTCATATAGAGATAGATATTTATCAAATGATGAAATATTTAAAACAGGTCATACATATACGGTATATGTAACATTAAAAGCAAATGAAGGATATGAATTTTCAAGTTATCCAATATATCAGGATGGAACAGCTACAAATATTGCAATAGTGAGAGATAGCATTGATTATTCAGAAGTGGAAATTACATATTATTTTTATATTGACGAAAAGGTTGTATTATCAAATCCGACTGTAGCTGCAACATATAATTCCGATAAATCAGTTAAGCTTACATGGACCCCTGTAGAAGATGCAAAGTACTATCAGATTTATAAATATTATGCTTCAACAGGTAAAATACAAAAATCAAAGATTGTAGAAGGTACTGAGACATATTTTTACAATTTAAAAGACTCTACAACGTATAGATATATTGTTCAGGCTGTTGGTGATAATGGTGAATCAGATAATGTATCTAAAGATTATGTAGTGGATATAAAAGCCGGTAAACCTATAAGTGGTGCTATTACAAATATTTTATTTAATTATACTAATAATTATCTTGAACTTTCGTGGGAAAAAGTTGATAATGTAAGTAAATATTATGTTTATAAATATTATACAAGTTCAAAAACTTTATCTAATCCAAAAGAGGTGAAAAATACAAGCTGTAGATATAATATTAAAAAATCAAATACAAGTGTTAAATATCTTGTATCTACAGAAAAATTAGAGAATTTATCTGGTTATGATGGTAGAGGATGTATTTGTGTAAGAGTTTGTAAATAAAGCATAAGGTAATTTTTTATGAATAATAATAAAACAGAATGGATAATTGCAAAAAATAATCTTATTGAGGCTATTGAATCTTTAGGATATCCAAGAGAATTTGGTGAGATTATCTCTAAAAACCTTGGTAGCCCAAGGGCTATGAATCAGATGAAATCATATCTTGTAAATGTAAGACCTGAAAGTGAAGAGCTTATTGTGGATGAGATGCTTGCCATATGCAGTGATGTTGCAAGATGGAAAGAAAAGAAGGAAAGTATTGAGGCTAATGCAAGATATAATGAATATTTAAATAGCAGATAAAATTATCTAATGGTAAAAGAAAAGAGTGCAAAATGCACTCTTTTTTTGACAATAAAGGAAATATATAGTAAAATTTTTAATGTTTTCTATAAACTTATTGCACTTAAAGGAGGTAAACATTTATTAAATTAATTAACATCTAATTTACTTGGATGCGTTTATTTTACACATTATTACAATTTTGATCACAGTTTTATTACAAAATGGAGGAAATTATGACTAAAGAAAAGAAAAAGATACTATCGTTATTAATTGTTTTAATGATGATCGTAACAAATTTAAATTTGATTGCATATGCATCAAATGACACAGGAGCTACAGATACAGTTAAGATTTATTTTAAAGATTTAACTGATTCTAAGTGGGTTGCAAATGACAATGCTACTATGTGTTTGATTGATAACACACATAATCATGTTGTTTATAATATGACAAAAGATAGTGAAGAAGCAGATTTATGGTATGCTGAAGTTCCTGAATCTGCATATAATATTACATTCAACAGATATGATAAGGATGGTGTTACTCAGTGGAATTCATGGAGTGCCGGTGGAAGAGATAATAATAATGTTTATGCGGCTGATGGAGCTGAATATGGTCACTGGTATTATGTGGATGATACTAAAACATTTAGTGCAGGTGATATTGTTTATCTCGATTTAAGATCATTTGATAAATGGAAAAAAGATAGTGCAATTTTCTATGTTGAGTTTGATAACGGAAATACTCATGTATTAGATTATGAAGTTGAGGAAAACGTTTTTGCATACATTGTTACAAAAAACGATGAAGGTGCAAAGAAACTTAGTTTTTACAGAGGTAATGAAACAGATAAGTGGAATTCTTCTATAAAACTTACAATTAATGATTACAATAATGATTTAGACCTTGTTAAGGTTACTGGCTGGAATAAAAAGGGTAGCCTTGGAAAATATGAAGGTAGTATAAGTTATTATCGTGATAGCGATGGCGATGGCTTAAGTGATTACAGAGAAGCTATCTTAGGTACAGATAAAAATAAGAGGGACACAGATGAAGATGGTCTTAGTGACTATGATGAGCTTGTCTATGTAGGCTCAGATCCATTAGTTTATGATTCATTGGTTAGTGGAATTGCTGACGGTGATGTTGATATAGACGAAGATGGTCTTACAAATGCAGAGGAAATGGAATACTCTTCAAATCCTAAAAAAGCAGATTCTGATAATGACGGATTAAATGATTATGACGAAGTTAAGGTTTATAATACAAATCCTAAAAAAGCAGATTCTGATAATGATGGATTAGTTGATATTGAAGAGATTGATCTTTCTACAAATCCAAATATCCCGGATACAGATGAAAATGGAATATTAGATGGTGATGAATATTTTGTTCAGGAAGTTTCAGAAGAAAGATATTCTGAAGGACTTAATGATGAGAATATTGCAACATTAAATTATCTTAAAGTTTCTGCAAAAGGCAGTGTAAACAGACACATTAATGTATCAGAATATACAGGTGAAATGCTTGGTGATACAAGAGCTTTCGTAGGTAAAGTTGTTGAAATTTCAGATTCAGACATTAATGGTGGAACTATCGAATTTAAGATTGATGAATCTTATACAGTAAATAATTATGTTCTTGGTGGAGTTGAAACAAACGGTCTTTTAATTTGTTATAATAACGGTGAAGAGACAGTTCCATTAGAGACAGTTTATGATAGTGAAACAAGAACAATGAGAGCTGAAATAACATCTGCTGGTATTTACTTTATTTTTGATGTTATCAGATTTATGGAATCAAGTGGATTAACAACAATTAATGATACAAGTGTTGATGCTTCAAGTGTTGCAGATTCTGCAGTAACTGAAATTACACTTGATGATGCAGATTCTGATGAAATCAATGCACAGGCAGATATTGTATTTGTTATTGATACAACAGGATCTATGGGTAGTCCAATAAGCAATGTAAAAAATAATATTATCGGTTTTGTTGATGAACTTAAAGAAGATAATATTACAGCAAACTATGCTTTAGTTGATTACCGTGATATTACATGTGATGGTAGAAATTATACTAATGTTGTTAAAAATGGTATATTCAATTTCTATAGTAATCCTGAAAGTTTTAAATCTGCAATTTCATCTCTTAAAGTAAATGGTGGTGGAGACAGACCTGAAACAGCAATTGATGGTCTTGAAATGGCAAGAAGACTTGATTTTAGAAAAAATTCACAGAAGTTTGTTATTCTTGTAACTGATGCAGATTATAAAGTTGATAATAATTATGGAATAGCTTCTATGGAAGAAATGAAAAATTTATTTATTGATGATGAAATAAATGTTTCAGTTATTTCAAGAACTTCATATCAGACTTTATATAGTGGGCTATATGGTGAAACAGGCGGAATTTTTGCTGATATTTATGGTAATTTTAGATTACAGTTATCTTCAATTGCAGAACTTATTAAATCAAGAACAAATGATGGTTACTGGATTGCATTAAATGGTTTAATTCCTAATGTTATTAAGCTTGATGCAAAGCCTGAATTTGGAAGTGATGTTGATACAGACGGTGATACTGTAAGTGATGTTGATGAATTAGGAAGTGCTAATCCAACAAAGATGTTTAAGGTTAATGCATTCTTACATTATCTTGGATTACCAGAAGATTATTCAGAAGAATATTTACCAATGTATGATTATATCAGTAATCCTGTAGAAAAGAATACTGATGGAGACGGACTTGATGATTCACTTGATAATGCACCAAGAAATAGTTCTATTCACAGTTTCCTTATTTATGAAACACCTGACACATATGCTGATCTTAATGCAGTAAGAAATTCTGATGTAAGAACAAAAAGTGAAGCATTAGAGATTAATGGTCATACACAGAATGATTACAAATATGCAGATAAAACAAAGACAGAACTTTGTGATATGGATTGGATAAGCTGGATGGATTTTGCCGGTGTCAGAAAAGAAGATTATTTATATTCTTTTAAAGACCTTGTTACAGATTTTTCAATGGGTGACATGGAAGATACTGCTCTTAATATGGTAGATCATTTTATGGATGGAACAGGAACTGATTATTCCGATGCAACATTAAATGCAGAAGTTGAAAATCATGAAAATTCTGTTTCATATGATGAAGGTGTTAAAGAGTGTATCAATGATTTACTTGCAGAAAATGGTGGAAATATGAAAGCATTAAAATATGATGCTTCAAATAGAGATGCTTCATTAATGCCTGCAAAAATGAGAACAAATCCTAAGACAGATCATAATCCTTCTTACAATGATAAATTTAGCGGTCTTGGAATCTGTGTAGATGGAATCTATGGTTTAAAAATCGAAGTAACAGCATTTAACAGTGAAGATAACAGCTATGAACTTCATTATACACTTTATGATATTTATGGTCTTGATGAAACAGACATTACAGATAAAATGTATGGCATACCATTTGGTGTATTAGCAGGATTCAGATCATGGTATATTTTACAGCATTTTGATGAATATGCAGGTGATGTAAAACCATTTATTACATGCATGGAATTTGATAAATAAACTATAATAGAGAGTAGGGGATTAAATAATATGTATTTAATTTTTTAATTAATGTTTTAATCCATATCTGTGATATGATTTATAGAAAACATTTAGGAGCTATTGCATAAGGCATAGCTCCTTCATTAAATTAAATGTATTGGAGACCAGCTATGAAAAAAAATAAAAAAATTATAATAGTGGTGGGAATAATAATTACAATATTTGTAAGTATAATTTTATATATGATAAGCAGGCCAATGTATTCTTTTGATGAAAGTATTTTACTTGATAATGAGAAGGAATATGAGCAAATAGCAAAGTTATGTTATAAAGATTATGAAAAAAATAATAATGGAAGTGTAAATGTATATTTATTTAGTGATGAAAATAAAATATACAGAGTTGCAGGTGAAAAATATAATAAAGAATATTTAGATATAGATAAAGATGAAATTAATGCGGTAAGCATTATAAATAAAACATTTCGTATACGAAAACAAAGCTTTAATCAGATAGATGTTTATGAAAACTACGTTTCTTTTGTTCCTATGGCTTTTAATGTATCTCTTGTTTATTCTGTTGATGGAAGCAAGCCTGAGTATATATCAAGACCTGATGAAATATATGATGGAAGGATATATGTGAAGAAAATAAAGGGAAACTGGTACTTTGTTTCTGAGACTTTATCTTTATAGAACAGGGGATTTGTGGTAAAATAATACATAAATGTTTTGAAAGGAACAGTTGCAGTTAAAATGGATAAGAGAACTATTGAAGAATGTAAAAATATAATAAATCAGGCATTAAATGTCTGTAAAAAATATGAAACGGGAAAAGTAAAAGACTCTGCTCTTCAGGATTATTTTTTGGATGATATGCTTAGAATGAGCTATTTACTTGCAACTATGGATGGTATTTTAAGTTATGACGAACTTAATATATTATCCTTGGTTTTTGACGTTACATCAAATGAAAAGCTTTTGGAAAAGCATTATTGGGAAGATGTATGTTTGAAAAATAACTTCTTACAAAAAGTTCCAAAATCCATTATGTATGTTATATCTGCAGAACGTAAATCTTTTAAAGATTCTTTCAGTGTATTTTTAAAGGATGCAAGAATGCTATATAAGGCTGCAAAGCACATTGGACAGATGATAGTTTCATGTGACAGCAATAAACTTCCTTACCAGGTTGTTGCACTGGAAGATATGACAAGAAATATCTTAAATGTAATTTTAAATGCAGAAGATATGGATATGTATTTTGAAGAGATGGATATAAACAGCGAGGATACAAGTATTGGTCAGATTAAGATAAATAAGGATTTAAAGGGAGGTTATGTTCCGGCAGGATATGATAATGGAAATGCCTTTTCAAAAACAAATTCTGATGTGAAATCCTATAATCCATATGAAAAAGTACCTGATTTTTCCGGATATTATGATGTTATTGATTTTAATTCTGATTCGAAAAAGAAAACTCAGGATGATAATAAAATTAAAAGAGAAAATTATGGCAGCATGTATGGAAATGTTTACGGCGAAGAATATAGCAGGGATCCATATGGAAAATCTGAGAAAGAAAAAACTTTAGCTGATAATGATAATTCTGATAGAAAAGTTCAGATGAGGGAACATCATATAAAACAGGATGAATGTAAAGTTGGCGGAATTGAAGCAAAATTAAAGGAAATTGATGAACTTGTTGGACTTGATGGTGTAAAGAAACAGATTCATAGTCTGGTTAATTTATTACAGGTTCAGAAATTAAGGGAAGAAAGAGGATTAAAGCTTCCTGTTATTTCAAATCATCTTGTGTTTACCGGCAATCCTGGAACAGGAAAAACAACCGTAGCAAGAAAAATTGCTGAAATATATAAATATCTTGGTATTCTTGAAAAAGGCCATATGATTGAAACTGACAGATCCGGAATGGTTGCAGGATATATGGGTCAGACTGCAGAAAAGACAACTGAAGTAATAAATAAAGCCATGGGTGGGATTTTATTTATTGATGAAGCTTATTCTTTATCAAATAATAAGTCTGAGGGAGATTTTGGACAGGAAGCCATTGATACATTATTAAAAGCAATGGAAGATAACAGAGATAATTTAATTGTTATTGTTGCAGGTTACCCTGAACCTATGGAAGAATTTCTTGATTCTAACCCGGGTCTTCGTTCACGTTTTAATAAACATATTGAATTTGAAGATTATACTGTGGAACAATTAAATGAAATTTTTCACAGACTTTGCTCTTCGCAGGATTATAAAATTGATGAGGAAGCAGAAGAGGTTTTACTTAAAAAAATAAATAATATGGTTGAAAATGCCGGGGAAAATTTTGCAAATGCCAGAGAAATACGTAATTTCTTTGAAAATGTTGTTTCTAAACAGGCAAACAGACTTGTTAAGGAAGGTGTGCAGGATTTAGATTATCTTATGCTGATAAAGAAAGATGATTTAATGTAAGAAATTATTAAACTCTGATCTATATTAGATTGTTTGTATTTGGAGTGATTTGAATGAATAATGTAAATGATAATGTTAAAGAAAATATAAGTGATGCAGATAATCTGGATGATTTAGATAAATTAGATGAAGAAATAAATGAAGTAACAAAAATACAGATACTTAAATATTCAATATTAATTAATTTTATTTCCTGGGGTATATTTACCTTTTTTGATTTTCTTGATGAACATTATATTGAATATTCAGGATATAATGGTATTTTTATTTTTGTAATGCCTGTAATTATTGGTATTTTATACTTTGTTTTAAGATTTAAAGGTATAGTTAATAATGTTGGTATTAAGAAAAGAATAATAAATTTTCTTATCTGGATATTAACTTCCGGAGTTATATCATCTTATATAAGTTTTCTTGCTCTGGGTAATAGTTGGATTGTTCATCAAAATACCGGTGGTTGGGAAAATTTTTTAAATGGTATTGAATATCCGTTTTTTGGATTTTTACTTATAGTTATAACATTGGTTTTATTTATAATTTCAGATATTATCTGTTTATTGTTTATAGGAAAAGAAGAGAAGAACATTAATATTTACAAAAGGATATAAAGACATGAAGAATAATATTAAAAAAATGATAAAATACTATAAACCTTATAAAAAAACATTCTTTTTAGATATGTTTTTTGCATTTATAGCATCAGTAATAACTCTTATAATTCCACTTGTTGTAAGATATATAACATCTAAAGTTCTGGTTCTTTCAAAAGATGAGGCATTTAAAATGATTATAACTTTAGGTGTTATTTTAATCTGTCTGGTATTTATCCAGTTTATTGCAAATTATTATATAACTAATATTGGTCATGTTATGGGTGCGAAGATGGAATATGATATGCGTGCCCAGATTTTTAATCATTATCAGAAGTTGTCTTTTTCGTTTTATGATGAGGAAAAAGTCGGCCAGCTTATGAGCAGAATTACAAATGATTTATTTGATATATCCGAATTGTTGCATCACGGCCCTGAAAACCTTGCTATTTCCATAATAAAAATTGTTGGTGCTTTTATAATTTTATCAAGCATAAGTCTCTATCTTTCTATTGCTGCATTTGCATTAGTGCCATTTATGTTTTGTTATGCGTATTTTTTAAATAGAAGAATGAAAAGAGCGTTTAGGGAAAACAGGGTGCAGATTGCAAATGTTAATACCCAGATTGAGGATAATCTTTCAGGGATAAGGGTGGTTAAATCCTTTGCAAATGAAGATATAGAAAATGAAAAATTTAAACAGGGTAATAAGGGTTTTTTGAAAGCAAAGAAGGAAAGCTATTATTATATGGGATTTTTCCATTCAGGAATGACAGCATTTACAATGCTTATAAATGTTGTTGTTATAATGACCGGTGGAATTCTCTTAACAAAAGAGCTTATCAGTGTTTATGATTTTATTGCATTTCTTTTATATATCAATATTTTTACGGATCCTATAAAAACACTTATTGATTTTACGGAACAATTTCAAAATGGATATTCAGGGTTTGAAAGATTTTTAGAAATCTTAAGTATTAAGCCTGATATTGAAGATAAGAAAGATGCAATAAACCTTGAAAATGTAAAAGGTGAAGTTGTATTTGATGATGTATCCTTTAAATATAATGATAATGCCCACAGGGTTTTAAAACACATTAACTTAAAGGTAGAGGCCGGAAAATATGTGGCGATTGTAGGTTCATCCGGTGGTGGAAAAACAACATTATGCAGTCTTATACCAAGATTTTATGATGTTACCAAGGGAAGAATATTGATTGATGGTAAAGATATAAGGGATGTTACTTTAAAAAGCCTTAGAAATAATATAGGTATTGTTCAGCAGGATGTTTATTTATTTGCTGGTAACATATTTGAAAATATTAAATATGGTAAACCATCTGCCAGTAAGGAAGAAGTTATAAGAGCTGCAAAGCTTGCAAATGCACATGATTTTATAATGGAACTTCCAAATGGTTATGATACGGATATAGGTCAGCGAGGTATAAAATTATCAGGTGGTCAGAAACAAAGAATTTCTATAGCAAGAGTTTTTCTTAAGAATCCACCAATACTTATTTTTGATGAAGCTACCAGTGCTCTTGATAATGAAAGTGAAAATATAGTAAAGGAATCATTAGAAAGACTTGCAAAAAACAGAACAACATTTGTTATTGCACACAGACTTTCAACCATTAAGAATGCAGAAAAGATACTTGTATTGACTGAAAAAGGAATAGAAGAAAGTGGTACCCATAAAGAGCTTATGGATTTAGATGGTATCTATGCAGGGTTGTATAAATGGGCTGAATAACGTGATAATATAAATTTGATTTAAAGGTGCAAGAATTAAAATATAAAACAAAATATAAAAATAATAGTTGACAAATTTAAAAAACTGTATTACTGTATTATTGTACTAAGTGAGTAGTACAATAATACAGCTTTTTTGTTGAGAAAGGATGTAATACATGGAGTGGAAATTTGATTCAAATAGTCCAATCTATATTCAGATAATGAATCATATTAAAAAATGTATTGTTTCCGGTGAATATAAGCCCGGTGAGCAGATTCCCTCAGTCAGGGAACTTGCTGTAGAAGCGGGAGTTAATCCTAACACAATGCAAAAAGCCTTATCTGAGTTAGAGAGGGAACAGATTCTTTTTTCTAAAAGGTCGGCTGGAAGATTTGTGGCAGAAATAAATAAGGACTTAAAAGGGAATATTTCAAATGATATTATTTTAAATTTTATTAATGAAATGCATTCGCTTGGTTACAACGAAAAAGAAATTTTAGATTTGGTGAAAGAGTCACTTAAGAAGGAGGAAAAATGAGTACTTTAGTAAGTATAAAAGGCGTTAAAAAAGGTTATGGCGTAAAAAAAATAATATTTGAAGATCTTAATCTTGAAATTGAGAGTGGAAAAATTGTTGGTCTTTTAGGACCTAACGGTTCAGGTAAAACAACTCTTATTAAAATGCTTGCAGGTATTTTATCTGTTGAAAAAGGAAAAATTCTTATTAATGGTAATGAAATTGGTGTTAAATCAAAATCAGAAGTTGCTTATCTTTCAGAAAGAATTTACTTTAATGAATCTTTGAAAGTAAAGCAGGTTATTAATCTTTATAAAGATTTCTTCAAGGATTTTGATGAGGATAGAGCGTTAGAAATGTTTAAAAACTTAAACATCGATATCAATACTACTATTAAAAAATTATCTAAAGGAAATAAAGAAAAGGTTCAGCTTATTATGGTTATGAGCAGACGTGCAAAACTTTATCTTCTTGATGAACCTATTGCCGGTGTTGATCCTGCTGCAAGAGACTTTATCCTTCATACAATATTAAAGAATTATGACAGTGAAGCAACAATTCTTATTTCTACACATCTTATTACTGATGTTGAAGAAATCTTAGATGAAGTAATTTTTATTCGCGAAGGAAAAATTTTATTACAGGAAAATGCTGATAAATTACGTCAGGAAAAAGGTCAGTCGATAAATGAAGTCTTCAGGGAGGTATTTAAATCATGGTAGGAAAATTAATTAAAAATGAATTTATTAATAGAGAGCATACTTTGCTTTTAGCATTTGGAGGAACATTTCTTACAGCTTTAGTTTCATTTCTTTTTAAATTATTATCGGATAATGTTGATAATGTGGCTATTGAATTGTTGGCAAATTTTTCAATGCTTATTTTTATCTGTGTAATTGTTGTTGCAGCTGTTGTTTGTTTCTTTTTACCTGTAATTGATTATAGAAACAGATTTTTTAAGGATCAGGCATATTTAACTCATACTTTACCTGTTAGTCCGGTTTCACAGATGATTGCAAGAGTAGTTATGGATATTTTTACAGTAATACAGATGTACATTGTATTTCCATTACTCTTTGTTTTAGGAATGGGAAGTAAAGATATTTACTCGACAATATTTGATTGGGTAAAAAGATTTTTAGAATTATTTACAGGTGAAAATCTTGGTAATAAGTTAATTGTAACATTAATTATATGGGGAATAGCAGTTGTTGTTCAGTATCTCAATAATATGTGGATGCTTATTTTAGGATATACAGCAGGACATTCATTATTTAATCAGAATAAAAAGGTTATGAGTGTTGTTTCATTTATTGCATATTATATGGCATGGGAAACTCTTTTATCTTTTGTAAGTATTGGAATTAATTCTTCTGGTTTAATAAATCTTGAAAATACAGGTAATAATATTTCCGGATTGATTGATTCGTTAAATATTTATGTAATTGTTCTTTCAGTATTCCAACTTGTGATGTTTGTTGTATCTATTATTCTTACAACAGTTATATGCAAGAAAAAATTAAATATTGAATAAGATTTATTGGTAAAATTTAATAAAATATTTTTATAATTCAACACACCTTTATGCAGATAACCAAACTGTCAAAAGGTGTGTTGTTTGTTTGCGGGTTTTATTATAGTCTTCTAAAGGTAAAAAAATTAAGGAGAGAGAAAATTATTTACTGTAAATGATGGAACTACAACAACATATTTAAGAACTACAACTTCTAATAATATAGCTACTGCAACTTGGGTACCGGAAAATGAAGGAACACATACATTAACAGCAATTTTCACAACATATTCAGGATATAATTATACAAAGCAAATGCAGTATGTTGTTTCAAATGGAAATAAAGCAGTTATTTACTATAATAATAATTCATGGACAAATGCTAATATACATTATCAGGTTGATAACGGCTCATGGACAAATGTACCAGGTGTAAGTATGTCATCAAGTGATATTGAAGGCTATACATGAATGTATGTAATTGATTTAGGAGACCAGAATGGTGCAAATATCTGCTTTAACAATGGAAATGGAAATTGGGATAGCAGAAACGGTGCAAATTACCGCGTTGGAAACGGAAAATATGCTGTTGAAAATGGAAATATTGTAAGCATTGGATAGTTTCAAGTGATTGTAAGCAGGTTTCAATTTAGGACATATTGAAAATATCATAATATAAGAGAAAGTGTGGCAGTTTTTAGCTGCCATGCTTTTTTTATTGCGGAGTAAGAGTAATATTGTGAATAATATGAATTGCGGATTAATGTTGCGAATTGTTAGAATTGCGGATTAATGTTGCAAAATAATGTAAATAATTATTGTAAATTATGTGAATTGCGGTTGTTAGAACAATTGGGGGGAAGAGGTACGAATAAAAATAGAAGCTTAAGAAAATTATTCGTAGAGATTAGGGAAGAGGTACGAATAAAAACAGAAGCTCAAGAAAACTATTCGTAGAGATTAGGAAAGAGGTACGAATAAAAATAGAAGCTCAAGAAAATTATTCGTAGAGATTGGGGAAGAGGTACGAATAAAAACAGAAGCTCAAGAAAATTATTCGTAGAGAT
>FOFK01000003.1:87894-271987 GCA_900110975.1 Lachnospiraceae bacterium RM5
AAGAAAATTATTCGTAGAGATTAGTGAAGAGGTACGAATAAAAACAGAAGCTTAAGAAAATTATTCGTAGAGATTTGGGAAGAGGTACGAATAAAAACAGAAGCTCAAGAAAACTATTCGTAGAGATTAGGGAAGAGGTACGAATAAAAACAGAAGCTCAAGAAAATTATTCGTAGAAATATGGGAAGGGTTACGAAAGAAAAAAGAAACTCAGAATAACTATTCGTGGGATTGTTTTTAGGGGTGTGTATGATATAATTACATATATTGCAATGATTAATTCTGAGTTATTTATTATAAATAATTGGGAATCATTTTAATGATTTAGGAAATTTTATGAGTAAAAAAAATAATCAAATAAAATTTATTTATATACTTTTATGTATTATAATTGCACTATCTGGGTGTAGTTATAATAGTAAAAATGATAATGGAAGTATTAGTGTATCTGAAAGCACTGTTAATAGTTATGAGGAAACAACTTTAGATGTAGAATCTGAAACCAACATTGAGTCTGATTTAAAAGAAACTATTGAAATAACTTCAAAATCAAGTGAGATGTCTGATGAAGAGTCTGAGATTGAGTCAGATTCTGATTCGTTAACAGAAATATTTGATTTAAAAAATATTCCGGAATACAGCGGTAATCCATATATTTATATTAATGATAATAAACCGTTTTTTTCGGATGAAGAAAAAAATATAACAGATTCTTTTGAAATATATAGTAATTTGGATGAGCTTGGAAGATGTGGTGTTGCTTTTGCAAATATTTCTACGGATATTATGCCAACAGAAAAAAGAGGCGAAATCGGGAATATTAAGCCGAGCGGCTGGCATACTGTAAAATATAATGACATTATTGCAGATAATTATCTTTATAACAGATGTCATCTTATTGCATTTCAACTTGCAGGTGAAAATGCAAATGAGAAAAATCTTATTACAGGCACAAGATATATGAATGTAGAGGGAATGCTTGGGTTTGAAAATAAAGTTGCTGATTATGTAAGAAATACAAATAATCATGTGCTTTATAGGGTTACACCGGTATTTGAAAATAATAATCTTGTTGTAAGCGGAGTATTGATTGAAGCATGGTCGGTAGAAGATAAGGGTGAGGGGATTTGTTTTAATGTATATTGCTATAATGTTCAACCGGGCATAATTATTGATTATCTTACCGGCGACAGTAAAGTGGATGTGAATTATAACATAACGGATAATACGGATTCTGCTAAATCTGCTGAATCTAGTGTGATTACGGAGAATAATGAGCAAAATATAAATAATGAAAGCAGCACTGTTTCATCAGACAGCTATTATATAGATGAAAATGCCGTATATATATATTTTTTGAATGAAAATACTAAAAAATTTCATCTTGAATCATGTTCCAGTGCAAAAGATATCAAAGAAAAAAATAAAAAAATTTACACCGGTACTTTAAAAGAGTTATTAGATATGGGATATTCACCATGTAAAAAATGTATTGTAAAATGATATATTTGCTTTAAGCATTTATATAAAAAAACAAAAAGGAGAAGGAGTTTTTTATGAAAAAGTGGAGGAGAAGTTTATGGATTAAAATGCTGGTTTGCGTTTTAGTCGCAAATGTATGTTGTGTTAGCAATATATCAGGGGTGGTAAAAAAAGCTAACGCAGATACAACAACTGAGAGTGGATCAGGAGACACTCATGGATTTATCAAGGTAAATGGGGATAAGATGTATGATGAGAATGGTAAGGAGTACCGTATCAAGAGTATGGGGATGGGAAATAATGTTTGGGGAACAACATCATTAGGAAAAAATGCAACTATTTTAGATACCTATGTTACAGAAGATGGTTATAAGGAGCTTTCTGAATTAGGTTTTAATGCAGTAAGATTTTATATAAATTATTATTTTTTTATTTCTAATGATAGTGATCCTAATAATATTGTATGGAAAGAATCGGCATTCGAGTGGTTATCAAAAAATATTGCTTGGGCTAAAAAATATGATATGAAGGTCCTTATTAACATGCATGTACCAACAGGTGGCTTTATGAAAGAAAATCAGCCTGATTTTTGGGGACCTATTAATGAAGCGAAAGAATTAAATACTAATAATATGCTTCTTACAAAAAAATTATGGACAGAAATTGCAAGAAGATATTCTGATGAAACAGCTGTTCTAGGATATGGTTTATTAAATGAACCATTTTTGTATGCTAGTTATAGAAATGTATATAAAGAGTATAAAGAACAACCTGAAGAGGAAGCAATAGTAAATTATTTATATAGCAAAACTCCTGGACAATTATTAGATCAATACTATGGATATCTCGAGGAGTTAAAAACAAGTATTAGAGAAGTTGATAATAATCATATGTTGTTTATTGAAAGACCATATGGTTATGTAAATTATAAAAAGACATTTCTTTTACAATCAAATAATACTTATGATAGTGGTACTGAAACTAAGTCAACTTCATATTGGGGATATACAGAATCATTTAGATTATTAAATGATAATAATACTGTTTATGAATTTCATTATTATGAACCGGATACATTAACAAGTAATGGTTTGAGTTATAAACCTGAGGAACCAGATTATACCTATTCTGATACAATAGCAATAAAAAATGGATCTGCTGATGCATCAGTAGAATTTTTGGATGAAGTAAAAAATGTTAATGTTGCAATTGATAATTGGCAAAATGTTGAAAGTAATTTTTATAAAGCAACAGCCAATGATAATTACGGCTATTGGAAAGTTAGAGTAACAGATCCGGGTAAAAATGGATTTGTTGGTTTCGATAATATTGTTATTTCAGAATATGATGAAAATGGAAATTATGTTAGAGATGTAAATAAATATTCTTTTTCAAATTATAAGGCATCTTTTACAGCTAAAGGTAATGTTGAAATTCAAAAAGATGATAAGGGAAACACTAGAACACCAGCATTCTATTATTATAATACAAATACTAAAGAATCATCTATGGCTGTGGGATATTATAATTCATCTGGAAGTTTAACAATAACAAAAAATGGTTTGATTCAATTTCCGATGAAAAGTGGATATTCATATAAAATTTCAGCTGATGTGAAATTTTTATATTGTGACAGTACTGTAAAAGTAGATATTGGCTTTCAAACAATAAAATGTAAAGGTGTTAGATTATTAACTAAGGATTATCTTGCAGATTTTATGGATACATGGCTTAATTGGGGTAAAGAAAAAGGTGTTCCTATGTATCTTGGTGAAGTTGGTAGTTCAAATTATTCAATTTTAAACACAAATGCTGATACATATTTAAGAGATATATTCGATATAATGAATGAGAAAAATGTAAATTATAGTTACCATGATTATCATGATGCAAACTGGGGATTCTATCGTGATGCAATGAATGAATATTGTACAGAAGCAAACAGAAACCCTAAAACATATGAAGTGTTTAAAGAAAAAGTTAATTATGAGTCAGAACCAGAGATAACAGAACTTCCAGCACCTGTCGTTAAGGCAACTTCAAATAAAAATAAAAAAGTAACATTAACATGGGATGCCGTTCCTGGAGCAACATCTTATCAGTTATATAAATATTATGCAAGTTCTGGAACTATTCAAAAATCTACAGTAGTAACAGGTACAACTTACACATTTAATGGATTAAAGAAAGGATCAACTTACAGATATATTGTTCAGGCGATTGGTGATAATGCTTTATCAAATAATGTTGATGGAAAATTTGCTGTAGATGCAAGAGTTGGCGTGAATAATGATGCTGTAATTGCTGATGCTGCATATGATGCTGATGCTAATTCATTGACACTTTCATGGGATAAGGTAAGTGGTGTAAGCGAATATTATGTATATAAATATTATGCAAGCACAAAACAATTATCAGCTCCAAAGACAACAACTAAAAATGCTTGCAAGTACTATTCTGTAAAGAATGGAAAAGTAAACAGATATTTAGTTACAACAAAGAAAATTGATGATCTTACAAATTATGATGGCAGAGGGTGCATTAGTGTTTATGTACCATAGAGTTTGGAGCTATCAAAGAATAAAGAGTATATATAGTTCTAAAATATATACTTAAGATGAAATGTAGAACAAGAAATTTGAACTTAAAATAAAAATACCAGCCATATGAATTAGAAAATCTAATAATTATGGCTGGTGTTTTTTTTGAATTATAAAATATAAAAAATTTTCTGATAAATATTTAAAGAAATAATTTGATTATATAATTTATATATTAATCTCTATTTAGCTAAATATTCCTTATAAATCTCAAGTGTTTTTCTCATTGCATCAAAGCCAGGAGCACCGATTGTAAGTCTCTTTTCTACGCATGTTTTAAGGCTGATAGCATCATAAATATCTTCTTCAAATACATCCGAAATGTTCTTGAATTCTTCAAGCGTAAAGTCATCAAGGGCTTTATTATTTGCAATTCCAAATAATACGAGCTGTCCAACGATAGAATGAGCATCTCTAAATGGAACACCTTTATTTACAAGGTAGTCAGCAGCATCAGTAGCATTTGTAAATCCGTGCTTTGTAGATTCTGCCATTCTTTCATTGTTAAATTTCATAGTATCAATCATACCTTTAAATAAAAGAACGCATCCCTTTACTGTATCAATTGCATCAAAGGCAAACTCTTTATCTTCCTGCATATCTTTGTTGTATGCAAGAGGAATACCTTTCATTGTGGTAAGAAGAGAAGTTAATGCACCATAAACTCTTCCGGTCTTACCTCTGATAAGTTCAGCAATATCAGGGTTTTTCTTCTGTGGCATAATTGAACTTCCTGTACTATATGAGTCATCAATTTCAACAAATTTATATTCGTTTGAATTCCAGATAATTATTTCTTCACAGAATCTGCTAAGGTGCATCATTACAGTAGATAATGCACTTAAGAGTTCAATGAGATAATCTCTGTCAGATACTGAATCCATACTGTTAAGTGTAGGTCCATAAAAATCAAGAAGAGAAGCAGTATAATCTCTGTCTAGAGGATAAGTAGTACCTGCAAGAGCACCGCTTCCAAGTGGACAATAATTCATTCTTTCATATATATCGTGAAGTCTGCTTCTGTCTCTTTTAAACATTTCAAAATATGCTCCAAAATGATGAGCAAGTGTTATAGGCTGGGCTTTCTGTAAATGTGTAAAACCAGGCATATAAGTTTCAATATTATTTTCCATAACCTTATAAAGAGAACTAAGTAAATCCTTTAAAAGTTTGTCGATTTCAACGATTTCGTCTCTTGTATAAAGTTTCATATCAAGTGCAACCTGATCATTTCTGCTTCGTCCTGTATGTAATTTTTTTCCTGCATCTCCAATTCTTTCGATTAGGTTTTGTTCAACAAAAGAATGAATATCTTCTGAAGATGAAGAAAATTCAAGAGATCCATTTTCAATATCAGTTAAAATAGAATTAAGACCTTTGATGATTGAGTCTTTTTCATTATCTGAAATAATTCCCTGTTTTGCAAGCATTGTAACATGAGCAATACTTCCTCTGATATCCTGTTTATAAAATTTCTGGTCAAATGAGATAGATGCATTAAAATTGTGAACAAGTTCATTTGTTTCTTTGGTAAATCTTCCGCCCCAAAGCTTCATAAATATTTCCTGCCTTTCAAATTTATTGATATTATTTAAATTATTTACATAAATTATGGTAATATACATAAAGTATATTACCATAAAAAACTTGATTAGTCATATTTATTTTGTAAGAAGAAGCATGATATCGTTGCTTCTCTTGATAAATTCAGTCATTTCTTCAGGATTTAACTGTTTATGACTGATTAATGCAAGATCATATAGCTGTTTGCAGATGATATCAGATTTCTCATCATCCTTGTTATCAATAACGTATTTTACAAGATCGTTGTTTGCATTTAAAACAAGTGTTACAGGATTTCCATACATTGTAGAATCCATACCATACATTTTCATCATATCCTGCATACGTTTTGTATCTTCAGAAAGAGTAACCATAGAAGAAATAGTAGTGTCTTTTAATTTTTCTACGTTTACTAAAAGGTTTTCATCACCTAATGCTTTCTTGAATTTCTCAGTAATTTCATTACTTAAATTCTTGAATTCTTCGTCATCTTCCTTAACTTCTTCTTTGAATGAATCATTTAAGTCAGATGAGATTGAAAGGAATTTAACACCTTCATTTTTAGCTTCAAGGTGTGAAATAAATGCTTCATCAATGCTGTGGTCAAGAATGATAGCATCAATTCCTTCGTTCTTAAACATGTTAATATACTGACTTTGTAAAACAAGATCATTTACATAGAAAATAGTATTTTCATGTTTTTCCTTGTTTTCTTCAAGACATTCAGGGAGTGTAAGATATTTATCTTCTAAATTCTTAAAGATAATATAATCTTTTATCTTATCGCAGAATTTATCATCTTTTAAGCAACCATATTTAATAAATGGGTTGATGTCATCCCAGTATTTCTCGTAAGATTCTTTATCTGTTTTATAAAGTCCTGATAATTTATCAGCAACTTTCTTTGTGATATAATCAGAAATCTTCTTAACAAATCCATCGTTCTGAAGAGCGCTTCTTGAAACATTAAGTGGAAGGTCAGGACAGTCGATAACACCTTTAAGAAGAAGTAAAAATTCAGGGATAACTTCTTTGATATTATCAGCAATAAATACCTGATTGTTATATAATTTTATTGTACCTTCCATTGTATCGTACTGATTATTGAGTTTAGGGAAGTATAAAATTCCTTTTAAATTAAATGGATAATCCATATTTAAATGAATCCAGAATAAAGGCTCTTTGTAATCATTAAATACTTTTCTGTAAAATTCAATATAATCATCTTTTGAACATTCGTTAGGATGCTTTGTCCATAAAGGTGTTGTATCGTTGATAGCTACTGGTTTTCTAACAATTTTAGCCATATCCTTTGCAGGAGAAATTTCTTTTGTTTCCTTTGTGCCATCTTCGTTTTCAACTTCTTCAGTTTTAGCATCTTCTGTGTAATATTCTACAACTTCATCATCTTCTTTAACATCATCCTTTGGAATATTGTCATACTGAGGAGCAGCATCAGGATTTGTAAGATAAATATCAACTGGCATAAATGAACAATATTTATCAAGAATTTCTCTAACCTTATATTCATTAGAA
Organism: Lachnospiraceae bacterium RM5; assembly: GCA_900110975.1. Taxonomy (GTDB): domain Bacteria; phylum Bacillota; class Clostridia; order Lachnospirales; family Lachnospiraceae; genus Bovifimicola. The sequence continues at coordinate 95,076 of FOFK01000003.1, forward strand.
AATTCAAGGCAATCCTCATTTAAGTAAAGAGTGATAGTAGTACCAACTTCAGCCTTTGTACCATCATTCATATCAAATTCTGTACCGCCGTCACATTCCCAGTGAACAGAAGTTGCACCATCTTTATATGATAAAGTGTCTATTGTAACTTTATCAGCAACCATAAATGCAGAATAAAAACCAAGACCAAAGTGACCGATGATCTGATCTTCATTTGCCTTATCTTTATATGTATTTAAGAAATCAGTAGCTCCTGAAAAAGCAATCTGGTTGATAAATTTATCAACTTCTTCAGCAGTCATACCAAGTCCGTTATCAACAAATGTAAGAGTTTTTTCTTTAGCATTTGCTATAACTTCAATCTTAAGTTTTGTATCTTCAGGGATTGTTGTTTCACCCATAAGCTCTAATTTTTTTAATTTTGTGATAGCATCACATCCATTAGAAACAAGCTCTCTGATGAAAATATCATGATCAGAATATAACCATTTTTTTATGATTGGAAAAATGTTATCGCTATTGATTGATAAATTACCATGTGTCTTACCCATTTTAAAAACCTCCATTGCTAAAATATAAACATATTTTAAAATTGAAATTATTAAAGATACCTATATGCATATCTTAAAATCTAGAAATCATTGTAATACTGTAAAAAATAAAAGTCAAGAAAAAATTAGCACTCATTAAGATAGAGTGCTAATAAAATTTGAAATATATTTATCAAATGCATTTTCTAAGGATTTATCAAGGGTAAAAATCTTTAATGAAACACCTGTTGTTAAGGTAAGTTTATCATCTTTATATTTTATATTCATAAATAAATCATTTATATCTTCAGGGTCTATATCAATATTGTTTTCATTTATAAGCTTATTTAAAAAGCTTCTTTTCATTGCGAAAATAATAGAAAAGCTAATTGGTAATTTTTTTCCTTTAATGAGATCAAAACAAATAGGCCGTAGTTTACTCCAGGAAACTAGATGTTCATTATTTATATCATTTTTTTCTTCATCAGAAAAATAATCATAATTCAAATGACCATCAATAGTAAAAGTTGAATATGTACTTATCTTAACTTCGTTTACCATACAATAATCAAAAGTATTTTTTGAAAAAAGGTGTGTGGTAAAATTCTTTATATTATCAATATTTTCCAGTAACATTTTTGTATCACTTTCTTATTTTGTATTGTTGTAATTTAATGGTATGTAATAGTTTAAAGTTCTGCTTAGTTTTATACAGTTATTTATTACAACAGTAGTATTCTAGCATAAAAAATAGATATGTTTAATATATAAATTTAATAATAATTTTAAAATGATTTTGTGAATTTAGCTTAAAATTTAAAAGTGGATTAATAGCGTAAATTCTGAAGATAATTTAATTGTTACAGGTAATGTATAGTGTTATATTAGAAGTATAAAATATGTAAATGTTATGTGAAGAAGTTTGGGTAACGTAGGAAAGTCAAAAGAGGAAATCTACGTTACTCATAATAAATCTATGAAAGAGCGTAAGTAACGTAGGAAAGTTAAAAGAGAAAATTTACGTTACATATGATAAATCTGAAAAAGAGCACGAGTAACGTAGGAAAATTAAAAGAAAAAATCTACGTTACACATGATAAATCTGAAAAAGAGCACGAGTAACGTAGGAAAATTAAAAGAAAAAATCTACGTTACACATGATAAATCTGGGAAAGAGCACGAGTAACGTAGGAAAATTAAAAGAAGAAATCTACGTTACACATGATAAATCTGGGAAAGAGCACGAGTAACGTAGATGAGAAAAAATTATAAATCTACGTTACAGACAATTTGAAATTGAAAAATAATTAGTAACCAATAACCAGTAATAAGGTAATAAGGTAATAAGGTAATAAGAAAATAAAAAACTCATATGGAGAATAGGAATATGAATATATATACAGGAACAAGCATAAATAATGAAATAGCAATTGGTAAGATATTTGTTTATATTAATGATGATTTTAAAATTGAAAAAAGGCATGTTAAAGATACAGATGGTGAAATTAAAAGATTGAAAGATGCTATAAATAAAGCAATCTCTGAACTTGAATCTTTATATGAGCGTGCCAGTGATAAAACATCTTTAGATAATGCTGATATTTTTAATGCACATATTATGATTCTTAAGGATGATTCTTTTGCCGGGTTTGCAATGAATATAATATCTTCTGAAAATGTAAATGCTGAATATGCCATAAATAATACAAAAATACACTTTATGGAAATGTTTACAAATATGGAGGATGAGTATTTTAAAAACAGGGCTTTTGATATTAAAGATGTGACTGACAGGGTTTTGTCTGCTTTAACTGGAAAGAAAAAAAATAAAATAGAATTGGATGAACCGGTTATTCTTGTTGCAGAAAATCTTACACCATCAGAAACTTTATTACTTGATAAAAATAAGATTTTAGCTTTTGTTTTAACAAATGGTTCTATAAATTCCCATTCATCAATTCTTGCAAAATCAATGAATATACCTGCACTTATTGGCACGGATATAAATTTGAAATCAAACACCATTAATGACATTAATGGCATAAATGATGTTAATGATGTTAATGATGTTAATGGCATTAAATGTATAAATGATATTAATGATATTAATGGAAAAATTGCTGTGGTTGATGGGTTTGAGGGAAAATTATATATTGAGCCTGATGAAATTATTTTAAAAGAAAAGAACCGCAGGATTGAAGAAAATAAAAAAGAAATGGAAAGGTTGTTAAATCTTAAAGGAAAGGGTAATATTACAAAAAGTGGCAGAAAAATTGATGTATACGCAAATGCCATGAATTTATCAGATATTGACTTGGCACTGTTTAATGATGCAGGTGGTATCGGCCTTTTTAGAAGTGAATTTATTTTTTTAGAGTCAAATGATTATCCTACGGAAGATGAACAATTTCTTATATATAAGGATATTCTTGAAAAAATGGGGGAGAAAGAAGTTATTATAAGAACCCTTGATTTAGGTGCAGATAAGCAAACTGATTATTTAGGACTTGATGAAGAAGAAAATCCTGCCCTTGGTTTAAGAGGAATCAGAATATGTCTTAAAAATAAGAAATTATTTAAAACACAATTAAGAGCACTTTTAAGAGCATCAGTTTTTGGGAATTTATCAATAATGTATCCGATGATAATTTCTATAGAAGAAGTAAAAGAAATAAAAGAAGTAGTTAATGAAGTAAAATCAGAACTTGATAAGGAAAATATAAAATATAGTGAGAATATAAAACATGGGATAATGGTTGAAACACCGGCAGCAGTTATGATTAGCGATGAACTTGCAAAAGAAGTCGATTTCTTTAGTGTTGGAACTAATGATTTAACTCAGTATACACTTGCAATTGACAGGGGAAATACAAAACTTGATAAATTCTATAACCCTTATCATGAGGCCATTTTAAGGATGTTAAAAATAGTTGCCGATAATGCACATAAAAATAATATCAGAGCGGCCATATGCGGTGAACTGGGTTCAGATATTGATTTTTTAGATAAAATCTTGGAGATTGGTTATGATGAAATATCCATCGCTCCTGGAAAAATTCTAAAGATAAGGGAAAAAATCAGAAGTATGAAATAATGTCTGGGTTAGAATTAAAATTTGAAATAACTGATATAATTAGAATAAACGTAATGTAATATATTTTGACAAAACTAATTTATGTGTTATACTTTTTTTGAAAATAAACATAAATCATATGATTTTAGGAGGATTATTATGAAGATGATTTCAATTGAAGAAGAATTGAAAAACAATGCCTATCCGGGAAGAGGTATCATTATTGGTAAGACAAATGATGGTAAAAAGGCAGTTACAGCATATTTTATCATGGGTAGAAGTGAGAATAGCCGTAACAGAGTATTTGTAGAAGATGGCGAAGGAATCAGAACAGAAGCATTTGACCCATCTAAACTTACAGATCCAAGTCTTATTATTTATGCACCTGTCAGAGTTTTAGGAAATAAAACTATCGTAACAAATGGCGATCAGACTGATACTATTTATGAACTTATGAATAATCAGCAGACTTTTGAACAGGCCTTAAGAACAAGAGAATTTGAACCGGATGGACCAAATTATACTCCTAGAATTTCAGGAATAATGAAAGTTGCAAATGGAAATTACAATTATGCTATGTCAATTTTAAAGAGCAATAATGGTAATCCTGATGCATGCAACAGATATACATTTGCATATTCAAATCCTGTAAACGGTGAAGCACATTTCATTCATACATATATGATGGATGGAAATCCACTTCCAAGTTTTGAAGGAGAACCAAAGTTAGTTAATGTGTTAGATGATATCAAAGAATATAGTGATTTACTTTGGAATTCATTAAATGAAGATAATAAAGTTTCATTATTCGTAAGATATATTGACATTGAAACAGGAGAATATAAAACAATTATTACAAACAAAAATAAATAATAATAAAACAAATAAGAGTAAACAATAACATTAAATATTATTATGAATTATTATGAAAAAAACTTTATCATTTTGAAAGGGAATTGTAAAAATGAAAGAATTTGAATTAAAGTATGGATGTAATCCAAACCAGAAACCATCTAAGATTTATGCAAATGAAGGTGAATTACCAATTGAGGTTCTTAATGGTAAGCCTGGATATATTAACTTTTTAGATGCATTTAACGGTTGGCAGCTTGTAAGCGAATTAAAGAAAGCTACAGGTATTGCAGCTGCAACATCTTTTAAGCATGTTTCACCTGCAGGAGCAGCTGTTGGATTACCACTTGACGATACATTAAAGAAAATTTACTGGGTAGATGATTTGGATATTGAGTTTAGTGAACTTGCAAATGCATATGCAAGAGCAAGAGGCGCTGACAGAATGTCTTCATTTGGTGATTTTATTGCATTATCAGATGTTTGTGATGTTGCAACAGCTACACTTATTAAAAGAGAGGTATCTGACGGTGTTATCGCACCTGGATATGAGCCTGAGGCTTTAGAAATTCTTAAAGCAAAGAAAAAAGGAAATTATAATGTAATTAAAATAGATCCTTCATATGTTCCAAATCCTATTGAACATAAAGAAGTATTTGGTATTACTTTTGAACAGGGAAGAAATGAACTTGTTATTGATGATGATTTCCTTGGAAATATTGTTACAAAGAATAAAGAAATACCTGAAAGTGCAAAGATAGATCTTATTATTTCTCTTATTACTCTTAAATATACACAGTCAAATTCAGTTTGTTATGCATACGGCGGACAGGCAATAGGAATAGGAGCTGGACAGCAGTCAAGAATTCATTGTACAAGACTTGCCGGATCAAAGGCAGATAACTGGTTCTTACGTCAGTCACCAAAGGTATTAAATCTTCAGTTTGTTGATAAAATTGGAAGAGCTGACAGGGATAATGCCATAGATCTTTACATTGGTGAGGATTACATGGATGTATTAGCTGACGGTGCATGGGAAAATATCTTTAAAGTAAAACCAGAAGTATTTACAAAAGAAGAGAAGAGAGCATGGCTTGATCAGATGGAAAATGTAGCATTAGGTTCAGATGCATTCTTCCCATTTGGAGATAATATTGAAAGAGCTCATAAGAGTGGTGTTAAATATATTGCTCAGCCGGGCGGATCTATCAGAGATGATAATGTTATTGATACATGTGATAAATATGATATGGCTATGTGCTTTACAGGACTTAGATTATTCCATCACTAATTTTAATATAAATATTATAAAAATATAAAAATATGCTTACAGATGTTAATACTATAATATCGGAATATGTTCTGATGAATTATTGTTACAGCATCTGTAAGCTTTTTTAATTTTTTTTATAAAATAAAAAATAATGGTTGCATTTAATTTTGGATTGTGTTATATATGATATAGAACAAATAAAATAATTGAGAGGAGGATGTTGTTATGAATATCAATAAGTTTACTCAGAAATCCATGGAAGCTGTTAAAGGATGCGAAAAAATTGCTTATGATTATGGCAATCAGGAGATAGATCAGGAACATTTTTTACTTAGTCTTCTTACTATTGATGAGAGCCTTATTCTTAATCTTGTTGAGAAAATGGAGATTAATAAAGATCATTTTATTAACAGGGTTAAGCAGTATGTAGCTAAAAAAGTCAAGGTAAGTGGCGGTGATTTAAGAATCAGTAATGATCTGAACAGAGTTCTTATAAGTGCTGAAGATGAAGCTAAGAACATGGGCGATGAATATGTTTCTGTAGAACATCTTTTTCTTACTTTGTTAAAATATCCAAACAGTGCATTAAAAGAGATATTTAGAGAATATGGTATTACAAGAGAAAGATTTTTAAATGCCCTGGTTACTGTAAGAGGAGATAAGACTGTTACATCTGACAATCCTGAAGCAACATATGATACTTTAAATAAATACGCAACTAATCTTGTTGAAAGAGCAAGAGAACAAAAGCTTGATCCTGTTATAGGAAGGGATCAGGAGATTAGAAATGTTATTCGTATTTTATCAAGAAAAACAAAGAATAATCCTGTATTAATTGGTGAGCCTGGTGTTGGTAAAACTGCAGCAGTTGAAGGACTTGCACAAAGAATTGTAAGGGGCGACGTTCCTCTTGGATTAAAAGATAAAAAAGTTTATGCACTTGATATGGGTGCTTTGCTTGCAGGTGCAAAATACAGAGGTGAATTTGAAGAAAGACTTAAAAGTGTTCTTGATGAAGTAAAGAAAAGTGAAGGAAATATTATATTATTCATTGATGAACTTCATACTATTGTTGGTGCAGGTAAAACTGATGGTGCAATGGATGCCGGAAACATGTTAAAACCAATGCTTGCAAGAGGTGAACTTCATTGTATAGGTGCTACAACACTTGATGAATACAGAAAATATATTGAAAAAGATCCTGCACTTGAAAGACGTTTCCAGCCGGTTATGGTTGATGAGCCTACCATTGAGGATACAATCTCAATTCTTCGTGGATTAAAGGAAAGATATGAAGTATATCATGGTGTTAAGATAAATGACTCCGCACTTGTAAGCGCAGTTGTATTATCAAACAGATATATTTCTGACAGATTTTTACCGGATAAGGCAATTGACCTTGTGGATGAGGCATGTGCTTTAATTAAGACAGAACTTGATTCTATGCCTACAGAACTTGATGAACTTAAGCGTAAGGTTATGCAGATGGAGATTGAAGAAACTGCATTAAAGAAAGAAGATGACAGATTAAGTAAAGAAAGACTTGGGGTATTACAAAAAGAACTTGCAGAGCTTAAAGATAAATTTAACGAAGTAAAATCACAATGGGAAAACGAAAAGAAGAGTGTTGATAATCTTTCAAAAATCAGGGAACAGATTGAAGATGTAAATAATCAGATTGCAATTGCAGAAAGAAAATATGATTTAGAGACAGCTTCAAGATTAAAATATAAAGATTTACTGGAATTAAACAGACAGCTTGAAGAAGAGGAAAATAAGGTTAAAAATAAGAATTTATCTCTTGTTCATGAAGCTGTTACAGAAGAAGAAATAACAAAGATTATCTCCAAATGGACAGGTATACCAGTATCTAAACTTACTGAATCTGAAAGAAATAAAACACTTCACCTTGACAGCGAGCTTCATAAAAGAGTTATTGGACAGGATGATGCAGTTACAAAGGTTAGCGAAGCTATCATAAGATCTAAAGCAGGTATAAAAGATCCTACAAAACCTATTGGCTCATTTATGTTCTTAGGTCCAACAGGTGTTGGTAAAACTGAATTTGCAAAAACTCTGGCAAAGAGTCTTTTTGATGATGAAAATAACATTGTAAGAATTGATATGAGTGAATATATGGAGAAATTCTCAGTATCAAGGCTTATTGGAGCGCCTCCTGGATATGTAGGATATGATGAAGGCGGGCAGCTTACTGAAGCTGTAAGAAGAAAACCATATAGTGTTGTTTTATTTGATGAAATAGAAAAAGCTCATCCGGATGTATTTAACATACTTTTACAGGTTCTTGATGATGGAAGAATAACAGATTCCAGAGGAAAGACAGTTGATTTTAAAAATACTATTTTAATTATGACATCAAATCTTGGTTCACCATATCTTTTAGATGGAATTGATGAAAATGGAAATATCACGGAAGATGCGATGAATAAAGTAAATGAAGAAGTTAAACTTCATTTCAGACCTGAATTTATAAACAGACTTGATGAAATTATAATGTTTAAGCCACTTAGCATTAATGATATTGGAAGTATTATAGATCTTGTTATTAAAGATTTAAATGAAAGAATCAGTGATAAAGAAATTAATATTTCACTTACTGATAAGGCGAAAACATTTATAGCAGACAAAGGATATGATATGATTTATGGAGCAAGACCACTAAAGAGATATTTACAAAAAACAGTAGAAACATTATCAGCTAAGCTTATTCTTGAAGATAAGGTTAAACCAAATGATACAATTATCATTGATGTTGTAAATGATGAATTAAGCTGTAGTGTAAAAAATCGTATTTAATATTTAAGCCGCCATTTAATGTGGGATTAAGAGATCTTACAATAAAAGGCGGCTTAATTTATTATTATTTATTCTATATTTAAGTAAAAAAGATTTTTAAAATACTTAGTTATAGTGTAAAATAGAACTTGAGTGAAAAATAAAAAACCGGTACAAACCGGTTTTAAGGTAAAAAAATAATGCAGGTGGTGGGACTTGAACCCACACGATGTTGCCACCGGCAGATTTTGAGTCTGCTGCGTCTGCCATTCCGCCACACCTGCATACAACAAACGTATTTTAGCATTTTTAATTATTTGTGTCAATAGTTAATCTTTGGACTGAAATTGGAGATATATATGGACTGTAAAGAATTTTTGGAACTTATAAATGATTTTTGCAATGATGATTTAAAACCGAAATATTATCATGATTTTATTATGCATTCAAAAAAATGCCCGGAGTGTATGGACGAACTTAGGATAAATTATATGATAAAGGTGGGACTTGATAAATTAGATAATGATGCTTCAAAATCATTTAATATTACCTATGAGTTAGATGAACAGCTTGATTTATATAAAAATCGTTCTGATATTATTTACAGACATAAAATATATGGATGGATTACATTTATTGTCTCTGAATTATGTGCAGTGGCAATGTTTATATACAGATTTATTTTATTGAAGGATGGATTATAAGATGGAAGATAACATAAAGAAAATTTTACTTGTAGATGGAAACAGTATCATGAACAGGGCTTTTTATGGAATACCTTTACTTACTGACAGCAAAGGAAGATATACAAATGCCGTTTATGGTTTTTTAAATATTTTATTTAAAATAATAGATACAGAAAATCCAACAAATATTGTTGTAGCATTTGATTTAAAAGAAAAAACTTTCAGACATAAAATTTATGATGAATATAAAGGTCAGAGAAAAAAGACACCGGATGAACTTAATGAGCAGTTAATTCTTATAAAAGATGTCCTTGAAACAATGAATATTAAAATAGCTACTTTAGTAGGATATGAAGCTGATGATATACTTGGAACACTTGCTGCTACATCAGAAAATAAAGGATATAAAACAGTTGTCTTATCAGGTGATACTGACTTATTGCAGCTTGCAACAAAAAATGTTCTTGTAAAAATCCCAAAAACATCAAAGGGAAGTACTACGGTTGAAGATTATTATGAAAATGATGTCTATGAGAAAATGGGCGTTACACCTTTAGAATATATTGATGTTAAGGCATTGATGGGTGATAAATCTGATAATATACCTGGTGTTGCCGGCGTTGGTAAAGTGTCTGCAACAGACCTTATAAAAACTTACCATTCAGTTGAAAATGTTTATGAGAATATTGAAAATATAACAAAAAAAGCACTTAAGGAAAAGCTTATAAATGATAAGGAAATGGCATTCTTTAGTAAAAAACTTGTTACTATTGTTAAGGATGCTCCTGTAGATATAGATATTGATAATACAGAAATTACAGATATATTTAATGATAAATCCTATAAAATGATAAAAGAATTAGGATTTAAAAGTATGTTTTCAAAGTTTGAGGATGTGACAATTGAAAATGATTTAAATACAGATTATAAGCTTATAGAAAATGAAGAAGATTTAAAGAATTTTATTATTAAAGCTAATGTTTTAAAAGAGGTTTCAATTTATTTAAGTAATAATAAATTAGCTGTTTCATTAGAAGATGGTAATTATATTCTTGAGAATGATTATATAAAAGATTTTATTGAAAAAATCTGTGATAGTGATATTAATATTATTTCCACAGAAATTAAGGAAATAATAAGATTTATTGGTATAAAGAAATATCTTGATTATGCAAAAAAACGTAAATTTTTTGATGCTAAGATTGCTGCATATCTTATAGATCCGACACTTTCTGACTATGAATATAATAATCTTTCAGGACGTTATCTTGATATAGAACTTGAAAGTGCCAAGGAATTAAAGAAAAATAATGAAGAGTTAATACTTATTTATAATTCTTTAATTGCTTTAAAAACAAAGAAAATTCTTATTGAAAAGTTAGAAGAAACAAATCAGGATAATGTATATTTTGATTATGAGATTCTTCTTGCAGCAGCTTTATATAATCTTGAAAATGTAGGAATTAAAACAAAAAAAGAAGAATTAAATTCTTATTCAAAATTACTTGAAGAAAAAATAGCTGCTCTTATGGAGAGTATTTATAAAGAAACAGGAGAAGAATTTAATATTAATTCTCCAAAACAATTAGGTATTATCTTATTTGAAAAAATGGGATTAAAGGGCGGTAAAAAAACAAAAACCGGTTATTCAACATCAGCTGATATATTAGAAAAATTAGCAGGTGAGTATAAGGTAGTAAAGGATGTGCTAGAATACAGGCAGTTATCAAAACTTAAATCAACATATGCAGATGCACTTCCTTTATATATCAAGGAAGATGGCAGAATTTATGGACATTTTAACCAGACAAAGACTGCTACAGGAAGAATAAGTTCTTCAGAACCTAATCTTCAGAATATACCTATAAGAACAGAAATCGGAAAGAGATTAAGAAAGGTTTTTGTTCCGGAAGACGGATATATATTTATTGATGCAGATTATTCCCAGATAGAGCTTAGAATTATGGCTGCATTATCAAATGATGAGCTTCTTATAGATGCTTTTAATAAAAATATTGATATTCACAGAAGTACTGCTTCAAAAATATTCAACACAGATATTGATGATGTAACAGAAAATCAAAGAAGAGATGCTAAGGCTGTAAACTTTGGAATAATATATGGTATGAGTAATTTTGGACTTAGCCAGGATATTAATATTACAAGAAAAGAAGCTGATGAATATATTAAACAGTATTTTAAGACATATCCAAAAGTTAAAGAATACCTTGATAATGCTGTAAATCAGGCGAAAGAAAAAGGTTACGTAAAAACAATTTTAGGAAGAATAAGACCTGTTAAAGAATTAGCTTCATCAAATTTTATGCAAAGATCCTTTGGAGAAAGAGTTGCCATGAATTCTCCTATTCAGGGAAGTGCAGCAGATATTATGAATATTGCCATGATTAATATCTTGACTGAATTTGAAGAAAAAAATCTTGATGCAAAGATTGTTTTGCAGGTGCATGATGAACTTTTAATTGAAGTAAAAGAAGAAATCAAAGATGAAGTAAAAGAAATAGTTGAAAGAAATATGATGAATGCAGTCAGTCTTTCAGTTCCTCTGATTGTTAATTCTTCTTTTGGTCATGACTGGCTTGAAGCTCATTAGTTTTGGAGGATGAAATGATAATTGGTTTGACAGGTGAAATTGGTAATGGTAAATCAACTGTTACTGATATTTTAAAGGAATATGGATATCAGGCTTTTATCTGTGATGATATTGCAAATGATATTATGATGAATAATACAAAGGTTTATGAGGATATTATTCAATTGTTTGGAAATGAAATCATAAGAGAAGATTTAGCTTTAGATAAAAGAAAAATATCTGATATTGTTTATAAAGATGAAGAAATGCTTATTAAATTAAATAAAATTATTCATCCTGCAGTTATTGATTTTATTAAAAATAATTTAAAACCTGATAATAATTATGTAATTGAGTCGGCAATTCTTTTTGATACTGATTTAATTTTACTTTGCGATAAAATCATATATGTATATACAAATTACGAAGAAAGATTAAAAAGACTTTCTGAAAGCAGAAATTTATCAGAAGAAAAGATAAAAGAAATTTTAAGTAATCAGATGGAAAGTGAAGATTTTAAAGAAAAATCAGACTATGTGATTGATAATTCATTTTCTCCATCTGATACAAAAGAGCAATTAAAAAAAATTTTAGACCAGGAGAATAATTTATGCGACTGGATAAGATGATATCTAATATAACATCAATCAGCAGAAAAGAAATAAAAAAAATCTGTAAAGAAAACAGGGTGCTTGTAAATGGTGATGTTATAACAGATCCTTCATTTAAGGTTAATGAAGAAACAGATGTTGTAAAGATTGATAATAAGCGGATTATGTATAAGAAATTTGTTTATTATATGTTAAATAAGCCTAAAGATTGCATATGTGCCACAAATGATAAAAAGCATTTAACGGTTATTAATCTTATTGAAGAGGACGAATATAAAGATGAAATATTTCCTGTTGGAAGACTTGATAAAGATACTGTAGGGCTGTTATTAATTACAAATGATGGTATGCTTGCACATAATTTATTATCACCGGTAAAACATGTGGATAAGAAATATTTTGTACGCGTTACGGGAAAACTTGAAGCAGAACATGCAGATGTATTTAAAAAAGGCATTAAGCTTGAAGAAGATTTTATAACAAAACCTGCAAAGTTAGAAATATTAAAATCATCCGAAATATCAGAAGCTTATGTTACTATAAGTGAAGGTAAATTTCATCAGATAAAAAGAATGTTTTTATCAATGGGAATGGTTGTTATTTATCTTAAAAGAATTTCCATGGGAGGTCTTGTTTTGGATGAAAATTTAGATGAGGGAAGCTATAGGGAATTAACAGAAGAAGAGGTTATGAATTTGAAAAACAGATAAGGAAACAGATAAGGAGCAAGTTATGAAAAAAGTCGCTATTGTAACCGGTGCTTCATCAGGCATGGGAAGAGAATTTGTAAATACTATTGATAAAAGATTTTCGTCAATTGATGAAATCTGGCTTATATCAAGAAGACGTGATAAATTAGAAGAGGTAAGAGCGGAAGTTAATAAGCCTTGTCTTATTATTGATGAGGATATATCAGAAGCAGCTTTTTATTACAGATTCCAAAAGATTCTCAGACAGGAATCACCAAATGTTAAAATGCTTATTAATGCTGCAGGTTTTGGTATGGTGGGCGAGTTTGACGATATTGCCAGTGAAGTGCTGATGGGTATGGTTAATACAAACTGTATGGGACTTACCGGAATGATTAGTCTTGTAATTCCTTATATGTGTGAAAACAGCAGAATAATAAATTTTGCATCATCTGCTGCATTTACGCCACAGCCTGGTTTTTCAGTATATGCTGCAACAAAATCCTATGTTTTATCATTATCAAGAGCATTAAACAGGGAACTTGAGAAAAAGGGTATATATGTTACTGCAGTATGTCCCGGTCCTGTTGCAACAGAATTCTTCACTATTGCTGAATCAGGAAAGAAGAGAGCATGGTTTAAGGACGTATTTATGGCAAATAAAACAGATGTTGTAAATCAGGCACTTTCAGATTCTATAAATAAAAAGGAATTATCTGTCTATGGTATGCCTATGAAATTATTTATGGTAATGACAAAGGTATTGCCACACAGACTTTTATTATTCTTTTATAAATTTCTTTTAAAATAATTTAATTGGAGATAATTTATTATGAAAAAAATTTTTTCTTTAAAAAAGGGGAGTTTTGAGTATATAAAATATAATAGAATTAAGGAACTTATAATTTCACTTTTTCTTTGTATGGTTATTTTAGCTCTGATTATTATTGGATTTTTAATATATGGCACAAATAAAAATATTTATACTGTAATTGCTGCCATATGTGCCATTCCTTTTGCAAAATTTTTAGTTGCATATATTATACTTGTTCCTTATAAATCAATAGAAAAAGAAAAAAAAGAAGAGCTTGATCTGATAGAAGATGTTGATATTTTCTATGATTATGTAATTACATCAGATGAAAAAATATTTTGTTTACAAAGTATTGCAATAAAAGATAATTCATTATATTGCTATCTGTATAATAAAAAAATTGATGAAAAATATGTTGAAAAATATCTCAGGGAAAAAATCCAGACTGATTGTAAAATAAGTACTATTAAGGTATTTAAGGAATTTGCAAGATTTTCCAGGGAAGTTAAGATACTTTCTAAAAATAACAGAGGAAGATTTGATGCAAAGATTTTAAGAATGATTGAGATTATGTCTGTATAAGGTTATAGCATGAAAGAAATAACAATTGGAAATAATGAGAAAAATCAAAGAGTTGATAAATATATGGCTAAATATCTTTCCAAAGCTCCAAAAAGCTTTATATATAAGATGTTTAGAAAGAAGAATATTACTTTAAATAATAAAAAGATTAGCGGTAATGAGATAATAAATTCAGGTGACATTATAAAAATGTTTTTATCCGATGAAACTATAGATAAATTCAGGGAAAATAATGAAAACATTATTAGAAATGTTAAAAATAGTGCAAAAGAAAAGCTTGATAAAAATAAAATCATTTATGAAGATGAAAATGTATTATTATATAATAAGCCTACAGGTATATTATCCCAGAAAGCAAATAAGGATGATATCAGCATAAATGATATGATTTTAAATTATCTTATAGATAAAAAAGATGTATCGGTAAGTAATTTAAATACTTTTAAACCAAGTATCTGTAACAGGTTAGATAGAAATACAAGCGGAATGATAATTTTCGGAAAATCATTTGAGTTTATCAAAGAAGTATCAACTGCCTTAAAATACAGATATCTTCATAAAAAATATATATGTCTTGTTAAAGGAAATATTAATAAAGATAAGCATATAAAAGGATATTTAATAAAAGATGATAAAAAAAATATTGTGAAAATATTAGATTCCAATCAGGGAAATGAAGCATCTTTTATAGAAACTTATTACAGACCTCTATATAGCAGGGATAATATTACTCTTTTGGAAGTAACATTAATTACAGGTAAAACCCACCAGATAAGAAGTCATTTAGCATCAGTTAATCATCCTATTGTTGGTGATAATAAATATGGTGATGTTAAGTTTAATAAATATTTTTCTGATAAATATAAAATAAAAAATCAGATGCTGCATAGTTATCTGCTTGAAATAGAGGGCTTAGGAAATGATATGGAATATTTAAATGGAAAAAAATTTATTGCTATGCCTGAAAAGAAATTTTTAGAAGTTATGGATGGTGAAAATATCAAATGGGAACCTGGAATACAAGAGGATTAAGAGGCTCAAATTTAGAGGATTTAATTAATTTTTCAAATGAAAAATACAGGGAATTAAACTTAGGGATTGTACAAAAAGTCCCAACACCTATTACACCAATAAAAATAGACAAAACAAAAGGTCATATAACGCTTGCTTATTTTGAAAAGAAAAGTACTGTTGATTATATAGGTGTTATACAGTCGGTTCCAATATGCTTTGATGCCAAGGAATGTAATACTGATACATTTCCAATGCAAAATATCCATGATCATCAGGTGAGATTTATGGAGGATTTTGAAAAACAGGAAGGTGTTTCATTTCTTATAATATATTATACTCATAAAAATGAAATGTATTATGTGCCTTTCAGGGATGTGAAAAAATTTTATGACAGGGCAAAAAATGGTGGCAGAAAGAGTTTTAAATTTGAAGAAATAGATAAAAAATATAGGATTTATTCTAAGAGTGGGGTTCCTGTTCATTATATTGAAGCACTATCATTGGATTTAGAAAATGAAAAAAATTAATCAGATATTCTAATTCTTATAAATCAGTTGATTTACAAATATTATTTACCGTGTTATACTCTTATGTTGTATAAGTTTAGGTTGAAAGGACAAGGATATGAATAGTAAATTATTACATACACCTGTTGGTGTGAGAGATATATATGGAGACGAATATAAAGAAAAGCTAGTTGTTATGGATAAAATCCATAATGTATTTGTTTCATATGGATATAGTGATATCCAGACACCAACCTTTGAATTTTTTGATATCTTTAATAAAGAAAGAGGAAGCGTTCCTTCGAAGGATATGTATAAATTCTTTGACAGAGAAGGAAATACCCTTGTGCTAAGACCTGATATGACTCCTTCAGTGGCAAGAGCCGTAGCAAAGTATTATGCGGACGAGGAAATGCCTGTAAGATTTTGTTATGAAGGAAATGCATTTATAAACAATTCTGAATATCAGGGTAAATTAAAAGAGTTTACACAGGTAGGTGCTGAACTTATTGATGATACAACATCTGATGCAGATGCGGAAATTATTGCAATGATGATTGAAGCATTGCTTAGTGCAAATCTTGATGAGTTCCAGATTGAAATCGGTATGCCTGAGTTCTTTAAAGGTCTTGTTAGTGATGCAGGATTTGATGATGATGTTATTGAAGAACTTACAGAATTGCTTGAATGTAAGAAATATTTTGGTGTTGAAGATCTTCTTGACAGAAATAATGCACCTGAAAAATATAAAGAAATATTTATGGAATTCCAGAGTCTTTTTGGTTCTGTAGAAATATTAGATAAGGCACTTAGCCTTACTGAAAATAAAAAATGTGTTCAGGCTGTAAACAGACTTAAGAAAATATATAAAATCCTTAGTTTCTATGGATTTGAAAAATATATATCATTTGATCTTTCCATGCTTGATATGTATAAATATTATACAGGTATTGTATTTAAAGGATATACATATGGTACAGGAGATGCTATTGTAACAGGCGGAAGATATGATAATTTATTAAAACAGTTTGGGAAAGATGCCGGTGCAATAGGAATGGCATTTAATATCGATCAGATTATGGTTGCTCTTGACAGACAGCATAAAAAGATTGATACAGAAAATGACATGATTATGGTTCTTTATAAAGAAACAAACAGAAATAAGGCAATATCTTATTCTGATGAGCTTAGAAAATCAGGTAAGAAAGTATTACTTATGAGAAAACGTTCAAAGCATGAAACTGAAGAATATTTTGAATATGCTAAAAAGAATGGTATTAAACATATGGTTTTAGTTGATAAAGAAATAACAGATAAAGAATTATAATTTGTTTTACAATAGAAAAGAGGATTTAGATGAGATACCTTACATTTGCCCTTGCAAAAGGAAGACTTGCAAAGAAGTCTTTGGAAATGTTTGAAAAAGTTGGAATTACATGTGAAGAAATGAAAGATAAGGATACAAGAAAACTTATCTTTGTAAATGAAGAATTGAAATTAAAATTTTTCCTTGCAAAAGCTGGAGATGTACCTACATATGTTGAATATGGTGCAGCTGATATCGGAGTTGTAGGAAAAGATACAATTTTAGAAGAAAATAGAAAATTATATGAAGTATTAGATTTAGGATTTGGAAAATGCAGAATGTGTGTTTGTGGTCCTGAAAGTGCAAGAGAACTTTTACAGCATCATGAGATGATAAGGGTTGCAAGTAAATACCCTAATATTGCAAAAGATTATTTTTATAATAAAAAACATCAGACTGTTGAAATGATAAAATTAAATGGTTCTGTTGAACTTGCTCCAATCGTTAACTTATCAGAAGTTATCGTTGATATTGTTGAAACAGGCTCTACATTAAAAGAAAACGGGCTTACAGTTTTAGAAGAAATTTGTCCATTATCTGCAAGAATGGTTGTAAACCAGGTTTCAATGAAAATGGAAAATGAAAGAATTATGAAGCTCATTAAGGATTTGAGATATGTAACATCGCTTTAGTATGTTACATTTAGCGGAGGAATTTATTATGAGAATTACAAAACTTACAAATGAAACAAAAAATAATATATTAGAAAATATGTTAAAAAGAAGTCCTAATAATTATGGACAGTATCAGGAAATAGTTGATGGTGTACTTGCTGATGTAAAGGAAAATGGTGATGAAGCCGTTTTTAAATATACAAAGAAATTTGATGGATTTGATCTTACAAAAGAAACAATTGTTGTAAGTGAAGAAGAGATTAAAGAAGCTTATGAAATTGTTAAAGAAAGTGGTTTGCTTGATATTTTAAGAGAAGCCCTTAAAAATATCAGGGAATATCATGAAAAACAGAGACAGTACAGCTGGTTTGATACAAAGAGTGATGGAAGTATACTTGGTCAGAAAGTTACTCCAATTGAAAAAGTTGGTGTTTATGTTCCTGGTGGAAAAGCTGCATATCCATCATCAGTTCTTATGAATATTGTACCTGCCAAGGTTGCCGGTGTAGAAAAAATTTATATGTGCACACCTCCGGGTAAAGATGGAAAAGTAAATCCAAACACACTTGTTGCAGCTGTTGAAGCAGGAGCAGATATTATATATAAAGTTGGTGGTTCACAGGCAATTGGTGCTATGGCATATGGAACAGAAAGCATTGATAAGGTTGATAAGATTGTTGGACCTGGTAACATTTTTGTTGCACTTGCAAAAAAATCTGTTTTTGGTTATGTTGGTATTGATTCAATTGCAGGACCTAGTGAGGTATTGGTTCTTGCTGATGAAACTGCAAATCCTAAATATGTTGCTGCAGATTTATTATCTCAGGCTGAACATGATGAACTTGCGTCTGCAATTCTTGTAACTACTTCAGAAGAACTTGCAAAAAATGTTTCTGACTGGGTTGATAAATTTACAGAAGAATTATCAAGAAAAGATATTATTAAAAAATCATTAGATGAATATGGATATATTCTTATTGCAGATTCAATGGATGATGCCATAGATGTTGCTAATGATATTGCTTCAGAACATTTAGAAATCGTTACAAAAGATCCATTTAATACAATGACAAAGATTAAAAATGCCGGAGCAATGTTTTTAGGTGAATATAGTTCAGAGCCTCTTGGTGATTATTTTGCAGGTCCTGACCATGTTCTTCCTACAAATGGAACAGCTAAATTTTTCTCAGCATTATCAGTAGATGATTTTATCAAAAAATCAAGCATCATTTCGTTCTCAAAAGATGCTTTAAAACCTATGAGTGATAATATCATCAAATTTGCTGAATCAGAATATTTAACAGCACATGCAAATGCTATAAAAGTCAGATTTGAAGATTAATTGGAGGAAAGTATATGAATGGTATGATGTTTGAAGATAATGGAAGAAAAGCAAAAATATCAAGAAAAACAAGTGAAACAGATATTTCTATTGATTTTAATATTGATGGAAAAGGTGAAGCAAATATAAATACAGGCATTGGTTTTTTTGACCATATGTTAAACAGCTTTACTAAACACGGTTTGTTTGATATGAGTGTAAAAGTTGAAGGTGACTTATATGTTGATACACATCATACTATTGAAGATACCGGAATCGTTCTTGGAAATGTTATAAAAGAGGCTATTGGTGATAAGGTTGGAATAAAGAGATATGGCAGTGTTATTTTACCAATGGATGAAGCTTTAATTCTTTGTTCACTTGATTTATCTGGAAGACCATATCTTGTATTTGATGCAGAATTTACAACAGATAAGGTTGGATATTTTGATACAGAAATGGTAAGAGAATTTTTCTATGCTTTATCATATAGTCTTGGAATGAATTTACATATCAAAATGATTAGCGGAACAAATAATCATCATATAATTGAAGGTATGTTTAAAGCCTTTGCAAAAGCTTTAGATGAGGCAACTACAAAAGATGATAGAATTACAAGCATTCTTTCTACAAAAGGAAGTTTATAATACCGGAGGAAAATATGGAATATTGCAATCTTGTTTATAGTTTTATTTTAAAAGAAAATCGTGCATATACAGATAATTTGGATTATGATCCTTTAGAATTATGTGAAATGCTTGAAAATGAAGGATTTGATGAAGTTTACATTGAAGAAATTTCAAATAATGATAAAGAACATGATGATAATATAAATATTATCAAGGATATTGCTACAAAGACAGATATCAGAATTTTACTTGGCGGAAATGTAAAGAGACTTGAAGATGTAAAGAAGTATCTTTATGCAGGCGCTAAAATGGCTGTTTTAAAGATGGATAATGATGCTAATAAAGATATGATTATTGAGGCAAGTGAAAGATTTGGTTTTGACAAGGTAGCCTTATTATTTGAAAATAATGATTTTAGCATAATTAATGAAAAACTTGGTGAAAAAATGAATGATGCTAAGAAAAATCTTATTATCACCAGAAATAAAGTGAATGATAATGAATTATCCAAGATTAATAAAGATTATGAATTTTTAATCCTTGATAATAATATTACTAAGGGTAATATTAATGATTATTTTAATGTAAATGTTTATGGTGTGTCTTCAAATGCACTTGTAAAAAACATTGATGATGTAATGAATGTTAAAATTTCCCTTCAGGAAAAGAATATTAAGACTAATATTTTTGAAAGTAAAATTTCATTTAGTGAATTTAAGACAGATGATAAAGGTCTTATTCCTGTTGTTGTTCAGGAATATAAGAATAATCAGGTTTTAATGGTTGCTTATATGAATGAAGAAGCTTTTAATGAAACTATTAAAACAGGTAAGATGACATACTTTAGCCGTTCAAGAAATTCTTTATGGGTTAAAGGTGAAACATCAGGTCATTTTCAGTATGTTAAATCTTTAAAAATTGATTGTGACAAAGATACAATTCTCGCAAAGGTTAAACAGGTTGGAGTTGCCTGCCATACAGGAAGTTATTCATGTTTCTTTAACGACCTTGTTGAAAAAGAATATGATAATACAAATCCTTTAATGGTATTTGAAGAAGTATATGATGTTATAAAAGATAGAAAAATTAATCCTAAGGAAGGTTCTTATACAAATTACCTTTATGATAAGGGAATTGATAAGATACTTAAAAAACTTGGAGAAGAAGCTACAGAAATTATTATTGCGGCAAAGAATCCAGATAATAATGAAGTTATATATGAAATGTCTGATTTCTTATATCATATGATGGTTCTTATGGCAGAAAAAGGCGTTTCATGGGAAGAAGTAACAAGAGAGCTTGCAAGAAGATAATACAAAAATATTTATAAAAATTTTTGAGTATAGAAAGGCAGGAATGTTTTGAGTAAACTTGCTTTATCTGATGAAATATTATTAGAAATTGAAAAACCTGCAAGATATATTGGAAATGAAGTTAATATGGTCAGGAAAAATCCTGACCATATTGACGTAAGATTTGCAATGTGTTTTCCGGATGTTTATGAAATAGGTATGTCCCATCTTGGAATACAGATTTTATATGATATGTTAAATAAAAAAGAAAATGTATATTGCGAAAGGGTATATTCACCATGGCATGACCTGGATAAGATTATGCGTGAACAGAATATACCTTTATTTTCACTTGAAACCCAGACTCCTATAAAAGAGTTTGATTTTCTTGGAATAACAATACAGTATGAAATGTGTTATACAAATATATTACAGGTTCTTGAATTATCAGGTATTCCAATTTTTGCAAAGGATAGAACCGATGATATGCCTATAGTTATTGGTGGTGGCCCTTGTGCATATAATCCGGAACCAATAGCTGATTTCTTCGATATGTTTTATATCGGTGAAGGTGAAATAACATATTATGATCTTATTGATATTTATAATGAAAATAAGAAGAATGGTGGAACGAGAAAAGATTTTCTTGAAAAAGCAGCGCATATTGAAGGTATCTATATTCCTTCATTTTATGATGTTTCATATAATGAAGACGGTACAATAAAAAGCTTTGAAAAGAATAATGAAAATGCAAAGGATGTTATAAAAAAACAGCTCCTTATGGATATGGATACAAAGTATTATCCTGAAAAACCTTTGGTTCCATTTATTAAAGCTACCCAGGACAGGGTTGTTCTTGAAATTCAAAGAGGATGTATAAGACAATGCAGATTTTGTCAGGCTGGTTCTGTATATAAACCTGTAAGGGAAAGAAGTATAGAGTTTTTAAAAGATAAAGCCTATAAAATGCTTAAAAGTACAGGTCATGAAGAGATTTCCCTTAGTTCATTAAGTTCAAGTGATTATACAAATCTTGAAGAACTTGTAACTTTTCTTATAGATGAATTTAAAAGTAAGGGTGTAAACATTTCCCTTCCATCTCTTAGAATAGATGCATTTTCTCTTGATGTAATGAGTAAAGTGCAGGATGTGAGAAAGAGTTCTCTTACTTTTGCTCCTGAAGCAGGATCTCAAAGAATGAGAAATGTTATAAATAAAGGACTTACTGAAGACGTAATTTTAAATGGTGCTTCAATGGCTTTTCATGGTGGATGGAACAGGGTAAAACTTTATTTTATGCTTGGACTTCCGGGTGAAACAAAAGAAGATATGGAAGGTATTGCCCTTCTTTCGGAAAAAATAGCTGAGCTTTATTATGATGAAATTCCAAAAGAAGAAAGACATGGTAAAGTTTCAATTGTTGCTTCAACATCTTTCTTTGTACCAAAGCCTTTTACGCCATTTCAGTGGGCTTCAATGAATAATAAAGAACAGTTTCTTGATAAAGCAAGAATTGTAAATGCCAAGATGAAAACTTTATTAAATAAGAAAAGTATTAAATATAACTGGCATGAAGCAGATGTATCTGTTTTAGAGGGATTACTTGCAAGGGGAGACAGAAAAATTGCAAATGTTATTTATGATGCATATAAGAACGGTGCATTATATGATGCATGGTCAGATTCTTTTAAATTGGAATGCTGGGAAAAAGCCATAGAAGATAATAATATAGATATGGATTTTTATATAACCAGGGAAAGAACTATAGATGAATTTTTACCATGGGATTTTATAGATACAGGTGTTAAAAAAGAATATCTTATAAAAGAATGGGAAAATGCAAGAAATGAAGTGGTTACACCAAATTGCAGAATGAAATGTTCAGGTTGTGGTGTGGCACGTTTTGGTGGAGGTGTATGTTTTGAAGCTAAGAATTAAATTTGAAAAATATGGCTCCATGAAATTCATAGGACATCTTGATACAATGAGATATTTTCAGAAGGTAATGAGAAGAGCTGATATAGATATTGCTTATTCAGAAGGTTTTTCACCACATCAGAAAATGTCTTTTGCATCTCCTTTAGGCGTAGGGCTTATAAGCAGAGGAGAATATTTTGATATTGAAATAAATTCTTTAGATAAAAATAAAGATTATGTAAAAGATATGAATGATGTAATGGTGGATGGCTTTAAAATTGTATCTGTAAAAGCATTAGAAGAGGGATCTAAAAAAGCAATGTCATTAATAGCTGCTGCCGATTATAAGGTTTATTTCAGGGATGAATATAAATTAGATATTAATTATAAAAGTAAATTTGATGAGTTTATGTCTAAGGAAGAAATTATCGTTATTAAAAAAACTAAGAAAAGCGAAAAAGAAGTAGATATTAAGCCTATGATTTATGATTATAAAGTAGCTGATGATGGTATTTTTTTAAAACTTGCAAGTGGCTCGGAAAATAATTTAAAGCCGGAACTTGTAATTGAAGGATTTTATAAATATTTGGATAAAGAGTTTAAAGATATATATATCATCAACGAAAGACTTGAATTATATGGAAATGAAGATGGTAATTTTGTATCTTTAGAGGATTATGGAAAAGATTTATCATGTATAGATTAATTATAACTAATGTAAATATCAATGAAGATAAAAAAATGGTTGCAGCTCTTTTGGATGATAATGAGTTTGTAAGTATTGATATTTTAAATAAGGATGAAATATTAAATAATATATATGTTGGAAAGGTTGTGGATATATCTAAAAATATATCTGCTGCCTTTATTGATTATGAAAAAAATAAGAGAGGATATTTTTCTCTAGAAACAAATAAAAATCCGATTTTTTTAAATCCGAAAAATACAGATAAATTATGTGTTGGAGATGAAATACTTGTTAAGATAGAAAAAGATGCTGTAAAATCAAAGTTTCCATCGCTTTCATCAAAACTATCTTTTAAAAGTGATAATATGATTTTTTCTATACCTGATGAGGGAGTTTTCTTTTCAAAGAAAATAGATAATGATGATTTTACTTTGAATCTTAAACCTTATTTAGAAAATCATCTTAAGGATTTTTATGATAAGACAGGATTTAATGCAGGTTTAATTATTAGAACCAGTGCAGGAAACCTTGATACTAATGTATTAAAAGAAGAAGCAGATGAATTAATAAATAAAATGACAGATTTATTTTTGTCAGTAAAAACAAAAACTAAATACAGTCTTATATACAAAGGAGAAAAAGCATACGAAAGAATTTTAAGTTCAAACATAAATGATATTGATGTTGTTATTACTGATATTGATGAAGTTTATGATGATTTAAAAGAAAGAGTAGAATCATATAAAAATATTTCCATCGAAAAATATGAAGATGACTGGGAATTATCAAAGCGATTTGGAATTGAAAAAGATCTAAATGAACTTTTGAAAAAGAATGTCTGGTTAAAATCAGGTGCAAATATTGTTATTGAATATACTGAAGCTTTAACTGTAATTGATGTAAATTCAGGCAAAAATATTAAAGGTAAAAATCATGAAAATACAAATAAAAAAATTAATTTTGAGGCTGCAAAAGAGATTGCAAGACAATTAAGATTAAGAAATATTTCTGGTATTATTATAATAGATTTTTTGAATATGAAAGAGGAAGATAATAAAAGGGAATTGCTTTCATATCTGGCAAAAGAAGTGGGAAAGGATCCTGTATTAACAAATGTTGTATCCATGACAAAGTTGAATCTTGTTGAAGTTACAAGAAAAAAAATAGCTTCTCCAATTTATGAGAAGCTATAATGATTATTTAATTATTTATCAAATGCATGAAATGGCTTTACTGCAAATCTTATAGTTCCAAACTGGAAGTGAAATGGCAATATAATTGAATTCAATGTATCGTTTGGAATTATTTTTTTGAATAAATCAGGTGGTGAAAGAGTTAACTCAATATCTTTTTCTTTTGATTCCTTCATAGTAAAAAGACCATTATGAAGATTAAGGAAATCCTGGGTTGCCGATTCAACATATTCATTCAATTCAAAGATTTCTTCACTTGAATATCTGCTTGCAAAACTGATAAGTGTAAGTTCATCAGCAAAAAATGAAATATTATATTCCTGATTCTTACTGATGATTTTCTGTGATAATGATTTGAATGATGTTGAATTTATGCTGAATTCAGGATTTAATGGAATAAAATCATCACCAATAAACCTGATAATATTATTTATTAATAAACAAATATAATCAAAGAATATATCATAATGTTCACATTCCGGAAGAACATAAAATTTTTTTAATATCTTATCCAAAGTAGCATTATTATGTTTTAGTATATCTACTTCGTATTTATCATTAAATGATTTTATAAGACTATCAAGCTCACTTGGTTTCATAAAGTCGTCTTTTAATAAAGCTTCATATAATAAATCAATATTATTATTCTGAATCTTTAAAAGTTCATTAAGCTGGGTTCTTGTAAGATAGCCAAGCTCCATAGCGATGTTACCAAATCTCTTATCCATCTTTGTCTGCATCTCATGAACACGATTGGTTTGAGAAACAGTCATAAAACCTGCTTTGACCGCAAGAATACCTAATGATAATTGTTCTTCTTTTGTATTATATACATGATCAATCATCTCATCATATTTAATATTTGTATTATTTTCAATATGACTTAAAAGAAATTGGGTGAACAAATTAATATCCTCCTTTACAGAAGTTATCAATCAACTGTTTAACTTGTTCTGAGTCTAATGGTTTTTGAAGAAAATCTTTAGCACCGGCTTTAATAGCATCTTTTAAGTATGATTGTGTACCAACAGAAGAAGCCATAACAATAAATGCTTCCTCATCCATTTCTAAAATTGCACGTAAAGCTTCGATACCATCTTTTCTTGGCATAACAATATCCATAAAAACTAAATCCGGATTTAAATTAGTATATTGCGCAATAGCATCCTCTCCATCTTCGGCATCATATATATTTTCGCATCCTAAAGATGAAATATAATCTCTTAATTTTTTGCGAGAAAGGATGGAGTCATCACAAATCAAAATTTTTATGTCTTTAATATCCATAATCTAAACTCCTTTCTGATTCTACGCACTATATAAATAATATTATAATATTATTACAAAAAAATCAACATATTAACCCTCTAAACTATTGAAAAAACACAATAAAATTGATAAAATTTTTTAGATTGTTTTTACAGGAATTTTTAAAAAAACCATCACGATGTTATCACATTTAAAAGATAGAATACCAACATAGAGGTACAGTTATTTGCTACCGCTACAAAAAAAGGAGGAATGAATATGTATAATATCTTAGTTGTCGACGATGAGGAAAAAATCAGAACAGTTATAAGAAAATATGCTGAATTTGAAGGATATAATATAAAAGAAGTATCAAATGGTCTTGAGGCTGTAAAAGAATGCACGATGAATGATTATGATCTTATTATTTTAGATATTATGATGCCTGAGCTTGATGGCTTTTCAGCATGTAGAAAAATAAGAGAAACAAAAGATACACCTATCATTATGTTATCGGCAAGAGGTGAAGAATATGATAAGATTCATGGATTTGAGCTTGGTATAGATGATTATGTTGTTAAACCTTTTTCACCAAGAGAACTTATGATGAGAGTTAAAGCAGTTTTATCAAGACATAATTTAAATGTTAAAGATAAAGAACATGAAGTATATGATATCGAAGGATTACATATAGATTTTACCGGAAGAATTGTTATGGTTGACGGAAAAACAGTTAACATGACTCCAAAGGAATATGATTTATTGTTTTATCTGGCATTAAACAGAGGAATTGCATTAACAAGAGAAAAAATAATAAATGATGTATGGGGATATGATTATTACGGTGATGACAGAACATTAGATACACATATAAAACTTCTTAGAAGTTCTTTAGGAAAATATAGAAAGTATCTTGTGACATTAAGAGGAGTTGGCTACAGATTTGAAGAAAAATAATTTAAATAAATATATCAGCATCAAATGGAAAATATTTTTATATTTTGTAACTTTTTTAGCTATCCTTTTAATTGGTCTCTGGATTGCTCAGACAGTTTATCTGGATTCTATTTATAAAAAAATCAAAAAAACTAATATGAAAAAAACTGTATCAGTTATTGAAGAACATATTAATGGAACAGATATATTAGATGATGATATGTATGATTATCTGGAGGATAAGGCAAAAGAGATAGATGCAAATATTGCAATAATTGATGAAGACGGATATGGGCTTTATTATGCAAATACAAGTAATATGATAAAGCATGAAAATATGTCTTCGGAAAAATTAAAAAAACTTATTTCCGATAATAAAGATATTGATGAAATAGAAGAAATCGATATAATAAAATATGAAGATTTATATCAGACTTTACCTGAAGAAAATGCTTTTGAAAACAAAGATAAATATAAACCGGACAGGAAACCGGATGCAGAGGATAACAATAACAATAATAATAATAACAATAATAATAATAACAATAATAATAATAATAATAATAATAACAATAAGTATCCTAACTATAACCAGACTGTTATTAATAATCAAAATAAGAAAATGAATACGTTTTCAATGTTTAAGGTTATTAAAGATAGTAACGGTGACAGTTATGGAATTATTATTTCATCAAATGTAATTCCTGTGGATGCTACAGTTCATACAATCAGGGTTGAGCTTTTTTATATCAGCATAATCATGATATTTATTTCTTTGATTCTTGCATTATTATTATCAAGAAGATTTTCAAATCCTATTATTAATTTGAATAAATCAGCAAAAGAATTTGCAAAAGGTAATTTTGATATAAAGTTTGATGCCAATGGATTTAAAGAAATAACAGAGTTATCAGATACCTTGAATAAAACAGCGATAGAACTTAAAAAAGCAGATGCATTAAAAAAAGATTTAATTGCAAATGTTTCTCATGATTTAAGGACACCACTTACAATGATTACAGCATATTCAGAAATTATGAGAGATATTCCGGGAGAAAATACACCGGAAAATGTACAGGTAATTATTGATGAAACAAACAGACTTACAACACTTGTTAATGACCTTCTTGATTTATCAAAGATACAGGCAGGTGTTACATCATTAGAAACAAAGGAATATGATTTAACAGAAAGCATTGAGTCTGTTATTTTAAGACATTCAAAATTACTTGAGCCATATGATTATAAGATAAATTTTGAATTTGACTGTCATGTACTTGTTGATGCGGATGAATTTAAGATCTATCAGGTTATTTATAATCTTATCGCAAATGCCATAAATTATACCGGTGAAGATAAAAAAGTTACAATAAAACAAATTGTAAATGATGACACAGTAAGAATTGAAGTTGTTGACACAGGTAAAGGTATTTCAGAAGATGAGATTGAAAATGTATGGGAAAGATATTATAAAATTGATAAAACCCATAAAAGAGCAATCATTGGTACCGGACTTGGACTTTCAATTGTTAAAAACATACTGGATTTACATGGTGCAAAATATGGTGTTGACAGTACACTTGGAAAGGGAAGTTCTTTCTGGTTTGAAATGAAGGTAACAGAAAAAATTTAAACAGTTTTCAAAGAAAGGAGTGATCATATGGGTGCGATAGAGGTATTTAACCGAGTTGAAAAAAAATACAGGGTACCGGCAGATGTTTATCCTGATCTTATCAAATCATTGAAAAGATATATGAGTGAGGATGCATATTGTAAAAATTCAAGTTTTTATTCAATCTGCAATATTTATTTTGATACGGATAATAATGAGCTAATCAGAACTTCAATCCA
This sequence comes from Lachnospiraceae bacterium RM5, assembly GCA_900110975.1. GTDB lineage: Bacteria > Bacillota > Clostridia > Lachnospirales > Lachnospiraceae > Bovifimicola. Next base: position 124,147 of record FOFK01000003.1, read on the forward strand.
AAAGCCTGTATATAAAGAAAAATTAAGGTTAAGAAGCTATGGTATTCCTAAGGAAGGTGATTTTCTTTTTTTGGAAATTAAAAAGAAATTTAAGGGAATTGTTAATAAAAGAAGAATTCTTTTGACTTTTGATGAAGCTAAAAAATTTATGCAGACTATGGAAGTTCCTCTTGATGGAGAAAAAGTCAATAAACAGGTGGCAAAAGAACTAAGATATTTTATAGATTTTTATGATGTAAAACCAAAACTTTTTCTTGCGTATGACAGAATGGCATTGTTTGGAAAAGATAATAGTGACATTCGAATTACACTTGATAAAAATATCAGGACCAGAAGAGACAATCTCTCTTTAATTCATGGAGATGAAGGAGAAATGGTTCTTGATAATAATGATTATCTTATGGAAATAAAAGTTATTAATTCAATGCCATTATGGCTTACGGATATTATATCCGCATATGAAATAAAGAATGTATCTTTTTCAAAATATGGAACTGAATATACAAATTATATAAAAAGGAGTGGATTTTTATGTTAGAATCAATATTTAATTCAACTACAACAACAGATATAGTTTTTACAGAGGCATTAATAAGCATAGTTGTAGCACTTGTTTTAGGATTTATTGTTAGTTTATTTTATTATTTTGGTAATAAAAACAAAAAGGTTTCACCTAATATTGCAATAACTCTTGTAGTTCTACCTGCAATTGTGGCAATGGTCATTATGCTTGTTGGAAGCAATGTGGCAAGAGCATTTTCCATGGCAGGAATTTTTGCACTTATAAGATTCAGAAGTATGCCTGGAGATTCTAAGGATATTACAATAGTTTTCTTTGATTCCGGAATCGGACTTGCAGCAGGACTTGGATATGTCTGGTTTGCAGCAATATTTACCATAATTATTGGTACAGTTTATTTTGTTTTGAATATATTAAATTATGGTCAGACAAGAGAAGAAATAAAGGTATTAAGAATTACAATTCCTGAAAATCTTGATTATAGCGATGTTTTTGATGATTTATTTGAAAAATATCTTGATTATCATAAGATACAGCGAGTTAAAACAACAAATTTAGGTTCATTATTTGAACTCTCATATAATGTAAGATTTAAAAAAGATGCAAATGAAAAAAGTTTTATAGATGATGTAAGATGCAGAAATGGTAATTTAAATATTATTATTGACTCTGCAGTGGTTAATCCTGAAATGCTTTAATTATTTTAGTTGGTGGTATAATTTTACCTTTAAATTTTTAGGATTTTATGGTAAAATTATACTACCAAGGCAAAGGTAGAAACGTATTTTTTTTGAGGCTGTCGCCTGAAATATTTACTATAAAATATTTTAAACGACAGTCTCTTTTTTTATTATCAAAAGGAGGTATGTAGATGGCAAAAAAGGAAGATATTTCATTTTTCTTGAAAATGGGAATTAAGATTATGGTGGCTGTATTTTTACTGGGGGTATTTTTTGGTGTAAATACTGATGTTTATGCTGATGAGACGGAAGTTGCCTCAGAAGAAGTATTAGAAAAAAATGATGAAGGGTGTTATGAACTTGAAGATATCATTGAAGTGGCCGCAGCAGAAAGAGTAGTTTATAATGAGGCAAAAACTTCAAGTTATGATGAGGCAAAAATTCAGGCCATTGTTGATGCAATTGAATCATTTGAAACAAGTGTAAATGTGTATGATTATAAGATAACTACAAGTGAATATAAAGAAATATATGCACTTGCAAAGAAGAGAGCTTTTCTTGCTGCAAATGCATCAGGGATAAATAATTATTCATATATGGGATATAATTATTCAGGCGGATATATTTATAATATAAATTTTCAGCTTGGATACAGTAAAGAGGAATGTATTCAGAGATATAATGCAATGGATGCTAAAGTAAATGAAATTATTTCAAAGATTCCTAAGAATTTTACAGATGAAGAAAAAGTTTTATTTGTTCATGATTATATAGTATATGAGTGTGAATATGATTTTGTAAATTATGAGAATAATACAATTCCTGATGATTCATATTCAGCATATGGATGTCTTGTATTAAATACATGCGTCTGTCAGGGATATTCTGATGCATATGAAATTATTCTTTCAAGACTTGGAATAGAATCTGAAGAGGTTCCATCTGCTTCTTTAGGACATGTATGGAACTTAGTTAATCTTGATGGTGAATGGTATCATGTAGATGTTACATGGGATGATACAGCTATGGGACATCGGGGCGCATCATCAGGAGATGATATGCTAGGGTTGTGTAATCATAATAACTTCCTTGTAAATGATGCCGGCATTAAAGAAGCAGGACATAATTCATGGGATGATTCTTCACAGACATCATCATCAAGTAAATATATGGATTTAGGTCTTTCTAATGTAGTTTCAAGAGCATATTATATTAATAACAAATGGTATTATATTTATAATTATTCAACAACACAGTATTTAAATCAGAAATTGTGTTCCGGTGATGTATTTAATCCTACAGCTACAAGTACACCTTTAGTGTCAACTTCAGATAAATATGATTTTTCACTTGGATATTATGATGGAAGATTTTACTATTTCAGCTATTTTAATGGAAATATCCAATCAGTTAAAGTAGATGGAAGTGACTATAAAAATAATATTGCATCGGATATAGGTATAAGTGAAGATGTTGTTGAGCTTGCTGTAAGAGATGATGGTCTTATGGAATATGTACTATATACATCAGGAAGAACAAGCTATCAATTGCCAAAAACATCAATAACACTTAATGCACCTGTTGCTTATGCAACTTCAAAAGGTTCACAGTCTGCAACACTTACATGGCAGCCTGTAGAAGGTGCAACTTCATATCAGCTTTATAAATATTTTGCAAGTACGGATACAATTGTTGAATCAAAAGTTGTTACAGAAACATCATATACATTCTATGGGTTATCAAAAGGAAAGACTTACAGATATATTGTTCAGGCAATATGTGATAATGGAAAATCTGATAATGTATCAGGTGATTATGCTGTAAGTGTAATGGTTGGAAAAACTCTTGATAATAATATTTGTCCTACAGCTTCGTATACATATGATACTAATTGCATGATTTTATCATGGGATGCTAAAGAAAATGTAAACAGATATTATGTATATAAATATTATATGTCTTCAAAGAAACTTGTTTATTCAAAGACTGTTAAGACAAACCAAGTTAAATTCTTTAGTGCAGTACCTGGAAAATCCTACAGATATCTGATAACAGACAAAGAACTTACAGATTTAACTAACTACAATGGAAAAGATACAATATGTGTTAATATTCCTGAATTGAAATAGAAATGATTAGTTTTAGGTTATAAACCTATAATGTAATTTTGTAAAGTTGCAAAAGACTGTCGTGCTATATTACCGGTGCGACAGTCTTTTTAGTTTTAAAGTAGAATTATTTGACAAAATACCCTTAAAATCTTATAATTAAACAGATTTTATGTAAAGGTGGGACAATTTTGAAGTTACTTGACAAGCTTGAAAGAAAATATGGGAAATATGCTATTAAAAATCTTATGCTATATATAATAATTTTATATGTTATTGGTTTTATGATAGCTATGTATGATTCGGCTATATATAATGGAAATGGCATTTATCACACATATTTTTCGCTTAATATGGAGATGATTTTGAAACATGGCCAGGTATGGAGATTGTTTACATTTATAATACAGCCTCCTAGTACAAGCCCTATATTTGTTTTCTTTACTTTGTATTTATATTATATTTTAGGCATAAACTTAGAAAGAGTCTGGGGTGCATTTAAATTTAATGTTTATTTCTTTATGGGAATAATTTTTCAGATTCTTGCGGCGTTTATTCTTTATCTTGCAACCGGATATTCTTTTGAATTATCAACATATTATCTTAATATGTCTTTGTTTTTGGCGTTTGCAATGATATATCCGAATATGGAATTGTTATTATTCTTTTTTATTCCGATAAAAATAAAATATCTTGCATTGATTGATGTTGCATATCTTTTATTTGAGATAGTTATCTGCTTTTTGAATGGTACAATATATGGAAGAGCAATGGCAGTATCTATAATAGTGTCACTTTTAAACTTTATTATATTTACTTTGTTTACCTATAATTTCAAGAAGTTTTCACCTTCTGAAGTTAAGAGGAAAAACAAATTTAAAAGCCAGGTAAAGAAAAAAGTAAAGAGTGGTTCTAAATGTGAAATATGCGGAAGAACATCAGAAGAGTATCCTGATCTTGCTTTCAGATATTGTTCTAAATGTAAAGGAACACATTGTTATTGTGAGGACCATATATTTACACATGTTCACATCGAGTAAATGAATGACATTATATAAATTAAGTAAACATTATTAATTAAGTAAAAAATAATAAAAATAGATTGGAGAATTAAAATGGCTAAAGTACCTTTTGTTACACTTGAGAAATTGAAAGAGATCGATAAAACATATCCTACACCTTATCATCTTTATGATGAAAAGGGTATCAGAGAAAATGCAAGAAGATTATATGACGCATTTTCATGGAATAAAGGATTTAAAGAATATTTTGCCGTAAAGGCAACTCCTACACCTAAGATTTTACAGATATTAAAAGAAGAAGGATGTGGAGTTGACTGTTCTTCATACACAGAACTCTTAATGTCTGAGAAACTTGGTTTTTCTGGCGATGATATTATGTTTTCATCAAATGATACACCTAGGGAAGATTTTGAGCTTGCAAGAAAATTAGATGCTCAGATAAACCTGGATGATTTTACACATATTGATTATTTAAATGAAATTTGTGGTATTCCTGAAACTATCTGCTTAAGATTTAATCCGGGTGGTGTATTTAAGCTTAGTACAGATATTATGGATAATCCTGGTGATGCAAAATATGGTCTTACAAAAGATCAGATTATAGAAGCTTATAAAAAATTAAAATCATTAGGTGCAAAAAGATTTGGAATTCATTCATTCCTTGCAAGTAACACAGTTACAAATGATTATTATCCAAAGCTTGCAAGAATTTTATTTGAACTTGTGGTTGAAATTAAGGAAAAATGCGATGTTGAGATAAATTTTGTTAATCTTTCAGGTGGAATTGGTGTTGCTTACAAACCTGACCAGGAGCAAAATGATATTTATGAAATTTCAAAAGGTGTTAAAAAAGCTTATGAAGAAATTCTTACACCAAACGGAATTGATGTTGCAATTTATACAGAATCAGGAAGATATATGCTTGCACCTTACGGACATTTAGTAACAAAGGCTATTCATGAGAAACACATTTACAAAGAATATATTGGTGTTGATGCATGTGCTGCAAATCTTATGAGACCGGCAATTTATGGTGCATACCATCATATTACGGTAATGGGTAAAGAAAATTTACCATGCGATCATAAGTATGATGTTACAGGTTCTTTATGTGAAAATAATGATAAATTTGCAGTAGACAGAATGCTTCCAAAGATTGATAAGGGAGATTTTCTTGTAATTCATGATACAGGTGCTCATGGTTTTTCTATGGGATATAATTATAATGGTAAATTAAGATCTGCTGAATTATTATTAAAAGAAAATGGCGATGTTGAAATGATAAGACGTGCAGAAACTCCTAAGGATTATTTTGCAACTTTTGATTTCACACATTTATTTGATGATGTTGAATAATTAACCATTATTTATTGGCTATTTTGTTTAAATGTAGTATAATAGCAAGTGGTATTTTAGTTTTTTATTGTATTTAAAGGAGTTTTTTATGTCATCAAAAAATGATACAGAAGTTATTATCGATGGAAAGATATTTACCTTATCAGGCTATGAAACAAAAGATTATTTACAGAAGGTCGCAAGTTATATAAACGGAAAGATTTCTGAGTTTAAGAAAAGTGAAGGTTTTAAGAACCAGTCTGCTGAAGTCAGAAGTACATTAGTAAGTTTAAATATTGCTGATGATTATTTTAAAGCAAAAAAACAGGCAGATGCATTAGAAAGCGACGTTGAATTAAAAGATAAACAGATTTATGAAACAAAGAATGAGCTTGTTACTACACAGATAAAGATTGAATCACTTGAAAAAGAATTAGATGATTTAAGAAAACAGTTAACAGAAGCTCAGAAAGAAAATATAAAGCTTGAAGCAAGAATATATGAGTTAAAAGAAGATAATGATAAATTGCTTGAAAAAACAAAGAATACTTCAGATGTCAAAAAGACTTCAAGAACAAAAAAAAGTACTTTGAGTGAAGAAATATAAAAGATATAAAAAATAAATATTATTTTTCAAGGATTGTTCTTTGAATTTAATATTTATTTTTTTATTTTGGAGATAAATTATGAGTCATGTTGAATTACTATCCCCTGCCGGGTCTAAAGAATCTTTATATTATGCATTAAAAGCAGGCGCTGATGCAGTATATATGGGTGGAGAATCATTTGGTGCAAGAGCATATGCAAAAAATCCTGATAATAATGAAATATTAGATGTGATGGATTATACCCATATACTTGGAAAAAAAATGTATTTAACCGTAAATACTCTTTTAAAAAATGATGAAATAAAAAATGATCTATATCACTATATAAAACCTATTTATGAAAATGGTATTGATGCTGTATTGGTGCAGGATGTTGGAGTTTTAAAGTTTCTTAAGGAAGAATTTAAAAATCTTGAAATACATGCCTCAACCCAGATGACAGTATGTAACAAAGAAAGTGCTGAATTTTTAAAAGGGCTTGGTCTTACAAGAGTTGTTACTGCAAGAGAATTAAGCCTTAAGGAAGTTAAAAGCATTATAGATAATGTTGATATAGAGGTTGAATGTTTTATCCATGGTGCAATGTGTTACTCATATTCCGGAATGTGTCTTTTTAGCAGTATTATTGGTGGAAGAAGCGGTAATAGAGGGAGATGTGCAGGACCTTGCAGACAACCATATGATGTATTTATGGATGGGAAAATCATAAGTGATAAAAATACCATGTATCCATTAAGTATGAAGGATATGAATACATTAAAAAATCTTCCGGATTTATTAGACGCAGGAATTTCATCCCTAAAAATTGAAGGAAGAATGAAAAGTCCTGATTATGCTGCATATACAACATATGTTTATAAAAAATATATTGATAATTATCTGGAAAATGGCAGAAATAATTTTGAAATAAAAAATAATGATCTTAATAAATTAAATAATTTATATACAAGAATTAATCCAACAAATGGCTATTATTATTCTCATAATCCAAAAGAGCTTATTACATTTAAAAAGCCATCATATAATATGGGAAATGAAGATGAGATTAAAAAAATTCATGATGAATTTTGTGGTGAAATAAAAAAACATGACGCCTGTTGTTTTCTTGAATTAAAAAAAGATACGAAAGCAGTTCTTACCATTACATCTTTAGATGGTCTCACAAGTATAAGCATAACCGGTGAAAAAGTCAGTGAAGCTTTAAACAAGCCTATAACAAGAGAAAATGTTTTAAAGCAGTTAAATAAAACAGGAAATACTTATATAAATTTTACAGATATTTATATAGATATGGATAATGATATCTTTATGCCACTTTCAATGCTTAATAACCTTAGAAGAGATGCTATTAAAGCATATTTTGATAAGCTTTTGTCAGGTTATAAGTTAAAATATCAGTCTGATGATAAAGAAAAAACAGATAATAATACTTATGATCAAAGAAAAGATTTAATACAAAAGAATAATACAGAATATAATAGTGATACAAATAATGATTATATAAATAATAAAGAAAAAAACAATCTCTCTGTTATGATTACAAAAAAAGAACAGAGTGATGCAGTACTAAACTTCAGTGAAATATCAGATGTTTATATTTCATCGGATAATTTTAGTCTGGAAGTTCTTTATGAGATTTATAAAAAGATTGAAAATTCAGGAAAAAATCCATATATTGTTCTTCCTTATATTTACAGGGAAAATAATAAAAAATATATAAATGATATTGTTTTAAATATACCGGCAAATAAAATTCTGGTAAGGAATATCGATGAATTTTCACTTATGGTAAATCAAAATAAAAAAGGCTTTTTAACTGACAGTTCGTTTTATGTATTTAATGATTATGCAAAGGACTTTATTAATGATTATGATGTAAAAAGATTTACATTGCCTTATGAATTGAATTTCAGGGAATTAAAAGACTTATCAGATTCTAAATCGGAACTTATAGTTTATGGTAAGATACCACTTATGATAAGTGCCGGATGTGTTAATAAAAATTATTTTAAGTGCGATGGTAAGTTGAAAAATATTAGTATTAAAGACAGAAAGAATATGTCTTTTGATGTAATGAATTTTTGTAATCATTGCTATAATGTTATATTTAACAGTGTTCCCCTATCATTAACAGGTGTTAAAGATAAAGTGGATGAATTAAATATTAATAATTTCAGAATCAATCTTACAACTGAATCATATCATGATTCCCTTAACATCCTTGAAAAATATATAAAAGTATTTTATTATAGTGAATGTCAGGATGAATTAAAAGATTTTACAAGAGGACATTTTAAGAGAGGCATTTTATAAAGGAGAAACTATGGAAGGCTTATTTTTAGGTATTACAAAATATATTTTTATAATAGTTTTTGCGTTTTTTGCATTATTTAGTTTTATAACATTATCAGATAAAAAAAATAATAAATCCATGAAGGCAGCTTTTGCTCTTCAGGCGGTTATGTTATATATTTTTCATTTTACTGCAGGAGCTGTATGCTATCTTAATACAAAAGATATAAGTGTAATTGTATTTTATGTTATTCAGCTTATATTTTTTATTATGTTCAGAGGGTTATATAGCGTATTTTATGAAGAAAAATATGATAAAGGCCTTATAAATACTGTATCAATGTTTCTTGATATATCATTTATGATGCTTACAAGATTAAATTATGATAAAGCAATAAAACAGTTTTTTATTGTTTGTTTTTCGGCAGTTCTTGCTTTAATTATTCCGGCAATTATAAGAAAATTTAAAAGTATACCACACCTTACATATCTGTATTGTTTTACAGGATTATTTTTCCTTGGTGTCGTTCTTATAGTTGGTTCTATTACCCATGGTGCAAAATTATTTCTTTCTTTCCATGGTTTTACATTCCAGCCATCTGAATTTGTAAAAATACTGTTTGTATTTTTCTTAGCAGCATTTTTATATAAAGATTCAAGTTTTAAAAGAATTGTATATTCAGCACTCCTTGCGGGAATACATGTTATTATACTTGTATTATCAAAGGATCTTGGTAGTGCCCTTATATTTTTTATTGTTTATATAATTATGATTTATATAGCATCTAAACATTTAATATATATTATCGCAGGATTGATTGGCGGTTCATGTGCAGGAATTTTGGGATATAAATTATTTTCTCACGTAAGAGTAAGAGTTCAGGCGTTTTTAGATCCATGGTCTGATATACAAAATTCCGGTTATCAGGTTGCACAGTCTTTATTTGCAATAGGTACAGGCGGATTTTTGGGACTTGGCCTTTATAAAGGTATGCCACAGACTGTACCTGAAGTAGAAGTGGACTTTATGTTTGCAGCTATAGCAGAAGAACTTGGAAGTTTCTTTGCTATTATTCTTATTATCTTATGTGCATCATGTTTTATATCTATTTGTAATATTGCCATAAGACAAAAAAATATGTTTTATAAACTTGTTGCTGTAGGACTTTCTATTTCATATGCAGTCCAGACGATTCTTACTATTGGTGGAGCAATAAAATTTATCCCATCAACAGGTGTTACACTTCCTCTTATAAGCTATGGTGGAAGTTCCATACTGTGTACAATGATTATGTTTGCAGTATTCCAGGGATTATCTGTATATGCTGCAGACATGGATGAAGAAGAATTAGAAGACGATGAATACTAATTTATAAATCGGAGTTTAATATGGATAACAAAAGAGAATTACATAATAATGAAAATATAAGAAAATCAAATGTCAGAAGATATGCTGGAAACAGTGTTAATTCTAACACCAGAAAAAAAATAAAAAAAGGTGATAGTGGCAAAGTAAAAAGACCATCAGATTCTGCAAGAACAAATTCTGCAAAACCTAACTCTGCAAGAATTAAGAATCAGGCAAATTCAAAATCTTCAAATGTAAGAAGAAGGCCTCTTAATAATGACTTTGATATCCAGAATCAGAATATAAAAAAGGCAGGAGAGAGAAAACTTTCAAAAAAAGAAAAACAGGCAAGGATGGAAGCAAGAGCAAAAGCAAGCAGAAAAAATCAGTCAATGGAAACTATTAAAAGGCGTGAAATGAAGGCAAGATTAAGAGCTGAGAGAGCTGCAAACAGACCGGTTATTTTTATTTCTTACGTCTTCTTATTGATTTTTGTTGCAATGATTGTTTATCTTATAAGATTTCAGATAAAAGATAGTGAATCTGTAATAAATAGTCCATATAACAACAGAGATAAAGTATTATCAACAAGTATTATCAGAGGAAGTATTGTTGATAGGAATGGAAATGTCCTTGCAAAAACAGTTGTTGCTGATGATGAATCAGAAACCAGAAGCTATCCTTATGGAAATCTTTTCTGTCATTCAGTGGGATATTCAACAAGAGGAACATCAGGTATTGAAGGAATGATGAATTATAGATTATTAACTTCAAATGCACCTGTTGATGAAATTGCCTTAAATGAATTAAATGGCAAGAAAAATATGGGTGATACAGTTGTAACAACTCTTGATGCTAATCTTACAAATGCAGCATATACTGCACTCGGAGATTATAATGGTGCAGTGATTATGATAGAACCTTCAACAGGAAAGATACTATGTGAAGTATCCAAACCTGATTTTGATCCAAATACGGTAGCTGATAATTATGAAGCAATTATTGCAGATTCAACAAATTCATCACTTCTTAACAGAGCTACAAATGGTTTATATACTCCGGGTTCTACATTTAAATTATTTACTCTTACAGAATATTTAAACGAAAACCCTACATTATATATGGATTATTATTTTAAATGTACAAGCACATTTGAATATCAGGGCAGTAAAATAGGCTGTTCAAGTGGTATAGCTCATGGAAGCGAAGATTTAACATCTTCATTTGCAAATTCTTGTAACGGATCATTTGCAAATATTGGACTTTCTCTTGACATAACATCATTTAAAGCCTTATGTACGCAGATGTATTTTAATTCCGAACTGCCTGTTGATATTGATTATAAAAAGAGCCAGTTTAAATTAGATGAAAATTCAACAAATTTTGATATTATGCAGACATCCATAGGACAAGGTGAAACCTTAGTTACACCTCTCCATCTTTGTATGATTGCATCTTCAATTGCAAATGATGGTAAACTTATGAAACCATATATTGTAAGCGAAATAGATAACTACCTTGGTACAAGAGTAAAATACTTTGAGCAGAAAGAAGTTGGTAATCTTTTCAGTAAAGATCAGACAGATCTTTTGAAAACATTTTTAAGAGCTGTAGTAACAAGTGGTACTGCAAAGAAATTAAATGGTTCTGATTTGTATACAGCATACGGAAAGACAGGAACCGCCCAGGTTAAAAATGGATCAGAAAACAATGGACTATTTATGGGATTTGCTGAAAATGAAGCAGGAAGAAAAGTAGCAATATGTATTGTTATGGAAAATGCAGGTGATGGTATTTCGCCGGTTGTTCCTGTTGCACGTGAAATTTTGGATGCTTACTATAATATTCAATGATTAGATAAAAAATTGATTATATTTCTATAGTGGTGATATATATAATCCGGATACATTACATAAATACGCATATGTATCTAATAATCCACTAAATAATTATGATCCTAAAGGGTTATGGATGACAAAAATAGTTCAGGGAATACTTGCTCACAGATATATAAATAACATGTATATAGTAGAACATCCCGGAAATATCGTTAATCGTGATAGATTGTTTGGTGGAATAGTAGGAAATTATAACGGAAAAATTACAAACTATGTGGATATAATAGATTATACTTTAGGAGATATTTATGAAATAAAACCAGAAAATGGTGTTGTGAATGGCGCAGATCAGGTGGCAAGATATTTATACAATATAATAAGTTTTGATCAAAAAGGCAAATATTTTAATGGACAAAGTTGGAAATTAGGAACTACTTGGCCAATTCCAGCAAGAGTAAATGCATGGCCACTTGGAGGAACAATTACATATTGGCTTGGACAACCAGGACTAATTTTTTATAAATTACAACCTAGTGAAAATGAGCAGGATCAAGTGCAATATTCATGGAGATTATTAAAAAATCCAGAGTTTAAATTTTTAACACAGGCAGAAGTGGCTCTGGTTTTAGCTGTATCCTTACCTGCAATAATTGCTTTGGTTAATACAGCTAGAAGTATTGATTTGAGTGTGTCATTTTCATGTGCATTTATTATTTGATATTCAGTGAGATAATAAGATGTTTTATGCTGGATAATATACATGAAAAATGTAATATTTGAAAAAAGAGTGTTAAGGAAGGTTAATAAAGTGATAGAAATAGTATATAGGGATGAAGATTGGATAAGGGAAGATAAAGAACAAATAATTAATCTTTTTACTTTAGTTAAATTTAAACCAAGGGTTAAGGGAAAAAGGTTAGAAGAGGAGTATGATACAAATTTTTCATTATTAATGGGTTCCTTAGAACATGGTTTAACGGATATTACAAGTGAATGTAATGGTCGTTTGGATAAATATTGGGAAAAGTTAAGTGAATTATATGACCATGAAATGAATATGATGGATAGTTATTGTTATAATTTATATATACATGATAGGACATGGTTAAAGGGAAAGGTAAATGAAAATGCAAATGATAATTTATTAAACTTGATAGAAAATAATTTTGTTTATGAATGTAAGGATAAAAATTTTTCGAAGAAAATTTTGAAAAGGAATTGTATACGATTAGCTATAGAGTTTGGTAAATTTAAATTGGCGTTGGAAAGAATTAAGCAGTATTCAAAAATAAAGGAATTACCAATTTTAAATGAAGAGACAATGTATGATTTCTATGAGACATATTATATTCTTGTGAGTTATTTATTGGGAGATGAAAGAGTTTCAAAAGAAGATATTGATAATTTAGTTAAAACAATAAGATTCGAGCATCATAAAGGAAACATATCTGTTTATAGAAGTATGGGTTCACGTATGGGAATAAATGAATTGTATTACATATATTATAGATATGTACTGGGAATTCCAAATGAGGAATTAACAGGTGAAAACGTATTTTTAACAATGAAAAAAGGATTGTTACATTGGAGGGAAAATTAATGGGATATACAGGTATAAAATTAAATGTAAAATTAAATAATGATAAGGATGTAGATAGTATCAAGAAAATTTTTGGTGATGATAATTGCATAGAAAAAGTAGATAAAGGATATGCTTCAATTGGCGAGGAATTCGTAGGAATTGAAGATTTCGAAGAAGTCGCTGCTGAGATTTCTAAAACATTAAATGTTAATATATTGGCTTGTTTAGTTTATGATAGTGATATTGCAGTCATGCAGGGATACGTAAATGGAATGAAGAAATATGAGTTAGTTAGATCAGCAGAAGAAAATGTAGATACCAATATAGATGACATGGCAAAAGATTTCTTTGAAGACTCAAATGCAGAAGAAATAGAAAAAGTGATAGATAAAGAATATTTATATTGTGAAGAAATGTTTTACGGATTAAGTGAAATAGTGGGATTTGAATTAATTCATTAATATTGATTGTTGATTACGTATATTATGATGAAATTACATATACTTTATATGGAAGAATCATAAAAGCTATAGAAAAAGACAAAGAAGGAGGTTATCAGAGATAAGCTTGTAAATCCTACGTTATATACATATGATTACAATCTTATGAATAGGCTTGTGAGAGTTGTCTCTCATGATGGAACAGCAACAGTTTACGAATATGATGAATTAGGAAATAAAAAAGCTGTAAAATATGAAGGTGGCTTAACAATTTTGTATAAATATGATTCTTGCTCAAGAATGATAAATGAAATGGTTACAGATAAGGATTCAAATGTCCTTATGTTCTATGACTAATCATATGGAAATGCCGGAGAAAGAACAAAATCAATCGAAGTTGTAAGAAATTCTTCAGAAGATGAAAACTGCAAAGTTATTTGTAATCGCTACGAATACGATAAACTTTTAAGATTGACAAAAGAAGTTATAAGTATAGCCGAGAATGTAAAATTTAGTGATGTTATAAACACAGATGTTACTGCAAATAACATAAGCAAGAAAAGTGACAATAATGTATAAAATAATAGACCTGAAAATTTATCTCCGAATGGAGCAAGAAGAAAAGGTGCATTTCGTGAAACAAAAAGAAAAAATAATATTCCTTCATCTATCGTTATATGAAGTGATATTAAACAAAAAAACAATGTCAGGTAAAAATACTTGACACAACAAAAATATTATTATATAATCAATAAGTCGTTTATAAATAGATGAGTATTTCATGTAAATAAATATATCAAAATAAAGATGGATGATTTGTTAAGAAAAAGTCTTCTTTTTGATTTTTATGGTGAATTACTTACCAAGCATCAAAAGGAAGTATATGAAAATATTGTTTTTAACGATTTCTCAATAAGTGAAGTTGCCAGAGATTCAAACATATCCAGACAAAGCGTGCATGATATGATAAAAAGGTGCAGTGATTCACTGGAAAAATATGAATCAAGACTCCATTTGGTAGAAAAATTTATTAATACCAAAAATGAGATTAAAGAAATTCAAAAGATTGCTTTAAATATTAAAGAGACAAATGATTTAAAGTATATTGATGACATAATTGAAATGTCAGAGAAAATACTTAAAGATATCTGAGCGGAGGATAGTATATGGCTTTTGAAAGTTTATCGGATAAACTTCAAAATATATTTAAGACCTTAAAGGGTAAAGGTAAATTAACCGAGTCTGATGTTAAAAGTGCAATGAAAGAAGTAAAAATGGCACTTTTAGAAGCAGATGTTAATTTCAGGGTTGTTAAGAATTTTATTAAATCTGTTGAAGCAAGAGCAATTGGTTCTGAGGTTATGAATTCCCTTACGCCAGGACAGATGGTTATTAAGATTGTTAATGAAGAAATGGTTTCTCTTATGGGAAGCGAGACAACTGAGATAACATTAAGACCACAAAATGAAATTACCACAGTCATGATGATTGGTCTTCAGGGTGCTGGTAAAACAACAACAACAGCAAAGATAGCCGGTAAATTAAAAGAAAAAGGCAGAAAACCTTTGCTTGTTGCATGTGATATTTACAGACCTGCCGCTATAGACCAGTTACAGGTAAATGGAAAGAAACAGGGTGTTGAAGTTTTTTCAATGGGTACAAACCATAAACCTGTAAATATTGTAAAAGCTGCCATTGAGTATGCTAAAAAGAATGATTTTAACGTTATTATTATAGATACAGCCGGCCGTCTTCATATTGATGAAGAGATGATGGAAGAACTTATCGAGATTAAAGATAATGTTACTATTGATAATTCCCTTCTCATTGTTGATGCGATGACAGGTCAGGATGCAGTTAATGTTGCAAGTACTTTTGATGAAAAGATTGGTATAGATGGAGTTGTTGTTACTAAGTTAGACGGTGACACAAGAGGTGGTGCGGCACTTTCAATCAGAGCCGTAACAGGAAAACCTATTCTTTATGTTGGTATGGGTGAAAAACTTTCAGACCTTGAACAGTTTTATCCTGACAGAATGGCATCAAGAATACTTGGAATGGGTGATGTATTATCACTTATTGAAAAAGCTGAAAAAGTCATTGATGATGAAAAGGCTAAGGAACTTGAAAAGAAGTTTAAAAAAGCTGAGTTTGGATTTGATGATTATCTTGAACAGATGCAACAGATTAAACAGCTTGGTGGTATCGAAGGTGTTATGAGTATGCTTCCAGGCATGGGCCTTGGAGATAAAATCAAGGACGCAAATGTTGATGAAAAAGCATTATCAAGAGTTGAAGCAATTATTTATTCAATGACACCTGAAGAAAGAAGCAATCCACAGATTATTAATGTATCAAGAAAAAACAGGATTGCAAAAGGTGCAGGCGTTGATATTTCAGAAGTTAACAGACTTATGAAACAGTATGAACAGAGTAAAAAACTTATGAAACAGATGTCTGGTATGATGAAAGGTAGTAAGAGAGGAAGATTTAAATTTCCTTTTTAACTATAGATAAAATTTAGCCAAGGAGGTGAATGTAATGGCAGTAAAAATCAGATTAAGAAGAATGGGACAGAAGAAAGCTCCTTTTTATAGAGTTGTAGTTTCAGATTCAAGATCACCAAGAGATGGTAAGTTTATCGAAGAAATCGGAACTTATAATCCAAACGTTGAACCAAGTGCAGTTAAGATTGATGCTGATCTTGCAAAGAAATGGCTTAGCAATGGTGCACAGCCAACAGAGACTGTTGCTAAATTATTAAAGCAGGCTGGTATTGAATAAGGATTGCTAGTGGAGGTGTAACAATGAAAGATTTAGTTGAAATACTCGCAAAAGCACTAGTTGATTCTCCAGATAAGGTACAGGTTACAGAGACTTTAGATGATAAAGGTTCTGTAATCGAACTTAAGGTTGCAGCTGATGATATGGGTAAAGTTATTGGTAAACAGGGCAGAATAGCGAAATCTATTCGTTCTGTTGTTAAGGCTGCTGCTTTTAAGGAGAATAAAAAAGTACTAGTAGAGATCGTATCAGAATAACACTTTATTTATAAAAGCTAAAATAATCCTTAGAATATAGATTCTAGGGATTATTTTTTTAAAAGAAGGAGTTTAAATGTTAGATTTTAATGATATGCTTCGAGTAGGTGTCATTACTCAGACTCATGGATTAAAAGGAGAAGTTAAAGTTTTTCCAACAACTGATGATGTAAAGAGATTTGATTATTTAAAATCTGTTTATATAAATACAGATTCAGGATTATTAGAACTTAAAGTTGAAAATGCAAGATATTTTAAGCAGTTTGTAATTCTGAAATTTGAAGGAATTGATGACATAAATGATGTAGAAAAATATAAAAAAGAAGATTTATATGTTTCAAGAGAAGATGCCATTCCATTAGAAGAAGGACAGTACTACATTGCAGATATTATCGGACTTAAGGTGATAGATGAAGAAGGAATGGATATAGGAGTAGTTAGTGATGTTTATGAAACAGGTGCAAATTCTGTTTATGTCGTTAAAGGAAATGAAAATGTAGAAAATAAAGAATTAATGCTTCCAAATATTGATGAATGTATAAAGGAAGTTAATCTTAAAGAAAATTATATAAAAGTCCACATAATGAAAGGATTAATGGATTTATGATATTTAATGTATTAACATTATTTCCTGAATTAATTGAAAATTCAATGAATACCAGTATTACCGGTAGAGCAATAAAAAATGATATTATAAAATTAAATACAGTAAATATAAGGGATTTTGCTGAAAATAAGCATGGACAGGTAGATGATTATCCTTATGGCGGCGGAGCAGGAATGGTTATGCAGGCTCCACCTGTATATAGAGCTTATAAATCCATTGAAGATAGAATTCAAAAGGAAAACAAGAAAAAACCAAGAGTAATTTATCTTACTCCACAGGGAAAAGTTTTTAACCAGAAAATGGCTGAAGAATTTTCAAAAGAAGAAGAACTTGTTTTTCTTTGTGGACATTACGAAGGAATTGACGAAAGAGTTTTAGAACTTATTGTTACAGATAATGTTTCAATTGGTGATTATGTTTTAACAGGCGGCGAACTGCCTGCACTTGTTATGATGGATTCAATTTCAAGACTTGTTGATGGTGTTTTAAATAATAAAGATTCTTCTGTTTATGAAAGTTTTTATGATAACAAATTAGAATACCCACAGTACACAAGACCTGAAGAATTTATGGGTATGCATGTACCAAAGGTATTACTTTCCGGAGATCATAAAAAAGTTGATGAATGGAGAAAAGAAGAGTCATTAAAAAGAACACTTGAAAGACGCCCTGATTTGTTAGATGAGTCTTGATTTGTTTTAAAATTTATATTTTAGAGGAGGACAAAAAATGAATTTTAAAATCAAAAAGAAAAACACAAAGTGTTTCTGTTAACGCAGGTGAATACAAATTTTTTAATTAGTTATTCTCTTGAATCTGGTAAAAAATATTATTTTTGTGCCGAAATGTATAATTCTAGTCTAAGCGGACAATTTGATGTTATATTAAAAATAGATAATAAATTATATGCTACTTATAAAGATTATAATCCTCAAAAATCACTTTATCTTAAGCAGGATACATGTTGTTTATCTTCTTCATATGATGAACAAAAAAAATTAGAAGTTGTAGCAACGGCAAATGAAACAGATGGAATAACATATGAATGGTATAAATCGGATTATTATTATAATTTGATGGGGTATCTTTGTTTTGATATTGATTTTGATTCATTAACTGGTTTTAAATCAAATTATACAAAAATAAATAAATATTCAAAGTAAAGGCTGGGAAAAATCATATATTAAAGATGGTGCTATCTCAGGAACAGTTGGTAAAGGACTCAGGCTTGAAGCTATTCAGATCCAGCTTGTTTATAAAGATACTCCTGCACCTGGTGCAACAATAGACACATTTAAGAGCAAATAATAGGTCTTGATAAAATTATACATATATGATAAAATAACAAAGATTGGTTATCGAAACATTTAAGGAGGATATATCGTGAGCGCAAAATTAATAATTGAAATATGTTATGTTATAATATGTATCGCTATGGTTATCATTGTTCTTATGCAGGAAAGCAAGACTTCAGGACTTGGAACATCTTTATCAGGTATGTCAGATACATATTGGAGCAAAAATAAAGCACACTCAACAGAAGGAAAACTTAAGATGGCAACAAGAGTTTTGGCAGTTCTTTTAATTGTTCTTACTGTTGTTATAAATTCAAAATTTTTATAAATATGTACTTTAAAAGCTACATTGAAAAAATGTAGCTTTTTATTTTTTTACAACAAGGAGACGTAATATGAATTTAAAAATCAAAAAGAAAACAAGATTATTTTCACTTTTACTGACATTTACAATTTTAACCGGAATTTTTTCAGGCTTATCATTTAAAATGCAAAATGTATATGCTATTGGTAGTAATCAAATGAATGATGCTACAGAACTTACACTTGGAGAAAAACAAAAAATTTCTATAGATGCAGATGAGTATAAATATTTTTGTTTTATTCCATCAGTAAATGCTACATATAATTTTACTTCATTTGGTAATTTGGATACCTATGTATATTTATATGATTCTGAAGGAAAAGGGTTAGAAGATAATGATGATGATGGAAATGGTAATAATTTTTGTATTAGTTATTCGCTTGAAACTGGAAAAAAATACTATTTCCGTGTTGAATTGTATGATTCCGGTGAAAATGGACAATTTGATGTTATATTAACAATAGATAATAATTTATCTGCAACCTATAAGGGATATGACTCGCAAGATGATTTTTCGTATTTTTACAATTCATCATGTATTTTATCATCTCCATATAATGGACAAAAAAAATTAGAAGTTGTTGCAACAGCAGATGAAATGGATGGAATAAAATATGAATGGTATAAATCAGATTATTATAGTAATTTAAGAGGATACAATGGATATTCTTATGAATCAATAGCAGGTATTGAAATAAATTATACAAAAATAGATAAAAAAACTGCGACAATTACTACCGATAATATAACGAAAGATACAAGTTATAAATGTATTGTTATAGATAAATATGGAAATGAAGCAACGGTTTGTTTTGATATTTGTATTGAATCAAATTTATCAGCATGGACAGATAATGAAATTATAGGTAATTATTCAAATATATACTTTAAAGAAGTATATGCAGATTCTGAAGGTAATTGTACTCTTACAGCAGAATCATCAGGTGATGATATTACGTATGAATGGTATTTTGATACTTCCGGTTATGGTGAATGGTCAGTTTTAAAAAAAGCAAAATCAAAAACTTTAACCATTAGAGATGCCTGCGATGGTGAATCATATGCATGTATTGTAAAAGATAAATATAATAATTATTTTGTTATATATTATTATATAACTACTACATATAATATGAATAACTTTAATGCATGGCCAGAAGGAGAAGAAAATACAGATAATGAAAAAATAATAAACATCAAACCAGATACCAGTGCAACTTTTGAAGTAAGTATAAGTGGAGATGATACGTCAAAGGTTACATATGAATGGTACGATTGTTCAAATGATATAGAAGATGAAAAGATAGATGGTGCATCATCAAATAAATATACTATAGATAAAATTAGTTCTTCTAAGTATTACTATTGTAAAGTTTTTGATGGATATGATACAACAAAATATGTATTTTTTTATGTTATTTTAGATTCAGGTTATGATGCATGGGCAGATGGTTACAGCACAAAAGATAATGTAAAAATATATGCAAATACCAATGATAAAGTAACTTTAAAAGCTGCTTCAAATGATGAAAATGCAAGCTATAGCTGGTATACAGATGAATCAGATAAGTTAGGTTCTTCTGATAAATGTATAGTAACAGCTGGTGATGGTGTAAAAAAATATAGATGTTATGTTAGTTTTTCTGATGGAAATTCAAAAGTAATATATTATTATGTTATAAATAAAAAGTATGAATGTGTATCTGTTGCGTATAAAACACAGATTCAAAGTAGCAGCTGGGAAAAATCATATGTTAAAAATGGACAGACTTCCGGAACAATCGGAAAAAGAAAAAGATTAGAAGCTATCCAGATCATGTTAACTGATAAAAATGGCAAAAAACTTGACAGTTCACTTGGCAGTATAAACTATAGAACCCATATTCAAAGTAAAGGCTGGGAAAAATCATATATTAAAGATGGTGATATTTCAGGAACAGTCGGTAAAGGACTAAGGCTTGAAGCAATTCAAATTGTATTAGATGGTGAAATAAGTTCATATTATGATGTGAATTACAGAGTGCATACAGAAAAGTTTGGATGGCTTGAATGGGCACAAAATGGTCAAAGAGCTGGAACTGCAGGATATGGATACAGACTTGAAGCTATCCAGATTAAATTAGCTGAAAAAAAGGATGAATTTTTTTCTGATTATACATCATATGGTTATCCTATTAAAGAGTTTAAATTAATAGATAATAAATTAGTTTCGTCATATTATGATAAAAATTCAATTCCTAATGTAATATATAAAGTTCAGGTGCAATCCATAGGATGGGAAAAGAATTATGTATCAAGTGGAGAAACATCAGGAACAGTTGGTAAATCAAAACGATTAGAAGCAATAAAAATATGCTTTGATAATAAATTTGATTTTAAAAGTTATTTTTATGGAAATTATGCTAAGGGATTAAATTATAGAACCCATATTCAAAAGTATGGCTGGCAAAAGTTTGTAACAGACAATGAACTTTCAGGTACAGTTGGTAAATCATTAAGACTTGAGGCAATTCAGATTAAACTCAGAGGACCTGCAGCTGATATATTTGATGTATATTACAGAGTTCAGGCAGAGAAGTTTGGCTGGCTTGGATGGGCTAAAAATGGTCAGTCTGCAGGAACAGCAGGATATGGATACAGACTTGAAGCAATTCAGATCCAGCTTGTTTATAAAGATACTCCTGCTCCTGGTACAATAACAGGTACATTTAAGAGCAAATAATGCACTTTAAATAATACCGTACTAATCTTGACTAAGTAATTTAATTTTGTTATTATAAATATATGTATTATGTGTTTCGAACGTTAAATTAATTTATGGAGGTATTTTATGAAGGTATTATTTTGTAAGAAATGTAAAAAAGTTGTTGTTTTATTAGACGATGCTAAGACACCAACAATATGTTGTGGAGATGAAATGGTTGAATTAAAAGCAGGAGAAGTTGATGCAGCTGTTGAAAAACACGTTCCTGTTTTTGAAGTAAATGGAAATATCTGCAATGTAAAAGTTGGAGAAGTAGATCATCCTATGCAGGACGTTCATTATATTGAATGGATTGCAATTGAAACAAAAAATAATTATCAGTTAAAGAAATTAAATCCAGGTGATAAACCTGAAGCTTCATTTGCTTTAACAGATGATGATGAAGTTATTGCAGCTTATGCATATTGCAATCTTCATGGATTATGGAAAAAATAAAAAACTTTTTATAAAAATTTTCTGGCTGTCTCAATAAAATGAGGCAGCCTTATTATCGCAAAATAGTCAGGAGTATACTTATGAATGATACCATAAAGCTTCCAAAAGATTTTTTAGATATTATGAAATCATTATTAAAAGATGAATATGATGATTTCTTAAAAAGTTATGATAAAGATAGCACAAAAGCCTTTATTTTAAACAAAAATAAAACTGATATAGATTACTTGTCAAAAGTTTTTAATTATGAATTTAAAAAATATGATAAAACAGATTTAAGTTATATTTATGATATTGATACACCTGGAAAAAGTATTTTTCATGAAATGGGTTTATTTTATATACAGGAGCCAAGTGCCTCTATTCCTGCATTTTTACTTGATGTACAAGAAGGTGAAAAGGTTTTGGATTTATGTGCGGCACCCGGCGGAAAAAGTATTACCATGGGAATAAAATTAAATTCAAAAGGTGTATTAATTTCAAATGAGATTAATTCAAAAAGATGCAGGATATTATCTGAAAACATTGAAAGAATGGGCATTGATAATGCTATTGTAATTAATGAAGATACAGATAAATTAAAGAAAATCTTTATTGAAGATTTTGATAAGATCATGGTTGATGCTCCATGTTCCGGAGAAGGAATGTTTAGAAAAAATGAAGATGCACGTAATGAATGGTCATTAGAAAATGTGAAGATATGTAAAGAAAGACAATTGCATATTCTTGATAATGCATCTTCTATGTTAAAGAATGATGGATATATGGTATATTCAACCTGTACATTTAATAAAAGCGAAAATGAAGAAGTAGTAGAAGAGTTTTTAAAAACTCATCCGGATTTTTATCTGGTTAAAACAGTAAGACATTTTCCTCATCAGGGAATTGGAGAAGGACATTTTGCAGCTTTACTTTATAAAAATGTAGCCGGAGAAAGTACTATTAAAAAGAAAGTTAAAGAAGTTAGAGGAAACTCATTTAAAGAATATCCATCTTTAAAAAAATTTATTGACTCAAACTTTAGTGAAGAAAAGAAAAATGATATATATGATAATAAACTGATTTCTTTTGGAGATAATTTGTATCTTGTACCAAAAGATGTTATAAATCTTGATAAGATTCTATCAAAAGTAAAAGTTTTACGATTAGGACTACATTTAGGAACGGTAGAAAAAAACATTTTCAAACCATCATATTCTCTTGCTAAGGCGCTAAAAAAGGATGATTTTAAAAATATAATTAATTTTTCTTCGGATGATATAAGAATAAAAAAATATATATCCGGTGAAACTATTGAAATAAATGATGATTTAGATAATAATACATCTTATGAAAATGGCTGGATTCTTCTTTTGGTTGATGGGAATCCTTTATCTTTTGGGAAAATAGTTAATGGACAGATAAAAAATCATTATCCTAAGGGATTAAGAAAAAATCTTATTTAAGACTTTAAAAATTTTTTAATGAAAGGACAGACTTATGAATTTTGCAATAATATTAGCATTTTTATTTGGTATAGGAAGCTTATTTGGATGGGTGCTTGAATTATTCTACAGAAGATTTTTTTCGAGTGCTAATCCTGAAAGAAGATGGATTAATCCTGGATTTTTAGCAGGACCGTACCTTCCTTTGTATGGCTTTAGCTTATGTGCTTTGTTTTTGATGTCATATATAAATTTATCTTTTATAGATAATAAAATTCTTAGAAAAATTTGCTTATTTATTGTAATGGCAATCATTGTTACTGTTATTGAATATATTGCAGGCCTTATTTTTATAACAAATATGAAAATTAAACTTTGGGATTATGAAAATGAATGGGGAAATATTAAAGGTATTATATGTCCAAGATATTCATTTTATTGGACTTTATTATCAGCCGGTTATTATTTCTTAATTCATCCAAGAATTCTTAATGCACTTTACTGGCTTTCAAAACATTTATTATTCTCATTTTTTATTGGTTTCTTTTATGGTGTATTATATCTTGATTTCTGGTATTCTATGAGTATTTCAAATAAAATCAAGTCTTATGTTGATGATAAGGAAATTATTATCAGATACGAAGAACTTAAGACGTTTATCAGACAGAAGGGAATTGATGCAAAAGAAAATCCAAGATTTTTCTTTGGATTTAGAATGGATAGAACAAGTTTTTCACAGAATTTAAAGGAATTTGTTGATAAGGAAGTTAAGAAAAGAAAAGATTTTATGGATGAAACACATAAAATTTTTGATGAAGCAAAAGAAAAGGTTGGCGAATACATAGAGGGAAAAATAAAAAAATAAAATTATTTATTTCTTATAATCTCCAAAAAAAAGTGATATAATAAGATGAGTGTATTTTTGGTTTTTCAGATATCAGAATGGAGATGTGCATATGTTTAAAGTGAACGATTTGGTTATATATGGCAGTAACGGTGTGTGTAAAATTATAGCTGTAGGTAAACTTGATGGCATGTCAAATGATAAACAATATTATACTTTAGAACCATATTATGCAAAAGCTTCAAAATATTTTTTACCTGTAGATAATGATAAAGTTGTTTTAAGAAAGATTCTTTCAAAAGATGAAGCAAACGCTCTTATTGATGATATAAAAAATATTGGTGTTCTTTGGATTTCTGATGAAAGAAAAAGGGAGCTTGATTATAAAGAGGCTATAAAGAAATGTGACCCTGTTGAACTTGTAAAGATTATTAAAACTATTTATCATAGAAAAGAAGAAAGACTGGCAGTTGGTAAGAAAATCACTGCAGGAGATGAAAAATATTTTAATATTGCTGAAAACAGTCTATATGGCGAACTTGCATGTTCCCTTGATATAGATAAAGATGAAGTTAAGGATTATATTATTTCAAAAGTAAATGAATAATATAGCATATTTAGGAGGTGATTTAATGGACTCTGGAGCCGATAGCGGAGGTGGGCAGATTATATAATATCGGCATAGATTTAATGATTTAATATATTTATTATAATAAATTATTAAATCTATGCCGATTTATGTGCTTACTTCCATAATAATTATTTTTTATGATTAAATATGAAAGGCAGAAGTTATTATGGAAAATATCAAAGATACAGAAGCTTTTATTGAAAATATAAAGCTTCTTTTGAATGAAAAAAAATATTCTGATTTAAGGGATATTTTTGAAGAAATGAATCCTGCGGATATTTCAGCTATTTTTAGTGAATTAAATGAATCACGAATACCATTACTTTTTAGATTATTACCAAAAGTACTTGCAGCTGAAGTGTTTGTAGAAATGAATCCTGAAGCACAGGCTATGCTTATTCAGGGATTTAGTGATAACGAACTTAAAGATGTCTTAGAAGAGTTATATATTGATGATGCGGTTGATATTGTTGAAGAGATGCCTGCTAATGTTGTAAAAAGAATTATATTAAATACTGATCCTGAGACAAGACAGATGATTAATGAAATTCTTAAGTATCCTGAAGACAGTGCCGGCAGTATCATGACAATTGAATATGTAAGCTTAAGACCTAATATGACTGTAGAAGAGGCATTTAAACGTATCAGAAGAACAGGAATTGATAAAGAAACTATTTATACATGCTATGTTACTGATAATAACAGACTTTTAATTGGTGCAATTTCAATAAAAACACTTTTACTTGCTGATGAAGATACAATTATAAGAGATCTCATGGATACTAACATTATTTATGCACATACACTTGAAGATCAGGAAACTGTTGCTAATAAATTTAAAAAATACGATTTACTCGCAATCCCTGTTGTTGATGATGAAAACAGACTTGTGGGTATCGTAACATTCGATGATGCTATGGATGTCATCCAGGAAGAGGCAACAGAAGATATCAAGAAAATGGCCGCTATCATTCCAAATGACAAAACATATTTCAGAACAAATATTTTTGAAACATGGAAAGCAAGAATCCCATGGCTTTTGTTACTCATGATTTCTGCTACATTTACAGGAATGATTATTACAAGCTTTGAAGAAGCTTTAGCAGCACAGGTTGTTCTTACTGCCTATATACCAATGCTTATGGATACAGGTGGTAACTCAGGAGGACAGGCTTCAGCTACGGTTATTCGTGCTCTTTCTCTTGAAGAAATTGAATTTAATGATATCTTCAGAGTAATTTGGAAAGAGGCAAGAGTTGCCTTATTATGTGGTATTACACTTTCAGCTTGTAATTTTGTTAAATTATTACTTATTGACAGAATTGGTGTTTATGTAGCATTGACAGTCTGCATTACACTTATTGTAACAATATTTTTTGCAAAAATAATCGGATGTACACTTCCTATTCTTGCAAAGAAAATTGGATTTGATCCTGCTGTTATGGCTTCACCATTTATTACAACACTTGTAGATGCAATTTCATTACTTGTTTATTTCAGAATGGCAAGCTTTATTTTGAAAATATAAAGGTGGTATAATATGTATGACTATGGACTGATTCTTGAAGGCGGTGGTATGAGAGGTCTTTATACAACCGGTGTTATAGATTTTTTTATTGATAATGATATAGAATTTAAGCATGTTTATGGAGTAAGTGCAGGTTCTGTAAATGGTATAAATTACGTTTCAAAACAGAGAAAAAGAAATTATTATGTTAATGTAAATTATATTAATGATAAGAATTATGCAAGCATTCAGTCACTTCTTACAACAGGTGATTATTTTAATAAAAAAATGTGTTATAAAGATGTGCCTGAAAAGCTTATGCCTTTTGATTATGAGGCATTTAAAAAATATACCGGTGAATTTTATGCAGTAGCAACGGATTGCGAAACCGGTCTTGCGAAATATTTTAAGATTGAAGATGGCAGAAAAGATATGGATAAACTCCGTGCTTCCTGTTCATTACCGCTTATTTCAAATATGGTTAAAATAGATGGAAGATTATATTTAGATGGCGGTCTTTCAGATTCTATTCCTGTAAGAAAATCCGTACAGGATGGAAACAAGAAAAATGTTGTTATACTTACAAGGGATTTGGATTATAGAAAGAAACCAAATAATATTTTACCTGTACTTAAGGTAAAATATTCAGCATATCCAAATCTTATCAATGCAATAAAAGAAAGACATAATGTATATAATAATACTTTAGAGTATATTATTAATCAGGAAAAGAAGGGTAATCTTTTTTGTATCAGGCCTTCAAAAGAAATCACAATAGGAAGACTTGAAAAAGACGTTTCAAAATTAAAAGAATTATATGAAATGGGCTATGAAGACGCAAAAAATATTTATGATGATTTATTAAAGTTTCTTGAAAGTTAAAAAAATATATTAACATTTATGGTTAAATGTAGTAAAATAATGTTAGGTGTAGAGTTACGTAATTATAATAATAAATTATTTGGAGGTATATTAACCCATGAAAAGATATTTTGAATTAGGTGTTTATAAGTCAGAGGAATCTGATGGAAGCGGTGTTTTAGGACAATATTCAAGTATTAATGAAGCAAAGGAAGCTATCAGCGAGTTCACAAAACAGGATGATGAAATTTTTATCATTGACGAACTTGAAGAACAGGATGATGGAACTATAAGACAGTTAGCTCATTGGATGGTTAAATAATATTTTCATTATATTTGATATTTATTTCGATTATTATAATTTAATATTTATATTCAAAAGTAGGATAGAGATGTCCTACTTTTGTTGTAGATAAAAGAAATTTTAAAATAAATATAATAGATTTATAAGGAAGATGAATATGCAGACTATAGAATTTAAAATGGAAAGGCCTAATCTTGTAAAAACAGGTGATGAGGTTGTTGTTGATGAATCAGTATTACAGACACTTCAGGGTATTATGTATTATTATACAATAAAGCCTGCAATTGCAATGTCAAATAACATTCCATCAAGAGACAGATTAAAAACTGACAAAGGTAAAGTAGTAAAAATCGATGAAAAAGACGGTGCTTTTTTTGTGAACGTTGAATTTGAAGAAAAATAATGACTATTTTGTTAATTTTTCAAGATATATCGTTCATAAAATTGACAAATAATATTAGTATTTGATAAAATATTTATAAGGTAAAACCAGTTAAAATAAAACAAAATTTCAATTATTTTGACATATAATATACATAACTAAGGAGATTTTTATCATGAAGAAAATGGTGTTATCAATTTTGGTACAAAACACTGCAGGTGTCTTATCAAGAGTTTCAGGACTTTTTGCAAGAAGAGGATATAATATAGATTCTCTTACAGTCAGCGAAACTGAATCAGAAGGTTTTTCACGAATGACAATAGTATGTCGTGGTGAAGATGCAGTTTTAGAACAGATAAGAAAACAGTTATCAAAACTTGTTGATGTTAAGGATATTATAGAATTAGAACCAAAGACATCCGTTTGCAGAGAACTTGTTCTTTGTAAGATCGCAGTTGAATCTGAAAAGAGACAGCAGATATTATCCATTGCAGAGATTTTCAGAGCAAAAGTAGTTGATGTTACTGAGAATGCTATGATGATTGAATTAACAGGTAATAAACAAAAGCTTGATGCGTTTTTAGATTTATTAAATGGATTTGAGATTATGGAGCTCGTAAGGACAGGTGTTACAGGACTTACAAGAGGATATGGTGATATGCTTTCAGGTGAACTTGACTAATCGTTTTAAATAAATTCATATAAAGAGGTGATCTATATGCTTTTAGGAAAAACAAAGAAAGAGTTGGAATCTAAAGAAAATGAAATAAAATTATTTTTATCAAATAATTATAAAGATTCTGCGTATAAAGCGTATAAGGAATACCTTGACCTTGTTGAGAACTTTAGAAGTAATGGCAAAATTAATGCAAAAGATTATGATAAAATTTTAATAAAAATTGAAGATTATCAGGCAAAATTTGCAAATATGAAAAAATAAAATTGGTTTTTATATGTTTTTTATGAAAAAGTGGAAGGTTTCTTCCACTTTTTTGATGTTTAAAACCTTGATATAATTGGAAAATAATGATAAGATTTTTCTTAATGTAATATTTTTAGGAGGATGCATACAATGGGAATGACAATGACTCAGAAAATTTTAGCAAAACATGCCGGTTTAGACTCAGTTACTGCAGGTCAGTTAATTGAAGCAAACCTTGATTTGGTACTTGGTAATGACGTTACAAGTCCGGTTGCTATTAAAGAATTAGAAAAGATGAAAGTAAATTCAGTATTTGATAAGGACAAAATTGCAATTGTTCTTGATCATTTTACTCCAAACAAAGACATTAAATCAGCTGAATTATGTAAATGTTCTAAAACATTTGCTTACAAAAATAACATCACAAATTTCTTTGAAACAGGTGAAGTTGGTATTGAACATGCTCTCTTACCTGAGAAAGGTCTTGTTGTTGCCGGAGATGCTGTTATAGGAGCTGACTCGCACACATGTACTTATGGTGCACTTGGAGCATTCTCAACAGGTGTTGGAAGTACAGATATGGCTGCAGGAATGGCTACAGGAAAAGCCTGGTTTAAAATACCTTCAGCTATTAAATTCAATCTTATTGGAAAGCCTGCAAAATGGGTAAGCGGTAAAGATGTTATTTTACATATCATTGGTTTAATCGGAGTTGACGGTGCATTATATAAATCAATGGAATTTGTTGGTGAAGGTGTTAAATACCTTTCAATGGATGACAGATTTGCAATATGTAATATGGCGATTGAAGCAGGTGGAAAGAATGGAATTTTCCCTGTAGATGAAAAAACTATTGAATATATTAAAGAACATTCTGATAAAGAATATGAAGTATTTGAAGCAGATGAAGATGCAGAATATGATGAAGTTTATGATATTGATTTAAGTGCATTAAAACCAACAGTTGCATATCCTCATTTACCAGAAAATACAAAGACTATAGATGAAGCTACAAAAGATGATATAAAGATTGATCAGGTTGTTATTGGTTCATGTACAAACGGTAGAATTTCTGATATCAGAATTGCAGCTAAAATCTTAGAAGGCAGACACGTTGCCAAAGGAGTAAGAACAATTGTTATTCCTGCAACACAGGCTATTTATTTACAGGCTGTTGAAGAAGGACTTGTTTCGACATTTATCAAAGCAGGAGCTGCCGTAAGTACACCAACATGCGGTCCATGTCTTGGAGGACATATGGGTATTCTTGCAAAAGGTGAAAAAGCTGTTGCTACAACAAACAGAAACTTCGTAGGAAGAATGGGAGATGTTGAATCAGAGATTTATCTTGCAAGCCCTGCAGTTGCTGCAGCAAGTGCTGTACTTGGTAAATTAGCATCACCTGATGAGTTAGATTAATTTATAAAATGAATGGAGGATATTATGAAAGCACAAGGAATTGTACATAAATATGGTGATAATGTAGATACAGATGTTATTATACCTGCAAGATATTTAAATGCACCTGATGCAGAAGAGCTTGCAAAACACTGTATGGAAGATATTGATAAAGACTTTGCTACAAGAGTAAATAAAGGTGACATTATTGTTGCAACAAAAAACTTTGGATGTGGTTCTTCAAGAGAACATGCTCCAATAGCTATTAAAGCTTCAGGTGTTAGCTGTGTTATCGCAGAAACATTTGCAAGAATTTTTTATAGAAATGCAATTAATATTGGATTACCAATCATTGAATGTAAGGAAGCTTCTTTAGATATTGATAATGGCGATGAAGTTGAAATTGATTTTGACTCTGGTGTTATTGTTAATAAAACAAAGAATCACACATATCAAGGTCAGGCTTTCCCTGAATTTATGCAGAATATTATTAAGGCCGAAGGTCTTATAAACTATATTAATAATAAATAAGATTTAATTGGAGGATTATTTATGGAAATCATGTATAAGAGCACAAGAAATGCTGATTTAAGAGTAAGTGCATCACAGGCTATTTTAAAAGGTTTATCAGATGATGGCGGTTTATTTGTACCAACAGAGATTCCTGCTTTAGATGTTTCATTAAATGAAATTAAAGATAAATCATATAAAGAAATTGCTTATCTTGTAATGAGTAAATTCTTTACAGATTTTACAGAAGAAGAATTAAAATCATGTATTGAAAAAGCTTATGATTCAAAATTTGATACAGAAGAAATTGCTCCTTTAGTTAAATCTGATGGAATGTATTTCTTAGAGTTATTCCATGGTGCCACAATAGCATTCAAGGATATGGCTTTATCAATTTTACCTCATTTACTTACAACATCAGCAAAGAAAAACAATGTCAAAAATGATATTGTAATTCTTACTGCAACATCAGGTGATACAGGAAAAGCTGCATTAGCCGGATTTGCAGGTGTTGAAGGAACAAAGATTATTGTTTTCTATCCAAAGGGTGGTGTAAGTCCAATCCAGGAAAAACAGATGGTTACTCAGAAGGGTGATAATACATTTGTTGTTGGAATTAAAGGAAACTTTGATCAGGCTCAGACAGGTGTTAAGATTTTATTTAATGATAAAGATTTAGAAAAAGAATTAAGCGATAAAGGATATCAGTTCTCTTCAGCAAATTCAATAAATATCGGACGTTTAATTCCTCAGGTTGTTTACTATGTTTATGCATATGCTAAACTTCTTGCAAATAATGAAATTGAAGAAAATGAAGAAATCAATGTAGTTGTTCCTACAGGAAACTTTGGTAACATACTTGCTGCATATTATGCTAAATGCATGGGACTTCCTATTTCAAAACTTATTTGTGCATCCAATGAAAATAAAGTTTTATTTGATTTCTTTAAAACAGGTGAATATAACAAAAACAGAGAATTTGTTTTAACAACATCACCATCAATGGATATTTTAGTTTCAAGCAACTTAGAAAGACTTATCTTTAAGATTGCCGGAAATGATGATAAGAAAAATGCAGAATATATGAACAGCCTTAATACAAATGGAACATATACAATTACAGATGATATGAAAGCTGCATTAGAAGATTTCTATGGAAATTATGCTACAGAAGAAGAAACATCAAAGACTATTAAAGATTTATATGAAAAGACAGGATATGTCATTGATACACATACAGCAGTAGCTGCAAACGTTTGTGATAAATATAGAAATGAAGTTGATAACTCTAAGAAGTTGCTTGTAGTATCAACAGCAAGTCCATTTAAGTTCACAAGAAGCGTTCTTAATTCAATTGATACAAAATATGATAATTTAAGCGACTTTGAAATGGTTGATAAATTAAGTGAAATTGCTAATGTAAAAGTCCCAAATGCAATTGAAGAAATAAGAAATGCTGATATTATCCATAATAATATTTGTGAAGTTGACGAAATGAAGAATGTTGTTAAATCATTCTTAAATATTTAATTTATCGGCCGGACAGTTATTATAACAGGTGTGTGTATGAAAAATGACAGTAATAGAATTAACTTTTTAGACGTATTTAGAGGTTTATCCATTATATTGATAGTAATTATTCATGCAATGGATGCCTGCCAAACAAGAGTAATATTATCTGCATTTGCACTTCAGTTTTTCTTCTTTTTATCGGGAATAAACTATAAATGCAAAGATGATAAAAAAAATGTATGGAAAGATAAATTTATTAAAATTTATCTTCCATACCTTTCTTTTTCAATTTTAAGTATATTAGTTTATCTTGCTTTTCTTTATTTAAAGAACAGTTCATATGAAATATCTTATTTTATAAAAAAATTCTTTATATTTATTTTTGGAATGTTTTATGGAAGTGCCAGAAATAATTTTTTAGGCTACAATACAGGAATAATGATATATAACAGACCTTTATGGTTTTTACCATGTTTATTATCAGTATTTTTAATCGTAGATTCCTATGAAACATTGATAAAAAACAAAGATTCAAAGGATAAAACTATTCTTAGATTGTTATATATAGTTTTATGTTTTTCATTAGGTTATATATTAAAAGGATTAATACTTCCTTTTTCTTTTGAATCAGCAATTATTATGGCATCATTTTTTGAAATTGGTCTGCTTTCAAAAGATATAATGATTAAATATTCAAAAAAAATAGAAAAACATAAGATTATATCAATAATTATTACAATACTTTTTATTTTATCAGGATATTTTCTTTTAAAATTCAACGGTCATACACAGGTACGACTTATGAAATTTGGTAGAAATTATATTTTAATGATATTTAACTGCTTATGGATGATAGTTCCATTATTTATTGTTTCATGTATTTTTGAGAATAATAGATTGCTTATTCACTTTGGAAAAATTTCCATGAGCGTATTGCTATTACATAAATTTCCAATTATGTTTTTTAAAGCCCTGCCGTTCACAGCTAAATATATGAAACATAATAATCCAGGATACATCTTAATGATAATCATAATTTTATTTATGTGTTATATTGGAGATGAAATATTAACAAGGATTTGTCCGGTAATAATTGGGAAAAAGAAGATTAAAAAGAATTAATTTCTTGACATGTATAAAACCTATATGGTATTATATCATAGTATGCCGCACAACGAGGTTATAAGTTTATGAAAATAACACCGAAGTTGGCGAGTAATGTTAAATAGGAGGTGCCATATGTACGCAGTTATAGCAACAGGTGGCAAACAGTACAAAGTTTCTGAAGGCGATATTATTAAAGTTGAGAAACTTGGTTTGGAAGCCGATGAAAAAGTAACTTTTGATCAGGTTCTTTTAGTAAGCGATAGCGATGTTAAGGTTGGAAATCCAACAGTAGCTAACGCATCTGTAGACGGTACAGTTTTATCAAATGGTAAAGGTAAAAAAGTTATCGTATACAAATATAAAAGAAAATCTGGATATCATAAGAAGAATGGTCATAGACAGGCTTATACTGAAGTTAAGATTGATAAGATCAATGCTTAATCCCTGGTTTGCCCATGATTGATATTATTTTTTATACTAAGAACGATAAGAAATATTCATTTGAATGCAGTGGTCATGCAGGTTATTCTGATTATGGAAATGATATTGTATGTTCTGCAGTATCAGCTTTAGTTATTAATTGTATTAATTCTATTAATGAATTAACAGATAGTAAAACAAAGCTTGATAGTGATGATGAAAATGGTGGATATTTAAAGTTTGAGGTAGAATCAGCGTTAAGCAGTGATGTTTCGATTTTAATTGAATCATTATATTTAGGACTTAACGAGATTAAAAAGAATTATAATAATTATATTGATTTACATATCGAGGAGGTGTAAGTATGTTACAAATGAACCTTCAGTTTTTTGCTCATAAAAAGGGAGTTGGTTCTACAAAGAACGGTAGAGACTCTGAGTCTAAGAGACTAGGTGCTAAAAGAGCAGACGGACAGTTTGTTAAAGCTGGAAATATTCTTTACAGACAGCGTGGTACAAAGATTCATCCAGGTGTCAATGTAGGACGTGGTGGAGATGATACATTATTTGCTTTAACAGATGGTATCGTTAAATTTGAAAGAAAAGGCAGAGACAAAAAACAGGTATCTGTTATTGCAGCTGCTAAGTAATTTATAAAGACATTGCGCGTCGCCTAGTAATATAGGCGACGTATTTTTTAATATAAAGGAATTGATATTATGTTTGCAGATAACGCTAAAATTTTGATTAAATCCGGTAAGGGTGGCGATGGACATGTTAGTTTCAGAAGAGAACTTTATGTTCCTGCCGGCGGACCTGACGGAGGAGACGGTGGAAAAGGTGGAGACATCATTTTCGAAGTTGATGAAGGAATAAATACTCTTTATGAATATAGACATAAAAGAAAATTTGCTGCAAGACCGGGTGAAGAAGGCGGTAAAAAAAGACAGCATGGTAAAGATGGTGAAAGCCTTACTTTAAAAGTACCTTTAGGAACCATTATTAAAGAAGCAACTTCAGGAAAAGTAATTGCTGATATGTCTGAAAATAATAAAAGAGTTGTTGTACTCAAAGGTGGAAGAGGCGGAAAAGGTAACCAGCACTTTGCTACACCTACAATGCAGGCTCCACAATATGCACAACCTGGCGGTGATGCAATGGAACTTGAAGTTATCCTTGAACTTAAAGTTATTGCAGATGTTGGTCTTGTAGGTTATCCAAACGTTGGTAAATCAACATTTTTATCACGTGTTACAAATGCAAAACCAAAGATAGCAAATTATCATTTTACAACTATAAATCCAAACCTTGGAGTTGTTGACCTTGTAGATGGTAAAGGATTTGTTATTGCTGATATTCCCGGACTTATTGAAGGTGCCTCAGAAGGCGTTGGTCTTGGACATGAATTTTTAAAACATGTTGAAAGAACAAGAGTCCTTATACATGTTGTTGATGCATCATCTTCAGAAGGAAGAGATCCTATTGAAGATATTTATAAAATAAATGAAGAATTAGGTGCTTTTAATAAAGATTTATTAGAGCGTCCACAATTTATTGCTGCAAACAAAATAGATTTAATTTTTGATGATGGAAGTGGAAACGACCCTATCCAGAAATTAAAAGACGAATTTGAACCTAAGGGATATAAAATTTTCCCTATTTCAGGTGTTACGGGAAGTGGTATTAAAGAGTTATTATTTGCTGTTTATGATAAACTTAAAGAAATTAATACAGCTCCAATCACTTATGAACAGGAATATTTCCCTGACAGAACAGCCCTTGATACTAACGAACCTGTGGTTGTTGAAAAAATCGGTGAAGGTGAATTTAGCATAAGCGGACCACGTGTTGAAAAAATGCTTGGTTACACAAATCTTGAAGCTGAAAAAGGATTTATGTTCTTCCAGAACTTTATGAAAGACAATGGAATCCTTGATGAACTTGAAAATCTTGGCATTACTGACGGTGATACTGTTTACGTATACGGACATGCTTTTGAATATTATAAATAAAAGGAAAAATAAGATGACGAGTAAAGAAAGAGCTTATTTAAAGAAAATGGCTTTAGATATGCCTGCAATTTATCAGGTTGGAAAAGCAATTATTACGCCTGAACTTACAAATGGCATTGATGAAGCCCTTGAAGCAAGAGAATTAATAAAGATTAATGTACTAAAAAACTGCATGGATACTCCAAAAAATATTGCAAATGTTTTAGCTGAGAGAACAAAAGCAGAAGTAGTACAGGTAATTGGAAGAAAAATCATTCTTTATAGAAAACCAAAAGATAATAAATCAAAATATTTTAAATAATAATTGGTGATTATATGCAAAATAAAGAAAAAATAGGGATTCTTGGCGGAACATTTAATCCAATTCACATCGCTCATTTAATTATGGCTGAATATGCTTTGGAAGAACTAAATTTAGACAGAATATTATTTATGCCATCCGGAAATCCGCCTCATAAAGATAAAAATTTAATTATATCAAATGATGACAGGAAAGCCATGATAGAGCTTGCTATAAATTCAAGTGAAAAATTTATTTTTTCGGATATTGAATTAAATAGAAGTGGTAAGATATATACGGTAGATACATTAAGAATTCTTAAAGAAACTAATCCGGATAATGAATATTATTTTATTATGGGCGAAGACTCCCTGCTTTATTTTGATAACTGGAAAGAACCGGAAAATATTGTAAAACTTGCAAATATCGTTGTAGCAAGAAGAAATAGTGGTAGTAGCAGCAATTATGATAAATCTTATTTAAATGATATGGATAAAAAACTGCTTGAAAAAAAAGCATTTTTAGAAAAAGAATATAATGCTGATATTTTTTTCTTAACCATGCCAAATATTGATATATCATCAACAGTTATAAGAGACCGAATAAAATCAGATAAATCAATAAACTATCTTGTACCTAAGGAGGTTTTAAATTATATAAAAGAAAAAAATCTCTATAAATAATTTTTATATAATTTAAAAAATTATCATGAAAAGAAAAGAAATCCTTGAAAATCTTCATAAAGAACTTGATGATTACAGATTTATTCATACACTCGGAGTAGCCTATACAGCATCAATGCTTGCCATGGCATATAATTATAATATTGATGATGCTTATCTTGCAGGACTTTTGCATGACTGTGCAAAATGTATCCCTAATGATGAAAAAATAAGATTATGTGAAGAAAATAATATTAAGATAGATAAATTAGAGTATGAAAATCCATCTTTATTGCATGCAAAACTTGGTGAATATGTGGCAAATAAAAAATATGGTATTGAGAATAAAGAAATCCTTAGAGCTATACGACTTCATACAACAGGATATAGCGATATGACTTTGCTTGATAAGATTATTTACGTGGCCGACTATATTGAGCCAAAGAGGGATAAAGCTAGAAACCTTGAATATTACAGAGATCTTGCATTTAAAGATTTAGATAAAACAACATTTATGATTATTGAAGATACAATAAATTATAATAAAGAAAAGGGAAAAGAATTAATTAAAGATACATTAATAGCATATGAATATTTCATAAAAATGGAGGAAGTAAAATGAACACAGTAGATAAATTAAAAAATATATGTAATGAAATCGCTGAGAAAAAAGGACAGGACATTAAAGTTATTGATATCAGTGAAATATCAGTTCTTGCTGACTATCTTGTTATTACAGGAGGAACAAATAAAAACCAGGTTCAGGCTATATGTGATAATGTAGAAGAAAAACTTGGTAAAGAAGGTATTCATCCTGGACATGTTGAAGGATATTCTTCAGGAAACTGGATATTATTAGATTATAGTGATGTTATTGTACATATTTTCAACGAAGAGGACAGATTATTTTATGATCTTGAAAGATTATGGCAGGATGGAAAAGAAGTAGATATAAAGTCTATATAATGGTGTAAATTACAATTAAATAATCGAGCCATTTAGAAGTGTAAAATAAGCGGATTTGACAAGAACAGGCTATAAAAAAATGAGAAGCAGAAAAATTTATAGCTTTTAGAAGTTCGAAACTGGTGGATTCGGCAAGAATGAGCTATAAAAAAATAAGAAGCAGAAAAATTTATAGCTTTTAAAAGAGCAAAACAGGCGGATTTGGCAAGAATAAGCTATAAAAAAATGAGAAACAGAAAAATTTATAGCTTTTAAAAGAGCAAAATAGGCAAATTGGGTAAAAAATGGCTATAAAAAAAACAAAACTAGAAGAATTTATAGCTTAAGGGAATTTACACACAAATATGGAATTGACTATTCTTTCAAATACAGGTCTACAGGCCGTTAATTTTATAAATAATTTTTTATTTTTTTAAACCATTCTTATAAGACCAATATATTTTCCTAAAATCATGCAATCATTAACAATAATTGGATCCATGGAATCATTTTCAGGCTGAAGCCTTATATGATCTTTTTCTTTATAAAATGTCTTAACAGTTGCAGAATCTTCAATCAAAGCCACTATAATATCTCCATTTCTTGCGGTATTACATGATTCTACAATAATAGTGTCTCCGTCAAAAATTCCTGCATTGATCATGCTGTCACCTTTAACTTTAAGCATAAATGTTGTCTTATTTGAAATATATTCAGCCGGGATAGGAAAATAGCTTTCAATATTCTGTTCTGCAAGAATTGGTGCACCGGCTGCAATATGACCAAGTAATGGAATATTAACAACCTCTGTTTTAAAATCTGCTAAATCATCACCAACAATTTCAATTGTTCTTGATTTTGTCTTATCCCTTATAATATATCCTTTTTCTTCAATTTTATTTAAGTGACTCTGAACAGATGCTGTAGATTTTAAATTTACAGCCTGACAAATTTCACGGACTGTTGGCGGATATCCTTTGTTAAGTAAACATTCTTTTATATAATTTAATATTTCTTCCTGTTTTGAACTTAAATTTTCTTTTGACATAGTCTGTCTCCTTATAAAAACTTATAATAGAATAATAACATAAGATGAAAGATAAGTAAACTAATGTTCGTTATTCTGTAAAGATTTCTTTGACATATGAAAATATAAGTGTTAATATAGATATATAACTTTTCGCAAAATCCGAGTTTAACGAAACAATACATAAGAAAAACACCTAAAATACGGATATTTATATAATTACTAAATATTTATATTATATATTTTTTTGAAAGGATTCATATATGGCTACCAAAGAATATAATTATCATGAAAAATTAAATATAGAAAACAATTTAAAACTTAGGGAAATGCTTAAATCCCTGCCATCATTCTGTACAACATTTTTTAGAGGAATTGATAATACAACAGCCTCAAGAACACGTATAGCTTATGCATATGATTTAGGTATATTTTTTAATTTCATTAAAGAAAATAATCCTGCATATAAAGATGTTGATATTAAAGATTTTACAATAGATATATTGGATAAAATCTCTGTTATGGATATTGAAGAATATCTTGAATATTTAAAATATTATTCTAAAGATGATAATGCACATATAAATGGAGAACGTGGCATTAAAAGGAAATTATCAGCTTTGCGCTCAATGTATGGTTATTTCTTCAATAATCAGCTTATAAAAGATAATCCTGCAGCCAAGGTCCGCATTCCAAAGCTTCATGATTCAGCTATAATACGTCTGGACGTGGATGAAATCGTAAGATTATTAGATGAGGTTGAATCAGGTGAAAATCTCTCTAAAACCCAGAAAAAATTCCATAATAAAACAAAACTCAGAGATGTATGCATACTTACACTGCTTCTTGGTACCGGAATCCGTGTATCAGAATGTGTTGGTATAGATATAAAAGATATAGATTTTAAAAATACTGCAATAAAAATCCGTAGAAAAGGTGGATATGAAGCTATCATTTACTTTGGTGACGAAGTTGAAAAAGCATTAATAAATTATCTTGAAGAAAGAAAAATGATGACTCCAAATCCGGAGCATAAAGATGCTTTATTCTTATCATTACAAAATAAACGAATCAGCGTACGTTCTGTAGAAATATTAGTTAAGAAATATGCCGGCATAATAACTCCATTAAAACATATCACTCCACATAAATTACGAAGTACTTATGGAACTAATCTTTATAAAGAAACAGGTGATATATATCTTGTTGCTGATGTACTTGGTCATAAAGATGTAAATACAACAAAGAAACATTATGCTGCAATTGAAAATGATCGTAAATGGAAAGCACGTAATATAGTAAAATTAAGAGAAAATGATGATGAATAAAACTTTAGTTTACATAAATATATTATCGTAAACTAATACAGTTATTCCAATAATCATCAAAGTTATAAACGTAAAAATTCTAATAATAAAAAACCACTAAACAGGTTGTATAAACATATTTAGTGGTCTATTGGATTATTTCTTTAAATAATAAATTGTAAGATAGTTACCTGATGTAATATTATCAGATGTAATACCATTAATCTCTTTAAGATCATTAATATAATCATTTGTTGAAATTGTATCATCAGGCTTATATTCATTAGCTATAGACCATAATGTATCACCAGGCATTATCTCAATACTTGTATAATATTTCTGCTTTGTTGTAGATGCATTTGTCTTGGAATTAAAACCAATAAATGTAAATAATAATATAATAAATAATGTAAATATAACTGCTTTAATCATGGTAATCTTCTTCATAATCATGGCTCCTTTGCTCTAAAAAATATATTAAATAATAACTCAGGTAATAATATAAATAATAAATTCTAAACATATGTTTGCTTTGTGTTTGTATTATAAAACACGAACAAGTGTTTGTCAACTAAAAATTTTCAAAAAAATACAGCTGTCTTTTATATGAGACAGCTGCTTCTGACTTGCGCATATTTACAATAAATATTTAAAATATTATTTAAAGTATATCCTTTATAATATATATTAATTATTATATTTATTTACTATATTTATTCCTAAGTATTTCCAATAAATGAGAAAAATATTCAGGTATTGGAGCTTCAAATTCCATATATTCATTTGTAACAGGATGATTAAAACCTAATATTCTGGCATGTAATGTCTGTCCTGTAAGATTATATGGACATTTTTCAGGCCCATATAACTTATCTCCAAGTAAAGGATGCCCTATTGAAGACATATGAACCCTTATCTGGTGTGTTCTGCCGGTTTCTAATATACATTCTATATATGTATACATTCCAAACCTTTCCAACACTCTGTAATTTGTTATTGCCTCTTTTCCATTTACAACTCCGGACTGCATCTTAAGTCTGTTATTTAATGCTCTTC
Organism: Lachnospiraceae bacterium RM5; assembly: GCA_900110975.1. Taxonomy (GTDB): domain Bacteria; phylum Bacillota; class Clostridia; order Lachnospirales; family Lachnospiraceae; genus Bovifimicola. The sequence continues at coordinate 165,536 of FOFK01000003.1, forward strand.
CGATTTTACTTTCTATTCTGCCTTCATCATCCTTAAGATTTCCATGAACTATGGCAATATATTTTCTGTTAATGGTATGCTCTTTAAGCTGTAACGCAAGATTATTATGTGCAAAATCATTTTTACATACAACAATTGCACCTGTGGTATCCATATCAATTCTATGGACGATTCCAGGCCTTGTAATACCATTTATTCCTGATAAATTATCTTTACAATGAAATAATAATGCATTAACAAGTGTACCGCTATAATGACCTCTTGCAGGATGGACAACCATTCCTTTTCCTTTATTAACAACAATTATATCATTATCCTCATATAAAATATCAAGCGGGATATCTTCAGGAACTATGTCCGGTTCCTTAAGCTGTGGAATAACCATTGTTATAACATCTTTTTCTGATAATTTATAATTACTCTTAACAGGATTATTATTAACAAGAACATATTGATCCGTAATAAGATTCTGAATATGGGTTCTTGATAAATCACTTAAATTTCCTGCAATAAATTTATCTATTCTTATTCCTGCATTTTCAATGTCAACAATATATTTCTTTTTATCAGATATTTCATCACTTGCTTCAGTATTTAAAATATCATTATCATTCAAATCATAATCCTTTGTATTATCCATAAATCACCCTTAATTTTATTGTTTGTTTTTAAAAATAGAATCAAGTTCTTTATCACTTATAAAAAATGTAAAAACTATCATCAGAATAAATGTTGCAACCACAACATAACAATCAGCTATATTAAATACAGGAAATTCAATAAAATCAAATTCTAAAAAATCCACCACGAATCCAAGTCTTAATCTGTCTGCCATATTAGAAATTGCTCCGGATGAAATAAATATAAATAAAATCTGAATTAAATAGAATTTCTTTTTATTATCTGCACAAATAAGGTGTTTTTCAATTTTCACCGATAAAAATAAAATTACAGTTATTATAATTAAAGCCAAAATAACAATAACAATATCTTTATTTTGTAAAAAACCAAAGGCTACACCTCTGTTTTCAACATAAGTAAAATTAAGAATTTTTGGAACTACATTAATTGATTGTTTTAATTTTTTTAGTACTAATATTTTTGACAACTGATCTAAAAAAATAAGAATCAAAAATAAAAACAAATATAAAATATATCTTATTTTTTTCATAAAATAAACGCCTCAAACTTTAATGTTAGATTATAAAAAAATATAGGAATATCTTATAAAACAGGATATTCCTATAAAAACCGAATTAATAATCATATGATATAAATTCTAATTAATAATCACTATCATCATATCTTGATGACTTTGAATCATCATCAAATAAATCAGAAATATCTCCTGAAAGATCTACATCCTTTGGAGTAGCGATGAAAATAAAATTATTTACTTTCTGAATAGATCCATAAATTGCACAACAAGAACCTGATGTATAATCAATAATTTTCTGTGCAAGTTCATGCTGAACACCTTCAAAATTAAGAATTACAGGCTTGCCTTCCAATAATGTTGCAGTAATTTCACTTCCATCAAGCATAGAACTTGGTCTGATGACACGAAGTTCAAGTCCGCTTGCACTTCTCTTAACAGGAACAACTTTTTTAGGTCTTGGCTTAGGCTGCTGTCTTTGTACATTTTCCTGAGGTGCACTTCTTCTTGCACTGCTTCTTGGTCTTTCATCATCTGAAGAATCATCTGAGTATCTCTGTTTTCTTCTTACAGGACGCTCCTCTTCGAATTCTTCTTCATCATATAAATCATCGTCTTCTTCTTCATCGTTTAACTTCATAATATCTAAAATTCTTTCAAACATATTATTCCTCCATATCTATTAAACGTACCTTATTATATTATCAATGTTTTAGCGGTATATGTCAACTATATATTGTAATTTCTCTCGCCAAATATTCCGGTTCCAACCCTTACATATGTTGAACCTTCTTCGATTGCAATTGGATAATCATTTGTCATTCCCATTGATAACTCTGTCATTTCAACCTCAGGTATATTCATTGAATCAATTTCCAAAGCAAGTTCTTTTAACTTTCTAAAATATACTCTGTTATTTTCAGGATTTTCATCATATGGTGCAATTGTCATAAGTCCTTTAATATGGACATTTTCAAGCTTTGAAATTTCTAAAACAAGATCTTTTACTTCATCAGTCATAAGACCAAATTTTGACTCTTCTTTTGCAACATTAACTTCAATAAGAATATTTACATTAACATTTTTCTTTTTAGCCTCAACATCAATCTGATTTGCAAGCCTTAAAGAATCAACAGAATGAATAAGATATACCTTATCAACTATATATTTAACTTTATTTCTCTGTAAATGTCCAATAAGATGCCATCTGATATCATCAGGCATTTCAGGGATTTTTTCAGTAAGTTCCTGTACTTTATTTTCACCAAAATCTCTTATACCATAATCGTAAGCTTCTTTTAATGCACTTACAGGCTTTGTCTTACTTACGGCAATAAGTTTGCATTTACAATCTTTAATATCATCTTTATTACTTTTTTCTTTAATTATATTTTCAACACTTAAAATATTTTCAGCAATCATTATCTTTACCTTCTTTTCTAATGTATTTCATGAATAAATTTATTTAAAAATAACCTGATTACTCTTAACAAGTGAGGCATTTAAAATAATCTGATCATAGATCTGCAAGCCATATTTTGTATTGCTCTCAACAATATAATAATCATTTTTTTCTGATAAAATATGAATATATCTAAATACTGTATATCCGGTATTTACATTATAAACGCCCTTAAGCTTTCCAACAGTTGCAATCTGATATCTTTCCTGTGAATCCGGTTTTACAAGAATATCACCCTTTTTAATATCATTATTTTCTGTATCTATATAACAATAATTTTCATCTGTCGCAACAATATCTGTAGAAACAAATTTAACTAATGTCTCTGAATCCTTTACAGTTTCAACCTGGAATCCTGAATCATCTGAATTTCCACCATATGTCATATAATCTTTTGGAATGGTATAGAATTCCTTTTCAATTACAGCTGTTTTTGGAACTTTTAATCCCTTGACTGTATCGCCTAAAATCTCAATATCAATGTATCTTTTATTTAAAAAGGTCGAAATATATCTTGATAATTTAATAACACCATACTTCGAACCATTATTTTCCTTAATTTCAAAATAAGCTGATGTTTTAATCTTTTCTGAAGGGAAATATACATCTACAGCTGTATAATCTTTATATTCATTATATTGTGAATCCGTAAGCTCAAATGCAATTTTCCATTCTTCACTATTAATGATTTTTAAAACAGGTTTTCCTGACTCTATACTGTCACCATTAATAATAGTATTCTTTTTATATTTTGTTTCATCAAAAAGATCCTTTGTTAATGCATCAGCATTAATACTTTCATAACCATCAGTATAATACTGCACATAACCTGCAAGGGTTGATCTGTTTATACTGACAGCATTTCCACCATCAAGTGAAAGTGACTGATTTATGGTATCAAGTGCACTTATATTTATATTCTCAATTAAATCCGATTCTATAATATATTTAAAATCATATACTTCTGAAAAATTTTTATTATCAAAATTTGTAACAAAATCATTTATATCTTCTTTCATTTCAGAAATATTCTTTGAATCTAATGCCTGATTATTTTTTATTGCATCATTAAGAAGTTTTGATAAAGTTCCACTTTCATCAATTGTATAAATTATATCATTAACTTTTACTCTGCTACCTTCCTTGGAATAAAAATTAATATACCCTGATGTATCAGCATTTATAACATTTTCGCTTCTTATGGCAACACCTGTTGTAATAATATTTTTTGTTATTTCACTCTTACCATTTGTAATTTCATATATGGAAACTTTCTGTCTGGTAACATATATAATTCCATTAATTGAAATATAAAGTAAAATACATAAAAATATTATTACACCTATATTTAAATGCAGACTCCATTTGGAACTTTTTATATTTTGTACTCTTTTATATCTTTTACTCATGTTAAATGCGCCTCCGGCATTCTATTTGTACGCGTCTCTCCAGTCTAAATCACCTCTGTCCAAAGCTAAAATTGCAAGTTCTGCAGTTGCAAGATTTGTAGCTAATGGAATATTATGCATATCACATAATCTGAAAATATTATTAACATCCGGCTCATGTTTCTGAGGTTCCTGTGGATCTCTTAAAAATATAAGAAGATCTATCTGATTCTGCTCAATCTGTGAACACATCTGTTGTACTCCGCCTAAATGTCCTGCAAGAAATTTATGTACATTAATATTTGCAACTTCTTCAATTAACCTCCCTGTTGTAGATGTTGCATAAACCTCATGCTTGCAAAGAATTCCCCTGTAAGCAATACATAAATTCTGCATAAGTTTCTTTTTTGAATTATGCGCAATTAATCCTACATTCATTATAAACCTCCAAAAATAAATATTTTTTAATAAGCATCTCTTCTTTGTAAACTAATATTTAATACAATCCCAACACATGAAAACATGCTTAAAAGCGAGCTTAGACCGTAACTTACGAAAGGAAGAGGAAGTCCCGTATTTGGCATAATCTTTGTAACAACTGCAATGTTAACAAAAGACTGCATTGCAACAAGAAAACCAAAACCGACTGCAATTAACTTTCCTGATAAATCCGGAGCATTCGCCGCCACATAAAAACACTCAATAACAATTAACAGTAATAAAATTATTACTGACATGGTTCCTATAAAACCAAGTTCTTCTCCAACTATTGTAAAAATAAAATCAGTCTGTGGTTCAAGAATATAATTAGCATTTTTAACACTGGTTGAGGTATCATTATTTAAACCTTTTCCCCATAATCCACCTGAACCAATGGCCATTATTGAATTATCCTGCTGTAAATTATCATCATTATATTCAGGATCATCTGAATGTGTAAAAGCAGTCAGACGTTTTAACTGATATGGTTTAAGCAGTTTCTGGTTTGGCTGCATTATAAGATAAAGAAATACAACCAAAAACACTGCAAATACACCTAAAAACAGGGCAATTCTTTTATAATTAAGTCCTGCAATAAAATACATTGATGCAAACATGCATCCTATTACAATACTTGTAGATAAATCAGGCTGTGATAATACCAGAAGCAATGGAACAAAAAATAAAGCACATATATATAAAATTATTTTCCATTCACTTAAGATATCCTGATATTTTTCTAAAAATGCTGCAAAAAACAAAATCAAAAATAATTTTGTAAACTCTGAAGGCTGAATCTGAATAGGTCCTAAATCGATCCAACGCTGGGCTCCTAAATGATTTGAACCAATTATCTTTACAAGTAATAATAATGTAAGATTGATAAAATAAAATATCCAATAGAATCTTAAAATAAATTTATAATTAAACAATGCAGCTGTAATAAGTAAGATCATTCCCATTATAAATCCAATAATCTGTTTTTTTTCATACAGATTTGAATCTGTAGCTGATGAAATTACAAGTATTCCAAGCACAGTAAGCATACATACCCATAAAAGCAGTCTTATGTTAAAATGCTTATAATTATAGCTTTTTAAATTGTTTATTATAATACTAAAAAGATCCGTCATGTTTATTTGCCTTTATTTCCCTTAGATTTACTATCTTTTGATTCTTTTTCTTTAGAATTTTTATCATCTGATTTTTCTTTTGAAGCTTTATCATCAGCTTTCTTCTCTTCAGATTTCTTCTCTTCAGTTTTAGCATCATTATGCTTAACTTCTTTAATTGGAATATTAGCAATAAGTGCAGGTACTACACCATTCTTTCCTTCAGACTCTGTCTGTGTAAGATTGATTTCAAGACCTTCACAATCAATATCCATATATTTCTGAATAACTTTAATAATATCATTTTTAATCTGTTCCATAATTTCAGGTGAACAATTTGCTCTGTCTGTTACTAATAATAATTTTAATCTGTCTTTAGCAACATCACCAGAAGATTTCTTTTTAAATAATTCTAAAATTCCCATAATAAATACCCTTTACCTTTCTATTTGTTATTTTTTCTTGCTGAAAATACGTCCAAATATAGATTTCTTTTTATTTAAATCAAGTAAAGGTACTTCTTCACCCATAATTCTCTTACAGATATTCATATATGCCTGACCTGAAATTGATTCTCCACCAACTAATGGATCACCTTTATTTGTTGAAATAACAATATCTTCATCATCAGGAATAGCTCCGATTAAATCAATTGCAAGAATTTCAACAACATCATCAACAGATAACATATCACCTCTGTTAACCATATCCATTCTGATTCTGTTTACAATTAAATCTGCTCTTTTTTTATCATTAGCTTCAAGAAGACCAATAATTCTGTCAGCATCTCTTACTGCAGAAATTTCTGGCATAGTAACAACAAGCGCTCTGTCAGCTCCTGCAATTGCATTTTTAAATCCCTGTTCAATACCAGCCGGACAGTCTAAAATAATATAATCAAAAGATTCTCTTAATTCATCTGTTAATTTTTTCATTTCTTCTGGAGAAACACTGTCTTTATCTCCTGCCTGAGCGCATGGTAATAAAAACAAATTAGGATATTTTTTATGTTTGATAAGAGCCTGTTCTGTTCTGCAATTTCCCTTAACAACGTCAACAAGATTATAAACAATTCTATTTTCTAATCCCATTACAACGTCAAGGTTTCTAAGCCCTATATCAGTATCAATCAATGCTACTTTCTTTCCGAGCATTGCAAGACCCGTTCCTATATTTGCTGTTGTTGTTGTTTTTCCTACTCCGCCTTTACCAGATGTAACAACTATTACTTCACTCATTTTTATAATTCCTCCATAAATAAAATTTATTTATTATTATTAAATATGTTATCTAAAGCAGCCTTATCAAGGGGCTCAACAAAAATATTATCATCTGCCGCATAGGCAATTTTAATATCCGTGTTTTTCTTTTTCTCTCTGATATGCATTGCACTTTGGAATGTATCATCATTAGCAGTTGCAATAATATCTGCAATCCTGATTTGTATAGGATCCATTTCCATGGCAATTACAAAAGCATTTGTATCACCATCAATTCCTGCAATGGCGCTTCCCCTAAGGGAACCAAGAATAAGAATATTTCCTTTAGAAATAACACTTGCCCCCGGATTTACATCCCCAATAATAACAACGCTTTCATTATTTACAACTTCCTGACCTGATCTTAATGTTCCGGCATAAAAGTTTATGCCATCAGATTTAGAATCGTTGTTATCAGCTTCATTTATATTTTCTTTTTCATTTTTCTTTTCTTCATTATCTTCCTCATCTACAGAGTCTTCTACGATCTTTTTGTATAGCTCTTCTTTTTCTTTATCAACAACACATACAATTTTAAGATCTGTATTTTCTTCGATGATATCTAAAATTTCTTTTATCTCATCATCAGATAAGTCTCTTCCTTCAAAAGAAATTGCGAATGAAGATTTTCCTAAAAAATCTTTGGATTCCTTGAACTTATAAGTAATATCCTCTTTAAGTTCATTAAAATCCTTAATTTTATCCAACACTACTATAATACCATATTTATTACCTTTTATCACTACAGAATTTCTCATTTATTTTATTCCTCCGTAAATTAATCACTTGTTATTCCAGATGTAGGAATAGATGCAGTTCCTCCAAAAAGCTCAGAATCTGTAAGCAGTCCTTTATAATATTTTATGGTTTCTCTTACTACTTCTGCTGTATATCCGGATGATTCACCATTTGGTATAACCACACATAATGATATTTCTGGATTTTCATACGGTGCATAGGCAACAAATAAAGAATGGTTAGACCTGAGTAAGTTTTCCTGTGCCGTACCTGATTTTCCTGCAACTGAAATAGGAAAATCTGCAAAGGTCTTTTTAGCCGTACCACTTGTACAAACAAGTCTCATTCCTGAATGTATTGCATTCCATGTACTATCTGAATAATCTGTTGTATTTACAGGTACCTGTTCATAATTTCTAATTACGTTTCCTGACGAATCAACTACTTTATTTAAAAGTGAAAGTCTGTAATTTGTACCACCATTTGCAATGGTATTTGCATATCTTGCAATCTGTACAGGTGTATATGAATGTGAACCCTGACCAATAGCTGAACGGACCGAATTATCAGTTGAATAAATTGGTTCATTTTCTTCTATTTCAACACCTGATTTATCTGTAAGTCCAAGTTCATCTGTATATAATTTAACCTTTGAAAGTCCAAGGTCATTATCAAAATTGCCTCTCTCATCAATACTAAGTTCATAACCCATTTCATAGAAATAGTAGTTACAAGACTCTCCAAGAGCCTGGGAAACATTTATAGAACCATGGTTACTTGGATATTTCCAACATTTTGGTGAAGGAGTAATTTTATCAAAAATACCAAGATCGTTTATAGTTCTTGATGGTGATGTAATTCCAAGTTCAAGTGCTGTAATACCAACTGCCATCTTAAATGTTGAACCTGGAGCTGTTCTTGTCTGTGTTGCCCTGTTATACAAAGGAAGGGACAAATCATTATTAAGCTTCTTCCAGTATTCATAATCAACACTTCCTGATAACTTATTATTGTCATAAGACGGATAAGTTACAAGTGCCAGTACATTGCCTGAATTTGGATCTGTTACAACAACAGAACCTGAACATGGATCCAGAGCAACCTGTGAAGGTGTGATTTTAAGAGTTCTGATCTGCTCTCTCATAAAATCATATGCAGAAACACTTCCATTTAATAAAGAATTATATCCTGCTTCATCATATTCAAGAACATTCTGATCATATAATAACCTGCATATTTCTCCACCTGATATGGTTCCATTATATATAAGATAATAATAAATTTTCTTACTGAATCCGTCATTTTCAGGAAGCTCATCAAAAATATGTTTAACAACGGCATTATATATTTCATCAGTATCAGAATACTTATAATCCTCATCATCAACAAAAAGATTTGCTGTATTTATCCAGTTTTTTGAAATTGCATATAAAATAAATTCTCTTAATGAAATCGTATTATTCTGCATTGCTACATAAGTTGCATCATCATTAGGAATTGCTTCAAGATTTATTATTTCTTCTGTTTTTGAAAGTAAATTATAAATATATTCAAGATATGCAGCCTGTTCTTCAGATAGTTCATTTAAAGGACTTGGACTTTCTGAATTTAAATATCCATTAAGCCAATCGATAACTTCTGTCTGTCTTGTGCTAAATTTTGAATATATATTTTTTTCATTTTCAGATGCAGTATCTAAATTAAATTTATTAAGATCTACAACATTATTGTTTATCATCTGGAAATAAACATCTTTAATGGCAATAGGAATTGTTTTTGATGTATCTGTAACTGTTACTTCCTGATTTACAATCTTTGAATAAAGGATACCTGCAAGTTTCTGCTCTAATATCGTATATGCAGCTTTTTGAAGATTTGAATCAATGGTAAGATATACATCATTACCTGCACTTGATTTTTCCTGGTTAACTATATCAAGGATACGGCCTGTATTATCAACAAACATGGTATTCTTACCCTTTTTACCCTGAAGATAGCTTTCCATTTCCTTTTCAATTCCAAGCTTTCCGACAATATCAGAACTTATATAATCACTTCCTGATGAATTATATTCAGAAAGTTCAGAATCAGAAATCTTTCCTGTATATCCTATAATTGGAGCAAAATAAATAGAATCATTATAAACTCTTATGGTATCTTCTTTTACAGATACACCTTTAAGCTCAGATTCAGCTTCATAAATGGCTGCTACAGTTTCTTCCGAAACATTTTTTGCAACTGTTGTTGAAATATATTTCTGGAATGAATTAAGGGAAAGATTATATCTTATTGCAGCAATATCGCATTTTTCAGCATTTGTATATTTCTTATCGATATCGAATCTGTCTATGAAATATTCCATAACATTATCTGCAGAATCATTTGATAATATTTCATCTTCGCTATCAAGTTCTTCTATGGATTTCTTACCATAAACATCTCTCAAAAAAGAAAGTCTTTCTCTTTCAGATTCAACATTATAAACATAATCACCATTTGCATTAACTAAAATTTTAAATTCAGTATCAAGAGTATCTCCATTTTCTATAATTATAGTTCTGGTTTTATTTATAATTTCATTTAAAATGGCATTTTTTTCATCTGATGACTCAACATTATCTTCAATATCAATGGAATATGCAAGTTTATTATATGCAAGTACATTTCCATTTCTATCATAAATAAGTCCTCTTGTACCTGATGTTAACACTTCTTTTTTTGCTTTCTGGATATAGTTTTCAAGATAATACTGCTCATTTACTATCTGAAGATTAAATACCCTTACAGAAAGAGCTGTAAACATCACTGTTACGATGATAGACAAAATAAATATCCTTGATTTTAATATATTTAATATATAATTAAGTATTTCTCTAATCAAAACTTGGTGCACTTCCTTTTTCGTACTTTTCAATAGTTGAATTAATCTTTAAGAATAATTTATAAAAAACAAATGTAATAATAACTGTATATACCATTTCCGGAATAATTATATGTATAAGATAATATCCAAAGCTAAGCCTTGCTCTTAATAAAAACTGAAAAACATAAAAGACAAAATTATATATAAAATCACTTATACATACAAGTCCCATTGGAAGTGTAACTTCATCATCATAGTACATCTTATTAAATGCACCATTCAAAAAACCAATATACATAAGTAAAAGAGCATTGAATCCAATTACTCTTCCATAACAAATATCTATTAAAAGACCGGAAAAAAATCCCACATATACTCCTTCTTTTTTGCCACGAATAAATCCTACAAAAAATGTAAGCATAAGCAAAAGATTAGGAGCAATATTTCCTAAAGCTAAGAATTTAAATAAAGTTGTCTGTAATACAAAACAAATAAAAATTCCTAAGGCGATTATTATTTTTCGAAGCATGTTACCACCTATCATTCCTCACCTGTGTTTTTTTGTTCCTTAATAATCAAAACAATATCTAAATGTGCAAAATCCACAACAGGTGTAAGTAATGCAGATTTTGTAAGATTGTTTGAATCATTGGTTATATCTTTAACATATCCAATAAGAATACCTGGTAAAAATCTGCTTGAGATATTTGAAGTAACAATCATATCTCCTTCATTAATCTGTGCATCCTTATTTATGTTAAATACCTGGATTACTCCATCATTCATAAGTTTTAATGAACCTTTTACAATACATTTATCAGAAGTCTGTGCAAACTGGGCACTGACATTACTTTCATCATCAATGATTGAACGGACTAAAGAATAGTTTTTCTGTACTTCATAAACTATACCAACAAGACCACCATCACCTATGACATTCATATTTTCTTCAATACCATCATCACTTCCTTTATCGATGGTAAATGTTGAATACCAGTTTGATGTATCTTTACTTATAATTCTTGCACCCACAGTTTCATAATCCATATACTCATTGTCAAGCTTATATAATTTTCTTAACTGTTCAAGCTCGTTCTGATCCTGAACTGATAAAGCATTATCATTTTGCATATCAGCTATCTGTTTTTTTAAGCTTTCATTTTCTTCTTTAATACTTTTGAATTTTTCATAATCCTCTTTTTTATTAATCATGTAAAATCCTAATTTATTCATACCTTTTGTTGCAGGTGAAACTACAAAAGACACTGCATTTTTTACAGGAGATGCAAATCCATTAAATGCAAATGAGCAGATAATCATAACAAGACAAATTCCTGTAAGTGTAAAAATAATATATTTTATAGGGATTTCATTATTTACCTTTTTCAAAACAAATTCCTCTTTTCAATTTCAAATACTATAAATAAGTTTTTTCTCTTGGAATATACATATATTTAGATAATTTTGGAACTGAAAGTATTCTTTGTACTCCTTTTATAACTGTCATTTCCGGATCATCATTTATATTTACATCTATTCCTGTTTCATTAAATATAAGCATATCAAGATGATTAATCTTAGCGCTTCCGCCGGTTATATATATTCCATTATTTTTTATGTCAGCAATAATCTCAGGCGGAGTTCTCTGCATCATAAGTTTTACTTCATCCAAAATACTAAATAGTACATCTTTAATTGCATCATAAATAAGCGATGAATCAATTTCCTTACTGTCAGGCAGACCACTAAGTAAATTTCTGCCATAAGCAACAAATGTCTTATTATCCCTGTTCATCGCATCTGCCAGATTATATTTTATAAGTTCAGCAGTTTTCTTTCCAATAATCAGATTATATTTTCTCTTTACAAGATTAGAAATATTATCATCTATGATATTGCCACCGCATCTTAAAAGCTTACTCATAACAATACCATTCATTGCAACAATAGAAATCTCAGTTGTATCAGCACCAATATCTATTATCATATTTCCGGCTCTTCTTGATACATCAATACCAAGTCCTATTGCAGCCCCTATTGGTTTTTCAACAACCTTAACTCTTTTTGCTTTAACTTTTGATTCAGCAATAAGATCAAAAAAGGCTCTCTTTTCAACCTCAGTAATATCTGTTGGAACTGCAATACAGAAATTTGTAGAACCAAAAAACTGCTTATCATTTATTTTCTTAAAAAATCTTTCAAATAATAAAAACATATTATGAATATCGCCAATAACACCATACTGCACTGGAAAAATAACATTAATATTTTCCGGCGATTTTTCATATATATTATATGCTTCATTACCATAATCAACTATGATATTCTTCTTTTTTCTAGCTATAACATTTTTTTCTACTAAAAATTTATCATTACTTAAACTATATATTTTAAAGTTACTTGAACCTAAATCTATTCCATATGAATGCTGTGCCATAATATTCTCCGTTTTGCTTTATATTAATAAAATTTAATAAAATCAAAACAGGCCTTTTTCTTTTAAACTACAATATATTCCGTCACCAATTATAATATGGTCACTTAAAGATATTCCAAGAATATCTCCTGCTTTTTTCATTCTTCTTGTAAGGAAAACATCTTCCCTGCTAGGCGTAGGATCACCACTTGGGTGATTATGTAAAAGAATAATATAAACAGCCTGTTTGTTTAAAGCTTCGATAAATGCTTCTCTTGGCGAAGCAAGGGATGCATTTACAGTACCTTTACTTAATTCAAAATCATCAATAAATCTATGTTTGGTATTAAGCATTATTAAGAGAAGATGTTCTCTCTTATAATGCCTGAATTCTTCCATGTAATAATCTGCTATAATTTCAGGCGTAACAAAATCTTTTAAAATAGGAACCCTTGCTTTTGAAAGTCTTTTACTTAATTCTGCAACAGCTTTTATCTCTATTGCTTTTACTTTGCCTATTCCTTTAATTTTCATTAATTCTTCAATAGATAAATCATGCACGCCAAGTATGGATTTTGTCTTTGAAATATTTATTATACTGTTTGCAAGTTCTATTGAATTTTTTTCTTTTGATCCTGTTCTTATAATAATTGCAAGCAATTCAGAATCAGATAACGCCTGTGGACCAAACTTAATAAACTTCTCGTAAGGTCGTAAGTCCTTGTTATACTCCTTAATATTCATTTTTAACCCCTCTTTATATTTTTTTTTAGAATAATAGATGATATTACCCTAAATCAACTTATTTTATCACAACTAACTTAATTTAACAATATTTGCATTTTTAAGTTTTTGTAAAGTTAATAAAACTCCTAATTTTGCATGGTTAAATGTAAGTCCGCCCTGATAATATGCTGTATAATCAGGTCTTAAAGGACCATCTGCACTAAGTTCTATGGATGAACCTGATACAAATGCTCCTGCTGCCATAATAACATCACTGTCATATCCAGGCATCGCCCATGGCTCAGGAACAACAAAGCTGTCAACCACTGCAGCACTTTGAATTCCCCTGCAAAATTCTATCAAACCTTCAGGTTTATTAAAGTCAATCGCCTGAATAATATCAAATCTGTCTTCTTTAGAATCAGGAACAACCCTGAATCCTAACTTTTCATAAACATTTGCAAGTAAGATTGCACCTTTTAAAGCTGCATTTACTACATTTGGAGCCATAAAAAGTCCCTGGATAAAATCTTTAGTAACACCAAGGCTTGGTCCTACTTCTTTTCCAAGTCCCGGAGATGTAAGTCTGTATGCACAATTTTCTATGCATTTTTTAGTTCCTACAATATACCCACCAACCGGCGCAAGACCACCACCTGGATTTTTTATAAGGGAACCAACTGTCATATCAGCACCAAAATCGCTTGGTTCATGAAGATTTACAAATTCCCCATAGCAGTTATCTACCATAACAATTAAATCTTTATTTATTTCTTTAACAAACTTTATAACATCTCCAATATCATATGGTGATAAAGTTTTTCTTGTCTGATATCCTTTAGATCTTTGAATGGCAATAACCTTTGTCTTTTCATTAATGGCTTTTTTTATACCATCCTTATCAAAAGAACCATCAGCTAATAAATCAACCTGTGAATAAGTAATTCCAAATTCTTTTAATGATCCATTTGATTCTCTGATACCAATAACTTCTTCAAGTGTATCATAAGGCTTTCCGCTTATTGACAAAAGCTCATCACCGGGTCTTAAATTTGCTGCAAGAGCAATAGAAAGTGCATGTGTTCCGCATGTAATCTGTGCTCTTACAAGGGCATCTTCTGTATTGAAAACATTTGCATATATTTTTTCAAGAGTATCTCTTCCAATGTCATTATAACCATAACCTGTTGTAGGATTAAAATGAGCTTCCGCAAGTTTTGCATCCTGCATAGCCTTAATAACCTTAAGCTGATTATATTCACAGATTTCATCTGCTTTTAAAAATCTATCCTTTAAAGTATCTTCTGTATTTTTAACAAATTCAAATACATCATCATCAATATCAAACTGTTTATATATATTATCCATTTTTATTCCTTCTTTAATATTTTTTCTTTAATAATATTTATCATTGCATCTAGCATTTCTTCTTTGTTTTTATAGTCCTCATAACTAATCATGGTTACATCTTTTTCTCTTCTGAACCATGTCATCTGTCTTTTTGCAAAATGTCTTGTTTCTTTCTTTATAAGCTCAATAGCTTCATCATAAGAAATTTTACCGTCAATATAAGACACCATTTCCTTATATCCAAGCCCCTGCATTGATACAAGATTTCTTTCATATCCCATATTAAGTAAATTTCTTACTTCATCTTCAAGGCCATTTTCTATCATCTTATCAACTCGTAAGTTAATATTTTCATACATTGTTTCTTTATCTCTTGTAAGAACAAAGTAAATATAATTATATTCTGATTCTTTTTCTCTTTGCTCCTTATTATGTTCTGAAAACTTTTTATGATTCATTTCATAATATTCCAAAGCCCTGATTACTTTTTTTAGATTATTCTTATGTATTGAATCATATGACTCTTTATCTATATCGTAAAGAAGATTATGAACATATTCATTTCCTTTTTCTTCTGCAAGTAGTTCATATTTTTTTCTTATCTCTTTTGACTTATCATTATCTTCATTACTAAATTCAATATTATATAAAACGCTTTGGATATAAAAACCGGTACCACCTACAATCATAGGGATTTTCCCATCTTTATATATTTCATCCATAGCATTATCTGCCATACTTTTAAACCTGAAAACATTAAACTCATCTCTTGGATCTAATTCATCTACAAGATAATGCTTAATATCTTTCATTTCTTCTTTTGTAATCTTGGCAGAACCAATATCCATATATTTATAAATCTGTATTGAATCAGCACTTATAATAGATGCATTTATTTTTTCTGCAAGCTTAATGGAAAGCTCTGTTTTTCCAACACCTGTTGGTCCTGATAAAATTATTAAAGGTTTTTTTTCCATAATTCTTACCTGTAAAATTATTTTTATAATTTATATAATCTGATTAAACAATTCTTTTAAATTTCTTTTCAATCTCATATTTAGACATGGAAATAATAGTTGGTCTTCCATGCGGGCAGTTATAAGGATTATCAAGTGTTAACAGTTTATCGATTAAAGTCTTTGCTTCTTCAAAAGATAATCTGTCATGACCTTTAACCGCTGCCTTACAAGACATTGATGCAATCTTATCTTTTATTATCTCTGAATCTAATTTATTTAAATCCTCATCAAAAGAATCTATAAGATTAATAAGAAGCTCCTTTGGATTTAAGGAATATAAATCATAAGGAATAGATCTTAAAGCTACTTCCTTACCTCCAAAATCCTCAATCTCATAGCCAAAGTTTTTTAGTTCATCTAAAAATCTTTCTAAAATATTTCTTTGTAAATCAGACAAAGAAACTATTATTGGAGGATTTAAAATCTGACTTTTAATATTTTTATTTTCAAAGTCCTTTAAATATTTTTCATAAAGAACTTTTTCATGTGCCGCATGCTGGTCAATAATATATAAATTATCTTCAAACTGCACAAGCCAGTAAGTTTCAAATATTTCGCCGATAATTCTATGTTTTTTTATGGCAGTTTCAGATAAAAATTTATCCTTGAAAAGATTAATCTGCTCTGAATTTTTTAAATCCTGATTTTCCTTATTCTCAGTTCTTAAATCAATGTCTGTATCACTTTCACTTACAATATTTATAATATCATTTTCAATTTTTTCTCTTTCAGTTTCAAATGGTTCAGCATATTTTAAGCTTTTTTCTTTTGAATCATTTTTCTTATTAAAGTTAGGCAATTCAGGTATCAGTCCAGGTTTGTTATCTTTATTTTCTTTAATTTCTTCTTTTATCACAAAAATTTCATTTAAGTCATCAGATTCAACAGAGGATAAGTTGTCTTTTATTAAATCATTTGAAACATCATCAAGACTGATGTCATGTATTAATTCCTTATTTTTAAGCACAGATTCAATATTATCTTTAAAGAAATTAAAAACTTCTTCCTGATTTTCAAATTTAACTTCCATCTTTGTAGGATGAACATTTACATCTATACTGTTTGTAGGAATCTCAAAGTGAAGAACACAAAATGGAAAATTATGCTGCATTAAGAAATTCTTATATGCATCAAGGATTGCCTTATTAATGGATGGATTTTTTATATAACGACCATTAATAAAGTAAATCATTGAATTTTTATTTCCCTTATAAAGTATTGGTTTTCCAATAAATCCGCTAAGTTTTAATTCTCCATTAATACAATTTACTTCATATAAATTCTTTGCAACATCCCTGCCAAAAAGCATATATATAACATCTTTTAAATTATTATTTCCTGATGTATGAAATTTATTCTGATTATTAGAAATATATCTAAATGATATTTCAGGATGTGAAAGAGCCATTTTTTCAACTATTGAAGTAATATAAGATGTTTCTGTAGCAGCTGTTTTTAAAAACTTTCTTCTGACCGGTGTGTTAAAAAATAAATCTTTAACAATAAATGTTGTGCCATTTGGAGCACCTACAGTTTCACATTCTATCTCTTTTCCACCTTCAATTACATATCTTGTACCTTCAAGCAGATTTCTTGTTTTTGATACACATTCAAGCTTTGTCACTGCAGCAATTGAAGATAAAGCTTCACCACGAAATCCTAAAGTTGAAGCTGATACTAAATCTTCCACTGTTTTTATTTTACTTGTGGCATGTCTTAAAAAGGCATTCTTAATATCATCTTTATCAATACCGGCGCCATTATCTGTTATTCTTATAAGAGAAATACCACCATCTTTAATCTCAACTGTTATTGCATTTGCACCTGCATCTATTGCATTTTCAAGCAATTCCTTAACAATTGAAGATGGTCTTTCAACTACTTCTCCTGCGGCTATTTTATTTATGGTTTCTTTGGTCAAAATATTTATCTTAGCCATAACAAACTCCATTTAATATCTGTTTTTCAATTTATTCTGCAATTTATACAATTCATTTAAAGCATCAATAGGTGTCATGGATGTTATATCCATATTTTTAAGTTCTTCAATAATATCATCATCTTTAATAGTATCAAACAATGATATCTGGTTTGTATTTACATCATTTTTAATAAATATATTTTCTTTTTTCACAGGTTTTGAAGAAATTGCGATTTCCTTTGCCTTTGTGCTGATATCAGCATTTACAAGTTCTTCAACTATTTCCTTTGCTCTTTCAATTACGGAAATAGGAAGACCTGCAAGTTTTGCAACCTGGATACCATAACTCTTATCAGCACCACCTCTTATAATTTTTCTAAGGAAAATAATATCATCACCCTGTTCTTTTACGGCAATGCAATAGTTTTTAACACCTTTAATAGTACCTTCAAGTTCTGTTAATTCATGATAATGTGTTGCAAATAATGTTTTTGCACCAATAAGTTTTGGATTTGAAATATGCTCAACAACAGCCCATGCTATACTAAGACCATCAAAAGTTGATGTTCCTCTTCCAATTTCATCAAGTATAAGCAGACTTTTATTTGTGGCGTTTTTAAGTATGTTTGCAACTTCATTCATCTCCACCATAAATGTTGACTGACCTGAAGCTAAATCATCACTTGCACCTACTCTTGTAAATATTCTGTCACTTATACATATATTTGCACTCTTTGCAGGAACAAACGAACCAATCTGAGCCATAAGACATATTAATGCAGTCTGTCTCATATATGTTGATTTTCCTGCCATATTGGGGCCAGTAATAATAGATATTCTGCTGTTTGAATTATCAAGATAAGTATCATTTGTAATAAACATTGAATCCTTTATCATTTTTTCAACAACAGGATGTCTGCCTTCTTTAATATCTATAATATTTTTCTCATTTAATTTTGGCTTAACAAAATCATTATGATCTGCTACATATGCAAGAGATGCATAAACATCAAGCTTTGCAATAAGATCTGCACTTCTTTTTATTCTTTCAAATTCATTTGCAATCTTATTTCTGATTTCAACAAAAATATCATATTCAAGGGCAATAAGCTTATCTTCAGCACCTAAAATTACATTTTCAAGTTTTTTAAGCTCATCAGTAATATATCTTTCATTATTTGCAAGTGTCTGTTTTCTTACATATTCAGCAGGAACACTATTTTTATAGGAATTGGATACTTCAATACAATAACCAAAAACTTTATTATATTTTACTTTTAATGTTTTTATTCCGGTTTTTTCTTTTTCATCAGCTTCAAGCTTGGCAATCCACTGTTTTCCTTCGTTTTTAGCCTGTCTTAACTTATCAACCTCATCAAAATATCCTTCTTTTATTATTCCTCCGTCTTTAACAGAAATTGGAGGATCTTCATCTAATGCCTTATCAATTAAATCATAAATATCTTTTAATTCATCAAAATTTTCATAAATACCTTTAAGTTCATCTTTACTAAAATCCTTTAAAAGCATCTTAATATAAGGCAGCATCTTCAAAGAATTTTTAAATGCAATTAAATCCCTCGGATTGGCTGTCTGATAAGAAATTTTAGCAATAAGTCTTTCAATGTCATATATAGAATTTAAATATTCTCTTAACTCTTCCCTTGATATAAGATTGCCATTCATTTCTTCAATGGCATCCTGACGTTTTCTTATTTCGTCTATATTTATAAGGGGCTGCTCTATATATTTTCTTAATTTTCTCGCACCCATTGCAGTCTTAGTTTTATCCAGTACCCATAAAAGTGAACCACGTTTTTCTTTATCTCTTAAAGTTTCTGTAAGCTCAAGGTTTCTTCTTGTTGAAATATCAAGAAGCATATATTTGCTTGTTGAATATCCTCTTATGGTGCTGATATGACTAAGGGAATTCATCTGTGTATTTAAAAGATATTTCATTAAAGCGCCGCCTACATATAAACCTGCTTTAAATCCATTAAGACCATAATCAGAAAATTTCTTTATATTAAAATGATTTCTAAGAATTTCTAAAGATTCATCCTCATCAAAATATTCATTTTCAAGTGTAGAGACTGAAATATGGTCTTTCTTTAAATCATCTGTATTAATTCCTGACATATAAAACGAAGAATTCACGACAAGTTCAGAAGGCATAAACTTATTAATCTCATTATATAAAAGTCTTAATGAGTCTACCTCCGTAATCATAAATTCTCCGGTGGAAACATCGCATATGGCAACACCGTATATTTCATCGGTTTTTGCCACACACATAATATAATTATTTTTTCCTTCCTCCATTATATCGGTATCAAGATTTGTACCTGGAGTGACAACCCTTATAACTTCTCTCTTTACAAGACCTTTTGCAAGCTTAGGATCTTCAACCTGCTCAGCTATTGCAACTTTATATCCCTTTGAAACCAATTTAGATATATATGAATCAGCAGCATGATGTGGAACGCCACACATTGGTGCACGTTCTTCAAGACCACATTCTTTTCCTGTAAGGGTAAGCTCTAATTCCCTTGATACTAAAGTTGCATCCTCAAAGAACATTTCATAAAAGTCGCCTAATCTGTAAAATAAAATACAATCATTATATTTCTTTTTTGTCTCAACGTACTGCCTCATCATTGGAGATAATTGTTCCATAATAATAAAATCCCTTTGCTTCATCTAACCTAACATCTACAAATTTTCCAATCATATCCTTATTGCATTTAAAATGTACAATGGAATTATTACTTAACCTTCCACTACATAATGATTTATCCTGTGAATTTACTTCTTCAATAAGAACTCTTTCTGTAGTGCCTTCTTTTAATTTATTTCTATATGCACTGCCACTTTGAACTTCTTTTAAAAGTCTGTCAAATCTTTCTTTTATAACATCTTCAGGCACCTGATTTTCCATTTTTGCAGCAGGTGTTCCCGTTCTCTTTGAATAAATAAATGTATATGCACTGTCAAATTTTACCTTTGATACAACATCTAAAGTATCTAAAAAGTCTTCATCTGTTTCGCCAGGGAACCCAACAATAATATCAGTTGTAAGCCCGACATCAGGTATTTCATTTCTTATTTTATCCACAAGATTTAAATAATCTTCCTTTGAATAATGTCTGTTCATTGCTGTTAAAATTCTTGAAGAACCTGACTGTAAAGGTAAATGCACATGTTTACAGATCTTCTTTGAATTTTTCATAACTCTTATCAGATCATCTGAAAAATCCTTTGGATGAGGTGTCATAAATCTTATTCTTTCAAGACCTTCAATCTTTTCAATTTCTGTAAGTAAAGTAGCAAAATCAATTTTTTCATCAAGACCTTTACCATAAGAATTAACATTCTGGCCAAGAAGCATAACTTCAACAACACCGTTTTTTACAAGGTTTTCTATTTCAGCAATAATATGTTCTTTCTTTCTGCTCTTTTCCCTGCCTCTGACATAAGGAACAATACAGTATGTACAGAAGTTATCACATCCATACATAATATTTACACCACATTTGAATGAATATTTTCTTACAGATGGCAAATTCTCAACAACAAGATCATTTTTATCAAATATTTCATAAACCTTTTTCTTATTTGTAAGAATTTCATACATAAGCTCTGCAAGTTTAAAAATATTATGTGTTCCAAAAATCAAATCCACAAAAGAGTAGCTCTTCTTAATCTTATCAACTACTTCTTTTTCCTGCATCATACAACCACATAATGCAATTATCATTTCCGGATTTTTCTTTTTTAATTTCTTTATATTTCCTAAATTTCCATACACCTTAAGATTTGCATTTTCTCTTACGGTACATGTATTATAAAGAACAAAATCAGGAATTTCATTTTCAGCCTGCTCATATCCTATAGCTTCTAAAATTCCTGTAAGTTTTTCAGAATCCTTAGCATTCATCTGACATCCAAAAGTCTTTATATTAAAAAACAAAGGTCTGTTTAATTCTTTCTTTTTAGCAGCTACATATTCCCTGCATTTTGCCATAAAATAATATTGTCTGTCTGGTTCATCAAATGGTGCCTTACTATTTAAATCTATATTATCTAAAATCTTATCCATTATATCCATTCCTATTAATATTTTTTATCTATTACGGCTATAGTTCTATCAGTAATAATCATATCAATTTTCTGATCATACTCATCCGTTTCTATTTCTTCTTTTTCATCTCTGATATATTGAAAATCATAACAGATGGCCAGTCTGTATAAGTAACGATATTTTTCAAGATATCTGTCATAATATCCGCCGCCATACCCTAATCTGTTTCCTTTATAATCAAATAAAATTCCAGGTATAACAATTACACTTTTTTTAGTTGGAATGCATTTTCTTTCAGGTTTTGGCTGTTTTATATATACATTTCCAAAAACATTATCATTACTCAGATCTTTAATATCATCATAATAATAAAACTCCATTGTATTATCTTCACCTATCCTTGGTGAAGCAACTTTCTTTTTGTTTTTCAAAAGATATTTAATAATCCTGATAGTGTCCGCTTCTTCATCCGTTGAAACATAAATCAAAAATTCATCGTACGAACTAATTGCACTTTTTAAATTATTATATAGTTTATAAGATCTTTTAAATCTTTCAAATTTAGAGATATTTTTTCTAATATTCCTGTATTTTTTTCTAAGTTCTTTTTTATCCATAAATCATCCTGTTATTATATAAATGCATTTATCATCAGATTCAAAACTATCAATATATTCTTTATTTTCATTATAAAGATTTTCTTTGGTTTTAAAATTAATAAGCTCATAATACGGTTTAACTTTTCTGGATATAAATTTCTTTTTTTCTCCCGAAAAAAGAAGTGAATCAGAAAATACATGACTAAGCCTTAACTTATTATCAAATACATTTTCAATCTTATTTGTATTAATATTTAAAAATGAATATTTTGAGTCTTTTGAAATACATACATATGGCTCATCTGCAATTATACATGCATTTCCAAGATCAGAATTAATTACAACATCCTTATTTATACAGCTTTTCTTTTCTAATGTTTCAATGTTATAAAAGTTAATCTCCTCAACTTTTGTTTCATTATTAACACATGAATAAATAAGATAATCACCTGTTTTCTTAATATATGGAATCGTATTTGTATAGTAGGCCTGCTCAATCACTTCTAAAGAAATCTCACTGTGACCTATAACAATATCAGATATAAGCTGTGAAATATTCATCATTGCAAGTGTTTCTAATGATGATTCTTCCTTTGTCATAAGAGTAAATCTGTTATTTTCAAGAAGAGAAAATCCAAGTTTTATAATACATTTAGACTCACTTACTGCAATAATATCTGATATACCATTATTTAAAAAGATTTCATCACTTACATCAAACACCGACATATCTTTTAAATATACGATTTTCTGGCTGAATTTAAGGAAATCTTCATAATCAGAACTTTCAAGTTTGATTTTTTCTTCCTTCTGTATAAATAAAATCGTATCATTTAAAATAAATATTTTATATCTGTAATCATTATTTATTTTAGAAATCTCACTGTCAAAGCCATAAATACTTTCCATTGAATTATCTTTTAAAGAATATCTGATAATATTTACAATACAGCTATCCTCACCATTTTTTTCAATATTTGTAAAATAAAGATATGCCGGATTAAAAGAAGTCTGCTTTATACCACCAACATCGTATTTTTCGATATTTGGCAGTACTTCTTCTTTAGATAATTCAAAACTATCAGTATTTTTTATATATACTTTTTTGCATGGAATATTATCAAATACACTTTCTGCATTTTCTTTTTCAATAATATATTTTTCGCCAAAATATTTTGAAGACTTCCATTCATCATCATGTAAAATCTTTATTTCCATAATATTCTCCGGATAATTAATCTAAAACGTAATCTAAAATATCAAAACCATCTTTTTTATTTGCAGCAAACAAAGTACCCACTTCTTTTCCTTTTATTATTTTTTCAATAATAGCAGGATCTTTTCCATTAGCAATAACCATATCAGCACCTGAATATGTTGCAATTTTTGCAGCATTTAATTTCGCATGCATTCCACCTGTTCCAACATTGCTTGATGAAGTCTTTTTGCCCATGGAAAGCATTTTCTTATCAAGTTTATCAACGTATGGGATAAACTTGGCACTTTTATTTATATTAGGATCATCTGTATACATTCCATCTATATCTGATAAAAGTATTAAAAGATCTGAATTTGTAAGTGCAGTAACAAGAGCAGATAATCTGTCATTATCACCAAATACAATCTCATATGTTGATACCGTATCATTTTCATTTACAACAGGTATTACATTAATCTTTAATAATTCTTCAAATGTATTTCTTGCATTATATCTGCTAAGATCATTTTCAATTGTATATTTTGTAATAAGGACCTGTGCAGAAATCTGTCCATATTCTAAGAAAAATTTCTGATATAAAGTCATTAAGTTTGCCTGACCTACTGCAGCACAAGCCTGCTTTTCAGACATTGTAAGTTCTTTATCTTTAAGATTAAGTATAGATCTTCCAACTGCAATAGCTCCTGAAGATACAAGGATAACATCCTTGCCCTGATTCTTTAAATCTTTTAAAATTCTTACAAGTTTTTCGAGTTTATAAAGATCTATTTCTCCTGTTTCTTCATGTGTAAGAGATGAGGAACCAATCTTAACAACAATCTTTTTCTTATCTTTTAAAAACTTTCTTTTTTCAGCATCCATATTACTTTTAACCGTCCAATTCTATATAAATAAAAACATCTTAATCCAAAATAATATTTTACAAAAATAAGTGCTATATGTCAATTAATCCACCCTATATATGTCTTATTGGTGCATATTTTTTTACTATAGCTTCAAAGACTTTTATACCATCCATTGCAGCAGATGTTATACCGCCTGCATATCCGGCTCCCTCACCACAAGGATACATTCCCTTAATACTTGATTCAAAATTTTCATCTCTTATTATTCTAAGAGGTGATGAAGTTCTTGTTTCAACACCTGATATTAAAGCATCATTTCTGTTATAATCCTTTATTTTCCCTGCAAATACATCAATTCCATCAGCTATTGATTTTGCTATTTCCTCAGGGAAAATTTTCCTTACATTAGAAAGTTCATATGCTCCTTTCATTGATGGTGTAACCTCACCAAAACACTTTGAAGAAATATTATTTTTATAATCAAAAAAAAGCTGGACTGGTATTTTCCCATTACACATTTCATAAGCTTTTTTCTCTAATTTCCTTTGTAATTCCAATCCTCCTAGGAGATTATCAGAAAAATCCTTTTTTGTTACATTACATATAATTGCACTGTTTGAATTTTTTCCATCTCTTTTAGAATAACTCATACCATTAATTGCAAGATGATTTTTTTCAGAAGATGAATTAACCACATATCCTCCCGGACACATGCAGAATGTATATACATTTCTGCCATTTGGGAGTTTTGTTGCAAGCTTATAATCCGCAGCAGGTAATTTATCATAACAGCTTCCAAACTGTGATTTATCAATCATTTCCCTTGGATGCTCAATCCTTATTCCAACAGCAAAATCCTTAGATTCCATAAGTATCTTTTTATCGTTTAACATAGAAAAAGTATCTCTTGCGCTATGACCTATTGCAAGCACCAAAACATTACAGTCCATGTACATTTCTTCATTATTTTCTATATATTTAATACCTGTTATACTGCCATCTTTACTGCAAATATCAATAAATTTTGAATTAAAATAAAACTTCCCGCCCATATTTATTATTTCATTTCGCATATTTTTAACGATTTCGCATAACTTATCTGTTCCAAGATGAGGTTTATTAATATACAGTATTTCTTCTTTTGCTCCGTTATCTTTAAAGGTTTCAAGCACAAGTCTGTTTCTTAAAAATTTATCTTTAACAAGAGTATTTAATTTACCATCAGAAAAAGTTCCCGCACCACCTTCACCAAACTGTACATTTGATTCTTCATTTAATATCCCTGTTTCAAAGAAATTATTGGTTGTCTTTATTCTGTTATCAACCTTTTCTCCGCGTTCTAAAACAACAGGTTCATAACCCATTTTTGCAAGCATATATGCACAAAAAAGTCCTGCAGGACCAGAACCGATAACCACAGGATTATGATCTAATTTTTTACTTCCACATTTTGGAAATTCATATTTTTTATCATAAGTTAACATAATATTATTATCGTTAACCTTTTTCAAAATCTTATTTTCTTCAGGAATCTTTACATCAACTGAATAAATAAAATTCACTTCATTTTTTCTTGCATCTATAGATTTTTTTCTGATAACAAAACTAAAATTATCATCTTTAAGCCTTAACTTCTTTTTTATCTTTTTCTTTAAAGCTAATTCTGTATTTTTCTCATCTATGCTTAATTTTATCTGATTAATCCTTATCATCAGCAATATTCCTTCCTGCAACATATCCGCTTGTCCAGGCAAACTGCAGATTATATCCTCCACAAATACCATCTATATCAATAATTTCACCTGCAAAGAAAAGGTTTTTCTCATTTTTTGATTCCATATTTTTTCCTATAGATTCAATATCTATACCACCCTTCATCACCTGGGCTTTATCATAATTATTCAAAGAATGGATATTTAGAGAAACATTTTTTACAAATAAAATAATTTTTTCTAATTCACCAAATCCTAAATTTTTAGAATTTACACTTATGTTTTTATTTATTCTCTTGCCATATAAAGAAATAAGTGCCATGGAGAGATTTACATTCAAGAAAGCAGATAATATATCAGTAATGTTTCTCTTTTCAATATAATCAAACTTTTTAATACTCATAAGCACTTCTTCTATTAGTAAATCAGGTAAAAAGTCAATATTTACATTTACTTTTTCACTCTTTATATGTTTTGCAACTACAGAACTTATCTGAAATACAACAATTCCTGAAAGACCATAATCAGTAAGCTGTAATTCCCCTGTATTTCTATTGTCTGTAAAATCTATTTTTTTATTATTAATTACTATGATAAGCTTGGCTTTTGTTCTGACTCCCTTAACTTTTTTTAAAAACTCCTCATTACCATTT
The DNA here is from genome assembly GCA_900110975.1 of Lachnospiraceae bacterium RM5. Taxonomy (GTDB): domain Bacteria; phylum Bacillota; class Clostridia; order Lachnospirales; family Lachnospiraceae; genus Bovifimicola. The sequence continues at coordinate 192,535 of FOFK01000003.1, forward strand.
TTATTTATATTTAAGCCACATAAAGATGGTACTAAATCATAAAATTTATGATTTTTCTTTATATAATCATTAATTTCAAAGTTATGAATTTCATTTTTCGAAAGACCGGCCTTTGTTCCTGTACTGATAAGAAGTTTATCAGCAAAGTAACTATTATTTCCTGTGGTTATAACAAATTTATCATTACCGTTATCATTATTTTTTGTAATGCTTTTTACATCTTCATTAAAATTACATTTAACACCTAAAAGCAATGCTTCTGAAAATAAAGCATTTACAACAACACCTGCCTGCATTGCCTTTGGATAAACATAATTATCTTTATTCTCAGTGCATACACCTATTGACTCAAAAAATTCAAGTGTATCTTTTTCATCAAATTCATTAAAAAGTGTATTTAAAAAATCATCCTTTTTATCACTATAAGAATAATATTTATCAGAACTTAAATCCAGATTTGTAAGATTACATTTACCATTCCCTGTTTTTAATATCTTTTTTCCGGGAGAAGAATTTATTTCCAATATAGTGACATTAAGATTTTTATCAGATTTCTTTGCGGTTATTGCTGCCATAAGACCTGCAGCACCACATCCAATAATAATTACATCAATCATCTGTATATTTCCAATTCATCCATTATTTTTTTCTGATGAGCTTCCATAATTTCTCTATCTGATTCTTCTATATGATCAAAACCAAATAAATGAAGCATACTGTGTGTAATCAGAAATGCAAATTCCCTATACTCGCTGTGACCATATTCTTTAGCCTGTGTTTTTACCCTGTCTATTGATAAAATTATATCTCCGAATATAAGTTCATCTGTATCAAGATCAAAATACATAACATCATCTTCATCAATAAATGATAAATCTCCGGGAATCTCATATTCAATAGCAGGGAAAGAAAGAACATCCGTCTCAGAATCTATATTTCTGTATTCTTTATTTATTTTATGAATATTCTCATTATCAGTTAATAATACATTTACCTGAAGATCAAATTCATTATTAAAATAATTTGAAATATACTTAACTATTTTATTTATTAACTCTTCTTCATCAAACTCAAGTTTAAATTCTATATCTTTTTCAATAATTACAGACATAATCTACCTGCCTTTTTTATTTTTATCATCATTTTTAAATCTGTCATGATTTTTACTTTTCTTTGATTCATATACTTCATAGGCCTTAACAATCTTCTGTACTAAAGGATGTCTTACAACGTCTTCATTTGTAAGATAAACAAATGCTATATCATCAACATTCTTTAGTACCTTTATTGCAACTTCAAGTCCAGAAGTAATATCATATTTTAAATCCTTTTGTGTTAAATCACCTGTAACAATAACTTTAGAACCAAAACCAATACGTGTTAAAAACATCTTCATCTGTGCTGATGTTGTATTTTGTGCTTCATCTAAAATAATAAAAGCATTATCAAGTGTTCGCCCTCTCATATAAGCAAGAGGTGCAACCTCAATAAGTCCCTTTTCAGAATTATGAATAAACTGCTCACTACCCATAATCTGATAAAGTGCATCATATAAAGGTCTTAAATATGGATCAACCTTGCTTTGAAGGTCACCTGGTAAAAATCCAAGATTTTCTCCTGCTTCAATAGCCGGTCTTGTAAGAATAATTCTTGAAACCTCATTATTCTTAAATGCAGTGATTGCTTTAGCCATGGCAAGATATGTTTTACCTGTTCCTGCCGGACCTATACCAAATGTAATCATATGGTTATCAATATCGTCGACATATTTCTTCTGTCCGTGAGTCTTAGCCTTAACCGGTTTTCCATTCATTGTATGACAGATTATATCTTTATCAAGCTCACTATAACTTTCTGTTTTTTCTGAAAGTGAAAGTGAAATTATATAATTAATCTTTTGTTCATCTATAGGTTCATGCTTTTGTGCTATTTCATATAGAGCATAAATAACCTGACGTGCCCTGTCTACTTCCACTTCATTTCCAATAATCTTTATCTCATCGTCTCTTAAAAGAACGCTTACGTGCAATGTTTTTTCTATTTTTCTGATATTATAATCAAATTGTCCAAAAATCTCTTTAATATATTCCCCGGGGATATTAATTATATTTTCTATAACGCTCATTATACCTTCCTTGCATAAATCAAAATATACCTGCAGTTTAAAACTACAGGTATATGATTTCGTATAAAATATTTTAATTAATTATATTTACGTTTTCTAGCAGCTTCAGACTTTTTCTTACGCTTTACACTAGGCTTTTCATAATGCTCTCTCTTGCGGATCTCCTGCTGTATACCTGCCTTTGCACAGTTTCTTTTGAATCTGCGTAAAGCACTATCAAGAGATTCGTTTTCTTTAACGATTACATTTGACATAGTCTCACACCTAACCTCCCTCCAGTTGTGTAATTGTGCATAATACAACTGTTTGGGTATTTTTTTGCACTAGACATATTATAGCATAAAAATATTATTCGTCAATAAGAAATTTTGCTTTTTATTTCTTAATATCGCTTGTATCAAGCATAGATGTACAATTAGGACATTTAATAGCATTAATACTTATCTCACTCTGGCAATACTTACAAGTCTTTGTTGTAGGTGCTTCTTCTTCTTTCTTCTTACCAATTGAAGTAAGTTTATTAATTCCTTTAACAATAATAAATATTACTAATGCCATAATAAGGAAATTAATAATATCCATTATAAATGCACCATAATATATGTTTGCTTTCCCGATAGTAATATGAAGGCCATTAAAGCCACCTGTACTAAAGCATCCGATAATTGGAGAAATAATGTTATCAATTAAAGATGTAACTAAAGATGAGAAAGCTCCACCGATGATAACACCAACTGCAAGATCCATTACATTACCTTTTAAAGCAAATTCTTTAAATTCTTTTATGAAATTCTTCATAACCGTCCTCCTTTAGTTGATTATATAAACATAAAAATATTATACATTCAAATTTTTCATTAATCAATATTATGTTTTCCAAATCAATCCTCTCTATTAATTAGTGTTGCGGTTGCAAAATAACTAGTGTGGTGGTTGCAAAATAACTAGTGTGATGATTGCAAAACAACTAGTGTGGTGATTACAAAACAACTGGACTAATACGATGAATGCTTGACTGAGAGTGCTTGACTGAGAGTGCTTGACTGAGAGTCCTTATCTGAAAACGTAGGCATGACGGGCTACGTAGAGGCTTTCAGATATGCACAATCAACAAAAATATGCACAATCAATAAAAAGCTATAAATATTAAAAAGACAAAAGAATTTATAGCCAATTTATGGCTATCAAAGGTATTTTCAGCTATAAATATAACATAAACAAAAAAATTTATGGCTGATTGAAGACAATCAAAAGCATTTTCAGTGAAAAATGACTATAAATATAGCAATTACAAAAAATTTATAGCCGATTGAAGACTATCAAAGGCATTTTCAGTAAAAAATGGCTATAAATATAGCAATAACAAAAAATTTATAGCCGATTGAAGACTATCAAAGGCATTTTCAGTAAAAAATGACTATAAATATAGCAATTACAAAAAAAATTATAGCCGCGGCCTTATCAGAACATACTTCAGAACAAACCATGTTATGTAATTTTCCTGGCAGGAATCAAATATCTTGTTTTTATCCTGTTTAAACGTTTATAAAAATACTTCGATAAAAGCAAAATAAAAATAATCGTTGAAAATGCATGAATTACATCAAGCGGAAATCCTGTTAATAAGTAACTGCATATAGTCTTTTTATTTACCTCAATATGGGATAATAAAAGTGTTGAAAAATTCATTATAACACCATAAACAAAGGTTACAAGAACAAATCCTGTTATCATCTGCAAATACACATTACCATTATATTTTTTATTCATAAAAATAAGTCCTGCTAAATATCCGACAAGTCCCATTGCAAACATCTGCCAAGGCGTCCATGGTCCATGTGCAAAAATAATATTTGAAACAAACATTGTAATAGAGCCAATTATAAAACCATTATTTTTTCCAAGATATGCGCCTGAAAGAATGACTATTGCCGCTACCGGTTTAAATTGAGGAAACATATAAAAAGCCATACGACCTGCAACGCAAAAAGCTATAATTATAGCAATTAATACGATTTCCCTTACAGTCAACTTACTTTTTTCAAATAATATAAAAGGTGGTATTAATCCTTCAAATAAAACAAGCAAAGAAATGAAAAAATATTTTTCATCTTTTAAAACGGCATAACCAAAATAAATCGTTAATGGAATTATAACAAAAATAAGCAAATCCATAATAAGATTAAGTTTTTTCCCATACATATCATAATAAAATATCTTTTTATTTTCATCTGAATTATCATTTAACTTATCATTACCATTTTTATCATTATATATAAAATTTTTACCATTTTTATCATTGTATATAAAATTTTCACCATTTTTATCATGATATATAAAATCATTATTTGTATTTTTTTCTAATCCAAAATAATCACAGATATCATCCAGTGTAACCAGATTGTTTATTATATTTTTTGTTAACCTTGTAGCTTTTGTAGTATAAAAATTATTATTATTAAAAAAGTTTTTAACCTCATCTTCACCTACAAGTTCCCCATCAAATAAAAGGGCACATTTATCACCAAAATTCACACAAAACTCTATATCATGACTTACAATAATAAGGGTTTTATTTATTGATTTCAGGTACAAAAACAACTTACCAAGCATCTCTTTTGAAATATTATCAAGCCCCTTTGATGGCTCATCTAAAAGCAGAATATCAGCATCACATAAAAGAAGTAAGAGAATTCCTAATTTTTGTTTTTCTCCTCCTGACAAATCATATGGATGGACATCTAATTTATCCTTTAAATCAAATATTTCAAGAATCCTGTTTTTATCCACATCTGATTTTGTCTGATAATTAAGGGTTTCAATCTCCTCTTTAACAGTTTCTTTAGTAAATAAAATCTCAGGATTCTGTGGCATCATACTTATTTTTCCATGTTTTTTTATGGTACCTGCACTAATACTGTTTATTCCTGCAATACATTTTAAAAGCGTACTTTTACCTGTTCCATTATCTCCTAAAATAAAATATATTTCATTTTTAGTTACAGATAAATTAAGTCCTTTTAATATATGTTCATCTTCATAAGAAAACCATGCATCGCAAATATTTAAAATTTTTTCTTTATTATTTTCTATATTATTTTTCCTATTTGCATTGTTCTTATTAGCACTTTTCTTATTAACATTTTCCTCCTCAACATTTCCATCATTATTATTTTTCCGTAAATCAAGCAGATTATCATTACATTTTCTTATAATTTTTCTTCCGGCATTTATATCTCTTGGGAATGTATAGTCTTTAACAAGATTACAAAATCTGTTATCATTTAAAAATTTTTTAAATAAAATTCCCTGAATACTAAATAATCTTTCATCCATATCCGATAAATGAAGATTATCTATATCGCCAATAAATTCTTTTTCTTTATCAGCATCTATATAAACCATTTTATTTACATATGGCAGTATATCATCAATATAATGCTCAGCCATAATAATTGTAACACCAAGCTCTTTATTGATTTTTACAATAATATTTATAAGTCGCTCCCTTGATATTGGCGATAATTCAGATAATGGCTCATCAAGAATAATAAGTTTTGGGTGTAAAGTCATAAAAGATGCAAGATTAAGAATCTGCTTTTCACCACCGGATAATGCATTAGTTTTTCTACGAAAAAGGTTTTCAATACCAAAAAAAGAGGCAGTTTCAGAAACTCTTCTTTTTATCTCATTATTGGATAAACCGCTGTTTTCTAAAGGAAAAGCAAGATCATGCCATACATAATCAGTAACTATCTGATTATCATAAGACTGGTCAATATAAGCAATTTCACTCTGATTTTCCTCATAATCTGCCGATAAAATATCTTTATTATCAACAAAAATTCTTCCGGAAATTTTACCAAAAGGTCTTAATATACTCTTAAAATGTTTTAAAAAAGTGGTTTTGCCACAACCTGATTTTCCTGATAATAAAACAAATTCTCCTTCATTAGCGTTAAAACTTAAATCATTAATAATATTGTTTTCATCATATGAAAAAGAAAAGTTTTTAACTTCAATAAAACTCATATATTATACCTTTCTTAGAATCTTTTTAAAAAACTGCAGGGAACATAAAAAGCAAAACAATAACATAATAAATATATTTACTATGGATTTCTTTATATAAAACCTTGGATAATACCAATAAAGATAAGGATTTTTATAGATTAATAAAGTGATTACTGCAATTAAGATAATCATTAAAAATAATAATATATAATCTCTTTTATTATATCTATATATATAAAAGGAACTTCTGTTTTTCCCTGTATATCCCTTAATTCTCATGGAATCCGATATTTTTATTGAATTTTCCATAGACCAGGAAAGAACAGAAAAAATAATTATTGAAAATTCTTTTATTTTATAAAAGAAATTACCTGCATAATTTATACCTAAAGCCTTTCTATAATCCCTTACTTCTATATATTTTTCCTTATATTTAGGGATGAAATTAAAAGCCATCGACATAACAAGTGAAAGCTTTGGACTTAATTTTGATGTTATATAAATAATTTTTTCACTAAAAAAAAGCTCATTAAAATACATATACCAGAAGATCACAGCCAAAAAAATCAATGACATAAAAAAACTATTTATTATAACTTCAAGTGTTATAGGATTATTATTTCTTAAAAACATAATAACCGTAAGACCTTTATGATTAAATAGTACGTTTATAATAACCATAAAAATCATCATAATACTTAAAAATCCTATAAGTTTAAAAAATTTTTTAATACCTTTTATTTTTATAATATAAATACATGACCATAGAAAAGAAATCCCTATAATCAAGGGATTTAAACAAAGTGACGTTATTAAAATAATTGAGAAAAAATAAATAAAATCAACCATTGGATGATATATATTATCTTTTAAATTCATTTATTCCTCACCTACATCTTTTCCTAAACTGCATGTATATTTCCATTCAATTTCATCACCCGGATTAACGGTGCAATTTGAACACCCTTCATTAATAAACACTCCATTAACAGTATACATCCATCCCGATGTTGGACCACAATCAAATTCATAGATATTATTTATGCCTTCAATATAAACTGTGTTATATGTAAGAGAATCACTTGCTTCAAGCAGTATATCATTATCTTTACATACTCTTTTTAATATATCATAAACACTATCATCTTTTTTTATCTCAACTTCAGTCTTTGAAAGAATAATGCCATCTTCCGGCAATACTTCTTTTTTAGCCATATTAAAAGAATCCATGTTATCAAGAATTGTTTCACAGCTTATAAGAATAGTGCATACATTATCACTGTCATCACTATTTTTTTCTTTATCAGAAATGGTGGCAGCAGTTTCTTTTTCAGACTTATGTTTTAAATCTGATGTTGTACTTACATTACTTTTATAAAAGAAGCTTGCTGTTAAAAGCAAAATAATAAATGCAAAAAATATTATCTTTTTAAAATTATTTTTAAATATTTTCATTATGATATTTCCTTGTATTTGCATAAATAAAAGCAATTACTGATATAGTAATTAAAACAAATGGAACATTTTTTTCATCGGATGTTTTTGCACTGGTTTTAGAACTTAAATCATTATTATTATTTTCATTACCTAAAGCAACACCTGCCACATTATTTATATCATTATTAACATCTGCAGTTAAATATTTTCCACTGTCATTTCCTGTATAGCCATAAGTATTTTTATTATTAGCACTATTTTCTACATGTTTCTCTTCTTCCAAATTATCATAATTATCATAAACATCAACATTTACCATATTATAAATATAATCAAGTTTATAATACTGTCTTCTTAATGAAATAAGAGCAAGAACACCCTGTTCTGTAGCCATTGCATTTACACTTCCATTTTCCATGTGTGAAAAACTTCCATCATCCCTGTAAAAAAGCAAAAGTCCGTCAACCACAGATTTATTATTTTTAATGAATCTGCTGTCAGTTTCAGGATTTATACCAAGGGCACAAAGTGCAATTATTACCTGGGATGTACTTTCACAATTAATACTGCTTCCATATCCAAAAGCACCTTTAGAGCTTTGTTTTTGAGATAATGCATTTAAAGCTTTTTCAATAGCATTATTTACATCTGAATTTCCTTTATAAGGTGATAAAGCCTGCAAACACATAGCCGTAACATCAACATCTTCAGACTTTTTATCAAATGTAAAAAGACCTGAATCACTTTGATAATCAAGAATAAACTCTATTAATTTTTCTCTTGATACATTTTCGCCTGAAAAAGAATAATTCTTAGAATTCATTGCTATTAAAGCCCATACAGGACCTGATATTCCCTGATATGTAACAAAATCATAATCATTTAAAGGATTAATAAGATTATATCCATTAAAATCCATAGGATTCTCATTTAATGAACTAAGAGCGATAATAACTCTTGCATTATCAGTAGCTCTTGCATTACTGATTTTATCACTATTATTGCTCTTAACATATTCCTTTAATGCATTTATATATTTTCCTTTTTTATCTTCTGAAAGTTTTCCGCTTCTTGCAAGTGCAAGAACACTCCATTCTCCTGATGTATATGAAACTCCCGGATTATAATTTTCTTCCATATAGCTGATGGATTTATTATATTTATTTTCATATTTAAACGAAGAATTTGCAGCATAGCAATTACTGCTACACTGCAAAATACTTCCGAGAACAAAAACAATCAAGAAGATATATAATAATCTTTTCATGTTTTTTATGTCCTGTTATTTATTTTTTAACAAAAGCTGCTTTTGATGTTTTATGATTTAATGTATCTTTGAATTCAACATAAATTCTGATACCTTCAAGTCTGTATCCATATCCTGCAGTACCTGCATCTTCGCCGTTCTTAGCAAATCCAAGCCATCCAAAATGTTCAGCATGTACCTGATAATAAATATCAAAATAACTTTCTAAATCACCTGTAAGTCTTATGCTTATTGCTTCAAGTCTGAGTCCTTTACCTACAGTTCCGGAAATAGCATCATTAGAGACATAATCTAACCATCCCATTTTCTGCACATGAGTTCTGTACTCAATACCACCTGAAATTCCTGTGTTGTTTTCAAGCTTGATTCTAATTGCTTCAAGACGTTTTGCCTTACCTACTGTTCCGGAAATTTCACCATTTCCTACATAATCTTTTTCCCAGCCATATGTCTGAACCTGTGTTTTATATTTAATTTTTAATAAATCACTTTTTTTATAGAATGGCTGTAACTGACTATAAATTTTTATATATCCCAGTTCACTTTTATTTACAAGGAATGCTTTAATAGCTTCAAGTCTGTAACCATAACCTTCAGTACCGGCACTTTCACCATCTCTTGCAAATCCAAGCCATCCAAATTTTTCTGCCTGAACAGCATAATAAATTGAATATTTAGATGCAATATCACCAAATAATTTTATCTGGATAGCTTCAAGTCTAAGTCCTTTACCTACAGTTCCGGAAACTTTTCCATCACTGACAAACTCTTTTTCCCAGCCCTGTTTCTGAATATGTGTTCTATATTCAACTCCACCTAAATAATCAACAGCATCTTTAAATGTATCAGATACAAGTTTCATCTGGATTCCTTCAAGACGTTTTGCCTTACCTACTGTTCCGGAGATTTCTCCACCTTTAACAAAATCACTTTCCCAGCCAAAACTCTGAACATGAACCCTGTAATTTACATCAATATCAATGCCACCAAATGCATCTTTTGCACCAACAACAATAACATATACGTTTTCTTTCTGATCATTTCCATTCATTGAAGGCCATGAACTATAACCGTCACAAACATAAAGTACATCGCCTTTTTCAACGTAAAGTTCACTGTTTATCGCATAATCAGTACCTTCTTCTTCAGGAGTAAAATCATTTTTATATACCCTTACCATGTAGTTTTTATTCATGGCTTCAGCGGAAACTTTTACAAAGCCTGAATCTTCTTCCATATTAAGTATATAAAGGTGATAATCACTATCAAAAGGTTTGTCTAAATATCCATTATCTACACTAAGACTTTTTAATCTTGTATCATTATTAGTCCAATAGCTTCCAAGGTCAGGACCATAATCAGCTGTTGTACTGAATTTAATAACATCACCATACTTTAATGTTCCGCCATCATATGAATAATGAGATATTGAATCATAACCATAATAATCATCATAACTAAACATCCAGCAATTCTGTAATCCTGCAATTTCAGCTATATAATCATAAGAACTATCATAAGTATATGAAATATTTTTTTCATCCAAAAGACTTTCAAGTACAGATAAAGCTGTATCACCACTTTGTAATTTTACCTCTTCATTAATAATCTCTCCCTGTGGTCCTGTAGTTAAATTATTGTTTTCAACAATAAAAGTAACATAAACGCCATCTGCAAATGCAAGGTTTGAAATATCAAACTGTGCATTAATAAGCATTAATGCAAGAACCAATAAAAAAGCTATACTACTTTTTAACTTCTTCATAAACATTACCTCTTTCCTTATCTTATTTATTTAAAAAAATAACTATGCAGAAGCATAGTTATCCCTGTAAGCCTCTTGACTGTCTGTCCATGTCTTCAATAACGATATCGTAGATTTCCCCTAAAGTTCTGCAATATTCAAGAAGTTTCCATGGTTCATTTGTATGGAAGTGAATCTTAATAAGCTCCTCATCTCCAACTGCAAGTAAACAATCTCCCTTAAAATTCTCTGTAATGTAATCATTTATTGCATCTTCATCCAAGTCTTCTCCTTCAATTAAAAGCTGTGTGTCATATCTGAATTCTAACACTTTTCTTTCCTCCTTTTTTTATTTTATTTTTAATTTTATATTTTTCTATAATTATTTAAAAATATACTAAATCATCATCAGGTTTTTCGCTTCTTTTTGCATCAATAAGATATAAAACAGGACCTTTTCCCTTATATTCTTTTAAAAATTCCCGTTTAATCTTTGCAGTAATGGTTATCCATTCTTTATCTTTAAAATCAACATCAGAATCACATTTACATACCATACCTAAAAATTGTATATCATCAGCACAGCATGTCATTGCAAATCTTCCAGGAACCATTTTATTATTAGGATAATTTGGTGGTCTGTATGTTAATGCATTGAATTTAACAGTTTTATTGTCATATTTTTTAGCATTATCCATTACATCCATAAACCATACACCATAATCATCATCTTCTATTTCGATTATGTCTGCATTAATATCAAATGGTAATTCTTCTTCTGCAAGTGCATCTTCATAACCTTCCATGGCCTCATAACCAATCTGGGCTTTTTTATTGAATAACTTAACGCATCTTCTGAATTCATTTCTTTTAGTCTGATCTGTACATCTGTTCATTATAATCATATCTGATAATGAAAGCTGCTCAATCATAAATGCCCTCATGTTTTTCCAATATGCATTAAATGTTGTAAAATCAACCGTTGAAATAACCTGAACAAGCATCCAGTCATCCGGCATATTATCTTCATCAATAGCATCCATTGACCAGACACCATTATATTCAATCATAACTCTGTCCGGATTATGAAATTCATCGCATTTTTTAAAGAATTCCTCTGTAAGTTTTTCCTTTTCTTCAACGTATTCTACAGCAATATTATTCTTTGCCATAGCAACTTCATCATATTCTTCAATACCTTCTTCACAAACGATAAGAAGTATCTTATCACCGTTTAAAAAGTTTTTATCATTTAAAGTATCCCTTATAAAACTTGTCTTTCCACTTTCAATAATTCCGGTAAAAAGATATACAGGTACTTCTCTTTCTTTATTACGATTAAACATATGCTTCTTCCTTTTTTAAAAATTATTTAAGTCCAAAAGCTTCTTCTAATTTATCTTCATCAATATTTGTTCCGATTACGCAAAGTCTTCCTGTATAATCAGGCTCACCATTTCTTAATTCATATTCACCGGGAACCAGATCAAAATAGAGCCAGTCATTTTCTGTAGTAGGAATCATTCCTTTAGCTCTTAATATAGAACCATATTCTGTTGTATTTGCAAACTTTTCAAGAAGAGCGGCAACATCTGTCTTTTCAAACTTCTTATAAGTTTCCCTGCCCCAGCTTGTAAATACTTCATCTGCATGATGATGGTGATGATCATGGTCGTGGTCGTGACATCCACATGTACAATTTTCACCATGTTCATGATGATGATCATGTTCCTCATGATCGTGATGATGTTCATGCTCTTCATGATCATGATGATGTTCATGTTCTTCATGATCGTGATGGTGTTCATGCTCTTCATGTTCATGATGATGTTCATGCTCTTCATGATCGTGATGATGTTCATGCTCTTCATGTTCATGATGATGTTCATGTTCATGTTCATGCTCATGCTCTTTTTCATATATTTCATTTAAAAGTTCATCTGATAATGAACCTGATTTTTCCATTGCATTAACAATAACTTTTCCTGAGATTTCATCCCAAGGTGTAGTAATAATTGTCGCATTAGGATTATGCTCTTTTAATAAACCTACGCACTGATCCATTTTTCCTTCAGGCATTTTCTGTGTTCTGCTTATTACAATTGTACCGGCACTTTCCACCTGGTTATTAAAGAATTCACCAAAATTCTTTATATACATTGCAGTTTTCAAACCATCAACAACAGTTGTAGCACTGTTTAAAACAACATCTGCATCTTTCTTTGTAATATCATTTACAGCCTTAATTACATCAGATAATTTACCAACGCCTGATGGCTCAATAATAATTCTGTCTGGATTATATGTTGTTATAACCTCATCTAAAGCTTTACCAAAATCTCCAACGAGTGTACAGCAGATACATCCGGAATTCATTTCTGTAATTTCAACACCGGCATCTTTTAAGAAACCGCCATCAATTCCAATTTCACCAAATTCATTTTCAATAAGTACAAGTTTTTCCTGGTTTAAACCATCTTCAAGTAATTTTTTTATCAAAGTAGTTTTACCAGCTCCTAAAAATCCGGAAATAATATCTATCTTTGTCATAATACACCAATCTTCCTTTCCTAAAAATCTTCATTAAGTATAACAATTTAATAATCTTTGTCAAGTTAGGTAAACTTATAAATCCCTAAGATATCATATCTTTTGTATTAATTACAAAAGTATTATCTGCATCAAGATTCTTTAATAAATTTGCAAAATCACTATATTCAAGAATAATACTTCCATCGTTTGATGGGGCATTTCCTGTTTTTATAAGTATTCCGCCATCAATTGAAGGATCTTTTGAAATATTATATCCAAAATCTGCACAAAGCTTATAAGTAACCTGATCATTTGCAAAATAAATACTTATATCACCATTAAATTCAGAACTCTTATTAACTGAAATAAGGCTGTTATAATAATCTGAATTAGGATCTAAACACCAATAATAACTGTTATCAAGTCCTGTATAATTAAAATATCCATTATCTGCATCAAATCCAAAAGAATTTCTTATAGTAAACATTCCTACAGGAGTTCTGCCGTCAGCATTTTCCATTTTACCAAATCCATTTACGCCACCATAAACATCAAATGATAAAATCTGTTTAAAACTTCTGTCTTCTCCTCTTTCAAACATATATAAGATACCTGTTGAACCGGCACTTTCATTTAAAACAACAAGCTTATTTGTACGAATTTCAGTAGTTAAATCCTTAAACCAGGCTTCATCTGTAACATCATCCATAACCACAGCTTCTGTAGTTGTTTCTTCTTCCGTAGTTTCTTCTACAGTAGTTGCAGCCTCAGATGTTTCTTTTGTTTCTGTAGTAGTTTCTTCGCTGGTTTTTGTAGTACTTTCTTCTTTATTATCTTTTTTTGTTGTTTCTGCAGTAGTATTAGTTTCTTTTGCTTTATTATAATCTTTTAAAATTTCATCTCTTCCATAAAACAACGCTGAACCAATAACTGCAAGTCCTATAATGGCAATAATAATTTTTTTATTCATAATATTTTTTTCTAATTAAAACTAATTAGATTTCCTCCTTTATGTTAAATCCCAAATTCCGTCATTTTCAAAACGTTTTGCCATATCAGAAGCATTATCTACAATTTCTTTATCAAATCCAATAATACTAAGTAACTTAATGGCATTTTTTGTTGTCGCTTTACCGTCATTTATTTTATATGAGAAAAATACATCATCATCTTTAACCTGTTCATTAAAATGATAATTAGAAAAACTATTTTTTAATATTTCTGTAAGTTCAATATCATGAGTTGCCGCAAAACACATACAATTTTTCTTACTTAAATTTTCAAGGACATATGAAGATGCAGCAATTCTTTCAATAGTATTCGTACCTCTTAAGACCTCATCAACAAAAGTAAGTGTTTTTATTTTACCTGCAGACATGTCAAGAATTCTCTTTATTGCCTTAATTTCAACCATGTAATAGCTGTCATTTGAATTTAAATTATCACTAAGTGACATGGATGAAACCGTTTTATACATACATGTTTTAAAACTTTTTGCTGTACAGGTGTATATAGTCTGGGCAAAAATCGCATTAATTGCAATGGTTCTTAAGAATGTTGATTTTCCTGATGCATTTGAACCGGTTATTAATACACATTTATTTTCTTTAAAATCATTTTTAACCGGTTTTTCAATTAAAGGATGGAAAACTTCCATGCATTCAATCCTTGCATTATCACTGAATTCAGGCTTACAAAATTCATCCTTATTCATTTCCCTGAACGAAGCAATTGCAATATCAGCTTCAATATTTCCAAGTGCATCATATATTTTTCTTATATCATCATAGTTTCCTGATATTTTTTTTGCCACCTGATTAAATCTTATAATATCAACATGAAATAACATTCTTAAATATTCAAGAATAACTTCCCCTACCGACCCTTCATTTCCTGATGAAATAAGGAAAAGCATAAAGTCCACACCTTTAAGATTTGTAAGGGCATTTTTCAAAATAAGATTATAATCAGCAATAAATCCAATATCTTTTTTTAGAATTTTCTTAGAGCATTTCATCATATCAACAAGATATTTTATGCTGATAAGCTCTTCAAGCGAATTTCCTTTTTCCGAAAAATATGTAGAAATATTTACAATAAGCATAACTATTAAAGATACAAGTCCTACAATCGGCCGGATAAAAATCATCACAAGAGATGCAATAAAAAGTACATTTAAAATATAATGTACTATATTTGATTTTCCCTTTAATTCATTAAGAATCTTTACTGCTTTAGCATATGGAACTGATTTTGTTCGTCCCATCTGTTTAAAAATCTTTTGTAATTCAAAGGAATCATCTTTATTTTCATAAAAAGCATCTATTATCTTATCTCTGTCTTTTAACACATCTTCATCAAACTCAGGAATTCTAAGTATCTTATAAAGATATTCCTCACCAATTGATGAATTTGTATTATTTATAAGACGGTATATACCATCCAAATCCAGATCATTCCAAGTAATATCATCTATTACAAAATCACTGTTTTCCTTTGAATACTCAAAAAAACTTTTTATTCTTAATAAATCTTTTTCGCTGTAATTTTTTTTAGGTCTTTTACCCCAGGCCTTAGCAATTCTTTTATTTTTCTTTTTTTCTTCACTTTTCTTATATCTTATTGTATTTACAAGGAAAATAAGAAAAGCTATTATAAATATTCCTGCAATATATTTTAACATTTTAATTTCCTGCCATCTGTAATGTTCTTCTTGTTATGATATTTTTTTGTTTGCTATTTATATTAATCCCAGTCAACCTGTGAATGTTCAATAGCCTTATCTCTTTGCATAAGCTCATTTACAGCATCTTTAACATTTTTATTTTCAAATAAAATCTGATTAACCGCTGTTATGATAGGCATGCTTACATTATATTTTTCTGAAAGAGCCTTTGCAGCTTTAGCTGAATAAATTCCTTCAACAACCATATGGACTTCGTTTACAGCTTCATCCATTGTTTTTCCCTGTCCCATAAGGATTCCTGCTCTTCTGTTTCTGCTATGCATACTTGCACATGTAACAATAAGATCACCAATACCTGAAAGTCCAAAAAGTGTAGCTTCCTTAGCACCCATTGCAAGTCCAAGTCTTGATATTTCTGAAATACCTCTTGTAATTAATGCAGCCTTGGTATTATCACCATAATTAAGACCATCTGCCATACCTGCCGCAAGAGCAATAACATTTTTTAAAGCTCCACCAAGTTCAATACCAAGTATATCAGAACTAGTATACACCCTGAATACATTTGACATAAAAATATTCTGGAGATAAAGTGCCAAATCCTTTGTTTTTGCACCAACTACACATGTTGTTGGAAGACCTTTTCCAACTTCTTCAGCGTGACTTGGTCCTGATAAAACGCAGACATTCACATTCTTTACTTCATCTTCTATAACTTCTGTTAAAGTCATTAAAGTACTTTCTTCAATACCTTTTGCTACATTTACAATAATCTGTCCATCTTTTAAAAGACCATTTAATCTGCCTGCTGTCTGTCTTGTAAATTTTGAAGCAACAGCTAAAACAATCACGTCCTTATCTGTAACAGCTTCTTTTAAATCTGCTTCAATCTTAATACTGTCAGGTATTATTATTCCAGGAAGACATACTTTGTTTTCCTTTTCATTTTTCAACATATCAATTTCTTTTTCAAGAGCTGACCAGATTGTAACATTATGCCCATTGTTATTTAATAAAACTGCAAGAGCTATTCCCCATCCTCCTGCTCCTAAAACAGTTACATTTGCCATGTTCTATACCTCCTTTAAATCTTTATATTAATTTTCATATTAATTTTCATTTAAATTCTCATTTGAAATTTCATCTGAATCCGTATTTTTTTTGCTTCCAATCTTATTTTCCGTTCCGCTTAAAAGTCTTACAATATTAGCCCTGTGCTTATACCAAGCAAGAGCAGCAATAAAAAATACCATTAAATAAACTTCTATTCTTTCAGTTCCCGTAAACTTCATATCATTATGGAAGCCCACAATTCCAATCTCATTAAATATAATAATTTCAATAAGAAAACCTGCCATAATCATTAATGATCCTAAAGATACATATCTTGTTATAGCTACAATACTTATAAATATTGCAAGTTCAATAAGTATAATCTTGATATCCCCAAGACCAAGTATAACACCACCTGCTGCAGCAATTCCTTTACCACCTTTAAATCCCATATAGAATGGGAAATTATGTCCAAGGATTACACCTATTCCAGAGTATACTCTTAAAATAAATACAAAATCTTTATCATAATAATTTATAAAAATAAAATAAATTACGATTGTGCAGATGATTGCCTTTAATACATCACCAAGAAATGTTATAAGTCCTGCCTTTTTCCCAAGAACTCTCATAGCATTTGTTGTTCCTGCATTACCACTTCCAAAATCTCTGATATCAATATTTTTTATTTTTCCATAAAGATAAGATGTCTGTAAAAGACCAAAAAAATAACCTATAAATATACAAAGTATTCTTAAAGCAATTGTTTCCATTTTATTCTTTATCCTTTCTCTCACGGGTTAATATTCTAAGAGCAGTTCCCTTAAATCCAAAGGCTTCTCTTATATTATTTTCAAGATATCTTGAATAAGAAAAATGCATAAGCTTTTTATCATTTACAAATACAACAAATGTTGGTGGTTTTATTGCAACCTGAGTCATATAATAAAGTTTAAGTCTCTTACCTTTATCTGAAGGTGGCTGCTGCATTGCAACTGCTTCTGCCAGAATCTCATTAAGAACACCTGTCTGTATTCTCATACTCTGGTTTTCTATAATCATATCAATAGTTTCAAAAAGTTTATCAAGTCTTTTACCTGTAAGTGCTGAAATAAAGATAATCTCTGCATATTGCATAAATGAAAGAGTATTTCTGATTTTTTCTGTCTGTCTGTATATTGTCTTATCATCTTTCTCAACTGCGTCCCATTTATTTACGGCAACAATAATACCTTTACCTCTTTCATGGGCAATACCTGCAATCTTTGCATCCTGCTCTGTTACACCTTCCGTTCCGTCAATAACAATAACAACAACATCGGCTCTTTCAACAGCAGCAACTGCACGTATTATACTGTATCTTTCAATTTCTTCTTTTATTTTTGATTTTCTTCTTAAACCTGCAGTATCAATAAATACATATTCTTTACCGTTTCGCACGATATTTGTATCTATAGCATCTCTTGTAGTTCCTGCAATATCAGAAACAATAACCCTGTTTTCACCTGTAAGTTTATTTATAATTGATGACTTACCAACATTTGGTTTTCCAACAATAGCAACCTTTGGTCTGTCATCTTCTGTTTCTTCTTCACCATCATCTTCGAAATTTTTACATACTTCTTCAAGCATATCTCCAAGACCAAGTTTTGAAGCAGCTGAAATAGGTATAGGATCACCAATTCCAAGATTATAAAATTCATATACATCAGGCATCATCTTGTCAAAGTTATCTACTTTATTTACAACAAGAACAACCTTTTTCTTACTTCTTCTAAGCATATCACAGACCTTAGCATCAGAATCTACAAGCCCCTGTCTTACATCTGTTATAAACACAATAACATCTGCAGTATCTATTGCAATCTGGGCCTGTTCTCTCATCTGGGATAAAATAATATCATTTGAATCAGGTTCAATACCGCCTGTATCAATGATTGTAAATGTTTTATCCAGCCAGTTTACGTCTGCATATATTCTGTCTCTTGTAACACCTGGTGTATCTTTTACAATAGAAATCATATCTCCTGCTAATGCATTAAATAATGTTGATTTACCAACATTTGGTCTACCTACAATAGCTACAACTTTTTTACTCATTTCAACCTCCGGTTTAATAAACTCAAACTAGTTTTTATGTTTTATTTTTTATATTTATCATAAACATCAATATAAACAAAATTACCATTATCTTCTTTTTCGGCATTTAAATATTCATCTGTTAATATTGATTTACAAAACTCTTTTCCATCGCATTTTGATATTTCTATATCAACATTTAATGCAGATTTTACGTCACTTAAGTGGTAATCATCTAAAAATACGTCTTCACCGCTTCTTAGTATATTATTTGGTAAAATTAATTTTTCTCCAAGTTCTTTATCTTTTAACTGATCCATTAAATCAGTAGCTGTAATAAGTCCTGAAACAGTAATCTTTTCACCAAAAAAATTATTTATTATTTTATAGCAGTTTACTTTAAGATTCTCAAATTTATCCTCTAACATTTCAGACATATGTTTTAATGTATCATATGCAAGAACTCCTGTAGCAAGGCTTACTACTCTTTTCTTTTCAAGTGTATGTGGCTTTAAAGTATTATATTCCTCCATAAATTCAGAAATAAGTAACCTCATCATGCCAACACCATTTTCCAGCTGGATATATCCGTCATATCTTTCTTCTTCAGGAAAGTCTCTTTCTGCTAAGATATACCACTCATCACTTGCCTGAATAAAGTGAACTCCATGCTTTTCATAAATTTCTTTCTGATATTTTTCAATAAGATCAATAACTTTTCCTGCATCCTCTTTTTCAAAACTTTCCAAAGGAAATAATCCTTCCCTGTATTTTGTAAGACCTGATGGAACTACGGAAACACTTCTCATTACAGGAATATATTTCATAAGATCTATTATGCTTTTTTCCAACTCATTTCCATCATTTATGCCTTTGCATAGCACAATCTGACCATTCATTTCAATGCCTGCTTTAAAAAGTACATCTATCTTATCAAGGGCATCGCCTGCAAATCTGTTATTTAACATCTTGCATCTTAATTCTTTATTCGTTGTCTGTACGGAAATGTTGATAGGTCCTAAGTTAAACCTGATGATTCTGTCTATATCCTTATCAGACATATTGGTTAAGGTAATATAATTTCCCTGTAAAAAAGATAATCTGGAATCATCATCCTTAAAATACAGAGTTTCTCTCATGCCCTTTGGCATCTGGTCAATAAAACAAAAGATACACTTATTATGACAGCTTCTGTATTCACTCATAAGACCATTTTCAAATTCAATACCAAGATCTTCATCAGGTTCTTTATCTATCTCTAAAAGAAGCACTTCTCCATCTTTTGTTTCAATAAGAACTTCAATATAATCATCCTCAACAAGGTATTGATAATCAAAAATATCTTCAATATCAACATCATTAATTTTAAGTAATTTATCACCAGGTTCAAGCTCAAATTCTTCTGCAATCGAATCCGGCAATACTTTTTTTATAACATGTCCTTTTGTTTTCACAAAAAAACCTACTTTCCATATATCAATCTAAATATAAATATCAATCAATTTATTATGGCATTTATTTGCAAAATCCAAACCTATTATACCATAATTTACTAAATATATCATCTTAATGATATAAAGCCTGCTAAATTTCCTCTTTTTCCATTGGTTGCACGGTGTGAAAAAAGCACATCAGAGTTCTCAAAGGTACATATTCTTCTGTTCTCTATATGCTCCTTTAAAATCCCTGCATCCATTAAAATATATTCATTAGCCTTCCATAAATCAAGCATAAAATGCCCATTTCCCTTATCCACAGATATTTCTTTAATTCTGTCTTCATCAAATATTTTTCTAAATTCATCTATTACATCAAGACTTACTTCATAGCAGTCCTTACAAATAGAAGGACCAATGGCTGTAATAATATCATTTCTGTCACATCCAAATTTTTCTACCATCATATCTACTGTTTTTGCGCCGATTTTTTTAACTGTACCACGCCATCCTGAATGAGACATTCCAACAACCCTTTTTACCGGATCAGCAAAAAATAATGGCACGCAATCGGCATAATATGTAAATAATACAATGCCTTTTTCATTTGTCAGCATGCCATCAACATCTATAAATGATTGTTCCTTAACTATTCCATTCCCGGCATCTTCACCCGTAATAATCCTGATATTATTAGTATGTGTCTGGTTTGAAGAAACAAATTTTTCTATATCTTCACCTATTTTTTCTGCAAGAAGATGATAATTTTTTAATACATCTTCCTTTTCATCTCCTCTTGTAAAAGAAAGATTTAAAGAACTATAATATCCTTTACTTACGCCACCTTTTTTCGTTGTAAAACCATGATTTATAAAATCATATTTAGAAAAAAGATCGTATTTTATTATTGGAATATCAGAATTCATAATATTTTTTAAATATTCATTCATTTTTTGCCTCTCAAAATGCGTTTTTTATATGAGTAATTTTTTCTCCAAGAATTCCTATAATATCAAACCTTACAGCTTTATTATATCCTGTTTTTAACAGATAATAATTTGCAACACCTCTGATTTTATTCTGTTTTCTAAAATCAACAGCTTCTATAGGCATTCCATAATTCTCACTTTTTCTATACTTTACCTCAACAAATACAAGATAATTTCCATCCCTTGCAATAATGTCTATTTCGCCTGATTTACACTTAAAGTTATATTCTATAATTTCATATCCCAGGCTTATAAGATATTTCCCTGCAAACTTTTCATAACCCTCACCAATTCTTCTTTTATTCATATACCCCTCTTATTCTATATAAAATTTTTTATAAACGTTCTTCTATGTATCTCACATGGACCATATTTTTTAATCGCCTCTATATGGGCTTTTGAGCCATATCCCATATTTGAAGCAAACTGATACTCAGGATACACCTTATCATATTCTTCCATCATCCTGTCTCTTTCAACCTTTGCAATAATACTTGCAGCAGCAATTGATACAGACTTGGCATCACCTTTAATAATAGGCACCTGTTTTATATCAACATCAGGAATGGTTACAGCATCAACCAAAAGAAGATCCGGCTTAATACCAAGGTTTTCAATAGCCATTCTCATTGCTTTATAAGTACTTTGCAAGATATTAATCTCATCAATCACTTTTTCATCAACTAACGCTGTAGAATAATATAAAGCTTTTTCCTTGATTTCTTCACTAAGTTCTTCTCTTCTCTTTTTTGAAAGTTTCTTAGAATCATTTAAATATAATATATCTACATTTTTAGGCAGAATAACAGCTCCGGTTACAACAGGTCCTGCAAGAGGTCCTCTTCCAACTTCATCAATACCACAGATAAATTCACAGTCATTATATTTATTTTCATACTCACGCATCTTCTTTAATCGAAGAAGCTCATTATTATATTTTTCAATCTTTGAAAGATATTTATTTTTTAAATTAATAACGCCTGTCCTGTCATCATCATTTAAAGATTCAATTATTTTTCTATAACCATAAATATCACTATTTTCAAATAATTCTTTAATTTCTTTTATACTTTTCGGCTTATTTTCCATATTTTTTCCCTAATCAATTAAATTTATTTATTAGATTAAATCCCGACCCGATTCCTAATCAAGAGTAATTTTTCCGAGATTTCCACTTCTTAAATCATCAATTAAAATTCCTGCAGCCTTATCATAATCAAGCTCGCCATTTTTTCTTAAACATTTTCTTTTTTCAGCAATATCATAAAGTACCTCAACCTTTTCTTTATCTTCATCTACTTCATATCTTTTATTTAATATACCTTTGTAATTTTCTTTAAGATAATTAATAAGATAAATTGAAAGGTCTGTTATATTTAAAATATCATCTTTGATAGCTCCTGTAATAGCAAGCTTTATACCAACTTTTTCATCATCAAATTTCGGCCATAATATACCGGGCGTATCTAATAGTTCTATATTTTTATTAACTCTTATCCACTGTTTGCCCCTTGTAACACCAGGTTTATTTCCGGTTTTTGTACATGCTTTCTTTGCATAAGAATTAATAAAAGTTGATTTACCTACGTTTGGAATACCAACAACCATACCTCTTATAGGTCTGTTTACAATACCCCTTCTTTTATTTCTCTCAATTTTTTCTTTACATGCTTCCATCATTGTGGCATCAATTTTATTTATACCCATCCCTGATTTTGCATTTGTTTCAACAACAAAGAAACCTTTTCCCTTAAAGTATTCTATCCATTTTTTATTTGCTTCCTTGTCAGCAAGATCTGCTTTATTAAAAATAATAATTCTTGATTTATTCTTTCCAAGTTCATCTATATCAGGATTTCTACTACTTAAAGGAATTCTTCCATCAATTATTTCAATTATAACATCAATTAATTTTATATCCTGATCCATCTGTCTTTTAGCTTTTGTCATATGTCCCGGATACCAGTTTATATTTGTTTTATTAATGTTTTGATCATTTTTTATTTTTTCCATAAAGATTTACTTCCTTTTTTACTTTAAAACCGGTTTAAGATTTGTACCTTTGTTATAAATTTATCTATATATATTGCTAACTATATTAGTAATACTATCTTCTGCACTTACTCCATTATTAGTAAACTCTATCTTAACAATTTTATCCTTTACTTTAAAAATGTGAGGATTTGATATGTTTTTAATAAATTCCAATATTCTTTCATTACCTTTCTTTTTTTTACTTATTTTTATTTCTGATAATTCATCAAGTTTATCAATATCCACTTCATTTATTGATAAATTCTTGCATGTCTTTATTTTCTAATTGATAAAATAATTATTAATTTCAAATTAGATTTATCATCTCCTATTACTCGACAATTTAGAGATTGTTTAGAAATTACCTGATTTCTTTGATTATATTGTGGAATATATTGGGAACTTAAAGTAAACTATTTTTTCACTTTTAGACCTAAGCGAATCATAGAATTTGCGATGATGGAATTTTAGATACATTATAGTCCGCAATTTTTTACATGTTCTAAAATTTTAGTTTTATCTATTTTTTGACCACATTTTGGACAAATACCATTATAAAGTTTTATAAGCTCTTCTTCTGTAAAAACAAATCTTTGTTCCTGATAAGGATTGCGAACAGTATACCCCCCTGCAACTTTGTCTAATTCTTCATCAGACATTTCATCAATTTTCTTCTTTAATTCTTTCTTTAATTCTTTTCTTTCTTCTTCTGTTAAATTTTTCTTTTCTTCACTCATAATATTTACCTTCTTTCTCCATTAATCATATAGGTTAATTAGTTATCTTTATTTCCCTTATATAACATTATGTATCAATACTTTATTTAACAGAAGAATCTATTTTACATCCACTTAAACCAAAGTTATTTTTTAAAAACAATTCAACTCTTTCTTCTATCTCTTTTGTTGTATGCGCACCAATCAGATCAATGTGAAAAATTTTAATCACTTCATCTATTTTATATACTTGGTTTGGTTCAAGTTTAAATCCCAATGTTGATAATTTATTTACTTCTTCTTCTGTAAACTTATAACGCATATCAAAAAACACACCTGGTGTCCACATTTCGAATCCACCAGCAACTTTATCTAATTCTTCATCAGACATTTCATCAATTTGTTTCTTTAATCCTTCTTTTAATTCTTTTCTTTCTTCTTCTGTTAAATTTTTCTTTTCTTCACTCATAATATTTACCTTCTTTCTCCATTAATTATATAGATTTAATGGTAACCTTTATTTTCTTTTCATATTCATTATACCATATAGTGCATATCAAAAGCATACCAAATATGAATTTTTTTAATAAATCTTTGAAAATTTTTTCATTTTAATTCGTCAACCATTTTACAATTCTTTTCACAATACATCTTATATCTATTTTACATTTTTACTCAAAATTAAAATATTTTTATTATCTTCGTACTTATATTCAATATTATCCATATTCTTTTTAACAAGTAAGATACCAAGTCCACCTATTGGTCTATCTTCTACTGAAAGAGTAGTATCAAAATCTTCTTTTTCTAATGGATTAAATTTTATTCCATTATCTTCCATCGATAATTTTAATTCTTGCTTGTCTTTATCATAATCAATTGTTATTTTACATTTTCCATTCTCTTTATCTTTATAGGCATAACTTGCTACATTTACAAATAATTCTTCTACCACCAAATTAAACTGTGTGATTATTTTAAAACTAAACTCAAACTTTTCAAGCTCAATTTCTATAAAACTAATTACATTTGGAAGTTCATCTATTTTTGCAATAAATTCTTTCTCTACCATTTATTTTCCCTCTCCTTTCTTTTCTTTGAAAAGAAATTCAAGCATTGTTATATCATCAAATTGCTCTGCTTTTCCTATAAAATTATCTATGTCCTTTTTTACACCTTTTATTATAGTTTCTATATTTTGGTCTATATTACTATTTAGATAATCTTTTAATCTTTTTTCTCCATAAAGCTCATCGTTATCACTTGTAGCTTCGGTTACTCCATCTGTATATAAAAATATTTTATCTCCTGGTTCTAATGTTAATTCATGTTTTTGGTATTTAGTGTTTTCCATTGCAGCCAAAATTAAATTTGGTTTTGTTTTATAATATTCGAAAATATTTTCTTTTTTTGTATAGATAAGTGGTGGATTATGTCCTGCATTTACAAATTCAAGCTTTCCTGTTCTTAAATCAAACATTCCAAACCATGATGTAACAAAATGGTTCAAAGCATTTTTTTCACATAATAAATTATTTACTTTATAAAATACTTCATCGACACTATATCCATTTAAAGCTGTATTTTTAATTAATGTTTTCGTAATCATCATAATTAAAGCTGCTGGAACACCTTTACCTGAAACATCTGCAATCAAAAAGGCTAAGTGATTTTCATCAATTAGAAACATATCATAAAAATCTCCACCTACTTCTTTTGCAGGTTTCATTTCTGCATATATGTCAATTTCTTTATGTTCTGGAAAAGCTGGAAATATTGAAGGTAACATATTCTTTTGAATTGCATTTGCAATATTTAATTCTGATTCTATTCTTGTTCCTTCTTCACTTAATTCTTTTTGCCTTTCTATCATATTCCTTCCTGACTGTGATATTTGTACACAAGCAAATGCTATTATAAAGCAATATATAAATAGTTTTGGTAAATATGAATTTAACATTATATATTTTTCTATTTCATGTTTATTTAAATCCAAGTCTTTTACTGCATCTGAAATATTAGTTTCTATTGTTAATTTAGTTCCCTTTGGAAGTTCCACATAATTTAAATCTAATAGTCCTATATGTATTCCTAAAAATTCTACAACTCCAAGCATAACAACTGTAATAACTGCTACAAATATCGTAAAGTTTTTAGAATAATATCTTGCTGCTAATAATACAGGAATTATTAATAAAAGTGTTGCAGTATAAGTTAAGAGAGAATAAATAGAACCTATAGAAAGCGTTAAAAAAATTAGTA
Source organism: Lachnospiraceae bacterium RM5 (assembly GCA_900110975.1). Lineage (GTDB taxonomy): Bacteria > Bacillota > Clostridia > Lachnospirales > Lachnospiraceae > Bovifimicola. Next base: position 218,909 of record FOFK01000003.1, read on the forward strand.
ATATAAACTTTAAATATTTGCCTTTTCCTCTTAATATAAAAGCAATTATTGAAGGAATAAATAATGTAAATATACTTCTTAATACAACATCTAACATCAAGGGTTGATTTACATTAAAAATTCCCATTGCTGTCATAATATATATCAATACTGCTAAAATAAATATATTAAACATAATTGTTGCAACAATAATATTTGCATGTATTTCATTTTCTTTTAAAACATCTTCGCCTGTAAAAATGCTTTTAAACTCTACAAAAAACTTCTTTACTGCACTCATTTTATACTTCCTTTCTCGTACTATTATGTATTTTCATAGTTTTGTTTTTTTCTAAAATTCTCCACCATTTGCAGTATATATTTCAATAGCTTTTTTAGGGCTTTCTGTTTTTCTTTTTGTAATCTTACATAAACACCGTCTGTTTCTTCAAACAGAACCGGAGCCTCTTTATCTCCCTTAACCTTGCCGGACTTATGCGCTTTTACGAGTTCTTTCTCTTCTTAGCACACCTTATCCCCTAGAGACTGAATTACATTCCATACACCCATGGCACTGATTGTTTGACCTGTCATTTCTGATAAGATAGATGTCGTAGCGTTCTAGGAAGTCCTTTGTGTATTCCTGCCCAAGTTTACATATCATTTCAAAAGTTTTCTTTTCAAAGTCCTTGAATGTTAATCCATTTATTTTTTTATTTTTCTTGCCAACTAATATTTTACTCTAAGGGAATTTGTGATGCCTTTATTAATAAGCCTTTAGCGAACATTTATTGGTTTGCTTGGTCCAATTACACCAGGAGTAGGAGGAGCAATATGTTGTTTACACCCACTAAGAATATGTGCCATTACTATTTTTATATCACTTTCCAGATTTCCAGTTAAATCAGAAATTTCGCAATTACAGCGATTGCATATTCCAGCTTTTGCTATTTCAGCCAATTCCATCCTTATTTGAAGTGCCTCAATCGACATGCCTCCTGCAACACCATCTAATTCTTCATCTGACATTTCATCAATTTGTTTTTTCAAGTTCGCCTTTAATTCTTTTCTTTCTTCGTCTGTTAAATTTTTCTTTTCTTCATTCATACTTATTACCCTCTTTCTCCATTAATTATATAGGTTTAATGGCAATCTCTATTTCCTTTTCATATTCATTATAACATATAGTGTATATCAAGAGCATATCAAATATGTTACTTTTTAAAGATTTTTGAAAAATTTTTACCTTTAACATGGGGGATGCGGACATTTACATAGTAACATTTACATTACTTGTTCAAAACATCATAATATTCTGCACTTTGTCAAGTTAGTTGAGAAAAAAACAGTTTATTTTAATTACCCCGTTATTCTTTTAATTATAAAATCAATCTTAGTATTTAATTTATAAGCTGAAATTGCTTTAGTATATATACCAGACCCTTTAGGTGCAGAATCTAAAATTCTTTTTACTTTTTTGCGATTAATAATATGCCTCAATATGGAATGTTGTATAAATAGGACTAGCTCCCCCAGAAACTTTGTTTAATTCTTCTTCTGGCATTTCTTTCTTGTTTAAGTCTTTCTCTTCTTCACTCATAATTTTACCTTCTTTCTCCATTTTTGTATTATAAATTTATCCTCTAGATACTTTATTTATTTTTATAAATGATACATTCATCATAAACATGTTTTTTGGCTTTATTTATAATATCTACATCATTATTTTTTGAAAAAATAGTTTGACTACACAATGGGCAAACACCTGTTGTAACTATTTTATTTACTATGTTTGTAATTGATTCTTTAGGTTTGATCAGATCAGAATCATATCCATTAATGTATTTTTCAGAACCTAGTTGTTTTATTACTTCGCTATTAATATCATTTAAATCATACCCGCCTGATACTTTATCTAATTCTTCATCTTTTAATTTTTTCTCGTTTATTATTTTTTCTTCGCTCATAATTTTACCTTCTTTCTCCATTAATTATATAGGCATAACTTGCTACATTTACAAATAATTCTTCTTATTGTAGTTTCTACATTTTGTTCTATTTTCTACCTGACTGTGATATTTGTACACAAGCAAATGCTATTATAAAGCAATATATAAATAGTTTTATTTTTTTCTAAAATTCTCCACCATTTGCAGTATATATTTCAATAGCTTTTTTAGGGCTTAATTTTGTTCCATCTTTAATTAAATAGTATTCTGCTAGTCCATTTACTTCTACTATTTTTATTCCTACTTTTGCCCATTTTTCCTTGTTGCTATTTTCATCATTTGAATTTCCTATACCACCTGAAACTTTATCTAATTCGTCATCATTTAATTCTTTCACTTTGGTTTGTCTCCTATTCTTCATAAAAATATTTTTGTAAATTAAGTTCCATTGTATATGACCAATCCGAATATTGTGTCATATATTCTCCGTTGAAACTTTGAAGTGCTTTTGGATCTCCTTTTTGGAAATCATAATAATCACACTTTATTTTTTCTTTATCTATTCCTATAATATTGTTTTCTCTAATAATTATATTTTTTGCATCTACTTTATCTAATGATTTATTCAAATCATATATTAGATTTCTTAATTGTTGTTTTAATGATTTAGTAGGTTTCTTATCTTGCCATAAAATAGAAAGTAAATCTTCGTTATTACACATCGTTCCATTTCTATCTACTAAATATGCCAAAAGTTCTTTTGCTTTTGTTCTTCCAAATTTTACAGCTACACCATCAACAAATATGTCAAATTTACCAAAGCAATGTACTTCTACTCTTTTTTTATTCATACCATTTAATTGAAATCTTAAATGTTCTAGATTCTTTCTAATCTTTTCTTCTGTTATTGGCATCACGATATACCCACTTGCATATATTTCAAAGGCATTATATGCAAAATCCTTTGTATCTGAAATAAATATAATATTTACTACTGGATTTTTTTTAATGATTTTTTTTGCAAGTTCTATATCTTTCAAAGAAGTAATTTTAATAAAAGCAAGAGAAATCTGCTTTTCGTCTAAAATCTCTCTTGCTTGTGATTCAGAGTTTTCAATTATATATGTTTGATTTTCAAACATATTATCTAATACATTTTTTATTTCTACTATCTCTTCTTTATCTTTATTTATAATTAGCGTATACATATAACATCTACTTTCTTAAACAACATTTCTTTTTATGATATAATCTTTAAATTATTTTCCTAATAAATCTGTAACTATATCATAAAGCCATTCCTTATAATATTGATAATCAAATGTGTTCCAAAATTTATCTAATTCAACACTATCATCACTATTGTAATAATCGGTTGCAAGATCTTTAAGTTTTATTTAGCTGTGTCTTTTGCTGTCCATCCCCAGCAACTTTATTTAATTCTTCTTCTGTCATTTCTTTTTTGTTTAAATTTTTCTTCTCTTCACTCGTCATTTTACCTTCTTTCTCCATTAATTTATAGGTTGGATGGATCAAATACCTCCATTTCACCTGAATTATCATCATCTTCGACTTTGTAACTTGCACATTCTTTACAAATATCTTCATTCCAATTTATTGGGTTACCACATTTAGGACATGTTTTAGAAGTAGCAATTTTACCTCCTGAAACTCTATTCAATTCTTCATCTGACAGTTCATCAATTTGTTTCTTTAAAATTCTCCTTTAGTTCTTTTCTCTCTTCTTCTGTTAATATTTTCATCTCTTCCCTCATACTAATACCTTCCTTCTCCATTAATTATACAGGTTTAATGGTTACCTTTATTTTCTTTATATTTACATTATAACACATGGTGCATATCAAGAGCATATCAAAATAGTTTTCACTTTTTTATTAGTTACCAAATGCCATTTGCTTTTTGTTCGTTGAAATTGGACTATTGTCGACAATTCCGCTCCACGAATTACCACTTCTATATTTAAGAATTATTACATCAGCGTTCACATACTTACCGCTATTTTCAAAAGAGCCCACCATTTTGTATTCAATTCCTGTTGATTCATCAATTACTGTACAACCTTCTCTAATCCAGGAACAACTATTCATCATTTTTTTACTAACTAAACATTCACCTCCGCCAAGTACAAAACCATCACTTAACGACCTTAACCTTAACTCTTCACCCACATTAACTAATAATGAAGCACAAGCTGTCCATCCGTCTTTCCATGGCATTCCTCCAGCCACGTTGTCTAATTCTTCATCAGACATTTCATCAATTTGTTTTTTCAAGTTCTCCTTTAATTCTTTTCTTTCTTCTTCTGTTAAATTTTTCTTTTCTTCACTCATATTTTTACCTTCTTTCTCCATTTTTGTATTATAAATTTATCCTCTAGATACTTTATTTATTTTTATAAATGATACATTCATCATAAACATGTTTTTTGGCTTTATTTATAATAACTACATCATTATTTTTTGAAAAAATAGTTTGACTACACAATGGGCAAACACCTGTTGCAACTATTTTATTTACTATGTTTGTAATTGATTCTTTAGGTTTGAACAGATCAGAATCATATCCATCAATGATTTTTTCAGAACCTAGTTGTTTTATTGCTTCACTATTAATATCAGTTAAATCATACCCACCTGATACTTTATCTAATTCTTCATCTTTTAATTTTTTCTCGTTTATTATTTTTTCTTCGCTCATAATTTTACCTTCTTTCTCAATTAATCTAAAGATTTAATGGCTACTTACTAAGTATATCTTCTAAGACTCTTTGCACCATTTCTTCAGTCACTTTTCCTAATTCTCCACTACTAAGATGTCTATTAAGAGTAATTAATTCAATATATTGTGGTATAAGATTTAACATTGCAATCACTTCAGCGATGTTATATGTACGATTTGGTTGAATTTGAAATCCATGTGCTAATAGTTTATTAGTTTCTTCTTCCGTAAATTTATAACTCATTTCACACCATATATCTTCTCTTAATATTTCAAATCCACCTGCAACTTTGTCTAATTCTTCATCTGACAGTTCATCAATTTGTTTCTTTAATTCTTCGTCCGTTAATTTTTTCTTTTCTTCACTCATATTTTGCCTTCTTTCTCCATTAATTTATAGGTTTAATGGCTATTTTCTTAAAGCATTTACTCATTATTTTATAATAGTTGGCACCATGAAGAAAGTACAGCTGTGCTTGGAGGATATACTCCAAGGTTTTCAACAATCACAAAATGTATATATTTACGAGCTGCAGGTTCGCCTTCTGTTTCTGCTATTTCTTTTGCTTTTATAGCGTGACCACTTTTTTTAAGATATTCCCAACAGTATTTTAAACTGCCAAGACCACTTGCACCTCCAGCAACTTTTTCTAATTCATCATCTGTCATTTCATCAATTTGTTTCTTTAAATTCTCCTTTAGTTCTTTTCTCTCTTCTTCTGTTAAATTTTTCTTTTCTTCACTCATACTAATACCTTCTTCCTCCATTAATTATACAGGTTTAATGGTTACCTTTATTTTCTTTATATTTACATTATAACATATGGTGCATATCAAGAGCATATCAAAAAGTAGTCTTTTTTAAAAAATTTTTTTATATTTTTTCTCCAATTTGTTGTCTTTCAACAAGTTCTGCAAAATATCCATTATTTTTTATTAGTTCTTCATAAGTTCCGTCTTCAATTATGTTTCCTTTATCTAAAACAATAATTCTATCACATTGTTTTATTGTAGATAATCTATGAGCAATTACAATTCTTGTACAATTTAATTTATCTAAAGAATCTGATACAATTTTTTGGGTGATATTATCTAAAGCTGATGTTGCCTCATCAAACATTAATATTTTAGGTTTTGGAGCAATAGCTCTTGCAATCATTATTCTTTGTTTTTGTCCTCCTGATATTCCACCTGCTCCTTCTGCAATTAATGTATTCATTCCCATTGGCATTTTTTCAATATCTTCTGCAATACCTGCTTGCCTTGCAGCCTCCCATGCATCATCAACCGTTAGTTCTGGAGCTGATATTACAATATTTGAGTAAATATCTCCCATAAACAAGCTTCCATTTTGCATTACAACTCCTATTTTTCTTCTTAAAGAACGAAGTTCAATGTTATTCATGTCTTTCCCGTCATAATAAATTGAACCTTTATCAGGCTTTTCAAAACCTAATAATAATCTCATTAGAGTTGATTTACCGCATCCAGTTTTTCCAACTATTGCAACATATTGCCCAGGTTTAATTGTTAAATTTAGTCCATCTATTACATAAGGCATTTTTTTATTATATCTAAATGATAAATTATTAATTTCTATATTTCCTGATATATTTGTTATAACTTGTTTTCCTTCTGATATTTCAGGCTCTGCATCTAACAATGGTTTTGCCATTTCCATTATCGGTTTAATATTTGCAAATGTTAAAGCCATTGAAGCCATTGATATAAATGCACCAGATAACATTCCGTAAGCTGAATTAAACGCATAATAGTCTGCAACTGAAACACCTGATTCAACTGCAAAGTAGTACATAACAATTGTTGTAACAAGTCCTATACTGCTGGATATAACTCCATTATATTTAATAAAAAATGGTGGGTTGTACTCAAGTTTTGCTCCTTCTGCATAAAGATTTGCCCATTTTGCAAATACTAGTTTTTCAGCTCCTGCAAGTTTTATCTTCTTAACACCGTTTACAATAGCATAATCTAATCCGCTTTCCTTTGCACTTTGTTCCATTTTCTTTTTAGATATTTTCATTGTTAAAAATGTACTTAATATAGAAAATCCAAATGTAATAAGTGTAATAATAATTGATGGTATTACAAGCATTGGTGCAAATTTTACAATTTGAGTAATATAACCTAGTGAAAATACTGCAGAAAATCCAGTTCCAAATATTGCAGATGTTATCATATTACATAATGAACCAATATATCCTATTCTACTTGACAAATCTCCTGAACTATATTCTTTAAAGAAACTTGGTGGAAGTGATAATACTCTCATCATTGTAGCTGAATCAATTGCTAAATCCATTTTTTTATTAAATCTATCAGTATATAATGAGTTTGCTATACTAAATATTGACCCACTTAATTGCGTACAGATTAAAAATAAACTACAAGCAATTAAAACACTTACATTTCCAAATTCTAATACATCTGACATAAGAACTTTATTTATATTTACAACAAGCATTCCAAGTAATGTTCCAACTAATGTTAATATTCCATAAAATATAAAGTCATTAACTTTTAAACTTTTTATTGCAAACATTCCCAAGTCATATATATGTAATTTTCTTAATGGAAATTGTCTATAAAAGCTAATTGCTTCTTCATCTATTAGTTTTGCTGTTTCTTCATTTACTTTTCTTATTCCTTTTGATTTTGGATCATAAAATGTATAACCACTAATTTTACCAGGTATTAATGCAATTAATGAGCCATCTTTTTTTAATGTTCCTAGCATTGCACCGTAAGCATCTTTATACCAACCTTTATCTAATTTTACATCTCTTGTCATCATTCCTTCAGGTCTAATTAGATAATCTAATTGTTCGTTTACACCTGTAAGTTCAGGCGGTAATTCTTTTGCTTTTTTTATTCCATAATATTTAAGCACAGATTCTATAGCATCTCTTGTTTTTTTGCTATCGTTTTCCATAGCTTTAGATACATTCTTACCAGTAACAGAATCTGCTACCTTATAGAATGCTTCTTCAAATGCTTCATCGCTAAATTGCTTTCTTTGCCTAATCTGTTCTTCAAACCATCCCATAATTTAATATATCCTTTCTGATTAGATAAAAGTTTGTGTGATTTTTTTGCTTTTACTAATCATTTGATACAAGAGCCGTGTACGCTCCGCCTAATCTATATAGCTCATCATGAGTTCCTCTCTCTACAACTTTTCCATTATCTAAAACAATTATTTCATCACAATCTCTAATTGTTGATAATCTATGTGCAACTATTATACAAGTAACGCCTCTATCTTTAATAGCTTTTGTTACTTCGTATTCTGTTTTAGCATCTAGGGCAGATGTTGCCTCATCTAAAATAACTATTGTTGGATCCCCAGCTAAAACTCTTGCAATTTCTAGTCTTTGTCTTTGTCCTCCTGAAAAATCTTTTCCATTTTCTATTAATTTATAATTATAGCCTCCATCTCTTGCATTTATTTCATCGTGCATACCTGCATCTCTTGCTGCCATAATTACTTCAAAGTTTTCAATTGAATCATCCCACATTTTAATATTATTTGCTATTGTATCTTCAAATAATGTTATATCTTGGTCAACAACAGCAAGTGAACTTCTAAAGATATTTTTATCTATTTCTGATAATGGTTTTCCATCAAATAATATTTCTCCATTCCACTGTTTATAAAGTCCTGAAACTAATTTTGAGATAGTAGATTTACCACAACCTGATGGTCCAACTAAAGCTACTCTACTTCCAGGTTTTAATTTTAAATTAAAGTTTTCAATTAAAGGTTCTTCTAACTTTGAGTAACCAAATGTTACATTTTTTAGTTCTACTTCTCCAGATAATTTTTTATATTCTATATCTTCTTTACTTTCTTTTAATATATCATCATCAGGATATTCCATAACATCTTCAATTCTTTCCATTTGTGTACGCATTTCTAATAATGAATTTCCAGCTGATACAATTTGATTTACAGGTCCCATAAATGAGCTTAAATAACCTTGAAATGCCATTATCATACCAATAGTAAATTCACCTTTCATACATAACCATAAACCAATTGAAGTTATAGTAACATTTACAATCATACTAATAGAACTTGGGATAATACCCCAAAACATACTCATTTTTGACATTTGAATTTCATTATTATTTACATTTGCTTGGTATCCAGCCCATTTTCTAAAAAATCCATTTTCTGCTCCACTTGCTTTTATTGTTTCAATCATTTGTATTCCTGAAGCTGTTGTACTTGCTAGCATTGAACTATCTCTTGTTCCAACTCTTGATAAATCAACCCTTTTTCTAGTTACAATTCTTGAAACAATTACATCTACCAAAAGCGAACTTAATCCTATCAAAGATAACATCATATTATATCTAAACATTACAACTAAATAAAATACAGCCATACCTGCCTTTAATATTAATGGTGTAAAAGTATTAATAAAAGTAGAAGCTACTGCTGCATTTGAAGATTGTCTTCCAATAATATCTCCTGCCATTCTTTGAGAGAAAAAGTCCATTGGAAGTTTTAATATTTTCCACATATATGTAGTATTACCAACAACTGCCAGTTTTCCGTTTAATTTTAAACTATATAATTGATTGATAATCTGAATGATAATTTGTATGAATGTAATAGTAGATACCCCAATTATAAATGGAATAAACCATTCTGGATTTTGATGTGTAAGAAGTCTATCTATAAATATTCTTGAAAATCCAGGTCCAATAATTGACAATAATGATGCTATTATTGTTGTAATTAAAGTAAATAATACCATAGCTTTTGTGCCTTTTAATCTTTTTTTAGCAAATTTAATTACACTTTTTGGCTTTCCTTCTGGTTTAAACTCTCTAGTTGGTTTAAATACTAAACATATTCCTGAATAACTTTTTTCAAAAGCATCTATTGTATATTTAGTTCTTCCTCTTGCTGGATCATTTATAATTGCATAGTTTCCTTTAAATCCATCAAGTACAACAAAGTGGTTATTGTTCCAAAATATAATGCACGGAAAAGTTGCCTCTTTTTGCAAATCTTCTACATCATATTTAAAACCTTTTGCTTCAAATCCATAATTTCTTGCAGCCTTCAATATTTTTCCTGCTTTTGAACCATCACGAGAAACACCACAATCAGAACGTACTTGTTCTAGTGGTATCCATTTTTCATAATATGCGAGTATCATTGTAAGACAAGCTGCTCCACATTCTAATGCTTCTAGTTGTATTACAACAGGAACTTTTTTAGCTACACCATTTTTTATTGGTCTTTTTACTTTTTTCATATTTCTTAATCATTCCTTTTTTTATTAATGGTATCAATTTGTTATAAATGTCATTGGAGCAATACTTTCAATAATAATATTCGCAGAATAAGTTCCCTCTTTTACATTTTTATTTAATCTACATTTATATACCCATTCTCCTACTTGAAAGTTACCTAAATGTCTAGCATATTCGTCCATATCATCAGTTACTTTTTCAGGAGTCTCTTCTATATCTGCAATTTCAAATATATTTTCATTATTGTTTAGTTCAACTTGCATACCATTTTTTATCTTTGCCATATCTTCTTCTTTTACATATAAATAAGGAGTGTAGTTATCTGAAATTACAACTGTTTTTATCTTAGTATCGATTTTTCCAAAATATCCCCATATACAAACGCCTACAAGTAATACTACTATTGCTAAAAGCAATATCCATACTCCAGGATTGGATAATCTAATATATTGATTTAATTGTTCTGGCGAATTAACCTTTTTAAACTTTTTATCTTCCATTTTGACTACTCCTTAATCTTTTTATTTTTCTATATCAAACACATCTGAAAGTCCTGTTACTTCAAACACTTCCATTACTTCCTCAGTTGGTTTTAATACTTTCATATTACCAATTTTCTTTTTTATTGTAAGTAATACTCTAATACCTGATGAAGAAATGTATTTTAGTGTTTCTAAATCAAATATAATTTCTTGAACTTCATTTATCTTTTTTGAAAGTTCTTCTTCTAATTTTGGTGCTGTCATTGTATCTAATTTTCCAATAAGTTTAACAGTTAAACTTCCATTTTCATTTTTAAATTCTATTTCCATAATCTTCCACTCCTTATATAATTCTATTATCATATCAATATCATATCATAAAATAAATTTTTTATTAACTTTTATTGCAAAAAATAAAGCAGAGATTTTTCTCTACTTTATTAAAAATTACAAAATTTATGTGTTTACTATATAAAATATTGCTATCTTTTTATATTATTAATAATACCTTAACCATCAATATATTCTTTACATCCGCTTACGTAATGTCCAACCGCTATATTATAAGATTTGTCAGATACTTTATTGTTACATTTTGGACAAACACCCGTACTCATAATACTCATAATATTTTTTATATCATCCTCAGAATAGGCTATAGGTTTTTGTTGATCTATATATGTGCCAATCTCTCCTTCGTTTACAATGAAACCTCCACCAGCAACTTTATCTAATTCATCATCTGACATTTCATCAATTTTCTTCTTTAATCCTTCCTTTAATTCTTTTCTTTCTTCGTCTGTTAAATTTTTCTTTTCTTCACTCATACAAATACCTTCTTTCTCCATCAATTTATAGGTTTAATGGCTACCTTTATTTTATTTATATATGTATTATAACATATAACCTATATCAAGAGCATATCAAATATGCCACTTTTTAAAATTTCCGAAAAATTTTTCATTTTTACATAAATCTCAATATAATGTTAAAATCATATTATAATTGTTTGTTTCAAACTCTATAAAATTACTAAAGTATTTGTCTTCTTAATCGAAGGTAAAATAAATCTTCAGCTATCCAAAGAGGAAATCCACCTTCTTGTGCTTTTTCTTTAAGGTAGCTCAATGCAGCCTCTTCTCCCTTTTCCTCAAGCAATCTTAATGCCTCAGCTGTATATCCATTATCAGCACAATAAATTCTTTCCTTTCTTCTTCTGTTAAACCAAATGGCACAATCGAATCAACCCTTAATTATTTTTGTTATTATACTTTAAACCGGTTTAATTCTTGCAAAAGGCCATGAAATAAGCCATACTTTCCCTACAATTTCATCTTCATTAACAGCAAGTATGGAATTTGCCCTGCTATCCTCACTATTATTCCAGTTATCACCAATTACAAAATATTCACCCTTATTAAGTTTTATTTTTTCTGCCGCAACTCCGGCATTTACAATTTTATCTTTACCTTCATTAAAATCTATTTTTTTATCATTTACATAGATTTCTCCGTTCTTTATCTGAACAGTTTCACCAGGCATTGCAATAATTCTTTTTGTATATTTAGAATCATCCCCATCTTCCTGCTTCTTTTCAAATACAATAACATCATATCTTGATGGCGAAAAAACATTATAAGTTAAGGTATCCACCATAACCGTATCACCATTTTTAAGCTTGTCATTCATTGAATTACCTTCGATTTTCATCTGATTAAAATAAAAAGTAATACAAAAAAACGCAAGAACAACAATAACCAGAACATCTATTATCCATTTAAAAATTTTATCTACGAAAAAATTCTCATCAGGCATTACATTAAAATACTTCATAATTTTCTCCTAAATCTATATAAACATTATATATAATCGTAATTTTACATTAAAAAAATATTAAATACATATAGAATCTATTTTCTACATATAATTATATCGAATATAAACTTTGAAAAAAAGGACAAAATACAAATGTATTTGTCCTTTTTTCATAATCATTAAAAACCAAATTATTTAACTAATTCTTTTACCTTAGCAGCCTTACCTGTTCTCTGTCTTAAGTAGTTAAGTTTAGCTCTTCTAACCTTACCTAAACGAACAACTTCAATTTTGTCAACGTTTGGTGAGTGTAATGGCCAAGTCTTTTCAACTCCGATACCATTAGAGAATTTTCTTACTGTAAATGTTTCTCTTGAGCTTCCACCCTGTCTCTTAATTACAGTTCCTTCGAAAATCTGGATTCTTTCACGATTTCCTTCTTTGATCTTTGCATGAACTCTTACAGTATCTCCTACCTTGAATTCATCTACAGATTCTTTCATCTGTGCTGCTTCAATATTTTTAATAATATCGTTCATGTGAACCTCCTTAAATTCTAAGATGTTCTTAATACATTTGACCGTAACAGAGGACCATCCTTATTCACAACATTAAGAGAATAACATATATAAAATTATATTGCAAGTAAAATACATTAATTTTTAATTCATATGTACAACCAGCTGATTATATGGTATTTCAATATCATTTTTCTTATATGCCATTCTTACTTTTTCATTTATAAGATATTTCGTCTTAAGATAATCTGCCGAATTACAATATGCCCAGATTCCAATGGTTATCTGACTTTCATCAAGTGATTCAACAAATGTAAAACTATTTTCTTTTTCTATAACTAGATCAATTTGATTGACTGTATCAAGTGCAATCTTCTTTGCCTTTTCAATATCTGAATCATATGATATTCCAATTTTTATATCAACTCTTCTTTTTCCAAGTGCTGTACAATTAATAATGCTTGAATTGGAAAGATTTCCATTTGGAATTACAATTCTTTTGTTGTCAGGCGAAATAATTGTTGTATAAAAAATATCTATTTTATTTACAGTTCCCTCAACACCAGCTGAATTTACAACAATATAATCTCCTATCATAAATGGCTTCAATATAAGAATCAATACACCACCTGCAAAATTTGCAAGACTGCCCTGTAAAGATAATCCTATTGCTAAACTTGCTGTACCAAGCACAGCCACAAATGATGTTGTTTTAACACCAACAGTATCAAGCATAATAATCAATAAAATTATATATAAAAGTATTTTGATAAATGAATTAAGAAAATTTCTTACTCCTGTATCAAGTTTTGATTTTTCAAAAAACCTTCCAATACATTTTAAAATAAATTTTATTACAAATCTTCCAACGATGAAGATAATTAATGCAATTACAGCTTTTATCCCAAAGTCAATTAACTTTGGGATAAAAGATTTAACTTCCGTTATAAACTGATTTGCTTTTTCTACTGTTACTTCAGGATTAACTGTTACATTTTCAATCTCTGCTTCATTACATAGATTATTTAAAATCATCATGTTTTATTCTCCTGTTATAGTAATTATTTAAAATCATTCAGAGCATAACCTTTTAAGGAATATGCTCTGTACAATTAAATTATTTTTTAGTTGTTTTTTTTGTTGTAGCTTTCTTTGTTGCCGGTTTCTTTGCTGTTGTAGCTTTCTTTGTGGCAGCTTTTGTTGCAGCCTTTTTCTTAGTAGCAGCTGCTTTTGTGGCTGCAGTTTTCTTTGTAGTAGCAGTCTTTGTGGTTGCAGCTTTCTTTGTAGTTGCTTTTATTTTTTCAGATACAGGTTTAACTTTTTCAAGTACCTTTGAATATTTAAATATCGAAATAGATAATGCAGGAACATTGATTCTTACTGACTCTTCTCTTCCATCACATTCATCTGTCTTTGACTGTTTAAGTCTTGGATTTACAAACTCACCTGTACCGCCAAATTCTTTTTTTGCTGTAGAGAAAATCTCTTTATATTTTCCTTTTAAAGGAACACCAACTTTATAATTTTCTCTGTCAATAGCTTCAAAGTTACATACAACAAGAAGTAAATCTTCTTCTTTTTCTCCCTTTCTTACGAAAGTAAGAATACTCTCTCTTGCTGAAATATTATTTATCCATTCAAAACCATCTGTATGTTCATCAAGCTCATGAAGTGCTTTTTCTTCTTTATATAACTCATTAAGAGCACCAACCATTTTCAGAATGTCTTCATTAATATCTGTCTCTTCAGTTTTATTAAATGACCATGCACTCTTTTCAGCACTATCCTGTCCTTTGAAAACAAGTTTCTTACCTGGATGAACAAATCCATATGCAAGTAAAAGTTTTAAATTATCATATTTTCTTTCTTCAATATCACCAGGCATTATCTCGAAAAGTGATGCATTTCCATTAACAAATTCATCTTCATTAATACCAACAATATATTTCTCACTATATTGATATACCATACTAAGCGATAAATCATTATAATTATTTCCACGTAAATATGGAGGATTAACCATATAACTTAAGATATCTTTTCTCCAGTTGAAGTTATATTCCAAATCAAATCCTAAATGATCTTCATCAACTTCACCTGTAAGTTCAGGATATCCTGAATTATCATCTGCAATTGTAATGATTCCATTATATTTATTATGAATAATTGAATTAAAATGCTTGATAAATTCAATACCGTCAAGGTTATCATTTCCACCGTAAATATTTGGATCCCATTCACCGATTTTCTTATTATAATCAAGGTAAAGGATACTTGCTACATTTACAATTTTAAGTCCATCAAAATGGAACTTTTCAATCCACATAAATGCATTTGCAAGAAGGAAACTTGTAACCTCAAGTCTTGCATAATTAAATAATTTTACATTTGAATTAGCATTATAACCTCTCTTTGGATTGCTATGTTCATAAAGACAGCTTCCATCATAAGATGTAAGAGCATTATCATTTGGAGCAAATGCATTTGGTGTCCAGTCTAAAATTACACCTATATCATTTTTATGTAATTCGTTAACAAATTCCTTGATATTATCAGCATCTCCAAAAATATTTGAAACTGAGTAAAAATAACTCGCTGGACCATAAGGATTATCTTCTCCGATATATTCAACTATCGGCATAATCTCAACATGTGTATATCCGGCTTTCTTTACATGTGCTACAACTTTTTTAGCAGCAGCCTTTCCATCAAACTTTCCATCTTCTATATAGTTTGATAAAGATGTTTCATAAATAGAAACAGCCTTTCCATCAAAACCATCTTTATTTTTATCTCTTTTATCAATAAAATCTTTATCTTCCCAATCAAAGGAATCTATTGATTTAACAATAGAAGCATCACCAGGAAGACTTTCAATCTTAAATGAATATGGATCTGACTTAATAATATTTTCATCACCATTTTTCTTTATCTCGAATTTATAAAGATCCCCTTCTTTAACTCCAGGAATAAATATCTCAAAAATACCTGTATCACCAAGTCTTGTCATCTGATGAATTCTGCCATCCCAGTTATTGAATTCACCTATAACACTAACCCTCATTGCAGATGGTGCCCATACATCAAATCTTACACCACTTACTCTGTCAATCTTACATTCATGCGCACCTAAAAACTCATATGCATCATAAAAAATTCCTGCATTTAATTTTCTTAATTCTTTAAAATCCGACATAACATCAAATGCATATGGATCAAAGAATTCCCTCTCCCCTTCATCATTTACAACAATAAGTTTATAACTTGGTTTTTTATGAGATTCATATAAATATGCAAAAAAACCTTCATCATCCATTCTATGCATGTCATAGACTTTTCCGGAAATCTTAATTTTCATTTCACTTGCTTCAGGATGATATGTCTGAATAAGCATCCCTGACTTGCACTCATGGACACCTAAAATATCATGAGGATTATCAATATCCGAATATTCAATACCTTCAATAACAGGCCAGTTCATCATATTATATAACTTATTAAACATAGTTTCCTCCATTCTAAAGTCAGTTTATGACTTCATTCACCTTCTCTATATATGTTTCTATTATCTCATATAAACACTTATTTTTCAATTAATTCCTTAAATTACAGCAGATTTATTATATATTTATTGCAAATCAATTTTTTCAATTTTCCTCTACATTACTTACATTACTTACATTACTTACATTACTTACATTACTTACATTACATGTTACTAGTTACTCGCTACTCGTTATCGCTCAAAGAATCCATAGAATTCTTCTTGGTAACGTAGATTTTCATTTTTTCTACTTCTACGTTACTTGGCCTCGCTTGCGGTTTTTCTTAGTGTAACGTAGATTTTCCATTTTCCTTCCTCTACGTTACTCGACCTCGCTTGTAATTTTTCTTAGTGTAACGTAGATTTTCCATTTTCCTTCCTCTACGTTACTCGACCTCACTTGCGTTTTTTCTTAATGTAACGTAGATTTTCTCTTTTCCTTTTCCTACGTTACTTGGCCTCGCTTGCGATTTTTCTTAGTGTAACGTAGATTTCCATTTTTTCTTCTTCTACGTTACTCGACCTCGCTTGCGATTTTTCTTAGTGTAACGTAGATTCTCTCTTTTACTTTTCCTACGTTACTTGGCCTCACTCGTGATTTTTCTTAATGTAACGTAAATTCCTGTTTTTCCTTCCTCTACGTTATTATTCAGCATAATTTCTCAAAAGTTATTTTAAAAGATGATTCCTTCCAACTTTCAAAAGATAATTTTTCCTGACTTTTTGACATAGATTTGATAATATGATAAAATTTATTGATATTTTCTCACAAAATAAAACACGACATATATATTATTGATTTATTGATAAGAAAATTGTGAGGAGAAAATGAGGAGAATATCGATATGTTAAAAAAAGTGTATAGATCTCTTTCAAAATTTATTATTAAAATGGGCAATGACAACATTTCAAGTTATTCTGCAGAATCTGCTTTTTTCTTGATTATGTCAATTGTACCTTTCTTTTCTATACTCTTAAACTTCGTGAAGTTTCTCCCAATTAGTAAAGAATTGATATTTAGCATTGTAACAAATGTTGTTCCAACACCTATTGCTCCACTTGCAAACAGCATTTTAACCGAGCTATTTAAAAAGGATACCGGCAGCATGCTTTCTATCTCTATCATTCTTCTTATCTGGCCTGCTGCAAAAGGAATCTTTGCAATTTCAAAAGGATTAAATGTAATCTTTAATGAAGATGAAAAAGTAAACTTCTTCAAACGACTGATTATATCTATTTTCTATACAATTTTCTTCGTTGTTGTTATTCTTGCAACTCTTTTATTCTTCGTATTTGGAAACAGAATTAATACAATGATTACAAAAAAATCACCATGGCTTGGTGGTGCTATTAAAGTATTCTTAGATCAGAAGTTTATTATTATTTTTATAACACTTACGCTTTTCTTTGCATTGACTTATAAACTTGGAAAAGGACTTCGTTCTTCATTCCTTTTATTATTCCCTGGCGCAATTTTTTCTGCTTTATCATGGATACTTTTCTCATTCATTTTTTCGCTCTATTACAATAAATTCAGCAGATACTCATACACATACGGTTCTCTTGCAACAATCATCTTATTAATGGTCTGGCTGTATTTTTGTATGAATTTCTTCTTCATTGGAGCAGAAATAAATTCATGTTTAAAAGCATTTATTGCAAAAATAAAGAAATTAAAAGAAAGCAAGAAATGATATTTTTCCTGCTTTCTTTATTAATACTGTCTTTTATAATCATCAATGATTTATCTAAGTAAAAACCAAGACTCAATACACATTACTTATTTATGTTATATTCAAGAATAAATACTTCTAAGCCAAAAAACAAAATACAACTCATCATTCATTATCTAATTCATATTCAAGAACAGATGCATTTTCAGGACTATATTCAAAAAATTCCTGATTAGTCATATCTTTAAAGTATGTATTGATAATACGACAAACCCCGCCATGGCAGACAAGCAAAACATTTTCATCTGCTTTATTTTCAATAATTTCTTCTAAAAGTCCATATACCCTGTAAGCAACCTGCATCATTGATTCACCCTTAGGATATTTAAACGCAAAATTCCTTTTATTATTAAGGAAATCCTCGTTTTTTCTATCAACACCCTCATAAATTCCATAATCCTGTTCAATTAATCTCTCATCAATTTCAACCGGAACATTGCAAAAATCAGCAACTATTTTACTTGTTTCAATCGCTCTTTTTAACGGCGAAGAAATAATAAAATCTATATTTTTACCTGCCACAATTTTTGCTAATTTTTCTGCCTGTTCTCTTCCAACCTTTGTCAATTCAATATCTGTTCTTCCACATACTTTATTTTGTACATTCCACTCAGTTTGTCCATGTCTGGCTACATATATCATTTTATCAATTCATCCTTTTTATTCATAAACTATTTAATTCGAAACAAAAGCTATTCCATTTTCATTTGCAAATTTCTCAGCATACGAACCAGCTTTTCCATAAATAGTTGTAAAATTAACACAATTATCAAATGCTGTGCTATCAATATTAGTTACACTCTCAGGAATTGTAACACTATTAAGTTTTATGCATGCATTAAAAGCATATTTATCGATATCTGTAACACCATCTGAGATTATAAAATCTGTAATAGCATTACATGACGCCAGCATAGAATCACTAATAGTTGTTACACCACTTGAAAACGTAACATTTTTCAAAGAAGAACATCTTAAAAAAATTGCAGAGCCAATAGTTTTTACACTGTCAGAAATAGTGACATCTGTAAGATTTGGACACTCCATAAAAGCCCCATCCTCAATAGTAGTTATATTATCAGGAATTTTAATATTTGTAAGGTTGCTACATTTTTCACATGCACCTTCACCTATTGTAGTAACATTATCAGGTAAAGAAAAATCTTCTTTTCCGGCAATTGGATACCATAAAAGAGTAGTTTCCTGTTTGTCATAAAGTATTCCATCCTTAAATGAAAATTCAGAATTTTCTGAATCTATATCAATATTGGTGAGTTTTTCACATCCGGCAAATGCTGCACACCCAATTTCAGTAATATTAGCAGAAATCGAAATGCTTTCCAAATTTTTACAATCATAGAAAACAGATTCACCAATACTTGTAACAGTTTCAGGAATATCTACTGAAGTCAATTTAGTACAACCATAAAATGTAGAATCTAAAATGCCTGTTATACCTTCTGGAATTTTAACATCTGTTAAACTACTGCATTTTTCAAATGCTCCTTTTTCAATATTTGTAACACTTTTTGGAATATTTATATCCTTAAGACATTCACAATCTGCAAATGCAAACTCCCCTATTCTTTTTAAATTATCAGGCAAAGAAACATTTTCAACATTTTTAGATAACGAAAAAACATTGTCTCCAATATCTGTTATTCCTTTTTCAATAATGATACTACTTATTTTGTTTCTATATTCATACCAAGGAATTGATTCTCTTTCCATTTGTAAATAATCCGGCATACTTCCACTTCCACTGATAACAAGCACATTTTTTTCATCAATTGCCCACTTAATATCATCATTAAGGTTTCCTTCTTCAACAACCTTTCCAAGATCATATTCAGATTGCGAATCATTTTTGCCTGTATTGTTATTAGATGTTTTTTTATTTTCATCAGAAACAGTTTTTTTATTATTTGAGCCAGAACTCTTTTTTTTATCCTGACCACAACCTGTAAGTGCCACAGAAAACATCATTGTACCTGCAAGGGTAATAACCATAAACCGTTTTGATAAATTTCTTTTTTTCATTTTTTATATCTCCTTTTTTTATTTTAATACATTAATAATAGTTTTAATAAAGATAATTATCCTTTATTTACATTTTTTTCAATCATTTCCCAATCAAAACAACGTTTGTAATTTTTATTAGGAAACTCACATTCTTTATTCCACGGGCGGTTATAAACCATTACCTTAAGCATAGGTAAATGATTAAAAAACTTAAATGCCGCAGGGGAATCCTCAATGGCAACATCAAAATTCATCTTCAAATAATCCTCAAGTTTAAGACTAAAATCAGAATCCGTGCTATAGCTATGTCTGCCATATTTGTCTAAACAATAAAGTTTTGCATCCTTTAGTCCCTTATTATCAAGCCACTCTCTTGAAGGTTCATAGGCACTGAAAGGCCTGCCGGTTATTATAGAAACATCATGACCGCAATTAATCCATTCATTAATTGTTTTAGTTGCACCAACAGTTTCCTCATAAGAAAGCAATGACTCCGGTTTATGTGCTTCCATCATCATATATTTATATTCTTCATCTGTTAACACAAAGGATTTTTGCAAATTAAAAAAATTTATTTTCTCATATGGAACATCCTTATCAAAAAGCTCTGCAACCAGCTTTGAAAAATGCTTTGCTGTCTCACAGATACAATCATCAAAATCTACATATATTTTCATTTTTAAACTCCTATGATAAGAATTTGCAACCTACTATATATTAATAACTTCCGGTGCACTTGTAAATGAAGAAAAAGTTGCTGTAGCATTTTCAAAATAAAACACTTCAGTATTTCCATCATCTTCCGAATACATATTTCTTAACTCAGGATATGCATCAAGCATAGATTTTTTAGCATCCCTTCTATCATCTTCCTTTAATTTTCCAGCAATTCTTAACCACTTGCTATCCTTAAATGCACAAATTTCAACATTAGGATTGTTATGAATTTGCTTTGAAACCTCTTTAACCTTACCTGTTTGTATATAAAGTTTATTTTCAAAAATATTAATTGTACCAAAAGGCCTTACTTTTGGCTTATCTCCATCAACAGTCGCAAGATAATAAACCCCTGCTTCTTTCAAAAACTTTTCAACTCTTTCCATTTTAACATCCTCCTTATTTTCAATTTTTTCAATTTTTTTAATTTCAACATTTATTATATCATAACATATCATTTCCCCTGTTATCAATGCATTCAGTCTCAACTTCCAAATCAGCAAGTTTTCCAAACTCATCATGTTCCCATGAATTCATAATACGTTTGATAACCCTGTCAACGTTGTAATCGTTTATTTCCGGCAACATAAGGAAGAAATGATTCTCACCAATCTGCATAAGAATATCGCTGTTTCTTAAAGATTCCTGCAATATTTTTCTAAGCATCAACATAATCTTTTCCTTCTCAGCCTTAGATAATTCCTTTGGAATAAAATTTGCGGTAAAAAGCATCTTATATGCTGTACCACGGTATCTTTCCATATATCTTATCATATATTTATATACATTTCCAAAAGCTTCCTCGCTCATCCACATGGCATTTCTAGGAATGCTTCTTTCCTCTAGAATTTTTGTCAGGACATCAAGACTGATATCCTCAGAAACCGCATCAACACTGCTTTCATCTTTGTATAAAGAATATCCATGCTTTCCATTATTTTTTGTATTATATAAAGCTCTGTCACATAATTCAAAAAGCTTTTCAAAATCTCTTCCATGATCAGGAACAAATATAGCACCAATAGAGGCACCAAGTGGAATACTCATATCATCTCCCATCATTTTTTTAGCTTCTGATAAAATCTCATTATTGATTGCAATAGAAAACTCTTCGATATTCTTTTCATCTTTTAAATTTTCAGCAAAAACCAAAAATTCATCCCCACCAAATCTTCCAAAAACAGAAGAAAATTTCATAGCATCTCTAAGAACCTTCGAAAATCCGCTAAGAACCTTATCTCCCATTTCATGGCCGTAAATATCATTGACAAGTTTAAACGAATCCAAATCAACAATCATAAGTGTACCTGATTTTTCCATACACATCCTGCTAATCTTATCACTTGTAGCATTTTTATTATAAAAACCTGTTAATTTATCTATGGTTGCTTCTCTTTCAAAATCACGCATCTGGTTGTGGGTCTTAATTGTGGCAGTAACCCTTTGTACTAAAACATCAGGATTAAAGGGCTTTCTTATATAATCTGTTGCACCAAGAAGTAAGCCCTTTGCCTCCGTACTTTCATTTTCATCTGCTGTTAAAAAAATCACAGGAACATCTTTTCCGGCAGGTGTTTTACGCAGTGCATTGAGAGTTTCAAAGCCGTCCATTCCAGGCATTTTCACGTCTAATAAAATAAGGTCAGGAACATCATTTTTGCCAATATAATCGATAAGTGCCTCTCCTGATTTCATGGCAGTAACACGCATTTTTGCACGACTAAGAATGTGCCCCGCCATCTTAAGATTTATTTCATCATCATCTACAACAATTACCCAATCAGCCATCCTATTCTCCTTTTTTCTTCTGATTTTGAATACTTCTATTCAAGTATATTTTTAATCTTTTCACATAAAATCTCATAATCCTGCGCAACTTCAGGATATGTATCTTTAATAAAGTTTATATTATTATTTTTTGCAGCTTCTTCAAGTGACAATGCTTTTTTAGAAAGTTCCATGGCACCTATAGTTTTTGACGAACTTTTAAGTGCATGAATTTTTATTTCAAAATTCTTTATATCATTTTTATTATAAGAATCATCAAGTTCTTTTTTCTTTTCGTCAAAACCATTTATATAATCAGTCAGAATTTCAAGATAAAAATCAAAATCACCACCACAGAACAACATCGCCTGCTCAACATCAATATTAATTAATTTCAAATTCTCCTTTATTTTTTCAGAATTTTTTGAAAAAGACAAACCTGTTCCTTCATCTACCGGCAAAAACTCAAAGATATCATCATCGGAAGCTGCCACATTTTCATCAAAATCAATAGCCTCATCACTCTTATAAATAATTTTTTCCTTTGGAAGATGATCAACAAGTTTCTTTTCTATCAATTCAACTTCTATTGGTTTTGAAAGGTAATCATCAAAACCAGCTTCAATATATTTTTCTCTTACACCGGAAACTGCATTTGCAGTAAGGGCAATAATTACACAACCTTCTTTAATAAGCTTTTCTGCTTTTAATTTATTTAAGGTTTCAATACCATCCATTCCAGGCATCATATGATCAAGAAATACCAAATCATATTTATTTTCTTTTATTTTCTCAATCGCCTCAAAACCTGAGGCTGCTTCATCCGGAATGATGCCATTTCTCTTCATAAGATTTCTTGCAACCTTGCGATTCATCTCATTGTCATCAACCACAAGAATCTTAGCATCTTTAACATAAATATATTTTCTATTATTATGCTCGCTTTCACCCTTCTTAAGTTTTTCTTCAAAATCTCCAATCGGCGTGGAGTCAATAATTTCCTGTTTTAATTCAAATGAAAACTCCGAACCTTTACCATACTCACTTTCCAGATTAAGACTACTTCCCATCATCTCTAAAAGCTTTGTAACAATTGACATTCCAAGTCCTGTACCCTCAATATTTCTATTTTTCTTTTCGTCAAGCCTTGCAAAAGATTCAAAAAGTTTATCCCTATCCTCTTCTTTAATACCGATTCCTGTATCTTTTACGCTGACACACAAAAGAAAATCATATTCATTTAATCTCTTTCCCGAAATACTAAAAATAACTTTTCCTTTTTCTGTGTATTTAACAGCATTTGTAAGAAGATTAAGAATAATCTGTTTTATACGGACATCATCACCATAAAGTTTGGATGGAAGAAAAGATTCAGCATCCACAATAAACTCAAGTCCTTTGTCTTTTGCACGCTTGGATATAGTAATAACTAAATCGTTTATAAGGGATGAAGTATCATATTTAACAGGAAAAAGTTCCATTTTACCATCTTCGATTTTAGAAAAATCAAGAATACTGTTAATTAAAGAAAGTAATGTTCTTCCCGCAGACCTAATATTTTCAGCATATTCCGTAATTTCTTTATTATCTGATTCTCTTAAAATCATCTCATTCATTCCAAGCACCGCATTAATTGGGGTACGTATTTCATGAGACATTTGTGCAAGGAAAGAGCTCTTTGCATTTCCTGCAGATATTGCAGCATCAGCAGATTCTTTAAGTCTTCTGTTTGTATCTTCCTGCCATTTAATAAAATTATTCAAAAGTCTGTATACCAAAATAATACATGCAATAAATGCAAGGAATGACAACACTCCATAAAAAACAGATCTGCCATAAATTTTCCATGCATTTAAAACAACATATACGGTAAAGTTTGAATCCGTATTTCTTGCGGCTATAAGAATTTTTTCCACACCATCATAATCTTTTATAAAACTTGTTGTTTTACCATCAGCTCTTATTTCACCATAAGGAAGTGACGAAATATTTCTTGTACTTTCATTTGACATCTGATATGCACCATATGGGTGGTTGATAATTTCACCTTCAGGGTCAACTAAAAAGGCATAACCATCATCTGAATAACTGTCTCCTAAGATCTCAACAAGTTTATCCATAAAGAAATCAATACCAAATATTCCCAGAAATTCACCTGTTTTTGCATCATAAACTATTTCTGAGATAGTAAGACAATATCCACCTGTCTGTTCATCATAGTAAGGTGCTGAAACACTCCAGCCCTTTTCAGAATCAAGAGTATCAATATACCACTGTCTGTCTTCTACATGCCATCCCGAATCAGGTTCCCACCCATTACTCATATAAACTGTGTGTGGAAGATTTGGATTTGTCATATATGTCACTGAAATTTCAGGATATTGCATAGTTATATTTTCCAAATACGCAACTGTATTATCATAATCATCAAGCATTTCAGGATTTGTAGAAATAGCACTTACAAACATGTCCAGAATACTTTTTTGCGTATTTATCCATTCAGATAATCTGTATTCATTTTCTACAGCTTCATTTTGCATCTTTGCATTTCCCCACTGATAAGCAGAAGAAATGCTTGAATATGTACTAAGACAAAGGCAGACAACAAGAATTATAAGAATAACTGTTCTAAAACGTTTATTTACTCCCAATCCTCTTTTCTTTATAATCTTTTGTGAATCATTTGTTTTACCCGCCGCAAGAATACTCTTATAAGACATAATCTGCTTCATGTTTTCCAGCATACGGATTCCGGCCGCATGAATCCTGGCCATTTCCTTTTCATAATCTTCCCATTGATTTATATTTTCAGCAGCAGAATAATCAAGTATCTTATTTAATGGATCATTCAATTCACCTGTAATTCCTGCTAAAAATTCATCTCTTGAAATAAGTGCTTTTTCCGCCTTATCCTTACTTTTTTGTGCCAAAATATAAAAAGTAATAACCACCGCAAACAATGCAAGTGATAAAAGAATCGTGACAGAAAGCTGAATATATGCATTTTTATATAATTCCCAGTCACTTATGCCTACAATAAGATACCAGCCATTTCCGGATCTTGTTGC
This sequence comes from Lachnospiraceae bacterium RM5, assembly GCA_900110975.1. Lineage (GTDB taxonomy): Bacteria > Bacillota > Clostridia > Lachnospirales > Lachnospiraceae > Bovifimicola. Next base: position 244,534 of record FOFK01000003.1, read on the forward strand.
AAATAAATTTTCATAAAAAAATCCATCCCTTATTCTTCCTGTAGTTACTCCTTGTTTATTTTTTACACTAGAATAAATTCCTGCATAATCAGGCATTGTACTGACAAGTTTTTTTCCAACATTTTTTTCATCTGAACATCCGGCAATTATTCCTTCATCAGTAACAATAACCGCATTTACTGCATTATCAGCCATCTGGGAAACATAACTTCTAACACTCTCCATAGTATAATCCACACTAAGAACAGCATCAGAATCCCCTAGCATTACTGATACTGAATAGCAAATTTCTCCGGACATAGCATCCTGATAAGGTGGCGAAATATATGGTTTTCCATCATTTTTTATAGCACCGGTGTACCAAACTCTTTCCGTTGCATTATAATCATCCGGAATATCAAAATCAGGAATAATTGTAAAATCAGAACCGGCGATATAAATATTAAAAACACCTGTATCTGCCATATCTCCCGCAAGAATCTCCTTCTTTTGATTGTAAATATACCCCTTCAACTCACTTTTATCATCCAAATACTCCCTGGCTTTTAAAGCTAAATCCATTGTAAGAATTTCTGCATCACTAAAAGCAGACTCCATTTTCCCACTAACCGAAGCAAGCTGCAATGCACCCACCTGTCTGGTCTGGTTATGTGTCTGCTTATAAAGAATCCATATATCCATTAATGTAACAGCCAAAAGAAGAGATGCTACAAAAATAACAATAGTTAAATTTTTCTTTTTCATACAACAAGTTTCTCCCTGAAATATGTTACTATCTTTTATGTTTGAGTATTTCTTTTGAAGTATATTATGTTTTTTATTTTTAAATTTTACTTCCAGTTTTACCTTCAATTTTACCTTTAAGTATTATAACATATTTTACCAGGATATACACTTTTTCGTTGAAAATGAGCGAAATTTAGTTTAACTTTTAATAGATTTTTCCATTGTTCCATCTATTTTGACTACTCCCTCTTTTTCAGATGGAAGTTTTTCATTTTCTTTAATTCAATTTATTATATATCTCTTCTATCTTTTCTCTACTTACATCTTTGTAATTTTCATCTTCCTGAATAATTGTACATATTTTTTCTAAATCATCCCCTGATTTCTTAAGTATATTAACAATCGATTCTATTCCTCGAGCCATTCCTTTTCTAATTCCACGTTCTTCAACTAAATCACTTAAATTACACATATATCTTGCCTCCTCCTTCATATTGTCATCCATTTTTATTCCATATTTTTTTGATAAGATGTCCTCTTTCGACTCAACTGATATATCGCCATCAAGAAGCACTCTCAGCATATTTTGCATGGTATGTTCTTTATTGATTTTTCTTGGAAGACACACCATTACAAGTGTTAATAAGTCACTTCTAAAATTTTTATGTTTTTCACCATAAAGCATTTTTTCGCTAATTTCATACGAAAATACCGTATTTTCAACATCTTTTGGTGTTTCCATGCATATCCATATACTGTATACCTTGCACACATCATCATAATTACTATTCTTTATCTCTTTTCCAAGCTGCGATGATATCATTCTGGAACAATAAAATATTCCTCTTGGTACAAGATCATATCCCGGATTAAATTTCTTTTGAGCTTCAATGTTTATCAGCAGCTTGATTCGTTCCTTATGATTCTTATCTATAATTCCGGAATTCATCAGATACAAATCAAACCTGATATCATATGTTATCTTTCCCTCATTTATAAGATAATCCTCTTCGGACAAAGTCTCAATTTCTCCAAAAGAACTATTACTGCTTTCTACACCAACCTTACCTATAAGAATTTCACTACCAATACAGGCTATAATCTCATCATAATCCAAGTTTTTAACTTCTTCAACTGTTTCTTTTAAAATCCTTGCAAGAATCTGCTTTTCACTTAAAATTCGTTTTATATTGCCATCATACATTTCTTTGCCTTTAATAATATCTAAAGACTCCATCAAATTTTCCATTTCAACCTCCAATATTAATTTTTTATAATCTCCTAAAATAAATATATCATATATTATTAAATTAATCAATCATTTTAATTTATGACGTATTTTTTTATTTTTATCATCAATTTACAAATTTCTTATAATTTTTACAATCATTTCATAAAAAAACAAACAACTTTTGCAATCAATCCCCCTAAAACTTTCCATAATAAATCAAAAAGGTATAAACAAAATAATCCTGCAGAATTTGCAATATCTACAAATCCCACAGGATCATATTTCTCACATATATTTTCTATGGTGTTATCTCACCATACTTAACACCATGTTCAAAGCACCCAACATCATCCGTCAATACGAATTAATTCGTTTACAAAATTTTTCAACTAATTTTTATTAAGAAGCCAATTTGACAAATCACATATTTTTATACCCTCATAATCATAAGTATCTTGATGTGTTCTTGCAAGAATCATTTTGGGATATGCATCCTTAATAGAAAACAAAGGTTCACATTCGCGCTTGAATGTTTCCGGATTATCTATGAATTCCGAAACTTGGATATATATTTTCTCATTACGCTTTAACGCCACAAAATCAATCTTTTTTTTATACAACACTCCTGCATAAACTTCGTAACCTCTTCTTAGTAATTCAATAGCCACTAAATTTTCAGAAACTCTTCCAAAATCTTGACTTCTATTTATTTGAAATATTATCCATTAGATAATCAGTTATTTTTTCAAGTAAAGGCGTATTTCGAATTTTATATTTTTTTACAATATCTCGAATTACCAATGTTTCAAATACATCATTTAAGTAATTAGCTTTACTTTCATCATCCTTATATACATATGCACCGGCCATTCCACCTATTTTTCTATATTCATTATACGCTTCATAGGAATCTTTATAATTATAATAATCCATAAATTCTTCAAATGAAAAAGGGTAAACTTCAATACTGCATGTATTTATTCTTGAACTCAAAAAAAACCTGCAGGATTTGCAATATATCTACAAATCCCACAGGATCATATTTTTTCATTTAATTATATAATTAACAAGTCTAATTAATTCTATAATATTTTGTACTTCTTCCATTTCCCTCACGTCTCAATTCACCTAATTCAGTGAGTTTACGAAGTGCCCCTTCTATAGAGCTAATACTCAACGAAGGACATAACTCTCGTATATCCTGTTTAGTAAAACGACCAATTTTATTCATCGTAGCACTTCGAACTATTTCCAGTGCGGATCGTTTTATTTCCACAAGTGCAAAACGGTCTTCAAAGTCCTTGTAGGCTGCAAGAATCGTTCCAAGCAGATATTTAATAAACGGAACCGGATCATTCTTTCCTTCATGCCAGTATTTTTGTGAGGCATATAATGCGTCATAATACAGATCTTTATTTTTCGCAATTTTGGCTTCAAGTGATATATATTTTCCAACATAAAATCCACTTCTATAAAGAAGAAGGGTTGTAAGCAAACGGCTCATGCGCCCGTTTCCATCATTAAATGGATGTATACAGAGAAAATCATGAATAAAAACCGGAATTGCAATAAGTGGTTCAAGTTCCATATTACCAATCACACGATTATATTCTTCACACAGTCTGTCTAACGCTTCAGGTGTTTCATGCGGAGCAAGCGTAGTAAACAGAGTTTCTGTGTGACCATCCGGATATGTAGCACTAATATAGTTTTGCACGGTTTTAGTCCTGCCAACCACAGGGTTATTCATGTGACTGTAAAGCATCTTATGCATCTGAAGAATATAATTCTGTGTAATAGAAATTGCGTCAAAACTTTCATGAATAATTTCAAGCTATCATATATTCATGCCTCCATTCATTCGACATTTTCAATGCAGACATTTCATTTTCTATCTCATCGATAAAGACATTTTTATTTTTTGTGTCATATTTCCCAATAAGATAATCAAGAAAATCTTTAATTTCGGATGGTAATTTTTCTTTTCTTCCACTGGCATTTACAATAATCTTTTTTGCTCCATCATTTAATTTAAGAGTATTTAGTTCATCACATGCATTTTGAAATGTATATATTGGTAGACCCATACCAAATAAATCTTTCTTACAAATAAAGATTATATATGTATCATTTAACTTATTGTAATCCAGGCTTTTCTCCAAAATATTCGTATCAATAATACTTTGATAATATCTGCTTCTTCTTGGAATATTAGAATCTAATGCTGTCTGCATCTCAATATCATATATTTTATTTTCATCATCTTCTACATAAACATCAAGTCTCACGCCGTGCATATTTAGCACTTCATCAATTGTCCTTTGTTTATATAATACATTAATTTTCGTTAATCATATAAATAAACCCTTCAAATAAAAAACATTTATACTCTTACATTAATATATTACTCATTGAGTAAATTATATCACATTATTTTAATTTACGCAATGAGTATTTTTAAAATTTAATTTTTATTTCTAAGCATGCCTATAATCTTATCTGCTATCTTATCTCCAAAACCTTCTACACTAGCTTTAAGCTTTGTCTTTTCAAACATAAAAAAATCCTCCTTAAATGATACTAGGTATGAAATTCCTTATATCATGCTAAGGAGGATAAAATTGTTTTTCAATATAAAATTTTAAAACACTATATCTTGCGGTGTCAGTCAAGCGTTGAAATATAGGTAAAAAGTGCCACTCAAGCGTTGAAATATTCACTCCACATAACCTCAGAGATGTTAGTGTGTTGGAGCATTAATTCCCGTCCGTCACGAACTGTGCGTTCACTTTTGCATGAGTGTAAACTATCCAGTCACTGTCTTCATAAGAAGAAAGGTTCTGTGTACCAGCCTTCGGAACGAGCTGAGTTACAAGCTTCAACTTATAGTTTGCATAGATGTAAGTGCTGATATCCTCAAAGTCACCTGCAGTCTTTACATCAAACGTTGCTCTTGCATCAAATATCTCCTCAGTCTGGTCAAAGGCAATCGCCCAATTACCGATGGTTGAATCGAGATCAAACGTATACACATACTCTCCGGCCCCGTTAACAGCCTTCGTAACGTAGTCTCCACTTGCTATTTCACTTAGCGTTCCATCGCCATCAATATCTGTTTTCAATTTGAAATTCGATAAGTATGTGTCTATCGGCACTTCAACGTACACATATCCATAATCATTATCAGGATCATCCTGCTTCTGCCATAGAGATAATGTATAAACCAGATTATAATTTCCTTGCTTATACACATCCGGAATACGTGAAGTGTCAAGACTTGCTACTGTCTCAATATATTCCTTGTTACCATAACCATCAGCATATTTAGAACCTGTGTGAATATACTTTGAGTTAATACCAAGTGAACTGCGGTTTTTGCTCTGCTCACCATACTTGTCGTATTCGTCATCTACAACCTGATCATCCGCTTCGAAAAGAAGGTCTATTTTCTCTTCAGCGCTTACATAATACTTCTGCGAACTCTCACCATTCTTCTTAATGTTGCTATACAAAACATCATCCGCATTATACGCAAGACTAGCTGTAGCTGAAAACGCATTACCAGCAAGACCATCGTTGTATTTCGGCATGAACTCTCGTTGCAGAGCTTCTTCAGTATTAGGGAACGTTACAGTAAGGTTTTCCACATGCGTACTTTGCCAAACAGTACCATCATAATCAGGAATCTCAATTTCAACCGGTTCCAGATATATATATGCGGCATTTTCTGCTAAAGTATCATTTCTTGTACCGATATCCGTGCTATCACCATTTACAGTACCTGTGTAAGAATAATCCGGCGAGCCATATATTAATGTGTCAGGCTGTAGTGTATTACCATCATCATACCTTTTCAGATACACAATAAAACCATGATCTAGACTCTTTCCTGCATTATGCAATCTTCCTTGGAAGAATGTCGCATTCAACGGATCATCAAAAGAAATCGTTGAAGTCAATGTAGCTGATATGGAACTATCCCCCACTGTCATACCCTTACTGGTTTCCGCATTAATATTCATGGTCTGCTTAAACATGTTTCCAAGATAAACCGTAGAAGTGGTATATGTGCTCCTTTTACATGTAACATTACCTGCTAATGTAACCGGGCTGGACACTGTAAACTCGTATGCTGTGTTTGTATGACCACTTCCATTATTATCATCAGAAAAAGCAAAGATGCTGAGATAATAGTTTTCCGTTACATCGCCAGATGATGTAAGTGTGTACCGGCTTCCATAGCCTGAACCAGTTGTGGTCTCAGAATCATAAGCTATAAAGTACTTCTTATTCTCTCCGTTCGAATCATAGGCATAAACCGTAGCATTCGCTTTTGTTGTTTCATTTGTACATTCAATATATACTCCATTAGAAACAACCGCTCCATAACGAATCTTTGTACCTGCAATATCATTCAACATTTGCGGTGCAAAACTTGTTGTGCCATCTTTCTGTTTGAACGAAGAAAATACAATGTGATCAATAGGTTTATTTCCTGTAGTACTTGTAGTATTTATTCCTGCCTTCGTTAAATAGTATTCCTTATCAACACCGCAGTTTGCATCCAGTAATACAAACTCAGTAGTTGATGCAATATGATTTGTTGCACCATAGGTGAAATTAACCTGTTTTGCACTGTTCCAGTTCAGACCCTTTCCGGTGTTCAACATATCATTCATTTCTGCCTGAGTAAATTTGAACTGAAGATAGATTGTCATCCATTCATTAAAATTTCCGGCATAGATATCATTAGGCAACGCAAGGTTAGTTGCATAACCTGAGGATTGATATTTTGTTCCAGCCTGAGCAGCTGAACGGAATTCATATTTAACCATCTTCTTTGTCAGTACAGGTACGAAAAGATGATATGCAATTTCGTTTGAGTTCATAGGATTCAAGAACTGAACATCAATTAATGTAAATCGGTTATGTTGTTGTAATGTATCCGCATAATTATCATCCATTATGTACTGATTACTACCATTTCTTGTCAAACCTTTATGTTCAGCATCAGTTACAATAGAATAATTACCATTATCATACTCGCATGGATATATGGTTATTTTATACTTGCCCGCTACATCACCCGTATAATCAGCCGTGGTATTAGTTAGCATCTTAATGTAATTGGTAATTTCAGTTGTGTAGTTCTTCTTATTACCACCAAGTGCAAGTACAGTAAAATCATCTACGCTTGAATTAGGCAAACCCATTTCATTTTCGTACGTATTGATACGGACATCAGCGTCATCATCAGCCGATAAATAACCACTTACTGCCGACGAAACTGTAGCTGTGGAATAAGTCGACTTATTATTGTATGATGACACACTTGCTCCTAAATCATCAATGATTTTTTGTGCAGTCGGAATTCTGGTAGTATCAATGACATACGCATGCTGACCGTCTCCTGTAAGGAAATTCGTACTACCCATCATTGTCTTTGGATTAGTAATAGCATATGGGAAGTAGTCGCCTTTAATCCCTGCATCAACCTCATTTAAACCTGATGCAATAAGCTTAAGCCCGTCAGATGCTACGGCTTTATTAGCAGTAGATACAATGGTAGTTTCTCCAGTCTCTTCGTCAGTGTTTTCCTCAGTATCAGAACAGGTTCCCATATAATCGGAGCAAATGATATAGTTGCTACTACTTGATCCAGAGCCAATGTCAGCAGATAACCCACTGCCGTTATAAGTATTATCCTTTCTACTAAAGGCTACAATTTTTATAACTTTATTATTTGTTATTCCTATAAAGTTTCCCATTTTCGCAGATGTAGTAGTGCTCGAGCCTAGCCCTGCAAAAATATTATTATAAGATGAAATATTATAACCACTAATGGCATAGCTCGTTGTTCCGACAATACCGCCCATTCCCTTACCAGAATTATCAGTGCATCTTAATGTACAATCATGAACAGACGAATTAACAATGGACCTATTACCATTATTAGCTAATCCGATCAATCCTCCACAAGATTCTGCGCCGGAAATAGTATAGTTATATACATTGACTCCATCTATGTCATATTTATATGTTTCACCATCAAAACCAACAACTTCATCACTATATGTCTTATCTGTAACAAAACCTCCTGTAATTCCCCCTGCATTTTTGGCCGAAGTAATAGTATATCCGCATGTCTTATCACTTGCATATATAGAGCAATTATATATCTTTATCTTTGGCGAGGTACCGTATAATGGAAGTGTCGTAAAATTATCAATGTAGCCAAATAAACCACCGGCGTTTTGACCATTGATGCTGATATTACTTACTGATGAATTTGTAATAATAACAGACTCCGCTTTTCGTACATAGCCAATATATCCTCCAACTGCATTTGTCGTCGATTTATAACTACTATTTGTATTTTTTATTTCAGCCTCACACACTCCTTCTTTATAATATCCAGTAATGCTTAAATTGTTAATCCAAATATTTGCAGAATGACCATTTCTAATACCACCTATAACACCGCTCGTTCCACAACCACCATCATTTGAGTTGTTATTAATACTTAATTCCATAGAACTCTTATAATATCCATTAGAATCCCTGTTTTTAGTATCCGATGCATTTGTATTTGAAGCCGTATTAACATAAACACTCATATATCCGGCATGGCTTCCCGCTACAATTCCGCTACAATGTCCGCCACCGCATTTTATTATAGTTTTTTCGGTATCACATCCATTGACAAAAATATAATTCATATTGTTGCCACTTTGCATATTTCTTTCAGTGATATTAACTCTGCCAATATAACCACCAACCATATATGGTCCGGATATCGTGATATCATCCATATCCGCATTGACAAGATTTGCATAATCATCAATACAAAGAACGCCAATTACACCACCAACCGAGTGACTATATCTCCTAAAGTTCTTACCTGTAGCATCATTCCCTGTTCCTCCATTAATAGATGTTCTCTCTTCCCCCTTATTAGTATACTCTTTTACTACCACTTTACCGGTCATCGTGAAATCCCCAATATAATATCCAGAAGTGGTATTAAAAGTCGTATTATCTTTTCCACTCTGAGGAATCTGCTTTACATAGTTAAATAACCCAAAACCAATATGGTTACGTGCTGTATCCATAGCGGTTCCTGTTGATTCATAAACGGTGTAAATATAATTATCCGCTGAATCCTGATATGTTTTGTAATTCAGATTGATCCAAATCTTGCTGTTGTTTCCCTTTAATCCATAGATCTTCATGACAAATTTACCGTCTTCGTCATTTAAATTAGCAGGATTTACTACTTCTACTTCAGTTGTGGCTCCGTTAGCCATACCATCCAACCTACAAATCGACCCGATTCCCCTGAAACACTCCGGCAGCTTATAATCGCCGCCGGCAGTTGTCAGCTCGATCATATAGGTGCGGTTGGTCACGGTTCTGGCAAGATAAGACTCTCCCGAACCCGAAGTATATTTTGAAATGATATACGGAACACAAGTGGTGCTGTTAACTCTGTCTCTACAAGCTTCAGTCCAGTCATCGGCAGCTTCCGTTCTGATTGCATCACCGTTTTTCACATTACCAACATAACTATAGTTTGCAAGGTGTGTTGCTGCATACAGTGATGCAGAATTACTATCATATCTTTCTGTGGCACCAGGATAACCTACTCCATATGCATAAACGCCATTAGCTGAAGGAGCACTTCCTGCACCAGACTGTGTAATTAAAGACAGCATGAACAAAGACTGTCCATCAGGAATGCACAGCTTATCATTTGTTCCCGCAAAATTACCAAAAGTAATAATATTATCCGGGTTCTTTTTTACATCAGGGATTCTATAATTCTTATCACTATTATCCAGAGTATATACCTCTGTGTCACCGCTGTAACTGTCCGTTTCATTAATAGCATAGCCGTTTATTACTCGACCAACATATGGATTGATATAAAGCTTACTATAGGTTGTTGCATTTGCAAATGCATTCGCAGAACTACCGCTACCAACAGTAAAAGTACTTGCAAAAGCAATATCTTCACTTGTCATATTACGGAAAATAAGGCCGCCGTTTACAACAACGCCAACGTATCCGCCGATATTTGCCAAATATAAATCAGAAACGCATAAACTTCTATTATCATTTTTAGTATAGTTCATTTTTACATGGTCGATGATATTGTCGCCGCCCATGATTTCACCGATCAATCCACCATAATACACATTTGATTGAATATAACTGTAGGAAGCAGTATTTGCCGCAGAACTAACCACTACAGGTTTTGATGATCCTGTGTTCACATTAACTACAAGATCCTTTACTACGCATCCATTACTAATCTTTATAAAGGGTACAGTTGTATTGTTGTTAATAGTACCACCATTAACTCCGACAATTACTCCACGGAAAGCATACTTTCCCGTGTTGTTATTATATGCCGCGATATCACCGGAAGCACCAAGGCCAACATAACTGTCGCTGTTTAGAATAATTGTACCGGAAACCTGATAATATGCTCCTGCAAGGTATTCACGAACCTGATCTAAAGTCCACGGTGCCGCTCCTGCAGTCTCACTTGTATATCCTGTTGCAGGTGCATAGGAATAGTTTGCATCACAAGTACAAGCGCCATTATCAGCGCACCAATGATTATGGTAATTATCGCTTTGTGTAGCAACCGTTTTAGGAAGACAAATATTGCCTATCGGATCATCGGTACCGTTAATTGTTGCCGCCAGATCTATCAGTTTATCTGCTGAATCAATAACATATGGATGATCATAAGTGCCGCAACCATCAGTCAGATCTACAGATTTAACATTTACTTTAATTTCACGTAGATTATAAGAGGTTGTTCCGCTATAAGTATTTCCAGACGCAGACGTGGAACTGTATCTTACATACGGAAGATATCCTGTGCTAAAATTATGAGTAGCGCAAACAGCATCAGATGTAGACCGCTCTTCAGCATCGGTATAATACCTATTTTCATCGTAATACCATTTTTCTTTAGAAACGCCATTATCATCAGCATATTCCACAGAATCTGTTATTTCTTTACCATACGTAACGCCTGTCGAACTTGAACGTGTAGTATCTGTTGCTCCCCAGTCCTCTGTCTGTGTAAAGTTATATGTGGCATTAGAAGTTGAATCAACATCAAATTTATTCAGTAATGTCGCATTCTTGAAAATTGATTTCTTTGATGTATAAACCGTTGTCAGTGATGACGGCGAGTCTGATGTTGTTCTGGAATCGATCTTAATATCATTGAATACCAGCGTTATTTTCTGACCTACAACATCACCAATCAGGCTACTTGCATAGGTATCTGTAGATGCGCCGTAGCTAATTCGAACTTTATTTAAGTTAAGAGTTGCATTGCTGCCTATCTTGTTAATAAAAAGATATCCTTCATCTGTCTTTACAGGTGCAGTAGTTCCAATTGTAATCATTTGCAAACTACTATCATTAAAAGCACCATTATTACCATTACCAAACGTAATAGTATTTGTTGCACTTGTATTAACCGTTCCTGTCAAAGTGCCATTTATCAGCACTCCTGAATAATCACTTGTATAACCTATCGTTCCTTTAAATTTCGCATTTCCTGTTATATTTACAGTGCCATCAACATTTCTAAATACACCAGAATGCATAAGGTAATGCTGAGAATCAGGTGAAAGAGTCGACCTCGTTAAACCATCTGTATTACCTTTACCAGCTGCAACCATTTCACTTTTTTCAAAGTGATAGTTCCTAAATTGCAACGAGTCCATACTGCTGATATTAACGGTTACACCGGCATCAATATCAACAGGGTAATATGAAACACCGGTCATTGTTCCCGTTAAGGTTACATTACCGCCATTGAAAGGATTAGGAAATTGAGCACTGATATTATCCGCCGCATAAACAGACAGACTCCACCTGAGCGTTTTCCACTGAGTAGCTGTCGAAGTCTTATTCTGATAAACATTATAATAGTATCTTGAATTACCATTACACAGAGTCTTATTAAAAACATTCTGATAACTATTGCAATTATTTCCATCCATATAAAGAGTTCCGTTATTATTTTTGCAATAATATGAAATAACACCACTCTTATTCGTCAGAACATCATCACTTGTATACGCCACTAACTCGTCGTACACTCCTTCAGACATTGAAGGCACAGTTACTCCGGCACCTGCCCCGTCGCTTCCAATTGTGAAGCTGTCAGCTGCCTGCATTTCAAGATATATAGCCGATTTATCAGCATTATTGTTATGATACCCATAATCGACAATAAATCCAAATGATTCAACTGCATTTGCAGTCCGTGCCGTTCCCGATTTATCGGCTATTGTCAATGAATCTACATCAAGCCCTGCAGACGCAACCTGCCAATACCCTGTTGCCTTATAGCAAAGAGCAGAAAAATCTGTAGCGTCTGTATAAAGAAGATTTGCTGATGAAAATGTATTGTTTGTTAATGTAAGATTCGTGTTAAACCACTTATATCCTAAAAGTCCTCCGGTTGTTTTGGACGCATTATTCTTAACTTCGCACCCGGTAATAGTATTATTTGATAAAACAACAGTTCTCGTATCTGAATTTGACTTGGCGCCATTATACTGAATATCCGCAATTAAGCCAGCCATAGCCCAATTTTCTCTCGTAGATCCTGCAGTAGCAGTAATCTTAGGAGAAATTTCAGAACTGCTGATTCCTATTTCAAATGTTTTAATAGACTGAACATATGCAATTGCTCCACCTACACGAAGATCATCTCCGATCGGTGCGTCAGCAATATTTATCGTTGGTGAAAGAGTATTAGATGTAATTGAAATATTCTTATTATTATTCGTTGAAACACATCCTGTGACACCGCCAACATAGTTTTCTTTCTTACCTACTACAGGAGCAAAATTGATTGTTTCATTGAATACTACATTTGAGATGGAAGCAGCTTTACTTGTACTAACTATTTCGGCAGCAAGCCCACCAATCCTGACACTTTCCACATTAGAACAATGATTAATGCTTCCTGATATAGTAAGATTTGAAACACTTGCTCCATTGATTTTTCCGAAAAGGCCGTTATACAAATGGGCATAAATCTCCCCTGCACCTGCTTTTCCTGATGTATAATTGCCGTATGCTTCTCCTGTGGCCAGAGTTATGCTATCTGTTCCACTTCCTATCTTTCCCGACAGACTTCCGGTAAAAACATCGAGATGACCATTATCACGAGTAAACCCGGTTAATCCTGTGTTTGCAAATGACAATGCCCCGTCAATCACAAGATCATCAGCGAGGAGCGATGAACTTGTATTTGTTGTATCAGCAAAACGAAGTGCACCAACATTGCTGCCCTCGTTCAACTGTATATTAAGCGCAGTGGCCACAAGGTCAGCATTGCTGTCCATTTCTGTTTGAGGTATTGAAACGGTCACGGTATGATTAAATGAGTTATATGTCAAAACACCGTAGGTGGAATCCTCTATATTTTTAACAACATTCTGCTGAACTGTTGTATTAAAGCGCACAACTTCACCCCAATTACCGATATCATCAACATAATTGTTATTTGTCTTTGAATATCTGTTGAAACACCAGCCATTTTCATATGTAGCATTTGAGTCAACGCCGGTTCCAAGCGCATAAACAAGCGCAGTAGCTCTATGACCGACTATCTGGCCGCTCATCTGGTTTCCATCAGTTGTTTTATCCTTTCTAGCAGGTGCAGCTGTTAAATCGGTTGTTCCGGATAAACGCAATACTCCCGCGTTCATCTGACCAACAATACCGCCGCCTTTAAAACTATTATTACTTGTGTTGACAGTAACCGAACCGATATCAAGTAAACTTCCATTGGAGCCAGTCTTGCCCACAATTCCACCAAAGTATGTTGCTTTCGAATATCCATTTACTGCCATAACCGAAACATTATCAACCTTCATATAAACAGCTGTATGATGATCACCAGTCTCACTACCATCAACATAACCGATCAATCCACCAAATGCTGAATCACTGTTAACTGCGGGTTCTGATGAATAATCGATAGTAACATCAACATATTCTACATCTAACGATTTAGTAAGGTCCTTTGACAGATACTTACCGACAAGTCCGCCGAAATTATCAATGTTTTCTCCTGCGGTAAGTTTAGTTTTAACTGATAAGTGATTAGAAGATGTTCCGGCAAAAGTGACGTTATAAGCAGCACTATCAAGTACGCCAACATAACCACCACAATTAGCTGCATTAACTATGCAGCCATCAGTAGTATCAGTGGAATATTTTCCTATCCAATCAGTATCTGCTATTGCAAGGTAGTAACCAAAGATTCCTCCGGCTCCGGCATTAGCCTTGACTGTATCCTTTGAAACATACGGTACCGCTGTATCTGTTACAGTGTCACCTCCACCTACTGTACGCTCATAAATGTTAACAGCTCCACCCATATTATTGCCAACTACACCACCGGCATATGAAGTACCACCCGCAGTAGCATTAATAGTTTTTGCAGCATCAATATCATAATTTGTGGTTGCTGTAGGAAGATATATATTCAGTGTTGACCCGGAATTCATCTTGCCAATAAAACCACCGGCGGATTTTCCGCTTCCGTTTGTTGTAACACTATAGGACTCATTTAAGCTGTGAGAAGATGATAAACCAGAGAACGTTACATTTACTGTAGAATTAGTCCCTAATGATCCACAGATCAGACCTGCATTATCATCAGAGACAATATTAACCCCATTACCGCCGTCGTCAACTGCAGCATTATCAACAGTCATATTAACTGTGGTTCCAGCACCAATACTTCCAATGATACCGCCAAAGTCAAACACCGAAACCGTTGTAACATCATCTTCTGTTTCACTAAAAGGGCTGATAAGAAAATTCCAAGTAGTAGCAATTGAACCTTCTGTTTTTGCGACAACATTCCTAGCAAACAGGGGTTCCGGAGAATTTGATGATCTGATCAGAGACAATTGTTGCGAATTTGTTGTTCCTGTACGGTATATTTCGACATCATCGCGTATATAACCGAACATTGGAAGCGTACCCCTGATAATTTGTGGGGTATTATATGCCTGAGTAATACGAATCTCGCCTTCAAAAGGATCTGCAGATGTTCCAATAGGGATATAGCTTAAGGTCATAGCCTCACTGCCGGTTTCTTCAGCAGTAAATGAATGATCTGCTTCAAGAACAAAATCACCAGATATATTAATTGTTATTCTGGCACCCTTATCGGAAGAAGAATAATGGTTCGAAAAATAATATAACTGATATAAACTATTGATATTCTTTATACTTGTAGGAGTCGTTGCAGCATTAACTATACTTGGCAGATTCTTAAAAATACCACTAAGTTCAGGAATATAAATAGCTGTTACGAGCATAACAAAAGAAATCACTAAAGAAATGATTCGTTTCCTAAGTATAGCTCCTTTATTTTTCTTTTTTAAGTTTTTATCCAATTCTTTCTTCATTATCATCACCAAATCTTTATTTTAGAAATATCAAAGTGTTCCCTAATTTGTCACTTCAATCCAGTCACCTTCTTGAGTTGCTGGAAGATAACTACTTATTGCACTGTTCGAATAATCATTATTTCCGCTTGTGTCTTTTTTATAAAACTGAATCACATATCGGTTCTTAATCTCAGAATTAACAACCATAGTTATAGATTTCATTCCGGTAGTAACATCTGTAGGAAAACTGTCTTCCGTAATACTGTCGCTACCTACAGTATTAGTATTATTTATATAAAAAATATTTTCTAAATTCTGAAGGAAATATTTATTTATTGTCACATATTCAGGATCATATTTAAAGGTAATCCTTCCAGTTCCCGTTCCTTCCAAAGTATAATTATATCCATCATAAACAAGGTTATTATCAAGTGTTTCAAGGTATCCATTCCAACCTGTAGAAGCCACTTTCTGATAGCGAACGGTAATATATCCGGTAAGCGTCGGGAGTTCTTTATCATCCGGCTCTGCAATCAGCTGAATATAATATCCAGGCGCCGGATTATTCTCATCTGTTGATAGCTCATCCGTAGAAAAATACATATAGATTTCATCAGGATCCACTCTTCCGGCCGTCATAGAACACGCAATTGTCACTGTACCACTATTTGCCTTAAATGTCTGAAGTGCGCCAGTAGACTTATATTTTATAGCGTAAGTCTCATCAAGATCAGTTAAGTCACTTCCTGACAAAGGCGTAAAAGCATTATTTACATATGTTCCTATTGTAGCAGTAAGTGTATAATCTGTTACCGTGTTGCGATAAAGAGACACCTTGGGATAAGGATAATTGAAAACTTTTCCTGTCACGGACGGGATTACCGAATCATCATCAAATCCTTTTCTTGTAACTGTTACCGCCGAACTCATAACATCAGATGAAAAGCGGTCACCTACTCCGGAGCCTGTTGAAATAACTCGCTTTACAACATTTACTCTGGTATATGCAGCAAAAGAAATAATTACTATAAGAGACAGAACCGCAACAACCAGCCAAACGATTATCCAGTTTTTTCTAAGATTTTTTAGAACATTCACCTTTAGTCCGTCTCCTTTCCTGATGTAATCACAAACTTTCTCAAACTTGTTTTCTATCAATCTCCAACCTGTGCCGTAATGTAAATCAAATCGGTTTCCTTATCATTTCCTTCCGGAAATGAACCAGCCGTCCAGCTCACTTGAAGTATATAATAATTCAAAAACCGGTTATCCGGATCATCTGTTCCGTATTCGTTATACTGAACACCATTATTATCTACCCAATCCGAATGAATCGCTTCTTTTGTTTGCCAGTAAATCGGTTCAGCATATCTCTGAACATGTGTGCCATCACCAAGAACATTATAGTCCGCTATATCATAACTTTTTTCTGTATAATTATTATCTGCAATTGTACGATTTGAATTTTCAC
This sequence comes from Lachnospiraceae bacterium RM5, assembly GCA_900110975.1. Taxonomy (GTDB): domain Bacteria; phylum Bacillota; class Clostridia; order Lachnospirales; family Lachnospiraceae; genus Bovifimicola. Next base: position 261,416 of record FOFK01000003.1, read on the forward strand.
TATCGTTTATATATCCTCCATACACACCTCTTGAAGCATATGTACTATTATCAAAAAATTGCTCAGCAAGAGCATAATGATATATAGTACCATCTGCTCCCTCATAATCAACTGTTCCGCTAGCACTCTCATGTGCTTTATGAAGAGTATATATAAAAGGTATATTAGTCGTATGTGCAATCTGAAGATTATATGTTGCTATATCCTCTCCCTCTACACAGAAAACGAAATATTCTGAGCCAGAAGAATTATCACTCCCAACATTTATTCCATTCATTTCAAACTGGATGATATCCTCATCGTGTCCGGATTTAATCGTAAGCTTTGCAGGTGAATTAATCTTAGCCATCGTAGCAATCTGGCGTTGATAAGAAAACCACGCAAGAGTTGGAGCTGCTATCAGAACTGCAACAGTCAGAAGAACGGCGATAATCAATTGAATCTTCTTGCTTTTTTGAAGACTATTAAACTTTTCTTTCAGTTTTTTCAATTGTGCCGACCTCCTTCCTTTTGTTTTTGATAATTCCTAATTCGTCCCATCCGGCTCAACCTGAACCTCGAGCATTATGTAGCCAACTTTGTCTCCTATGGTCTGATCCGCACTGTTATATCGTCCGCTCCAACCGCTGTATGTAGATGCAGGGGATGTTATAGAAGAAACAGCAGCGGTAATCTGTTCATCAGTGGCGTTGCTTCCAAGTGTAATACTGTCAAACACTGTGGAACTGTCAGAACTTGTTGTTGCGAGAAAAATCGAGGGATTAGTAAAAAAATACTTCCTTAACTCTGTATTTGCTGTTGAATCAAGCCCCTCTACATTGAGTTCCAAAATATTATTTAGCCTGTTAGGCCACACCCAGTATATGGTCACATTTGTATCTCTCGTTATATCTTCCACAGAGAATGTATCTGTGATTAAATGCATTTCATCAACGCCATCATCATTACTGTCATATTTGTAGTAAAATCTGATGTGCCCCGAAAGAAATTTCATTGCCTCTGCATCGTCGGCATTTTCTTCATCCATTGCTGTTATTGTTCCGCTTTGATAGCCATCCGAATCATATGTTGTTTTGTAGCATGTGACTTGTGGTTTGATTTTAGCAGTAAGGCCCGCATCATTCTTTGGAACTATTGTAAACGTCAGCTGTCCGTAAGCACCAGGACTTAATCCGTAAGCATCTGATTCAAGTTTTTGTATTTTTCTCATTTCTTCAGCAGTTGGCGTTCCTTCTCCGTTCCACAGATTCTCCATCTGATTCTGAGCTGTCAATTGCCATATGATTTTCTGACCATTACTGCCGCCGGTTTCGCTACCGGTTGAGTAACCTGAATCAATAGTAGTTATATAGTTATCATATAACCCTGCCGAGCCAGATGTACGTAGTTCAAAAGGAGAAGCAACTGTTTTAACTTCCATCCCACTTGCACCAGTTTCTTTATTCATCGAAAACCACGCAATCGCAGCCAATATTGCAATTATTATACAAACTAACAATGTAAGCCCTGTCTTTATAATTTTCAAAAGATCCTTTTTATTTTCTTCTTTTTCATCTTCCACGGCGACACTTACGTCGTGGTCATTTTTTTTCATTTCTTCCATGACGAACTGCCACCACCTTTCTTTTTTTATACATTAATCTCATTTTTTATACATTAATCTCATCATTGTTCAAGCCATGCATTAAATTTCTTTTTTACATCAACTGAGTAATTCAAAAATCAACTCAATCCAACTTAACTCAATCTGTTTCAACTCAATCTGTTTCAACTCAATCTGCCTTAACTCAACGAATTAAGTTTTTTTTGCAATTCTATCATATGATTTCTGCAGGCGGTTATTTCGCCTGTGTATTTGTTAAACCATTCTACATCAGCTTCGTTTGGCTCTTCCTGTAAGAGGATTGCCTGAACTAGGGCTGATTGGGAACGTTGACGTCGTCTTTCAATTTCGACAATTGTTTTTTTACAAATATTAATCTCTCTTTTTAATTTGCTTTTCTCACTCATATTACTCCTCCTCGCGGTAAAGTATACTATTATATTTTTCTTCTATTGTCCTTTTTTATCGATACTATCGACTATTTTTTGTGCTTCATCATATCCTTTATCAAGTCCCTGCAAAATGTCATCTACTGCAGTTTTCATATCATCCAGTTTTGTAACACTTTGTTCAGGATAACGAAGAAGAACTGTATATAGTTCCTGTATGTTTTTCTTTTTATCTTCTTTTCCATCTAATAAAAATAGAAATGATGCTGCCATATTCATATCTGATACAAGCCTTCGATAACGAAATTCTAAGTCGCCTTCTGCTTTTTGATAGCTGTTAATGTCTTCAATGACAGCTCTTAGTCCGATTTCATATTGTTTTTGATATGTAGCCTGGACTTTCTGGCGTTCGTCTATGTATAATGCAACGAATACAGCAAGTGCAATTGTTGTTATTATTGCAATTATAACGGCTCGTACCACTTTCTTTTTCATTAAGTATTCCTGCCCAATATCACGGCTGGTATACTCAATCATTTCTTTTACACTCTTTTTTTTACTCATATCCGCTCATTTTCCCTCAAGTACTCTTCTATAGCTTCTTTCTTAATTCTTTCTTTGGCTTCATTTATCAAATCTTCCTGACTCTTTCCATCAACCTTTTTCCAGAGCTTGATGACACTTGTTAGTTCATATATGGCGATTGCTATAAAAGCTATCATAATTATTAATAAAATAATTTTTTTCTTATCCATAAATGAATTTGCCCATCTGAATATTCTGGCTTTTTTTCTGTATTTTCCAATAATCTGGGATTTTCTTACATTTTTTACATCAGTTACATTATTTGCATCTCCCTTTGTAACATACTCACCATTTTCATTTATATCAATGATTCTATGTGTTACAATCAACCCCTTTGTATTTTCTTCTTCTGAGTAGAAGGAAATAATATCACCAATCTGAAGATTAGTAATATCTTTTCTATCAATTATTATATAATCTCCGGTTAATATCGTGGGTTCCATGCTTCCTGTAACTATATGCAGTATGCTTTTGCCAAAAATATTTACTACCTGATCTTTTGTTGATGAAAGTATCACATAAGCAAATGTAGCTGTTGCAAATATCAATATAAATCCGGATAAAAAGCTAAGTATTTTTTTTAGAATTTTTAATATTTGCTTTCGATTAATCATCGCTGTAGTACCTTTTATTTTTCACCTAATGCACGCTTAAACGCCTTTTCCTGTTCAGCTTTTGTCTTTGATTTAGCCCATCTGTAAATACGTTTAAATATATTAATATGATATTCTTTATAGTATTTCTTCATCTGTGCATTAATAGCTTTCTGTTCTTCTAAAGTACGCTTAGGTGGTACATAAGCAGGTTTAGGTGAATTCTTTGCTGCCTTCCTTTTCTTTCTTTTGAACTTAATATCATCAATATCCCTTCGGACACGATACTTGGTATTTGGAGCATATTTTTTATAATATACTTCCATTTTTTCTCTTCCTTCAGATAATTCTTCAAAGAAGACTTTCATCTTCTTACGTCTCTCTAAGATTCGTACCTGATCAGGATTATCCGTATCTTTAGGAATATATCCAAATAATACAAAGAGAAGTTTCATAAATATTCTTGGAATAAGATAAACAGGATTATAACTGTATTGTTTTCTTATTTCCTTAAGTGTTTTACTTTCAAGTCTTGTTCTTTCTGCCTTAAGTCTTGCTGCTCTTTCTTCTTCTCTTAATACTTTTTCTCTCTTTTGCTGTTCGAGTTTCATTCTTGCCACGATAAGTTTTGGATCATCAACATTCTCATTTTCCATGGCTTTTTCGATTTCAGAAATCTTTTCTTCATCGATTTCTTCTTCATCATTATCATCATTTTCAAAACTCTCACTTAATCTTTCAACCAGTTTTTCTTCTTCAGTTTCATTTTCCTTATCTTTTTCTTTATGATTTTCAGCTATTATGTCATGTTCATCAGGTACAATGCCCAATGCAACATCCATCTCTGTAGCTTCTTCTTTTGCTATCTTAATGTTTTTAACTTTTTCAATAACAACTTCTGCTTCTTCAACTTCATCATCAGTAATCTTTGAAATCACTTCATTTGATTCATTAACAAATTTTGCTCTGTCAATGCTGTCTACATCGATACCTTCAGCACCGCCAAGTTCAGTACGCATATCTTTATTCTGTCTGGCAATACGTTCTCTTTCGGCTGCGATGCGTTCTTCTTCTTCTCTTTTCTTTCTTGCTTCTTCTTCGAGACGTTTTTCTTCTTCAATTCTTTTTAAACGCTCTTCTTCAAGTCTTGCTCTTTCTCTTTCTGCAGCTTCAATCTCTTTTCTTCTCTTTTCAAGCATCTCCTGAATTCTGCGTCGTTCTTCTTCTCTTTCGCGTTTGATTCTTTCTCTTTCTTCACGCTTAGCTTCTTCAATACGTCTCTTTTCTTCGATACGTGCTTCTCTTTCTTTTCGCTTTCTTTCTGCCTCTTCTTCAGCAGCTATTTTTTCAAGTCTCTTTTTTTCACGTACCTTATAATAGTTTTGCTCTATTTCAATTGCTTTGTCTATCTGCTCAAATATATCATCAGTATTTTCAGGGACTGATTTAACAAAAGCATGTTCACCATCTTCAGCTAAATATCCAACAGTTTCATTTGCATGAACATTATAACTTCCTGAAAGTAATTCCCTGCCATATTTTTTAACAATCCTTGGTTTTACGGATTTTAATTTTCTCTTTCCAATAACAGGAACGTCTTCATCCTCTCCACCGGTATATGATTTAAATAATAACAAATTGCATGCTATTAATTTTTTTAAATCATCCATATACATCTCATCCGGTTTAAGTGCCATATCTTCAATGTTAATCTCGTATCCTGTCTTATCATAACTTAAAATATATTGCCAAAGATTAAGACATGCCTTTAAATCAACATTTTTCATAATGGCATTTGTACGCATAATCGGAGGTCTGACAAAATTGTTTCCAAGAGTCTGACAAAGCTCAGAACCTTTATATCCTTCAATGGTCTTTTTAAGTTTTTCAACACGTTGCCATATTGTAAGACCCTGATCGTTTTTGGTTTCAAGACTCTTTGTAGTATCAATGGAGATTTTCATCTGCATGCTTTCTCCATTTTTATCATTTACACCAATGTCAAAATCAAGTGTGTATACTTCCTCGTCCTTTGAAACCTGTGATAATTTTTCATATCTGGTAATAATAAAAATATATAAACGATCAATAAGCGTATTAACAAACTTATTTTCATAAGTGAGTAAACTCTCTTCTTTATGTACATTCAAAAGATGGGATGGAGTTATCTGTCCTGTTCTAGGATCAACACTCTGAATCAAATCAGTATGCTGAGCTAAATGTTTAACAGATTCCACTGTAGCCCTCTTTGAAAGAGCAATAGGCACTATCTCCTCCACATCTACAATGGTTTTTGATGGATGTCTGACACAATTATCAACGTGGAGTATGCCATTTTCAATGGCTTCTACCCATGATACGTCGATAGTCTTTTCCATCAGCTTACGATTCATAGAAATAGTGGAGGCAGCGTTGAAAATAAGATTGTTCATTGCTTCAGAAAGATTGTTTTCATCTAAGTTTTCAAAACTATCTTTAAATTCTTCATACCACTTACCATATTCTGAATCCAATACTTTTCTCCTTACTATCTTTTCTCCTAACTGTTTATCTGGACTAATTTACTTTAGTAAATTACTAAATTCTAACTAAAATCTAACTAAATTCCAATAAAATTCTTACTAGAATAACTTACGTAATCTCTCAAGATATTCTATAGATTCTTTCATCTTGCCTTTTCCAAATGATTTATTCATGTAAACTATTAATTCCTTAAGCTCATCTCTAAGCATTGCAAGGTTTAATGATTCGAATTTTCTAAATATCTTTGTAGCAAGAACGTAATCGATACCATCAAGTTCATCACCGCCACAGGCTACATAAACAGGAACAAAAAGGCTCATCTGTTTGATAATACGGTTACCAAAAGCTACTCTTAATTTCTCAATTACCCACAAATCAAGCTGGTGTATCTTCTTTAAGTTTTCCTGTGAAATTGGGTACTTCTCAAATGCTTCCTCAAATAAAGCATTTAAGTGAGAGAAGCTTACAGTTACATGTTCTGTAGCAGGTGCCTCAAACTGAACACCCTTTGCATCCAAGTTAATTGGCTGTGCTCTATCATAAACCTTATCTGAAATAGCATATGTAGAATCATCATTATTAGCTGTTCCAACATACCAGATGTTTTGTGGAATATGAAGTTTTCCACGAGGAATCTTTTCAGGATCCGTGCTCCATACATTTGAAACAATATCTAATTCCCATTCATCAGCATTTGGCATTTCCAAAATGGAAAGCATCTCTGCAAAGTAATATTCGATACGGGCGATATTCATTTCGTCTAATAACACGAAGTTGATATCATCATTGTATCCTGCTGCGTATACTCTTTTTAAGAACTCTGTTTCATTATAGTTCTTTGTAAATTCATTGAAGTATCCGAACAATTCTGTTCTGTCACGCCATGAAGGCTGTACAGATGCGATTGTTGTATCTACGCCTAAGTACTTACCAAATGAATATGGTAAGGATGTTTTACCTGTACCAGAAATACCTTGTAAGATAATAAGTTTTGTAGATGCCATGCCGGCTACAAAAAGTCTTACGGTATTTATTTCATAATAAAGATTCATCTTAGAACATGCAAAATTTCTAAAGTTATCACAGAACTGCTCTAATGTGATAGAATCATCATACTGTGGTGGAGTGTAACTATGTTTGTAGAAGTTATCAACGTCAAGAAGCTTTGTAAAACGTCTTTCATTTGTCATGATTACGCCTTCTTCAGCTATCTTACCTTCGCCCTCTTCACCTTCACCTTCAGCACCTGAATCTGAGATATATGCTGCATTTGTATCCAATGCAAAGTTTCCATTACCGGTAGCAAGACCAATTTGTGCTACCTTCATAGCCATAATCTCATCTTTTTCTTTTGCCATCTTCATAACTCGTCTTTGCAGTAAACTTATTTCCTCTAACAAATCCTCGTTACTGACAATAGAATGTCTGAATCTTATATATTTTCTAATGGCAAATATTATTAAAAAGAATAACAGTACCCAGATCGCTACAACTATGATTATTGCAATAATTGCAAGAACCCAGCTCACCGCACTAAACTGTGTCGAATACGATTTAAATATCTTAATATAATTTTTAATATTAAATATTTGCATAAATCCCTGGCTTATACCCGATACTATTTCTTTGAAGCCTTTAAGCATCTCTGAAATAAAAACGAAAAACCATCTTAAAAATGCATTCATTCCAAAACCCCTCCCTGACCATTATTTTTCCGGCGGGAAATAAATCTTTCTTTTTCTTTTCTCAATTGTTCTCTAGGTTCTTTTATGTCGTTCTATAATGTTTTTTCAGCAGTTTCTACAACTGTTTTCGCAACATCTTCTGTTTTATCTTCTACAGATTCTGCTACATCTGCAATTTCTTTTTCTGTGTTTTCAGCATTTCCCACAGCTTTATTTGCTGATTTTTCTACTGCATCTTTAGCTTTATCAACTGCATCTGCTATGTCTGCTTCTTTATCTTTATCTTTATCAGCTACATCTGCTTCTTTATTTCCAAGTCCCTGAAGATATTCTTCAACAGCTTTCTTCTTAATCTCTTCCTCTTCTTCATCGCTGATAACCGGCTTCTTGTATTCAATAAGTGTTTCAATGAATTTATAAAGCTCTACAAGGAAGAATATTGCCATTGGAACAAGGATACATATAAAGAATCCTTTCTTTGTCTGTAAGAAATCTAACTTCTTACCAAATCCTGGTATGGATTTATTTGTCCATTTACCAATAACATCTCCACTTGAAACTGCTAAACTATCTTCAACATCATTTGCATCACCTTTTGTTGTGAAAGAAATGTTATTATCTTCTTTATTTACCTCTGTAATTCTATGGGTATTAATAATTCTTGTTCCATTAACCATAGTGTAGAAAGTAATAACATCGCCTTTTTTCAACTTATAAAGGTCATCAACTTCCTTAATGATGACTAAATCACCCTTCTTAAATGTTGGCGACATTGAATTTGTCTTTACGGTCATTGGCATATATCCAAATAAATTGCTTATGCCATTGTTTCTCTCCGAACTAAATACCGTTATCGTAACAAGTAAACCAAATATCAATAATCCCCACATCAAAATATTTACAATAATTCTTAATAGTTTTTTCACCAGTCCATTTACCTTTCTTAGTTTGTTTATTATTCTTGTTTTTTATATTTTTTAATCAATATATAATCTAGTTTAGTTTCTAGTTTAGTTTCTAGTTTAGTTTCTATTTTTTGCTCTATTATGTTCTTATGTTCTTTAATCCTAAGTTGTCTCAACAATCTTGAAGTTCATTCCAAACTTGATTGTTCCGCCTACAATAGCATCAACACAATCCGGATCGTTACCCTCTAACCAAATGATAACTGTGTATTTATCCTTATCACCCGGCTTGAATTTCTCTTTCTTTTCCCTCATTACCAGGCTTGAAGAAAGGAATTCCTCATCGCAATCACTTTCTTTTCCTTTACCTGTTGATTTTGTTTTGCCATAAACAGTCTTCTCACCATTCTTGTAAATAGCAACCCTGACCGCTTCATCTACACCTTTTTCAACATTCTCGATAGTCATATCACCCTGATATGAAATCGTATCATCACCTGAATTAATCAGATAAAACGTGTAGGCTATATAATTTTTTCCATTATGACTTCCATTGACCATATCAATATTTTCCGGCAAATCATTTGCACTGATATTTGTCATGTCATAAACTGTGTTTGCATTAAGTACCGAAACTTTCCTGTCATAATCCGGCGTTTCTGACAGACACAAACCCTGATTAACCATATCATATTTATTAACTCTTACCGTGAAACTTCCAAATTTATCATAAAAGTAAGAAATTGCATATGCTACGGCTACTATAACAACCAGAATAATGATTAAAAGACCTATTATCCTGGTAATCAGTACATATCGCTTTGCTTCATTCGCGCTTCTTCTAAGCCCGGCGATATCTTTGAGCTTACCCTTTTCTTTTTCATTACTCATACACAATACCTTCTGAAATAAATTTTTATTTTATTCTTTATCTTTTAAAATCTTTTCATTATCATTTTTCTTTCGAATATATCTTTCCTGGGTATACTTTCCTGCAAGAGGTCCACAAATATAATTGCATTCTGCTTCATATAAAGCCTCAGCCTGACCTGCATTCTTTATACCATCAGCTATTGCCTCTGCACCAAGCCCTGTTGCAAAATCAACAATAGATTTAACAGCAGCGTTGCTTCTCTCACTCTTACCGATATATGAAGTAATTTCCTGACTAAGAAGCACATAATCAACAGGAAATTCCGATAATTTCATAAGAGGTGAATTGCTTCCTCCAAAACCCGTGAGCATAAAATGAAATCCAAGATTTCTTAAATTTGATATTCCTCTGGCATGTTTCTCAGTACCCTCCGTAAGCAGCTTAGGTGACAGTTCGAAACAAATCCTGTTCGTATCAACACCTGCCTCTTCTAATCTGTTAACAAGCTTACTTTCAGCACTTCTTTCTAAAAGAAACTTTGGTGGCATATAGACACTAATCCATCTAAAGAAAAAATCTCTTTCACTTAATTTCTTCTGGGTTTCGAGAATCTGAGTCATCTCTAAATCAAATAATGTCAAGCATTGCGTTGACATCTCGGCTACGTCCCTATATGCTTCCGGTACAAGTGTACCTAACCCCGGAGTATTCAAATTAGCTCTGGATTTGAAAAAAGTAATACTTCCTGTTTCAATCTCTCTAATTCCTCTGTAAAACATTTCTAACGCTCTTACACCACCAACATCAGTCTGTAGTTCATCTGTGCTAAGCATATCTTTGTTGAACGTATCTGCGTTGAGCTTATCTTTGTTGAGTGTATCTTTATTGAACGTATCTTTGTTGAGTTTCTTTTTCAATGAAATCCTCCATAAAAATCAAATAAGCATAGTTCCCCATCTTTTTTATATTCTTACTATATAATTTACCTTAAATTTGCTTATTTGTCAACAAAAGCACCCTTTTTTACCCCTTTTTATTTAACTTTTACTTTACCATTCTTTTACAATTTTTTTACAAAAAAACATAGCAGCCTACACTACTATGCTTAAATTTCCTATTCTGCATGCTTAAATTTCCTATTTCGCTATGCTTTTATTAACATTAAATTAACTCTGAGTCAACTATAGTTCTACTCTGAACTATAGATCTACTCTGAATTATAAATCTACTCCGAACTATAGATCTACTCTGAACTATAGATTTACTCTGAATTAGCATTAAACCAATCAATCTACGAACTATTTTTGATTTTCTTGAATACTATTCGTAATCACTTCTCACATCATACGAATAGATTTCTAATTTCCTGATTCCTATTCGTAATCACTTCTCACATTATACGAATAGATTTCTGA
>FOFK01000003.1:272297-323683 GCA_900110975.1 Lachnospiraceae bacterium RM5
CGTAATAACTTCTCACTTCCTACGAATAGATTTCTAATTTCCTTACATTCTATTCGTAGTAACTTCTCACATCATACGAATAGATTTCTGAGTTCCTGATTTCTATTCGTAATAACATCTCACTTCCTACGAATAGATTTCTAATTTCTTTACATTCTATTCGTAATCACTTCTCACATCATACGAATAGATTTCTAATTTCCTGATTTCTATTCGTAGTTATCTCTCACATCATACGAATAGATCTCTATAAATTCTATAAAAGCTTCTTAAAATCATAATAATGCATATCTTTATCATACTTCATAAGTACAGGAACAAATGCTCCGGCAACAATACCTTTATTTTTCGCATCATCTTTTGTAAGTTTTACTTTTCTTGTATAAAAACTCTGATGCTCCTCCATGTAAAACATAAGTACTGCCTTAACTTTTTCACCTTCCTCAGAAACAGAAGTAACAAGTCCTTTTGATGTAAACATATCTTTTTTCTTTGCTTTTTCGTATGTCATGTTCATCATGGAATTTTTCTGTTCATCACTCAAGGTTTGCAAAATCGTGTCAACACTTGCTCCTTCCTTTTTTGATACAATAAATACGATTATTGTAAGTACTCCACAAAATGCGGCGCCTATTAATAATCCAATCCATCCTCCTGCAAACATCTTTTTATCTCCTTTACATTTTTTATATTATAAACTTTATAAGTTTATTTACCTTTAAAATCACCAGCCATCAAAACTGCCTGAATATTCACAACTTGCACATTCTAGTTTATTTACTCTTAAAATCCCCGGTTACAAAAACTCTTGCATCAAATGCACCCGGCCTTTCATTTTCCTTTTTTGTCAACATATATATTCTGTCGCCAAAATTCTGATTATCTTTGATAAAGAACTGGCCCTTACCTACAGTGTAGTTTCCAAATTTGACATTGTTTCCTACCCATTCATATACTGCGACATTATAATAACTTAGATTTTTTGAAACTGATACAACCATAACTTCTTTTATATATTTCATCCTTAGAGCATTTTTAATATATATATTCTTAAAAAATAGTATGCTAAAAACAATTCCAACGATTAGAAGAATAACGCAAACCACCGTTATAAAAACAAATGTTGCAAGGTCAATATCATCATATGATGCTACCCAAAAAATATAAATAAGAGAAACTATCATAAGTACTAAAAAACTCAACACAACAGAGCCAAGTATTTTCATACCTGAAAGTTTGCCATTTGCCTTTACAGTTTTTTTTATTTCTTTAACATCGTTTTTTGTGATTAAACGTGATTCCTGTTTATGAAAATCAAGGACCAACGGAGAAGGCATCTTAATAGATTTAGACCTGTCTACGTTAAAATCTTTATCTCCATTTACAGCACCAACCAAAATATATGTTTCACCATTTACAGGAATAACATAGTAATTATTCTCGATATAAAGCGCAATAAGTCTCTGACCCTTTTGAAGTTTGCCAAAAATCTTTAAATATGGATAATCAAAAATATATGGAACACCTTTTTCGTCTACAAGATCATCCTCAACATAGGTTATAATTGCACACTCCGGTGTATCACTTGCATCAAAAAAGGTAATTCCATTTATATATGTGTTATCTTCTCTTATATTTTCATATGCACTTTTAATTCCAAGTTCTCTCAGTTCTTTTTTTATAAATTCAATTTCTGTACTATTAAGTCTTTTTTTCATGATATTTCTCTACTCACAGTTTTTTTATATTTTAAAATTTTCTAAATACATTTTCGAATAATATATTTAATTTTCTAGCACAAATTTAAGTAATGTCTTAAAATTTTCTAACACATGGCCTGCTGATATTTAATTGTTAAGTTCGCTGATAACGCAGTTTCTGCCACTTTCTTTTGCTGTATATAAATATCCATCTGCAACGCTAATGTTAGCTTCTATTGATTTTTCAGCATCAAAACTCCTGCATCCAAAACTCATTGTAACATTAATGTCGTTTCCGTCAGCATTTATTGTTGAATCCATTATCTTCTTTCGAATCATTTCAGCCTTTTCTATGCATTCATTAAGATCTGTATCTTCCATCATCATAATGAATTCTTCGCCACCCCAGCGATAAACCGCATCTTTTTCAGTGCAGTTTTGCTCGATAAGATTTGCAACAAACGCAAGAACATCATCTCCTGCATTATGTCCATAAGTATCATTAACTTTTTTAAATTTATCTATATCACTTATGAACAGGCAAAGATTTCTTCCTTCATCAAGAGTTTTAGAAAATCTTCTTGAGAAATCACTATAAAATCCCATTCTGTTTTTAAGTTTTGTAAGCTTATCATGATATGATTTTTCAAGGAAAGTTTCACTTTCAAGAGCAATGCCGCAAATAAGTGCCGCCATGGAAAGTTTTCTTGAATCCACAACCTCATCATACCCATCACCATCAAGTTTATTGATAATCTGGAAAGCACCAATAAATTCTCCATTAATGTCAGCAACCGGCATAACAAGTATTGACTTTGTGACATATCCTGTCTTTTTATCTACGGACGAATTAAAATCCGGATCATTATAAGGATCATTAGTCACAATTATACGCTTTTCCCTGATTGCTTTACCAACAAGACCGGTATCATCAGGAATTGTTATCCTGTCAACTCCTGTTGCAGATGTTGTCCAAAGTTGATGTCTTACTTTGTCCCATTTCCAAAAACTTGCCCTGTCAGAATTTGTCATCTTTCTTCCAAGTTCAGTGATATTTGAAAAAAGTTTAGCATGATTGCTAGGTTTTGCCGCACACATTTCGCGGTAAAGATTATCTCCAATTTCAAACACACTATCCATTATACTGTTGCTCATTGTTTTTCCTCCCAGAATTTTTTTTGTATTTTCTTGTTTCCTAATTTTTCCTTGTGTTTTCTTATTTTTCTTTATTTCTTCTTATTTTTCTTTTTGTTTCCTTATTTTTCCTTAATTTTTCTTTATTTTCCTTATTTTTCCTTATTTCTCCCTAATTTTCTTTGTTTTTTATTAGATTTATTGTTTTCTCGATTTTACATTTATCTTATACATTTATCTTATATATTATTCTTTTCAGATGTAATTTACACAACCTCAACAAGCTGCATACCCGTATTTTCTATCAATTTTTCAATTTTTTCTTCCTCATCAAGATGCATAAGGAAAACTTTAATATCATTTTCTTCAAACCATTCATTCATACTGATAATCTCTTCCACATGCAAATGCACTCCTGCAGGATAATATGTGCATTCACAATAAAAATAACTTCCCTTTTTCAGCCTTGAAACAAATGGATTTATTATCCCGGTATCTCCTGTATATACAATATGCTTTCCATCTATCAAAAGCTCATAACCAAAACATTTTCCTTCAAGTTCAGGCACATGAACCGTTAGAATCGAATCAATAATAAAATCTAATCCTGATTTATCAACTGTCACAAGTGTGTATTCTACATTTTCATCATCACATCCTTCGATAGAAAGTACTTTTTTAATATCTTTCAGGACATCATTTGATGGTGCAACTATAAGTACACTTTTTTTCCAAACATAATACGCATAATGAATCAACATGGAAATGCCACTGATATGATCACTATGGGTATGTGTTACAAGAACTACAATTCTTTTTGCATTTATAGAATCAAATTTTTTTAATTTTATAAAGGCTGTCATTGAACAGTCAATTAGTACCATGTCGTCACCGTTAACAAAATAAGCACAATTGTGTTCATCCGTAAATCCGGCGCCTCTTCCTAAAAACTTTAACAATATACCACCTCCCTGCTCATCTTTAAGAAACACTTACAACTTCATAAACAAAGACACCTTTTGTCTTGCCTTTTAATGGAATTTCTCCCACTTCCTTAACTTCTATTCTATCTTTAAGCCTTTCATAAAGCACATCACTTATAAGCACCTGGCCTTTTTTTGCATTTGCTTCAAGTCTTGCGGCTGTATTCACCGTATCACCAATAGCAGTAAAATCCATTCTAAATTCACAGCCAACGTTTCCAACTACAGCAGGTCCAACATTTACGCCCACACCAAATCCGACGCTTCTTCCAAAACGCTTTTGGAATTTTTCCTCAATTGCCTCGCCGCCTTTAACTATATCCATTGCGGCACAAACCGCTTTATATTCATAATCCGGAAGGTCAAATGGAGAATTAAATACAGCCATTGTGGCATCACCCACAAATTTATCCAATGTACCTGAGTTATCAAAAATTGATTTCGTTGTCAGGCTGAGATATTCATTTAAGATTTCAACTACTTCTTCAGGCTGCAACGCCTCAGACATAGTAGTAAATCCTCTTATATCAACAAAAAGCACCGCAATATCTCTGTTTTCGCCACCAAGCTTTATTTCAAAATCACCTTTTTTAGCTATTTCTTCAACAATCTGAGGTGCAACATATTTTCTGAATGCTAAAAGAACTTTTTTCTTTTTCAAATTTTCTGAAAGATAATTCATTCCAACAGAATAAATAAACGAAAGTACAATTATTACAGGAAAATATATAACCTCAAATGAATAACCAATTTCATTTATTTTTGCAAGAAGAATTATTTCTGCTATTATCATCATGATAAGAATTATAAGTGACTGCCAGATTTTTAGCTTTTTAAAAAGCAAATGTAAAAGCATTGCTATGACTGCAGTTATAATAGCAAGAATAATCGGATTTCCACTTACCGCAAATCTTCCTTCAAGATATGATTGAAAAATATTAGCATGTATTTCAACACCATACATGTGCTCACTGCCGCCATTTGGCACTAAAAAATCATCCTGCATTCCCGGATCGTAAGCACCAACAAATACTATACTGTCAGCAAATGCAGAAGGATCTATTTTCCCCGAAAGCACATCAGCCATTGAGATATATTCATAATCACCCGGTTTTCCTGAATAATTTATGATAGAACGTCCATACTTATCAGTTGGAATATCTTTGCTCTCTTCACCTGTAATTTCAAGATATCTGTCATACATAACCTTTGAAAACATATGATAGTCCTTGCCATCTACATTTTCAACAGGTTTTATTCTTCTTACCGTACCATCAGTATCCTGTGAAACATTGCTATATCCTATGGATGCGCTGTCCGATAACTCATCATAAGGCATTACAATACCATCAACCGGTGTATACAAAAGACCGTCATCATTGTAAAGAATTTTTTTGCTGTAAAGCAGCTGATTTACAACAACAACATTTCCAGATTCTTTTACTTCTTTAGCAAAATCCGAATCTCCATCATCGACATTTCCAGAAAAAAGTATATCAAAACCGATAAGACATGGTTTTGTATTTTCATCTTTATTAAGTGTTCTTATCAGATCTGCATACGTGGATCTGGACCAGGTCTGTACAGGTCCATATTCTTCAAGTGTTTTTGCATCAATTCCAATAATCTTGATATCACTTCTTATTCCTCTTGGTGTCTGATAAAGCCTGTCTTTTGCCATATTATCCAACGAAGAAAACATATCAAAAACAGTTAAGAGAAATAACATGACACCAACTATCAAAATCTCAATTATTAAGGTCAGCCTCTTTTTCATACCCTGTTCCGCCTTATATTCCCAAATTTCATAATTCAAGTTCTGCTATAAATAATATATACAATTAATCTTGTTCCGCCTTATATTCCTGAATTTCATAATAGCCGCTTTCTCTTACATAAATAGGCATATCACCACTGTATATCGTATCATCTCCGCTTATCTTCCATAAGCCTTCCCCAAGGGAATAGTCCTCGTTTGCTTCAAGAAATACTTTCTTACCTGCAGGAATAACTTTTTTCTCAAGCCACCCGGCAATCATGGTAATAACAAATTCTGTGGTATTTCCAGCTTCATCCTCTGCAACGATTTTAAATGTTTTCTGATTTTCTTCGCCAAGTTTTAGTGAAGGCATCTTACCATCCACTAATTTATATTCCACACCATCAATATATAATATTTTAAAATTATCATCAGATACATCAAAGTTAAGTTCATCAGCAAATATAGAAGTTCCACTTTCTAAATTTCCCTTAGAAAAACTGATTTTTGGATATACTGTATCAATTTTAACATTACCAATCATAAGCTGCTTCTCAGTCAGGGCACCGTCTGAATCTCTTCTAAGATAAAATGAATGATTGTCCGGATTATAATTTATTTTCTTGGTAAATGGCCCATCCGGACTTAATGATATTGAATATCCAGAAAGCGCAACTACCATTACATCGCTTGTATAATATCCATTTTTTCCTATTGTTCCCTCCAGAGTATATGGATTTTCAGGAGCAGGAAGGTATGAAATAACAAAATCAGCTGTAAGAACTGTCGCAAGATAGTTCTCATTTTCAGGTATAGTAACCCTTGCTGTATAACGTCCTGCATTTACAGGTTTTGCTTCAGAATATGTGCTATCATCAAGATTTTGTGATTTGTATTCTATCTTAATGCCTGCCGGAATTTCCTCATCTGAAACAAGTAATGGAGTAATTTTTCCACCAACATATATATTTTTTACGATAAAATCAGCATTAAAATATGTTTTTTTATTTTCTGTATTAATTGGAACCTCAGGTATTACCGGTGGAACCGGATTAACCGGGCTAATCGGTGTAACTGGAATTTCTGGTGTCTCCGGTGTTTCTGGTGTCTCTGGTGTCTCTGGTGTCTCCGGTGTCTCCGGTGTCTCCGGTGTTTCCGGCACCTCAATTATTTCAAATGTATCTGTACAACTAATTGCCCCATAATTATCCGTTTCAGGTATATTGGCCCTGATAACATATTTTCCTGGAGCTGTTGGTTCTGTCATGGAAAATGAACTATCAGGATCGTCAACGCCCTTGTATTCATATACCACATCATCTTTTCCATCTGAACTTGTGGTAAGAACAGGCACAATTTCCTCTCCCTCATTGATATCAGATACAGTAACTGTTGCAGTTGGCGTAACTAAAGGATATCTAAGAGCAAAATTAAGAGAAACTTCTCGTCCTGATAAATCAACAGCCTTGACACTGACACTTTTCTTTTCTCCAAATGCACTGTCAATTGATATATCAGCCATTCCCGAAACAATGCCTTCGTTATCCTCATTATAGACAGTGTCATTAACAACAACTTTATTTAAATTTTCATCATAAACGCTGAATTTTACATTTTCTGCAAATATCTCATTACCTTCTGAGATAGAAGCCTCTTCTCCATCAATATAAATACCTCTAATGACCGGATCTTCTAAATCAAAAACAACATCCGAAAGTTCAGGTAAAAATTTTTCATTTGACGCCTCATACATATCAGTCTGAGCATCATCTGATTTTCTCTTAAGATAAAAACTAAAATCTGAATTATAGAAATATCCCCCTTCTCCGTCCTCCATATATATATCATCATGTGTTAAAGTAATTGAATCAGCAAATTCCGAATCTCCATCAGAAGTTTTTACATAAAAATCTTCATGTGGTTTTATTGTAATGCTGTCTTTAGCATAAATTCCATTTGAAAGTCCGCTTATTTCAAGATATTTTCCCGAATCAAGCACCTTACATTCCGATAAAGGAAGGAAAGAATAATTAAAACTAACCGGATCCGACTCACTGGCTTTAAATTTTTCAGTTGCAGGTGCAACTGCTTTTACGTAATAATCTCCAATTCCATATGGCTTTTCTTCCACATAATCAGCATAACCATAACCAAGATATTCAAGATGTGGTGTTCCATCATAACCATCAGCTGTTGATATTGTAAAATCAAAATCCTGTCCAAAATATCTGTCCGAAACTCCGGATAAAGATACATTAGAATCCTGCAAAATAATATCCCCTGCATTTCCGGAAACTGCCGATGTAAATGTTCTTGAAACTCCATTTACTTCTAATACAAATGTTCCACCTCTTGAAGAAATAGCTGCATCTGCATCTGCCTTTACAATTCCATCGAGATCAAAATTTTCCTTTACAAAACTTGACGAAACCTGAAATACAGAAGTTTCAGTACTTGCAATATTTGTCATGCTTGTAATGCCAATATTGTCAGCAGACAAAACACCATTATTTTGTATTTTCAATTCATCATAAACAGAGCTAGTATAGGAACTTAAATAAACAGTTCCATTTATAACCATTGTTCCCATACCCTCAAAACTGCTAAATTTAAGAGTACATCCGGAATCTATAGTAAGCTTGCAATCCTCACCACTCATTGAAAATTCTCTTTTCATTTCAACATCAGAACTTATCTCAAGCTCCGAACCGTCCGTCATAATAATTGCAAATTCTTCATCCTTAGATAATGTAACCTGTTCAATATCAGAATCCTCCGGTTCTAAGCATGTAATCTGATATCCTTCAGTGGTTTTTGAAAGAGTATAATGTGCTATCTTACCTTCAACAGTCATCAAAGTAACACCCACATAAGAATCATCTACGAGCTCAGCATATACTCCTCCCGTACCTTCTACATCTTCTGCTGCCGCTACGATTTTATTAGGCATAAAATTTGCATTGCAAAATACCATAGAAAAAATAAGCATAGCCGCAGTGAATTTTTTTAGATTTTTAGATTTGAATATATTTTTCATGACGGTTTCCCTCCAAGACATGTTGTGAGCTATATGTTTCTATCATACGTTTCAACCACAGGTTTTATTCACGCGTTTCCTTCACACATTTCCTTCTCATATTTCATTCATATGCAGTTTATTTTCACATTTGCCTTCCACATTTATCTTCCACATTTAATTCTGCCACTCAATAACAGTATTTTGCTCTATAGGTTCATCAAAATCGTAATCCCAGTCGCCTGTAGCAGCAGGACAGAATTTTGGCACAGACACCTTCTCACCTTTTTTCACAGTTTGTGTAGCAAATTCTTTTCCATCATACATAAAAGTAACTTCGTATGGTCCTTCAATTATTGCCTTTAATTCATCTAAAGTAATAGACAAATCTCTTCCGTCAGTAATAATAGTCTGAAGATTCACAAGCACATCATCAGGAAGTGTATCCCAATCAATATCTGATGGGTCAGCAAGATAGTTTGTAGTCACTTCATCTTCATATATTGTTACTTCTTTACCTTTTGAAACCAATACCTCTTCATCGTCAACAGTGCCGTCTTTGTAAACCAGTCTGACAGCAACCTGTCCATCAAAAACGCATACTCTCGTATATTTAACACCATCAATTTCATAAATATAGACATAAAAAACCGTACCTCTGACAGACATTGTCGAATTAGGTGTATTTACCTCATAACTCGAATCTACCGGAAGTTTGTTCCTGATATCATTTGTAATACCGCCCTTAAGAAGCTCAATTTTTATTTTTCCATTTTTCTTGCTTCCTGTTGCAACAAGTTCAATTGAAGTGTGCTGATCAAAATAAATATACTTATCATCATCTGCAAGCAATGTCATCTTACCTGTATCAAGCATAACCTTGTCACCGGATGACAGAACCATATTGTTATAAGGCGTTATTTTCCCTTTCCCCTTCTTCTCAACACTGCCTTCTCCATCAAATTCAAAGACCTTTAACAGACGATACTCACCCTTTTTCTTTTTAAAAACAAAGAAAACAACTACAACCGCCAAAACCACAGCTACAGCTACTATTATGGCAATCAAAATTCTTTTCTTCCCGTTCTTCTTCTCAGCCATATTTTTTCCTTTTTTCACGTACTATTTTCTTATTTTTACTCTTATTATGCTAGTTCTTTTGCTAGTTTTGTGTGCTATTTATTTTTGCTATTTCTTGTACTATTTTTGTGCTAATTCTTGTGCTAATTCTTGTGTTAGTTCTTGTGCTATTTCTTTTGCTATTTTTTTGCTATTTTTCCGTGCATTTTTTCTATTTTTTTACTTTATATTTTCGTTCTTTTATTGTCGACAAACGCCACCATCACATAAAGTTAGAATAACATATTGTTACCTTTAAAGCAATAATATTTAACCATTAGATAAGAATGTACAATCAGTATAAGCAGGCAAGTATTCAGTCTTGTTATTAAAAAAACACAACACTAATAGTTTACTTTTGAAGATTACTAGAATTTAGAGCTTTTCTTATTTTTGCTAGTAATCTTTGTTTGCAAATTACTAGAATCTCAGCACTTTTTTCATCTCGCTAGTAATTCTTTCTTGGTGGTTACTAGAATCTCAGCATTTTTTTCGTCTCGCTAGTAATTCTTTCTGCGCGATTACTAGAATCTCGACATTTTTTTCATCTCGCTAGTAATTCTCTCTTGGCGACTACTAGAATTTCAGCACTTTTTTCTTCTCGCTAGTAATTCTCTCTTGGCGACTACTAGAATTTCAGCACTTTTTTCTTCTCGCTAGTAATTCTTTCTGCGCGATTACTAGAATCTCAGCATTTCTTTCGTCTCGCTAGTAATCCTTTCTTTTCAATTACTAGAATCTCAGCATTTTTTTCATCTTGCTAGTAATCCTTTCTAAAAAACAAAAAGCATAGCAACCACTTCTCAAATCCACCACTCTGGTGTAATCTCACCAAGGGTTACTATCCTTTTTGTCTCATAATCCATCATAATTTCAATATCCTTGTAATTATCTGGCATCAACTGAACCATCAGTTCCCTGCAGGCTCCGCAAGGTGCACCACTCGAGCCATCATCCATGATAGCAATTACCTTCTTTATCTCCTGCTCACCGTTTGTAATCATATTAAAAATGGCATTTCTTTCTGCACAAATACCAAGTGTTGAACAGGTATCAATGCAAACGCCGGTGTATATTTTACCACTACTAGAAAGAATAGCTGCTGCAACCTCACCGCCGGTGATATAATCTGATATCTTACGTTCATTTCGAACTGCCACAGCCGCCTCATACATTCTTTCCCATTCTTTATAATCTTCATTTGCTTTATTTGACAATATTTTTTCCATTTTTTTCTCCTTTACTTTGATAATATAAAAAAACTCAAAATAATCCCCTCATTTCACCAAAAATCCTACATCGGTAACCCAAACATAATCGCATATAAAATAAAAGAAATCAAATCTATTAAAACAATTATTCCTACAATAATTCCTGCTATCTTAAGTCCTTTTTTTGCTTTTACTTTATTTTCTTCTGTCAGAACATTTTCTTTTATGTCACTATATAGTTCTGATTTCGATGTCTGTTCCGATGTTTCACGGGATTCTGCTTTCTCGCCCTTCACCAGTTCATCCAAAGACACCTCAAACAAATCACTTATAGCTATAAGTTTTTCCATGTCAGGAGTTGATTCGCCAATCTCCCACTTCGAAATTGTTTGTCTTGAAACATTCAAGCGGCCAGCCAGTTCTTCCTGCGAGAATCCTTTCTGTTTTCTTAATTCATACAATTTATTGTTAAATTCCATCACATCTCCACCCTTCATATTAAACACAATAACACTATACCTGCTGTTATCGCAGGCACTATAGCCATTACAACGCTTTTCTCTTCATTATAAAAATCATTATAACCACGGTTATTGCAAGCACAACAGCCGTAACAACACTTGCCTCTATACCATAAATTCCGCCATTTAATATATTACTTCCAACCGACCTCATATCAAAAACAGCTGCTTTTATTTCATCATTTCCACTTAAATTCATTCCAAAAATATTATAAAGAATAAAATTCCAAACCGTATGAAATCCACAAACCACCCATATATTCTTAAAATAAATGGTCAGCAACGAAAAAACTATCGATATCAGAAACAAATTAACTATCGTAAAAAATATAATTCCCCCACTCACTTTCTCAATATTGAAAAGATGTGGAATGATAAACAGCATTGAACTTATAAGTATTGCAACAGGAATGTTTGTTTTCTTTATAAGAAGCTGCATAACAATTCCTCTGCAAAGCACTTCCTCCATAGCTCCCTGAAAAATAAATCCAGCAAACATAAGCAATATAAAACCAATATCGATGTTGTCAAACATTCCATTATATGATATTGCACCGGTAAATACTATTAGAAGAACCGATATTACAACAAGAACCGTACCCATAACTACTCCAATCATATAACTTCCGGCTTTTCTTGTAAACCCTAGTTCAGATAAAGTTTTCTTTTGAAAAAGCTTCCAGTACAAAATCATAATTCCAATTAGCACAAAATATCCATAATACATCATAAGCATCATTATATTAGCGCTAAAAATTTCACCTCGAAGCGGATTTTTACCACATGTAAAACAGATTGCAATGACAATTCCTTCGCCAATTATTTCAGCTCCAAATTTCACAAACCAGAATATTATGATCACCTTAATTATATAAAGTATAATTGGCATTTCAGTTCGATTATTTAAAGGACTGATGTTTTTAATAAATTGTTTAATCTTACTCATAACAAATTTCCTCCTAAAAGATTTTTATTAAGTTAATCGTAAAATTTTTATTCCAAAAACTCTACCAAGCAGCCTTAGCAATCTGTCAACAGGTGTTAACAATCATGTTAAAAAGTATTGCAATTAAGGGAAATGGGTGGTGAAATAGTTTGAAATAGTATGAAATGGCATGTAATGTTTTTTTTCTATGCTATAAACTACGCGCATTTTATAAATATTTCACCCTATGCACGTAGTATTTTTGAGTATACTTGTTGATAACTATGCGCATTTCTCATCTATTCAACCTTATGCGCGTAGTTTTTTTATAACATATTTGCATATGTATGCTGATAACTACGCGCATTTTACAATTATTCACTCCTATGCGCGTAATGTTTTTAATTATCTATGCCCTTTCTTACGCGCATATTCTGGAAACAATTCAACATACGCGTAATAATTTTTATCCAACAAAAATTAATTATTTTTACAAACAAAAAACAAATACAATACAAAAATTTATGAAAAGATTTTATAAATACTTCAAGAACATTTCAACACTTGACTCATGTTATTATATACGATAACATTTCATAAGGTAAAACAATTGATTTTGTAAAGCAAATAAGCTAATATCATATTTATTTTGGAGGTTTCTAATGAACCCTAATACTGATAATCCAATCAATAACAGCAATAATAACAATAATATAGATCAAGCTGCTCTTAATGCTTATGTTCAAAAAAGGCTTCTTGAAGAAAAAAATAAAAGAAATTCCCACACAGAAACCAGAATGCATACATTAGAGATTATAGGGAATCTTATGTTGCTACTTGTTACTGGTCTGTTTATAATATCGCCTTTTCTTCAATTAATCATAAGGGCAATAAATAGAATAGGCAGAAAATCAATTTCTACAAGAGCAGAATACCAAAACTTATATCAATGGATGATAAAAAATATCAATTACACCACTCGTTTTACTACAGTTCTTATTTTGATTTTGCTGATAATATACGTAACCATATGCAAGCGAACTAAAACCGCAGATAAAACAACAAATAACAAATCACGTACTAATACAGACAAAAATATAATTAAAAATATATGCAGTAATATAAATAAATTTTTGCCAATGTTTATCTTTTTGCTTTTCGTATTAAGCATAATACTTGTTACAATTATTCGTACTCCAAACGAATATGACCTCACAGGCCATCCATATATGTTTGAAAGTATTTATAGTTATATTTCGTATCCACTTGTTTATTTTTTCTGTGGCATGTTGCTTTTTAAAGAAAATTACAGAAAATTTCTTCTATATGCTTTAGTTTTTACAGCGATGCCAATAAATATTTTATCTCTAATAAATGAATGGTGTACAAAAATAAAATTATTTAACGATGAGGGAGTTTGTGCCGTATTCCATAATTCCAATCATTATGGTTACTACCTCACACTTACAATAATCACAAGCGCACTGCTCTTTGTATATGAGAAAAAAATAGCATTAAAGATTTTTTTTGCTATTTCAGGAATTATAGGAACAATTGTTCTTGTAATAAATAATACACTTGGTGCATATCTTGCTGTTTTATTTGTATTGATTCTTTTTATAATATATAGTCTTTTTATTGCAAAAGAACACAGACTTTTATCCGCAATTTTACTTTTAAGTTTTTTATTTATAACATTTGTAATGAATTTTAAATATTCGACCATCTTATCAAGCTTTGTCACTTTATCTTCTGATGTAAGCATGATAATTGAAGATCCTTCAAAGGCTGATTCAGCAGGTTCATCCCGCTGGAGGTTATGGAAAGGCACCGTTATCCATCTCAAAGATAGTCCATTTCTTGGATTTGGTGTTGAAGGTTTATTAAATACTTATAGAATTGGTACACCACATAATGAATTTTTACAATATGCAGAATTTTTTGGAATACAGACAAGTTTGCTTTATTTTGTCGCATGTGTGATAGTACTTATACGTATTCTTATAAATATAAAAAAAGTTGATAAAACAACAATTATCTGTTTTTTTGTATGTATTGGCTATTTAGCATCATCATTTTTTGGAGTTGCAATTTATTACACAACACCATTTATTTATATTTTTCTAGGGATTGGATATGGGGGATATTTGAATAAAATTTTAGATTAATTTTATTTATACCGTTCATTTCATATCTACCATCTATCTTTTTATATTTTCTCGCACCCTAGCCGAGGCACAAAAAAACAAAAAGGATTTCTCCAATTTTTTGTGGGATATAGTATCAATCAACAATTCATACTCTCGTTTATAATTTCTTTACAGTACTTGTTACCATTACCTGGTATTAACAAAAATCCCTCAATAGATTTTCTTCTATTGAGGGATTTATATGTATGATTATAAAAATATTAAATTAAGAAACTGCTTTAAGCTCAAAATCAATCTTAACATCGATATTATCAAGTGTTGCTGCTAAAGCATTATCAGACTTACAATTAGCATCTTCACCTTCATACCAAATGTATACCTCTACAGGTGTTCCGCTTTGACCCACTGCAGGAAGAGTTTCAAGATCTGTTGCTGTTGCTGTTCCTCCAGCTATAGGAGATGTTGCAGTTGCACTTGCAGCTACATTATATGATGAAGTATATCCTGCAACAGGTGCATAAATATAGAATGTTCCTCCTGATTTCATGAATATACCAACTCTTAATGATTTATCAAGATTTGCTGATCCACTACCACTTCCAGGATTAATTGTAGCTGTAACACCCTTAATATTTACATTTTGGGCTCCAGTAGTTGTTCCAAGTGGTATAGCTGTTCCTGAAGATGCTTTAAGATAATATGTATAATGTACATAGTATCCAGCATCAGCAGTTGCAGATCTTCCCATCGTAGAAAAAGCTGCCTTCGAACCGCCCACCGCAGTTGCATTAGACATATCAGTTATAGCTGTTAACGAAGGGAGCGTCTCATAATCATTACCAATAAGATTTGCTGATTTCGTTGTTCCTGATGCAGCTGCTGCATCATTAGACTTACTACTTGCTGCATGATACCAAGTTGTTCCATTAGCAGTTGAAGCAGGATAAAGAAGGGACATATCTGTAGTTTGATTTGCCGTTGCTAAACTATCCCAATTTGTATCATTTGCTGTTGCAACCTCATTAACAAGTAAACCTTCTTCAGCAACTGCCTGTACCTTCATACCTTCTACACTTACCGTCTTATTCATGGTAAACCATGCATATGTTGTTCCTACCAACATAGCACCTGATAAACAAAGCATGCCTAACGCGGCAACAAGTTTTCTTTTGTCTGTTCTTTTTTCATTATTTTTTCTCATAGGCATTTTCCTCCCTTTCTTTTTCATAGAATACCAAATTAAATAACTATTATTCTGTAGAAAAAATCACGAATTTTAACATTGTGAAAATAATAATAACTCCTGAATTTTTATCACAACATCTTTATACATAGAATTTACCATAAGATTATTATTTTATCAACAAATATCACTAATTTTTTATACAATTTAACTAAAATTTAACATTTTAGTCATATTTATTTTGATAGATTTTTATAAATTGGTTTACACATAATCCTTATAAGGTAAAACATTTATATTTACCTTATAAGCAATAAATAAATAAATATATAAAAATATAAAAATATAAATATATAAATATATACATATATACATATATACAAAAAACGGCTACACAACTTTCAGGTCATTAACCCAAAAATCATATAACCGTTTATTTTCAAGCATAAAACTTAATCCAACATATTATTAAGTTCATACAAAAATTTTAGAAATAAAATTTATAGACTAATCTTATAAATCAAACATCTATTTTTTCTATTGATTAGCAGATTCCCTGAGCTGTCATAGCGTCAGCAACCTTTTCAAATCCAGCGATGTTAGCACCAACAACATAGTTTCCTTCGAAACCATATTTCTTAGCAGCATCATCTAAGTTATGGAAGATATTTACCATGATGTTCTTTAACTTAGAATCAACTTCTTCGAATGTCCAGCTTAATCTTTCGCTGTTCTGAGACATTTCAAGTGCAGATGTAGCAACACCACCAGCGTTTGCAGCCTTACCAGGTACGAAGTAAACTCCATTTTTCTGTAAGTACTCTGTAGCTTCTAATGTTGTAGGCATGTTAGCACCTTCACAAACAGCGATAACACCATTTGCAACTAATGCCTTAGCATCTTCAAGATCTAATTCATTCTGTGTAGCACATGGAAGAGCGATGTCAACCTTAACTGACCATACACCTTTACCATCATGATATTCTGAATTTGGTCTGTATTTCTTATATTCTGTTAATCTTGCTCTGTTTACTTCTTTGATTTCTTTTAATGCAGCAACGTCGATTCCTTCTGGATCATATACCCAACCTGTAGAATCTGAAACTGTAACAACCTTAGCACCAAGCTGTGTAGCTTTTTCTGTAGCGTAGATAGCAACGTTTCCTGAACCAGATACTGCAACTGTCTTACCAGCGATATCAACACCATTGCATTTTAACATTTCTTCTGTGAGATATAAAAGACCATATCCTGTAGCTTCTGTTCTTGCAAGAGATCCACCATATGATAAACCTTTTCCTGTAAGAACGCCTTCGTATACGCCTCTGATTCTCTTATACTGACCAAACATGTAACCGATTTCTCTAGCACCTGTTCCGATATCACCAGCAGGAACGTCTGTGTCAGCACCGATATATTTGCAAAGTTCTGTCATGAAACTCTGACAAAATGCCATAACTTCTCTATCTGATTTTCCCTTAGGATCGAAATCAGAACCACCTTTACCACCACCGATTGGAAGTCCTGTAAGAGAGTTTTTAAAAATCTGCTCAAATCCTAAGAATTTGATAATACCTAAGTTTACAGATGGGTGTAATCTTAAACCACCCTTGTATGGTCCGATAGCACTGTTAAACTGTACTCTGTAACCTGTGTTAACCTGTACCTGTCCCTTATCATCTACCCAAGGAACTCTGAATTTGAACTGTCTTTCTGGATTAACAAGTCTTTCTAATAAAGCTTCTTTTCTAAACTTTTCCTCATTTGCTTCGATAACAACTCTAAGAGATTCTAATACCTCTTTTACTGCCTGGTGAAATTCAGGTTCTGCAGGGTTTTTAGCTATAACCTGCTCAATTACTTCATCAACGTATGACATCTTGTGTTTCCTCCTTCACAATACTTAAAAAAATTTTTATTATATTAATTATATTATTAAAAAAGATACCTTTAGGCACAAAAAAAGACCGAGCCTTTTAACCGCCTTTGGTATCATCTCGAATGCTATTCTATAATTTTTTTTATTATGTGTCAATAGGAAATTTTAAAAAATTTTCAAACGGCTTACTATCCTCTTTTTTTTATATTTACAATAAAAAAGGAAATGTCTATGCAGTATAAACATTTCCTTTAATTCATTTATTCTTCTGAATCTGAGTCATCTGCCTCATCTTCACTATTGCTATCACTATCGCTGTCACTATCATTATTGCTATTATCGCTATCATCATCATTAGTATTTTCAGCATTATTATTATCTGAATCGTCTGACTTCTTTGTTGTTTCTTCTGTTTCTGAATCAGATTTTTTTGTAGTTGATGATTCCTCTTCTGAAGCTTTAGTAGTTTCTTTTGAGTCATCATCAGAAGCTTTTGTTGTTTCACCTGAGCTATCATCAGAAGCTTTTGTAGTTTCTTTCGAACTATCATCTGTTGTTGTTGCCTGACCTTTATTTAAGTCTGTAACAAAACCTTTAAGCGCTGCATCGCTATCACATGCTTTTGCAAACTCTTCTTCAATTTCTTTAAACAAAGCAATTACATCTTTATCTTTTGAAATATTATTAACATAAGCAAATATTTCACTTTCGCTATCATATAAATCATACATAATCTTATATCCATCGTAAGAAACTGGAAGATTTCCACTTGTTAAATCATATGTACTGTACTCATCTTTGCCCTGTTTTACATAGAATACCTGAAGACCAACAGCCGGTGTATCGATGTCATTAATCTTAAGCGAGAATTTTACAAATACAACATATTCATCTGTATTTTTACCATATTTAGTATAAATGTCTGTAACATTGAACTGCCCAATCTTATATCTGCTTGCCTGTTCAATCTGCTCATTTATGCTATTTTCGCTAACTTTATCACCATTATTGATAAATGTTCTAATTCTGTTAATGTCTCCATCTTCAAGTGCTGCATGATAATCAGAAATTAAATTTTTTATCTTTGTGTCATCTTTTTCTTTAACCATCTGATTTGTTGTGGCTTTTTTATTCTTAAATGAGAAATCATTTTTATCAAGTATAAGAGCAACAAACATAATGATTAATAATAATCCTATTAAACCTGCAACAATCTTAAATTTGTACTCAGATATATTAAATTCAAAATCGTCATCATCGTAATTATATCTGTCTTTTATTCTTATACTTTCATATTTTTCTTTTTTCTTCTTCTTTTTCTCATCAATTTCATGAAGATAATTTGGTTGTTCTTTTCTAAGTCTTGTTCTCTTCATAAGTGAAAGAACATCTACTTTTTCTCCCTGTTCATCATCATCTTCGTCGTCATCTTCAAAATCATCATCTTCATCAAACTCTTCGTCCAGCTCTTCATCTAAATCTTCATCATCTGATTCTTCCTGATCATCGTATTCTTCATCGTACTCTTCATCAAACTCGTCATACTCATCATCGTACTCATCATCATACACATCATCATATTCATCATCTGATTCATCTTTGGATTTATTATCTGATTTCTTTATCTTTGATTCTTTTGCAGCTGACTCATCTTCTGACTCTTTTTCCGATTCATCTTCATCTGATCCATCTAAATCAGCTGATTCATTTGAACCTTCTAAATCACCTGATTCATTCGAACCTTCTAAATCACCTAAATCATTCGAACCATCTAAATTACCTAAATCATCTGAATCACTTAAATCATTATAATCATTATAATCATCAAGGTAATCTTCTTCATCATCCAAAAAGGCTTCTAATTCTTTCTTAGATGTCTGATAATCAGAATCATCAAATTCTGTTTCATCCATTTCTGCTGATTCAATTTCGGCTGATTCAATTTCTTCTGATTCAATTTCATTTGATTCATTTTCTAATTCATCATCAAATTCATCTTCAATCTTATTTTTTCCGAACTTAAACCTTTTATCTTTTTTATTTTTTCTATTCTTTTTTGATTTACTCTTAGTTTTTTTATCTTTATCAGCATTAGAAAAACTGATTTCCAACTCTTTATCAGAATCAGAAACATCTTCTATCGCTTCTTCTATATCAGATGCATTTGCAGATTCATAATCTGAATCATCATAGGAAGAATCATCATAATAATAATTTTCAGATTTCTCATCGTAAGCATCCGATGAATCACTCTCATAATCCTCTTCATAATTTTCCTCATAGTCTACTCTTGCATCATCTATTACATTTTTTAATCTGTCTGTAAGATTTTTTCTCTTTAATTCAATTTCATCTACTTCTTTTAAAAGCTCATTAAAAATCTTATCTTCTTCATCTTCAATATAAAGAGAATCATTATCTATATCAGATTGGATTTTTCTACTTTTTCTTTTATCTACAGATTTCTCTGTTTTCTTTGATTTCCCGAAAACCATTACCTTTCTCCATTCTACTTCAATAATCAAAAAGATTATAGTAATCAACATTCTAATAATATCAAATGCAACGTAAAATTGCAACTGCGAGGAAATATTAAGGTAAATTTAAACCTATGAGAATATTGTAAAATTTTACTTTTTGATATAAAATAAGCAGGTATGTACCTATAGCTTAATGGATAGAGCATTGGCCTCCGGAGCCAAAGATTTGAGTTCGATTCTCAATAGGTACGTTTTTTTACTTAAAAATACTTTTCTTTTCGGAATTGTAATAATAAACATGGTCAGATAGTACATCTGTTGGATCTAATTCATTTTTATTTACATCCTGAATCATTGCGGTTATCTGTTTTCCTGAGATACCTTCCTCTTCCGGAACCAGAATCACCTCATGAACTGAGCTTGGAATAATATAAATATTGGAATTCATTTTTCTTGAAAACGCTTCTAATACATTATCGTACAGTATACAGGCCGCACCATAAAGTTTCTTTTCATTTGTAAGAACATACATATCAAGAGTTGATTTTTTCTTTACATCTTTAACAATTCTGTCAACAATTTCATCTTTATCTATAGAATCGCAATTTATAAAATAACTTTCGTTTTCTTCCCCTATACTTCCATATAAATTATCATTTAACATTCCCCTGATCACTTCATCCATGCTTATAATCTCACATTTCAAAAGGTTTGGTGTATTTTCTTTTGCAATAGAATATATTTCATCTTTCGTAACACCCCATAATTCAAGCTGTGAATTATTTATCAGAACAGTCGCTTCCATATCATTTCCTTCACTTAGCATAATATAAAATACAATGGATAAATCCATAAATTCAATATATGGTATATTTTCTAAAGTATCCTGATTATATTCAGTATTAATAATCTTATATACAATCTTTCCCTTTATCTTATCAAACTCCTCAAACTGCTCAACATTAAGCTTATCAACCCAGGATTCTTTCCTGTACATTTTAGCAATTTCGCTAACTATTTCATCAAATGTAATCTCAAATGAAATGAATCTGTTATAAAATCCATCTATATAAATGGTTGGTGCGATATTACAATCTATAGAAAAAATTGTAATGGCATCTAATTTAACTCCGTTATTCTTCATAACTTTATCGCCTCTTATAATTTTTCCTCCTCCCAACTCATCATATAATTTAACACATAAGCAATCAATAAACTCCTTTTTCTCCATCTAAATCTTCCTCCGGCTTATTAATTAATTTGAGTACTCATGGGTAAACTATATTTTATCATTGGCTTTATAACAATGTACAAATATAACAAATAAATTAAAAACGGTTTTTACAATTTAAACAAAAAGATTTTTTAATTATGAATAGCAAGGTAATTCTTAAATTAAAAAATAAAAAACCTAACTGACCTTTGAAAAATCAAAAATCAATTAGGCTTTATAATCATCTTTATTTAATTAAAATCAATTAAGCTCTTGATAAATACTCACCAGTCTTTGTATCAATCTTAATCTTGTCACCCTGGTTTACAAATAATGGAACCATAACTCTTGCTCCAGTTTCAACAATAGCTGGCTTTGTAGCACCAGTAGCTGTATCACCTTTAACACCTGGTTCTGTTTCTGTAATCTCAAGTTCAACTGATAATGGAGCTTCTAATGCGAAAACATCTCCGTTATGTGAACATACTTTAACCATCTCATTTTCTTTAACGAATTTGAGTGTATCTCCAACTGTATCCTGATTTAAACCGATCTGCTCGTATGTCTCAACATCCATAAAGTAGAATAATTCACCATCATTGTATAAATACTGCATATCTTTTCTTTCGATATGAGCTTTAGGGAATTTTTCTGTTGGTCTGAATGTTTTTTCAACAACTCCACCATTCTTTATATTTTTTAATTTTGTTCTAACGAAAGCAGCTCCTTTTCCAGGTTTAACATGCTGAAATTCTATTATCTGATAGATTGCACCATCTATCTCTACTGTTAATCCATTCTTAAAATCACCTGCTGAAACCATTTTAAATATTCCTCCTTAAAAGTTCAGTAACATTAGATATTTTATACTATTACAATCCTATGGTCAAGCATTTTTATAAATTAAGATTTTTATAATCAGATACTTTTTAATATTAAGATTTTTATTGTCAAATACTTTTTAAAATTAAGTTTTTTATAGTCAAATACTTTTTAAAATTAAGATTTTTCACAATATTACTATTTATTATTTTTGAATTTTGTTATATAATATCAAAGGTTAATAATTTCGTGGAAAGGAAAACTTAAAATGAGTCAGGAAAAAGTAGACAAATACAAAAAAGATAAAGCAAATCGTAAAAAAATCATTAAAAAAGAAAAAAGACTTGCATTCTTAAGAACATCAATCATAACACTTATTGTTATTGCATTCTTTGTTTATTTAGGATATTCAGTCGTTGATAAAGCAGGTTGGTTAAAGAAATCTTCTGAAGAGGAAACAACAGTTTATAGTCTTTCTCAGAAAGAAGTTGATAAAGTTTGGAAAAAAGCTCATGAATCTACTGAAGAAACAAGCAATACAGAAGATACAACAGTTGCAGAAGGCAGTGAAAATGAAAGTACTTCTGAAACTGTAGAAGCTACAGATAATACTACAGATAATACTGCAGAAGCTTCTGAAACATCTAATGCTGCAGATTCTGATGAAGCCGCTGAAACTACTGAAGCTTCTGAATCTGAAGAAACAAATGCTGAAGAAGAATAAATAGTACTAAAAAAATGATTCTTGCAATTTATAATTTAAAATAATTCAAAACACCGTACAACACAAGATGTACGGTGTTTTTATGTTAATGTATTATAAAAATTATATCTTGTAATTTTCTTCTTGCTTCTTCTTGCAACGTAGATTCTCTATTTTTTCACATTTACATTACTCAGACTTATTTCTGTTTTCTCTTCCAGTAACGTAGATTCTCTACTCTTTCTTTTTGTATAAGTAAATTAGGTATACAGAGTCAGTCAAGTCCAAATTTGTGTGTAAATTCCCTTAAGCTATAAATTATTCTATTTTTGCTATTTTTATAGCCATTTCTCACTGAATAAGTCTTTAATCAGCTATAAATTCTTATGATTTTGCCATATTTATGGCTTTTTCTCACCAAATAAGCCTTTTTTTTCCCCAAAATGGCTATAAATTTTTCTGTTTTAACACTATTTATAGCTTCTTCCATTTCAACGTATTTATCTATTTCAACGTGTTTATCCATTTCAACGTATTTATCTATTTCAACGTGTTTATCTATTTCAACACATTTATCTATTTCTACATATATCTTCTATTCCAACACATTTATCTATTTCAACGTGTTTATCCATTTACGCTTTTTAAATAACACAATACTGATTATTAAACGGACCATTTCTTCCTGGGATAGTATAAAATAAACCCATACAATAGGCATCTTTAATACAACACCTGTTATTAAGCCAAGTGGAACTCCGACAAGCCAGGTTCCTATCACATCTATATACATAATATATTTTGTTTTTCCGCCACTTCTAAGAATGCCTCCACCCATTATCATATTTTCAACTTTTACAGGTATCAATATAGCAAAGGTGATTAAAAGCATGGTTCCAATTGAACGGACATCTTTTTCAACGTTAAAAAATTTAACATATCTGTTGCTTAATAAAATCAGCATTATTGATAAAATAAGCGAACCAGCAAGTCCGTATAAACACAACCAGATTGACTCTTTGTATGCTTTGTCGTATTCTTTTTCACCAAGTCTTTTTCCAATAAGAATTCCTGCTGCCTGGGCAAGTCCGCTTAACATGCCAATCAAAAGTCCCTGCACCGGTCCTGTCATTGCCATTCCCGCAAGTTCTTTTGTTCCCATGTGTCCATAAATATATGTATTAACATTTTGGCCAATTGTCCATAAAAATTCACTTGTAACAATAGGTAAAAGCATGAAAATATACTGTCTTTTTTCTATTTTATCAAGCTTAAGTGAAAAATGAATTTTTCCATTTACCTTTAAGAAAACAAGTATCATAAGAGCTATATTTATAATTTGTCCAATAAGACTTGCATATGCAGCACCTTTGACACCCATTTTGCTAAATCCGAAATGTCCAAAAATCAAAACCCAATTTAAAAATGTATTTACAAGTGCAGAAACAAAACTAATATAGAGAGGATATTTTGCCTTGTCCCTGCACCTGATAACAACAGCTAAAATCGTTCCTACTCCGGAAAGCAAAAACGTTAACGACATAATTCTTATATAAGGTGTAGCTTCTTTTAACACCCTTATGTCGTTCGTAAAGATTCCACCAATACTTCCTGAAAAAACAAAACATATTATGAAAAATAATGATGCAATTATGCTTACAGTCAAAATATTAAGTGAAATGCTTTTTTCAACGGATTCTTCATCCTTTTTTCCAATGTATTGTGAGACCATTACACCTGCAATGGCAGCAACAGCTCCTGTGACAAAATTAAAAACAAATCCAGGTTTTCCGCCTATTTCCACCGCTGCAATCTTTGCCTCTCCAAGCTGTCCAACCATAATCTGGTCAATAATTGAAAACGAAGATTGCAGCATTGCCTGCAAAGATACAGGAACTGCTATTTTCATTGTTCTTTCAAAAAAACTATTTTTCATTTCCATCAGTCCAATCTATTGTTCAACCACATCATCTATTAAATCTATTGATCAACTACAAATAACTGTACACTTAAAATTTTTTCTCTGCATTTCTATTCTTTTCAATCCATTCCACAGCAAAATCAACAACATCTCTTTGTTTCATTAATTTAACCACAGCATCTCCAAGTTTCACTTCTTTTATTTCATGTGTTTCTTCAAATGCTTTTCCGATATCTTCAAAATCTTCCCCATCAACAAATAATGTGTCATAAGCTTTCCATACTCTTTTTCCATTTTCCATTATCGCACTATGTTCTGTACAATTATGTTTGCCCGGATATTCTGCCCTTACATCAGCAAGATGCAAAGATGTGTTTTTATCATATCCCACGCCAATTAAAAGAACATATCCATCTAATTCATAAAGCTTTCCAACCGGCGAACCTTCACCAAAAATATTTGATAAATCATGATCTTTTGTAAGGTATTCTGCGTTTTTTCCAAGTGCCGCAACAGAGCGTGCAGGATGATCACTTCTTATAGCACCATCCCATAATCTAAACATTTCTGCTACTGCACCCATTGTATTTGTTGGTGTAAGTTTTTTATCATACGCAGGAATATTTTCACGAACTATGTCCCATAAATCTTTGTCAACTTCCCAATGGACACCTGTTTCAGGATCAAGATTTCTCCATGACTGAGTTGGCATCATGATTGTTCCTTCGCTACCAACAGTTTCAATAAGTGCTTCAATAACATCTCTTGCACCACCAGGAATATAACCAATACTGCTAAGGGATGTGTGAACCATTATGTTTTGTCCTTTTTTCACACCAACCTCTTCAAGTGCTTTTATGATATCTGATTTAATAACTAATTTTTTACTCATTTTTTTCTCTCCTTTTTTTAATTGCTTTTCAACTATCTCTAGTTTTTTTAACACTTTCCCCTTCAATTAATTTAACAGGAATACAAATATTATTCTCATCATCACGACCATTTATAATATCAATTAATAATGATATCGATTTTTGTGCTCTAAGTGAATTGTCCTGCTTTATCGTTGTAAGTCTTGGAATTGAATTATCAGCATCCTTTGTTCCATCAAAACCTACAATTGATATTTCACCGGGGATATCTATATTTTCTTTCTGTAAAAATCTCATTAATTCTAATGCATAAAAATCCGAAACTGCAAATATTGCTGTGTATTTCTTTAATTCAGCTAAATTTTTCTGATAAAATAATTCTCGCTCTTTAGCGTGAATTGGAATTTGCATAAAATCCGCTTTCTTCTTTAATCCTTCACACAAACCAAGATATCTTTGTAAATCCATACAAATTTTATTATCTGCTATGCATAGCACTTTTTTATGACCATTTTTTTTCAAATATTCTCCAGCCTGTTTTCCACCATCAAAATCATCAATAGTAATATTTCCAAATCTGCTCTGGTCTTCAAGAAAACCATCATACACAACAAAGGGTATGCGAATTCTGTCGCGTAAATCCTGGTATTCATCTTCACAAAATCCAACTAAAACAACACCGTCCATATTCCACATTGATGCAAATTCAATTATTCCTTTTATTTCAGTTGCTTTTCTTAACATCATGAAATATCCATTTTTTTCAATTTCATCAGAAAGATAATTTATCGCTGCTGAAATAAATAAATCTTCAAAAACATGACCTTCGTATTTTGGATGATTGTTTATGACTACGCCAATTATTCTGGAGTTATTTCTAGCTAGCAACGTTGCGGCCATATTAGGAATGTATCCTCTTTCTTCAAGCTTTTTTTCTACGAGTTTTATAGTTTTTTCTGATATCTTTTTAGTCTTACCATGAAGTACATTTGAAACTGTTGCAGTACTGACACCAAGTTCCTCAGCAATATCTTTTATTCTAACTTTATTTTCATCCCACATATGGCACCTCTATAATATAAAAATAAATTAATTTATTTATGAGTGATTATAAAACACAAATCCACAAAATACAATAGGTTAATCGCATAACCTAATTTATAAAAAAAAGTTTGAACTATCATGCTATGTTAGAATTATATTACAGGTTTTAATTGTAATATTATTACTAAAATATCTAGTAGTTCAAACTTTTCTCTTGTTATTTCCTGTTTCGTAACGTAGGTTTCCTTTTTTTTCTTTTTATACGTTACTCCTCAATGAATTTCCTCAAGAATATCAAGTAAATATTCCCATGTTCTTTGAACTGACAAAACATCCATACTTTCTGAAGTTGTATGAATATCCTTGATATCCGGACCAAATGAAACAGCTTCCATTTCTTTATTTGCACCAATAAACATACCACATTCAACTCCGGCATGAAGGGCCTGAACAACGGGTTCTCTACCATATTTCTTTTCAAACACTTTAACCATGAGACTTACAAGCTTCGAATCATTTTTATATTCCCATGCGGGATAATCTCCCTCATCTTCTACTTTTGCATCCATTAAATCTGCCATCACATAAAGGCGGTTTCTAAGTTCTTTTTTCTCTGATTCCACTGAACTTCTGATACAATATGAAAGTATAACTTCATCATCATTTGTTTCTAAAATACCCAGATTTAAGGATGTCTGAACTAAGTTTTCAATTGAAAAACTCTTTTTAATAACACCATTTGGCAAAAGATAAATAGCTGATAATACTTTTTTTGTACTATCTAAAGACATTGGAAATAAAATTTTATTGCAAGCATTTTTATTTTCATCCAGGCAAATATCATTAACTTCATCTACCTTTATATAAACATTTGGATCCGTTAACCAATATTCATCTTTAATAATTTCTTTAAAATCATAAACTATCGAATTAAATGAATCTATATTATTTTTGTTTATGACAATTAATGCACTGCTTTTTCTTGGAATTGCATTATCTTTTAATCCACCATCAATTTTAATAAGTCTTAAGTCAATTTTCTTTAAAGCTTCAAGTAAAACTCTTGATAATATAATATTTGCATTTCCTCTTCCTGTGTCAATTTCAACACCTGAATGACCGCCTAAAAGACCTGTAACAGATATTTCCAAAATTTCCCAATTGCTGTCAGCACTAATATTTTCGCCATTAGCTTTTTCATTGTTGTCGTGGTCAGCACTGACTTTTCCACTACCAATACTACCAGCAAAAAAGTTTTCTTCCCTCTCTACCGGAAGTCTGAATTTTGAAGTCACACCGCCGGCGCAGCTTACAAGCAGATACCCCTCATCCTCAGAATCAAGATTCAATAATATCTTTGATGAAAGTTTTGACTTATCTAAGGCTTTTGCACCTAACATGCCTATTTCTTCATCTACTGTAAAAACACATTCAAGTGCTGGATGGCTTATTTCACCATCATCCGCTAAAATCGCAAGCATATATGCAAGGGCAATTCCATCGTCTCCACCAAGTGTTGTTCCTTTCGCGCTTATAATATTATCCTTAAATTCAAGTTCCAATCCATCATTTAAAAAATCAATTAAATAATCTTCTTCTTTTTCACATACCATATCCATGTGTCCCTGAAGAATTACACTTTCATCATCTTCTCTTCCCTTGGATGCATTTTTCCAAATGATGACGTTATTAGAATCATCCTGATAAAATTCAAGATTTTTTTCTTTTGCAAAATTCACAAGATAATCGCTTATCTTTTTTGTATTTCTTGAACCTCTTGGTATTTTTGATATTTCCTCAAAATATTTTAAAACAACGACAGGCTCAACATCCTTTAAAACACTACTCATCTTTATTCTCCAAACTAAAAAATTCTTTTATAACCTATAATGAGAAGCAATCAAATTGCTTCTCACTAAATTTTTTTCTGTAATATTTATATATTTGTGTGACTTACATATAGCAATATCGTATACCTACATATTCATCTTCTCATATCTGATTACTGTGTCCATGAAACTGTCTTCGATTTTTTCAATAAGATCATCAACTTTTTCATGTTCCTTTGTAAATGGCACGAACCCTCCTGCCATCTCCATATGTCCACCACCTGAACCTATGCCATTAAGGGCAAGGGTTGTGAGTTTTCCAGCATCAAACTTTGGATCATCGCATCTGATTGAAATCTTAATTCCATCAACTTTTATCGAATAAACTATGCAGATATTAACGCCTGCAATAAGCATCATAAAATCTGAAATAGATGCAATAAGTGGTTCCGGACAATGATTTCCGGTATTTGCAAAACTTATATTGTCATACACTTTTATGCTCTTTAGCGCATTTGCATATGAATTTAAATCCTCAAATTCAATGGTACTAAGCTCCAATGAGTTAATGAATTTCATATCTGCAATATTGTACAAGGTGTAAAATACATTTAAATCAAGGTTTGAAACACCTCTTGAAAGGTTGTTGGTATCAACTTTCAAGCCATACATAAGTGCTGTTGCAACATCTGTATCTATTTTTACTTTATTTTCAACAAAATATGCGGCGATAATAGATGAACACGCACCAACATCAGCTCTGATGTCGCAGAATCTATACAAACTGTCGCCACTTCTTGGATGATGGTCGATGCAAATAAAATGTGTTCCATTAATATTTTTTACATTTGCATTTCCACTCTGGGAATCAACAAGAATAACCTCATCATCCTCTGTCATATTATCTATATCATCAAGCGAAACAATATCTATATTAAGACTTTCAACCATCTTACGTGTACTGTATTTATCAATCTTTCCATGATAACATATTGTACTTTCAATTCCTTTACTTTGAAGCAATCTGCTAAGTCCAAATGCACTTGCAATTGCGTCAGGATCAGGGAAATTATGTGTCTGAATATAGACATGTTTTTGATGTAAATTTGCTAATAATTCCTCAAATCTAGTTTTTACAAACATATATCCTCCAAAAAACGAAAAACCTTTACGATTTTTATATATCTATTTTAAATCAAAGTAAGCTAAAATTCAATTTTTTTACCATAAAAATTATGCTCATAAATCTCCTTTATTTACAGCAAAAAATATGTATATTATAACCTGCTTTTAAAATCTTCGTATCCAAATGTTCTTAAATTCAATAAATCATTGTCCTCAAATAAATATATATCCGGGAGTTTCATTCCATTAAATGTATTTGTTTTTACCATTGAATAAATTGCCATGTCTTTAAATACAATAAGATCACCGTATTTCAGCGGATTTTTCAAGGCATAATCGCCTATTACATCACCTGATAAACATGTCATTCCGCCAAATCTGTATATGTTCATAGCTTCGATATCATCCGACTCAACTGACTCATCCGTATTATCCGTATTATCCGCACAATCTGCACAGTTTGCATATTCTTCATAATTCGAATAATCTGCACAATTCGCATTATCCGCATTATCCGCACAATCTGCACAGTTCGCATGTTCTTCATAATTCACATTATCCGCATAATCTGCATAATTCACATTTGGGACAAATTCAGAAATATCATCCACTATACTTGCTCCAAATACTTCCGGAACATATGGAACTTCAAGCACATCAGGCATATGGCAGGCCGCCGATGTATCAAGAATTGCAATATTAATGTCATTTTTTATTATATCAACAACACTCGAAACAAGGTAACCGGCATTTATTGCAAAGGCTTCGCCCGGCTCTAAATAAACTTCAAGACCATACTCATTTTTCATTTTCGATATACAATCAGTGAGAATGTCTATATCATAATCTTCTTTTGTAATATGATGGCCACCGCCAAAATTTATCCATTTTATTTCTTTAAAATATTTTCCAAATTTTTCACAAACCCTGTCCAAAGTATTCTTTAAATCAATGGAATTCTGTTCACAGAGTGTATGAAAATGAAGGCCTTCAATCCCTTTAAATTCGCCATTTTCATAACCTTTTTCAAACTCTTTTAAAGTAATTCCCATCCTCGAATACTTCCCACAAGGATCATACATTTCATTTCCTTTGTGGGTTGAAAATTCTGGATTTATGCGAAGTCCGGCAGAAATATTATTCTTGAAAATATCATCTTTATATCTTTGCCACTGAGAAAATGAATTAAAGACAATATGATCACATAAAGAAATAATTTCTTTCATATCATCCTCTTTATAGCCTGGACAATATACGTGATTTTCTTTATTCATAAGTTTTCCAAGTTTTGCTTCGTAAAGCCCGCTCGCTGTTGTTCCTGAAACATACTGACTAATAAAATCATAAGTTTCATACGAAGAAAAACATTTTTGTGCAAGAAGAATATGGCAGCCACTTCTCT
Organism: Lachnospiraceae bacterium RM5; assembly: GCA_900110975.1. GTDB lineage: Bacteria > Bacillota > Clostridia > Lachnospirales > Lachnospiraceae > Bovifimicola. The sequence goes on from FOFK01000003.1 coordinate 303,289, forward strand.
CTTCCACCATTTTTAATATCTCAAGATTTGCCTTGAGAATATCTTTATCAATTGCAAAAAATGGAGTTTTAAGATTTTTATTTTTTACAAGCTCAAGAATTCTATTGATATTTCTATCTATAATCTTGTTTCTATTTATAATCTTATTTCTATCTATAATCTTGTTTCTATCTATAATCTTGTTTCTATTTATAATCTTATCAGAATTATTTTCGATAGTATTATTGATAGTTGTATTGGAATTATTTTCAGTCATCATATTTCATCTCCATTTTTTCATAAATACGTCGTAGACTAAATAATAAAAAGCAAGTACAATTCCACAAAGAAACCCCCATAATCCATAGAAAATTCGAAGTTTTACGGATAGATTTTAGGATTCTCAAATTTTATTCGTACTACTTTGACACTGTTTACGGATAGATTTCTAGATTCTCTATTTCTATTCGCACTACTTTGATTTTGTTTACGGATAGATTTCTAGATTCTCTATTTCTATTCGTACCACCTTGATTTTATCTACGAATAGATTCTTAGATTCTCTATTTCTATTCGTACCACTTTAACATTTTCTACGAATAGATTCTTAAATTCTTTATTTCTATTCGTACTACTTTAGCGTGGTCCACGAATAGATTCTTAAATTCTTTATTTCTATTCGTACTACTTTAGCGTGGTCCACGAATAGATTCTTATATTCTCTATTTCTATTCGTACTACTTTGACACTGTTTACGGATAGATTTCTAGATTCTCTATTTCTATTCGTACCACTTTAGCGTGGCTAACGAATAGATTCTTAGATTCTCTATTTCTATTCGTACCACCTTGATTTTATCTACGAATAGATTCTTAGATTCTCTATTTCTATTCGTACTTCTTTGACATTTTCTACGAATAGATTCTTAGATTCTCTATTTCTATTCGTACTTCTTTGACTTTGCCTACGAATAAATTCCTGAATTTTCTATTTTTATTTGTAAAGCTTTAATATCACTTACATTCATCTTATATGCCATTTCACACACTCTATTTTGTACGTTCTATTTTGTACGTTTTATTTTGTACGTTCTATTTTGTGCGTTCTGTTTTGTACGTTCTATTTTGTGCGTTCTGTTTTGTACGTTCTATTTTCGTTCTATTTCATACATAACATTACATAAGTACGTAGACCAAATAATATGCACTAGATATATACACTAGATATATACACTAGATATACTAGCCAAACAATAGATAAACAATAGATAAACAATAGATATACAACAGATATACACTAATCAACAAGTACAGGGTTAAAGTCTTCCTGCCATGGAAGTCCCCATTTATTTAAAGCATCCATAAATGGATCCGGATCAAATTCCTCGATGTTATAAACGCCTTTTTTGTCCCATGTTCCGTTCATAACAAGCATTGCGCCAATCATCGCAGGTACACCTGTTGTGTAACTTACTGCCTGGGCTCCAACTTCCTTGTAAGATTCCTGATGGTCACAAACATTGAAAAGATAATAATTCTTTTCTTTTCCATCTTTCTTGCCTCTGAAGATGCATCCAATGTTTGTTTTACCATGAGTTCTAGGTCCTAAGGTTGCTGGGTCCGGAAGCATAAATTTTAAAAACTGTAAAGGAACAATACTCTTTCCTTCATATTCAACAGGCTCAATTGAAGTCATACCAACATTTTCAAGGCATTTTAAATGTGTAAGATAGCTCTGTGAAAATGTCATAAAAAATCTGATTCTTTTAATTCCAGGAATATTTATTCCTAGAGATTCTAATTCTTCGTGATGAAGAAGGTACATATCTTTTTTACCAACGCCTTTAAAATCATATTCTCTCTTGATTTCCATTGGCTTGGTTTCAATAAATTTTCCATCTTCAAAATAACTTCCGTTTGCAGAAACTTCTCTGATATTGATTTCAGGATTGAAATTTGTAGCAAATGGATATCCGTTATCTCCACCGTTACAATCAAGAATGTCAATATAATTTATCTCGTCAAATTCATGTTTAAGTGCATATGCTGAAAATACACCTGTTACGCCAGGATCAAATCCACTGCCGAGGAGTGCTGTAATGCCTGCTTCTTTAAATTTTTCTCTGTAAGCCCACTGCCATTTATATTCAAATTTTGCTGTGTCTTCCGGCTCATAATTTGCTGTATCAACGTAATTTGTCTTAGTTGCAAGACATGCATCCATTATAGTCAAATCCTGATATGGAAGTGCAAGGTTCAATACAACATCCGGCTTAAATTCATTTATTAAAGCGATAAGTTCATCCACATTATTTGCATCAACCTTTGCTGTGCTTATCTTTGTTTTTGTAGTATTTTCTAACTTTTCCTTAAGAGCATCGCATTTTTCTTTTGTTCTACTGGCAATCATAATCTCAGTAAATTCATCACTGTTCTGACAACATTTATGAATAGCAACACCTGCTACTCCACCACATCCGATAATAAGTGCTTTTCCCATTTCTTATTTCTTACATACATTCTAGATATAATATAGATTCGCAAATTCGTATATAATCTGTAAAATCAATTATCATTTGCTAATCCATATATAATCTGCAAAATCAATTATCATTTGCTAATCCACATATAATCTGCAAAATCAATTATCATTTGCTAATCCACATATAATCCGCAAAATCAATTATCATTTGCTAAATAAATTTCCTGTATGTATTTTCCTTTCTTTTTTTTCAAAATTTTATTAAACTTTTTAAATATTTTTCAAATAATTTCCATAAAATATAAAATATAAAATATAAACTATATTCAAACTATCTATACAGCATCAACAACAATTCCCTCACAACCTTACATGCAAGGGCTGATGAAGCTCCCGACATATCAAGATTTGGGGCAAGTTCATTTACATCTACAGCCACAATGTTTAGTCCGCTCATTTTCTTAATTCCGTCTATAAGTTCATTAAAACTTATGCCGCCTGCCTCAGGAGTTCCTGTTCCAGGCATGATACCAGGGTCTAATACATCCAGATCTATTGTTAAATAAACAGGATAATCTTTTATTTCTTCTATGGCTTTATCAAGCCCTGAAAGATTGTATTTATTTAAAGTGGTGTGCTCTTTTGCCCAGTAAAATTCTTCTCTCATACCACTTCGTATTCCAAACTGATATATCTTTCCGTCGCCTATCATGTCCCAGATTCTTCTGACAACGCAGGCATGGGAAAGTTTTACATTTAAGTATTCATCCCTTAAATCTGTATGGGCATCAAACTGGATAAGTCTGATATCAGGGTATTTTCTGTATACCTCATTAAATGCCCCAAGAGTAACTAAATGCTCGCCGCCAAGCATAAATGGCATCTTTTCATTTTTAAGAATTTCCTTTGTAACATTCCCAATCATTTCAAGGGCTTTTTTCGAATCGCCAAAAGGAAGTTCTATATCTCCCATATCAAAAATCTTTGTATCCTCTAAATCCTTATCCTGATATGGACTGTAGGTTTCAAGACCATATGACTCATCTCTTATGGCTTTTGAGCCAAATCTTGCTCCCGGTCTGTTTGATGTAGTCGAATCAAAAGGCGCGCCAAAAAGAACTATACTACTTTCATCAAATTCCTTATCGCAGCCTATAAATTCCTGATACATTTTATTCAACATCTCTTAATAATTCCTCCACATAATTTGGAAGTGCAAACGCACCCTTATGTAATCTTGTATTATAATACTTTGTTTTTATTCCCAGTTTATCCCATTTTTCGCCATCAAAATCATTTGTAGGATGATATTTTTTTGATGAAAAACCAAAAAGCCAATGGCCTGATGGGTATGTAGGAATGTGAGCCTGATATACTTTACTTATATCAAAACTTGAAACAATCCTTTTATGTGCTCTTTGCATTGCAAGGGCATCTTCTTTGTAAAATGGGCTTTCGTGCTGGTTTACGATTATTCCATCTTCTTTTAACGCTTTATAGCAGTTGCCATAAAATTCCTTTGTAAAAAGGCCTTCACCCGGACCAAAAGGATCAGTGGAATCAACAATAATAAGATCGTACATATTTTCACAGTTTCTTACATATTTAAGTCCGTCCTGATAAGATATATGAACCCTCTCATCATCAAGTTTGCATGAGGTTTTTGGAAGGTATTCCTTACAAACCTTTACCACTTCTTCATCTATCTCAATCATATCTATATTTTCAATTGTATTATATCTAGTAAGTTCCCTTATAACACCACCATCTCCGGCACCAATTACAAGAATATTTTTTGCATTCATATGCACGGCCATTGGCACATGCACCATCATCTCATGATAAATAAATTCATCTTTTTCTGTAAGCATCATATAGCCGTCAAGAGTTAAAAATCTTCCAAATTCCTTTGAATCAAAAACGTCGATTCTCTGATAATCACTCTGCGAACTATATAACTGCTTATCAACTTTTATTGAAAATTTTACATCCGGCGTATGTCTTTCACTAAACCAAAGTTCCATATTATCACCCTTACTTCATAGTATTCTCTTCACAATATTTATTTCACAATATTATTTCACAAAATTATTTCACAAAATCACTTCATAACATTTACATAATCAACATTTAAATCCTGGGTACCAAGTATCTGGCAACCCTTTTTTTTAGCATATTTTACATAGTTTAATATTTCATCTGTTATCATTTCTCCCGGTGCCACAACAGGGATTCCCGGAGGATAACACATAATAAATTCAGAACTGATTTTTCCCACAGTTTCATCAAGAGGTAAAAGAATTTTTTCAGCGTAGAAAGCCTCTTTCGGAGAAACTTTTACAATAGGTGAAATATATTCATGTTTGAATAAGTCCTTCTTTTCCTTCTTGTACATTCTTCTGATTTCTGATAATGCTCCCACGAGTCTTTCAATATCACGCTCTCTGTCGCCAACAGAAATATATGCAAGTATGTTTCCAATGTCACCAAATTCTATCTGTATATCATATTCATCTCTTAACAAATCATATACTTCAATTCCTGCAAGCCCCACATCAAAAGTATTTATGGAAAGCTTTGTTATATCAAAATCATATACGGAATCGTGATTAATAAGTTCGCTTCCATAAGCATAATAATCACCAATTTCATTTATCTCATCTCTTGCATATTTAGCAAGATAAATAACTCTCTCAAATATTTCTTTTCCTTCTGTATACAATATCTTTCTTGACATATCAAGACTTGATAACAATAAATAACTTCCTGATGTTGTCTGTGTAAGATTAATAATCTGTCTTACATAGTCTGCATTTACATTTTTTCCAAGAAGGAGAATTGAGCTTTGTGTAAGGCTTCCCCCTGATTTATGCATACTTACGGCAGCCATGTCAGCTCCTGCCTCCATCGCGGTCATAGGAAGATTATCATTAAAATAAAAATGCGTTCCATGTGCCTCATCAACAAGCACTTTCATTCCATACTTATGGGCAAGTTCCGTAATTTCTTTTATATTTGAACAAATTCCGTAATAAGTAGGATTGTTTATAAGAACAGCCTTTGCATCCTTATTTTCTTCAATTGTTTTTTTTATGGAATCTAAAGACATACCAAGAGAAATCCCAAGTCTTTCATTTGAATCAGGATTTACATATACAGGTATTGCACCAATTAAGACAAGTGCATTTATTGCACTTCTGTGCACATTTCTTGGCATAATGATTTTTTCATTTTCTTTCACGCTTGAAAAAATCATAGCCTGTACAGATGAGGTAGTTCCTCCAACCATAAAAAATGCATGTGCCGCATTAAATGCATCTGCTGCAAGTTCCTGCGCCTCTTTTATAACTGACACAGGATGGCAGAGATTATCAAGAGGTTTCATGGAATTCACGTCCATTTCCATGCATTTTGTTCCTAAAAATTCAGTAAGTTCCGGATTTGCTTTACCATGCTTATGTCCCGGAACATCAAAAGGAACTATCCTTTGGGTTTTTAAATTATTTAAAGCTTCATAAAGAGGCATTTTATTCTGATTATTTTTCAATGTTTTTTACTCCAAGAAAATATTTGTCCCACTAAATATTTCAGCCATCTCTCTTTTTAGCGAATTCATTATTTCAAACTGTTTGTCTAATGGCAGATCATCTGCATTTATATTAAATAAATAATTTTGTAATTCAATATCTTTTATAACCATCTTTGTATGGAAAATATTTGACTGATAAATATTTACATCAATAGCATCATATTTTTTCAAGGTCTCATTATCTATAAAATCCTGGATAGATTTTATCTTATGATCAATAAAAAGTTTCTGACCATCAATCTGTCTTGTAAATCCTCTGACCTTGTAATCCATTGTAATGATATCAGAATCAAAACTTCCAATAAGATAATCAAGTGTTGAAAGTGGTGTAATTTCACCACATGTAGCTACATCTATATCTACTCTGAATGTTGCTATGGAATTTTCCGGATGATACTCAGGATAAGTATGCACGGTAATGTGACTCTTATCTAAATGCAAAAGGATCTCATCATTCTTAAAACTTGTATTTAATACATCAGATTCTCTTGTATCATACATATGCTTCTCTGCCATAAGTATTGTTACACTTGCACCCTGTGGCTCATAATCCTGCTTTGAAATATTAAGTACATGGGCACCAATTTTTTCCGCAACATTACAGAGAATCTTTACAAGTCTGTCTGAATTATATTGCTCATCAACATATTCTATATATTCTTTCTGCTCTCTTTCAGTCTTTGCATAACAGACATCATATATATTAAAACTTAAAGATTTAGTAAGGTTATTAAATCCATATAATTTCAACTTATCGTTCATATTCTATCCTCAAATACATAAGTATTTTAAAATTTCCCTTAAAAAAGGTGATACAATAATGTATCACCTTGAAATCCAGTATTAATGCCGAAATGGCGGCTCCTGCAAGTTGACTCCTAGCGCCGCTAGGTGGGTTCCTGCATTTATATCTCTGTGTTCCACTAACATGAGGCCTCACATCAATATAAAGATATTAGAATCCCTATAAGAAAATGTAGGTTCAAAATATACAGGAGTTATCGCACATTTCAGGATAAATACCAACCTTTTTTTGTTATCAATAGTATATAATATTTGCCTACAATTTTCAACTGTTTTTTCGCTTGTAACACATATTTAACACTTCTTTAATTGGTTCCAAATTCAGATAATTTAAGCCCTTCATTTCTCTCTAAAACCATGTTTATACTCCATGGATTTACAAACAATAATAAAGGATTATCCTTAAGGTCTTTTATCTTCTTCATATCTGATGTTCCAGAGATATGATTTATGTCTATATCATCATTTTCAACCCATCTGATATACTCATATGGCAATGGTTCAAGTCTTATATCAACATTGTATTCGTTTTCCAATCTGAATTTTAATACGTCAAACTGTAAAACACCTACAACTCCGACTATTATTTCCTCCATACCCGTATTAAATTCCTGAAAAATCTGAATGGCACCTTCCTGTGCAATCTGATTAATTCCTTTTACGAACTGTTTACGTTTCATGGTATCAATCTGTCTTACCCTTGCAAAATGCTCAGGTGCAAATGTAGGAATACCTTCAAATTCAAATTTTTCTTTTGCATTTGTAAATGTATCACCGATAGAAAAAAGTCCCGGATCAAATACACCTATAATATCTCCTGCATAGGCAGTTTCAACTATATGTCTTTCTTCCGCCATCATCTGCTGTGGCTGTGAAAGCTTAACTTTTTTATTTCCCTGGACATGGAATACTTCCATTCCTGCCTTAAACTGACCTGATACAATTCTCATAAATGCAATTCTGTCTCTGTGGGCCTTGTTCATATTTGCCTGTATCTTAAATACAAATGCTGAAAAATCGTTGCTGATAGGCGAAATCTCACCTATGCTTGAATTTCTTGCAAGTGGTGATGATGTCATATCAAGGAAATGTCTAAGGAAATTTTCAACACCAAAGTTTGTAAGAGCTGAACCAAAAAATACAGGCGTAAGCTCACCTTTTCTGATTCTTGCAAGATCATATTCAGCGCTTGCACCATCTAAAAGTTCCAAATCCTCACTTAATTTTTCAAAAAGTTCATCTCCGATATGTGCAAGAAGCTCTTCTTTATTTTCATCTTTCCATTCTATCTTTTCCGAATCAACTTCTTTTTGTCCGTTAGTTGTTGCCATAAATGTTGTTATGGCATTTTCTCCTCTTTCATAAACTCCCCTGAAATCCTTACCGGAACCAATTGGCCAGTTTATAGGACAAGTCTCGATACCAAGTACATTTTCAATATCCTCGATAAGATCAAAAGGATCATTAGCCTCCCTGTCCATCTTATTTATAAATGTAAAAATAGGAATATGTCTTAAAACACAGACCTTAAAAAGTTTTATTGTCTGCTTTTCAACACCCTTTGAGCCGTCAATTACCATTACTGCTGAGTCGGCTGCCATAAGTGTTCTATATGTATCTTCCGAGAAATCCTCATGTCCCGGAGTATCCAGGATATTTATACAAAATCCGTCATAATTAAACTGCAAAACAGATGAGGTAACTGAAATACCTCTTTGTTTCTCTATTTCCATCCAGTCAGAAACAGCATGTTTCGATGTTTTCTTACCCTTAACCGAACCTGCAGTATTTATGGCTTTTCCATATAATAAAAACTTTTCCGTAAGTGTTGTTTTTCCTGCATCGGGATGGGATATAATCGCAAAAGTTCTTCTTTTTTCAATCTCTTTAGTAATTTCTTTATTAATTTCTGACATTAAATTATCCTCATACTTTCTAAGTAAGTTAGCTTATGTATTTTTTTATTTGTGTGATTACCTGCCTTTTATTACTTTTTTCCTCCGAAAATCGGAAGTTTATTAAATAACAATGGGTAAACACCAAGTACCACAAAGGATACTATCATGTATCTTAAGGATCTTATAAAAAAACAAAGCATACTTTCTGATTTAAAAAATTCCTTATCAAAAGGCATTTTCAAAACATAGCTTAATATAAAATATAATAACAACCCAAAAAATATCCTAAATATTATACCATGAATTTTCTTTGTATTTTCAAAATTTACATATTTTTCTTCAAATAAAACTGCAAGAAAAAATCCACCCATTACTCCCACAGTAGTAAAATAATCCGCAGTTTTACAATAAAAAAATCCGGATAATGATATAATATATGTTATTAAAAATAATTTCCATTTATTTTTAATTTTATTATAAAAATAATTCGAAACCAATATAGTAAATAATCCCATCAGCCATCCGAAAAACACGTCTGTAGGATAATGAACCCCTAAGATAAACCTTGAAATTCCAACTAAAATTGGCAACATAAGAAATATAATTTTCCAGATAACAAAACCTGTTCCATTTCTTTTTTTATCCAGTTTCTTATTGTAATAAAATAATGATATATATGCAACAAAAGAATTGGTGGAATGACCACTCGGAAAGGAAAAACCCTGTGCTTTAATATCATATAAACCTGCACTTTCATTTACTTTTTTCAGACATTTTATTTCTTTGTTATCAAAATATGGTCTTCTTCTTAGAAAAATATTTTTTATCATGGCATTTGAAACCATACCAATAAGCATGCTGTATCCGATACTTTTTCCAAGTTCCTTATTATAACACCAATAAATAAATCCAAGTATGACAATCAAAAACATTTCTTCACCAAACAAGGTAAAGAGTGAAACAATATATTTACCTGCATTTCCTAATTTTCCGGTATCTAATAACAGACGTTGAAGAAAAACTATTAAATTTACTTCCCATTCAAAATAAAAGACATTTCCCATTTTATTATCCTCTGAATTCAAAAAAGGCAATGCATAATACATTGCCTTTTATACATATCGCTATTTCCCTATAAATAACAATTTTTACCCGTCATTATTTCTTTATAAGTAATGACTTTCCTGTCATTTCAGCAGGAATTTCCATTCCCATGATTTCTAACATTGTTGGTGCAATATCACAAAGTCTTCCACCTTCTCTTAATGTGTAGTTTTCATCATAGTTGTAAAGAATAAATGGAACCGGATTTGTAGTATGTGCTGTGTGTGGTGCACCTGTTTCATAATTTACCATCTGTTCAGCATTTCCATGGTCTGCACAGATAAATAATGCTCCACCGGCTTTACTAACTGCATCCATAGCACCTTTAACACATTCATCAATTCTTTCAACTGCGGCAATTGCAGCTTCCATAACACCTGTATGTCCAACCATATCAGGGTTTGCAAAATTGATTACAATTGCATCATATTTTCCTGATGTAATTGCTGCATTTAATTTTTCACTAACTTCAGGAGCGCTCATTTCAGGCTGAAGATCATATGTAGCAACCTTTGGTGAATTAACCAAAGTTCTGTCTTCATCCTTATTAGGCTCTTCAAGACCACCATTAAAGAAGAATGTAACATGAGCATACTTTTCAGTTTCAGCTATACGAAGCTGTGTCTTATTATTCTTTGCAAGCCATTCTCCAAATGTATTAACAATCTCTTCCTTAGGGAAAGCAATAATTTTATTTGGAATAGTTTCATCATAATCTTTGAAACAAACAAATACTAATTTAATAAATCCATTTTTTCTCTCTAATGTTTCAAGCTTATCATCACAGAATGCTCTTGTAATCTGTCTTGCTCTGTCCGGACGGAAATTAAAGAAAACAACTGAATCATTATCTTTAATTACTGTTAAAGGCTTATCATTTTCGCAGATAACTGTAGGTAATACAAATTCGTCTGTAACATCATTATTGTAAGAATTTGTAATAGCTTCTACTGCACTATTTTCTTTAACACCTTCACCAAGAACTAAAGCATCATAAGCTTTCTTAATTCTATCCCAGTTATTATCCCTGTCCATTGCATAATATCTGCCGTGGATTGAAGCGATTTTACCAACACCGATTTCTTTCATCTTAGATTCTAATTCTTCAATAAAACCTTTTCCTGATGTTGGTGCTGTATCTCTACCATCTAAGAAACAGTGTACGTAAACATTTTCTACACCATTTTTCTTTGCCATTTCAAGAAGGGCATAAAGATGAGTATTGTGAGAATGAACTCCACCATCTGATAAAAGACCAAATAAATGAAGGTCAGAATTATTCTTTTTAACATTTTCAATAGCTTCTAAAATTCCTTTATTTTCAAAGAAATCTCCATCTTCTATCATCTTTGTTATTTTTGTAAGATCCTGATAAATAATTCTTCCTGCACCAATATTCATATGTCCAACTTCAGAATTTCCCATCTGTCCATCAGGAAGTCCTACTGCAAGACCACTTGCATATCCTTTCTGGAAAGGGTAATCCTTCATAAGCATATCCATTACAGGAGTTTTTGCATTTGCTATAGCATTTCCTTCTGTCTTTTCATTTATTCCATAGCCATCAAGTACCATAAGTACAGCTGGTCTGATTCCCATATTATTCTTCCTTTCTAATAACAAGCTAAACGGATAAGTGTAAATTCTACCCTTATCCGTATTAAGCCACAATAATATTAATTATAATCCATTACAATATTATTTGTAATTTACAATCTTTCCAAAATCAGGTTTAAGTGAAGCTCCACCTACGAGTCCACCATCAATGTCTGGTTTTGCAAATAATTCAGCTGCATTTCCAGCATTAACAGATCCACCATACTGGATTCTGATTTCTTCTGCTGTAGCATCATCATAAATTTCTTTAATGCATTCTCTGATTGCACCACAAACTTCTTCAGCCTGGTCAGATGTAGCAGTTTTACCTGTTCCGATTGCCCAGATTGGTTCATAAGCGATAACAGCTTTTTTAGCCTGATCTGCAGTTACATTTAAGAATGCAATCTTAATCTGCTGACGGATCCAGTCAATTGTAATACCCTGTTCTCTCTGTGTTAATGATTCTCCACAGCAGATGATAGGTGTAATACCATGTTCGAAAGCTTTTAATACTTTTTTATTTACAGTTTCATCTGTTTCAGCAAAGTATTCTCTTCTTTCTGAATGTCCGATGATAACATATTTAACTCCTGCATCAACAAGCATGTTTGGAGAAATTTCTCCTGTATATGCTCCGCTTTCTTCAAAGTACATATTTTCTGCACCAATTTCGATATTTGTTCCCTTTACAGCTTCAACAGCAGGAATGATATCAATAGCAGGTACACAGAATACTACATCTACTTCATCACTTGCTACAAGTGGCTTTAATTCGTCGATTAAAGCAAGAGCTTCTGTCTTTGTCATGTTCATTTTCCAGTTTCCGGCAACTATTTTCTTACGCATTTTTAATCCTCCAAAATTGTTTTATTTATCGTTTGCAGCAGCAACACCTGGTAATTCTTTTCCTTCAAGGAATTCAAGTGAAGCTCCACCACCTGTAGAGATGTGTGTCATCTTATCTCCATAACCTAAGTTATTTACTGCAGCAGCTGAATCACCACCACCGATGATTGTTGTAGCTCCATCAAGCTTAGCAAGAGCTTCAGCGATAGCTACTGTACCTGCAGCAAAGTTAGGCATTTCGAAACATCCCATAGGTCCGTTCCAAACAACTGTCTTTGCTCCGTCAATTGCATTTGCAAATAATTCTCTTGTTTTTGGTCCGATATCTAAACCTTCCATATCATCTGGAATTCCGCCTCTTTCAACGATCTTAGAGTTAGCATCATTTGAGAAATCATCAGCAACTACTGTATCGATAGGGATAAGTAATTTAACACCTTTCTCTTCTGCTTTTTTCTCCATATCAAGAGCGTACTGCTTATAATCTTCTTCAAGAAGAGATTTTCCAACTGGCTCACCATGAGCAGCCATAAATGTATAAGCCATACCACCACCGATGATAAGAACGTCAACTTTATTTAAAAGATTTTCGATTACAGGAATCTTAGAAGAAACTTTTGCACCACCAAGGATAGCAACAAAAGGTCTTACAGGATTATTTACTGCATTTCCTAAGAAATCGATTTCTTTCTGCATTAAATATCCAACAACAGCTGTGTCAACATATTTTGTAACACCAACATTTGAGCAGTGAGCTCTATGAGCTGTACCAAATGCATCATTTACGAATACATCACAAAGGCTTGCAAGTTCTTCACTGAAGTTATCTTCGTTCTTTGTTTCTTCAGCTCTGTAACGTGTATTTTCGATTAATACAACATCACCTTCGTTCATTGCTGCTACAGCAGCTTTTGCGTTTTCACCAACAACATTTGCATCAGCAGCAAATTTAACTTCTTTTCCAAGAAGTTCAGAAAGTCTCTTAGCAACAGGTGCTAAAGAAAGCTCTGGCTTTGGCTCTCCCTTTGGTTTACCAAGGTGAGAACAAAGAATAACTTTTCCACCATCATTTATTAATTTCTGGATAGTTGGTAAAGCAGCAACTAATCTGTTTTCATCTGTAATATTTAAATCACCATCTAAAGGTACATTAAAATCACATCTTACTAATACTCTTTTTCCTTTTACGTTGATATCATCAACTGATTTTTTGTTAAGCATATGTTAACTCCTTTCAAATAAAATATTTCAATTATTTATATAAATTTATATTAATTTACTAAAAAACAAAAATAGGTCCGGTCCAATTAGAACCGGACCCATGAGGATCTAATTATAAATTACTAATTACTGTAATTCAGAGAAATACTTAATAGTTCTAACCATCTGGCTTGTGTAGCTGTTTTCATTATCATACCAAGAAACAACCTGAACCTGTGTATTTCCATCTTCCATTGGAGAAACCATTGTCTGAGTAGCATCGAATAATGAACCATATCTCATACCAACGATATCGCTAGATACGATAAGGTCTTCATTATATCCATAAGACTCTGTAGCTGATTTCTTCATGTAGTCGTTGATCTGATCAACTGTAACAGCACCTTTAACAACTGCGATAAGGATAGTTGTAGATCCTGTTGGAGTAGGAACACGCTGAGCAGCTCCGATTAATTTTCCATTTAATTCTGGGATAACTAAACCGATAGCTTTAGCAGCTCCTGTTGAGTTAGGAACAATATTAACAGCTCCTGCTCTTGATCTTCTCTTATCACCTTTTCTCTGTGGTCCGTCAAGGATCATCTGATCACCTGTGTATGCATGAATTGTTGTCATGATACCACTCTGGATTGGTGCTAATTCATTTAATGCTTTAGCCATAGGTGCTAAGCAGTTTGTTGTACAAGAAGCAGCTGAAATAATTGTGTCCTCAGCTTTTAATGTATCGTGGTTAACGTTATAAACGATAGTTGGAAGATCATTACCAGCTGGAGCTGAAATAACAACCTTTCTTGCACCTGCATTGATATGAGCCTGTGCTTTTTCTTTTGATGTATAGAATCCTGTACATTCAAGAACAACATCAACCTTTAATTCGCCCCATGGAAGGTTATTAGCATCAGCTTCTTTATAAATCTTAATTGTCTTTCCATCTACTGTAATAGAATCTTCACCAGCTGTAACTGTATCTTTCTTTTCATAAGATCCCTGTGAAGAATCGTATTTTAATAAATGAGCTAACATATCAGGACTTGTTAAGTCATTGATAGCTACTACTTCATATCCTTCTGCTCCGAACATCTGTCTGAAAGCAAGACGACCGATACGACCAAAACCGTTAATTGCAACTCTTACTGCCATTTTAAAAAATCCTCCTAATAGTAAATTATAATTATAAGATTGTTAAAATTTTCACGGTCTTAATATAAAATCAGACCGGAAATTTAATCTAGGTGTATTTTACCTAATTATCCTTAAAATATCAAGTGTATTGTTATTTTTTATTTCAAAAAAAAATTTATTTATTAAAAATTACTAATGTTTATCTGTTTTTAATTACTAAATGTGGTAATATATATAATGATTTGTGTCAGCATATGTGTATTTTATAATCACGAAACCAAAATGGCACATTTATGGCATTTTTAATTTTAAAAAAATACTCTTGCAAGCTAGCTTGCAAAAACAATTTTTATTTAAATCTATATGTGGCTACAGTCGCATATAGGTTTTATGATTATAAAAAGCTAACCAAACACATTCCTTATAAAAGGCCAAATTTATGAAAGGATTTTTTTATGAACTATAATTTTAATAATACACTTATAGATTTTCATTTACATTCTTTTTTTTCTGCTGATTCTGATGAATCGCCGGAAAACATTTGCAAAAATGCTATAGATAAAGGTTTATCTGGTATTTGCTTTACAGATCATATCGATTTTGACATGGTAAATGAAGATAATTCCAGATTGTTTTTATTTGATCCTGATGAATATTTTAATACACTTCTTAAATTAAAAGAATTATTTAAAGGAAGTCTTGATATAAATATCGGAGTTGAAACCGGTCTTGAACCTGATAAAAGGGACAGACTTAATGATTTTGTAAATAATCATCCTTTTGATTTTGTCATCGGTTCATCCCACCTTATAAACGGCATTGATCCTTATTATCCAAAATACTTTGAAGGTAAAACAAAAAAAGAAGCTTTGGATGAGTACTTCTTATCAATCATTACAAATTTAAATACATTAAGTAATTTTGATGTTTATGGCCATCTTGATTATATTATAAGATATCTTCCGGAGTCTATGGTAGATTCAGGCACTAAAAGATATAGCGTAATTGATTACATTGATTATATAGATGAAATCCTAAAGAAATTGATTAATTCAGGCAAAGGAATTGAAGTAAATACATGCGGATACAGAGCGGGCCTTAATAACCCAAATCCTGACTTTGATATAATAAAGAGATATAAAGAACTTGGTGGCGAAATAATTACTATCGGCTCAGATGCACACAATGCCAAAGATGTAGGATTTATGATTAAGGAAACTAAAGATATATTAAAAAAATTAGGGGTTAATTATATTACTTACTTTAATAATCGTAAAGCTGAGTTTATGAAGATATAATTTTATTTTATCTTCCTTTACGAATAGAATCTGTAAGTTCCGATTTCTATTCGTTGGATTCCATCTTCCTTTACGAATAAAATCTGTGAGTTCCGATTTCTATTCGTAAGATTCCATCTTCCTTTACGAATAGAATTTATGAGTTTCAATTTTTATTCGTTGGATTCCATTTTCCTTTACGAATAGAATCTGTAAGTTCCGATTTCTATTCGTTGGATTCCATTTTCCTTTACGAATAGAATCTGTGAGTTCCGATTTCTATTCGTTGGATTCCATTTTCCTTTACGAATAGAATCTGTAAGTTCCGATTTCTATTCGTTGGATTCCATTTTCCTTTACGAATAGAATCTGTAAGTTCCTATTTCTATTCGTAGGATTCCATTTTCCTTTACGAATAGAATCTGTGAGTTCCGATTTCTATTCGTTAAGTTATGACTTGACTACTCTTCTCTACTCTTTCTTCTCGGTGTTTTTTATCATGGTTTTTATATTTTCTTTTTCTTTCTTTTCATCTTTTTCTTTTTTTCTTGATTTTATAAGAGAAATAATATCAACCACAATTATGATAACTACCGAAAGAACAAAGATTTTTATTATTTTATTTATTGTATAAATCGCATTGTTTGATATTCTTCTTGGCACTGGTGATAATGCTTTTTCTGAAACTATAGCGATTGCATACCAGTTTGTATCAGGAATAACGTTGTAGCAAAAATATCTTTTATTTCCATTTTTCTTGATTGTAACAATTCCTGACTGATTGTTTTTCAAGCCTTTTTCAAGTTTTGTGCTGGCTTTTTCGCTGATTACATTTACGATTGTAAATAAATTGTTTTCATTTGTAGCATTAGGGCCTGCTATAAGATTTCCATTACTCTGGGAAATAAATATATTTCCAATCTGGCCAAAGGAAGATGTATCTATCATCTCTGTAAATGTGCTTACTTCATACGTTGCACTAAGCACACCAATAATCCCGTCATCATTAGATACAGGAACTGCAAAGGAAAGATAAGACTTATCGTTCATCATCATCATTCCTGAAACTTCATTTTTTCCGGAAAGGACTTTTTCAAAGAAAGCATCGCCATTATCAATATTTTCGCCAACTGTTGCTATTACCACTTTATCTTTGTTATAAAGTCTTAATCCGACATAATTATTATTATTTAAGGATTCTTCAAGATTTTTTGTAATCAGGATAACATCATCTGATACTCCATTATTAGAAATATCAAAAATACTTTCATCATCACACATAAGTGATAAATTATTTAAAATCCTGAATTCATCATTAATACTAAGTTTCACCTTGTCTATAGAATCAGTAACAATGGCATCAAGATACTTCTTGGTATATTTATTTAATTTTTTCTCTGTATCTTCAGTATATCCGTTAAGAAGATAAATGGTATAAAATGCTACAAATGCAAGAATTATTAATTTATATGTTACATATTCAAAGACTGTCTTAACCACAGTACGTGACATATATGTAATTTTATTTTTAAAACGTTTTTTCATTAAAAACATAACTCCTAAGTAAAAAAATTAGTTCAACCAAAAATCAATAGTCTAGTCATTTAGGAAATGCTACACTAATGACAAATAACTAAATCAACTACAAAATATATGGTGTTATCTGATATACATAGTAATTAAGCCAGTTTGTGTATAGTGTATTAGCATGTGCTCTCCATGAAAGACTTGGCTTATTTCTAGGGTCATCATCAGGATAATAATTTTCAGGAATATCAATTGCTAAGCCTTTTGCCAGATCTCTTTTATATTCCACATCCAAAGTGATTCTGTCGTATTCCATATGTCCGGTAACAAAAATCTGCTTGCCTTCTTTATCACTTATAATTGTAGGTCCTGCTTCTTTTGATTTTGCAAGGACTACAAGTCTTTCATCCCGTTCAATTGCATCCGCATCAGAATCTGCATTTCTTGAAAGCGGGCACCAGAAATAATCATCAAATCCTCTCATTAATGGAGTTTTATGATGTAATACTTCCTGTTTATATATTCCGAAAAGCTTCTTTTTTCTTTCGATTTTTTTTATTCCATAATGATAATACAGACCCGCCTGTGCACCCCAGCATATATGGAACGTTGAAGTTACATTTGTCTTTGTAAATTCCATTATTTCCTTAAGTTCTTCCCAGTAGTCAACCTCTTCAAACTTATATTCTTCTAAAGGTGCCCCTGTTATAATAAATCCGTCAAACTTCTTATCCTTTATCTTATCAAAAGTTGTATAAAACTGATTAAGATGACTTGCAGGTGTATTTTTTGAAACATGAGATCCTGTACATACAAAAGTCAAATCAACCTGAAGCGGTGTATTTGAAAGTGCTCTTAAAAGCTGTATCTCTGTCTCGTTTTTTAATGGCATAAGATTAAGCAAAGCTATTTTTAAAGGTCTTATATCCTGGCTGATAGCTCTGTTCTCGTCCATAATAAATATATTTTCTGATTCAATAACTGCCTTTGCAGGTAGATCTGATTGTACTTTAATTGGCATTTATATTACTTCCTTAAAAATATTTATATTAATTTAAATTTTTTAAAAAAAATTACATTAATTAAAATAAGAGTTTAACACAAAAATGTGTCGGTTTCAACTTTCTAATTTTTCCAGAATAGTAAAATACTTCAAAAACTTTAATTAACCTGTTATGAAGTGGCATTGCAACGAATTAAATCACCTGCAATTTCAGCGATACTTCGGCATTCTGAGCGATATAAAGCTGATTTGAATTGATAGATTTAATTTCGGTCATAAAAACACTCCTAACAAAAATAATTTTGTTAAGAGTGCTTTGATATCAGCTTATTGGAACTAAACTGAAAAATCATTATTATGTTTTACTTAAGCATTCCCAACTGGGGCTAAAAACGCTATTTCTTGCTCGATACTACCGTACCTCGCTATCCTCACCCTCATCGAGTTTAATCGGCACAGCCGAGAGTCGATTCGGGTTCGGGATTGTGGTAGGATTTAGTTGTCTGGATTTGATTGGAAGGGGATGGTGGTGCTAAGGTATAGACAGTCATAAATAATTAGTTCATATCATCTGGATGTTTTTGGTAATACTGTTTCAACCACATTGAACTACCCAACCTATAAACATTGTCACTATGATTGTTAGCTTCATCTTTAATTATATCCAGTGCCTTAAGTCTTATAGATTTATCACAATTCATCAATTCTAAAATATGATGAGCAACCCATCCTCTAACATCTTCATCATTTGAATCGAGCAAACTCACATATTCAAATTTAATATGATTTGATCCTTTTTCTATCTGTTTTACAATCTTTCTATTTCTGTCCGCAAGTTTATTACTATAATTTACTTTTCTTTTATCAGCAAAATCATCAATGGAAAGCTTCATATTTTTTATATTCTGTATATACTCTTCTATTAGATTCATTTTTCATCCTCATTTTCATAGCAATATGTTATTTCTTTTGCTAATACTTCTATAACAGAATTTGAAGTATTTAGATTAATATATATTTTTTTTAGCGGAATAGAAATATTTTTTTCTGGATATTTGCTTATGTTTTTTTCCATTATTATATTTTCCACATAAAAGCTTCTTATAGTATCACATCCACTAATAAACAAATTGCAATCCAACTTAGCTGAATAACAGTTCTTACATTGAATTATTAAAGTATTATCTTGATATTCAGTTTTTATAATAATCTCGTCAAAAAAATCAGCTTTTGAAATCATATTTATGCTTATCAACTTTTCATCATGTAAGACTAATTTCTCTAAATCCATAGTTGCTACCTCCTAAAATTCCAAAGGATTATCATCATTTGGTCTTGGACTAAAATGTTCTTTTCCACCATCTATATGATAATGTGAATAACTTGGTCCCTTCTTTCCTATTGGAGTTGCTGGGTCAATCCTCAGTTTTTCAGTAAATTTACCATTTTCATCAAAAACACCATAACTACCATTTCTATATGGATTCTCAACATAGTTATCTGGTATTCCATTTTTAAAAGCAACACCATCTGGAGTAACATAATAGTCTGGTTTTACATCACTTCCACCCTTGCTTCCACCGATAGTCGCATCTAAATCAACAAATCCTCTGTTATCATGCAAAAACTCTTTAAAGTTTTCTTTTAAGTCAATTCCAAAATCATCTTTAATATTTGAGCCTAATTCTTTTAAACCAAAGCCAATTCCTGCAGCTGATATTCCTATAGATAATACATCTGCAATGACTCTTCCAAGAGTAAGGTCATGGTTTTTAACTCCTTGGTAAATATCTTTTCCTGCTGTAAATGCTGTATATCCGGCAACTGCAATACCGCCTATAATGCTGGCATATTTTAGGGTTTTACTTATAACATTTGCAGCTTTTGTAAGTTTTACGCAATTTGTCGCAAACTTTATGCCACTTACCATGTTTCCAATTAAAGG
>FOFK01000019.1 GCA_900110975.1 Lachnospiraceae bacterium RM5
ACTTACGCTGTTCCCAATCGTCAGTAAATCCTTTAAATCTTATATTAGGTGTATTTTTCATATTACACCTCCCTAAAGATATCAATCAAATCCATCATAGATTTTCTTGTTTCTTCATCATTGTATGTCAACTCATCAAACATACTAATCAAATTCTTTGTAGTTTTATCTATTTCATCATTAATATTTTTTAATTCATTATTTAAAGTATTCACATCTATAGGTTCTTCTTCTACAGAGGTATCCACATATCTTGGAATATTTAAATTAAAATCATTTTTTTCAATATCTTCATAAGAAGCAAGATATGCCCTTTTTTCAACACTTTTACGTTCAGAATATATCTCAATGACCTTATCTATGTGCTCATCCTTCATTACATTTTGTTTTTTTTCTTTTTCATAAAGGTCTGAAGCATCAATAAATAATACATCTCTTCCATCTCTATGTTTTTTTAACACGATTATACACGTAGGTATAGAAGTGTTATAAAACATATTTGATGGTAAACCTATTACCGCATATATAGAACCATTTTTTAATAATATTTCTCTAATCGTACCTTCAGCAGCACCTCTAAATAAAACACCATGTGGCAGTACTATTGCCATAGTTCCATTTTGTTTTAAATGATAAAATCCATGTAATAAAAAAGCATAATCCGCCTTCGACTTTGGTGCAAGCTTTCCACCATAGTCCATAAATCTTTCATCCTGTTTAAATCCTTCAGCTGCAGACCATTTAGCTGAATATGGCGGATTCATTGCTACAACATCAAATTCTGTCTCTTCATCTGTAGGCCAATCAGCATCCAGTGTATCACCATTTCTTAAATGTTGATTTTCAGGCAATACTCTATGCAAAAACATATTCATTCTTGCTAAATTATAAGTTGATAATGTAAGTTCCTGACCATAATACTTTATAAAATCAGGTTCTTTAGAATAATTTTTACAGCTTAACATAAGAGAGCCCGAACCCATACAAGGATCATAAACCTGTAATCCTTTTTTATTCTCTTGACCATCCATTGCAATTCTGCAAAGAATCTGAGCCGGTCCATGAGGAGTATAAAATTCTCCTGCTTTTTTTCCTGTTTCAGAAGCAAACTGACCAATTAAATATTCATATGCATCACCAAGTACATCTCCTTCAGTGTGTATTAAATCAGCTCCATTCAATGTTTTTATTAGTTCTGCAATAGTTGCACTTTGTTTTTGGTCGCCGGCTCCCAATCTATTTGAGTACAAATCAACATCAGCAAACAGTCCATTAAATAATTTATCTGATTCCTGAATTCTATTAAACGCTGCTTGTAATTTTTCTCTATTAAACATATTATTGTTTACATCATTTACCATACTGACAAATGTCATCTCAGGTTCAAGTGTAAAATATAAGGATTCCTTAAGATCTTCTAACAAATCATCTGCCATATCACTCTTTAATACTTCTTCATATTCCTTTTGAGCATCTTCAAGATTATCAGGTATACTATCATTAAGAAGATCATATACCTTTGATAAATATGAATCAGATAAATATTTATAAAATACAAGACCTAATAAATATGTTTTATATTCATTAGCATCCATTTTCCCTCTAAGAACATCCGCTCCATTCCACAAAACACTAAGTAATTCTTTTTTTTCGGTCATTTTAGGTTCCCCCTAACTTTAAATCTAACATTTATTTTATCATTTACACTCATAATCTAAAAGTCTGATACCAAGA
Organism: Lachnospiraceae bacterium RM5; assembly: GCA_900110975.1. Taxonomy (GTDB): domain Bacteria; phylum Bacillota; class Clostridia; order Lachnospirales; family Lachnospiraceae; genus Bovifimicola. Next base: position 1,735 of record FOFK01000019.1, read on the forward strand.
TATTTTACTATAACAAGTGTAAATTACAGGCATTAATCATACTCATATGGTATTTCCAACATATCAAGCAGCCTTACAAATGTATCCTGTCCATCCAGACAAGTATCTATAAGCCAGCCCTTTTCTTTTCTCCACTCATAAAGACCTCTGTAGTAAAAATTTTTTTTCGCATCCTCGATGATAAAAGGTATCACGCTATGCCGCAGACACTCCTTTAAAGTCACAAGCCTGCCTACCCTGCCATTACCATCCTGAAACGGATGGATATACTCAAACTCAGCGTGCAACTCTATGATATCTTCTACAGTAACATTCTCCTTTGCATTGTATTTTTCCAAAAGAGACTTCATATGTTTATGTACTTCCGATGGTTTTGATGTTTCCCGTCCGCCAATAACATTCGCTCTTCTTTTATAATCACCTACTGCAAACCAGCTAAGTGTAGAATCCTTTGTATCATGCTTCAGTATATAGTGTAATTGCTTAATGATATCTTCTGTAAGTTCTTCTTCTGCGATATCTATTACATAATCAATCGCTCGGAAATGATGCACCGTTTCCAGAATATCATCAACCAGTATCCCGTCATCCACACTAAGTGTATTGGTTTCAAATATCATCCTTGTCTGATCCTCAGAAATTTTACTTCCCTCGATATGATTGGAATTATATGTCATTCTTACCTGTAGCTCATGATACAGCCCTCCGGAAAGCTTCATCTCCTTTTCTTCCCTAAGCACCTGAAGAATTTTATTGTCAGATACTTCTTTCATAAGCAACTCAGGAGCTACACCAAGATAATCCGCTATCTTCTGTATACTTCGCTTGGAAAGTTTTTCGCCTTTCCCTATCTTCGCTATGGTTCTGGTAGACAGACCAAGCTGTGTTGACAACTCAGTTTTTCCAATGCCCTTATCTTTAAGTGACTTTTCCAGTCCTTCATATAAGATCATTGGCTCACCTCCTTAACTCTTTACTTATTTTATCATAATCGCTATCAAAAGTAAAGATTATATAGTTTTATATTCAAAAAAGTAAAGATAGCTACCGCTTTATTATCTTTTTTAGAAAACAAAAAAAATCATGTCATTTCGACATGATTTCCAATCAATAATGAGACACGGGGGATTCGAACCCCCGACAACTTGATTAAAAGTCAAGTGCTCTACCAACTGAGCTAGTATCCCATCTCCTAATTTCTTAGGATAGTGCCCAGAGCCGGAATCGAACCAGCGACACGAGGATTTTCAGTCCTCTGCTCTACCAACTGAGCTATCTGGGCATCGATTTTACAAAGTAAAATCCAAATTGCGGGGACAGGACTTGAACCTGTGACCTTCGGGTTATGAGCCCGACGAGCTTCCAACTGCTCCACCCCGCGATAATATCATCATTTAGGATGAAAAAAATCTGTCTTATGCAGATTAGTAATGGATGGAGGTGGATTCGAACCACCGAAGCAATTTGCAGCAGATTTACAGTCTGTCCCCTTTGGCCACTCGGGAATCCATCCATATGCAATTAATATAAAATATATAAATTACAAAAGCCGATGATCGGACTCGAACCGATAACCTGCTGATTACAAATCAGCTGCTCTGCCAATTGAGCCACATCGGCAATTATGCATATCACATAGTTACCAATTTTATATATTCACGATGGGACCTACAGGGCTCGAACCTGTGACCCTCTGCTTGTAAGGCAGATGCTCTCCCAGCTGAGCTAAGATCCCGAAATAAATTTTCAATGTGTACATTTATTTACATAAATGAACGACCCGAAGGGGGTTCGAACCCCTGACCTCCGCCGTGACAGGGCGGCGCTCTAACCAGCTGAGCCACCGGGCCATTGGCATAAATAAACTACATATATAATATCAAGAATTTGCATTTAAGTCAAACAAGATTAAAACCTAAACCATTATGGTCAAGCCCTCGACCTATTAGTATCAGTCAGCTGCATACATTACTGCACTTCCACCTCTGACCTATCAACCTTGTCGTCTTCAAGGGGTCTTACTACTTGCGTATGGGATATCTCATCTTGAGGGGGGCTTCACGCTTAGATGCCTTCAGCGTTTATCCCGTCCCGACTTGGCTACTCTGCCGTGCCTTTGGTAAAACAACAGATGCACCAGAGGTCAGTCCATCCCGGTCCTCTCGTACTAAGGACAGCTCCTCTCAAATATCCTACGCCCACGCCGGATAGGGACCGAACTGTCTCACGACGTTCTGAACCCAG
>FOFK01000010.1 GCA_900110975.1 Lachnospiraceae bacterium RM5
TACCTCGTTTTAGATGGAACTTCCTTGTTTCACATTTTTTTGTTTTCTAAAATTTTCCATCTATTTCATACCACTACCTCGTTTTAGATGGAACTACTATGAAAAAATCCGAAACTTCATTATCTTCTCCTTAATATAGCAGCTAAATATAGCAGAAAAACTAATATTAAAACCACCTCCACCCATTTTAGTTTCCATCCTTATTTTTCTTTATCTTTAAACTAATAACCATTGCATAAAAAAATCTTCTGACTAATTATAATTATACTCAAATCCTTGTTATTTCAGCTAAAATCCACATTTTTACAGCAAGGAAACTCTATTTTTTTATTTTTCACAAAACCATCACATTCGAACCATTTTATTATCACAAAATATATTTATTATTACATTATCAAAAGCTTAATTGCTTTTGAATGTTTTTCTTTTTCATTTTCTCCTTAGAACCTGTCAACGTACAGGTTCTATTTTTTTTATAATAAAACATTGCTATTTACAGACGATTACGGAAAACACAGCTAATTATATAAAACAAAATAAGCAGATTTGTATGTGCAAGCACAACAAATCTGCTTATTTTTTTTACTTTCTATACTTCTATAATCAAAGAGTAATTATAAAACCACCCATACAAAGGTCCTTCTATATAGGAAGTCATCCACATATTTCATTTTCATTTCAACTACAATAAGAAACTTATTCAAATATAATACGAACCTTAAATGCAGTTAATCATCACCTTATCAACTCCACTGCAGCAGATACATCACTTACCCCGATAAGTTCTATGTCCATACCTTCAATTTCTCTTTTATCAATTGCATTTAGCGACTGCTTAGGAAGGATACATTTTTTGAATCCAAGCTTAATTCCCTCCAGAATTCTATCTTTTGCCTGACTTACACTTCTTACTTCTCCTGCAAGTCCAATTTCCCCAAATACTAACGTATCAGAAGAAACTGCCTTATTTTTAAAACTTGATATAACAGATAAAACTATAGCAAGATCCAATGCAGGTTCATTAATCTTTATGCCGCCTGCTATATTTACATATACATCATTATTATTTATCTGGATTCCAGCTCTTTTTTCGATAACAGCAAGCAATAAATTAACCCTGTTATAATCTGTTCCTGTTGCAACTCTTCTTGGAATACCAAAATTTGTTGCACTTACCAAAGCCTGTACTTCTATCAATATTGGTCTGGTACCCTCTAAGGATGCTGAAATAACAGAACCTGATGTTTCTAAAGTTCTTCCTCCAAGCATATATTCTGATGGATTTTCTACTTCTCTTAACCCATCATACTTCATTTCAAAGACACCTATTTCATTTGTAGCACCAAAACGGTTCTTAACTCCACGAAGAATCCTATATGAAGCATATCTGTCTCCTTCAAAATATAAAACAGTATCCACCATATGCTCTAATACCTTAGGTCCTGCCACTACACCTTCTTTTGTAACGTGTCCAACCACAAATATGGAAATATTAAGTTTCTTAGCTATCTGCATAAAAATATTAGTAGATTCCTTAACCTGGCTTACGCTTCCGGGAGTTGATGTAATTTCAGGTTTATACATAGTCTGGATAGAGTCAATAATTACAACTTCAGGCTTATTCTCTTTAATGGTTTCTTCAATAAAATCAAGGTTGGTTTCACAATATAAGTATACATTTTCAGAAAAATCACCTATTCTTTTAGCTCTTAATTTTATCTGTTCCCATGATTCTTCACCTGAAATATATAATAGACGAACTCCTTTATCACCCAGGTTTTTGCATAGTTGTAGCAAAAGAGTGGATTTACCAATACCGGGATCTCCGCCAACTAAAGTCAGAGATCCCTTAACAATTCCACCACCTAGTACCCTGTCGAGTTCGCCTATATTGGTTTTTAATCTTATTTCTTTTGATGTTTTAATATCCGAAAGTTTTACTACTTCCCCTTTAGTAGCAATATTTCTCTTGATATCATTACCCTTCTTTATAGCACTTGCTTCTTCAAATGAATTCCATGATTTGCATCCAGGACACTGACCCAGCCATTTACCAGACTCATATCCACATTCTTTGCAAAAAAACACTGTTACATTCTTAGCCACAATTTTTCCCCTTTATATCATTATTCTTTAACTAATCTTACCTGTGTAGATTCACCTTTATTTATCTCAACACTGAGAACTAATTTTCCACCAAGATTAGCTTTAACACTTCCTACATTTGTTCCATTAACAAATACTTTATATTCAGCACCATCTTCAGCTTCAACTGTTATCTGTGCATCATCTTCACCTGATACAGTAAATTTAATTTCATCATCTGTCTCATCAAAATTAAATACACCTGTTCCAGGTACTGATTCATACACGAAAACACCGTCTCTTTCCAGTTTTGTAATTTCTTTAAAAGTTTTAACTTTATAAAGATTTCCATTATGTTCATAATCAGCTAATTTTGTTTTCTCTGATAATTCATAATTTCCAAAACTAAGTGTTCCATCTTCCTCTGTTCTTAAGAGTTCTTTAACTACTGACATAAATTTTTCCTCCTAAATGTTTTTTAATGCCTATTTTGTACTATTTTCCACTATATTAAATGTTAATTTTCCTTTTTTTGCCCCGACTTTAATTAAATCTCCACTTTGTAAATCATTATCAAGTATAATAGTCGCAATTTCATCTTCAACAAGTGTCTGTAAACTTCTTCTAAGAGGTCTTGCACCATATTTCTTACTAAATCCTGATTCCAAGATAACATCCTTAGCTGACGCTGAAACAGAAAGTGAAATATTCTTAGATTCTCTCATTCTTTCGCCAAGCTCTCTTACCATCTTATTAAGAATTTTCTTTGCATCATCCTTATTTAATGCTCTAAAAACAACTACCTCATCTATTCTATTGAGTATCTCAGGTTTAAATAATCTTTCAACTTCATCTAACACCTGTTCTTTCATTCCAAAATATTCATCCATCTCGGTCTTTTGTGCCTCAAAACCTAAAGAGGTATTATTAACAATTCTTGATGCTCCAATATTTGAAGTCATGATAATAACTGCATTATCAAAACTTACTTTAGTTCCATCATTATCTGTTATAAAGCCTTCATCAAGTATCTGCAAAAATATATTGAAAATATCCGGATGTGCTTTTTCTATTTCATCAAAAAGAACAACACTATATGGATTTTTTCTTATAAACTTAGGCAGCTGTCCACCCTCATCATAACCAACATAACCAGGTGGCGAACCAACTAACTTACTTACATCAAAACTATCCATATATTCAGACATATCAAATCTTATGATATCTCTTTCATTTCCAAAAACTTCACCTGCAAGAGCCTTTGAAAGTTCTGTTTTTCCAACACCTGTCGGTCCAAGGAATAAAAATGATCCTATTGGTCTTTTACTTTCTTTTATTCCTGAACGCCCTCTTCTGATTGCCTTGGATACAGCTAAAATTGCTTCTTCCTGTCCAATAACACGTTCAGATAATATACTTTCAAGTCTTGTAAGTTTTTTAGCTTCTCTCTTTGTTACTTTCTCTAAATTTACACCGGCAATTTTTGAAACAACATAAGCTATGTCCTCATCCATTACCTTATCTTCATAAAAACCGTTTTCATAAATAATCTCTTTTTTATCAATTTCTTCTTTCATTCTGTTTAATTTTTCAAGCTTTCCAAAATCATTATTTAAAAGAGCTTCTATACGGTTTTCTTCTAATTTACTGTATTTTCCTTCTATTCTCTCTGTATCTTCCACCAAAAGATATCTCTTAACATGAGCTCTTGCCATGGATTCATCCAGTACATCTATTGCTTTTTCAGGGAAAAACCTGTCTGTCATATATCTTTCAGCATAGTTAATAACCAGATTAACTCCCTCTTCATCAATAGATACACCATGATAATCTTCATATTTATCTTTTACATTCATCAAAAGATCAAAAGTTTCTTTTTTATCACTTTCTTTAATCTTTAACTTCTGAAAATATCTTTCTAATATATTATTTCTTTTGGAAATTTTTGTATATGCATCGATGGATGTAGATACAATTACCTTAATATTTCCTTTTTCCAGAATAGGTTTTAATACATTAACAATGCCTGTAAAAATTTCTTTTGATATATTTATTATCTCATGAATATCATCTATAAACAATATTACATTATTTTTATTTTCAAGACTTATAAGAGCTTTATCTAATTTTTCTTCTACTTCGCCCTTAAACTTAGCCATAGCAACCATCTTTGCTATCTGAATTTCATAAATCTCTTTACTTTGCAGGCTTCTTGGAACATTAGAATCATTGATTCTTCTTGCAAATTCCTTTACGAATTCCGTTTTACCAACCCCATGTTCACCAATAACACAAGGATTATTCTTTGTATATCTTGATAAAATCTGGAATAATCTTGCAAATTCCTCTTCATGGCCTATATATTCTTTCTTTTCTTCTTTTACAACATCATTAAGATTAATAAAAAATTTTGATAAAGAAACATCCTGCTGTTTCTCAACATAATTATCCGAATTTAAAAAACTTGATTCCACGTATCTTTTCAGACTTTCAGAATCATCATCCATAACATAAACAATATTATCAACAAAATATTTTTTATTTATGGCAAAATCATTATATCCATCAAGATATAAATGCATACCATTATTATCCTGCATTAAAATCTCAATAAGGATAAGTTCTTCATAAACATATTCATTTTCTAAAAGCCTGCTTGTCTTTTCAGCATTTTTTATAGCCTGTTTAAGCTTTGGAGAATAGATATCTTTATATTTAATCTTTCTTTTAGAATCCCTGCTGTTTATGTCATATATATATTCTTTTATCTCATCGTATTCAATATTTTTTTGTTTAAAAAGCTTATAAATATAGCCTTCATTATATTCTTCTACTGATTGTTTCTGATAGTCAAGCAACGCAAGAAAGAAATGAACTGTACCAAGATAATAATCATTCATTTCTTTTGAAATGCGTTTAGCCCTCTCCATAATATCATCAAGGGAAGAAGTAAATTCTTTTGAAATTATTTTTTTCATAAAAACTCCTCCTGCCATATATTAGTCATCTAATCTAGTCAACATAGGTGTTATATATCTCTCTTACCATTTCATGTACTTCTTCTTCAGATATATTTTTACATATGGCTTTTACAAGAATAATCTGCAATTCATACTTTGTTTCCCTAAGTGCAGCCAGTCTGTCTATGTCAATTGCAATTATCGCACCGTGTCTTCTATCCAATTTAAGAAGACCTTCATTTTTTAGCACTGTATATGCTTTATTTACGGTATGCATATTGATGCCTAATTCCTCAGCCATCTGCCTTACTGATGGTAATGAATCACCCTCTTTTAGAACATCTGTTGCAATACCCTCTATTATCTGATTTCTTAGCTGCATATAGATGGATGTATCACTATTAAAATCTATTGCAATCCACATAAAATCACCACCTTTATTGTTATATATATACTATAACAATAAAGGTTTTCCGTCAATAATTATAACTTCATATCTTTTATTTTTTTTCATCAGAATCAAGTATCTCAATATACATTTTATCTGAATTCTGTGATTCGTCTTTTCTTCTATTTCTTCTTCTGTTTTTTATCGTATATACAAGTACTGCGATTATTGCAATTATAACAAGAATAAGTATAAATATAACAACTAAATATGTCTTTGTAATAGTTTTATTTTTATTATATTTTTCATTTAAATTATTATAATCTTTTCTTAACGCCTGATATTCTTTACCTTTTTCATCAGGTAAATTTGTATCCTCATCACCTTTTCCATCTTCCATAAATCTTTGCATGGTTCCTTCTTTTGAGTCATATACATAAAGTCCCACTTCACCGGCACCATTCATAACATATACAACATAAAATGAAGAACCATCCTCTTTAATCCACGCCCTTACCTTTTTATCATTTATAGAAAGAGTAGTTTCCTTATATCCTTCAGGTCCTTTATATGTCGGATCTGTAGGCATTACAATATACTCTGTATCACCACATTTAATAATAACCATTTCATCTATGGCATTTGTAGCTTCCGTAAAAATATATAAGTTCGCATTTGAACCTCTTGCATCCGTTGCAAGACATACAAGAACAAGTCCTTTATCTTCATTCTTTAATGCCACAATATCTTTATTTCTGAATTTTGTAGCAACTTCTTTAAATCCATTAGGGACAGAAACGAATGAAAAATCCTGAATAAGATACATATTTATATCTTCAATAAACAAAGGAGATCTGTCAATTCCTGCAAGTTTTTCATCAACTACTTCCTTTGTTTCTTCTTCCTTCTTTTGTTCCTCTGTATTTTCCACGGCAGAGGTATCAATTGTTGTATAAACATTATATGTATTTGTAGCTCCATTTGCTGCAGTTACAACAATTTCAGTTTTATTATCACCATTATTTATCTTTGTTCCCGTTACCATACTAGATGCAGTAGCATCTGATAAAGTAGTTGATACAATATAACTCTTTGTATCATTAGGCGCATCAGCTACATATTCAAAAACATCCCTTGAAAATGCAGGTGTAAGTGCAACTTCCTTTTTCTCACCCTTAGCATTAACCGCCTGGATTGTAAGACCTGCAAGGAAACAATCTCCTGATGCTGTTGAAGAAGAATTAATAGTTACAGTACCATCAGTCTTTGCAACAGCCATAGGCGAATCATCAGTCGCATTAACAGGATAAGCCTGGGTATTATCAGATACACTTATTGTTGTACTTCCTGCTGCTTTTAATTTGAAATTAAGAGTTGTAACAGTTCCTTCACCAGGCTTTACACCATCAAGAATATCAAGTACAAGTCCTGCAACACCTGAATTTGCCCCGCCACTTACATATTCCAAATAATTAGTATCATATGATACTGAAAGATATATAATACCGTCAACATCAGGCACTACCCTTACATCAACAGATACAATATCTCCAATATTACCTTCCACTGAAGATACTTCTATACTTACATTTCCCGTAGCATATGCATTTTTAGTATTAAAACCTAAATTTATGCCTAGAAACATAATAAAAACTGCTACCACACTAATTATTTTTATAAAAACATTTTTATTATTTACTCTCATTTTCTTTTCCGCCTATATATTTTTACTACTTTTGATTTATTATAATTATTCCTAAAATACTTCTCTTAATATATACCATATCAAGAATATTCAACTCTGCATCCCTTGTGGCATTTGCCGCTAAAAGATATGCTCCATCTAAAGTCTTAATATTAAGTAAATGTCTCTTTACATAAACCATATCCATTATGGTAATATATCCATCACCATTTACATCTCCATAAATTATACAATTATATGTATTTTTAAGATTTCCCTGTTTATCATAAACATTTACTTTATCACCGGTACAAATCTTACCACTTTCTTTTTCTGTATTATTCTTTGAAATAACACTGATTGATACATCATTTAATCCATCTGCATATTTTATGTATTCTTTAAAATCAGCCGTGCTTGTTGCAGGATTAATATTTATAATATTATTATCTGATATAACAGGAATTTTCTCTTTATCAATACTCATATTTGTACCTTCACTTACATCTTCAATTCCCATTTCTTCAACGCTTGTATATACGCCTTTATTATATGTTCCACTCGAAGAATTAATACTCTTTGAAGGAGTATCATCAGAATAAGGAAGGCCACATACGGTTGCAGGCATATTATTATAAACAGGAATCTTAAATGTAAGAGATAACTTACTTTTCATACTGTCTGAATAAGCAGATGCCATGCTTGCTGCTTCTGATCTTGGTGCAAGAACATTTGCCATATACTGATGGGAATATGGCGTTCCAACCAGATCAAATTTCTCATAATATATGGTATCCTGACCAATGTTTATAAAACCTGTCCCAATAAATATGGCTCCACCCACAATTGCTTTATATCTTGAATTCCATGGTCTTAAAGTTGAAGCATCTGTTTTTGATGCATATATAAGACCATTTTCAATAGCGCCTCTTCCCTGGGCTGCATATGCTCCAATATTATAATAATTATATAAATTTGTATAAACATTACCTGTTGAAGGAGCATAATAACCTAAAATCCCGGCACTTGTTCCTTTAACTCCAACTTCCTGCATAATTCTTGAAGCAAGATGAAAAGGACTTACCTTGGATGTCTTTGCTGCTGCAATTAATGCATCAGCATATGTCATTGAATTATCTATCTTAGTATTTTCCATAAATGATTCTTCTAAAAGACCATTAACTGTTTCTGTTGTATGAACTGATGAATCATAGGATAAAAGTTCAAACTGGAAAATATTTGTTTCATCAAGAAAATTTCTTGGATCTAATGTATATGCTATTAATTCTTTTGAAGCACATACCCATGAAGAACCGTCAAAAGTTGAATATGTATTTGTATCCCAGTTATAAACTCCATCTGTTACTCTTTTCCATGATGAAATGGAAGTAGCATGAATAAGACTTCTTCCTGTATAATTTTCATTTTCAACTACATCAGAAAAATTATATTCCACATGATCTGCAACAAATACCCAGTTAGGATATTTTGCATGTATTTTTCTTAAACCTTCTTTGTAACTTTCAGGAAATCCCTGGGCAGTTAAATATTTTTCAAAGCTTTCATCGTAAGTATAAGTTACATCAATGGAAATATAACTTGAACTTACATATCCTGATAAAGTTTTACCTTTATAATTAAAAATAATGGCATACCAAAGAGAACCATCACTGGCATATTCTTTTTTTGTAACTGTAACATTTGTTCCGGATGATAATACTACATATGCTCCATCTGATGTTAATCTGTTTGTATTACCATTTGCTCCCGGAGATGTTCTTACATTTAATGATGATGCCGTGACCGTTCCACTTTCGGTTTCTTTTGCCTGCCCTTTAAAGTAAATAGAATTACAAAAAAGAGCAGAAAAAAGAATGAATGCCATTAAAAAAAATAACAAAGATTTTAAACGAATCTTTTTAGCTTTCAACTTCGTCAATCGCCTTTCCGATATCACTTCTCATGTACTTATTATCAAATTCTATAAGTTTTGTAGCTTCATATGCATTTTTTCTTGCATCTAAAAGATCTTTTCCTTTTGCAGTTACACCAAGGACTCTTCCTCCATTTGTAAGGAATTTTCCATCTGATAATTTTGTTCCTGCATGGAATACATAATAAGAATCTTTTCCTTCAAAGTTTTCAAGTCCTTTTATTTCAAATCCTTTTTCATAAGAAACAGGATATCCGTCTGAAGCAAGTACAACGCAGACTGCTGCATTATCTTCAAATTCAAGATTTATTTCATCAAGCTTTCCATCAACGCAGGCTTCAATAACATCTATAATATCATTTTTCATTCTTGGAATAACAACCTGTGCTTCTGGATCTCCAAATCTTGCATTATATTCTAATACCTTAGGGCCATCACTTGTAAGCATAAGTCCAAAGAAAATAATTCCTTTAAAAGTTCTTCCTTCAGCCTTCATAGCATCTACAGTTGCCTGATAAATGTATTTTTTACAGAAGGCATCAACTTCATCTGTGTAGAAAGGACTTGGTGAGAATGTTCCCATTCCTCCTGTATTTAAGCCCTGATCACCATCTTTTGCTCTCTTATGATCCTGAGCTGAAGTCATAATCTTTATAGTATTTCCATCAACAAATGATAAAACAGAAACTTCTCTTCCTACCATAAATTCTTCAACAACAAGCTTATTACCTGCGTCTCCAAATTTCTTATCAAGCATAATTTCTTTTACACCATCAAGAGCTTCTTCTTTTGTATTACAAATAAGAACACCTTTTCCAAGTGCAAGACCATCTGCTTTTAATACGATTGGATATTTTGAATTTTCAAGATAATTAATCGCATCTTCTGAGGATGTAAAAGTTTCATAGGCAGCTGTAGGAATGTTATACTTCTTCATAAGCTCCTTTGAAAAAGCTTTAGAACCTTCCAAAATAGCAGCATTCTTTCTTGGTCCAAAAACTCTTAAGCCTTCTTTTTCAAAAGCATCTACAACACCACCAACGAGTGGGTCATCCATTCCGATAATTGTTAAATCAATTTCTTTTTCTTTTGCAAAAGAAACTAATTTATCAAATTCCATTGCTCCAATATCTACACATTCTGCAATCTGGGAAATACCTGCATTTCCAGGTGCACAATATATCTTATCAACTTTTTTGCTTTTATTTACAGCCCATGCTATAGCATGTTCTCTTCCGCCACTTCCAACTATTAAAACTTTCATTAATCCTCTTATCCTCCTAGTTATCTGTATTAAGAGTTTTTACCTTACCATTTTCTACTGTAATCTTTCCATTTGCAATCATATTAATTGCCCATGGCATAATCTTCCATTCAGCTTCTTCCATAACTCTTCTCTGTAAAACTTCAGGAGTATCTCCTTCTAAAACTTCTACAGCTTTTTGTGTAATAATAGGACCTGTATCACAACCTGCATCAACAAAATGAACTGTTGCACCTGTGATTTTCACACCTCTTTCTAAGACTTTTTCATGAACATGTAATCCATAAAAACCTTTACCACAAAAAGATGGAATAAGTGCAGGATGAATATTTATAATTTTATTTTCATATTTTTCAATAAGTTCTTTTGGAAGAACAACCATACATCCGGCAAGAACAACTAAATCAAGATTATATTTATCAAGCTCTTCAATTAAAGCCTTATTATAATCTTCTCTTACCTCAAAATCTTTTGGAGAAACAAGTACTCCTTTAATCCCTGCATTTTCTGCTCTTTGAAGGGCATATGCATTTTTATTGTTACTTATAACAACTTCTATTTCAGCATTTGTAATTTCACCTGAATTAATAGCATCAATTATTGCCTGAAGATTAGTTCCCCCTCCGGAAACTAATACACCAATTCTTAGCATAAAACTACTCCTTTATCACCAGAAATAATTTCACCGAGTACAAATGCCTCTTCTCCTGCATCAGATATAGCTGTGATTGTCTTTTCAACATCATCTTTATCTACACATAATACCATACCAACACCCATGTTAAATGTGTTATACATCATTTCTTCTGAAATATCTCCGTCTACTGAGAGCATCTTAAAGATTGGTGGTATCTTGTAACTGTTCTTATTAACCTTAGCTTTTACACCTTCCGGTAACATTCTTGGAATATTTTCATAGAATCCGCCACCTGTAATATGTGAACATCCTTTAATTGTTACACCTGAATCTGTAACAGATTTTAATGCTTTAACATAAATCTTTGTTGGTGCAATTAAAGCTTCTCCAAGAGTTGTTCCTAAAGAATCATAATATGTATTTAAAGTTTCAGCATTCATTCTGAATACGTTTCTTACTAAAGAGAATCCATTGCTGTGAATTCCTGAAGATGCAATACCGATAAGAACATCCCCTTCTTTAATATTTTCACCTGTAATAAGGTCTTTCTTATCTACTACACCAACTGCAAATCCTGCAAGGTCATATTCATCAACAGGCATAAGTCCCGGATGTTCTGCTGTTTCTCCTCCAACTAATGAACAGCCTGCCATTTCACAACCTTTAGCAACACCTTTTACAATGCTTGCAATTTTCTCAGGATAATTCTTTCCACATGCAATATAATCTAAGAAAAATAATGGTTCACCACCGGAACAAATAATATCATTTACACACATTGCAACAGCATCAATTCCGATTGTATCATGTTTATCTAAAATAAATGCAAGTTTTACTTTAGTTCCACATCCATCTGTTCCTGATAATAAAACAGGGTCTTCCATATCTTTAATCTTACTAAGATCAAAAGCACCTGCAAATCCACCAATACCGCCTAAAACTTCAGGTCTCTTTGTAGCATTTACATATCCTTTCATAAGTTCAACTGACTTATATCCTGCTTCAATATCAACTCCGGCTTTCTTGTAATCCATTATTATACCTCTTTCTGTTTCGCTATTTAATAGCTTAATATTTCCTACTTTTAATAAATTAATTTTACAAATATATATTATAAAAATTACATTTCATCAATGTATTTTTCATAACCAACTTTATCAAGTTTATCAGCCTTTGCAACAACCTTGTCTTTAAGACCTTCTTTATAAACTTCAAGTTTTTCAAGTAATTTTTCATCAGATACTGCAAGAATCTTTGCAGCAAGGATTGCAGCATTTGCTGCTCCATCTATAGCAACTGTTGCAACAGGAATACCCTGTGGCATCTGTACAATTGAATAAAGAGAATCAACTCCACCTACACTCTTTGTATGAATAGGTACTCCAATAACAGGTAATGGGAAAATTGCTGCTGCCATACCAGGTAAATGAGCTGCTCCTCCGGCACCTGCTATAATTACGCTTATACCTCTTTCTTTAGCTGTTTTTGCATAATCAAAAAATATATCCGGCATTCTGTGAGCTGAGATAATTGTCATTTCATAATCAATTCCAAACTCCTCAAGCATTTTTGCTGCATTGCTCATAATCTTAAGATCCGAATCACTTCCCATTAATATTCCTACTTTTGCCATAATATTCCTCTTTTCTAAATTAATTATTAATAAAAAAATATCATTCAAGTCCTATTTTACTAGCTTTAATCTATATAGTCAACAATCCATAAATAATAATAGCTACTATAAACAATATCATTAATCCGTTTAGTGCTATACTTATATATGACAGGGGAACCATTTTTTCTTTATTCTTTATTCCCATAATTCCAAATTTTATGCCTACTATGGAAATCGCAAAAGAAAAAACAGCTATAAGTCCTACAATTCCTCCGGCATTTGCATTCATTTTATATGATTTATATATACCAAGCATCAATGTTGCAAATGCAGCCACAAAAATAAGAATTGAAATTATATTGTTTTTTGAATTAATAACTTCCGTATACTGATAACCACGTCTTCGTCTTCGTCTCATATGTACCTCACTGGAAAAGGGAGGCTTAAAACCTCCCTTTTAACTAAAAAGTAATCTCTGATTTATCTTTCAAAAGTGCAGCTCCGGATATAATAGAAATTATACCTATAGCTACTCCTACAGTAATTGCAATAATTCCTAAAGCTATATTAGCAGAACCAACCCTGCGCATAACCTTATAAACCTTTTCCATAAAAGAACCTCCTTACAAAAATGTTTAAATGTAATAATTATTTTACACCATATATTTCATAATATTCATCAATGGCTTTTTTAATCTTATCATCAATGATAACTCTGCCTTTATATTCTTTATTATATAAATGCTCTACAACTTCAGCCATAGTAACAATTGCTGTTGTCTCTAAGCCATATTTTTCTTTTATTTCATCAAGAGCACTCTTTTCTCCCTGTCCTCTTTCCATACGGTCTACTGATACGACAAGTCCAACCATTTCCACATTTCCCTGTGCTTTAATAATTGGAAGAGTTTCATTAATTGATGTTCCTGCTGTTGTAACATCTTCAATAATAAGAACCTTATCACCATCTGTTATAGGACTTCCAAGTAAAATTCCTGTATCGCCATGATCCTTAACTTCTTTTCTATTTGAGCAATATTTAATATCTTTATCATACATATTGCTGATAGCTATTGTTGTAGCAACTGTAAGAGGAATACCTTTATATGCAGGTCCAAATAACACATCAAAGTCTGCTCCAAATTTGCTTTCAATAGCCTTTGCATAGTACTCACCTAACTTTGTAAGTGCTTTTCCTGTTCTATAAAATCCTGTATTTACAAAAAAAGGAGTCTTTCTTCCACTCTTTGTTACAAAATCTCCAAATTTAAGAACATTGCAATCCACCATAAATTCGATAAATTCCTGTTTATATGCTTCCATCTGTATATCTCCTTTTTTAACTTTACCTTTAGATTTTATGATTATATATTTCAACAATCTATGACATTCTAACACGAAAGCCCTAATGTTTCAAGCACCGCCCATGCATAACAAAAGCCCTGGGCTCTTGAAGAAAACTTATTATTTTTAAGAAGTTCTCTTACTTCCTCTTTTGTATAAAAACCTGCTTCTATTTCTTCAAATTCAGAATCACTGCATCTGATTTCGCCATCACATACTCCAACAACACACACATTCTTTTCATTTGAATATCCTACAGCGCTATAACTTTCAAAGGATGTATCAACTATCTCTTTTATTTCAAGACCTGTTTCTTCCCTTAATTCCCTTTTAGCAGCTTCAGAAAAACTTTCTCCGTCTTCGATTATTCCTGCCGGAAAATTATAAACCCATTCACCGGGAGCCATTCTGAATTCTTTACTTAAAAGGATTTTTTCTCTGTCAGAATCCTTAAACATTATCATAACAACAGCATCAACACTATGATTATTCAATTCTTCAAGTGTATGGATTTCTTTATCCCTGCTTATCATTTCATAAACCTTAGGATATCCTGATACCGTCTTATATGTTATATCAAAACGGTTAATAAATTCACCTTCTGATACTTTATCAATCTTTACAAATTCCATATAATACACACTCTCATTATTTGTTTACAAGACCAATTAAATCATTTATGTCTTCTACATTTTTTCTCTTCATGTACGCTTCAATACCTGCTACAATTTCTTCTGTTGCTAAAGGATTAAAGAAGTTTGCAGTACCAACACAGATACCTGTTGCACCTGCTAAAATAAATTCAATTGCATCTTCATATGTAGATATTCCACCCATTCCAATAATTGGAATATTTACAGCGTTTGCAACCTGATTTACCATTCTTATGGCTACAGGTTTTATGGCAGGACCGGACATTCCACCTGTTTTATTTGCAAGCGCAAAAGTCTGTTTCTCTATATCTATCTTCATTCCTGTAATTGTATTTATAAGCGAAACTGCATCTGCTCCTGCTGCTTCCACAGCTTTTGCCATTTCTGTAATATCTGTTACATTCGGACTTAATTTCATGATTACAGGCTGTTTTGCATATTTCTTTACCTGCTTTGTAACTTCATATGCATTATCAGGATTCTGTCCAAAAGCAATTCCACCTTCTTTAACATTAGGACATGAGATATTTATTTCAAGCATATCCACGCCATCTTCATATGCAAGTTTCTGAACAACATCAACATAGTCTTCAATGCTTCTTCCACATACATTCACAATAACATTACAATCATAATTTTTAAGGAAAGGTATATCTCTTTCAACAAATTTATCTATACCGGGATTTTGAAGTCCTATAGCATTTAACATACCGCCATATGTCTCAACAACTCTTGGAACTTTATTTCCTTCCCATGGCACATTTGCAACACCTTTTGTAATTACACCACCAAGTTTGTTTAAATCAACAAAATTTGAATATTCCATACCGGAACCAAATGTTCCTGATGCTGTCATCACGGGATTTTTAAAAATTACATCTGCTATATTTACACTTGTATTCATTAAATATCAACCTCCCTTGCATCAAAAACAGGTCCGTCAGTACAAACTCTGGCATTTTTCACTAAAGAATGATCATCTATATCTGTTGTCTTACATACACATCCAAGACATGCACCTATTCCACATGCCATTCTTTCTTCTAAAGAAATATATGCTTCCATATCATTTTCAAGAGCATATTCTTTTACAGCTCTAAGCATTGGTGTAGGTCCGCATGAATAAATAACTTTTCCTGAAATTTTATTTTCTTTTATACAATCAAGTACATTTCCCTTAGTACCTACAGAGCCATCTTCTGTTGCAATATAAACTTTTGCATACTTTTCAAAATCATCTTTTAAAAATAATGCGGCATCCCTATATCCTAAAACAACATTGATATCAACATTTTTTTCTTTCAATTTTTTTGCAAGTTCAAGCATAGGAGGAATTCCAATACCACCTGCAATTAAAATAGCTTTTTCATCCAAAAGGTCATATCCGTTTCCTAATGGACCTACAATTTTTATCTCTTCACCTGCAAGTTTTTCAGAAAAGATTTTTGTTCCTTTTCCTGCTATTCTATAAACTATTCTTAAACTCTTTTTATCTTCTGCTATTTCACAGATGCTTATAGGTCTTGGCAATAATTTTGATTTGTCATCTGTATACAAAGATATAAACTGACCCGGTATAGCAGATTTTGCAGCCTCAGTTTCAATCCACATTTCAAATATATCTTTTGATAATTCCTTCTGGCTTAAAATAAGGCCATCCTCAAATGTATATTTCTTATTACACATTATAATCCAACACCTTTCCTTATATCATCAATCATAAATTCTACAGCTGCTCTTGATGCATCTGCATATCCTTCTTCACCAAACTTCTTATAATCATCCTGCTTATATGCAGCAATAATTCCTCTTGATGAATTAATAATTGCTCCAAGTCCGTCTTCATTAAAGTATGGGGCTAAATCAGCTGCCTTTCCACCCTGTGCACCATATCCAGGTACTAATATATAAGTCTTTGGCATAATCTTTCTTAAGATCTTGCCCATCTCAGGATATGTTGCACCAACTACAGCACCAACATAACTATACTCATCACCCATATGAGCTTCTCCAAACTCTCTTACCTTTTCACCAACTATTTCATATAAAGGTCTTCCGTCAATAAGTCTGTCCTGGAATTCTCCACTTGATGGATTAGATGTTTTTACTAAAACAAAAATACCTTTTTTAGTTTCTTTACATACATCAATAAAAGGATTAACTCCATCACTTCCAAGATATGGATTTACAGTAACAAAGTCCTCATTAAAAGGAACATATTCCTTGCTTCCAACTTTTATTTTACCAACATGTCCTACTGCATATGCTGCTGATGTAGAACCTATATCTCCTCTTTTTATATCACCAATAACAACCAAATCTTTTGATTTAGCATAATCCACAGTTTTCTTAAAAGCAATCATGCCTTCCACACCAAACTGCTCATACATTGCTATCTGTGGTTTTACAGCAGGAATAAGATCATATGTTGCATCTATTATTCCTTTATTAAACTCATATATTGCATTTGCTGCTCCTTCTAAAGTTTCGCCATACTCTTTAAATGCTTTTTCCTTAATAAATTCAGGAACAAATTCTAACTTAGGATCTAATCCTACAACTACAGGTGCATTTAACTTTTTAATCTTTCCTACTAATTTGTTAATCATGATATAAAAAATCTCCTTACATATTTTTTTCTTTTATAAATGAAACAAAATCATCAAGAGGCAAAGGTTTTGAAAAATAAAATCCCTGGATATAATCACATCCTAAAGATGTAAACTGATCTAAAGTAACTTTATCTTCTATACCTTCAACCACAATCTTGGCATTTGTTTCCTTAAATGCTCTCATAAGATTTTTAATAATAATATTTAATTTATCATTATTTCCAATCATTGTAAGAGTTCTGTCAAATTTTATTATTGAAAATGGAAGTTGTGATAATCTTGCAATATTTGAATATCCTGTTCCAAAATCATCAAGAGAAAATCTAAAACCTTTAAGCCATAATTTATTTATATTATCATAAACAATATCCTGAACCGACGCTGTAGCAGTTTCCGTAATCTCAAGATTTATATATTTTGGCTTAACATCATATTTACTAAGAATATTCATTAAACTTGTTACTAAATTCCTGTTCATACACTGCATTATTGAAAGGTTAACTTCAATATATTCAAGCTCTGAATCCCTGAATTCTTCCGAACTTACGAACTTACAAACTTCCTCCATAACTATTTCACCAATTTTATTTATTGTTCCATTTTTTTCAGCAACCGGAATAAAAACTGCCGGTGAAATATTTCCATATTTTTCATCATTAAGTCTTACTAATGCTTCAGCCCGGGAAAATTTTTGGGTTTCAACAGAATATATTGGCTGATATACTACCTTGAACTTCCTTTCATTAACGGCATTCTCGAGTATTTCATCAATATCTCTCATAATATTATATTCATCTTTCTTAAAAAGTTCTGTTGCGTATAGCACTTCTCCCGTGTATTCCTTTACACCGATATTATCTCCAAACTTGATGACATCATCAACATTGTCAATATCTTCAGGAAAATTAACTATACATGTACATGCGATTATATTTATATTCATATTATTAAAAATATAATCTTTTTTTATTTCCTCATTAATTTTCTCTGCCAGGACTTTAGTGTCTTCTCCCTGATTATCTATACTCATTACTATTCTGTATCTGCCTGCATCAGCATAATATACCTCTGCATTCATTTTAGAAGATTCAATAACTTCTAATATTTTTGCTCCGATATTTCTTTTTAACAATTTTGTTTCGTTATATCCAAGCATATCACGAATAACTTTATAATTTACAATGTTAAACATCACTATTTCTTCATGTTTTTTATTTATAAAGCTTCTCTTTAAATCCTCGACAAATAAGCTTAATTTATTTAAGTTTGTATCACTGTCAATTATTTCTTCAGGTCTTTGTACCATCATCTGAATAAATATAAGACCTATAGCTGAAGCAAACATTTCCACCAAAAGATTAGGATGCTTATATTGTATAAGAAGAGCGACTATTAAAAATAATATATCCGAAAGTAACGGTATAAATCTTCCCCAGTCAAAAACTCTCCTGAATTTTACAAGATAATAAAATCCATAAATTACATAATACAAAGTAAGTACATATAATACAATAAAATACTGTCCTCTTACATAATCCAGGGAATCATCAATGTAAAATAATTTCTTCGAAAAAAAGTTTTCTACATACAATATACATAAAACCACAAAGGGAGCTAAAAAACTTATTGTACGCAGTTTTGATTTTTTAAAAAGAAAAAAAGTATCCGTAAGACATATAATATAGTAAACATATAATAACGCACTTAATGTATGCATAAAAAGATATAAAGTATGGGAACCATACCTTAATATAGGACTTTTAAAATACAGTACATCAAAAGTTACTGCCGCAATATCAAAATATGTTGCAAAAAAAGCACATATAAGCAGATAAAAATAAGCTTTATTCAATCTGCCCTTGGTCATTCCCTTTAATATTACAATAACAAGTATTATACATAATACAATAAATGCGCAATAGTCAAAGTATAAAATCTTTTGCATAAAATTATCCTTTACTTTGTTAATATACACCTATGGTATGCATTTACTTAATAACATATTTTTTCTGCAATAATATCAGCTTCCTCACTACCCTTTAAAACTCTTATCAGTTCAAGTCCAAGATCAATTGCCGCACCCATTCCTTTACCTGTAGAAATGTTTTTTGAAGTAATAAACTTCTTATCTGAAACCACAGCACCTTTTAACTCATCTTCAAAACCAGGGTAAACAACTGCTTCTTTACCTTCTAATATATTTAATTTACCAAATATTGATGGTGCTGCACAGATTGCAGCAAGTTTCTTTCCACTTTCTTCAAATCTTACAATTGCATCTGTAAGCTTCTTATTTGCAAAAAGATTTGGAGTCCCGGGAATTCCACCCGGTAAAAAAAGCATATCTGCAGAATCTATATCAATATCCTCTATTAACAAATCTGTTTTAATAACTATTCCATGTGAACCTTTCACATCATTATTTCCCGTAACAGAAACAGTTTTTAAATCTATCTTCGCTCTTAAAAGTAAATCAATAACTGCAATAAGTTCAGTTTCTTCAAACCCTTCTGCTACAAACGCAAATACTTTACTCATTGTTAATCCTCCATTTTTATTCAAATCCAATATATCCCATCAGGCATACAAGTTCTGAAAAAGCATATTAATCCTATATACATTATAAATAATTTTTTTATTCTTTACAATATCATTGAAACTATTGTTTTAAATTTGTATAATTAAAAAAAATCGTGTGTTATCTTAAGTTAGAAAGGAACTTATTATGGAAATCGAAAGAAAATTTCTGATAAAAAAACTGCCTGATCTTACATCCTATGATTATCTTATAATAGAACAGGGTTATTTAAATACAGACCCTGTTATTCGTGTAAGAAAACAAAATAATAAATATGTTCTTACATACAAAACGAGTGGTTTACTTTCAAGGGAAGAGTATAATTTAAATCTTAATAAGGAAAGCTATGACCATTTGATCAAAAAATCCGATGGAAATATTATAACAAAATACAGATATCTTATACCTTACGAAGGCCATATGATAGAACTTGATATTTTCAAAAACACCTTTGAAGGCCTTATCATTGCCGAAGTCGAATTTGATTCAATAGCTGAAGCTGACAGTTTCACACCACCTGACTGGTTTGGCGAAGATGTCACATATCTTACAAAATATCATAACAGCACAATGAGTAAAATGAACGTGGAAGAAATAAGAGAAATAACCTAATGGAGGACAATGTATGAATAAAGCTGCCATTTATCATAGAGCCAATGATAACTACTGCTACTGTCTAAATGAGAATGATATTAAAATCACTATCCGTACCGGATATGATATTGAAAATGTTACCCTGTTTTATAACGATCCTTTTATGGAAGGACTTATGGGCGGAGACCATAAATTT
The DNA here is from genome assembly GCA_900110975.1 of Lachnospiraceae bacterium RM5. Lineage (GTDB taxonomy): Bacteria > Bacillota > Clostridia > Lachnospirales > Lachnospiraceae > Bovifimicola. The sequence goes on from FOFK01000010.1 coordinate 20,544, forward strand.
AAAGGAATAGAGCTAAACCTTACAAAAAAAATAATGTTAAAAGACCATCTGCTCTGGTCTGTTATTGTTACACCACCTTTCAAAAGACTCACTTATTACTTTGTATTAGATTCTAAGGATGAATCATATATTTATCTTGAAGATGGATTTTATACCAAAGAAGAATATGAAAAATCAAACGAAAGAACACAGCTATTCTATTTTCCTTGGATGAATAAATCAGATATAAATGTAACTCCTGACTGGGTAAATGATACTGTCTGGTATCAGATTTTTGTTGACAGATTCAAAAATTCCAATCATGACTATGATCCTAAGAACGTAAAACCATGGTCAAAATATGGAAAGAAAGTATCATATAACGATTATTACGGCGGAGATTTAGTTGGTATCAAAGATAAAATACCATACCTTAAAGACCTTGGAATCACAGGAATTTATCTTACACCTATCTGTAAAGCTGTAAGTAATCATAAATATGATACTGAAGATTATCTGGAATTAGACCCACATTTTGGAACAGATGAGGATATGACAAATCTTGTAAAAACAGCCCATTCAAACGGAATAAAGATTATGATGGATGGCGTTTTTAACCATAGCGGTGCAATGTTTAAACCATGGCTTGATGTTGTAGAAAAGGGTCCTGATTCAAAATATTTCAACTGGTTTATGGTAAATGAATGGCCATTTGCTGATAAATCATTTATTGATAAAAAAGATTACAAAGCATTTTTCTCTGCAAATGCTACATCAGGAAAATATTATACCTTCGCATTTGTAGATCCTATGCCAAAGTTAAATACAAACAATCCAGAAGTTATCGACTATATCATAGGCGTCCTTACAAAATGGATACAGGTTTATGACATTGATGGAATAAGACTTGATGTTGCAAATGAGATTTCCCATACACTATGTAAAGAAATGAGAAAAAAATTAAAGGAATTAAAACCTGATTTTTATATACTTGGCGAAATCTGGCACGATTCAATGCCATGGTTAAGAGGGGATGAATTTGATTCTGTTATGAATTATCCTTTTGGCGACAGCATTAATGAATTCTGGAGCAACAAAAAAACATCATCACTTACTTTTGAACATGCCATAAACAGATGTTATTCACTTTATATGGAACAGACCAACAACGTTTTATTTAACCTGCTTGATTCACATGACACAATAAGACTTATAACCAAACTAAAGGATAAAGATGCCTTTTACCAGCAGATGTGTGCCCTTTTTACAATGCCGGGAACCGTATGCATTTACTACGGCACGGAGATTGTTTTAGAAGGCGGACATGACCCTGATTGCAGAAGGTGTATGCCTTGGGATGAAATTGAAAACGGTAAATTTGATAAAGAAATTGCCATTATGAAAAAAATCATTTCTCTTAGAAAAGAGCATAAAGCTCTTAGAAACAATGATTATACTTTTTCTCATAATGACAATCCACGTATCATTTCATATACAAAACATGATAAGTCAGAAGATATTAAGGTTGTACTAAACTGTGGAAAAACAAAATTTAATCCTGATATGGATATAGTTCCTGACAATATATTATTTTCTTATAAGTTTGATGAAAATATATTATCTTCCGGCGGTATTCTTATTTATAAGCTTTAATATAAATATATATATACCACCAAAAATAAATGGTACAAAATAGGTAAAAACCCTGTACAGAACCATTATTCCACCAGCTATAGCTTTCGTAGTTATAATACTATACAGCGAGTAAAATAAAAATTCAGTTGAGCCTGCTCCTCCGGGAGCAGGTATAACTCCTGCAAGAGCTATTGCAACAGAAGATACCCCTTCATAAAAAATTATATCTGATATGCTTCCACTTCCAATAAATACAGCTCCTATAAGATTCCACCCAAGGATAAATTTTAACGAGTTTATCATAAAAAGCTTAAGCAAAAGCTTTTTATCTTTAATGTATGTTAACGTATCTTTCCGTAACTTTGTAAGCTTCTCATCTGCAATTATTATATATTTATCAAGTCTTTTCTTTTTATCCAAAAATCTGATAATTCCCATAAGAGCCATATGCATATTTTTACTTAAGCACACTGCCAGAAGCACCGATACAATAATAAATGTAAAAAGTATTCCAAGATAAATATATTTTATATATTCACCATAATTTTTTTTCATTTTAGAAAAATTAATAAAAAACAAAAGCAGGAAATTAAATAGAACTGCTATCTTTTGTATCATATAATTTATGGTTATAAAAGAACCTGATGATACCTCATCTATTTTTTTATTTCTAAGATAATATATACCTGCAACCGCTGTTCCACCGCCAAGTGTGGCAAGCCTGAAAAAGCCACAATAATATGAACACAGAATACCATCAATAATTTTAAAATCCTTATTATGTCTTTTTCCATGCATATAATAAGCCAGACCATCGAAAATATTATATATAATACTCACTGCAAAAAGCAAAATAAGTGTTATAAAAGATAATTTAAGCAATTCCCTTAATATATCTTTATATGAGTCTTTAAATACCATAAAGATAATAAAAAGAATAATTATCACAAATGCCCATTTAATTATATTTGTTATTTTTTTACTTTCTTTTCCCATAAACTACTTCCTGATTCTATTAATATTCCCAATAATAATAAACGCCCGGACTCTTTATGAATCCGGGCATTTTATTTTATTCACTTATTGTTCCAAGTTCTTCAACAAGCTTTATAATTTCATTATATTTCTTGATCTTTCCTTCTTTATCTGCGGACTGATCAATAATTGTACTTAATTCATCCTGAATGTTACTTAATAAGTCTACTGAGAAATTACTCTTTAATCCCTCAACAACATCTTCAAATCTCATAACCTCATGCTCTAACTTCTTACAAATACCTTCTCTTACATCATAGATGGTATCTGATAAAACTTTCTTAAAGTTAGACTTCATTGAATTACTCTTAATTTCACCACTGAATTCAGAATTAATTATATCCTCAAATTGGGTTGTTGGGAACTCAATAACAGGAATTTTTATTCCCTGCAATGTTTTTTCAACAAGAATCTTATAGTATGAAGCATCAAAATTATCACCAAGAGCATTAAGATTTTCAATAATAATCGAAAGTAATTTATGCTTAAGTTCAGCAATATCAATAGATTTATTAAATGCCGCCTCAATTGATGCCTTACCATCTTCAACAAAGTTTCTGATATTTTCAATAGCATCATATGCATCTATATATTGATATTTTTCATCATAACTATATATAACTCTTGAACTTGTACCCCATGTCCATGGTTTAAACCATACTGATGCAGATTCTTTTCTGATCTCATAATGAGTTGTAACACCCTCTTTTTCTGAAACCTGCAAATATTCACGGTTATAAGCTCTTATCTCGCTGATTGCCTGAAGCTTCTGATTCTCAACTTTTTCAATAAGCTCATTAAATACAACCTCTAAGTTAGCATTTGTTTTGTTAATCTGGGTTGTAATAAGTTTCTTTTGTTCCATAAGCTTTTCTCTGTCATTCTCAGATAACTGCTCTTTTCTTTTCTTAGCCAGGTCAGATATTCTCTTAAGCTTATCTTCAAGTTCATCCCTTGCAACAGGAACAAAGTTTCTTGCTTTTTCTTCAAGCATTTTCTCTTTATCTTTTACAACTTCATCAAATACTTTTCTTACTTCATCCATGTTAGCAATCTCTTTTAACTGCTCTTTTGTTACTTCTCCCTTTGAAGTAAGATCTTTATAAACCTTCATCTCTTTTTTTGTATATTCAGATACATCTTTTCTGGACATATTATCAAGATATGAAGATACAAAAATCGGATGCTTGAATTGTTCTACAATATCAGTATTTATATATACATTTGACTTTCTATAATTTTCAAAAGCCTGTCCCGCATAGTTTGTAAGTTTTTCTTTTGTAGTCCTTACAGCATCATCAATATTATCCATGTTCCATAATGTATCTCTGATACCATCATCAAATCTTGAACATACTAAAACGACTTTTTTAACACCTTTTTTAGGAAGCTGTGAAGCCATAAGATCTATATCATTTCTATCAAGGAATGTTGTTGATTTACTAAGGAAAAATACAACATCACAAAGTTCCATAAACTGTTTTGTCTTATCAACTCTGGATAAAATAGGATCATAAAGACCCGGTGTATCAACAATTGATAATCCGTCAATATCTTCGTTATCAACGTAAATATTTACAGACTTTACAAGTGGAGTATATTTTCCATCTTCTCCAACATATTCTTTTAACTCATTTTTTAATTCTTCATAAGAATCATATTTGATAACTTCTTTTCCTTTGATGATATAATCCTGTGGGTCTATATCCCTCTCAGAAAGCATCTCCATTATCTCTTTTGCAACAACATATTCATCAGTATTAATATCTTCTTTTGACTTAATATTTATAAGTCTCCACTCATCTCTTGAGAAATATTCAACTTCAATTCTATTCTCATCATCATATTCAATCTTCGTAAGAGCAGCTGTCTTTGGTGTAACAGCTGATGGTAAAACATCCCTTCCATTAAAAAGAAGTGTATTTAAAAATGTTGATTTACCTGTTTTAACCCTTCCAATAATACCAATGTTTAACTGTCTGTCTTCCCTGAAGAAATCATTTGTCTTTGCAATGAAATTCTTCTTTATTGATGAAATATCAAATAAATCTATCTCATCTTCGTAAACCCTTAATCTGTTATATACATTATCTACTTTTTCTGTAAAACGACTGAATTCTATTTCGTCATCTCTGCTTCTCTCATAAAATTCCATAAACTATTCCTCCAACGAAACTTCTTCATCTTCAATATTATTATCAAGATTATCATTTTTGAAAGTTTTAATTATCTCAAGATCATTTTCTAATTCCTCAATATCTTTAGATCTGTCACTTTCTTCAATGCTGATATCAATCTTAATATCAGAAAGGGATTTTTCTAATATGGCTTTCTGCTTAAGAACATCCTTTTCAATATTTTTATTGATTGTATCAATATATTTATTAATCTCACTTTCAATACTTATAGAAGTCTGTTTTGCTACTTCTTCAACAACCTGTTTTGCAGCCTTATCAACTTCTCTTTGTTTCTTTTTATTATTGCTGATATTATGAATCACGTCTGCTGTAATACCTACAATACCACCAATAACCGCTGCTACAGGTGTAAGTAAAAATCCTACTCCAGCTAAGATAACAGGAAGTGCTGACTTTGTAATCTCCTCAGCCACATTATCAGTAAGTTTTGCATTAACATTATTGATAATAATATCATTATTAGGAAGTTCAATTGTTATCATATCAGAAATATGTTCAACATATTTCTTAAGCTTTGGCTCAAACTCAGTATTTATACCGATTCTTACCGATCTTCTTACAACCGAATTAATCTTATCCGTAATATCCGAACCATTTTCAAGCATTGCAGATATTGTTGGAAGTGTTGCCTCTAAATCACCTGTGATTCGCTCTCTTATTGTATTTATGCAAATCTGAGCCTGTTTAGAGAAATTATTTTTCTCTTTCTCAATCTCAAGAGTAATTGCCTTCATCTTCTTTTCTACTTTTTCCTGCTCCTGCTCAAGCTTTGAAGTAGATAAAGTTGCTTTATCAATTCTCTCTTCTAAGTATACTTCTGCAAGTCTTGTAGAATTTCTTAACATCTTGGAATATTTATTTACAAAAATACGTCCTGTCTGCTTCTGGATATCTCTTAAAATTTCCTTTAATTCTTCAACATCCACATCTCCATAAGAATCAACAGTAACAACCTTTACATCATCTCTTTCAACGATTTTTCCAACAAGCTTTTTAAGTAATGCTTTACATTCTTTAAGCTCATCTTCATCTAATCTGTTACTCTTTGTAATAACAACATAAACAGGCATGTTATAAACTTTTAATTCTTTAAGGAATTCTGAAATACTTTCCTTTAATACAGGCTCATCTGATGATACAACCAAAAGATAAGCAAGTGAATTTGGAAGGTATTGGTCTATAGCCCTGTTATGTAATTCAAAACTTGTATCAAATCCCGGAAGGTCAACGATATTTACTGATTTAATCTCTTCTAAGAAATCATTTTTATATTCAATCTTAACCAGATTTGTGGTCTGGATGGTAAGTCCTTTTAAAGGTAATTCTTCAACTTTTCTTTCAACCACACCTTCATTTGTATATTGAAATACCTTATTATCTCCATAATAAATTTCTGTAGGAACTGCTGTTTCAGGAGTAATATCAACACTTAATAAATGCTCTCCTATAATGGCATTAATCATTGAACTTTTTCCTGTACTGAAATTTCCTACAACAGGAGTGTTTACCCTGTAATAATCGATTCCATCAATAATTTCTTTGGTTTCTGTAGAATCAATACCATATTTATCCTGAATTTCCTTTAACATTATAAACTTTTGTTTATACTCAGATGTTACTTTCATAAAAAAACCTCCCGAAATATATTATAATCTTTCGTATAATTCCATTAAATCCCTGATATCTTCTGCAAGTTCATCCTGTAATTCATATTTTAAAAGTCTGAACTTCCAGTTGTTTCCAAGCGTGGAAGGAACATTAATTCTTGCTTCACTTCCAAGATTTAAATAATCCCAGATTGGAATAATAGCCATATCAGAAACTGACTGTAATGCCGTTTTTATCATAGCTTTGCTTACTGTCTTTTTATTTATACTGTCATTATTGATATAGCGTTTCAAATACTCTTTATCCTTATTGGATAACTCTCCATACCAGCCCCTTGTGGTATTGTTATCATGTGTTCCGGTATAAACTACAGTATTTTTATCATATGTATGTGGTAAATAATTACCACTTTCCCTTGAATCAAAAGCAAACTGTATAAGCTTCATCCCAGGGAATTTTGTATCCTTAACAAGTTTTATAACCGTATCCGTAAGATAACCTAAATCTTCTGCAATAATATCAAGTTCTCCAAATTCATCTTTCAAAGCATTAAACAAATCAATACCCGGACCTTTTTCCCAATGACCATTTATTGCTGTTTCATCACCATAAGGTATTGAATAATATTCATCAAATCCTCTGAAATGATCAATTCTTACAACATCATAAAGTTTAAAGCTCTGCTTTATTCTTTTCTTCCACCATGTAAAATTATCCTTTTTATGAACTTCCCAATCATATAAAGGATTTCCCCATAACTGGCCATCTTTTGCAAATGCATCAGGTGGACAGCCTGCAACGGCAATTGGCTTATTTGTTTCTTTATCAAACTGGAAAAGATTCTTATTAAGCCAGCAGTCTGCACTGTCAAATGCAACATATATAGGAATATCACCTATAATCTTTATATTCTTTTTATTAGCATATTCTTTTAATTTAAACCAATGCTTATAAAACTCATATTGAATAAATTTATAAAATTCAATATCATCTTTTAATTCTTTTTTACATTCCTTAATAATCTCTTTTTCTACGGCAATTATATCTTCATCCCACATTGTCCATGGATTACCATCATTTGAATCCTTGATAGCCATGTAAAGAGAATAATCATCAAGCCACCAGGCATTTTCTTTTTTAAACTTTACATAATCCTCTGATTTTTTATCAAATCTTTCAAATGCCATCCATAATATTCCAAATCGGGATTCGTAGATTTTCTCATAATCTACATATCTTTCATCATCACCAAAATCACATTCTTCACACTCTTCTTCAGACAAAAGATTATCTTCTATTAACTGTTCCAAATCAATAAAATAAGGATTTCCAGCAAATGTAGAGAAAGACTGATATGGAGAATCTCCAAAACTTGTAGGTCCAAGGGGCAGAATCTGCCAATAGCTCTGACCTGCTTTTTCCAGAAAATCAATGAAAGCGTACGCTTCCTTAGAAAAGCATCCTATACCATAATTTGACGGTATGGACGTTATAGGCATAAGTATTCCACTTTTTCGCATCTTGTCCTCCTAGCGGGTATTATTATGTTACATTATTTTTCATATTTTTTGTTTCATTCTAACCAAAATTTTACCACAAAGAGCCTATTTTTTCAACATTTTCAACAAAAAAGGCATATAAAGTATTTACCTTTATATGCCCTGCCATTTTTTTATATTTTTAAGCACTCTTAACTATATTTTTTTACTATATCTTTAAAACTTAATTTACCGCCAAAAATATCAAGCGAACTTCCGATTGTAAAATCAAGATTTCCATTTGAAGCCTTATCAAGAATATCAATATCTTCATAGGAATGTATGCCTCCGGCATAAGTTATCGGAATCAAATCCCATTTACCAAGGATATTTACAAGTTCTTTTTCAACTCCATTATTTTTACCTTCCACATCAACTGCGTGAACCAAAAATTCATCACAATATTTTGAAAGTTCATTAAGAAGATTATAATCTATTGCTTCATTTGTAAATTTCTGCCATCTGTCAGTAACAATATAATATTTATCTCCTTTTTTCCTACAGCTTAAATCCAGAACAAGTCTTTCTTTTCCGGTAATTTTACATAAAGCTTTTAAATTATCCATTTTAAGGACACCTTCAGAAAAAACAAAAGATGTAACTATCACATGGCTTGCACCTTTTAAAAGATAATCTCTTGCATTTTCCAAATTTATACCACCACCAAGCTGCATTCCCATTTCATATTCTGCCAACGCCTGATATGCCTGATTTCTGGTAGCTTCATAATATTTTGAATCAGAAGAATTAAGCAAAATAATATGTCCGCCTTTTAAGTTATTTTCTTTATAAAGCTTCGCATAATAATCTGCACCCTTATCTGATACAAAATTATCCTTTGCCTTATCTCCTTCATCTTTTATAGTCGAACCTACAACCTGTTTTACACTTCCATTATGTATATCAATACATGGTCTGAATTTCATAATAACCTCGCATATAAAAATATGCAGGTAAACAAATAATTTACCTGCATACGTTAATTATTTTACATCTTTCATTGAGAAGCTGATTCTTCCCATCTTGTCTTTTCCAAGACAAACAACTTTAACATGATCTCCAAGTGTAAGATAATCTTCCACTCTGTTTACTCTTTCGTTTGAAATCTTAGAGATATGAACCATTCCTTCTTTACCAGGAGCGAATTCTATAAATGCACCAAATTCCTTGATACTTATAACTTCACCTTCATAAATCTTTCCTTCTTCAAACTCTGTTGTAATAATTTCAATCATCTTAATTGCTTCATCAATCTTTTCTTTATCAATTCCGCATACAGATATATTACCTTCATCAGTAATATCTATCTTAACACCGGTTCTTTCAATGATTGTATTGATTGTCTTACCTTTTTGTCCAACAACATCACCGATAGTTGCAGGATCAATTGTAATCTGTTTAATCTTTGGAGCATATTTGGAAACTTCTTCTCTTGGCTTAGAAATAGCAGGTTCCATACATGTTTCCATAATAAACATTCTTGCTTCTCTACATCTTGCAATAGCACCTTCTACGATATCTCTTGTAAGACCGTGAATCTTAATATCCATCTGGATAGCTGTGATACCATCTTTTGTTCCTGTTACCTTAAAGTCCATATCTCCAAAGAAATCTTCAAGACCCTGGATATCTGTTAAGAGAACAAAATCATCATCTGTCTCACCGGTAACAAGACCACATGAAATACCGGCTACCATTTTCTTAATTGGAACTCCGGCTGCCATAAGTGACATACATGAAGCACATGTAGATGCCATTGATGTAGAACCGTTTGATTCAAATGTTTCAGATACAGCTCTGATAGTATATGGGAATTCTTCTTCTGAAGGAAGAACTGCAATTAATGCTCTTTCAGCTAAAGCACCATGTCCGATTTCTCTTCTACCTGGTCCTCTTGAAACTTTTGTTTCACCAACAGAATATGCAGGGAAGTTATACTGATGCATATATCTCTTAGAAACAACATTTTCATCAAGTCCGTCAACCTTCTGAGCTTCTGATAAAGGAGCAAGTGTTACAACATCACAAATCTGAGTCTGTCCTCTCGTAAACATTGCACTACCATGAACTCTAGGAATTAAATCAACTTCTGCTGCAAGAGGTCTTATCTGTGTAATCTCTCTTCCATCAGGACGCTTATGATCTTTTAAAATCATCTTTCTTACAGTTTTCTTTTCATACTGATAAATAGCATCTGATAAAAATCCTAACCATTCTTCATTTTCAGCAAATGCTTCTTCTAATTTTTCAGTAATAGCAACAATATTATCTTCTCTTGTCTGCTTGTCATCTGTAAATACAGCTACTTCCATTTCCTCTGGTGGAACAATTTCTTTGATAGCATTAAATAATTCCTCAGGAACAACATAGCTTTCATATTCTTTCTTAGTTTTTCCAACTTCAGCTACAATACCATTGATAAATTCAATGATTTTCTGATTCATATCATGAGCCATATATATAGCTTCAATCATTTTTTCTTCAGGAATCTCATTTGCACCTGCTTCAATCATGATAACTTTCTTTGCAGTTGATGCAACTGTAAGATTTAAATCACTCTCATTCCACTGTTTCTGCGAAGGATTGATAATAAATTCTCCATCAATAAGACCTACCTGTGTTGATGCACATGGACCATCAAATGGAATATCTGAAATTGATGTTGCAATAGAAGCACCAAGCATAGCAACAAGTTCAGGTCTGCACTCAGGATCTACTGCCATAACCATATTATTAAGAGTTACATCATTTCTATAATCCTTTGGGAATAAAGGTCTCATAGGTCTGTCTATAACACGGGATGTAAGGATAGCATTTTCAGATGCTTTTCCTTCTCTTTTGTTAAAACCTCCCGGGATTTTTCCTACAGAATATAATTTTTCTTCATATTCCACACTAAGTGGAAAGAAATCAATTCCATCTCTTGGCTTAAGAGATGCTGTTGCCGTAGAAAGTACTGTTGTGTCACCATACTGCATAAGAGCAGCTCCGTTAGCCTGGGCAGCTACTTTTCCAATGGTAACATTAAGCATTCTTCCGGCAATTTCCATACTAAATGTCTTCATAATACTTACTCCATTTCTTCTTCTAGTGATAAAATCACATATATTCATAAATCAGGATTTCTCCTGAAAATACGCTAAAATGCAAAAAGAAGGCGGTATAACCGCCCCCTGTAATTGTTCTGAATTATTTTCTAATTCCAAGTTTTTCAATTAATGAACGATATCCTTCAAGATCATTCTTTTTAAGATATGCAAGTAATCCTCTTCTCTGTCCTACAAGCTTAAGTAATCCTCTTCTTGAATGATGATCCTTTGGATGTGTTTTTAAATGTTCTGTAAGTTCTCTGATTCTTTCTGTTAAGATAGCGATCTGAACTTCAGGTGAACCTGTATCACCAGGCTGTCTTCCGTATTTTTCAATAATTTCTGTTTTCTTTTCTTTTGATATCATAATGTTTACCTCCTAAATATCATATGGCGTACACTTAGTAATAGGTCGGAGTATCCCAAAACCAAGTATATGCTAACTAAAAACAATAGAGATTGTAACATATATTTACCTTTTTGTCTATTATAATTTCTATTTAAAATTCCTTAAATAATGCTATTGTATTTTCTTTAGGATTTTCTTTAGGATTTTTTTTATAATCCGCCCAATCAGGAAATTATTCTTCAAACAGCTATAAATTATTCTGTTTCTCTTATATTTATAGCTTTTTCTTGCCAAATATGCCTTTATTTGTCCTCAATCAGCTATAAATTATTCTATTTTCCTATATTTATAGCTTTTTCTTGCCAAATATGCCTTTATTTGTCCTCAATCAGCTATAAATTATTCTATTTTCTTATATTTATAGCTTTTTCTTGCCAAATATGCCTTTTTCACCCCTCAAAAAGCCATAATTTCTTCTATTTTCATCTTTTTTATAGCTTAACTGCATTATGGACTTATTTTCCATAAACATCAACAATCTGTTGACGTTTCCACTATTAGCCAAATCATAAAAAAGTTATAAATGCACCAAACGTACATTTATAACTTTTTTTAATTTTATATATCTTTGAATATTTTATTTATCTCCAAAAGAATCTCCAAAACTATGTAATGTATTCATAAGTTCTTCTGTTTTATCATTCTTTTCAATAAGCACATATATACTATCATAAGTTTTATTGCCTATCTGTATGCATGTATCCAATCTGATACTATATATATACGTATCATCATTACCAGAAAGCTCTATAAACTCATCAACATCTGTAACTGCATAATCTAAAAGTTCATCCATACACTCAAAAAATTCTTCACTTTTTTCATCTGAACCCAAATTATAATTTGCTACATTCTTGTCAACAGAAATATATAGTCCATCATATAAGTATACGTCTATATAATCATTCTGCACAAAAAGACTTTTAAAATCATCTGTTTTATCTTTTAAGTTTATTAACTTTTTATTGCTTATAATGTCTAAAAACTCATTATATGCATTTTCTGTACTTTCATCAATTCCAATTTCTAAATAGTTTATACCAGCCTTATATAAATCAAGATATAATACACAATAACTATTTTCATTATGTACATTAAATGTGCGGGCTAATTTCTCATAATCGCTCATATTATCATAATCTTTTCTATAAGCTTCATATATTCTTGTTAAATCATTTGTATTTAAGCAATTTTCAAAAGAAAACATATAATCATAAGAATAATTAAGCTCATCAAAATAACCTGCATCAGGAAGCTTTGGAAGAGTATATCCACTTTTTTCTTTTGTAACTGCTTTTAAAACAGCTTTTAATCTTGAAGGTGTTATAGCTACATTTCTATAATATTTTTCTCCATTTTTTTCATAGTAACATACTCTGTAGCTTTCACCCAATTCTTCATTTTCTAATATTCCATCTCTGTTAAATCTTATTGTAGCGTCTAATGCTGCAATAAGATTTTTCATTCCAGCTTCATCTTCAACTTTTATTTTAAAATTATTAATTCCTCTATAATATCTATAATTTGAAGAATCCATCATTATTTCTACAGCACTCATATCCTTAATCTCAGGCTTGTAATTAAGAATCCTTTTGCTTACAATCTTTACTCCAAAAATAATGCAGACATTAAGAATAATAACAATGAATATTCCAGGTATAATCTTTATTAAATTTTTAACACTTTTTGTTGTAACTATTTCATAAACAAAATAGAAAATAAGAATAATTACATAAAGTGAAATGATTCCTGTTTTTCCATAATCTTCAAAAATCATATTTAATGGTAAAAGACAAAGTATCATTGTAAATACTATTCTGTAAACATCCTGTAAAAACTTATATGATGCAGCATTGCCTGCCACTTCACTTTTTCTCTTATTGAATAATATAAGTGCAGCAACAAACATTATGGCAAAAAGTATAAATGTATAAATCTGATATTTTGCATTACCCATTTCTGTAAAATCAGAAACCGACATAAATGATGTTACTAAATTGTATTTTCCAAAAAGAACAGGAAAGAATGATTCAACATCAAAAACATTGTACGCTAATTTGTTTATCTGATCTAAGAAAAAATCAGCAAAGATCTTTGGTGCAAGTAAGATAAATCCTGAAACTATAACATTTGATAAAAAGTTACCTGTTATTGAAACTGCCATTAAAATTCCTGCACATACAGCCATTGAAGCAATATATATTCCTAAAAGAGTTTTAAAAATATAAGCAAAATCAAAAACTATATTTGATATAAAAATTTTTGCAAATATCACACTGAATAATGCAGCTGAAAATTCTATAATAAATGTCCAGATCATTATTGACATGAAAAAGCTTACAAAAACACAGATCTTCTTATGCGGTATGGAATGAAAGAAATCACTTGAATTTCTTTTTAATAAAAACGAAAACAAAAACAAGGTAAGTGCAGGTACTACCAACATAAAAATAACATAATCATGCGCAAGAAAGTCCATTACAGAATAATCCATTTGTCCTATATAATCATCACCACTGTAGTTATAAGGAATTAAAAAAGATATTGTAAGATATATAATAAATGAAATAAATCCAAGGACTCTTAAAAGTCTCATTCCTTCAATACATAAGGATAAATCAAAAATTTTATTTTTAGTTTTCACTTGCTTCACCTCCTAAAAATACATCATCAAATGAGTAACCAAGAATTGCCATTTCATAAGTAAATACCTCTTCGAGACTTAAAGGAAGTACGTCAAGAAGCAAAGGATTTTTACCTTTCAAAATATTAACGGTCATTTCTTTATCGCCCTTTACAATCATATTTGCAACAGAACCTGATTTAATGTAATGAAGTATTTCTAATTCTTCAAAATCTTTCTGGGTAAAATCTTCTTTAAATGCCACCTGCACCTTAAATAAAGATGTTTTTAAGTTTGAGATATCACTTTCAAATACAAGTCCGCCTTTATGTAAAAGTGCAAGCTGGTCACAGGTATCTTCTAATTCTCTTAAAGAGTGTGATGTAAGAATTGCAGTTGCCTTATTTTCCAAAACATCATCACAGATAAGTTTTTTAACAAGAGCTCTCATAACCGGATCAAGCCCGTCAAATGTTTCATCAAAAAACATATATTCTGCATGACATGATAATGAAAGAATAACTGCTGCCTGTCTTTTCATTCCTTTAGAAAATGTATTTATTGATTTTTTTGTATTTAATTTAAAGGCTTCCGTTAAGTAATTAAATCTTTCATAATCAAATTTCTTATAAACTGATGCATAAAGTTTTGCCATTCTTTTTAAATTTGCACCATTAAGATAAAAAATATCATCCGGTACAAATGCTATTTTTTCCTTTATAGCCGGGTTTTCCCATACATTATCCCCATCTATTTCTATACTTCCTCCATCAGCTTTATAAATACCGCTTAATAATCTTAATAAAGTTGATTTACCGGCGCCATTTGAACCAACAACACCATAAATAACACCTTTTTCAATATCACAGGAAACATTATCAAGCGCAGTAAAATCATCAAAATTTTTAGTTAAATTTTTTATACTAATCATTTCCTAATTTCTCCTTTTTCTCATATGCCCTGTCTACACATTCATTTATTTCTTTCTTTTCAACCTGAGCTATAGCAAGCTCAAATACCATTTTTTCCAATTCAGATAATTTTTCTCTTTTATTCTTATTCAAAATATTCACAGCCTCCTCAGAAACAAAACATCCTCTTCCAGGAACCGAACAGATAATCCCTTTATTATCCAGTTCCGAATACGCCTTTTGTATAGTATTAGGATTAACCAAAAGTTTTGTAGCCATACTTCTTACTGATGGAATCTTATCATTTGGATTTAATATCCCTATTAAAATAAATTGCTCAACCTGTTCAATGATTTGCTCATATATGGGTTTTTCAGACATAACATCTATTTTAAACATGAGGCACCTCCTTTGTATTTTATAATTTTTTTCAAAATGTATATTATATTAAGTACGAAACCATATGTGGCAATAGCCACATATAAATTCATATATAAATCATCTTTGCAAATAAATTTGCAAGAATGATTTATATATGAATTTTATATGCCACATACGTGGCATATAGGTTTCGTATCAACTATACAGTATGTTAATTCCATATTAGCTTTTAACAAATTTCTATTTTAAAATAGAAATTGATGGTATATTATATTTTATATAAATTTTAAGGAGTGTTTTATGAAAAACTTTGATATTCTCTCAACATATGAAGAAAAATCCATAATAAATAAAGAACACAATGTCTTTCTTGTAGAAAATACTATCACTCACAAAATATATATTAAAAAAATTTTAGAAAAATATTCCGAAGAAACTCTAATAACTCTTAAAAACCATCCCATCAATGGAATTCCTAAAATAATTGATATCGAAAAAATTGATGATAAATTAATTCTTATCGAAGAATATATTACAGGAACTGGCTTAGATGAAATTATAAACAATAATCAATTAAACGCACATAATTTAAGATTATATGCCAATGATTTATGCAACACATTAGATGAACTTCATAAATTAAATATAATTCATAGAGATATAAAACCATCAAACATTATAATTACAAGAGATAACAAAGCTGTTCTTATTGATTTCAACGCCGCAAAACTTTTTAAAAAATATGAAACCAAAGATACTGTACTTCTTGGAACTATGGGTTACGCGCCTCCTGAACAGTTTGGATTTGCACAATCAACAAAAAAATCTGATATTTATTCATTCGGCATTCTTATAAAAGAAATGGCTAATTCTCTAAAAGATGAAACAAATTCATTTAACTATGTCATCAAAAAATGTACTATGTTAAATCCGGATAAAAGATTTAATTCAGCAAAAGAAGTTAAAAAAGCTCTATCCTATATATTTCCTGATGCACCGGTAGGTTATAGAAGCGGTAATCTTTCCCATATGATTCTTGCATCTATTTATTATATCTTTATTTTTCTTGTTATTATTTGTTCTATCGGCTCAAAAGCGTTTGCAAATGAAAATATAATAACTATCATTCTCATTTATATCTATGAACCACTTGTATCCCTTGGTTTACCTGCTATTCTTTTTAACTATAGAGGCATTGATGATCATCTATCTATAACAAGCCATGAAAATCCTTTTATCAGGCTAATTGGCAGAATATTATTTTTTATACTTTTATCATCAATAATATCATTAATTTCAACAATTATTTATGGTATTTCTCTTTTATTATTCGTATCTTAAGGCATCTATAGGAGACAGCTTTGCTGCTCTCTTTGCCGGATATGAACCAAAAATGATTCCTGTAAGCATTGAAAATGCAACTGATATTATAATCGCAAGAAGTGATGGTCTTATACTTACCTCTAAGAGACCTGCCATCGCCTGCTGTGTATTTTCAAGAAACATCATTGCAACCTTACCGATAATAACACCATTTATTATACCGATTATTACACCTATTAATCCGCCAACTGTACATATAACAACTGATTCCGATAAAAACTGGAGCCATATGTTATTATTCTTTGCACCAAGGGCTTTTCTGATTCCTATTTCCCTTGTTCTTTCAATTACACTTACAAGCATAATATTCATAACACCAACGCCTCCAACTATCAGAGAAATCGCTGCTATAACAGAAATTGCAACAGTTATAACATCAAGTGTTGTTGTTATGACTTTTAACTCAGATGCAAGATCATAACAATCTATTTCCATATGTTCATTTTCAGCATATTTTGTCTCTTTAAAATATTCTTTTGTTTCTTTTGAAACTGCTGTTGAACTTATACCTTTTTTTGTTGTAAACCTAAAATATGTAAATCCTGATCCATCCAGAATCTCAGGATTCCTTTCTACTGCATATGTAACCGGCACTAAAATTGGTGTTGGTAAATCTTTTTCTGATACCTTAACATCCATAAGTCCAAGCATTTTCTTATTCAACTCATAGACTCCAACTATATAAACCTTATTTATTGTACCGTCATCCATTGTTAATTCCAGTTTTTTTCCTATAGGATCTTCATCCGGAAAAGCATATTTAACAAATAAATCAGAAACTACACAAACAGGTCTTTTATTATCAAGATCAGCTTTTGTAATATTTCTTCCATACAATAAATCGTTTTTATTTATTTCAGTCCAATCTGTCATAGTTCCTGTAACGGAACCTTTTGCTTCACCTGTATCTGATGAATAAGATGCCTCTCCAGCTGACATAGATACATCAAATAAATCTATCTTATCAGAAAACTTTTCTTTAAATACCATAAGTTCATCATAAGTCAGATAATCACTTTCCTGCCACTCATAATCATCATAATAGTCCCCTTCTTCGCTTTCCACATAAATCTGTGATACATAAGCCTCAACAAGATTTGAGCCACTAAGGGATGAAAGTGTATTGCTTATGGTATTTTTAAGGGAACTACCTATTGTAGTTATTGTAATAACAGAGCTGACACCAATAATTATTCCAAGCATGGTAAGAATAGATCTTAATTTATTTGCCCTGATATTAGAAAATGCAAGCCTTATAGATTCTGATAAATTCATTATAAACCACCTCCATTTTCTGAATATCTGTCATCAATAACATTTCCATCACTAATAGTAATTATTCTTTCTGTTTCTTTTGCAAGTTCCTTGCTGTGTGTAATTAAAACAATTGTCTTATTCTGTTCCTTATGAAGCTTATGGAAAATATCCATAACTAAATGTCCTGTCTTTGAATCAAGAGCTCCTGTAGGCTCATCTGCAAGAATAATTGAAGGATTATTTGCCATAGCCCTTGCAATTGCAACTCTTTGGTTTTGTCCACCTGATAACTCATTTGATTTATGGTCCATTCTTTCTGCCATTCCAACCATTTCCAAAAGTTCTTTAGCTCTTTTTTTTCTTTCAGATCTGGAAACTCCTGCATACATAAGGGGAACTTCAACGTTTCTAAGTGCCGACATTCTTGGTATAAGGCAGAAACTCTGAAAAACAAAACCTATTTTCTGATTTCTTATTTCACTTAATTTCTTATCATTAAGACTTGAAATATCTTCACCATCAAGTATATATTCTCCACTTGTAGGTCTGTCCAAGGCTCCAATAATATTCATAAGTGTACTTTTACCTGAACCGGATTCACCTACAATAGATACAAACTCACCTTCATAGATTTTAAAATCCATACCATGAAGTATTTCAAGCTCATTTTCCTGTCCTTCATAATATTTTTTTACAATATTATGCATATCTATAATAACTTTTTTATCCATATAAAAACCTCTTTTTAGAACCCTGCTTATATTCCTTCATGTATATTTACGGCAACAACATCACCTTCGCTGACATCATATCCATAATCTACGATAAGATCTTTTTCCTTAAGTTCATCGGATTTAATTTCCACGTAATAACCATCATCACTTCCGGTTTCTACAAGGACTTTTTCAAGTTTATATTCATCATTATTTTGTTTTACTGCTCTGTATACAAATTTTTCACCATCTTCTTCTACAATGCTGTCAACCGGAACAGATAAAATATCCGCCTTCTCTTCAATAAGAATATCAACCTTTGCATTCATTCCAAGAAGTAATTCATTTTCATCATTAATAATAACTTCTGCACTATAATTTGCATTTGCACTGCTTCCGCTTTCATCCATAATCACATCATCTGATGAAGCCGCAAAATTAATTACTTTATTAACTGTTCCGTTATATACTTTGTCAGGTAATGCATCAGCTGTTATAGTAGCCTGAAGACCATTTTTAACATCTAAAATTTCTTTTTCTTTAATATTTACTTTAACTTTAAGATTTTTATTATCTTCAATCTGCATAAGCACACCATTTGGAATAGATCCCTGTGAAACATTTAATTTTGTTATAATTCCTGACTGCTCAGCTGTAACTGTCATTTCATCTCTCTGTCTGTATAATTTAGCAAGTTCTTTTGTTGTGTCACTGTTTCCATCTGTGTTAATAGCATCAATATCAACTGCATCCTGTGCTGTAGTAATTGCATCATCACAGGCTTTTGTAACTGTATCAATGTTTGTCTTAGCATCATTCATTGCTTTTTCTGCTTCCTTTACACTAGCTGCCATTTCAACAGCTTCTGGTGTATTCTTATCAGCAAGGGCATTGTAAGTATTATTTATTTTATTATATTCATCTACTAACGTATTATATGCATTAGTCGCATTATTTACTTCTGTAGTCTTATTATTAATCGCATCATCTAAAGCTCTCTTTGTAATTTCAGTGTTTTTAGCACTTAATTTTTCTGCTTCAGAAACCTGTAATTCAAGTTCTGCAATCAGGTCGTTTAACTCTTTATCATCAAAACTGCAGAGCACATCGCCTTCGTTTACATAATCACCAAGAGATACATTTAATTCTTTAATCTTATAAGTTATGTCTGTTGAAACTGTAAGAACATTCTGACTCTCAACAGTACCGGTTACTCCAAATGATTTTGATAAATCATGCTTATGAAGTTCCTGTACATCAATTCCTAAATCCTCTTCGACTGCCTTCTTTTTAGGTTTCATCAGTGAATTAACAATACACAAACCTATCACCAAAACCACAACAGCTATGGCAATAATCTTTTTTTTACTTTTCTTTTTTTTGTTATTAGCTTTACTCATCTTTTAATCTCCTTAACATACTAAGTGTACTAATCATTATAATACACTTAGTATATTGTAAACATTTTTTCCTGTCAACTACTTTTTTATAAAATAATAAAAAATTTTAATTTATTATTTTTAATACAAAAAAGACATAGCCAGAGAATGCGCTCCGGCCTCCAAACGTTAAATTTTACTCTAACCTTTGAGGTCGGTACATTCCGACTATGTCTTTTATAATCTGCAATTTAATAATTTATCAATATAAAATCTTATCAGTCTATAATTCTTGTTGCACATGCAGGCGTTGTGTAGAAAGCATTTCCTATAATGATACCTGTTCTTTCTGTGCTGGCATGAATAATCTGACCACCACCAATATAGATAGCAACATGACCAATACTTGAACCATGATTATAGAAAAGTAAATCTCCCGGCTGAATCTCATCAAGTGAAATTCTTGTTCCGTTATGAGACTGTGCTCCTGATGTTCTATCAAGATAATATCCAAAATGTTCAAATACTCTCATTGTAAATCCTGAGCAGTCTGTTCCATTTGTAAGGCTTGTTCCACCCCATACATATGGATTTCCAAGGAACTGTTTTGCATATTCAATTAATTCAACTCTTACCGATGAATAACCATCTTCTGTCTTTATCTCTTCAACCTTAACACCTTTTGGAAGAGTATCATATACATCAACAAATTCAGCTTTAACATATCCAGTAATATCATCAATATTTACTTTTATCCAATCAGAATTCTCATCATATTCATCTTCGTCCACTTCAATTTCTTCATCCATGGCAACATATGTATATATCTTAGAATCTGTTGTCTTTGCTTCTCTTACCATAAGCATGTCAGCATTTACTTTTGCTGCTTTATGCATATTTTCTAAAGCTCTTTCCTTAGCCTCATCACCTGTAATAATATATTCTGAAGAAACATATCCTGTTACATTTCCAGATGTCATATAATACCAGCCATTTTCTTCACTGATGATTTCGCATCCGGCATTGATTGGCAATTTACCAATAATACTTCCACCTTCATCAGCTTCATCCCTGATATTTAAATATGTGTCAACATCAGCAACACCAAGGTTATCATATTCATTCAAATCCTGTTTCTTTTTCTCATTTTCCATTGTCTTTTCAAATTCTTCTTCTGTCTGGTTTATTATGCTATACTTAGGATTTGAAACCATGGACATATTCTGTTTTACAGCTTCTACTGTAACTGTCTTTTTATCATCTTTATCAGAATCATCTTTTTTTGAATCAACAGAATCTGCATCTGCCTTAGATAAAGTTCCTGCTATTCCATAATTTATAGATGTATTATTTTTATCTGTATTTGCAAAATGTGCTAAAGTTATACTCAAAATACTTGCAGTTATAACAAAAGATGCAGCAACTATGTTAGACTTTTTCATTATTTTTTTCTTCATAATCTCTACTCTTTTTTCTAAATATTTAAAATTGTTACAAAAGTGTTACAATTTCATCATTCGTATTATAACATTGTATTTTTATATGTCAACGGTTTATTAAAATATTTTTCTTAATAAGTTTATTTAATTATTTTTCCCTCATTTCATAATTTTTATCTTCATCAATCATTTCTAACATTATTTCGCCAAAATGAGGATCAAACTGTGTACCTATTCCATTTTCTATATCATCCGGCAAAGTAGTGACTATAGTAAAATCCTCATCATATGCCATTTTATCATTTAATGTTCTTCCTGCTTTAAAACTGCTTCCATCCTCATGATAAACAGTCCATTCATCTATATATATAACTTCTTTGTCATCATTATTATAAATATGTTTAACTATAAACGTAAATAAAAGACCAATAAGTAAACTTAATCCAAACACTCAAAAAAACACTTTTTCAAGCAAATACTTAGGTCTTTTCGACACCTCAGATATAAGCATAAATGTTCCTCCCTAAGTCAGTTCATACACTAATATTATAGCATTTATAAAAGTAAAAAAACATTAATCTTTCGTTACAGATTAGCCGGATGGTCCTTAATAAAAATGCTGTAGATTTAATAATTTGCTGCGAGTTTAATGTAATTTTCTTTCGACCACTACTAAAATCTCGACATTTTCTTCGTCTCGCTAGTAATTTCCTTTCAGCGACTACTAGAATCTCAGCATTTTTTTCGTCTCGCTAGTAATTTCCTTTCAGCGACTACTAGAATCTCAGCATTTTTCCCCTTCCGCTAGTAATTTTCTTTCAGCGACTACTAGAATCTCGACATTTTTTCCCTCCCGCTAGTAATTTTCTTTCGACCACTACTAGAATCTCAGCATTTTTTTCTTCTCGCTAGTAATTAAATAAAAACAGCTTGATTTTTAAATCACATCAGACCTAAAAATCAAACTGTTAATATGCTTTACAAGGATATCCCTTTAATATATCTCTTAAATATTATTTCTTTAAATATATCTCTTCTTAATTTTATCTTTAATATATTTTCCTTAATTCTTCTTTAATTCCATATCTGCTTTTAAATTCTTCCAAATCCTTATCGTTACTGATAAGCATGATTTCTTTGAATTTATTTGTATTTAAATCCAAGAAACCTGCCACCTGCTCGCCATTACAAATGCTCACTTTTATAACAGGTTCATAATTTAATGAATCATATTCTTCAAACCGATTAACTGTTTTCTTTTTAAAAAACAATTTAATTCCTCCACAACTTTTATAAATCCACCATCACACAAATCTACAACAACGCGAATCCACCATCATGTGAACCTACAATCACCTATCTATGAATCAAAAAATTGTCTGCCATCATCTGTGACTAAGCGTTCTGTTTTTGGATATTCAAAAATACTATCATTTTCAGAATTATCTTCAAGATATTTTACAAATTCATCAGCATACCACTTTGCCATCAAAAGATTATGCATAAGATAATTTCCACAATTTTCAGGTGCAGTTCCAGGAACTTCTACTGTGTCATCCACTGATTTAAAAGCATTTAATACTAATTCAAAAATCTCTTTTGAACTTCTTTCTTTCTTAAGAATTAGATAAAATCCAGTAAGACATCCCATCGGTCCCCAATAAATAACATCATCTTTCCATTTGGGATCATTTCTAAGATATGTAGCAATTATGTGTTCAAGTGAATGCATTGCTGCAACATCTATCGCCGGTTCCCTATTTGGTCTTTTCATTCTGATGTCATATGTTGTAACACTTTCTCCATTAACATTATCAACACGACTAACAAAAATTCCTGGTACAATAAGTGTATGATCTACCGAAAAGCTCTTTATTAATTCCATTTTTATCTCCAATCTTTTTTATCTTTTTTATCTTTTTTATCTTTTATAACTCATTATTATAAATGTCTATATTTTATTTTTATATATTTCTATAATTATATTATAAAAAAATAATAATCCATAAAGAAATATAATATATTATTTGATCACCTGCAAAAAAATATATGGTATATTCATTCACCTGTAAAATATACCATATATACATATATTTGTAAAAGAATAAACTTACATTTTATTTAAAATGAGCGTTGCGTTTGCGATTTTCCATTATTCAATACTTAGCACAGCAATTGCAATTGCTATGTTTCCGGTTACAGGATTTATGCCTACCCTACGAATAAATGTATGAACTATCGAGCCATCCGGCATCTTCTCATTAAAGAAGGTATGATTTCCTGATTCACAGCATTCTTTAATAACTGAAGCAATTCTTTTTTTACCATCTGATTCAGCATCCTCAAGAAATGTTTCTCCTTTAAGAATATCTATATCAAAATATTCTTTTATAAAATCCTGGTAAGAACGATTAGTTCTTAAATATCTTGCTTTATCACCTGTTATTTCTATAACTGCAACCGGAATCATATTAAATATATGATTTAACTCTTCTTCATCACTGGCAATTACCTTTAAATCATATAAATTCAATCTTGCAATATTTTCATAATATTCTGATTCATCAGGATTTTCGCTTTCTATAAGCGTTTTAGTTCTAAACATATCAAGTATTGCATCAAATGCTATAGGTTTACAGAAGAAATATCCCTGCAATTTTGAACAGCCAATTTCTCTTAAAAATTCAACTTGTTCCTTTGTCTCAACTCCTTCACACACTGTATCAAAACCAAGAGAAGTAGCCATCCTCATAAGTTCACTCAGTAAAACCCTGACGTTATCACCTTCATTAAATTTTCTCATGAAACTCATATCAAATTTAATAAGATCAAATTTAACACTTTGTAAAACACTAAGAGATGAATATCCACTTCCAAAATCATCCATCCATACAGGAAATCCAAGTTTTCTGAATTTATCTATCTGACCTTTTATATATTCAAAATCCCTTACAAATACACTTTCTGTTATTTCTATGGATATTCTGTCATGGCTAATACCAGCATCATCAACTCTTCTTCTGATTTCCTCAACCATATCACAGGCATCAAAATCAGATCTTGATAAATTGATAGAATGTGCAACTGATTTAAATCCCTTATCTTCCTGGATTTTTATCATTTCCACAACTCTGTCAACCATATATAAATCAAGTTTATATATAAGTCCTGCATCCTCGAGTGCCGGAATGAAACTTGCCGGTGATAAAAATCCTTTTTCAGGGTCTATCCATCTTGCTAAGGCTTCTACATCACAGACTCTTTCATTTACATTTCTGACAATAGGCTGTAAATATACCTGAATCCATCTTTCACTAAGTGCTTTATCAAAATTATCTATGATATACTGCTTATTATCTGCATCATCACTAAGGGACTGACTATAATAATTTATAATAGTTTCATATTTACCCCTTAATGCTTCACACGCAAGCTTTGCCCTGTCACATGCAACACTTTCATGAACAGCCTCATCTCTTCCAACATATATACCAACATGAATATGTAATGTTTTTCCGCCATTTTTCTCTTGATGCTCCAAAAAAACCTTCTTAAGTTTTTCTTCTACTCCATCTAACTCAGCAACAACACAAAAATGGTCAGCACTTATTCTGCAACAATTTTCATTTCCAAATATATCTGCCAGAACCTTTGCAAATGTTTGTAATAATATATCTCCTTCTTCAAAACCATATTTTCTATTAAAAAATTTCATACCTGTAAAGTCCATATAAATCATACAATACTTTACACCTTTTTTCAGTGCCGCTTTTTTACTTGATTCTGCCAGTTCAAAAAAGTATGACATATTTGGTAGTCCTGTTAAATAATCATATTTACTGTATTGAACCAGACTATTCTCATGAAGTGCATTACTCAAAGAATCATTTAATTTTATTTTATTTTCAAAACTACTCTCTTCATAACTTCCTTCATCCAGATACCAGACCTGTGCAAGTCGAACGCCATCATCTGTATAAATATGTTTTCCAAATGCATGAATAATTTTATATCCAGATTTTCCAATTACCTTTGTACGGTAAATAACTTCATATACCCCATCATTTACTGCAAAACCATATGCTACATCTGCTATTCTGCTTGCATCATCAGGGTGAACATTTTTGTACATATCATTATCCATGTCATAATACGCCTTTTCACGATCTTCATAACCAAAAAGCTTTAAAAAGCCATCAGAAAGAACAAGAGTAACTACTCTTTTATCAACGAACTGATAAACAGCAAAGGGTACCGTTAAATGTTCATATAATTTTTTTGTATTATCATCAATAATATATTTTTGCATCGAACCCATATCCTTTCTCTTCCAATATAGTCTTATTAATACAGGCCTGTTAAAATGGTCTTATTAATGTAAGTCTTTTAAATTATCTAACCTTCCCACTTGCTTTCCTTTTTCTTTTATTCTCATACATTAATTCATCTGCTCTTTTAACTGTATCATCAATCACGCGATCTGCTTTCGAATCAAAAACAGCCATACCAACAGACGTATTAACATGTTCCCATTCATTTTCGATTTTTTCGTTTATTACCATACTTTCTTCTTCAAATTTTCTTACAAGTTCTTCTCTGTTCTTATAATCATCATTTTGAAGAATAGATATAAATTCATCCCCACCAATTCTGAAAACAGGACTGTTTCTAAACACCTGGCATATTAATCTGACAGCAGCTTTTAAATATTCATCGCCTCTTTCATGACCATATTTATCATTTATAACTTTTAGATTGTCACAATCAAACATGCATATGGCAAATTCCGTAACTTCCTTACTATCTAAACGATCCTGAAGCATTCCAACATAATCATTATATCCACCCTTGTTACGCACAGAAGTTAATGCATCAACATAAACACGCCTGCTAAGATCATCTGCAATACGACGATTTTCTTTTGCCTTTTTCTCTGCCTTAATTATTCTTCTCTGTCCGATTATAAGCGATAACATAGCGACAATTAATGCACATATACCAATAACAATAATAATATTTTCTTTTATTAAATCAATTAACGTAATCTTTCCTTCTTCATAGAAATAACTTGTAAGTGTGTTATTTATATATGAATCAGGAATAATATTAGTAGCTTTTGCAATAATAGAATAAAGAACGCTATCGTCTTCTCTTACTGCAAAACAAAAAGGAATATCTTTACCTGTATCAAGAGGATTTAATTTATACTTATCACAAAGTCTCCTGATTTCATTATAACGATAACTGCTTATAAAATAACAATCCACTTTATTATCTTTTACTGCTTTTATACACTCATTAGTATTACTATAATGCCTTACTTTCCAACCAGGACGTATTTCATTAACAAGAGATTCATAATTTATATCACCTGATACAACAGCAACACTTCCTTCTTCTTTATTAAACACATCCTTATTCTTGGATGTTTTTACAACCATGTAAAGAGTTGCCCTTGCAAGTGAAGGAGTCAGACAAACTTTCCTTATTTCCCCATCGTAAACACTGAAATTTGCAGGAAATACACAGTCTATCTCTCCACTTTTTAATGCATCAAGTGCCACTTCAATATTTTCATATGGATAAGTTTTAAAATTTAATTCTCCATTAGAAAAACATGTGGTAGCTTTTTTTAGATAATCACTTAGTACGCCTGTAAGCTTACCACTTTCATCATCCTTATCACAATATGCAAGATAATTATCAATATATCCAACTTTTATTTCACCATGATTTTCAATCCATTGTATTTCTTCATCACTTAAATATAAATTTGCCCCCAAATTCTGATTATATTTTACAAATAATTCCTGATCATAAAAACGGTTTTCATCCCGAATTTTACTAAGGGCATTATCAAGTTCTGCAAGCAAATCAGGTCTTTGCTTATTAACAGCAAAATAAAAATCGGATGAACCAATCTTTACAACAGGATAAATATCATCTCCACTTAAATAACTGTCGAGGGTAATATAACCATCTAATTCACCATTTAAAAGCATTTCTACCGATTCATTCTCACTTGTTGTAACTTCAACTATTTCAGGTGTAATATTATATAATTCTGCCCATTCTTTTAACATCTCAACCTGAATACTATTTTTATTTACCCCAATTTTCTTGCCATTAAAATAAGAAACATTATCATTATAATCATCTAAATTATCGGTTGGAATATATAAATGATACTCTTCTATTCCAATTGAATAAGAAGAATACAACATCTTTTCTGCACGTTCCTCAGTATAAGAAACGCCCCCTAACATATCAATCTCACCATTTTCAAGCATTTCAAGGAGTTCTGTCCAACTGCCCTCTACATACTCATATTTCCATCCAATATATCCTGCTATTTTCCGCTCATATTCATAACAATATCCTATTCTTCTTCCTGAAGCATCAATTGTATTATATGAAGAATCAAACCAGCCTACACGCACAACCTTTTCATCATCTTTCTTTTCTGTTTTTTCTCCATAAACTTGAAATGAATTAGATGTAAACAGCATAATAAAACAAATTAATAAAATAAATATTTTTCTTAAATTTATATCCCTGATATATTTTTTTTCTTTTCTCATATTTCCCCCATAAATATTATTCCACGATCAATTCCTACAAATACTTTACCTATAAAAATATCTATAAAACACCTACAAAATATTAATATAATTATAACATTTCCATGCTTTTTTTACCATTAAAAAATCTTTTTTTACTATTAAAATATCATTAATATTCTATTAAAAATTCAAAAAAAAATCACCTGCACTTTGCAGATGATTTTTAAATTTATTCTTCTGTAAATTCAAATAGTTCTTCTACTGTCACATTAAAGACTTTAGCAATATCCATAGCAAGTTTCAATGATGGGTTGTATTTTCCGTTCTCCAGATGCACAATCGTTTCTCTTCTTGCATTAACAAGACTGGCAAGTTCTGCCTGTTTCAGTCCGTTCTTTTCGCGATATTCTTTAATCTTTGTAACAAGAGCCATCTAAACTCCTTTCGTATCCATAACAGAAAACATAATAGTACGGATAATTGATAAAAATACAATTAAACCAACTAACATATAACCAATTACTTCTGTTGAAAATGAAACTCTAAGCATTGCACATAAAAATCCGATTACTGTAATAGCTACAAGGGAAATTCTGTAACATACAGAATCACATTTTCTTAAAATACCAACTGCTCTTTCATCAAATGATTCTTTTTTATATTTTCTTTCTCTTGCACCAAGCAATAAGAAAAATGTAAATGCAAATATTGCAAATCCTGATGTAATTACC
The DNA here is from genome assembly GCA_900110975.1 of Lachnospiraceae bacterium RM5. GTDB lineage: Bacteria > Bacillota > Clostridia > Lachnospirales > Lachnospiraceae > Bovifimicola. The sequence goes on from FOFK01000010.1 coordinate 49,415, forward strand.
TGATAATAATTATGCCAGTCATTTCTTGCCCAGCACCAGTAATATACTGCGATACATATTGCGATTACAATTCTTGCTCCTACTAACTCTCTCAAAGTAACTTCTTTATTCATTTTTATTCCTCCTATAAAAATTGTGATATATTTGTAACTTTGTTGTGTTAGAAATATATCACATCGTTTTAAGGTTGTCAATAAAAATGTTAAAAATAATTCACTTTTTTTAATCCCTTGATTCTATAACAAGTAAAGTTCCCTGTTCAATGGAAATTTTAGCTTTATCAGAAAGAATCTCATTACTTATTCCCCTCGATATTTTCTCAAAAGGACTTAAAAAATCATTCTCAAGTTCATACTTCATACCCTGGGTGTTTATACCTAAAACCTCTCCACCAAAAGGAATAAGTGAAACATATTTAAAGTCACTTTTTTTTATTTCTACTGTTTTTCTCTTATTGCCAAGGGCAAACACCCTGTTATTCTTATCAAAAATAACAGTATCAATTCCGGCATCCAATGTCTTTTTTAAAAGGCTGATATTTGCAAGCATATGATCAATCCGATTCCCAAATCCGCCAATTATATGTATAGCAAAGCTTTCCCTTTCCATAGCAACATCTATTGCAATCTCTGTATCCGAATTATCTTTTTCAGGGTTAAACTTTATAATCTCTGCGATTCCTTCATACTTACCAAGCAGAGAAGAATCTACCGTATCAAAATCCCCTACTATTACATCCGGTTTGATTTTCAATTTAGACAGAGCTAAAAGGCCATTATCCACAGCAATTACAAGTGTAATATCATTTTCTTCATAATATCTCTTTGCAAATGAAATATCTATATCTCCACCGGTAACAATAAACGTATTATTCATTCCCTCATTCCTTACCTTTATAAAAAATCAGCTTATTTATTAATTTTATTTATTCATTATACTAATAAAATCATCAACGTTCTTCTTTGTATCACCATTAAAAATAGCAGAACCTGCAACTATAACATTTGCACCTGCCTCTATTACAGTAGCTACATTATCTTTATTTATTCCACCGTCCACTTCAATATCGACACTTAAATTTCTCTCATCTATAATCTTTTTTAATGTCTTAATTTTTTCTGTAATATTAGAGATATATTTTTGTCCGCCAAATCCCGGATTTACACTCATTATAAGAACCATATCCACATATTCAAGAATATAATTCAATACGCTTAAATCTGTTGATGGATTAATTGCAACACCCGCCTTACATCCGCACTCTTTAATTTTTTCTATGGTTCTGTTTAAATGTGTGCAGGCCTCTGCATGAACGCAGATAAGGTCAGCACCTGCATCCTTAAATTCCTCAATATATCTTACCGGTTCATCAATCATAAGATGCACATCAAATACTTTATCAGAAATCTTTCTTAATGACTTAATTACAGGCATTCCAAAGCTGATACTTGGTACAAATAAACCATCCATAACATCAATATGTATATACTCAGCTTTTTTTATATCTTCTAATTCCTCGCCTAATTTTGTGAAATCTGCTGATAAAATTGATGGTGCTAAAATATTTTTACTCATGATAAACTCCTGATTTTCTAATTTTTATTCTTTATCTCATCATATAATAAAAGATAATTAACATATCTTCCCTTACTGATAATGCCTTTATCTACAGCATTTTTTATAATGCAATCCGGCTCACTTACGTGATTGCATCCACTGAATCTGCATTTTCCATTAAAGAAAACAAATTCCCTGAAATAATTTTTTAATTCTTCTTTTTCAAAATCATTTACATAGAGACTACTAAATCCCGGAGTATCAAATACAAAACTATAATCATTCAATGCAACTATCTCTACATGCGTTGTTGTATTTTTTCCTCTCTTAATCTTTTCACTTATCTCACCGGTTTTTAAATTAGCATTAGGGGAAATAAGATTGATAATAGAAGACTTACCTACTCCGGACGGACCTGCAAGAGCAGTTGTCTTTCCTGATAAAGTTTCTTCTATTTCTGAAATCCCCCTTCTGTCTTTGGCAGATGTGAAAATCACCTTGTATCCTGCTTTTCCATAAACATTCTTTATCTCCATAATTCTGTCCTGGTTAACAAGATCTATTTTATTAAAGCATATTACAACATCAATTTCATTTCTTTCCATCATAACAAGAAATCTGTCAAGGAGGTTAAAATTAGGCATAGGATCAGCGATCGCAAATACAACCAAAGCCTGGGAAATATTTGCAACTAAAGGACGAATCAGTTCATTTTTTCTTTCAAAAATTTTTATGACATTACCTTTTTTCTTATCTTCATCGAGAACATCTATTTCAACATTATCGCCGACTATAGGTTTAATATCATCTTTTCTAAATTTTCCTTTTGCCTTACATTCATATACGGCATCATCTTCACAATGCACATAATAAAATCCTGCAATCGCCTTAATAATTTTTCCTTTCATTTACACCTCATGAAATTCTATATTATTTAATCTGCTTATTATATAAGCATTATATTGATATTGTAATTTTTGCTTTATTATATACTTTTTTTATTCTCCACCTTCAGGCTCCTCTTGTTGTTCAGAAGAAGACTCCTCTGGTGATTCCGGTTCTTCAGGTTTAACAGATTCTGTTGCTTTTTGTGAACTTGTTTCCGGTGCAGTTGTTGTTGTAGTTTCTGTCGGTTTCTGTCCAAGACTTATATAAACTGTAATAGTTGTTCCCTTTGAAACTTTTGTACCATAAGCAACACTCTGGTCATAAACAAGTCCTGCTGTCATATCAGAATATCCTGAGGATTCTGCATAACCAAGCCCTAATCCTTCAAGTGCAGCTTTTGCCTCAGAACCGCTCCATCCTTTAAGGTTAGGAACCTCAGGTTTATCTTCAGGACCTTTGCTGACTACAAGATTAATTGTTGTTCCTTCAGGAACCTCGCTCTTAGCTGAAACATCCTGACTTACTACTTTTCCAGCTTCAACTGTATCACTATAATCTTCAGTAACTGTACCAACAACAAGTTTCTTTGCTTCAATAGAAGCCTTCGCAGCATCAAGTGTAAGTCCTGTTACCTTAGGAACTGTTACCTTTGAAGCGTCCGATCCTGAACTTGCATATATTGTTATATCAGCACCAAATGTTGTTGCAGCACCTTCTTCCGGTGATACTTCAATAATAACATCAATAGCTGCATCATCACTTGCTTTATATTCAACAATTACATTAAATCCCTGATCCTCTAAAAGTTTCTTAGCCTCATCTTTTGTAAGACCAATAATTCCTGTTGGAACATTAACTGCCTTTGAACCAAGACTTACAACTATTGTAATTGTAGAATTTTTCTCAACCACTTCTCCCGCATCCGGTGAAGTACTGATTACATGTCCTGCCTCAACTTTATTATCTGTCTGCTGTGTTATTGTATAACCAAGATTTGATTCTTTTAATTTCTTGATTGCATCTTCCTGAGTCATACCTGCTACATCAGGAACTTTTGTATGATTTGCATCTAATGTTTCACTTGAAGAACCAATTTTTCCACTTGAACATCCATTTCCCATGAAATGAACTACTAAAAATACTACAAATGCAACAATGATACATGCCATAACTATTCCACCGATAGCTATAACTTTATCTAATTTAGGATTATCTTCATCCTTTAATTCATCTTCTAAATCATCATCCACGCCATCTTCATCATAAAAATCATCTTCAAACTCATTTTCTTCGTTAATGACAGGAACTGTATTATCCATCTCAGATTGTCTTCTGATGGTATTTATATCCTCTTCAGAAATTACCTTTGTACCACCTGTTGGACTTTCATAATCAACCATCTGTACAAAATCTTCATCCGGAGTAATTAAAGATCTCTTAAGATCAGCAATAAGCGATGAAACCTTTAAATATCTTCTTGAAGGTTTCTTCATTGTACATTTCTGGATTATTCTCTCAACACTGATTGGAATATCAGGTGCATATATTCTTGGAGAAGCCATTTCATTCTGAACATGCTGCAACGCAATTGAAACAGTTGAATCACCTTCAAAAGGAACTCTTCCCGTAATCATCTCATATAATGTAATACCTAAAGAATAGATATCACTTTTCTCATCTATAAAACTGCCTTTTGCCTGTTCAGGAGAAATATAATGAACAGAACCCATTGCATTTGAGCTTATGGTATTTGATGATGTAGCTCTCGCTATACCAAAATCTGTAACTTTAACTTTTCCTTCTTTTGAAATAATAATATTCTGAGGTTTAATATCTCTGTGAATAATATGATTATTATGGGCAGCTTCAATTCCCTGTGCTACCTGAATAAGAATACTTACCGCCTCTTTAACAGGAAGCTGTCCTTTTCTCTCAATATAATTTTTTAAAGTGATACCTTCAATAAGCTCCATAACAATATAATATACACTGTTATCTTCACCTACATCAAAAACATTTACAATGTTTGGATGGGATAAACCTGCTGCAGACTGTGCCTCAACTCTGAATTTTGAAACAAAATTCTTATCTTCACTAAATTCAGCCTTGAGAACCTTAATCGCAACAAATCTATTAAGCTTATGATCTTTTGCTTTATAAACATCAGACATTCCACCGGAACCGACTTTATCTGTTATCTCATATCTATCACTTATAAAAGCACCTTTTCTTAACATTTTTTCACCTCTTCATATTCGGGATCTATTAATATAACGGATATATTATCTTTTCCACCATAATTATTGGCTGTATCAACTAATCTTTCACCAATCTTATCAATATCATTTCCATCATTAACAATATTTTTGATTTCTTCATCTTCTATCATATTTGATAAACCATCTGAACACATAAGTATCATATCGCCCTTACTGTATTCAATTTCAAAGAAATCCGCCACAACTTCAGAATCAACACCAACCGCTCTTGTAATAATATTTTTCTTTTCATGAGTTCTGGCATTTTTCCTGTCAAGTTCACCAATATTTATCATTTCTTCAACAAGGGAATGATCTCTTGTCACCTGAAGAATATCATTATTTATAAGATATAACCTGCTGTCGCCTACATTGGCAATATATAAAGAATTATTTATAAATGTTGCAACCACAAGTGTTGTTCCCATTCCTTCATAATCTATACTTTCTTTTGCCTTTTCAATAAGCTTTGCATTAGCAACTCTTACGGCTTCTTCTATAACAGATATAGGATTTGTATTATCTGATTCTTTAACAACCTTTAAAAATTCCTCAACCGTATATCTGGATGCTAAATCTCCTGCTTTGTGGCCTCCCATTCCATCCGCGACAATAAAGAGATTAGGAAGATTTCCCACCTGCTCTAAAGAACAAAAAATAAAATCCTGATTTGTTCTTCGCATAACACCCATATCGGTTTTTGAAAATGCTCTCAAGTTATCTACCTTCCTTCCCTTTTATTTTTTATCTATATAACTTTTTCTAAGCTGTCCGCATGCACCCTGTATATCGCTTCCCATCTCTCTTCTGACGGTTGCGTTCACTCCATGTTCTTCTAAATATCTTCTAAAAGCATCAATTTCCTTTTTATTAGATCTTTTAAAATCTCTTTCCTTTATTGGATTTACAGGAATAAGATTAACATGGGAATTTGTATTTTTTAAAAGTGCTGCTAATTTCCTTGCATGTTCTAAATCATCATTTACTCCATATACTAAACTGTATTCAAATGAAACTCTTCTTTTAGTGGTTTCAAAATAATATTTACAGGCCTTTAGTATCTCCTCTATGGAGTATTTATTGGCAATTGGCATAAGTTCCCTTCTTGTCTCATCATCTGATGCATGTAAAGAAATCGCAAGTGTTACATTCATCTTCAAATCTGCAAGTTCTATAATCTTCTCAACCAATCCACACGTTGATATTGTAATATTTCTTTGGCTAATATGCAAGCCATTTTCATTTGTAATAATATGAAGAAAAGATATTACATTATTAAAATTATCAAAAGGTTCACCACTTCCCATAAGAACAATATTAGATACTCTCTCACCAGTCAGTCTCTGAATGGTATATATTTCCTTTACCATCTCAGATGCAAGCAAATCTCTTGTCTTTCCATCAAGTGTTGATGCACAGAATCTGCATCCCATCCTGCATCCTACCTGGGTTGAAATACAGACAGAATTTCCATGCTTATATCTCATTAAAACACTTTCAATAACATTTCCATCTTTTAATTCAAACAGATACTTTTCAGTACCATCTATTTTGGAAACCAGTCTGTCTACAACTTCTAATTTTTCTATATAAAAATCTTCTTCTAATTTTTTTCTTATATCTTTAGAAACATTTGTCATTTCAGAAAAATCATCCACTAATTTTTCATGAAGCCAGGAAAAAATCTGTTTTGCCCTGAATTTTTTCAAATCATTCTTAAGACAATAATCCGTTAATTCTTCTAAAGATAATTCAATAATATTAATTTTATCCATTATCTCTTTTCAAACTTACTGATAAAAAATCCATCGTGTTCTTTATCAGGAAGCATCTGAATATAACCTTCCTTTAAAGTATCTTTATGTTTTTCTTTCATCTTATCATCAAAAAAATCTATAATACTTACAGGCTTAACATCAAAGTTATTAAGTATCCATTCCCTCATAAGTACATTTTCTTCAGGCGTAATTGTACATGTGCTGTATACAAATGTCTTACCGGGTTTTACATATCTGACCATGTTTTCCACTATTTTCTTTGAAATAGAAGTAAGTTCATCTATATCTTCTTTTTTTAATCTGTATTTAATTTCAGGCTTTTTGCTTATAACTCCAAGTCCTGAACATGGTACATCAGCTATGACTACATCAGCCATATTTTCATCTTCTTTGTAAAATACCATGCCATCTTTCTTTTCTACAACTGCGTTTTTAAAACCTGTTCTTTTAATATTTTCATTTATTAGCTTAACTTTTTTATCGCTGACATCCCTTGAAAACACTTTACCTGTACCATTTAATACATCAAGTATATGCATTGTTTTTCCACCAGGGGCCGCGCACATATCAATAACCGTGTCTCCTTCTTTAATGTCTGCTACAATTGTAACATACATGGAACTTATATCCTGTATGATAATATGTCCTTTTTTTAAGGCATCTATTTTTTCCATATTATCAATGCCACTTAATTTCAATGCACCATTAAGATAAGTTTCTTCAACATTTATATTATCTTTTTTCAGACTGTTAATAACACTTTCTTTATCTGCTTTTGAAAAATTTATTCTTGCATAAATATTCTTTTTATGGCTATTTTCTAATATATCTATAGCTTTTTCCATACCATAATCATTTATAAATTTTTCAACAATCCATAGGGGCATGGAATATTTTATGGAAAGGTAATCCATAGAATTTTTCTTTTCATCAGGTAATTTTATATTATCTTTATTTCTTGCAATGTTTCTTAAAACAGCATTACAATAACCTTTAAGACCTGACATTTTTCTTTTCATAACAAGCTTTATAGCTTCATTACATACTGCAAAATCAGGTATTGAATCCATAAATAATATCTGATAAACAGAAACTCTTAATACTCCTCTGATAAAAGGTTTTAATTTTTTTGTCTTCACCTTTGAAAACTGATTTATAACATAATCGATCAGAATTACATTTTCAATGGTTCCTTCAAAAAGCTTTGTAAGAAGTTTTCTGTCTGTAATATCGGCAGTCTGATTTATAATTTCTTTAAGCACAAGATGGGAATATTTATTTTCATCTAATACCATCATTGTTCCTGAAACCGCCAGTTCTCTATAACTTTTCATCCTAAAACATATCCTTTTGATACCTGATTTCCTAAAAGAAAATCCAATGTCTTCATTCTTTTTTTGCCTTCTAACTGAAGTTCTTTAATAACTAATGTTTTATCCCCTGTTTTAACATATATTCTCTCTTTATCAACATCTACAACTTCCCCAAATTCACCTTCATAATCTTTATCCAAAACATCACATTCCCATAATTTCAATGTTTTTCCATTAAAATATGTATAGGCACTTGGCCATGGATTAAGTCCTCTTATAAGTCTTTCTATAGAAACAGCATCTTTTGAAAAATCAATTTTTCCCATATCTTTTTTAATCATTGATGCATAATTAGATTCTTCATTTCTCTGTTCTACAGGCACTATCTCATTTTTTTCAAGTTTATCAAGAGTTGAAACAATAAGTTTTGCACCTTCTTCTGATAACTTATCAAAAAGGCTTCCACCTGTTTCTTTTTCATCAAGCACAACCTTTGATACTTCTAAAATATCTCCTGTATCTAAGCCTTCATCCATCTGCATGGTTGTTACGCCACTTTCTTTTTCGCCGTCAATAACTGCCCATTGTATTGGAGCTGCTCCCCTGTATTTAGGAAGCAATGATGCATGTACATTAATACAGCCATACTTTGTCATCTCTAACACTTCTTTTGGAAGAATCTGTCCAAATGCAATCACTACCATAACGTCAGCTTCATATCCTCTTAGTTTTTCTATGAAGTCTCTTTCTCTTACTTTTTCAGGCTGTAAAACTTCTATATCATATTTTAAGGCTTCTTCCTTAACCGGTGTGTAAAGTACTTTTTTCCCTCTGCCTCTTTGTTTATCAGGCTGAGTTACCACGCACTTAATCTCATGTCCTGCATCTATTAAACTTTTTATTGCCGGTACCGAAAAATCCGGTGTTCCCATGTATATTATTTTCACTTTTTTACCTGCTTTCTATAAAACTAATAATTTTAAACTGCCAAAAGTATATGCCGTATAACGGCATCGATTAATTACTCTTCATCAAAGTCATCTTCATCGTACTTTACGTCCTCAAGTTCGCCTTCTACTAAGGATACATAAAGCTTGCCTTCTAAGTGGTCACATTCATGTACGATTGCTCTTGCAAGAAGTCCTTCCCCTTCTAATTCATATTCCTTAAATTCTCTATCCAATGCTTTTACTTTAACATAATTTGGTCTTGTTACAATGCCTGATTTTCCAGGAACACTAAGGCATCCTTCACTTCCTGTCTGCTCTCCACTTGTTTCAATAATTTCAGGATTAATTAATACATAAGGTCCATTTCCGTCTTCAACATCAATTACAACAATTCTTTTTAATACTCCAACCTGTGGTGCTGCAAGACCTACACCATATGATTCATACATTGTTTCTATCATATCATCAATAAGTTCTAAAGTTCTTTCATTAACTTCCTTTACTACCTTGCATTTTTTTGTGAGAATTTCATCTCCCATAGTTCTGATAGTTCTAAGTGCCATTTTATCTTCCTCCTAAATTTCCAATTAATAATCAATATATGTTTAAAGGATTAAAATCAAATAATATGTTTACCTGTTTATACTCATCCTTATTTTCTATATATTCATAAAAAGCATCTTTTAATCTTATAAGAATACTTTCATCCTTATGTTTTAAATAAATTACAAATCTGTATATATTATTTATTTTAAATATACCTGCCTTTACAGGACCAAGTATAATAAGGTCATCCACATTTGTATTATATATTTTTTTATAAATAATATTAACTATTTTTTCCGTATATTCTTCATTTTTTCCTGAAACCAGTATAGCTGCCATATTACTTACCGGCGGATATGAAAGGATTTTTCTATATGAAATCTCATTATCATAGAACTTTTCATAATCCTGTTCTTTTGCATATAATATACATTCATTTTCAGGATTATAAGTCTGGATAACAACATTTCCTTTCTTTCTTCCTCTTCCTGCCCTTCCTGCTGCCTGAGTAAGAAGTTCAAATGTTTTTTCTTCTGAAAGATAATCTGACTCAAACATTGAAAGATCTGCAAGCAATGCACCTACCAAAGTAACATTTTCATAATCATGACCTTTTACAATCATTTGGGTTCCAACCAGAATATCTGCATTTCCTTTTGAAAATTCCGAAAGTATTCTTTCATAATCTCCTTTTTTTCTTGTAGTATCATGATCCATTCTAAGGACTCTTACGCCTTTATATTTTTCTTTTAAATACTCTTCAACCTTTTCAGTTCCAATACCAAATTTCCCGATATATTTCGAGCCACAACTATCACACACTTTGGGATAATCTCTTGTATATCCACAATAATGGCATTCCAATTTATTATTTTTATGATAAGTTAATGTAACATCACAATGAGGACATTTTATACTTTTCCCACATTTTCTGCAGGAAACAAAATTCGAATATCCTCTTCTGTTGATAAATAACATTATCTGCTCTTTTTTTTCCAATCTGTCTTTTATAAGTTCATCAAGTCTGAAACTTATAACCGATTTATTTCCACATCTTAATTCTTCCCTTAAATCAACTATTTCAACATCTGCTCTCTCACTTTCTCCCACCCTGTTTAACATCTTATGAAGATGATATCTGCCATTTAATGCATTATAAAATGAAGCAACAGAAGGCGTTGCAGAACCCATAACCATTATGGCATTTTCATTCATACATCTTTTTATTGCAACTTCCCTTGCATGATATTTAGGCACCGAATCACTCTTATATGCCATATCATGTTCTTCATCCATTATAATAAGTCCAAGGTTTGTAAATGGCGTAAATAACGCAGATCTTGGACCAATAACAATCTTTATGTCACCATTTTTCGCCCTCATAAACTGATCATATTTTTCGCCATTACTTAAACTTGAATTTATAATTGATACTATATTCCCAAATCTCTGGTAAAATTTTTTTATCATCTGATAGGTTAAGGCAATTTCAGGTATTAAAACAATTACTTCTTTTCCCTGCTTTAATACATTTTCAATAATTTCCATATATACTAAAGTTTTTCCACTGCCTGTAATTCCATATATCAGATGAGGTTTATCATTTCCCCTGGCATTTATCTCTTCTACTACTTTTCTTTGTTCATCAGTAAGTATCAGTTTTTCTTTAGTAACTTCATAATTCTTTACAGGATTTCTATAAATTCCCTCAGACTCTATAAGTATAGTTCCATCCTTTTCCATGGAAGATAAGATACTGTCTGATATATCAATTTTTTCTTTTATATCATTTAATAAAAAAGAATTATCTTCTTTTTTTCCATCAGATACACTAAGGAGTACTTCCAACAAATCTTTTCTTTTTTGGAATTTCTTTGTTTCTGCATACTTTTCTTTCAGCTTAACAGCAGCGTCTTCTGATATATTTAATTTTATTTTTTTTATTTTTTTATTTTCTATTTTAGACTTAACAGGAAGAATGGTTTTTAAAGCCTGATTCATGGTAGAACCATAATGACTTTTAATAAAATAAGCAAGAGATATGAGTTTTGATTCAATCATAACACTATCTCTTACTACTTCCTTTATATCTTTTACTTTATATTCTGCATTATATTCGTTAATTATATCAATAACATAACCTTTTATAAGCCTGTCTGACTTTCCAAAAGGAACAATGACCATATTACCAATACCCACAGAATCTTTAAGTTCTGTGGGTATGTTATATGTAAAAGGTTTATCAAGATTTTCATGAGATATATCAACTATAATATTTGCAAACATTTTTAATCCTTCTGTATTTCAACCGCATTTACACAATTCTTCATAAGCATTGCTATTGTCATAGGACCAACTCCTCCCGGAACCGGTGTAATAGCACTTGTATGTGGTGCAACATCCAGAAAATCAACATCGCCACACATCTTATTATTTTCATTTCTATGAATACCTACATCGATAACAACTGCACCTTCTTTAATATACTCACTTGTTATAAACTTAGGTTTTCCAATTGCTACAATCAGAATATCTGCTCTTTTTGCAACTTCTTTAAGATTCTTTGTATGTGAATGAGCTATTGTTACTGTTGCATTTTCTCTTAACATAAGCATTTCCATAGGTTTTCCAACGATGTTGCTTCTTCCTACAATAACGCACTCTTTTCCATCAATTTCAATATTCATTCTCTTTAAAAGTTCAATAATTCCATAAGGTGTACATGAAATAAATCCTTTTTTTCCAATTGATAAAGCACCAACGCTCATTGGATGAAAACCATCCACATCTTTTTTAGGATCTATTGTTTCAATAACCTTATCTTCACTGATATGCTTTGGCAATGGAAGCTGGACTAAAATACCATTAATATTATCATCATTATTTAATTTCTTAATAATTTCAAGAAGTTCTTCTTCAGAAACATTTTCCTCAAGTTCATATGAAACGGAATTAATTCCAATATATTCACATGCTTTTTTCTTATTATTTACATAAATTGAACTGGCTTTATCATTACCAACCTGGATTACGGCAAGTGTTATATTTATGCCTTCTTCCTTGTATTTTGCTACTTTTTCTTTTAATTCATCTTTTAATTCCTTAGATATTCTTTTTCCATCAATTAATTCAAAATCAGGCATTTTTTAATTCCTCCATAATCTCTTTAATAATAACTCTTTCGTCAAAAGGATATTTAACACCCTTTATTTCCTGGTAATCTTCATGTCCTTTACCCAAAAGAAGAATAATGTCCCCTTCTTTTGCATTTTCAATACAATACTTTATAGCTTCTTTTCTATCAGGTATAACAACATATTCACCATCAGTTTTATTTATTCCCACTTTTATGTCTTCAATAATGTCCATTACATCTTCATCTCTTGAATTATCAGCTGTAATTACTGATAAATCAGCAAGTTTTCCGGACATCTCACCCATCTCATATCTTCTTAATTTTGAACGGTTTCCACCGCATCCAAATAAACTTACCATTCTCTTTGGATTATATTTTCTTATTGTTGATAAAACACTTTCAACACTCATGGCATTATGTGCATAGTCAATCAATAAAGTAAATTTATCTGATATCTTAACACTTTCAACCCTTCCCTTAACAAAGGTATTTGAAAGACCATATTCCAGATCATCATATGAAACATCAAAAAATTCAAGAACTGATATGGCAGCCATTGCATTATAAATTGAAAATTCACCCGGAGTATTTATAACAAAATGCTTTTCTAATTTACCATGTAAATCAAATCCCATTCCGATAAAACCGTCTCTTCTTACATATTCAATATTATCTGCATGGTAATCAGCATTTTTATTAAAGCCAAATGTAACTTTATCACAGGTTGCAGACTTCATCATATATTCTGCTTCTTTATCATCGATATTAAATAATCCCACTTTACACTGCTTAAACAGCATGCTCTTACAGAATCTGTATTCCTCATAATCTTTATGCTCATTTTCACCAATATGGTCAGGTGACATATTTGTAAAGATACCATAATCAAATTCCACACCGGCAACCCTGCTTAACTTAAATGCCTGTGAAGAAACTTCTATAACACAGACCTTAATATCATTTTTTGCCATCATATCCATATATTTCATGATTTTATATGATTCAGGTGTAGTATTTGGATTTACAATAAATTCTTCACCAATATATATTCCTGTTGTACCGATAATTCCTGTCTTTATACCTGCTTTTTCAAGAACAGCTTTTATCATAAATGTTGTTGTTGTCTTTCCTTTTGTTCCGGTAATGGCAATTGTTTTTATCTTCTTTTCCGGATGATCAAAATATTCCATTGACATATATGATAATGCTTTTCTTGCATCATTAACTTTTATAATGGTTGAGTTCTTCTTATACTCATCCATATTTTCAAAATCATGCTGGATAACAAAAGTTCTGCATCCATTCTCATATGATTTTCCTATATAATCGTGTGCATCAAATTTTGCTCCAACCATGGCTACAAATACACATTTATCACTTGTTTTTCTTGAATCAATTTCAATATCAGAAATTTCATTTTTATTATTTTCTGATATTATCTCATAATCTAAATTTTTAATTAATGTCTGAAGTTCCATATTTTCTCCAATCCGGACTTACCAATCTCTTTATCAGATTTCTATCTCACCTGTAAAACTTACAGTAGCACTTCCTGTCATATAAACAGTTCCATCTTCTTCATATCTGTCGACCAAAGTACCACCTTTTATATGAATATTTATATCTTCACCATATTTTGCAAAACCATTTAATACAGCAGCAACTGTTACGGCACAGGTTCCTGTTCCGCAGGACATTGTTTCACCGGTTCCTCTTTCAAATACTCTCATTTTAAAATTATTTCCATCAATAATCTCTACAAATTCAGTATTTACTCTTTCAGGGAAAAATTCATGGTTTTCGTATAAAGGTCCAATAGCATCAAGATCAATATCATCTATATTTTCAGTAAAAATAACCATATGAGGATTTCCCATGGAAACTGCTGTTGCAATCACTTTTGTATTATCAACTTCTATTTCTTTAGCAATAAAACTTTCTTCATTTTCAAGTTTATTACACATAGGAATATCCTTTGGCTTAAGTATGGCTTTACCCATATTAACCCTTACGCTGTCAACTTTTTTATCTTCACCAATATATAATTTTACTTTCTTTATACCTGATGCTGTTTCAATATCAATCTCATCTTTTGATGTGTCCACAAGTTCATTATCATAAGCATATTTAGCTACGCATCTTATTCCATTCCCACACATTTTCCCTTCTGAACCATCTGAATTAAACATAATCATTCTTACATCAGCACAATTTGATGGTGCAACAATAATAAGTCCGTCAGATCCTATATAAAAATGTCTGTCACTTAATCTTATAGCTAATTCAGAAGGATTCTTAAGGTCATATTCAAAACCGTTTACGTATATATAATCATTTCCTGTTCCATGCATTTTAGTAAATTTTAATTTCATAATGATTCTTTATGATCTTATATGACCATAATCTCCTTTTTATTTTTAGAATAATCCTGTAATTTCTCCATTTTCATCAACATCAATTCCAAATGCTGCAGGTGTTTTTGGTAATCCAGGCATTGTCATGATAGAGCCAGTAATTGCAACTACAAATCCTGCTCCGGCTGAAACATACATTTCTCTTACATTTATTGTAAAATCAGTTGGTCTTCCAAGTTTTGTCTGATCATCAGATAAAGAATACTGTGTTTTAGCCATACATACAGGAAGATTTGAAAATCCCATATCATTAATCTTCTTTAATGCTTTTTTAGCTTCAGCAGAGTATGTAACTCCATCAGCCCCATAAATATTTTTAGCAATTTTTTCTATCTTCTCTTCGATAGATAAATCATCTTCATATAATGGTTTATAATTGCTTTCTTTATTTTCAAGTGTATAAAGAACTTTCTCTGCAAGTTCCTCTCCACCTTCTCCACCTTTTTCCCAGACTTTTGCAAGAGCAAATTCACATCCAAGGTTTTCGCAGAACTCTTTAATAAAGTTATATTCATTTTCTGTATCAGTTACAAAAGAATTTAATGTAACAACGATAGGCACATTGTATAACTTAAGGTTTTCAATATGTTTTTCAAGGTTTACAATACCCTTCTTTAATGCATCTAAATTCTCTTCACTTAATTTATCCTTTGCTACGCCGCCATTATATTTTAATGCTCTTACTGTAGCAACGAGTACGATAGCATCAGGTTTAAGACCTGCTTTTCTACACTTGATATCAAGGAATTTCTCTGCTCCAAGGTCAGCACCAAAACCTGCTTCAGTAACAACTATGTCTGCCATTTTAAGTGCAAGCTTTGTAGCAATAACAGAGTTACATCCATGGGCAATATTTGCAAAAGGTCCACCATGAACAATTGCCGGTGAATTTTCTAATGTCTGGATAAGATTTGGCTTGATAGCATCCTTTAAAAGTGCTGCCATTGCTCCTACTGCATTTAAATCTTTTGCAGTAACAGGTTCATTGTCCACATTATATGCAACAATAATCTTTCCAAGTCTTTCTTTTAAATCATCTATATCATTTGCAAGACAAAGAATTGCCATAATTTCTGATGCAACAGTAATTACAAAATGATCTTCTCTTACATATCCGTCCATCTTATTTCCAAGACCTACTACGATATTTCTAAGAGCTCTGTCATTCATATCAAGACATCTCTTCCAGATAATCTGTCTTGTATCTATTCTTAATGCATTTCCCTGCTGGATATGATTATCAAGAAGCGCTGCAAGTAAGTTATTTGCAGAAGTAATAGCATGAAAATCTCCTGTAAAATGAAGATTCAAATCATCCATTGGTACAACCTGTGAATATCCGCCACCTGCTGCCCCGCCTTTAATACCAAAACAAGGTCCAAGTGATGGTTCACGGAGAGCTATAATAGCTTTTTTATTAAGTCTTGATAAAGCCTGTCCAAGTCCTACTGTAACTGTAGTTTTTCCTTCACCTGCAGGTGTTGGATTAATAGCTGTAACTAAAACTAACTTTCCATCTTTATTATCTTTTACTTTTTTAATATATTCATTCGATAATTTTGCTTTATACTTACCGTAAAACTCTAAGTATTCTTCATCAATACCTGCATTCTTTGCCACCTCTTTAATTGGAAGCATATTTGCTCTCTTTGCAATCTCAATATCAGAAAGAAATTCCATAATTATTACCTCTTTTCATTTTATTTTTTATTAAAAAATTATAATTAACTAATTTAGTTATACTATGTATGAATTTACTTTGCATCATTTTTTGAAATATATTCTTCAAATTCCGGCATTGTCATAAGAACTTTTCTTGGTTTTGTTCCAACATCACTTCCTACAATCCCTGCCTCTTCAAGCTGGTCAATTATTCTTGATGCTCTGTTAAAGCCTATTTTAAACATTCTCTGAATCATGCTGGTCGATGCTTTTTCTTTTTCTATAACAAATCTTGCAGCCTGTTCAAATAATATATCTTTATCATCAGATGAAGCATTTGACTGAATTGATGTATCTGATACTTCAGCTACATTTTCAACGTTTTTATCATACTCTACTTCAACATTATGCGTTTTTATATATTCAACAACACTTTGTACTTCAACATCAGAAACAAATGCACCCTGTAATCTTACAGGTTTTACAAACCATGCAGGATAGAAAAGCATATCACCATTTCCTAAAAGTTTTTCACCACCATTAGTATCAATAATGGTTCTTGAATCAGTTCCTGAAGAAACTAAAAGTGCAACCCTTGATGGAATATTTGCTTTGATAAGTCCTGTTACTACATCAACAGATGGTCTTTGTGTTGCAATAACAAGATGAATACCTGCTGCTCTTGCAAGCTGGGCAAGTCTGCATATTGCTGACTCAACCTCTTTTGAAGCAGCCATCATAAGGTCTGCAAGCTCGTCTATAATAATAACAATCTGAGGCATATGCTCTAATTTTTCCTCACCATCCACATAATTCATGGATTTGATTTTTTCATTATAGCTCTTAATTTCCTTAACTTTATACTTTGCAAACTGCTGATATCTTCTGGTCATTTCACCAACTGCCCAGTTAAGTGTTCCCGCTGCTTTTCTAGGATCTGTTACGACAGGTGCCAAAAGATGTGGAATACCATTATATACACCAAATTCAACCACCTTAGGATCTATAATAAGAAGTCTTACCTCACTAGGTTTTGCCCTGTATAAGATACTCATGATAATTGAATTTGTAAATACAGATTTTCCTGAACCTGTTGTTCCTGCAATAAGCATATGTGGCATTTTTGCAATATCAGCCACAATAACATTTCCTGTAATATCCATTCCTGCCGCAAATGAGATTTTTGATTTATTTTTCTTAAGCTCATCCGACTCAATTAAATCCCTTAAGAATACAGGATCTCTTTCACTGTTTGGAACTTCAATACCAACTGCTGCCTTTCCGGGAATTGGCGCCTCAATTCTTATATCCGATGCAGCAAGGTTAAGTTTTATATCATCTGCAAGAGATGTTATTCTGCTTACCTTTGTACCTGTTTCCGGCTGTAATTCATATCTTGTAACCGAAGGTCCCCTGTTTTCATTTATTACGCTTGCCTTAACACCAAAAGCATCCAATGTCTCCTGAAGTTTTATGGCAGTTTCGGAAATTCCTCTTCTGCCTGCATTATATCTTCTGCTTACGCCCTTCTTTAAAAGACTAAGTGGCGGCATCTGATAATCGCCTTTAACCCTGTATTTTGGAACCATACCCTTTTTAGGCTTATTTCCCGCCTCATTAGAAATAGTTTTATCAGTAGTCTCATTTACGCTCTCATTAAACTTATCATTTATTCTGTTATTTAAACCATCATTAAGATTTTCATCTAAACTGTCATCATAAGTTTCATCATAATTTTCATCATACTCTTCTGCCGGTGGAGTATTAAAAATCTCTTTCTTAACTTGCGCCTTTTTCTTTATAATTCTTTTATTCTTACTATCTTCTCTGATATTATCATTTATACCACTGTCACCTGAATATTCATCATAAAAAGGCTCTTCATTATCTTCACTATCTTCAATATCAACATGTCCCTTATAAACCTTAGCATCCAGCTCAGATATCTGTCCACCAATATTATAAGTATTAACAGGCTGTACCTTTTTGATATTATTTCTTCTTTCCCTGCTTCTTTCTTTATTTCTTTCTCTTTGTGTGTTATAACCATCTTTTGCTCTTACATAAACATCTTTGCTTTTTCCTGTAAGATCTTTTACAATGGATTTTTCTGTTACCAGAACAATTCCTATAAGTATCATACTGATAATTACAATGCATGTTCCATAAACACCAATAGTGGAATAAAACAAAGCATCTATAATGCCGGGCATTATTCCACCACCACTTTTTTCTTTAGAACAGAATTTATATATATTTTTTATATCCAATCCATAACCGTCACCTGCTGCTATAAACTGTACAAACATTCTTATTGAAAAAAACAAGAAATATATATATCCGGATTTTTTTAATACTTTTTTATTTTTCCTATTAGCTATACAAAAACATACAAAAACAAATATAGCAAATGGCATTACATATGAGAAAATTCCATATATACCAAATATTAAACCACTTAAAAACTTTCCAAAAACACCAAGCAAAGAAAAAGTACTAAGTTCTAAAAGCAGCATAATAACAAAGCCTATAATAAGCTTAACATCACCTGATACAAGGGATTTTTGAGTGGTATCTTCTATTTTCTTTTTACTTTGCGTCTTCTTACCAGTATTTTTTTTATTAGAGGTTTTTTTAGTTTTAGCTGGCAATTTATTCATCCTCCTAAAAATACTACTTTATTATTTTATAAAAAATATAATTATTGATATCAATCCTGCAGTAAAACAATAATATGAAAAATATTTCATTTTCTTTTTCTTATAAAGAACAATTAATGTTCTGATTGAAATATATCCCACAACTGCTGCAGTTATAGCACCTACAATATAATAAACCCACTGTGTTCCTGAAATAGCATTTCCAGGTTCAAATAAATCTTTTACATTTAAAATACATGCCCCTAAAATAGCCGGTATTGACATAATAAAAGAATATTTAATAGCAAATTCTCTTTTAAGTCCACATAAAACACCAAATGTTGTTGTTGTACCTGAACGTGAAATACCAGGAAGTGTAGCAACACCCTGAGCCATACCTAAAATAATACTATCTGTATAAGTAGCAGTTCTTTCAGTTTTATTCCCCTGTGGAAGTTCATCAATAATAAAAAGCATAAGACCTGTTATTAAAAGACCAATTCCTGGAATAATAATGGAAGGTGAGTCCATATTAAATGACTTTTCAAAAACCATTCCTATAATGCCTGTCGGAATTGTTGAAACAATAACAAGCATAACAAATTTTCTATAAGGTGTATCAATAACTCTTATATATCCTCTTTCATTCTTACTAAATATATTAGTAAAAAATCTTGCTATATTTCTAAATACATCGGCTACAATTCCTAATCCTTCAAGAATAAGCTCCCAAATATCTTTCCAATATACAACAAAAACGGCAACAAGTGTTCCTAAATGAAGTAATGTGTCATATGCAAGACCAACTTCCTTAAGTCCAAATAATGACTTAAATATTGCGAGATGTCCCGAACTGCTTATTGGAAGAAATTCAGCAACTCCCTGTAATATTCCCATGATAATTGTTTCAAAAAGACTCATTATATATCCTCACATTCATATAATCATTATAATCATTTTATGTAGTTTAAAAACATCATTTCCTATTTTACTATTATTCTTTAGTTTAGTAAAGTATCCATTATTTCTTCAATAGTTTCTTCAATATCTTTATTATCTTCTGAAATAGTTATATCTGCATATTTTTCATAAAGACCGACTCTTTCAAAATACATATCTTTTTTTGTCTGTCCTTCTTTGAGTACAACACCTCTTTGTCTTGCATGATGAAGTCTTGCCTCTAATATTTCATAACTGATTTTAAGATATATAATAGTTCCAATCTCCCCTAAATGTTTCATTGATTCTTCACCATATACAACACTTCCACCTGTTGCAATTACGGTATTTTCATAATTTATATTTTTACACACCTCTTCTTCTGCCTCAACAAAGCCCATAACCCCTTTTTCACTTATTATCTCTGAAAGTTTCTTTTTATATTTATTCTGAATTAATAAATCCGTATCAACAAAATCCATTCCAAGTATTTTCGCTAAAATAACACCAATTGTACTTTTTCCTGAAGTAGGCATACCTATTAAAACAATATTATTCTTCATTTATCCAATTCCTTTCCAAAAATACAAATTTTAAATAAAATCCGGATGATCTCCCCTTACAAAAGCTACATGATACCCTATTTTTTCAACTCTTGTCTGCAAACATCTTATACATTCCGCAGCTTCTTCACCTGTACATATTTTTCCATCATAAAGCATATATTTCTTTCTTACATCTCCCGGTGATAAATTAGGCATAAGTACATTTGCTCCGGCTAAAATCCCCTTTTCTCTTCCCAGAGGATCTTTGGTACCAAGAGCAGTTGTTGCGGGAAGTAATACTCTAGGGAATATAATTCTTAATATGGATAAAATAAGTAAAGTCCTGTCAACACTTCCATCCTCTTCATCTTTAAAAGGTGTATCTTTATGGGAAATAAAAGGTCCAATACCTATCATATGTGGCTTTAGTTCCTTCATAAACTCAATATCTTCATAAATATTATCTATAGTCTGAAATGGAGAACCTACCATAATCCCACATCCAACCTGATATCCAATCTCTTTTAAATCATATAAACATCTTTTTCTGTTTTCCAAAGATAAATTATCAGGATGCAATTTATTATAATGCTCACTATTTGCTGTTTCATGCCTGAGGAGATATCTGTTTGCACCTGCATCAAAAAATCTCTTATAACTCTCTCTCGTTCTTTCACCAATAGATAAGGTTATGGCACATTCCTTATGATTCTTCCTGATTTCAGAGATAATATCACACATATCATCATCTGAATAAGAAAAATCTTCTCCACCCTGTAAAACAAAAGTTTTAAAACCGAGTTTTTCTCCAATATTACAGCACTCAAGGATTTCTTCTTTTGAAAGTCTGTATCTTTCCACATTTTTATTACTGCATCTGATTCCACAATAATAACAGTCATTTCTACAATAATTTGTAAATTCAATCAATCCTCTTAAATATATTTCTTTATGAAAAATATTATCAGATACACTTCTGGCAACAGAAAATAAATATTCTTTTTCCTCTTCATTGCAGGAAAATATTCTATACAACTCTTCTTTAGATATGTTTTTACTTTTTCTAATTCCATCTACTAAATTTTTAAAATCATTACTCATGTCATTTTCCTTTTACAAATCAAATAATCTCTTACGAATTAAATAATGGTGTAGATAAATATCTGTCTCCTGAATCAGGAAGTAAAACTACAATTGTCTTACCCTTGTTTTCAGGTCTCTTTGCAAGTATTTCAGCAGCCTTTAATGCTGCTCCTGAAGAAATGCCAACCAGAATTCCTTCTGATACTGCAAACGCTTTTCCTTCAGCAAACGCATCTTCATTTTCTATTGCAATAATTTCATCATACACTTCAGTGTTGAGTACATCTGGAACAAACCCTGCACCAATTCCCTGAATTTTGTGAGGTCCCGGAATACCCGTAGAAAGCACGGCACTTGTTTTTGGCTCAACAGCAACAATCTTAACATCAGGATTTTGTTCTTTTAAATATTCTCCAACACCTGTAATTGTTCCGCCTGTTCCAACACCGGCAACAAATATATCCACCTTTCCATCAGTCTGCTTCCAGATTTCAGGACCTGTTGTTTCCCTGTGAATTTTTGAATTTGCTTCATTTACAAACTGACCTAAAATAATTGAACCCTCTATATCTTTATTTAATTCTTCGGCTTTTTCTATGGCGCCTTTCATTCCCCTTGCACCTTCTGTAAGTACAAGTTCAGCACCATATGCTTTTAAAAGATTTCTTCTTTCAACACTCATTGTATCAGGAAGTGTAAGAATAGCTCTATATCCTTTTGTGGCTGCAACAAGAGCTATACCAATTCCTGTATTTCCACTTGTAGGTTCAATAATTGTTGCACCCGGTTTTAATAATCCTTTATCTTCCGCATCTCTTATCATTGCAAGAGCAGTTCTGTCTTTAACTGAACCTGCAGGATTTAAATATTCAAGCTTTGCTAAAACTTTAGCCCCAGTAATTTCCTTTTTCTTCGAATAATTATTTAATTGTAAAATCGGTGTGTTTCCAATCAATTCTAATGCACTCTGTTTAATTTCACTCATTGTTTTTCCTCCATAATTAAGCAATTTTTCAAAAAGGAGTTAGCATATACATGCTAACTCCATCATTTGTCTATATTCGTATTAAATATATTCTTCCTGTTTAAATGTTGCAAATGCAATGTTTGTAGCATGGTCAGATACACGTTCTAAATTTGATACTAAATCAGCAAATATTGTTGATTTTGGATCACATTCATTCTGCGCAAGACGTTTAACATGATTCTTTTGTAATAATCTTTCAAGACCATCTACTTTATCTTCTATCTCAAGAATTTCCTTTAAATGTTCTTCTTCTCTTTCCGTAAAGGCATTTAAGGCAAGCTTAACCTGCTTATCCATCATATCAAACATTTCTTTTAATTCTACCATAGCAACATCACTAAACTTAATCTGTTCAGCAATCTTCTTTTCAGCAAACTCAGCAATATTTTCAGCATGGTCACCAATTCTTTCAATATCGCTGACAACGTGATAATAGCCTGCAATATTTTTAGTTTCACTAACCGGAAGTATCTGATTTATCTTAATCAGGAAGTCAGTTATTTTTCTACTTAAGAAATCAATCTCATGTTCTCTTTCAAAAACTTCTTTTATTATTTCTTTATCTTCTTCCACAAGTGCCTGCATACTTCTTGTAAGATTGTATTCTGTTATTTCACCCATTCTCTTTATCTCATTTGTTACTTCAATAACAGCGATAGCAGGTGAAACTGATGCATCAAGACTGATATACTGTAATTCGTATTTTTCTTTCTTTTCATCATCACCAGGAACTAAAAGATTTGTTAATTTAACAATCCATCCACCAAATGGGAATAAGATAATAACCTGGAACACCTTAAATATTGTATGTGTATTAGCAACGGCTCTTGATGGATTTGATGAAATATAATTCATAAAGGTTTCGACATATCCGCCAAAAGGAATCAATATCAATAACATAATTATTGAACCGATTATATTAAAAAGTAAATGTATAAGTGCTGCTCTCTTTGCAACTTTCTTTCCTGTTAAACCAACTAAAACAGCTGATGTACAGGCACCTATGTTACAACCAAGTATCACAAAGAAACACATCTTTAAATCAACAAGACCTGATGCAGCCATAGTTACAAGAATACCTACAGATGCTGACGAACTTTGAAGTATTGTTGTAATAAGTGTTCCAACTAATATGGCAAGAACAGGATTTTCAAGAGAAACAATAA
Organism: Lachnospiraceae bacterium RM5; assembly: GCA_900110975.1. Lineage (GTDB taxonomy): Bacteria > Bacillota > Clostridia > Lachnospirales > Lachnospiraceae > Bovifimicola. The sequence continues at coordinate 73,316 of FOFK01000010.1, forward strand.
CATCTCTCACAACTGCTGAATCTCCAACTGATGACATGGCGTCTTTCATAAGAGACATACCTAAAAACAAAGCACCAAAACCAAAAATAACATCTCCGATTTTATTTACGGTTTCATTCTTTACAAACATTATCATAACAACGCCAATAATAACAAAAAGCGGTGCTACACTGTCCAGATTAAACGCAACAATCTGTGCTGTTACAGTTGTACCGATATTGGCACCCATTATAACACCAACAGCCTGCATAAGATTCATAAGTCCTGAGTTAACAAAACTTACAACCATAACAGTGGCTGCACTGGATGACTGTATTATAGCAGTAAAGATAGTTCCTACAATAACACCAATAAAACGATTCTTAGTACACCATTCAAGGATGGTTTTCATTTTAGAGCCTGCAACTTTTTCTATTCCTTCACTCATCTGATGCATACCATAAAGGAAAAGTCCCAGACCTCCGCACATGCTGATTATCATTGCACTACTACTCATCATATCCTCATTTCTTTGATTTCAATCATATATTATAATAAACGTACATTAACTATTTTATATTATCTTGATAAAATAAACAACACTAAAAAACAACTAAAAAAAGCAGTTTTATGATTAAAAATATATACAATAATTCTCATCAATAAAACTGCTCTTTAATTCATAAGTGTAAATACTAAATTTTATTTTTGTTTAAATTCAAAATCAGTATTTCCTATTCTTAATTTTACACCAAATGGAAGGAATTCTTCTTCCTCTTCCATAAGCTGTACGCCATTCATAAATGTTCCAATCTTTGTATCTGCAGGTGTTATAAAGAATTCTTTTTCTTTTCTTACAATAACAGCATGTTCAGGTTCTACACCGGCTTCATCGATAACAAAATCAGCATCAGCACTTGAACCAATAACAAATTTATCTTTATCAACGTCTATTTCTTCGGCCTGTGAAACAATTACACCAACAAGAACATTTTTATTTTCTTTTACTTCCTCTGTTGCAGTTTCAACAGTTTCAGCCACTTCTTCTTTTATCTCTTCTTTAACTTCTTCTGCAGATTCTGCTACAGCTTCTTTTTCTTCACTTACAGTTTCTGCTGCTTTTTCAGCTTCTTCTTTTATTTCTTCTTTAACTTCTTCTGTAGTTTCTGTTACAGCTTCACTTGCCTCATTAGCAGTTTCTGCAACAGCTTCACTTGCAGTTTCAGCCTGATCATTAAAAGATGCTTCTTCAGCTTTTGCTTTATCAATAAATGCCTGAAGATCAGCTTTTATTCCTTCTAATTCTTTTTCAATTTCAGAATCAATATTAGCTTCTTTTTGTCTTGCCTCTTCAAGTTCTTTCTTACACTCATCCATCTTAGACTTTGTAATCTCCTTGATAGATGCAACATCTTTATCCCATGTTAATTCTTTCTTAGAATCATCAGACTTAACACCTAAGAGAGATTCAATTTCCTCAATAAATTTATCAAGGGAATATACTCTTGGATTTAATATAGTCATGAGTTTTCCAACATATTCATTATCATCATTTGGATCAAGCGCCGCCATAAAAAGCACTGTTTTAAAGAAATTCCATGACTCATCATCATTTAATAAACCTTTTACAGGTAAAACAATAAGTCCTGTTTCATTTGTTTCTTTATTTACATATATGTTCTCCTGTTCAAGAACCATATATTCAGTACTAAGCATATATTCATTCGCAGCTTTTAAAGTCTTTGCAATACTATAAAATGAACCCAAAAGCTGTTCTTTCTTTACACAATCACCATAATACTCATCAAGTGATATCTTACCGGTGACATCATACATAAGAGCTTTACTTCCTTCCCCAACACTTAATGGAAGTATACCCTCAATGTTATTATTATATAATAACACTCCTAAGGATATTTTATCTATCTCGTCACCCTGGTTTGTGGCATATTCAATAAAACTTCTGCCATTAGCTTCTTTTTTACTAAAATCCATTATTTTTCCTCCATTCCGAAACTTTTTCTTCAAAAATTAATTATTTGACAAGATTTTTAATCATATCCTGTTTTATCATAGTTGCTAATAATTTTTGATCTGTTCTCTCTTTAATTACATTCTGAACTCCGTATACTTCAATATTTAATAATTTTGCAGTAATACTTGTTCTGTTAAGAAATTTATTATAGAAAACAAATACTTTTCCTATAATAGTTTCTCTTGAAGGAATAACAACATCTTCCTCTCCTGCTGCTTCTCTTGCTCGTGCCTTAGCTACAAGAAGTTTAGATGCTCCATCATATTTATCTATGACCTCTGCAAATTTTTCAAGGTAATCATTAGATTCTTTCTGTCCTGTACCTACAAGATAAACCTTTGTAGCCATCTCCATAATTGCAAAGTTTGCAACAGTCATCTCAGATTCCATATTTATAACAATTGCATCATATGCTGCCATTTCACAAAGAGTATCAAAGAAATTCTTAACACCATCTCTGTCAAGCACCATAAGTTCAAATATATTATTATTTATATTATAAATACAATCTATTCCAAGATTGGCATCTGTTGAAATATATCTTCTAAGTACATCAACAGTAAGCTCTTTTTCATCAGCTTTTCTAAGTACTTCTCCAAAAGCAGCCTCTGTACTGTCTGTTGCAAAAAATTTATTCATCTTACTAAACTTACTAAAATCAAGATATAACACCTTACATCTTTCATTATTTCCTGCTATAGCAGATGCTGTACTTACTGTAAAAGATCCATCCCCTTTTTGTGCTGAAATAAAAGCATAAATATTTGGGTGTTTTCTTCTCTCCCTAAGCTCTTTTTCAGCTTCAAGTCTCTTCTGCTCTTCAAGTCTCTTTTGTTCTTCTTCTCTCTTTTTCTGTTCTGCAGCCTTTCTTGCTTCTTCAAGTTCAGCTTCAATACGTTTCTTTTCTTCTTCTGCTTCAACCTTAGCAGTTTCAACTTCTTTTCTCGCTTCATCAATCTTTGCAGTTAAAGCTTCTTTTTCTTTCATTACGTTTTCATACTCTGCTTTAACATTAGCGATTTCTTCATAACAATTACCAAATACATAAATATCCTTTGCGATATTCTCTACTTTCTGATATTTGCAGATTTCCAAATTATCTTCCAAAGGATTATTTGATATAGTGCGAGTTGTGTTTTCATCTGAAAGTGTTATAAACCCACATCCGATTTCATCAGCATTAACATTTGTTTCATGTCCTGCAGCAACTACATTAATCTGGTTCTGCTCGATAAATTCTTTAATTCCGGCATCACTTTCACATGGATACACATCAAGCTTATCAGAAAAAGCTGCAAGAGCTTTTGCAAGTTTCTCCTGATAATCCTTATCCTGGTCCAATATTGCTACCTTGATTTTCATAAGTTTTATCCATACCTTTCCGTGACCGTTTCCATTTTTAGTCACTGTTTTATTAAAAAAAATTATGTAAAAAGCCACCCCGATTTTTACGTAATTATATAAATCTATTTTATAAATAAGCCCTTGATATGTCAAGCAATATCTGGGTTTTTAACTCTTCAAAAGATGAGAATTTTTTTTCTTCTCTGATAAATCTTTCAAAAGAAATAATAACCTCTTTATCATATACATTTTCATCGAAATTCAGAATATGAGTTTCCACTTTTATTTTACCATTATTTCCATCTGTAACAGTTGGATTAAAGCCTATATTTGTTATACTATGGTACTTTTTACCATCAATAATTACATTTGTTTTATAAACCCCGTTTTTAGGCAAAAACTTATTCTCATCAGGCTCAACATTAATCGTTCTGAGATTCATTAATCTTCCAATCTGCTTCCCTTTTACAATATTTCCCATAATATAATATTCATATCCAAGCATTCTGTTTGCTTCATATATTTCGCCCCATGATAATGATTTTTTTATCATTGATGTACTTACTTTTAACCCGCCTATATACACATCATCAATAATCTCATATTCAAAAAATCCTTCATCTGCATATTTTTTTAATGTTTCTGTATTTCCTTCTCTTTTTCTTCCAAATAAAAAATCTTTCCCTGTTACTACTTTCTTTACCCCAAGTTCTTTTATAAGTACATTTTCTATAAAATCTTTAGCTCTCATTTCCATGGTTTCTTTTGAAACAGGATAATAAATATAATAATCAGGATTCATATTTTCACAAATATGTATTCTTTCTTCAAAGGTATTTACCTGCTTAGATTCACTAATAATGCTTGTATCAAAAGAAAAGAGGACTGATGTATAACCCTCTTTTTCTGATGTATTTAAAACAGCTTCGAGTAATTTCTTATGTCCCAGATGAAGACCGTCAAATTTACCCAAAGCTACGACACTGTTTTTTATATTAAATTCCGTTTTATTTGTATATATTTTCATAAAAACATCTTTTCCGGCTTTATTTTATAATCTGAATCAGTTTTATACAAAGCCTTAAATTCTTCATTAAAAGTATATATTCTATAACATTTTCCTTCTTCAAATTTCCCAGGTGCATTAATAAACATGTCCGTAAAAAGAGGATTTCCATTTAACATTATCTTCTCAAATTCCTCTTTTAATACAAGTTTCTCATGTTTTTTTAATACAAAATCCGGTTTTATTATTATCTCATCTAAAGTATTATCAAGAACTTTTCTTTCTATTTCTGATAATTTCAAAGCATCTTCTATGTAAAAATAACCTGATCTCGTTCTTACAAGCTCCGACATGACAGCATATAATGATAATTTTTTTCCGATATCTTCGCATAATGTCCTGATATAAGTTCCCTTAGAACATAATACTTTTATTTTTGCGGTATCACTGCCACAACCAAGTATTTCTATATCATATATGTTTACACGCCTGCTTTTTCTTTCAACTTCAATATTTTCTCTTGCCAGCTCATAAAGCTTTTTTCCATTAATTTTTATGGCAGAATACATAGGTGGAATCTGGTCATATTCCCCTACAAAAGAATTACAGGCATTAATAAATTTTTTCTTATCAAGTTTTATCTCTCCCTCATTTTTTGCTATAATCTTACCGGATAAATCCCCTGTATCAGTTTGTATTCCAAACTTAATATCAGCAATATATTCTTTCTTTTTTTCCATAATAAGATCACATAACTTTGTTGCATTTCCAATACATACAGGAAGAACTCCCGTTGCATCCGGGTCAAGAGTTCCTGTATGTCCGATTTTTTTTATCTTTAAAATTTTTCTTAATTTTGCAACAACATCATGAGATGTAAAACCTTTTTCTTTATAAACATTTACTATGCCATTAATCTCTGCCATAAATTCTCCATTTCAAAATGATTTCAACTCATTATCCAAGCTGTAAAGAAATCTGCTCAGATAAATTATTTATAACATCATATACTGTTCCGTGCATCATAACGCCTGCAGCTCTTATGTGTCCGCCACCACCAAAGTACTCTGCAACCTTGCTTACATCCACTTCACTCTTGGACCTTAAGCTGATTTTATATTCCATCGGTTCAGTTTCATACATAAATATAGCTACTTCAACGCCTTTTGTTATACGAAGCTGTTCAACAACTCCATCCAGATCAGCACTTGTAATATTATAAAAATCAAACTCATCTTTTTTTACGACAGAAAAAATACACTTACCATCATAAAATACAACACTTTCAAGCAATGCCCTTCCAAGAATCTGGTTCTGTACATAAGTTTTTGTATAAAAGGTATCATCAATAATTGATGTAAAATCTATACCTTTTTCCATTAATTTCCCGGCAATTGCCATTGTATTATAAGATGTATTTGAATATTTAAATACACCTGAATCATGGACAATTCCAAGATATAAAGCTTCTGCAACATATTTATCCACTTTATCTTCATCAAGCATCATATATAAAAGTTCACTTGCTGAACTAAGTTTTGCATCTACCACATTTTCCATGGCAAAATTATTATTGCTTATGTGGTGATCTATACAAAGTGTTTTCTTTGCTTTATCAAAATATTTTACTGTTTCTCCAATACGCTCTAAATCGCTTGAATCAAGGACAATAAAAAGATCAAATTCTTCATCCTTTTCAGTGTTAAAAATTATTTTATCCGAATTTTTCAAGAAAACAAACTTATCTGCAATCGATTCAAGATATAAAGATACTGATAATTCAGGATAATTTTTTGTTAAATAATTATATAATCCAAGGCAGGAACCAATACAGTCTCCGTCAGGTCTTCTATGTCCTGTTATACCTACAGTCTTTACTCCTTCAAGATAATTCTCTATTTTATTCATTTACATCATTCCCTTCAGTTTCGGATAAATCCTTAGCCATATCTTTATTTACTTCATCAATATAATGAGACATATTTACACCGTATTCTATTGAATTATCAACAATAAATCTTATTTCCGGTGTATTTCTTAAATTAACATTTTTAGCAAGCTCGCGTCTTATAAACCCTTCTGCACTATTTAAGCCTTTTAATGTATCTTCTTTTATTTTTTCATCACCATATACACTAATATATGCTTTGCATGTTTTAAGATCAGGAGCAACCTCAACGGATACAACGCTTGTAAGCGGATGTATCCTTGGGTCCTTAATCTCATTATGTATAATATTACTTAATTCTCGCATGACTTCAGTATTTATTCTAATATTTTTAATACTGTTTTTTCTCATACATTAATCCTTCCCAGATTTAGAAATTCCTATTATCTAGGCACTTCTACCATCTTATAAGCTTCTACTATATCTAATTCAGCAATATCGCTAAATCCTTCAAATACAAGTCCACATTCGTAACCTGCTTTAACTTCCTTAACATCATCTTTAAATCTCTTAAGCGATGAAAGATTTCCTTCAAATATCTGCGAACCTTCTCTTGTAATTCTGCACATGCATCCTCTTTCAAACTTACCATCAAGAACATAAGATCCTGCAATATTTCCAACACCTGATGCCTTGAAAATCTGTCTGATTTCAGCATGACCAATAACTTTTTCTTCGAATACAGGATCAAGTAATCCCTTCATAGCTGCTTCAACATCAGCAATGGCCTGATAAATAACTCTGTAAAGTCTTAAGTCAACTTTTTCTCTGTCTGAGATTTCTTTTGCCATATTATCAGGTCTTACGTTAAATCCGATAATAATAGCATTACTTGCACTTGCAAGAATAACGTCAGATTCGTTGATAGCACCAACACCTGAGTGGATAACCTTTACAACTACTTCATCATTTGAAAGTTTAACAAGACTGTTCTTAACTGCTTCAACAGAACCCTGAACATCTGCTTTAACAATAATATCAAGCTCTTTAAGTTCACCTTCTTTAATCTGGCTGAATAAATCATCAAGAGACATTCTCTGTTTAGCCTTAGAACCTTCTAATAATTTTTCTCTTCCGTCTTTGATAAATGTTTCAGCAAAGTTTCTTGCTTCTTTTTCATTTTCTGTAGAAACAATAACTTCACCTGCATTTGGAACCCCGTTAAGACCCAAGATTTCAACAGGTGTTGAAGGTGTAGCTTCATCTTTACGCACATGCTTATCATCTATCATAGCTCTTACTTTACCATAGAATGAGCCCGCAGCAATATTATCTCCAACCTTTAATGTACCTTTCTGTACAAGGATTGTTGCAACAGGACCTCTTCCCTTATCAAGTCTTGCTTCAATAACAAGTCCTCTTGCCTTTCTGTCAGGATTTGCTTTTAATTCCATAACATCTGCAACTAAGAGAATATTTTCCAAAAGGTCATCAATACCTTCTTTAGTATGAGCTGAAACAGGAACAAAAATTGTATCTCCACCCCATTCTTCAGGAATAAGTTCATATTCAGCAAGTTCCTGTTTAACCCTGTCAACATTTGCACTTGGTTTATCTATCTTATTAATTGCAACAATAATTGTAATTCCTGCTGCTTTAGCATGGTTAATAGCTTCCACAGTCTGAGGCATAACACCATCATCAGCTGCAACAACTAAGATTGCAATATCAGTAGACTGGGCTCCTCTCATTCTCATTGCTGTAAATGCTTCATGTCCAGGAGTATCTAAAAATGTAATCTGTTCACCATTAGATTCAACTGTATAAGCACCAATATGCTGTGTAATACCACCAGCTTCTTTAGCAATAACATTTGTCTGTCTGATTGCATCAAGAAGAGATGTTTTACCATGATCAACGTGACCCATAACGCAGACTACAGGAGGACGTTTCTGTAATTTTGTTTCATCCTCTTCTTCTTCCTTAAGTAATTCTTCAATGATATCAACTTTTTCTTCTTCTTCAGCAATAACGTTATATTCAAGACAGATATTCTGAGCAAGTTCAAAATCAATTTCCTGATTTATTGTAACAATCTGTCCCTGTAAAAATAATTTCTTAACAAGTGCAGATGGCTGTATTTTTAATTTATCAGCTAATTCTTTTACTGTAAGTGATTCCGGAAGAGTAATTTCTTTGATTTCTTCCACATCTTTTTCTTTTTCTTTCTTTGACTGTGGCTTCTTCATCAGATTCTGCTGATTTTTTTCAAATTTACTGTCTCTGATTTCATCATAATCACTCTTTGATTTTTTCTTATTTTCCTCAGCCATTCTATTTTTACGTCTGTCATTTTTTCCGTTCATAACTTCAGAAATCGATTCATTTTTAGAATCATTTCTAAAATTATTTCCTCTGTCATTATCTCTTCCCTGGAAAGAATTTCTCTGGCCATTTCTTCTGTTATCTCTATTATCTCTGTTATCTCTGCCATCTCTTCCCTGGTTTCTGTCTCTATTGTCTCTGTTATCTCTTCCCTGATTTCTGTCTCTGTTATCTCTGTTATCTCTTCCCTGGTTTCTATCGAATCCGTCCCTGTTTCCTCTGCCATCTCTTCCCTGGTTTCTGTCTCTGTTATCTCTATTATCCCTGTTATCTCTTCCCTGGGAATTATCTCTTGAATTGAAATCTCTTTTGTTATTTGATCCGTTTGAGTTTTTATTAAATCCTCTTCCCTGATCTTTATTCTTTCTGAAATCATTTTTCACACCACTGTTTTGTGGATTGTAAACCTGTGTGATATGTGATTTTTTAGGTTTATTATCAGAATTATCACCATTCTGTTTCTTTTCAGTTTTTTCAGGTTTTACATTATTAACAGGTTTTTCCTGTTTATTTTCCTGAGGTTTATTATCTGCTTTTTCAACCTTTTCTTCACGTTTTTCATTTTTTTCATTTTTATTTTTAAGACTTTTCTTTACTATTTCTACTGCCTCATCAGAAATAGAACTCATATGACTTTTTACTTCAATGCCGTTGTCTTTTAATATTTCTTTTACGACTTTATTATCAAGTCCTAACTGTTTAGCTAATTCATACACTCTGATATTTGCCATTTATAAATTTTCCTCCTTGATTTTCATTATACTTTTTGAAAATCCCTCATCATTTATACAAATCGATGCTCTAAGCTTCTTCCCTATTGCTCTTCCGAGACTTTCTTTATCACTATAAAATATTATTTCTTTTTTATAGAATTTACACATGTCAGTAAAATTCTTTTTTGTGTTATCAGAAGCATCATTAGCAACTATCACCAAAAAAGCTTTTCCTTCTTTTACTGATTTTTCAACAATAAATTCTCCACTTCCGACTTTTCCTGCTTTCATCGCAAGTCCAATCATGGATAAAACTTTATCCTGCTTCATCAAATCACATCCATTATTTTAATTTTAATGCTTCCTCAAATGAACTTCTAAGTTTTTCTACTTCTTCATCAGATAATTTTATATCACCGGTCTTAAAAGTTTTATTAAAACCTTTATTTTTTATGCATTTTTCAAAACATTCCATATCTTTACAAAGATATGTTCCTCTGCCATTTACTCTTCCGGTCACATCAACAAGTACATCATTTTCAGAAGTTTTAACTATTCTTACAAGTTCTTTTTTAGGCTTATTTTCACCACAGCCAATGCATGTTCTCATTGGAATTTTTTTATTCATCAATGTTTTCCTCATCATCAAAGTCAAATTCTTCATCTGATGTCTGTTCTGAATCATCATATGAATTTTCATCATATTCATCATCAAATTCTCCATCATTTTCTTCAAGTTCTCTCATCTGACTTTCACTCTTGATATCAATTCTAAAGCCTGTAAGTTTTGCAGCAAGTTTTGCATTTAATCCTTCTTTACCAATTGCAAGTGATAACTGATAATCAGGAACTACAACCTCTGCTTTTCTTTCTTCATCATCAGCAAGGATTGATACAACCTTTGCAGGACTTAAAGCGTTTTCTACAAATATTGCAGCATTTTCATTATAAGGAACAATATCTATCTTTTCGCCTTTTAATTCATTAACTATTGCATTTACTCTTGCTCCATTTACACCAACGCATGCTCCTAATGGATCTACATTTTCAGAATTAGACTTAACAGCAATCTTACTTCTTACACCGGCTTCTCTTGCTATTGAAACAATTTCTACAATGCCATCTCTGATTTCTGTTACTTCAGCCTCAAATAATCTCTTAACAAATTCAGGTCTTACTCTTGAAACTACAATGTTTGGTCCTTTATTTACATCTTCTACTTTTGTTACATATAATTTAATTCTTTCTGTTGGCATAAATACTTCAGATTTAACCTGTTCATTTTTTGGTAATACAGCATCTGCTTTTCCTAAATTAATGCTGATGTTCTTATCACCGATTCTCTGAACAACACCTGTTACAATATCATTTTCCTTTGCATGATACTGATTATATACAACTTTTCTTTCTTCTTCCCTGATTTTCTGAACAATTACACCTTTTGCATTCTGTGTTGCAATACGTCCAAATTTCTTAGAGTCTACATTTACACTTACTGTTTCACCAACTATCACATCAGGATTGATAGCCTTTGCATCTTCAAGTGCAATCTGTGTAGCCTGATCTTCGATTGCTTCTTTACTTTCAACTACTTCTTTCTGGGCAATTATCTTAAATTCACCTGTTTCTCTGTCAACTTTTGCAACTACATTATCAGCTTTTCCATAATTGTTTTTGTATGCCTGGATAAGTGAATTTTCAATTGCTTCAAAAATCACTTCTTTATTGATATCTTTTTCCTTTTCCAAAATACTTAATGCGGCTAATAATTCGTTATTTGTTTTATTCATCTTTCGTCTCCTTTTTTAAAATTCTATTTTTAATCTTACTAACGCAACATCTTGTCTGTTAAACTTCTTTTCCTCTTCATCTACCATGACAAGGATATTCTCCTCATCATATCCTTTTAATTCCCCCTCAAATTCTTTAACGCCGTCTAATGCCTTATAAAGCTTAAGTTCTACCATTTTCCCTTTGTTTCTTTCAAAGTCCTTATCCTTTTTTAATGGTCTGTCAAGTCCTGGCGAACTAAGTTCAAGTACATAAGCATCGTCGATAAAATCTTTTTCATCAAGCTTATCACTAAGAGCTCTACTTACCATTTCAAGATCGTCAATAGTTATGCCTCCTTCTTTATCAAGATATACTCTTAAGTAATAATTTCCTCCCTCCTTAACATATTCAATATCAACAAGCTCAAAATCTTTGCCGTCGATTAATGGAAGTACCAATTCTTCTGTTTTTTTCTCGTAATCTTCTCTTTTTGACATATTGCCTCCGTTTGATTTTTTTACAAATATTAAAGAGTGGACCAATGTCCACTCTTTAGCTAGTAACTATTTTGAATAAGCAGCTCGTAGGAGAATCGAACTCCTGATTCCGCCGTGAGAGGGCGGCGTCTTAACCGCTTGACCAACGAGCCATAAATCATACTTGTATATAATACTTTATTTTTCTTAATAATGCAAGCCTAATTTATATTTTTTATTCATTTTTTACATTTTTACATCCGGAGCAATTATAGGAACAGGCACAATTCCCCATATTACACCCATTATTACCTGAACAATTTAAAGAACAATTACACTTACCCTTATTCCTTTTTATTATCATTACTCCCCTAATAAATAATAAAGAAATAATCAAAATAAAAATAATATCAAAAATATTTAAATTATTAAGAATGTTCATACATATTATCTCCTATCTTATTTCTTTTCTATTTCTAATATTATCAGATAATATTACCTTATAACATTATCTGACTCCGGCAAAGTAAAAAATATATCTTATTATAAAAGCTACCACATAAGCAATAGTACACTGCCATATAACAGTGATAAATGCCCATTTTGTTCCAAGCTCCCTTTTAACTGCTGCAATTGCCGCAACACATGGTGCATATAAAAGAGAAAATACAAGTAAAGATATAACCGAAAGCCTGGTAAGTGCATTTGCAACTCCGTTTTTATAAAGAACCTCAAGTGTTGATACAACACTTTCTTTTGCCATAAATCCACTGACTAATGATACAATTATTCTCCAGTCCCCAAGACCAATAGGCTTCATAACAGGTACAAAAATTTTTGAAATAATTGCAAGCATACTGTTTTCTGCATCACTTACAATATTCATATGAAAATCAAAACCATTCAAAAACCAGATAAGTACTGTTGCTACTAAAATAACAGAAAATGCCTTTTGTAAAAAATCTTTTGTTTTTTCCCAAAGTAATTGTGCCACATTTTTTAAAGCCGGCAATCTGTAATTTGGAAGCTCCATAACAAAAGGAACAGCTCCACCTTTAAACAATGTACTTTTATATAATATCGCCACCAATATTCCCATTATAATGCCAAGGAAATATAACCCAATCATTACAAATCCGCCATTCTTTTTAAAAAATATATTTACAAAGAATGCATATATAGGAAGCTTTGCAGAGCAGCTCATAAACGGAGTAAGTAAAATTGTCATCTTCCTGTCTCTTTCACTTGGAAGAGTTCTTGTAGACATTATAGCAGGAACTGAACAGCCAAACCCTATAAGCATCGGCACAATACTTCTTCCTGATAAACCTATTTTCCTAAGAAGTTTATCCATAAAAAATGCAACTCTTGCAATATACCCACTGTCTTCTAATATTGATAAAAAGAAGAAGAGAATAACTATTATTGGAAGGAAACTAAGTACACTTCCAACACCGGCAAAAATACCATCTATTATAAGACTCTTAACCATCTTATTAACGCCTACAATATCAAGCCCATCAGCTACAAATTTTGTAAGCATATCTATTCCCTTTTCTAAAACAGTTTGAAAAAAAGCACCTATTACATTAAATGTCAGATAAAAAACCATGGACATAATTATTATAAATGCAGGAATAGCGCTATATTTTCCTGTAAGAATTTTATCTATCTTATAACTTCTTAAATATTCCTTACTTTCTTTTGGTTTAACAACCGTTTGTTTACAGACTTTCTTTATATAAGAGAATCTCATATCTGCCATGGCAGCACTTCTATCTAATTCTCTTTCTTTTTCCATCTGTTTTATAATATGCTCAACAGTTTCTTTCTCATGATCATCTAATTTCAGCTGTTCAATGATAAGTTTATCCCCTTCAATAATTTTTCCTGCACAAAATCTTATTGGAAGATCATTATCCTGCACATGATCTTCTATCAGATGACAAATACCATGTAAGCATCTGTGAAGAGCTCCTTTATTTTCTTCTTTATCACAAAAGTCCTGCCTTAAAGGTTTTTCCTGATAATATGCCACATGAATAGCATGATTAATTAACTCTTCGATTCCCTGATTTTTTGTTGCAGATATAGGAACTACAGGAACACCTAACATCTCCTCCATCATATTTACATCAAGGCATCCGCCATTTGCCTGAAATTCATCCATCATATTAAGAGCAACAACCATAGGAACATTCATTTCCAAAAGCTGCATTGTCAGATATAAATTTCTTTCAATATTATTTACATCAACAATATTTATAATTGCATGAGGTTTCTCTTCAAGAACAAAATTTCTTGAAACTACTTCTTCACTGGTATATGGCGACATAGAATATATCCCTGGTAAATCTGTAATAACAGTATCTTTATGTCCTATTATTACACCATCTTTTCTATCAACTGTAACTCCCGGGAAATTTCCAACATGTTGTTTTGAACCTGTAAGCCTGTTAAACAAAGTCGTCTTACCACTGTTTTGATTTCCCACAAGTGCAAACTTCATAATAGTTCCTGCAGGAAGTGGTTTTTCATCTGCTTTTACATGATACTTTCCACCTTCACCAAGTCCCGGATGTTCTTTCTTTTTAGATTTTTTTATTTTATTTTCTAATTCTTCTTTTTTATCTATTTTCTCAACTTTAATTTTCTTTGCATCATCAAGACGAAGAGTTAAAGAATATCCATGAATCCTTAATTCTACAGGATCTCCCATTGGTGCATATTTGATAATCTCTATTTTGCTTCCTGGAATTATGCCCATATCGAGAAAATGCTGACGTAAAGCACCATCACCACCAACCTCTTTAACTTTTACATATTCTCCAATCTTTGCATCTTTTAACGTCTTCATGTATTTTCCTTTCCAAACATTGAACAATCATGCTGATAATTTATATTACCTGAGTGTATCTAAGAAATTTTTTAAACCTTTATTTAAATTTTTATAATCACATCCTGTATCTCCTAATTTTACACTTTTATTATTTCCATGGTAATCACTTCCGGCTGTAACAAAAAGATTGTATTTATCAGCAAAATATAAATTTTCATCTCTTAACTTCTTATCAAATCCGGAATAAAATGCCTCAACACCTTTAAGCCCAAACTCTAAAAGATGCTTTATCCTGTCATCCATTTCTTTTCCGGTTATACATTCCCTACCGCTTCCAAATGATGGATGAGCAAGAATTGGTATCCCATCCGCTTTTAATACAGCTTCAATAACTTCAACAGGTCCGATATATTTTTCTCTATAAGATAATTTATTTATATAATCATTTATTGCCTCATCTCTCGTCTTTGCATATCCATATTTAACCATCATATTCCCAATATGAGGTTTTCCAGGATTATCAAGCTTCATAAGATTATCTATTTCTTCTTCAGGAAAAACAATATTATATTCTTCCTCTAAAAGTTCAATCCTTTTCTTAACCTTGTATTCCCTATATTCATGCGCCTTGTCACAAAGTTCATTAATCATGCCAGAATCCGGATTATAATTATATCCTAAAATATGATATTTACCATTACTATCCCTGCATGCAAATTCAACGCCTGTTATATATTTAAACTTATTATCGAAATTATTTTCATTAAAAATTTCCTTAAAAACTTTTGCTGACTTCACGGAATCATGATCTGTCACCGAAAAAGAATTTATTTTTTCTTTTAACAGTTTTTTTAAAAGTTCTTCAGGTGTATCTGTTCCGTCAGAAATAGATGTATGTATATGAAAATCAATCTTTATATTTTCCATATAATTTTCCTTTTATTCTCACATCGATAGTTTATAAATTATTTTTTCTTCAATAATGCTAATGCTGCATAATGCAAAACATCAAACTTTTCAGGAGCTATTTTTTCAAGAAGTTCTTTATGCTCTTTATCCCAATTTGAAAGTTCTTCCGGATTAAGAGATGCTCCCACTCCTCTGCAGGCTTTCATTCGTCCATGCCATGCCTGCCTTGTAAATGGCACTATCAGCTCATATTCTTCATGCTCTTCCATTTCAAAACAATCATAAGTAACATCAGGAATCCATATAGGATGCCTTGTTTCCCTGGCCCCTGTCCAGTTTGGACTATATTTTAATACAAGCTCTTCACTTTTTCCTGCTATTTCATCTTCAAATGGAAGCCATGCCATATAAAGAAGTAATAACTTTCCATCTTTCTTAAGAAATTTTGATAACATTGGCATAACTTTTTCATGATCAAAATACCAAAAGCACTGACATGCAGTAATAACATCAAAAGTTTCAGCAGGAAAATCAAGATTTTCTGTTGCAACAGCATCGAAATCTATATTCATATTATTTTCTTTTGAAAGCATTTTTGCCTGTTCTATCTGTTCAGGAGATATATCTCTTCCTACCCAGTCAGCACCATATTTATACATATTCCTTGGAATAACTCCGGTACCTGTTCCAATATCTAATACCTTTTGTCCTGATACACACAATCCCCTGTCTATAATTTTTTTATAAAACTCATCAGGATAAATATCTCTGTATTTTGCATAATCCTCTGAAGTTTTTCCCCAGTCAAATGCATTTCCTGAATCTATTCTTTTATCTCGTATTTCCATCTGACTTTTTTCTCTTATCTTCTTCCTGTTTTTTTTATTATTCTTAAGTTATTTTTACTTCCAGTTTCTAAGATCCTTTTTCTCCATTGCTATCAATAAAGTTTCATTTTTTACCAACGGTTCTTCCGGATCACCGAAGCACCATTTCTTTCCTTCCTTTCTGATAGCAATAACGTTCATCATAAACTTTTTACGAAGCTGAAGCTCTATAAGATTTTTACCAATCCAGTCATCTTTTGCTTCTATTTCAACCACATACATATTATCATCTATTTCAAGAAAATCCTTAAATGATGATGAAAGTAAAATTCTTGCTGATCTCATTCCACCTTCACCTTCCGGATCAAGTATCTTATCAACACCAATTTTAAAGAGTATGGAAGACATTCTGTCAGATGAAGATTTTGCAACTATTAAAGGCACTTCCTGTTCTTTTGCAACTGCAACTATCATAATTGCAGCAGCTAAATTTCTTCCTATACACGATACAACAATGTCCATATTTTTAAGTCCAAGAGCTGCAACTTCATCTTCATTCTCTAAATTTGCCTGTACAACAGAAGTACATTTTCCTGAAAAATCAGATACTATTTTTTCATTACAATCTACCGCTAAAACATCTGCACCCATAAGATAAAGATTTTCAGCAAGACTTCTTCCGTATTTACCTAACCCTAAAACCGCTACCGATTTTTTCATTTTTTTATTTCCTCCTATCCTACATAAAACATTCCTTTAGAATGACTGATTTTATTTTGAAGTGTTGTGTCAGATACAAAAAAACACGCCATAGAAACAGGTCCTATTCTTCCAAAATACATCGATGTAATTACAATAATTCTTCCGGCTGTTCCAAGAGTAGGTGTAATTCCTCTAGAAAGACCTACCGTTCCAAGAGCACTTACAATTTCATAACATGCATCCGTCAGTTTAATTCCTTCTCCTGCCATTAAAACCATTGTCATAAGAAACACAACTGTACCACTTACTGTAATAATAGCTGCTACCTTTCTCATAAGTTCAGTTGATACACTTCTATTAAAAATAACTGTTTCCTTTTTTCCATTTACATAAGAATATGCATTCATAAACAATAAAAATGCTGTTACTGTCTTAATTCCACCGGCAGTTCCTATTGGAGAACCACCTATAAACATTAAAACATATCCCATTACGCAAGAACTCTCTGTAAGATTTTGCTGTGGCACTGACGAAAATCCCGCCGTCCTGAATGTTACAGACTGAAAAATACTATTAAGAAATTTATCTTTAAAACTCATATTCCCAATAGTTCCCGGGTTATTATATTCTGCTATCATAATACCAAAAGTTCCAGCAGTAATAAGTATAGCTGTAACAAGAAGAACTAATTTTGTATGTTCTGACCAATGATTAACTATCACAAGAGGTCTTAGTCTGTTACTGATACCTTTTCTTATACCATCAATAATATCAAACCACACAACAAATCCAAGTCCGCCTAAAACAATGAGTATCATTGTAATACTCATTAAAAATGAGGAATCCCTGAAATCCATCATACTATTAGGACCCGCTATATCCATACCTGCATTACAAAATGCCGAAACAGCCTGAAACAGAGATATCCATAAGCCTTTAACAAATCCATATTTTGGCACCAGCCTTGTAGCATAAAGGATCGTTCCAATTCCTTCAACTAAAAATGTACCTTTAAATATTCTCACCAAAAAACCAAGAAGTCCTCTATTATTATTAACATTAAGTGCATCTCCTAATAATTTACGTTCTCCAAGAGTAAACTTTTTTTTACCTATTAGCAAAAATATTGAACCAACTGTAACTACTCCTAATCCTCCCATTTGAATTAACAATAAAATTACAAGCTGTCCAAATGTGCTCCAATGAGCATATGTATCCACAACAACAAGTCCTGTCACGCACACCGATGTGGTTGCAGTAAACAGTGCAGTTAAAACACTGGTACTTTCTCCCTTTACAGTTGCAAAAGGCAACATTAAAAGAATAGTTCCCACAATAATCGCTATTAAAAAACTAAGGGGAATAAATCGTTCAGGTGCACCTAATACATGCCTTATTTTTTTCAAATCCACTTTCATTTTAATCTCTCTATTTTCTCATTAATAAATTTACACAATAATATCTTATTTAGATAAAAGCATTACCCAAACAAAATTTTTCAGCCTATATTATACCAATACATATCCGGCTCGTCAATTAAGACAGTCCTTGGAATTTTATGATTTTTTATTGTGATTTAAAGCATAAGAAAAATTTTATCACTGGTTTCAATCAAAAAGAAAAAGACCGATTACTCGATCTTTTTTATACTTCATTTTACTTTTAAACTGCTGTTTCTATTTTTTGACAGAGGCGATTATCACTAATAACAATAAAACTATACATATCAAAGCAAGCCTCGCTGTAAATCCCATCAATCTTCACCTCATTTCTTCACCTCATTCCTTCACCTCATTTCTTTACAGGTCTGTACTCCAGGATATCTCCCGGCTGACATTCAAGAGCTTCACATAGCTTTGCAAGGGTACTCACCTTTATGGCTTTTGCTTTTCCTGTTTTTAAAATAGACATGTTCGTTACCGTTATCCCCACCTTATCTGCAAGCTCAGTAACGCTCATCTTGCGTTTTGCAAGCATAACATCGATGTTAAAAATTATATCTCCTTCCATATTTTCCTCCCATCAAATCGTAAGATCACTCTGTTCCTGTAAGATAGCAGCCTTCTGAACCAAATGTGACAATACTGCTGAAGCAACTGTCACAGCAATTCCTGCAAATACCACTAAAAGAGAAAATAATGCAACTCCCGGATGGCTCATATTTAAAAATAAAAGAACTACATTTCCAATAAAAAATAATATTCCATCTCCGGCAGCAAGCCAGGAAATCCATTTTAAATATTTTGCATTCTCTGTTGAAAATGAATTATCTTTTCCAATATTTGTTGCTATTCTCCATCCCAACATAAGTTCTATATAACATGGAATACCTGTCATCCAAAGAAAAACCAACCATGGCCAATAACGATTTGAAAACTCCGGATACTCCGCGACAATAGATTTTCCATAGCTGGGAAATATTATAAAATAAACAATTAAACCACATATTCCAACACCGATAAGAATGACTTTAAGCCATTTTGATAAAGCTTTTTGTTCCATTCGACCTAATCCTCCTTTAAATCTGTGATTTGTCTGTGATTATAGCACCCTCCATATTGTACGTCAATAACTTTTTATCGTTTTACGATAAAAAGTTATTAAATTACATATACACGTTGGTGCAAATAGACGGACGATTGATAGTTTTATACGTTGACGAAGACATGCTTTTACGAATATTTTTCTTGAATTAAAATCTTTATTCGTTGTCGAAAGCCTAGGTTTACGAATAATTTTCTTGAAT
>FOFK01000006.1:0-39581 GCA_900110975.1 Lachnospiraceae bacterium RM5
CTACCCCTTTTTAGATGGAGCTTCCTTGTTTCAACAATTTTTACTTTCTCAAAACTTCCATCTATTTTGCACCA
Source organism: Lachnospiraceae bacterium RM5 (assembly GCA_900110975.1). Lineage (GTDB taxonomy): Bacteria > Bacillota > Clostridia > Lachnospirales > Lachnospiraceae > Bovifimicola. The sequence continues at coordinate 75 of FOFK01000006.1, forward strand.
CTACCCCTTTTTAGATGGAGCAACTCCATATTTTCCCTTTATTTTCCAACATCCCCCCTAATCTTTTCAACTTTCTCCCTAATCTTTCCAACGTCCCCCCTAATCTTTCCACATTCCCCCTGATTTTTCACATCATCTCTTATTATTTCTTTAATTCCCTCCTCACTTTCTTCAATTGAACTTCATCCCCTTTTAGTAACGTGTTATTTAGTTGCTTTATTATATTATTTGTTGCATTTCAAAACATTTTACCACAAAATCCTAACACATTCAACATAAGTTCCAAAATTACTTACAACATTACATTCAACATTACCCTCAACAATACCCTCAACAATACCCTCAACAATACATTCAACAATACATTAACAATACATTCAACATTATACTTACCATTACTTTTTATATTGACATAAAAAAAGACCGCAGCGTTGTGTAAACACAACGACTGCGGTCTTCTTATTTATAAAGAGCTTACGCTCTATTCGTTACTAATATAAATTATTGATTATTCAATAATTGTAGCAACCTTACCAGAACCTACTGTTCTACCACCTTCACGGATAGCGAATCCAAGACCCTGCTCCATAGCTACTGAATGGATAAGTTCAATAGTCATTTCTACATTGTCTCCAGGCATACACATGTCTGTACCAGCTGGTAATTCACAAACACCTGTAACGTCTGTTGTTCTGAAATAGAACTGTGGTCTGTAGTTGTTGAAGAATGGAGTATGACGTCCACCTTCGTCTTTTGTTAATACATAAACCTGAGCTGTAAATTTCTTGTGGCATGTAACTGTTCCTGGCTGAGCAAGAACCTGACCTCTTTCGATCTGGTCTCTGTTAACACCTCTAAGAAGAGCACCGATGTTATCACCAGCCTGAGCTTCATCAAGAGTTTTTCTGAACATTTCAATACCAGTAACAACTGTCTTCTGAACTTCTTCTTTGATACCAAGAATTTCAACTTCTTTATTTACTGTAAGAACACCTCTTTCTACTCTACCTGTAGCAACTGTTCCACGTCCTGAAATTGTGAAAACGTCTTCTACTGGCATTAAGAAAGGCTTATCTGTATCTCTAACTGGATCTGGAATATATTCGTCTACTGTAGACATAAGTTCCATGATCTTATCTCCCCATTCACTTGATGGATCTTCAAGAGCTTTAAGAGCAGATCCTTTAATGATTGGGCATCCTTCAAATCCATACTCTTCGAGCTGTTCTGTAACGTCCATCTCTACGAGTTCGATTAATTCTTCATCATCAACCATATCGCATTTGTTTAAGAATACTACGATATAAGGAACACCTACCTGACGAGAAAGTAAGATATGTTCTTTTGTCTGAGCCATAACACCATCAGTTGCAGCAACAACTAAGATAGCTCCGTCCATCTGAGCAGCACCTGTGATCATGTTCTTTACATAATCAGCATGTCCTGGGCAGTCAACGTGTGCATAATGTCTCTTATCTGTTTCATACTCAACGTGAGCTGTAGAGATTGTGATACCTCTTTCTCTTTCTTCTGGAGCCTTATCGATGTTAGCAAAATCAACAGCAGCGTTTCCTGAAACTCTTTCAGAAAGTACTTTTGTGATAGCAGCTGTTAAAGTTGTTTTACCATGATCAACGTGTCCGATTGTACCAATATTACAATGTGGTTTTTTTCTTTCAAAATGTTCTTTAGCCATTTGTATAAATCCTCCTTAATATAGATCTAATTTTTTCTAAATACATGTCTTTATTTAAGACTCGGCTAGTTAAAATTATATTTCATTCTAACTATAATTTCAAGTTAATTTTACAATTGTAGCACAGCCCATTATGAGCACTTCGTGCGGGCTGTGGCTACATAATCGCTTCTTCGAAGCGATTACATATATTATTTTGCTTTTGAAGCAATAACACTTTCCTGAACTGACTTAGGGCACTGTTCATATCTTTCGAAGAACATTGAGTAATTTCCTCTACCCTGTGTCTTAGAACGTAAATCTGTTGAATATCCAAACATTTCAGCAAGTGGTACATAAGCCTTAACTAATTTACCATTACCAACGTCTTCCATTCCTTCAACACGTCCTCTTCTTGCATTAAGGTCACCGATAACATCACCCATGTAATCTGCAGGCATTGTTACTTCAACCTTCATGATTGGCTCAAGAAGTACTGCATTACCTTTCTGCATAGCTTCTTTGAAAGCCATAGATCCGGCAATGTGGAATGCCATTTCTGATGAATCGACTTCATGGTATGATCCATCATAAACTACAGCATGCACACCAAGAACTGGGAATCCGCAAAGGATACCAGCCTGAGCTGCTTCCTCAATACCTTCACCAACTGATGGGATATATTCCTTAGGAATCTTACCACCAACAACTTCAGATTCAAACTTAAATGTTTCCTCTTCGTTAGGATCCATTGGCTCGAATCTAACTTTACAGTGACCATACTGTCCACGTCCACCGGACTGTTTAGCATACTTAGAATCAATATCAACTGGAGTTGTAAATGTTTCTTTATATGCAACCTGCGGAGCACCAACGTTAGCTTCTACGTTAAATTCACGAAGAAGTCTGTCAACGATGATTTCAAGATGAAGCTCACCCATTCCGGCGATGATTGTCTGGCCAGTTTCTGTATCTGTATGAGTCTTGAATGTAGGATCTTCTTCAGCAAGTTTCTGAAGAGCATCTGTTAATTTATCCTGAGAATCCTTTGTCTTAGGCTCGATAGCGAGCTCGATAACTGGATCTGGGAATTCCATTGACTCTAAGATAACAGGTGCGTTTTCATCACAGATTGTATCACCTGTTGTTGTATTCTTAAGACCGATAACAGCTGCGATGTCTCCAGCGTAAACTGTATCGATTTCTTCTCTCTTATTAGCGTGCATCTGAACGATACGTCCGATACGCTCTTTGTGACCCTTTGTAGCATTCATAACATATGAACCCTTTGAAAGAGTACCTGAATAAACACGGATATAAGCTAATTTTCCAATAAATGGATCTGCAGCAATCTTGAATGCTAATGCTGAGAATGGTTCATCATCAGATGAAGCCTTTGTAATAGCATTTCCGTCTAAATCTGTTCCTGAGATATCTGGGATATCTGTTGGAGCTGGCATGAATTCAATAACAGCATCAAGTAATTTCTGGATACCTTTGTTCTGATGAGCAGAACCGCAGCATACAGGAACAACTCTTGTCTTCTCGCCTGCAGCATCTGTAATAGGTGCACAAACACCTTTTCTTAATGCAGCTTTTAACTGGTCAATACTTGGTTCTTCACCTTCAAAGTACATTTCCATAAGCTCTTCATCAAGTTCGCAGCACTGCTCTACGAGTTTTGTATGATATTCTTCAGCTTTTTCTTTCATATCATCTGGGATATCAACGATTGAAATATCTTCACCCTTAGCATCATTGTAGATGTAAGCTTTCATTTCAAATAAGTCGATGATTCCTTCAAAGAAATCTTCTTTTCCAATAGGAAGATTGATAACTACAGGAATTTTTCCTAAACGTGATTCAATCTCATCTACTGTGTTATAGAAGTTTGCACCAAGTATATCCATCTTATTAACGAATGCCATTCTTGGTACATGGTATGTATCAGCCTGACGCCATACATTTTCTGACTGTGGTTCAACACCACCCTTTGCATCAAATACACCTACAGCACCATCAAGTACACGAAGTGATCTTTCAACTTCTACAGTGAAGTCTACGTGTCCAGGAGTATCAATGATATTGATACGATGCTCTAAAGCACCTTTCTTAGGCTTGCAAGCTTCCTGTACTGTCCAGTGACAAGTTGTAGCTGCTGATGTAATAGTGATACCTCTTTCCTGCTCCTGTTCCATCCAGTCCATAGTAGCAGTACCTTCATAGGTTTCACCGATTTTATAATTAACACCAGTATAATAAAGGATACGCTCTGTTAATGTTGTTTTACCAGCATCGATATGAGCCATGATTCCGATATTTCTGGTTCTCTCTAACGGATATTCTCTTCCTGCCAAAGATTTTCCCTCCTTGCCTTATTATATTTCTTGCAAAAAACACAAGATAATCAAACAAATTTTTTGTCTGATATAAATTAGAATCTATAATGTGCAAATGCTTTATTAGCTTCTGCCATTCTGTGCATTTCTTCTTTTCTCTTAACTGATGCACCTGTGTTATTAGATGCGTCTAAGATTTCATTAGCAAGTTTCTCTTCCATAGTCTTTTCTGTTCTACTACGTGAGAAAGTTGTTAACCAACGAAGTGCTAAAGTCTGACGTCTTTCAGGCTTAACTTCGATAGGTACCTGGTATGTAGCACCACCAATACGTCTTGCTTTAACTTCAAGTACTGGCATGATATTGTTCATTGCTGACTCAAATACCTCAAGTGCTGGCTTACCTGCTTTTTCTTCTACTCTAGCGAAAGCTCCATATACAATCTTCTGAGCTACACCTTTCTTACCATCTAACATAACGTTGTTGATAAGCTTTGTAACCACTTTGTTATTGTATAATGGGTCTGCTAAAACTTCTCTTTTTTGAGTATGACCTTTACGTGGCACGGTTCTTCCCTCCTTAACAATGTTTGGTCGGCTAAAGCCGCCTTTAAATTAATTCATCGGTACTCACATTTGTTGTGTACGTGCGGTAAATATTGAATATTAAAACATAAACAATATATCTAATTCCGACACATTTCATTCAACCTGTGATTAAATATTATTTAGCGTCCTTTGGTCTCTTAGCACCATATTTAGAACGAGCCTGACGTCTCTTAGCAACACCAGCTGTATCAAGTGTTCCTCTTACGATATGATATCTTGTACCTGGTAAATCTTTTACTCTTCCACCACGGATAAGAACAACGCTATGCTCCTGAAGGTTATGTCCTTCACCTGGAATATAACTTGTTACTTCGATACCATTAGAAAGACGAACTCTGGCGATCTTTCTAAGAGCTGAGTTAGGTTTCTTAGGAGTAGCTGTTTTAACTGCTGTACAAACACCTCTCTTCTGTGGAGAGTTAGTATCTGTAGCTTTCTTCTGTAAAGAGTTGTAACCCTTTAAAAGAGCTGGAGCAGTAGATTTCTTTTCAGCTGTCTTTCTTCCTTTTCTTACTAACTGGTTAAATGTAGGCATTCTTTTCACCTCCTAATTAGAATATTGTTTATGCATGTAGTTCATTTTGGGTGCAATAATCCCATAAATAGGCATGCTATATGATTATATAATTACAAAAAAATAAAGTCAAGAAAATTATTGATTTTCCTGACTTTTTTATTTTTTTCTTTATTATCTGCAATTTAATCCACTGATTTTTGTACCACAATACCAATTATTCCGGGGCCTGTATGCACAAGAAGTGCCGGGCTTACCCTGCTAAAATACATTTCTTTTTTATTAGTAACAATTTCCTTAAGTCTGTTCTTAACACCTTCTGTTTCTTCTATAGCACCCATATTGGCAACCGCAAGATCAACTTTATCAAAATTATCAGCAAATTCTTTTCCAACATCTGCTAATTTCTTTAAAGCATTTTTTCTGCCTCTGCATTTTGCAACTGTATAATATATTCCATCTTCATTACATGAAATAATAGGTTTAATACCCGCAAGCTGTCCTATTGTTCCTGCAACAAGTCCTATTCTTCCACCTTTTTTCAAATATTCCAAAGTATCAAGACAAAAATATACTTTTGTATTTTCTGTTATATCAGTTATATTTGCACGAATCTCTTCAAAACTTCTTCCTTTATCAATAAGTTTTGTAATAGCCACAACACTGAATCCTGCACCTATACCAATATTTTTTGTATCAACATAACATACATCTATACCATCTATATCTTCTCCAACCATTTTTACAGCATTAAACGTACCGCTAAGGCCTGATGAAATGGTAACAACAAAAGCCTTCTTATAGCCATCATTTTTCACCTTATTAAAAACTTCTTCTATAGTTTCTAAAGATGGAAGTGATGTCTTTGGAATCTCTTTTTCAAACCTTGCACAGACTTCCTCATCAGTAATTGTAACACCATCAAGGAAATCCCCATCAGAAAAAGAAATCTGTAAAGGTAATACATACATATTATATTTTTCTATCAACTCTTTTGGTACATCAGTACCCGAATCAATTATAATTGCAAAATCTCTCACAATAACCTGCTCTTTCAAAAAACAATATTATCTAGTTTCGAAAACTATATTATAATTTTTTCAAAAAGATGTCAAGCATTACATATTACCATTCACTATTAAAATCTATACCATCAGTATAGCCGTCAAAAATAGGCTTAAATCCCGTATCACCATATAAATCCAGATTAAACATTGCAAGATTATGTACAGGAAGTTTCCAGAAATCTTTTATTGGAGTTTTATTTACAAAGCTTGATACACCTCTTATTGCAGCACCATGAGAAGTAACAAATACGGTTAGTTCTTCATCTTTATGCTTTATATCAAACTCTTTTAATTCATTAACAAAACTTCCACATCTTTTTATCAATGCTTCAAAACTTTCTATCCCATCATGTTCAACGAACTTATCAGGTGTATAAAAAAATGTTTTTATAAATTCCGGGTCTTCTTTTTCAAGTTCTTCTCTTTTCCTTAATTCATATGCACCAAAACACATCTCTATCATCTTATCTGCAACAAAAAATTTTTCATCTGAAAGATAAGGTGTTAAAATTTTTGCTGTTTTTCTTGCTCTTCCAAGAGGACTTGAAAACACATAATCTGCTTTAATATTATTTTCATCCAGATATTCTTTAGCAAGCTTTGCCTGGTTAAGGCCAACTTCATTTAATTTTGTTTCTGAACGACCTTGTAGCATCTTATTAATGTTCATGTCCGTCTGACCATGTCGGATAAATATATACTTATTCATGAATTATCTCACCTTATAAAATATTTATTAAACCAAAAATCCAGATCTTTATAACTTAACTTTAACTAATTTACTCTTTCTGCCATACTTTAATTCCCATTTGTCATAGTACAAACAGATACCGACGCTAAAAAAATATGGCATCATACATGGAAGATCGTAAAATGGATTTTCAGTCATACAATACATTAAGAAAAATATCTGATAACAAAATGAGAATGTTAAAAATCTATAATCAATCATATTTTTCTTATCTACCAGCTTTTGATTTTTTCTTATATTTACAAGCATTTTATAAGTTCTATATAAAACAATTCCAAATAATAATATAACTATTATAAATCCAATAATTCCTGTTTCTGTTAATAACTGTAAATAAACATTATGTACATCTGCGTGGAAATTCGCATAATACTGCTTATATCCAATTCCTGTTATCGGCTGCTTTTTAAACAATCCAAAAGCTCTTTCCCAAAGAATGGTTCTACCAGTTGTCATATCCTCATCATCACCCATTTTATCAACCAGTCTTGTAATTGTACTGAATTTGCTCGGAAATACAGTAAGAACCACGGTTGCAAGAATAGTAACAAATGTTGTAATAACAACAAGTCTTGAAAGTCTGCTTCTTGGTTTATTACTTAAATATACATAATATGTAAAAACACATGCAGCAACCGCAAATAAAAACGGTCCTCTTTTTCCGGTTATTAAAAGTGCATATAAACAAATAATAAATATAAGTGTTGCAAATTTCTTTTTATTTTTCTTATTATCCACCTTAGGTAAAGTTATTCTTGTTACAAAAGCTATAATAACAGCAAGGGCCATATACATACCATTTGTTGTGTAATGAGATGTAAGACCTGACATATTTCCATGGCTATATCCATTTAAAATTCTGTCTGCCCTGTTAGGGGCAACCCATGGAACTATTTTAGTTGTATAAAAAACAGGTGTAAACTGGAATATAATCGTACATGCAACAAAAAGTATAAGGTATAGACCAATCATCCTATAAGAATATTCAATTCCAAGCTTTGAATTTGAGCAATAAATTGCAAAGAAAAATGCACCTGCCATAAACAGACACTGTCCGCTCATAAGATTAAAATCCTTATTACCTATGTGGCTAAACATAAAACTGATTGGTACAAAAAGAACAGCCAATGCAAACAACAAATCAACAAAGTTTAATCTTATTATCTGTTTTTTTGCTGCAAATCCAATCCAGCATAAAGTAACACCAAATACAAATGTAAAATAAGTAAACATAAGTATTGAATGTTTATACCAGAAACTTTTAAAGAAGCATACAAAAAAATAAGAAAAAACTCCTATGAGATTTATACATCTTATTAAATTCTTATTATCAATTACCATTTTGTATTCCTATTTTCTCTCTAATTAAACTATATGGATAAACCATATAAACACAATGTTTTCCTAGTTGTTTTCAAAAAATAATACATTTTTTCTATCTATCATATCATTTTTTATCAGAATATTAATTATTCTATTCTGCTCAACTCTCATTCTGTCGATTTCTTCTTCTATATCAGAAGCATCCAGAAGAGGTGTATATTTACCCCTCTCTAAAAGTCTCTTTTTTATAACAGCTGTATCTGCATCAACCACAACGATTTTATCAGGCAGCTTAAAGAAACTTATGATATATAAAATAAATTCATCAGAAATATCACTTTTAATCCTTCGAAGTATGGACCAGACAAGCTGTAATGATCCTTCATCAAAAATGAGAATATCATTATCAGTACCTGTCTGTTCCATTTTCTTAAGGAAAATACCATTATATATTATATTGGTAGTATCTTTCTTTACCATATCGCATTTTTTTATATTCATAATCCAATTCATTGTTCCAATTGGATGCATCAGGGCATATCCTGCCACATAAAAAAACTTTATGATATTTCTTTTTTTCCAGCTTATTCTCTCATATAAAGTATATCTTGGCCAGAAAACTCTTCTCCCCGCATCTTTATATATAAGCGAAACTTTTTTTGCAACCGTTGTTTTTCCCACACCGGATGCACCTAAAAACTCTATTTTCATTTTACTCTATCACCTTTTTTATTGCTTCATAATAAGTCTTTATATTATCTTCAAAGTCATAATATTTCTTAACTCGTTTTACCCCTTCTTCTCCCATTTTTCTTCTGTCCTCTTCAGGTTTTAAATAAAACTCATACATCATTTTCTTTAATGCATCTTTATCGTTTTTAGGAATGATTTTTCCTGTGACATTATCATCTATAACCTCAGTAAATCCTGAAGCATCCGATGCTATAACAGGAACTCCGCAGGCCATCGCTTCGACTGCTGCCACTCCAAAACTTTCACTATCAAGAATTGAGGGAAAACATACAACATCCATTTTGTTATATTCAACAGGAGTAAGATCATTTTCAATATATCCCATAATTTTTATTTTATCTTCCATGGAATAATTTCTTACTTTTTCCTTTATTTCCTCAAGCATCGAGCCATTTCCATAAATCAGAAGTTCTGCTTTAATATCACTATGTTCCATGCACATTTCATAAAATGCATCAACAAGGATATCTACTCCGTATTTCTTTTCAATCTTCTTGATATATCCGAATCTTATAACGTCTTTATTATCCTTTTCAACGTCTATTGGTTTAAATTTTTCCACATCAACACCAAAAGGAGTTACGATAATTTCTTTATCCCTGTTATAATATTTTCTTATTTCATCAGCCATCACATGACTTGTAGATGTAATAATATCAGCCTCATCAAGATTTCTTATAATTCTTTTCATATGAGTCTTTGATTTGTATGGATAATCATACACATCAGCCCCAAATGCTGCAAGCGCAAGAGGGTGAATGCCTGTAAGTCTTGCCATCGTTCCACAGCCACTTACAAAATGAGCATTTATCAAATCATATTTTTCCTTCTTTAAATGATGTTTCAAAAAAGGAACATTTAAATAATATCCTTTCTTACCTGAAACCGGCAAAAGCACAATCCTTACTCTCTTATCATACTCTTTTAAAACTTTATTATAATCAGGCAAAGTATACAATGTAATATCATGTCCCATATTCACAAGACCATTTGCAAGTTTCTTTACATGCACGGAATTGCCTGACGAAAGCATTGCTATCTTCATAAGTATCTCTCTTTCAAATTATATAGATCATACTTTTTCATTTTCCCTTTTCATTTTCCTAAATAGATTCCCAGACAATCTTTTTAACTTCTCTTAATACTTCTTCTTTACTCTTATCTGCATCTATCTCATATATCTTAGTCTTTTCAGAAAACTTAATATTTTTTATTCTGTTTGTAAGTGTAAGACTTGTTTTTTCATCTATTTCACCCGGTTTTCTTTTCTTTGCAACATCCGGTGAAACTATGAATTTTATAACAACATCCGGCGGTGTATTTTTAGCCACTTTAAAGGAAATTCTTTCAAGCTTTGCAGCCATTCCTTTCATTTCACTACATTTAGGACCATCACACAACCCATTAAATTCACTCTGAGGAAATCTGTCTGTTAAAACAACAAATCCTCTCATCTTACATCTGTTTGCAGAAATTAATTTTTTTATTCTTTCCAAAGACAATGTAAATACCCAGATTCTTCTTGCAAATCCAAGGGATTTCTTCACTTCTTTATCTTCAAGTTTATCATTCTGGAAATTATTATTTACCTTAATAATACCAAGTTTAATTGCCAGTCTTTTTGCATATTTTAAAGGCAGTCTGATTATGGAACTGTTTCCATCTCCACTTCCAAGATAAAAATATCTTACATCCATAACCTTTTTAAGCCATTTGTTAACTTCGCTTATATTACTGCTTTTTCCTGCTCCATCAGAACCAAGAAATGCTATCAAAAGACCTCCATGCGACACTCTTCTTCTGTTAAAAGAATACTTTTTATGAAGATATCTTTTATTAATTTCAAAAATAATCCTTTTAAATTCCCTGTAATGTCTAAGATTTGTATTATAAAATTTACTTCCTAAAGAATAACATTCACACTCATTATATAAAATATCGCGAAGATTTAATAAATCATTAGTATTAAACCCTTTTTCATATATTGATATAATGCGTTTTTTTGCTTTATATGAAAGGAATTTTAAGTCTAAAACATAATTTTTAAATTCCTTATCATTTTCCTTAAGCCAGAGAAATTCATTTACTGCATTTTTCTCTACAGTTTCATTTGAAGTAATTTTTGAATTATTTTTTAATTTATTCTCTGATTTATTCTCTGAATTATTTTTTGAATTATTCTCTGAATCATTCTTTAAGTTATTCTTTAAATTATTTTTTAATTTTTCCTTTACCCTGTCACGGCATCTAAGCTTAAGGGCCGCCCTTATAATAAGCATCAAAAGTTCATCTGAATAAGAAGACATATACACATTCATGTTTTCATCATATCTTCTGTTTTTCAAAATATAATACTCCAAAGGAATATGAAATCCTTTAAGATGCTTTTCTCCTATATCCAGCTGGGTATGCAAATGAAGATGAAAAATTATACCACTTTCTTCATCAAATCCTAAAAAATCTTCAATTCCGATATATGTTCTTTCTTTAGGCGTGTAAAAAAGTTTAAGACCCAAAGAATATAATATCTTCATTGTTTTTGCATAATCATCTCTGTTAATAAGAATATCAAGGTCATCTACACCTATTAATGCATCCGAGAAATGTGAATTACTCTTCCAATGGCAATAAACAATTTCCTCATTAAATGCATCTAACAATTCTCTTATCTTCTTTAATTCTTTCATTGAAATAACCATTTCTTTCCACAAAAATATCGAAATAACCCACTTACACATAATAAACTAGACTAATTATATATTAAAACATTCACAATAACAAGAAAAAACCTCCCTAAATATATGATGCATACGTAACTTCTCGCTTTTCCACGAAATACGCTAAAAATACCATTTCTGAGGATGTTTGCATATTGAAATTGAATAATTGTTAAAAAAAGATCTTTCAAAAATTGTAGCTATAAATATTTCTAAATCAAAAGATTTTATAGCCGATTGCGTCTCAAAACAGCCCTTTTAGGCAAAATTTAGCTATAAATATGGCTATATCAAAAGTTTTATAGCCGGTTGCGGCTCAAAACAGCCTTTTTAGGCAATATTTAGCTATAAATATGGCTATATCAAAAGTTTTTATAGCCGTTTGCAACAGCAAAAATCATATGCACAAGCAAAACAACAAACACAACTGTAAACACAACTACAAACACAACTACAAACACAACTGCAAACACAACTACAAACACAACTATAAAAGGCGTGTGAAATACACAGTAATGTACAATATACAATAATGTACAATCTTGCATTTCACACGCCTTTTCTTAATTCAAATTCTAATTATGTGTTATGTCAATAAAAATTTTTTATCTTTCAGGAATATTTACACCTATGCAGTCTTTTCCATTATATCCTGAAAGTGCAGAACCTGTGAATTCTTTTGTACTTACTAAATATCTGTAAGTCTTTCCAGGTGTTGCTGTATAATATTTTGTACTTGTTCCGGTTACCTTCTTAGCAGCTGATAAAGTCTTTGTCTTTGTATAATATTTATATACATAATATGTGCTTACACCGCTAACCTTATCCCATGAAAGTTCCAAGTAACCTTTATCATAATTATATGAAGCTGTTGGTACAACTGAAGTATCATTCTTTTTACCAACCATTGCATCTACTGCAAATTCTTTACTTACATTATTTGAAACAGCATTGTCAGACACTGCCTGAACAATGTATTTATAAGTTTTTCCGGCTGTTAATCCACTAAATGTAGCATAAGTATCAGTAACTACCTTAGATTTCTGAATAGTACCAGTACTTGCAAAATATTTATAAAGCTGATAAGAAGTTGCTCCTTCTACTGCATCCCATGAAACTGTAACCGACTTAGATGCATTTGATGTTGCATATGCAACAGGTGCATTAAGTTCTTTTACTACAGGATCTATTACTGTTACTTTACATGTAGCTGTATATCCGCCATCATCTGTTGTAACTGTAATATTTGCTGTTCCTGCTGTCTTTGCTGTAACTTTACCATTACTGTCAACTGTTGCTACAGAAGTTTTTGATGAAGACCATGTAACTCCTTTGTTTGTAGCATTTGTTGGAAGAACTGTTGCTGCAAGTGTTTCATTATTTCCTGTTTCTAATTCTAATTCAGTCTTGTTAAGACTAACTGATGTTACCGCAACCTTATCTGAATATACAGACCAACTACCTGATGAGAATGTATAAAGATTGCTTCCATCTGTTGGAATTTTAAGATCTGCTGTCTGTGTACTGCCATTATTGAAAATAATCATATCATATTCAGTTGTATCTATATCAATATAATAATAACCTGATGTAGAATCATATGTCATATCAGTTCCCGGCCATGTTTTAAGTTTTTTACTTGTAGTTTTATTCCACACATATGCTTTAACTGTTGACCATGAAGCTGTGTTATTAAAATAAAGAGTTGTTGTTGTTACAGGATTATCTGTTACTTCAACATTACATTTAGCTGTAAAATCACCATCATCTGTTGTTACCGTAATTACTGCAGTACCATTTGCAACAGCAGTTACTTTTCCATTACTGTCAACTGTTGCTACAGAAGCATTTGATGAAGACCATGTAACTCCTGTATTTGTAGCATCTGTTGGTAATACTGTTGCTTTAAGAGTAGCTATTGTTCCAGGTAAAATACTTAATTTTGATTTATCAAGAGTAACGCCTGTTACATTCACATCAGGCTCTTCAACTTTTTTATATGTATATTTAACAGTTCTTGTACCTGCTGAGTTTTTACCTGTAAGAGTAAGTGTTACGCTTTCTCCAATATTAAGATCTGAACCTATAGTAATTTTTGTTCCTTCTGGAGAAATTGTTCCGCTTGTTCCATCAGAAAGTGAATATGTAGCAGATGTACAATTAAGTTCTGTTAAATCCATTGTTAAAGATTTTGCTGCAAATTCAGAATTACCTTTTGAGCTTCCTACCTGAGGTTTGATTGCAGTTGATGGATTTGGCATTACATTCTTATAAATAACAGCAATACCTTTTGAACTTCCAATTTTCCCTTTTAAAGTACCACCCTGTACTTTAAATGCATTTCCGGAAACTTCATCTACATAATCTCCATCAGCAAGTCCGTGAGATGACATTGTAACATCACCTGCACCATCAAAGCTTGATAAAACAATACCATTTCCTCTCTGGCAATACATAACACTTCCATCTGTTCCAATATTATCAGAAGATCCACTAAATCTGTTATTAAAGTGATTGATAGCTGCTATTTCATTTGAACACCATTCAAATGTTGGACACTGTCCCATAACTGCTGCAGGTATAGCCTGAATAGTATCATTTGAATTTAAATTACCATCCTGACCATTTACAAGAATCTTATCTGAAGAATAAGGTCTTACAAAGAATAATTTTGCGGCATTATCCTTATTAGCTACAATAGCCCATGCTCTTGCAACAGATCTGTCAGATGCATATACAGATGATTCATTCATATATGTATCATGTGACTCAACCCAGATTACAGACTTATTAGCTGCATATGTAAGACTAAGTGATCCGGCATTATTATTTCTAACTGACTCTAAGAAATGATCTCCTGCTGAGTTATCAGTAACTGACATATATTTTGTATATCCACCTATATCGTAATTGTCACCTACTCTGTTTAAAATTTCTCCATATACATAAAGATCTTTTCCTGTTTTATTTTTATAATGAGATTTTGCTTCATCTAAAACTGTTGGCCAGAAATCACTTGCAAATGCACTGTCATCATCAGGCATTTCAATATGCTTTGCTGCATCAAATCTGAATCCGTCTACACCAACATCAATAAGTTCATCAAGATATTCATAAATATATTTCTGAACTGTTTTATTTGCTGTATTTAAGTCAGGCATACCCATTGTACCCTGTGTAAAATGAAGTCTTGAGTCACTCATCCATGTCTGATAATCATTTATATGCCAATAACTTTCATCTATAAGCATATCAGGATTCCAATATGTTCCAACCTCTGGACTTACATCAGAAAGAGAATTCTGCCAACCTGATATATTAGCCATATGGTTTGCAACTACGTCAACTATAACTTTAATACCGTAACTTTCTGCTGTATTACACATACTTTCAAGTTCAGCTTTTGTTCCAAGCCATGTCATTCCATTATCTGTAATACATTCAGCTACAGGCTGATACATTTTCCACCAGTTACCTTGACCAAATAATTTTGGCCACCCAACCTGGTTATCAACAACGCCTTCCCATACGTAATCTTTTGGCTGTGTACAAGGAGATGTCTGAATTGCTGAATAACCCGACTCAGCAATAAGCTGCATATTTTCTTCTATTGTCTTATATGACCAGTTGTAACAATGAAGGATTGTTGCATCCTGCATATTATCAATAAGACCATAATCTGTTGCATATGCCTTATTTTCAACTATTTTACCTTTTTTAAGATTTGATAAATCTAAATTTACAAATCCTACAGTCATTGCTGAAGATAATAAAACAGCTACTGCTCTTTTAAAATTATTTTTTCTGCCCTTTCTCATTTTTGCATTTTGCCTTTCTTTTATATTTTTTACATAAAGCAGGGAGTTAATCTGATATATTTTTACTTATACCAAAATATACCAGCTGACTCCCTGTAGATATCTTAGATTTTTAATTTTAAAGTGCTATATTAATCAATCTTAGGAATGTTAATACTTATGCAATCTTTTCCGTTATATCCTTCAAGTGCAGAACCTGTAAATTGTTTTGTACTTACTAAATATCTGTAAGTCTTTCCAGGTGTTGCTGTATAGTATTTTGTACTTGTTCCGGTTACTTTCTTAGCAGCTGATAAAGTCTTTGTCTTTGTATAATATTTATATACATAATATGTGCTGACACCGCTAGCCTTATCCCATGAAAGTTCTAAGTAACCTTTATCATAATTAAATGTAGCTGTTGGTACAACTGAAGTAGAATTCTTTTTACCAACCATTGCATCTACTGCGAATGAGCCATCTACATTATCTGAAACTGCTGTATCACAAACAGCCTGAACAATGTATTTATAAGTCTTACCGGCTGTTAATCCATTAAACGTAGCATATGTAGTTGTAACTACTTTAGATTTCTGGATTGTCTTCGTACTAGCATAATATTTATAAAGCTGGTAAGAAGTTGCACCTTCAACTGCATCCCATGAAACTTTAACAGTCTGATTTGAATCTGATGTTGCATATGCAACAGGAGCATCAAGTTCAGTTATAACAGTTCCGCCACCTTCAATAACATATTCTTTAGAAGATGTTACTGATTCACCAGCTGCGTCTGTTACAACACATTTAATTGTGTATGTTCCACCTGCTGATGGTGTCCATGCTGTAGAAACTTCTGTACTTCCTGAAGCTGTCTTTGTAGCAAGGAGTGTAGAACCAACATAGAATTTACATGTATATCCTGCTGTACCGCCATAAACTGTAGCTTTTAATGTACGTGCATTATCTTTAACCTGTGGTGAAGAAGCATCTGCTCCAAAGTTTACCTGTAATGGAGTTGTAACAGTTCCACCACTGATGCTTGCTCCAACAGATGCAAGACTCATTGTAATAGTATCTGAATCCTGTTTTTCCATTGATGTTGAAGCATCCTCTGAATATTCTTTTTCAGCATTATCTACCATTGAATAGTCCATAGGAACTGAGTTAATTCCACTTTCACCAAATGTAGATACATGCATTACACCAATACCGTTTGTAGCCACTTCAGAAGCTGTTGTATTAAGCACTGATAAAGGTATAGTCATCATATAGAATGTATCATGTGCTGTATCATGTCCTTTTGCAATTAATTCCTTGAAATTAGAAGCATCAGCAAGCATTGATACTGTATGTCCTGTATATCCATTTCCAGTTGTTCCATAAATAGCTGATGGTAAGCAATATCCTCTTGTAGAAGAATATGAAATACCATTTGACTTAAATCCTAAGCAATATGGAGAATCATAACTTAAATCGCCATTTGAGTCTGGTAAGAAGAATCCTGGTGTACCAGAACCTGATTTACTTGAGAAACATGCAATTGCTGATACAGGTGTATCAAATGTTACATCAAGTCCCCAAACTCCTTTACCATTTGCTAAACGTCCATCTGTTGTCTGCTGTCCAGGTACATAGAATGCTAACATCTGAGGAATATCACCATTATCTGGGAATCCGTTATCACTCTTTGGATAATCCTGATCAGCTGCATTTATATCAGCTGTATTTACATACTGCCATCCAACATAAAGATTTGTATCATCATATGCTGCATATAATGCATAATCATCATATACAGGTCCTTCGTGAGGACCTCTAAATGATCTTGCATCATCATTTGCTGCAGCCTGTGCAATAAGCATATCTTCTGTAAAGTCTGAATATGAAGTAATTGTCTTCTTAACTCCAAGTCCTGCGCTTGTTACATATTTCTCAGATGATAAACCTTCCTGAGTAAGGATAGCACCTGATGAAGATGAACCTGAACCTGATTTAACTACAAACTTCTTATTAAATGTAAATGTATAACTCTTTGTTTCCCCTGATGAATTCTTAGCTGTACATTCAAGAGTGATTGTAGAGTTACCAACTTTACCCTGACCAAGAACTACATCAACAGTATTTGTAAATGTTTTTGTAGCTCCTCCATCTAATGTATATGTTCCACTTACAGCATTTGTAAGTGTGAGTGTTGTTGTAGCTGTTTCTGTTGTAAATGTAGAACCATCTGTAAGTGAAGATGTTACCCTTGGAGTATCATCTGAAACTACATTATAAACATAATTTACAGTTGTAGTTCCTTTTACATATGTTCCTGTTGCATTTGATGGAGTAGATGATAATGTGTATCCATCAAATGTCTTAGCTGATGTTGTATAAGAATCACCAACTTTTCCTGTCATAGTAACTGCTGTTGTAAGTGCTTTTCCTGAAGCATCAACATAGTTAACTACAACTGTTCCTTTTTCTTCTGCACAGTAACATGACCATGTTCCTGTAGAGTTATTATAAACATTCTTATCTGATGGTAATGTTAAATCATCTGTCTGTGTTCCACTATTATTATTGAAGATAATCATATCATATGCATCATCTCTTGCTACATAATAATAACCTGTTGTAGCATCATATGTCATAGCCTTACCTGGCCAACCTGCTTCATTTACCGCTGTTGACTTTTTCCATCTGTATACGTACTGATTAGACCATCCTGCCGCATTATTAAGATAGATATTTCCATCTATATCATCAGTAGGTTCCGGACCTTCTGAATATTCGCTCCAAATACCATTTTTATAAATCATTTCATCAGCTGAGAATGTAAGTCCTGGCTCAGAGTCTGCAGGATATCTTCCAGTTGTAGAATAGAATATTACCTTTGGACTTCCCATTTCTTCAGGAATTTCATAATAATATAATGATGTTGATGAATCATATGACATCTGAATACCAGGCCAAGCACCATTCTTTATTACATTATCTTCATCAGAATCATCATATGCATAACAATAAACCGGTGTTGACCATCCTGATGGAAGAGAAAGATATGCTTTATATGAGCTTGTTTCTTTCTTTGTGAATGTATATGATTTTGTGGTTGTCTTTGATCCGTCTGTTGCTGTTAAAGTGATAGTTACACTGTCACCAACACTCATATCAGAACCAATTGTTAATGTCTTTGATGATGTGTATGTGGTAGCAGAACCACTTCCTATCTTGTATGTACCACTTGTTGCATTCTTAAGACCAATTGTAAGCGAAAGTGTATCTGTTGAGAATGATCCACCTTCTTTAGAAATAGTTGGTGTTGGTTCTGTAACTGCGTTGTAAACAACTGCAATACCTGTTGAACCAATATTACCTGTAATTGTTCCGCCAGATACTGTAAATGTATTTCCACTAACCTGATCTGTATATGTTCCATCAGCCATTCCAGCTTCTTTTAATGAGAAATTAGCTGATGTTGATGTTCCTGAACAGTTAACAAGGATAACACCATTTCCACCTCTTACATTATATGCAATCGAACCATTTGATCCTAAATATTCTGACTGACCATTATAGAAGTTATGGAATTTGTTTACTGCTACTACTTCTTTACTAAAGCACTGTGTAGAACAAATAGTTCCAATATTTCCGCCTCTCCATCCATCTGTACGTGCAAAGTAAAGAGCTGTTGCTTTATTTCTTGAACCTACTAAAGCCCATGTCTTGTTAATATTTGAATCACTTACATATGTAGATTCTTTATTATCATTTGAATATGTATCATGTGATTCAGCCCAAAGAACTGTATTTGAAGCTCCGGCATTTTTCTTATATGAAGATGTTGCTGCACTAGCTGCATTTCCACCCGAAACATTTCCACGAATTTCATTACCTGTCTGGTTATCTGTTACAGCCATATATTTTGTATATTCTGAAATAGAAGGACCAGCTGTTCCATCTAAGATTTCACCATAAATATATAAATCATCATATAAACCTTTTGTAGCATAATAAGATTCTGCCGCACTTGTAACATTTGGCCAGAAGTTTGAATTATGTCCATCTGTATCATTTGGAACCCCAATATGTTTTGCAGCGTCAAATCTGAATCCGTCCGCTCCACAATCAATACATTCTTTTAAATATGTAATAACAAGATTCTGTACATATGTATTTTCTGTATCAAGATCCGGAAGTCCACCCATTGACATGTGAGTAACTCTGTAACGATTTGTATAGTCACCAATTTCTGTAAATCCATCGCTATGATAATACTGCGATGATGTAAGACCATGTAATGCTGCATTTGTAATGTTGTATTTTGTCTGATTTCCTAAATGATTTGCAACAACGTCAACAATTACATGAATACCATATTTGTGTGCTTCTTCGCACATTGCTGTAAACTCAGCTTTATTTCCTAAAGCAGAACCGCCTGTATTATCAATAACGAATCCGGCTGGCTGGTAATATAACCACCATACACTGTTTGTACATCCTGCTGTATTTTCTTTTGATCTCTGAATAGGAGATGTCTGGATAGAAGTATATCCTGCTTCTGCAATCTTTTTCATGTTGTCTTTAATTGTATTAAAAGACCAATCAAATGCATGAAGTATAACACCATCCTGTACGTTGTCCTCTAATCCGTATGTCTGTGCTGCTGTCTGTGCCTCTGCTAATGTTACAGCTTCTGCAACTTCCGGTTTCACGAGTGGTGAAAAGTTGAAAAAGAATGCTGATAAAAGCATAATCACGGACATAAATAAACTTGTTCTTTTTCTTGTTTTAAAGTTCATTTTTTTCTAAATACCTCCTTATTTTTCGACATTACGTCAACTACATTTTGCTATTTTTACAGAAAAAAAATAAGACAGGTCATATATCGTAAACCATTTCTGCAATCATTCAAAACTACCTTACAAGTAAAGTCAAAGTCTTAAAATCCGCCTTAAAATCTTATAAATCGCACCAATTATTATAAAACTCTAAAACCTTTGAAATAATTTAACATTATTGACCTATCCCCTAGCAACTTTTCCTAAGACTAATATACATTTATTACAATTTTTTTTCAATAGGCAAAAAAAACTTTAGCACATTGTCCATAAACGGCGTTGCTAATTTGTGCAATTCTTACCATCATAATTTTATATTATGTTTTTTTTTATAAATTTTAACAAAAAACAGTTGTTTTTCACCTTTAAAGGATATAAAATGGAGGTGGAGAAGTAGGTGATGGATTAACATAATTATCGCCTATTATTTTTTTTCAAAAAAAATGTATTAAGGAGGATTTTATGCGCAAAAAAACAAATTTCGCAGGAAAGATAGGTGCAGTTTTACTTTCTACAGCACTTTTAACAAGCAATATCATTTCAGGAATACCTTTTATTTCAAATGCATATAATAAGGTAAGCCCTGTAAAGGCAGAAACTGCTCTTGCTGATACTGCTTCAAAAACAGTAAATGCAGATGTCTTTTCCTGGGACAACGCAACAGTTTATTTCTTACTTACTGACAGATTTAAAAATGGTAATACTGAAAATGACCATTCATATAACAGAGGATTAAATCAGGACGGAACAGTAGCAAACATCTCTGATACAAGAGGAACTTTCCACGGTGGCGATTTTAAAGGTATTACCGAGACTATTGAAGATGGTTACTTTGAAGACCTTGGCGTAAATGCTATATGGATTAGCGCTCCATATGAGCAGATACACGGATATTTGACAGGTGATGGCTCTTCGCCAACATTTGCCCATTATTCATACCATGGTTATTATGTTCTTGATTATACAGAAACTGATGCTAACTTTGGTACAGCAGAAGAATTTCAAACCCTTGTTGATACAGCACATAATCATGGACTCAGGGTTATTTTAGATATTGTTATGAACCATGCAGGATATAACAGTTTATACGATATGGATGAATACGGATATGGTACAATAACAAATTCCGACTGGGAAAATGTCTATTATGACTTCAATAATATTACAGCAACAAATTATCATGATAATACTATAGATTACGATACATCTACAGAAGATTGGGCAAAATGGTGGGGTTCATCATGGATAAGAGCAGGTGTTGCAGGATATACAGAAAGTGGTTCTGATCCTCTTACACAATGTCTTGCTGGTCTTCCTGACTTTAAGACAGAATCTAATGCAACCGTAGGAATTCCTCCTATTCTTGCAACAAAATGGCAGGCAGAAGGAACTTATGATGAAAAAGTAAATGAACTTAAAACTTACTTAAATAACAATGGTTATGCAATGACAGTTACAAACTGCATTTCATACTGGTTATCATCATGGGTAAGAGAATATGGTGTTGACGGTTTTAGATGTGATACAGCAAAACATGTTGATAAATCTTCATGGGCAACACTTCATACAATGTGTACAGAAGCATTAAGAACATGGAAAGCAAACAACCCTGAAAAAGCTTTGGATAATCTTGATTTCTGGATGACAGGCGAAGCCTGGGAACATGGTCTTTCTTATGATGAATATTATACAGAAGGACAGTTTGAATCTATGATTAACTTCTCAACATGCGGTGGTGGTGCACTTGCTTCAGGCGTTCTTTCAGACGTTTACACAGGTTACGCAAATGCATTAAATACTAATGACGATTATAATGTATTATCATTCGTTTCATCTCATGATGAGGTACTTGCAAACCAGTCACAGGATATGTATTATTTAGGTTCTGCCTTCCTCTTACTTCCTGGTGGAGTACAGATTTATTATGGCGATGAATCCGGAAGAGGTATGGTAGACGGAGTTGATTTTGACGGTTATGGCGGAGCAGGACATTCACTTAGAAGTGATATGAACTGGGATAACCTTGATGAAGAACTCCTTGCACATTGGCAGACTGTAGGTAACTTCAGAAACAATCACGTAGCAGTTGGCGCAGGACTTAATACTGAAGCAACTACAACTTCAGGTATTGGTTTTGTAAGAACATATGAAGCAACAAATGTTTATGACAGGGTTGCAGGTGTTGTTGGTGCCACTGCAAATTCTGATGTTACTATTGATGTAAGTTCAGCATGGGAAGATGGCGAAACAGTAGTTAACTATTATGATTCTTCATCTTGTGAAGTAGCAGATGGAAAAGTAACATTTAACGCAGGCGCTAATGGAACAATTCTTATTGCAGATCCAGATGGAAAACCAATTGTTTCATTAAAAGGAGATACTAAATTCTCTGATACAGCTACAATTACAGTTGCACTTGAAAACACTGACAAAGCAAAAATTTCCATTGATGGCGGAAAGAAATTCTATGTATACAACGGAAGCACTTTCACAATCGGATCAAACGGAATTGATGAAGATACTATCAAAGTAAGTTATGAAGCTACTAACGATAAAGGTACAACAAAAGGTACAAAAGTATTTACAAAAACTCAGGTAATTGAAGATCCTAATATTGATTACACAGCAAAAGTTCATCTTAAAATGAGTGATGGAAGTACGCCAAATATTTATGCATGGACAAATGATTCTTCAAAGACACCACTTGCAGGTGCATGGCCTGGAACTACAATGACAGAAACTGATTCAGAAGGCTATTATTATATGGAACTTGATACAACTTCTTCATATAATGTTATAGCATGCAACTCTACAGGAAGTGCCCAGACTGATAATATCTCTAATTTAAGAGGTGAGGTATGGATTACTGTTGATACAAGTTATTCTTATACTATTGATAAACAGACAATTGAGGATGATCCAATAGATAATACAATTACTATTACAATTGTTCCATATTCAGGTGCATCAGCTCCTTACCTTTATGTATGGAGCAGCACTAATACTTCAATTAACGGAGGTTTCCCTGGTAAACAGCTTACTGAAAAAGATTCTGATGGAAATTATGTATTTACAGTTGATGGATATACTTCTGTCAGCTGCATAATAAGTAACGGAAGCAACACAGGACAGTCAGGAAATATAACAGGAATCACAGGAAGTGCCGTAATTACATTTACAGGTTCAAGCTATGCCACAGATTATTCTGTTGAAAAAACTGCTGCTGCAGAATCAAAATTCTCAGCATTAAAATCATTAACAAAATCTGTTATGGCATTAGATAGTACAGAATATACATCAACTTCTTATAATAAAGTATATGCTTATGTAGCAGACGCCATCACTCTTATCAATCAGGGTGAAACTGGTGCTGATGCTACTGAAGTAGCTTCATTATACGATGCGATGTATGCAGCAAAAGCTGCGCTTGTACTTGCAAATCCTGTAATCAAATCAGCAAATACTTCTAATAATACAATTACAGGTACAGCTGCATGTAATTCTACAGTAACTGCTATCTTAGGAAACAAATCATACAATGCAACAGCCGATGATGTAACAGGCGAATTTTCTATTACATTTAAATCATTAGTTGACGGAAACAACGTGGCATTCTTTGTTACAAGAGACTCTTTAGCTTCTGCAGAATATGATTATACTGTTGGAACGGAGATTATTACTACACTTAACGCACCAGTTGCATATGCAACATCAAATGCATCTAAGTCAGTTACAGTTTCATGGGAAGCAGTTGATGGTGCAACGTCTTATCAGCTTTATAAATACTTTGCAAGTTCTGGAGTAATTCAGAAATCCAAGGTTGTTACTGATACTTATGCTACATTTAGTGGATTAACAGCAGGAAAAAGATATAAATATATTGTTCAGGCTATCTCCGATACAGGAGCTTCTGACAATGTAGATGGATCTTTTGCAGTTGATGCAATGGTTGGCAAGAAGAATGATACTTCAGTTGTACCTACAGCTTCATATAATTACAACAAAGGATGCTTAACTCTTTCATGGGATAAGGTCGATGGTATTAGTACTTATTATGTTTATAAGTATTACATGAAAACAAAAACTTTATCTTCACCTAAAGAAGTTTCAAAAAATTATGCAACATACTATACAGCTACTCCAGGAAAGACATATAGATATTTAGTGAGTACAAAGAAATTCACAGATTCAGAACTTTCAGGATATAACGGAAAGGACTGCATCAGCGTGAATATTCCAGAAATAAACTAATAAATATATCACTTTAATTTAACTTATAATAATCTCTACAGGGAGCCTACTGGTATTTTTAACAATATATAATATTTATACCGGAAACGCTCCCTGTTTTTTAAAACAAAAAAAAGGAAGGTTAGCAAAAAAACAAATGAAATCGTTTAGTAAAAAACTATTAAAAACTGCATCTGCATATATTTTATCTACAGCTATACTTGCCACATCTGCATTATCTGGTTTTTCGCCAGTTGCCGGTATTGCAAAAAAAGCTGTAAATGAAGTGGTTGCTGAAGCGTCTACAGCCGATATGTTATCATCTGATGACAGAGGTGTTATTTATGCAAATTCAAGAACTGACTTTAGAGATGAAACAATTTATTTTCTTATAACAACAAGATTTTATGATGGTGATTCAACGAATAATACAACAACATCAGAGGATACAAAAGCAAATAATGCAAAGTATAATGATTGTTCCTGGAGAGGTGATTTTGCAGGTCTTATTGATAAACTTGATTATATTAAGGCTCTCGGATTCACAGCCATCTGGATTACACCTGTAGTACAGAACAATTCAGGTTATGATTATCACGGATATCATGCATATAATTTTAATGCTGTTGATTACAGATACGAATCAAATGGAATAGATTATCAGACACTTATCGATGCAGTTCATGCAAAAGGTATGAAAATCATACAGGACGTAGTATTTAATCATACCTGTAATTGGGGCGAAGAAGGATTAAATGCACTTGGTGGAGACAGCCTTGGCACACAACTTTCAAGCGATGTATATTCCACAAGAAATCAGGTTGTAATGAACGGAACTGGTGATCCTTTAAACATCTTCCATCATAATGGATTTTGTGGTGGTGGTGACTGGGATAACTTTGAAGCACAACGGAAAACCATAGCAGATGACTGTTTTGACTTAAATACAGAAAATCCCGTTGTATATAATTATCTTGTTGATGCATACAAAAAATACATCGATATGGGAGTTGATGCCTTCAGAGTAGATACTGTTAAACATATTTCAAGACTTACATTAAATACTGCAATTCTTCCCGACCTTGTAGAAGAAGCAGAGTCTAATGGAAATGATAATTTCTATATGTTTGGCGAAGTTTGTACCAAAGGACATGATGTATGGTACAGAGATGCTCCTCCAATATCTACATGTTTCTATACATGGGATAATGATGCATCTTATAAATCATTATGGAGCAGCACAGATGAATCGGTAAATACAGAACTTGTTGCCACACATTATACAGATCACGCAGATACTTCAAATCAGCCTACATCAACAAACGCATTCCTCAACGGAAATTCTTATCATACACCGGATTATTCAAATAAATCAGCAATGGATGTTATCGATTTCCAAATGCATTGGAGCTTTAACAATGCATCATCAGCATTTAGTACAGCTTTAAACGAAGATCAGTATTTTAATGATTCCACATGGAATGTAGTATATGTAGATTCTCATGATTATGCTCCTGATAATTGTCAGACAACAAGATACACAGGTGGAACTGATGCATGGGCAGAAAATTTATCACTTATGTTTACATTTAGAGGAATTCCTTGTGTATATTATGGAAGTGAAGTTGAATTCAAAGCAGGATATCCTATAGATGTCGGCCCTAACTCTCCACTTGAAGAAACAGGTAGAGCTTACTATGGCGACTATCTTGAAGGAAATGTAGATACTACAGACTTTACTGAATTTGGAAACTTAAGTGGCAATGTTGAAACTACATTAAAGAAGGACCTTTCACAGCATATTATGAGACTTAACAGAATCCGCCAGGCTGTACCTGCACTTAGAAAAGGACAGTATTCAACCGATGGTTGTTCAGGAAATCTTTCATTTAAGAGAAGATATACAGATGCTACTACAGACAGTTTTGCACTTGTTGCAATTTCAGGAAGTTCAACATTTACAGATATTCCTAATGGTACATATGTTGATGCAGTAACAGGCGACATTCAAACAGTTACAAATAATACACTTACAGCTAATGTTTCCGGAACAGCAAACATGAAGGTTTATGTTCTTAATACCACTTTAACACCTGCTCCTGGAAGAGTTATTCCAAACGGTACATATTTAACAGATGGTGGTACTGCTGAAATAATTGATAATGGTGATGTTGATGTTGTAGAGCCAACTTCTGTTACACTTTCTGATTCTAGTGTATCTGTAAAAGAAGCTTTAACAACAACTATTACAGCTACAGTTCTTCCGGAAAATGCTTCAAAGAAAACTGTAACATGGACTTCATCAGATAATAGTGTTGCAACAGTTTCAGGTGGCGTTATAACAGGTGTTTCTGTTGGAACAGCAGTGATTACAGCAAAAACCTCAAACGGACTTACAGCTACATGTAATGTGACTGTAACTGAAAATACAGATATTGTAAAACCAACATCTATTACATTAGATAACACAAATCTAACTGTTTTACAAAGAAATTCAGAAACTCTTACAGCTACAGTTCTTCCCGCAAATGCAACTAATAAGACCGTAACATGGTCTTCATCAGATTCTAATATTGCTAGTGTTTCCGGAGGTGTAGTTACAGGTGTTTCTGCAGGAACTGCCGTAATTACAGCAACAACTTCAAACGGGCTTAGTGCAACATGCAATGTTACTGTTGAAGCAAATACAGATGATTTAAGAATTTATTTTGATAATTCATCTTCATGGAGTACTGTTAATGCATACATCTGGAATAATACTACTGTGGTAAATAATGGTTCATGGCCAGGAAATGCTATGGCATATGATTCAGCATCCGGCTATTATTATATTGATGTTGATACAAGTGCATTTGATATGATTATATTTAATAACGGTTCCGGCACACAAACAGCAGATCTTACTATCCCAACAAACGGAAATAATCTTTATACATATTCATCTAGTGCATGGTCAACATATTCACCATCAGTTAGTGTAGCTTCTGTTTCTCTTAATCAAAATACCTTAGCATTAAATACAGGAGATTCTTCTAGCCTTACTGCAACAGTTCTCCCAACAAATGCTACAAACAAAGGAGTTACATGGACTTCATCTAAAAATTCAGTAGCAACAGTAGATGATAATGGACTTGTAACAGCAGTTGCATCCGGTATCGCAACGATTACTGTTACAACAGATGATGGTAATTATACAGCCTCATGCAATGTAACAGTATCAGATCCTGTAGATAATGATTTAGATGCACCTGTAGCATATGCAACATCAAATTCAAATCAGACTGTTAAAGTTTCATGGGAAGCAGTTGATGGTGCAACGTCTTATCAGCTTTATAAATACTTTGCAAGTTCTGGAGTAATTCAGAAATCCAAGGTTGTCACTGATACTTATGCTACATTTAGCGGATTAACAGCAGGAAAAACATATAAATATATTGTTCAGGCTATCTCTGATACAGGATCTTCTAATAATGTAAATGGTTCATTTGCAGTTGATGCAATGGTTGGCAAGAAGAATGATACTTCAGTTGTACCTACAGCTTCATATAATTACAACAAAGGATGCTTAACTCTTTCATGGGATAAGGTCGATGGTGTTAGTACTTATTATGTTTATAAGTATTACATGAAAACAAAAACTTTATCTTCACCTAAAGAAGTTTCAAAAAATTACGCAACATACTATACAGCTACTCCAGGAAAGACATATAGATATTTAGTGAGTACAAAGAAATTCACAGATTCAGAACTTTCAGGATATAATGGAAAGGACTGCATCAGTGTAAACATTCCTACATTAGGATAGGTGTTGGTAGATATTGGTAGTTATTGGTAGTTATTAGTACTTTGTTGATGGTTATTATAGCTATAGACATTTTATGGCTACGCATCAAAATAAATAAGCTCACAATAGTCTTGAAATAGGCTATTGCGAGCTTTCTTCTTTCTTTATACATTCTATACATTCTATATTCTATACATTCTATATTCTATACATTCTATTTTTTGCAAATTCCGTCATATACATTACGCATTCCGTCATACATTACATCTCAAATGCCAAAAGTAGTATTAATTTGAGCCATTTGCAAACCTCCTTGGTATTGTTTTTGGGATTATTATAATTATACCTTAAGGATGAGCAAATGGCTCTTTTATTTAATTGTAATTTACACCATTATATGGCCGTGACCGTACAATACGACTTGCTAGTACGAATAGAATGGCGAAAAGCAAAAATCTATTCGTACAATGTGACTTGCCAGTACGAATAAAATGACGAGAAATAAAAATCTATTCGTACTATGCGACTTGCCGGTACGAATAAAATGGCGAGAAATAAAAATCTATTCGTATAATACGACTTGCCAGTACGAATAAAAATGGCAAAAAATAAGAATCTATCCGTATAATGTGACTTGCCAGTACGAATAGAATGGCGAGAAATAAAAATCTATTCGTACTATGCGACTTGCCGGTACGAATAAAATGGCGAGAAATAAAAATCTATTCGTATAATACGACTTGCCAGTACGAATAAAAATGGCAAAAAATAAGAATCTATCCGTATAATATGACTTGCCAGTACGAATAGAATGGCGAGAAATAAAAATCTATTCGTATAATATGACTTACCAGTACGAATAAAAATAGCGAAAAGCAAAAATCTATTCGTACTATGTGACTTGACAATTGTACACACCCTGGCTAGCCAGAATAAATATCAATTCTGTCCTTCTAATTCTTTTAATATTTCTTCCTTTAACTGCTCTGAATCTTTAGAACCTGTGCCATCAACACTTTTAGCGCCATCATTGTCTGCTTCAGCTCCAGCACTATTACCTGCTACAGCTCCAGCACTATTACCCGCTTCAGCTCCAGCACTATTACCTGCTCCAACTCCATCCCCAGCACTATCGTTCGCTTCAGCTACGTCATTATTTTCAGCTTCGCTTCCGGCTTTGCCATTTACAGCATCGTTTCCTTTAGCATCATTAGATTCACCTTCAGAACCATTTGCAGAAGCTTTCATTTTATAATTCACGATCCTTTTTTTCTCTGCTACATTATTATGACTGTCAACGGCAACATACTTAACCATCATATGCTCACCATCTGATAAAATAATTTTGCTATCAACTATTACAGTTACTTCTTTATCTTTATTGTCAGAAACAGAGACATCTGCCAAAAGGACGACGTCATCATCGCCTTCATTATATACCATTTCTTTTCCTTCAAAAGAAATAGCAGGCGCTTCCTTATCTTTTACCCTATCTTTTAAGAAACAAAAGCTCATAATTGCAATTGTACAAACAATTAAAATAATATTTATTTTCCTATACATTAAATACACCTTCCTTATTGCTGTTTGCCATATTCTCCATAAACTCCGCCCTTATAAGAGATTTCTTTTGACTCAACCTTGTTAAATACTGCTCCAAGAATTTTGCAATTTGCCTTATTTAACTGAGCCTTCACTCTTCTAAGTGCTTTTGTACTTACTTCATCTTTTGCAACAACAATAACTGTTCCATCACAATTTCTTCCGACAACAACCGCGTCAATTACCTTACCTACAGGCGGTGTATCAATAATAACGTAATCATATAATTTTCTAAGAAGACCAAGCATATCCGCAAACTCTGCATTTTCAAGAAGTTCAACCGGATTTGGTGGCATTGGACCTGTTAAAATCATATCGAGATTTGGAATATTTGTATTGCATAATACATTTTCCAATGCCTCATTTGAAACAAGATAATCCGTTAAACCTTTTACATCTCCCGGTATTTTATACCTTGCTAATGTTACTGAATTTCTAAGATCTGCATCAATATAAATCGTTCTTCTTCCGGAAAACGCCAAAGTATAGGCAAGATTAAATGCCACAACCGATTTTCCTTCATTTGACTGGGTACTTGTAACATCAATAACTTTTATGTCATTTCCACAGAAACTTAAATTTGCTCTTAGTCTTTTATAAGCTTCATCAGTAGACTTATTGTCAAAACCTTTTTTTACGACCTCAATATATGGCATTATTCCCACCTCCTCTTAATATCCATTATTTTTTTGATAACTGGATTTTGCTGCTTCTTCTTTCTGCCTTCAAGAGGAATAACACCAAGAACACTGATTCCAAGCTTTCTTTCAATTTCTTTTGAACTTGAAATAGGATCACTTATGATAAATGATATTACAAAAAATACGATGGAAATAAATGCTCCCAAAACAACACCCACCTTTGCATAAAGGGATGTATCAGGGCTTGCAGGCTTTGATGCCACATTTCCTTCTTCTACAATATTTACAGATTCAACACCCATGATATTCCTTATCTGGCTTTTACTTACCTGACATACAGTATCTGCTATTTCCTTTGCAAGAATCGGTTTATTAGCCTTCGCTGTGATTTTTAAAATTCTTGTATCAGAAACATTCTCAACTGAAATCTTCTCTGCAAGTTCGTCTGCCTTCATATCAAGATTTAAATCTGATATTACCTGATCCATAACCGGCTCACTTTTGATAAGCGCCATATAATCTTTTGTTAAATATGTACTTGATTGGAAATCAGAAATATCCAGCTGATATTTTGTGCTTCCATCTGCCTTATCCATAATATATATCTGTGTTGTTGATGAGAACTCCGGCGAAATTCTTAAATCTGCATAAGCATACATCAACGCTCCGCAAAATAACGCAAAACAAATTATGGTTATAGACCTTCTTAACAGGGCAAGAATCAGATCGATAACATCTATTTCTATGCCCTCTTTTTCAAACTCTTCATCGAAATCCATAGTTTCTCCCTTCCCAACTATATTATATATTTTTGCTTTTCATTATATATTTTCTGCATTTACCATAATCAATTTTTATATATTGATTTCAAAATAAATATTTATATGAGCTTATTTTCTATCACCCTTTTAGGATTTTCTATCATAAGTTTTCTGATAGTATCATTATCAAATTTTTTCCTCAAAACGTTTAAACAACCTTCTATGTCAGGCGCTCTTCTTCCGGTGCTATGAGCATCCGTTGCAATAAAATCGATATAACCTTCTCTAATATATTTTAAAACTTTTCTACCTCTGAAAAATCCACCCTGTCCTGCAACGCTTTTAGAATTCACCTGCATATATGCCCCGACGTTTCTAAGCTCCTCCATATTATCACGGCTGTTAAATACATTTTCATATCTTTCAACATGTGCAATAATCGGCATAAATCCGGCATTTATTACATCAAGTACACCTTCTCTTATATACTTATATACATCACCCGGAGAAAATTCCATAAGCACATATCTCGAACCAGCCATCGTATTTATCTCGCCCGATAAAATTTTATCTACAACACCATAAGAATAATAAACTTCATTTCCTAAAAACATCTCAAAATCAGGATAATTCTTAACAGCCATATCTTTTAATTTATAAAAATATTCATGTATAATTTCCTGATTTTCATCATACTTATCCACCTCATAATGTGGTGTGGCAACAATTTTTCTGACACCCTGTTTATATGCCATATCAATCATTTTCATTGATACAGCTGAATTTGCAGCACCATCGTCCACATGAGGAATAACATGAGTATGAATATCTATAAATCCATTCTTTATATCTCTCATTTTTTATTTTCCTTCTACGCACTATCTTAACAGTCACTTTATAAAATTACATTTCCTCAGCAATAGCTAATTCCATGCAATCAGTCTTTAAAACCCTTAGGGTTATTTTTCTGCCATCTCCATGAATCTTCGCACATTTTGCGGATATCCCTTGTAGCAACCCATCCAAGTTCTTCTTTTGCTTTTGAAGGATCACAATAACTTTCATCAATATCGCCAGGTCTTCTTTCCTTTATTTCATAAGGAATCTTAATATCGTTTGCTGCTTCAAAATTATTAACGATATCAAGAACACTATATCCTGTACCTGTTCCAAGATTATATATATTAAGTCCTGCTTTTTCTTCTATCTTTTTAAGTGCCTTAACATGACCTATCGCAAGGTCAACCACGTGAATATAATCCCTAACGCCTGTGCCGTCATGGGTGTTATAATCATTTCCAAACACGCCAAGTTTTTCTAATTTTCCTACAGCAACCTGTGTAATATAAGGCATAAGATTATTTGGAATTCCATTTGGATCTTCACCTATCTTTCCACTTTCATGAGCTCCAATAGGATTAAAGTATCTAAGCAAAATAATATTCCACTCATTATCTGAAGTATACATATCCATAAAAATCTGCTCTAACATAGACTTTGTCCATCCATATGGATTTGTAGGACTTCCCTTAGGGCAGTCTTCCTTAATTGGCACACTTTCCGGCACTCCGTAAACTGTTGCTGATGATGAGAAAATAATATTCTTACAATTTCTTTCGTCTAATACTTTAATAAGGTTTAAAGTACCACCTATATTGTTATTATAATATAACCAAGGTTTTGCAACTGATTCACCAACAGCTTTTAAACCTGCAAAATGTATGCAGGCATCTATTTTATTTTCATCAAAAATCTTATTTAAAATAACTTCATCCCTGATGTCTCCCTTATAAAACTTAATTCTTTCATCCAGAGATTTATTGTTATCTGTGCTTTCTTTATTTTCAGGATTATTAAGATAATCAGATACTATTTCCTTAACTTTTTCCAAGGATTTTTCTGAAGAATTTGATAAATTATCAAGAACTACAACATCGTGTCCATTTTCTAAAAGTTCTACCAAAGTATGGCTTCCAATAAAGCCGGCTCCACCTGTAACTAAAACGTTCATATCTGTTCCTTTCTTCTATACAAATAAAATTTATTATTTAGTGCAAAATAATAAATTTTCCCACTCCTATATTTTACAATAAATAACCGATTTATACCATATCTATGATAAAAAACTTCGAGAAAAATACAGAATAAAACGTAGAGAAATACAGAGTAATGCAGAAAAATGCTAAGTCGCATTTATTTATCTACGACTTAGCATTTATACTAATTATAGCGATAAGATTAATTTTACATTTTACCTTTTTGCATGATAACCATGCCCGATACTACGCGTTTTCTTTTGCCGTCTGTACATGTTTTCTTGTCATCTCGTGATCTGAGTATTTAGCCTCTTCATAAACTCCTGTTAATATGCGGTTCTTTGTGGACCCGGCACCATCATATTTGTTCATTACAAGCTTTATCTCAGTAGGTGTAAGACTGGCAGAAAGCGGAGTATTTGGATTATGCTTCTTAAAATTGTTGACCCTGTTAATGTAGTACCTTCTGATTTTCTCCGAATTTGAAAGGAAGAATGGTATCTTCAACTCAGAATCGTCAACAACTTCCAGGTTACTTTCCATCTTATTTATAGTTTCATCTGTGAGCTTAATTACTTCATCTTTAGATTTATTCGTCTTACGAAGGTATGTTTTAATAAATCTGTAAATTACAATAATAAGTATTAATGTTATTGCAACAGCAATTGTTATAAGCATAAAATTATAAAAGAAATTTCCAACTGCCGTATCACCGGAAGTTGTCTCCGTCTGCAATTCCGTGATTTTTCTGACGGTATCAGTCTGAGATGCAGCCTTTGTAGTTTCTTCCACTGTTGTTGCAATTTCCTGTTTCTGAGGTTTTGCACTTGGAAACAGTCCAAAGAATAATTTTAATATCCATTTAAAGAATTTTCCAAAAATATTAAAATCGCTGTCCGTAAAAAATAAGTTTGTTACTAAAACTCCAAGAATTGCGATGAAATCAAAGAATAATACCATCACAAGATTTGTTGAATATGTATTTTTTACTTCCTGCGTGAATTTCTCACCACTTCTTGTATATGCATAAAACCTGTCAAGATATTCCCTTGTATAGAAAAGAAGGAAAAATAAAACTCCTCCTATATACGCAAGGATGGTAAGTTCATCTGAGAAAAACATCATACTATGAACATATACCACGATAAATACTGCAATTGCAGCAAGGGGTATGTCCACATATATTTTTGTTCTTTCATTTATCTCTATCTTCCAGAATCCCATGGCCATCATAAAATATGCAAATGCAATAACAGCCATAATTATTTTATCCATAATTACATATGGAAGTGCTATTGCAATCGCAAACATTGCGATATAAATACCGAAAAAAATCAAAAGATTGGTCATATATTTTCTTGTAAGATAATCAACAATAACAAGAACTATTATATATACAAATCCAAGCGGCCATGCCGAATGATTTCTCATAAAGATTTCATTAAAATAGGCAAAAATCAATATGGTAAAAAGTGCTAACATAGAAAGGTATGTGATTGTTCTGACAAGATTCATATTTTTCTCCATAGTCATTACCTCCCTGTAAACTAAAATTCAATATTCCATTTAACCATATCTGAAATACTTTCCAAAACATCCATATTTTTCAGTTCAGGTACTAAAAAGTATGATGACATACCATTATGTTTTGCCGTCTCATATGCTTCTATAATACTATCATTTCTCTGATTTGAAATGACAAGATAATATGCATTATCATTTATTGATTTAAATGAATTTGTCATAACTGCTGCAAAATTCAGATTTTTACCCTTTGTATCTATTCTTGATAAAGCAGTATCAATATTTAACATATGTCTTGTGCCGCTTCCGGACTCCCTGAATATCTGCTCTTTTGTATAAGGGTCAAGTGCATTTGTCATAATTCCAACAGGAATACCGGCACCGATAAACTTTTCTGCTATTGAACTTGCAAGACTAATAACCCCTTCTGCCAAACGACTATCGCTTGCATAAGAGCGCATATCAAGATTTAATAATATCCATACTTCCTGTGATGAAGTCATAAAATATGTATTAACCATAAGTTTATCATGTTTTGCCGAAGCCTTATAATTAATCTTTTTCATGCCATCATATGGCTGATATTCTCTAATCCCTTTAAATTCAAATGGATCTTCAAGAAGTGTTCGTTGTGTAACAAAACTTCCTGTAATAGTTTTAAAAGGAATATCAAAAAACATCAGATTTATTTTCTTAGGGAAAACATGAATAACTTCCGAATTATTCCTTCTGGCTGTTAATGTCAGATTTAAAAATAAATCACTTGAGGTAATGTTGGTATCATGCATGAAATAGCATCCTCTTTTCTCACATCTGAAGGTGAGAGTACGCTTTATCATCTGATGACCCATAATCGTAAATACATCATCTCTATAGTAATTATCTGATACTACTGAATTTGCTTCGTTCTCAAATACAAAACTTTTTGGTGTATCAAATTTTACATGAAGCATAGGCAAAGGCAGTATCTTGTCATTTGTTATAATCTCGACAAGTTCATTTTTTTCGCCTGCTTCAATCTTTGTATATTTATATTTAATATCTACATTAAGATTTTTACACCAATAGTGCGTATAAACAAATCTCTGAACAGCCATAAGTACTAATATACATAAACATGCAATAATTAATATCATACAGCCTCTCCCTTATTTTTAAGATGTTTACGGTGTCAAAATTTCTAAAATGTTTGAAGTTTCAAATATTTATCGTACCAAAAATCTAGTTAGCTTCCGGATTCTTAAAGTTCTCTGTAGGTGCATTAACACCATCAAGAATCGACTGTATAAGAACAGATTTATTAGAATTCTTAGCCATATTTGTATAAGATACAATTCTATGTGATAATACAGGAATTGCAAGTGTCTTAACATCCTCAGGTATAACATAATCACGACCTTTTATAGCTGCATACACCTGACAAGCTTTAAGTAAAGCAAGGGTACCTCTAGGACTTACCCCGGATGAAATAGATGGATTGTGTCTTGATGAATCAATAATATTTACAATATATTTTCTTACAGATTCATCAACATACACCTTTGTTGCAATATTTCCCATAAGATAAATATCGTCCTTATTACATACAGGATTGATTGTTTCTATAGGATTATCCTGGATAAAACGATTCATAATATCCAATTCTTCTATAGGATTTGGAAAACCAAGCGATAACTGCATCATAAATCTGTCTAACTGAGCTTCAGGAAGTGTAAATGTTCCTGATGTCTCAATTGGATTCTCTGTTGCAATAACTAAAAACGGTTTATCAATCGCTCTTGTAACACCATCAACTGTTACCTGTTTCTCTTCCATACACTCAAGGAGCGCCGACTGGGTTCTAGGTGTTGCTCTGTTAATCTCATCTGCCAAAAGAATATTAGAAAAAACAGGTCCCTGAACAAACTCAAAATTATGAGTATCCTGATTAAAAATATTTATACCCGTTACATCAGAAGGAAGTAAATCAGGCGTAAACTGAATACGGTTAAATACACCATCTATAGATTTTGCAAATGATTTAGCAAGCATTGTCTTACCAGTTCCCGGTGTATCCTCAAGAAGAACATGTCCACCTGAAATAGCTGCTGTTATAACAAAATCAATAACTTCTTCTTTACCAATAATAACCTTGCTGATGTTTTCACGAATTTTTGAACTTATTACCTGGATATCTCTTATCTCCATATAACGTCCCCTTTCTATAAGATAATTTGGCAATTTTAAGCCAGATATCATACACAACTATTTTGTTCGATTTTACCATAAAACCGAATAAAAATCTACATTTTTAGTGAAATTTATACAATAAGGTAAAGTTTTTGGTGATTTTTTTATTTATATTTTGGAAAATAAAAGGTATTATTTAAGTATAAAATTATCAGGGAACTTGAAAATTTATCAGAAAATTGAGATGTTCCATCTAAATTGTGTAGGTGGGGCGATTTAGATGGATTGTTTTTGAAATCTCTGAATCGAAAAAATTGGAAGTTCCATCTATTTTAGTGTAGTACCCCGTTTTAGATGGATATTTTTTGAATTCTAAAAACAAAAGCTGATACCAGGAGGTGTATTTATGAAAAATAATTATAGATATAAGTTTTTTTCTTTTGCTCTAAGCATTTTTCTTTTAGCAGGAATTTTTTCAAGTTATAATTTTTCTTTTAACTCATTTGATTCACTTAGATCTTTTGAATTATTCGATTCGCTTAAGTCGCTTCATTTTCAGGCAAACACAGCAAATGCTGATTCAATGCCTGTTATAAGTTACAGGACTCACGTTCAGACTTTTGGCTGGCAGAATTATGTAAGCGATGGTGCAACCTCAGGAACCGAAGGAAAAAGCAAACGACTTGAGGCTATTCAGATAACCGTTTCAAATATTCCATCAAATCTTAGTGGTGGCATAAGCTACAGAACCCACGTGCAGACCTACGGATGGCAGAGCTGGGTAAGCAATGGCGCCATGAGCGGAACATCCGGTGAAGCTAAACAACTTGAAGCTATTCAAATAAAATTCACTGGTACACTTGCAAATAATTATGATATTATTTACAGGGTCCATGCTCAAAGTTTTGGATGGCTTTCTTGGGCAAAAAATGGCGAATCTGCTGGTACAAGCGGATATGCAAAAAGACTTGAAGGCATACAGATAAAAGCTGTTACAAAAAATAGTGTTTCAACTTCAACTTCTTCTGCTTATATAAATTACGCAGATGCTCCAAAGATCAGATACAACCTATATTCACAAACCTATGAATGGCTTGAAGGAAGTGAAAATGGCGGAGTTATTGGAGTTATTGGCGATAGCAAAAGAATTGAAGGCGCATACTTTAAAATCACTGATAACAAAGGATATAACGGTGGTCTCGTAGGAAAAGCATATGTACAAAAATACGGCTGGCTCAATTCACAAAGTGGTACAAATAATTATGCTGGAACTTCCGGTCAGGGCCTTAGAATGGAGGCTTTTCAATTAAAACTCACAGGAAGCCTTGCTACAAACTTTGATATTTATTACAGGGTTTATGTCCAGAATATGGGATGGCTTTCATGGGCGAAAAACGGCGGTGCTGCGGGATCTTTTAATTACGGTGCAAGAATCGAAGGCTTACAGATTGTTATCACACATAAAGG
This sequence comes from Lachnospiraceae bacterium RM5, assembly GCA_900110975.1. GTDB lineage: Bacteria > Bacillota > Clostridia > Lachnospirales > Lachnospiraceae > Bovifimicola. Next base: position 38,659 of record FOFK01000006.1, read on the forward strand.
TGCAAATTCTTTACCGGCCGGATTTTCAGGCACATTCAATTCTCCATGCAAAACAAATACCAGTGGCGTAAAATATAATTCAGCCACAACTTCCACAGATAAACGTATTCCTAATTATACCGGAAGCAAGACCACAAACTACAATGTAAATTATTCATATACAAGCTATAACAGCAATTTTTCGGGAAAAGTTACATTATCAATAAGCAAAGATATGTATTCATATTACAAAGGCCTTAGAAGATACAGTAATAATTACACAAAATATTCAACCAAATACATAAATGACAAAAATAATCTTGCTGTTGCAAGCAGCCTTATTAGTGCAATTAAAAACAGTTATTACGACTATTATGGCACTTCTCCATCAAACTCGGACATTGCCTATGAAGCAATGAGACTGATTCAGGGAATGACTTATAAATCAGATATGGCATCAAGAGGATATGCAGATTTCCCAAAATATCCTATTGAAACTTTATTTGATAATGGTGGCGACTGTGAAGATACAGCCATCTTATATGCCACTGTTTTAAAACAACTTGGCATTGGCGTTGTTCTTATTGAATTTGATGATCATATGGCAGTTGGCGTTAAAGGCGATGAAAGTATTGCAGGTTCTTATTATACCTACAAAGGTTCAAGATATTATTATGTTGAAACTACTTCCACCTGGGATTTTGGTGAACTTCCCGATGAATACCACGGAATCAGCGCAACTATTATTCCGGTAAATGTGTAAAAAATAAATGAATAAATAACGTGTAATAAAATTATCCGGCTAAGCAGAAAATCATTCTGTTTAGCCGGATGATTTATATCATAGTTATTTTTTCGAATAGATTCTTTCTTTTTATAATTCTATTCGTAATGATATATCATCATATACGAATAGATTCTTGCTTTTTACAATTCTATTCGTA
>FOFK01000006.1:39686-53272 GCA_900110975.1 Lachnospiraceae bacterium RM5
TTTTTACAATTCTATTCGTAATGATATATCATTATATACGAATAGATTTTTGTTTTTTACAATTCTATTCGTAGTGATATATCATTATATACGAATAGATTCTTGCTCTTTACAATTCTATTCGTAGTGGCACGATTTTTTTACTAGCTAAATCTATTTTTTTTTCTTAACTAGTGTAGTAGTTCTCTAATAGTCGCAAAGTATACCTACACTTTCTAAATCTTTCTAAATCTTTTTAAATCTTTCCAAGAATTCTTAGAATCACTAGAATAAGTGTTAAAATTGATACCCACAGATTTATCTTAGCGATTGTCTTAAATCCATTTAAATCAATTCTCATTCTTGAAACTGTATCTTCAATACTATACTTAAGTTCTTTAGTATTTTCCTGCTGCTTTAATTCTATGAGGGATTTTAAAGTATTTGGCATTGTTGAGATTCTGTTTATCTTAAGTTCAAGGTCAGCCATTGTTTTCTTTATTTCATCTACTTCATTACTGATTCCCTTGATTTTATCAGTATAATCTCTGTCAGTTCCCTTCTTCATTTCTTTTAAAATTGCTTCAATTCTCTGCAATTCAATCATTGTTGAATTATCATCAGAAATTGCTTTAAAAGAATTACTCATATTCTTTATTTCAGCAAGCACCTGCTCATCGTTTCCATTTTCAATAACGTTTGCAATTGCCTGTAATTCCTTAAGCACATCATTATTATTTATACTTTCAACCTGCTTGCCTACATTTTTAACTTCGGATAATATTGTTTCATTATCTACAGCATCAATAAGCTGAATATCATCTTCTTCTTTTTCAACTTTCTCTTTTATTTCGCCAAGTAGTAAACTCACTCCTACAAGTTCTTCAAGCACATCAGAATTATTGATCTTATCAATATTTTCCTTGACTTCACCTAACTTATCAAGAACCTCTGTATTACTGATTCCTTCTACACTTTCCTTAACCTCGCCTAACTTATCAAGAACCTCTGTATTATTGATTCCTTCAATGCTTGCATTTACTTTATCAAGCTCTTTTAGTACTTCGTCGGAATTGATTTCATTTATTGATGTTTTAATATTATCAATTGCTGCTATAACTTCTTTATTATTTATTTCTTCTAAGCTTTTTTCAACCTGCTTTATGCTATCAACAATATTTGAATCATCATATACTTCAAGGGTTTTGTTTTCCTCGATTCTGCCGATAACTGAAAGCTCATCTTCTATTCTTTTTGTTATGGCACGCAAAAACTTTGCGTTTTCAATATTCTGGTTCTGCAATTCTTCAATCTTGCTGCTGATATTATTTAAAACCTTCTTATCTTCTTTTGCCATACCCACTTCCCCTGCACCATTACCTTTAGCTACATTTGCTACACCTGTTACGTTTGACAAAAATCCCATTGCCTTCTCCTTCCATAGTTAAAATTATGTTAAACCATCCAATAATCACATTAAACCAAAACGACTTTATATACCTAAAAATTCGTCAATAGCTTATATGATATATCCGTAAATTTATTTACAAATTCATCTTTACCCATCAATAGCTTATACAATTCATCTGTAAATCTACTATCTGCCACTCATCGTTTATCATATTTAATACTACTGTTGCTGTATTTGTTCCTTTTCCATTATAATTCTCCACGATACCACTTAATGTGGAAGTTCCTGATACAGCCGTAAATGTATAATCATAATCCACCTTTACTTCAACCATTTTCTTACGTTCATATTTGGTTATTGTCGGTGTCATTTTACCAATGTCTATTATTCTAAGAGACGCCCCATCTTCCCTTTGAATAGCGGCCATCATATTATTGTATACAGCTGTTGCTACGGCTGCAGCTTCAGGAGTATTTGCAAATAAAGCCGTGGCGTCATTTACATTTCTTCTGGTATCCATAGCATATTCATATATTGATTCTACCACAAAGGTTGAATATTTATATATCTTACTTTTTTCTGCAGGAGTCAAATCAAATTCCATAGGATCAATAACCACCTGCTGATTATCCGAATCAATGTACTTAGTCTGACTAAATTCCTCATCATCCGTAGTTATGGAAATATTATGATCTCCTTTAAAAATCTTTTCAAGCTTATATGTATCCCTGTCTACATCCTCTTTTGTATACTCTTTATATGTCTTTATTGACTTACCATCCAGCTTTACATAAGAACCCTTTGGTGCTTTTATCGTAACATCATTAACATATGACGAATCTATACTTACCTTCCATGTTGGGAAAAACAGTAAATAATGTTTCTTTTGTTTGTGAAGAGTCACAGTATAAAAATGCTCTTCCTTTTCCTTACCTGTATAATATTTTATCGTATAAGTAAGATATCTTCCTTCTTTAATAGGCTCTCCAAGTTTATAATCATTTAAAGAACCGCTAAATCTGTTGTAGTTGCACATAATTTCGAAGGTTTCTTCATTAATAAGTCCGCTGTTTTCTATTTCTGACATCTTATACATTTCTTTATAATTGTTTGTTGCAAAATATGAAAAGTATTCATCTAGAAATCTTTCCGCAGAAGAACCTCTGATACCAAATTGTAAATATGCTCCAAAGAGACCACATAGCAAAAGCACCACAACTACTTTTAAAATTTCTTTTAAAGTCTTTTTTATTTTTTCTTTTTTATCCATAACTTTATGTTTCCCTGTATCATTTTAGAATATCGTCATAAATCTGTATCCGCCAAGTCTAAACATTTCTTCAGTTTCTTCACGTCCCTGTTTGAAAATCTCACCTGTTGAAGAATCAAGCATTATGGCATTATACATATCATAGCCTATGATTACATAATATACGCCATCACTTCTTCTTCCCACAACCGCATTTCCTCTATATACATAATACAGCATTTCTTCAAAAGTACAACCCGTAAGGTCATATGCTTTTTTAGTACTTCCTGCATTTGAAAGCTTTTCATTTAAAACACTTATGAGCGATTTACCACTTCTTACTTCTTCCTCAAGGTTATCAGAAGGAACACCATTACTTGTTAAAACAGCCTTAACACATTTTATAAGTCTGTCTGTTTCATCAGCTCCCACACCTTCAAGACCTATATTTTCCATCATATAAGAATCAGGTTTTGTAGCCCTTGTCCAGAATTTATTTCCATTGCAATCAAGAACAAGTCCCGATGCTTTATCTGCCATAACTATTGAAGTTGCAAGACTTTCAGATGCAGATATGAGATGACCATATCCATATACATAATATGATTCATCCTCTCCCATAATATCCCTGATACTGAACTTATTGCTGTCAGAGAATAAAATTTCTTTAGGAATGATATTTGAAAGCTTACTTGAAGTTGTAACTTTCTTTGCAAAAACAATAACTTCTTCTTTCTGCTTAGAATCAGTTACTATGGTGTCTATATAAACTTCACCATTATTTTCTTCCTCATTACCAAATATCTGATAATCACTTGTGGCCTCATATCCATTCTCATTTTTAAGAACTCTGTGAATATTTAACATATTACCTGAAACATCCACACCTGTTATATAAAATCCTTCTTTTGAATAATTCTTTAATTCTTCATTTTCTTTAGTTACTATTTTTGCTTCATACATTGGAACAAAAACTTCGCCAGTACTGTCTGTTACAATGTCACTCTTTCTTGCAACACCGTAAACTACATTATCACCTAAAAATCCTAAAACTTTTATGCACTTTCCTTCTTCTGCAGTTATTGTATATTCTTTTTCTTTTTCTAAATCAAGAACCTTAATGGTATCAGGATAATTATTATCAGCAGAATTTTCCCATGCAATCATATCTCCATCTTCATTTAATGAATAATTACCTTCTTCAAGATTCCCTATTACTTCAACATATTCATTACCTGTAAAATCAACAGAATATATACTCTTTCCAAGTTTCATATACATTATGTCATTTTCATTTACATATGATAATTTTCCTAATGTTTCTCTTAAAACTTCGTATTTTCTGTTAAATGGAATAAATACTTTTTCTGTAACAATATTTGCATTCTTCTCGTATTTATATAGACTTAAGCCGACTTTTCCTTCGTGCTCACCTCTGTTCATATAACCATAAACAATAAATGTCACATCACCGTTATTTTCCACAGATACAATATTTATTGTGTTTGAAATATTTGTATTTCTTATATCATCATCATCTAATTCTTCAAATGCAAAAACGGAAGTAATTGTATTTTTAGAAATATCCATTAACCACAATCCACTTTGTTTTACAAAAGCAATATTGGATGTATCTTCGCTTGCCTTAAATTCCTGTGTATCCTCATCACAAATGCCAAGATTAATTCTTGATGCTGAAATATTTCCTCCTGATACATTAAAAAGCTGATTGGTATTTCTCTCATAATCAAGGAGATATAAGGAAACCTCATTTAATTTTACCCTGAAAAATTCAGACACGGTAAAATATTCATATGTATTATATTCATTTGTGGCACGGACTTTATAAACCATTTCAAAAGATGCCACATCTCCTATAATATCGTGAATCTTGATTATAGGCTCTGTCACTTTTTCAGGTTTTAAGCTTCCCCACATAATCTGATTATAATTTGAATGAATATTTACATTTCCAAGGTTTGAATTATCCTTTGTATCATCAGGCTCAATATATGTTGAAATATCAACATCTGACTCTTCATTTAATGTTGCTTTTGAAAATCCTTTAGCAAAATCCATCTCTTTTAATAAAGTTTCATCTGATGATATTTTCATTATCCTCGTGTAATAGTAGATGTTTTCATATCTGTCTGTTTTTAATTCTATTACAAGATTATATTCTTCATCATTATTTAAAGGAGTTGTTGCAGTTAAAGAAATATTTGTAATATTTCCATCGCCTCTGATATTTCCTGCATCTATCCCAATCTCTTCTAATGCCTCACTGCTTCCAATCTGATAAATCTTTGCAGTTCCTGACATTATCATATTTGATTTATTTTCAATAACAATATTTATATTCTGATCTGCGGCTATCGGAGTTAAAGAATCTCTCATATAAGAAATCTCCATCTCACTTGTATAGCCCACAATTTCATTTATCTGCCTGTCAGAACCATAAAGAAATGACATGGTAGGAAGAGTCGGTTCTCCCATAATAACATCTTTTTTAACTGTTTTTTCTCTGTTAATATATATCAAAAAAGCTGTAGTAAAAATAAAAACTAAAAATAATACTACAATCTTTGTAAGTAAATTTTTCATTGTTTTATAATTTCCTTATTTTTTAATAAAATTTCCCGGTAACATCTGACTATAACATTTAACTGAAAATCTAATCAGATATTATTTAATTTCTCATAAACTCTTAAAACTTCTCCCACGGACCATGCCTGGTTATAGGCACCTCTTGGGATATTTGGCTCATTACCGTCAAAAATCTCAGCAATACCACCGATACAATAATCATACATATGATTCTTCATTGGTGCCAAAAGCTTTTTACAATAATTTATGGATTCTTCATTTTCACCATACGCCACAAGGTATGCATCAATAAGCCCGCCTAATGGATAAGCCCAGCAGGTTCCCTGATGATATGCCTCATCTCTTTTCTTTAAAATACCTGTATAATAAGGTTTATATTCCGGATCATCCTTATCTAATGTTCTAAGTCCATATGTGGCATAAAGTTTATTAACAACCGTGTCTACCACACTTTTTCTCTTATCTTCGTCAAGTACAGGGAAAAATAAGGATATGGAATATATCTGGTTTAATCTTATTTTACCATCTTTATCTTTATCATTTATAACGTCATAAAGGCAGTTTTTCTTTTTATTCCAGAATTTTTTATTAAATGACTCTCTGGATTTTATGGCCATATCTTTATATTCTTCGGATAATTTACCATACTCTGTTATGATGCCAAATTTTTCTGATAACTCAGACATAATCATAAGTGCATTATACCAGAGTGCATTTATCTCAACGCATTTTCCATGTCTTGGTGTAATTACTTTTTTACCTACTCTTACATCCATCCATGTAACCTGATCATATCCGGAACCCGCACTAATAAGATAATCCTTATCCATTTTTATTGAAAAAGAAGTTCCATTTTCGTAGAAATGAATTATCTCCTCTAACTTTCCATAAATGGATTTTACAAAATCATAATCAGATTTTTTAGAAGTTTCCTTAAGATAAGCATATACCGCATTTACATACCAAAGGGATGCATCAACAGTATTATACATAGGCTCTAATCCTGAATCAGGGAAAATATTTGGAACCATACCATTCTTAACATATTTTGCAAACGAAAGGAGAATCTCCCTTGCATCATCGAATCTTTTTGTTGTAAGGCAAAGTCCAAGCATGGCAATCATTGTATCTCTTCCCCAGTCAGTAAACCAAGGATAGCCTGCAATAATTGTCTTTAAAGAAGTTGACTGTCTGTCCACTATAAACTGGTCAGCAGAGAGTACAAGTCTCTTTGAAAAATCATCAGTAACCTTTGAATCTTTTATAAGAGAATCATATCTTTTTCTCTCCTGTTCAATGATTTGAAATGCATCCTTCTTAATATCCTCATCCTCAATAGAGCAGACTATGGATATTTTCTTTTTTTCAAAAGGTTTAAGACTAACCTCAATCTGATAAGGTTTGTAGCTTACATTATATTTGTAACCACCTGTTTTTTTCTCTATTTCAAGCAAATGCATTTTGCTTATTTTTTCTTTATTATTCTTTATCTTACCTTCACTAAAATAAAATTTAGTTGTAATATCCTTATTTTTCTTTGGTATTAAAGTTATAAGATTTTCATCTTTCTTCTCTATAAAATCAAAAGCATGCGGATCTGTATCTAATCTTACAGACTGGCTGTGCTCCCTGTATGTAAAGAACGGCTCAATAAAAAATGTGACTTCTTCACTGTGATTTTCAATCTCATATGCAATAACCATGGTATTTTTCTTATTTTCCATGGCAATAGTTTTCTTCACAAAAATACCATTTACTTCATAAATAAAGTTAGGAAGCTCATCATAAAAAAATCTCTGCAGATATTTGCAGCCATCTTCCGTATGTAATTTTTTTCCTTTTCCTGACGGAGTATTCTCATAATATCTGTTCACTCCAAAAGAATATGTATCTTTCCCAATCTTTATACCTTCATCAACTTTAGAGAGAAATGAATATCTTTCAACCGGTGGATGAATGGATGCATTCAAATATCCATGATGTGTTCTTGTAAGACAATTTATAAGATTTCCTCCACAATAACCACCTATTCCATTTGTTACTACCCACTCTTTATCTAATGCGTCTTCTACATTTTTCCACGCTTCTTTTCCAAATTCCAACGGCTTTATATTACATAAATTTTCTTTTGTCATTTTAATATTATCCTCCGAATTCAAGGCTTATTTATAATATTGATTTTATAATAGGAATGCTTATAAATCAATAACTAATGCTTCTTGTTTTTATAATATCTCTATGTTAATATTGTTGTTGATGTCATAACGTAAACATATCTATTTAAATAAATCATTTATTAAAAAAATAAACTTAAAGGTGGTAAATCAAATGAACGAATATGAAGAAAATATGCTCAAAATGTATATAGATGATATGAACAATGTAGAAAAAATCTCAGACGAGGAGAAACTTCTTCTTTTAAAATCATATAATTCCGAAGAAAAAAATAAACTTGCAAATAATTATTTAATGAAAGTCCTTGAAATATCAAAGAATTATATCAACATGGGAGTTTCACTTCCTGATCTGATATGCGAAGGAAACCTCTCATTAATCGAAGGAATAGGTAAATATACAGGGGAATCTGACTTAAGTAAATTTGAATCCTATATTGAAGATGTTATAACCAAGGGCATTAAATCATATGTTGATGAATCTTCAAAATTATCAGAAGAAGAAAAAGAACTTGCCATGCGTGCCAACGTTCTTGAAAATTCTTCCATCGAACTTGCTAAAAGACTTGATCATACTCCATCTGTTGAAGAACTTGCCAAATTTTGCAACCTTCCTGTAGATGAAGTAGAACGTCTTATGAAAATATCTTTAGATGCATTGAATGCACCTGTTCCTGATAAGGAAGATTAGAAAATCCGGCTGACAAAAAATTTTTCTTGTCAATGTTGAACATTTTGTCATTTGTTCTTCAAACTTGTTTTTGTTTTTGGATTAATTAGATTTATATTGTCGAGCTAGGCAGATTACGCGCTTATTATATTTTCTTTCCATTATACGCGTAATGATATTCAAGCTAGATGATCATAATTACGCGCATAATTAAAAAAAAGAGCTATATACGCGTAGGAATTAAGATTAATTTCAAAAAAACATCTCAAATATTACGCGTATATTATTAATTAATTGTATTTTACGCGTAAATAATATCATACATATGCCAACTGACTACGCGTACAAAGCTAGATATTTGCAATATACGCGTAATTTTTATCACACATATGCCTTTTCATACTTAAATACCTTTCCTACTTAAAAGAAATTCTATACATACAATCTGCACTATTATAAAATACTATTTAATCTTTATAGAATTATCTTTCTCATACAGATAATTTATTAAATTATAAAAGAAGCTTTTTGCATTTGTATGATTATCAGTTAATCTATATTCCTCATTATCAATATAAATTCGTTGGCCATTTAATACATACTTTTTTATTAAATGGTCCTGCTTTAAATCTTCATTATTGTATATTTCTATAACATATCCGGTTTTAGGTAAAATAGTATACCCTTTTGTAATTTCGCAGAGACTTTCATATGTATTTTTATTTCTATATGTTAATGAACATAAATATTGTACGATAAGATTAATATCATCTTCCGAAGACAATACATATTCGTCCCTATGATTTATTGTCGAAACTTTTATAGCACTTACATCATCAAATATATCTAAAGTATAATATTTGCTATCTCTATATATTATCACGATTACTGCAATAAATATAATTAATAAGACTGTGCCAATAACTAATCTATTTTTTAAATTTTTCTCTTTCATTGTAACAATATATTTTAAGTAAATAAATTTACCTTTCCCTTTTATATTTTTATTTATATTTTTTAAAAACTATCCCATATGTGTCAACATCAATTAATTTTGTCTGATGCTGGCATCTTTCAATGATATCTTTTCACTTTTAACACCATTAAATTTTGTTTCATAATATACTGTTACATCCTGTTTTCTAATGTAGTCAAGTATTTCTTCATCTGTCATATCACCTGTGTACATTTCAACAACCATAATATCAACTTTATCATTTGTTTTAAGAGGTTTTACTTGTTGTGTCATAACACAACCACTTGTATATAAAATCCTACTATCCTTATCGTTTTTTGCAATCATAGCATTAATATTATTCAATAAAAAAATACTTCTATTTTTTATTTTTAAACTAACATATATTGATTTATAATCTTTATCCTTATCTGATGGTAATTCACTATTTGTTCTTACTAATTTTTCATCATTAATAAAACCATCATAATCCTCCCCATTATATTCACTAATTAAGTTATCAAAAGGTTCTCTATAATATTCTTCATCTGAATCTTCGCCTTCAATTTTATAATCTATAATATTAATATTTGCTGTTTTTTCATATATTTTAGCCGGTTTAAATGCATTAAAATATACTACAATACCAATAATTAATATTAATATAATAATTAATTTAATTACTTTTTTCTTCATTTTACTTACCTTTACTTATTTAAAATTAATTCTATAAAGCTGCCCTTGAATCAATTTGCGTTACTATAACAGAATGTTTATCTCCTGCTTTTTCACACTGTGATACAAAATTTATACAATCATTATTAAAAACATAATAATCACTATGTAGTTCTTTATTATCCCAATTATTCATCGCATACGTTGCTGCTGCACCACTATTATACACATAAATATTGGTCAATACTGAATATTTTATCATTTAATCTTCAGACATATTTTTATTACATCAATCATATTTTGGTGTGGAGAAGGTAGATAAATTACGCGTATATTGTATTATCTTTTCAATATACACGTAAAGATATTCAAGCTGGATAAGCATAATTACGCGCATAATTGCAAAAAAAAGTTGTATGCGCGTAATTTTGTCACACATAACACACCATTTAATAACATATTCAAATTATCATAATTATAATATTCTGTAAATACTAAACATTCTTTTAGTTATTTTACTCATACACATCATCTAACAAAATCAATTTACATCCGTTAGAAATATGTACCAAAAGGGCCACTAAAAAAATTCCGGTGGCAACCACCGGAATTCTAAGAATATTATTTATTATTTAAACATATTTCTTAATCGTGTTATATATTCCTTCGCCATCAAGTCCGTATTTATGTATAAGTTCTACTGCTGGTCCTGATTCGCCAAATTTATCATTTATGCCAATCTTTATAACCTTTGCCGGTGCCTCTTCACATACAACTTCTGATACTGCACTTCCAAGTCCGCCAATTACTGAATGTTCTTCAGCAGTAAATATTATGGATGTTTCTTTAGCCGCTTTAATAACTGCATCTTTATCAATTGGTTTAATTGTATGCATATTTATTACTCTTACGCTTATTCCGTCATTTTCAAGTTTTTCTGCAGCCTCTAAAGATGTTGAAACTGTAAGGCCTGAAGCAATAATTGTAATATCTTTTCCTTCTTTTAAAGTAACAGATTTTCCAATTTCAAATTTATAATCAGGATTATTATTTATTACAGGAAGTGCAAGTCTTCCAAATCTTAAATAACATGGTCCATAATATTCATATGCTGCCTTAACTGCTGCTTTTGCTTCCACATAATCTGAAGGGTTGATAATAACCATTCCAGGAATTGTTCTCATAAGAGCAATGTCTTCGTTACACTGGTGAGTTGCACCATCTTCACCTACTGAAATTCCTGCATGTGTTGCACCAATCTTTACATTTAAGTGTGGATAACCGATAGAATTTCTAACCTGTTCAAATGCTCTTCCGGCACCAAACATTGCAAATGTACTTGCAAAAGGAATCTTGCCTGTAGTAGCAAGTCCTGCTGAAATTCCCATCATGTTGCATTCTGCAATTCCGCAATCTATATGTCTGTCAGGAAATGCTTTTTTAAATATATTTGTCTTTGTTGCTTCAGCAAGATCTGCATCTAAAACTATAAGATCATCATGTTCTTTTGCGACTTCAACAAGTCCGTCTCCATAACCAACTCTTGTTGCTTCCTTTGTTATCTCTGACATAAATCGTTACCTGCCTTTTCTAATTCTTCCATTGCTAATTCAAATTCATCATCTTTAGGTGCATTTCCATGCCACTTAGCAAGGTTTTCCATAAAGGAAACTCCTTTTCCTTTTATACTCTTTGCAATAATAGCTGTTGGTTTGCCTTTACATTCTTTAGCTTCTTTAAAAGCTTTTCTTAATTCATCAAAATTATGCGCATCTATATTTATTACGTTAAAATTGAAAGCTTCAAATTTTTTATCAATTGGATATGGTGAACATACTTCATCAATTGCTCCGTCAATCTGAAGATTGTTATTATCAACGATTACAACAAGATTATCAAGTTTTCTAAATCCTGCAAACATTGCAGCTTCCCATACCTGACCTTCTTCAATCTCTCCATCACCGAGAAGTGTATATACTCTATAGTCGTCATTAGAAAGTTTTGCTGATAATGCCATACCGCAGGCAACTGAAATACCCTGTCCAAGTGAACCGCTTGACATATCAACACCTTTTGTTCCCTTCATATCAGGGTGTCCCTGTAAATAAGATCCAACTTTTCTTAAAGTTAAAAGATCCTCTACTGGAAAATATCCTCTATGTGCAAGTGTTGAGTAAAGTGCTGGTGCTACATGTCCTTTAGATAAAACAAATCTGTCTCTGTTTTTGTCGTCCGGATTTTCAGGGTCAATATTCATTTCCTCAAAATAAAGATAAGTCATAATGTCTGCTGCAGATAAAGAACCGCCCGGATGTCCTGATTTTGCGGCATGAACAGCTTTAATTATTCCTTTTCTTATTTCATTTGCCTTAATTTCAAGCTCTAAATTTTCCATAACTTCCTCCGAAATTTATTTTTTTGATTTTACATAAAATCCTGCTCTGATAACATCTTGTATTCACCTGTGTTCTTATGAAGTTTACCAAATAAATTACCAATACTCAACCTATTTGCGTGATCAATTGCATCATCAACCACATCTTCAATATCTTCAATGGTTATTTCCGGCTTCTTTCCGCTTAATTCGTCAAGCTTAGCAGACAATGCAAGTTCGCCTATTTCATCAATATCATAGAACTGCTCTCTTGCATAATCTCTTGCAATTTTAACCATATCAACGATTTCCATCTCTGTGATATCTATTCTGTTATTAAAGAATTTCTTAAGTTCAGGTTTGCTTACTAATAATCTGTCAATTGCTGCCTTATCATCTTCAAGGATAAATAATTTTTCTTCTGTATATCCTTTCATTGCAGCCATAAGATCATTTAATGTTATTGGCATAAGGTTTCCTGCCTGTTCAATGATAAGATCAACACCTATTGTTCTTGTCATTGTCTTTTCAACGCCACCTTTATTTAAAACAGATGCTTTAACTTTCGCAACTCTTCTGCCTTCTCTGTTTCTTCCTTCATTAACTGCCTTGATGATATCTACGGCAAGTGTTGTTTTTCCAATCTTTGTTGAACCTGTAACAATAACATTGTTTGTTTTACTTGTACCATCCATATCAAACTCATTAATAAGTTTATCAAGCACTGCTGCAATTTCCTTTTCATGAGTTTCTGTTCCTGCAAAATCATTGAATTTACTTCTAAGTTTTGCTGGTATCTTATCAGGATTTCTCTTTTCTGATATAGTTTCCGGCTCAGCAGCGGGTGTATTTTCTGCTGCAACTGCTGATGTAACATCTGACTCAGCCACTGCTGTATTTTCTGTTGCTGTAGTTTCAACCACTGGAATATTTTCTGATGAAGCAACCGGTTCAACCGCTGATGCAGTATTTAATGTTTCCTCAGGTTCACCAAAGTCTTCAATAATATTTGATAAAGGAGAAGTAACATCTTTTATGCCGGTCTTATTAATCTTAACTTCATCTTTATTTTCGCTAAGACTATTAGATTTATCTTCATCTTCCTCAATATATGATAAAGATTTAAGAACGTCCTCTAAGTCATTCTTTGCCTGCTGTCTTTCCTCAGCTTCATGTATACTCTTTTCAATTTCTTTACCTATTTCTTTTGGAGAAATCATAGTTTTTTCTTCTACACTCTTAACTCCTGAAACAAGTAAACTATCTCTTCCTTCATCTGTTTGAGTTGAAGATTCAATACCATTATTAATTCTTGAAGCAATATCTAATACATTAATTTCTGTACCTGTATCTTGTAAGCCTGTTCCGGAAAGACCGGCAATAAGAGCATCTGCTTCAGCCATCATTGAAACTTCTGCAGCTAAAGCTTCTTCAGCTTTCTTTGTCTCTATCGCAACTTTCGAAATCGCCTCTTCTTCAGCTTTCTTTCTAG
>FOFK01000006.1:53724-60925 GCA_900110975.1 Lachnospiraceae bacterium RM5
GACTTTTCTTCATCCATATTATTCATGATGTCATTTATGTCTAACTGGCCATCAATCTGCTTCTCTTCTTCTTCCGGTGCAAACTCTATCTGTCCATTTTCACCCTGAACAAAAAGTGGAGGTAAAGGTACTGTATGTGATACTGCTCTTTGTTCTAATGCTTGGTTAATTCTCTTTATATCAAATCTTCTTGTTGGAGCATTATCTATTTCATCTTTTAAATATTCATCTTCATCAAACTCATCATCAAGATCGTCTTCTTCCTGATCTCCAAAGAGTTTTTTCATACTTTCTGCAAGTGCTTCCTGAATGTTGGCTGTGTCATACATATTGCTTCTTGCATCAGGTATTTTAAATTTTATTTCATTTACATCAATTTCAGCTGTCTTTAATAATTCACCTTCTGGATTTTCTTCATTATTTTCTATAACATCAGTATTATCATCTGTAACAGTGGCACTGTTTTCTATGGCAGCATTATTATCTGTGCTAACTTCATCAGCCTTCTTGTTCTTATCAGCTTCTTTATCATCAGTCTCTTTTATAGCATCAGGATTTACCTTGCTAATGCCTTTTCTTGAAGCTTCTTTTACTTCGTTCATATGTACTCTTGCTTCTTCAACAAGGATATGAGCTAAGTCCGCAGCTTTTTGCGCTGCATCTGCTGCCTCAATAGCAGCTTTAAGCGCTGTTTCTGCACGTTTTTCATCTTCTGTCTTAAATTCATTTTCATCATCTTCATCAAGATAATCCGTTACTTCTTTAGCTACCTTCTTATGTTTTCTCTTATGCTTATTAGTTCTTGGTCTCTCATTTTTTCTCTCATTATCTTTATTTTCAGATTCAACTTTTTCAGATTCTGATTCATCTTCAGATTTATTATCTTCAGTATCTTCCTCTTCATCCTCATCTTCAAACTCTGCATCTGACTTTCTAGAAAATGCACCTGCTAAAAATCCACCAATTGAAGAAAGTTTTTTCTTTCCAGAATTTTCTGATTCACTTGCTTCTTCGTCTGAATCATCCACATTATCTGTGTCTTTTTCTAATTCATCTGCTTTTTCATCTACATTTTCATTATTGTCTTCATCATCTTCTGAATCATCTATATCAAGATCCTTTTCTACATCAATCTTTGGCATAACAATGTCACTTGCTATATTTTTGATTCTTTCATTTTTCTTTTTCTGTTCTTCTTCAAAAAGCTCATCTGCTTTTTTCTTCTGCTCTTCTTCAGTTAATTCATCATTTGCAGTTTCTTTTATATTTTCTTCTGAATCAGAATCATCATTATTTTCTTCTTTTTCATCAGATTCATCAGAAATATTTTTATATTTTACTTCTCCATTTTCATCAAGTGTAACAGAGATTCCGCTTCCCTTGTTTGCCTTGACTTTCTTTACTTTGCTATATCTGTTTTCATAATCTTCAAGCACACCTGTAATAAGTCTCTTTAATTCTTTTGCTTTATCAACATATTTACCGTCTTTAAACCATAGTTCAAGCTCATCACATGCCGCTATACATTTATCATCAGCACCTGCCTCATGATAAAGTTTTGCAAGCTCATACTGCCATCTTTCGTCCACTTCAACTTCAATATAAGCCTCCAAAATACTGATAAGTACGTCAATATCTTCACCTTTTGCTTTTGCTATTCTGTATTTAAGCAAATATCTTGAAACATCAGATGGTGACATCTCAACAAAATCCTGATAAAATTCATCAGCTTCCACAAAATTCTTTGTTCTTAAAGCAAGGATAGTAAGTTTATACGCAAGCTGTCTTCCCATTGATGAACGTTCATATGCAATAAGTAATACATCTTTTGCCTTTTTATACTGCTTTGCAGCTTCATAAATATCGGCAACCATGCCTATCATCTTATTATCTTTTACTCTTGTCCAGTCAATTTCATCTGCAATACTTGCAGCTGCCCCGTATTCTTTCCTGTTATATAATTTTTTTATCTGATCTGATTTTACATTGTATTCGTACTTATCCAATTTTCTTCCTCCATTTCGGGATTTATGTTGCGACAGGCCAGCATTCGGTCTTGTTATTTAAGATTCGCAACATTAGTTGATAAATATATCTCTTACATTTTTGCTCTGCCTTCTAAGGCTTTTAATAATGTAACTGCATCAATATTTTCAAGATCTCCACCTACCGGAACACCACTTGCAATCCTTGTAACCTTAATATTTTCCATAGGTTTTATAAGATTATTAATGTATGATGCGGTAGTTTCTCCCTCCAAGCTCGCATTGGTTGCGACTATAACTTCTTTAACATCACCATTTAAACGTTTCATAAGTTCCTTTAATTTTATATCATTTGGACCTATTCCAAGCATAGGTGATATTGCACCGTGAAGCACATGATAAACACCTTCGTATTTTCCTGTTTTTTCATATGCAGCCAAATCTCTTGTATTTTCAACAACCATTATGGTCTGATGATCTCTCTTTTTACTTTTGCAGATAGGACATACATCATCATCCGTGAGTGTAAAACACTCACTGCAGTATTTTACTTTCTGCTTTGCAAGAGTAATTGTATCTACAAGATTTTTCACCTGTGCGTCCGGCATATTTATAATATAAAAAGCCATTCTTGATGCTGACTTGCTTCCTATACCCGGAAGCTTTGATAATTCTTCAATTAAATTTGTAATATGAGAACTATAATAATCCATTAGAATGGGAATCCTCCACCAAGTCCTGAAAGTCCGCCTGTTACCTTAGACATAGACTGCTGTGTGATATCATCTATTTTTCTTAATGCTTCATTTGTTGCAGCAACAATTAAATCTTCCAACATTTCGATATCTTCAGGATCTACAACATCTTCTGAAATCTTAACTTTTAAAACTTCCTTTGTTCCGGATACTGTTACTTCAACAGCTCCACCACCTGAACTTGCTGTAACTTCTTTTTCTTCAAGCTCTTTTTGTGCATCTTCCATCTGCTTTTGCATTCTCTGAGCCTGCTTCATTAAATTGTTCATGTTTCCTGGCATTCCGCCCTGAAATCCGCCTCTTCTTCCCATGATATCCTCCATTATTTCTAAATATTATTTTTTACATTTCTTCTGCATCATCAAAATTGTCTTCCACAGACATATTTATTTTTCCAAATATATCCTTTAAATCTATTGAATCTGCCTCTTCTTTAAAGTTAGCCTCTGATATTTTAAATCCAATTTCTTTCTCAATATTTTTTTCAATAGTATATTTGATATTGGATTCTTTTTGTTTTAAAAAGCTGTATGCCGTATTATTCTCAGGCACAACTAAAAGAGTTTCATTTTCCATAAGTAATTTTGAATTTTTCATATAACTCTTACTTAATGGATCAAAGTTTTTAAGAATGTCATTCCAGTTTTCTATAACTTTTTTTATATCCTCAGGCACCGCCTTTACAAGCTCCTCCTTAGGAATAACCTTTTCTTCTCTTGCTTCTTCCTTCTTATTTAAAACATTTTTTTTCGAAGCACCATCTATAAGTATACCATTTTCCAATTTTTTTTCAATATTAGCAAGCCTGTTAGTGAGGGATTCCACATCTTTTTCCATCTCAGGCTTCATAAGCTTTATTAATGCTATTTCTATGAGAACTCTTTTTTGTGAAGAATACTTTATCTGATTTGTAAGCTCCGATAAAACTCTTATATATCTCATAATTACCGGGGTTTCAATAATTTCTCCTTCTTCTTTAAGTCTTAATAAATTTTCTTCAGAAATATCTATTATTTCATCCGCATCATCTTCTGTTTTTATCAGCAGAAGATTTCTTAAATACCAAGTAAAATCAATAACAAATTGTAATAAATCCCTTCCGTAATTTACCATCTCTTCAATATGTTTCATAACACCTATGGTATCCTGATTTAAGATGCATCTGAGTATATTACTAAATATTGTTGTATCAACAGCACCAAGGATTTCAAGAGTCTTGTCATATGTCAGTTTTTCATCTATACAAAAAGCTTCGCATTCATCTAAAAGACTTAAGGCATCTCTTAAAGATCCATCCGCCATCTTCGAAATAAAAGTGAGTGCTTTGTCTTCAACATCCATATTTTCTTTTGCTGCAAGCTCAGATAATCTGTTTTTTATAACGTCCACAGAAATGTGTTTAAAATCATATCTCTGACATCTTGAAAGAATTGTTATTGGTATCTTGTGGGCTTCTGTTGTTGCAAGTATAAAGATAACGTATGAAGGTGGTTCTTCTAAAGTTTTTAAAAGTGCATTAAACGCACTAATAGATAACATATGCACCTCATCAATAATATACACTTTGTATTTTCCTGATGTAGGTGAATATGTTACCTCTTCAACAATATCTCTTATACTGTCCACACCGTTATTTGAAGCCGCATCCATCTCAATGACGTTCATGCTTGTTCCTTCAATAATGCTTCTGCATGTTGGACACTCGTTACATGGATTTCCATTTATAGGATTTTCACAGTTAACCGCCCTTGCAAAAATTTTTGCAACAGATGTTTTTCCTGTTCCTCTTGTACCACAAAAAAGATATGCGTGGCCTATCCTGTTTTTCTTTAACTGATTTGCAAGTGTTCTTGTAATATGTTCCTGACCTTTTACATCATCATAATTATCAGGTCTGAATTTTCTATATAATGCTGTATATGACATTTTTCTTTCCTGTCTTTTCTGTTTGATTTTTTGATATATTTTTCTTATTCAGAATTTGCTTTGTTTAATTGATGCTTAATCACCAAAGCTGATTCCTATTAATTTTGCCTCTTCAATAATTGATGACTTTGGATCAACCATCTTTAATTTTCCTGCAACCTCTGATAAAGGCACCTTGACGATCTCTCCGTCTCTCATTCCCACCATATATCCATACTCGCCTTTAACTATCAGATTTGCTGCAGCCGCACCAAATCTTGTTGCAATTACCCTGTCATATGCACATGGACTTCCGCCTCTTTGCATATGTCCCGGAATGGTTACTCTTATTTCCTGACCGGTGCGCTCCTGAATCTCTGCACCAAGTTCATAAGAAATAGAAGGATAAAGGCTGGCTTCTCTTTTTTCTTTTAATTTTTTCTTAGAGAGCTTTGCATCTTTTTTGGAAATCGCACCTTCCGCAACGGCAAGTATTGAAAACTGCTTGCCTTCCTCAGTTCTCTTATTTATCGCTTCAATTAATTTATCAATATCATAAGGAATTTCCGGAAGTAATATAATATCTGCACCGCTGGCAATTCCTGCATGAAGTGTAAGCCATCCAACCTTATGTCCCATTACTTCAACAATAAAAACCCTGCTGTGTGAAGCAGCTGTTGTATGTATGCAATCAATTGCATCTGTTGCTATATCAACTGCGCTCTGAAATCCAAAAGTTATATCAGTTCCATAGATATCATTATCTATTGTCTTTGGAAGCGTAACAACATTAAGACCTTCTTCACTTAACAGATTCGCTGTCTTGTGAGTTCCGTTTCCTCCAAGTATAACAAGGCATTCAAGTCTTAACTTTTTATATGTATCAACCATGGCTTTTACTTTATCAAGTCCGTTACTGTCAGGTTCCCTCATTTTTTTAAATGGCTGTCTTGAGGTTCCAAGTATGGTACCACCCTTTGTCAAAATCCCCGAAAAATCAACAGGATTCAGTTTTGTATAATCACTATACATAAGACCTTTATATCCATCTAAAAAACCTATAATCTCAACATCTCTGATATTTTCATATAAAGCTTTTGCAACACCTCGCATCGCTGCATTTAAAGCCTGACAATCACCACCGCTGGTTAATATTCCTATTCTCTTCATAAGCTTCTCCCTTCTAAACAATATATAAATATACGTACAAACTACACTTATCTATATTTTACTTGTAGTATGGAAAATAGTAAAGCGAATAGTATAAATACTATCAAAAAACTGCATTGAATAATTCAATGCAGTTTTTAAAATACTAATATATTTATCTTTGCTTACTTATTCTTTTTCTGGTTTTACCGAAACCATAATATCTATACAATGTTTGTGTGGTACGCCTCCACTATTGCAATCATAAATCACTTCATCAATATCATACATTATCCAATCATGGTAATATGTAAGGATTTCTCCTGATTTCCACGGATATCTGTAGGATTTCTTCTTTTTATCACTAACTTCAATAAATGGTTTATCAACAAAAACCTTGATTGCATTTATGCCATTTTTATTAGTATGCTCTTTCAAATGTTCTATGAGACTTACCCTTAAATCAGGCTTCATATAATCAAAAACACCACTTAAAAAAATTATGTCATAGTTTTCCTTTAATCTGTAATCATTTAAATCTGCCTGAAAAAAATTCACCTCAACACCTGTTTTTTCAGCCAGACGTTTACCTTTTTCAATACCATCAAGGGATAAATCAAATGCTGTTACCTGATACCCGTTTTTTGCAAAAAACACGGCATCTTTACCTTCACCACATCCAATATCAAGTACTTTTAATGGTTTTACAGGTGGCATTATTTTCATAATTTCATAGCAGGTTTCATTAGGCTGCAATCCCCAAAAATACTCATCCTTTTTATATCTGTCATCATAATATCCATGTGTTTTAAATTCATAACCAAGTAATGCATCTACCGAAATGTGTAATACATCAGCAATGAGTGGCAACAATTCAATTTCAGGACAACTAAAACCATTTTCCCATTTTGAAACTGCCTGAAAACTTACATGAAGCCTATCTGCCAAATCCTGTTGAGTTAATTTAAGTTCTTTTCTTTTTGTAACAATAACATTTCCTATATCCATCAGCAAATTCTCCTACTCTTATTTCTTAATAATAATTTCACCCCTGCATTTATTATCAATTACCATCTTGAATATATATTCCATAATATAATAATATAATGCGATTAAACCAGCTAATTTATTTTTAATCGACTATTTATATAATTATTATAATTAAATAACAAATTAATTCCTATAACTTATCTGTTTATTTTTTTCTGTTAATTCTACTGATGGTTGAATGAGACAATATGTTTTGGAAAATGTAGAAGCTACGAAAATGTAGAAGCTATAAAAATGTAGAAGCTATAAATATTGGAAACACAAAAGAATTTATAGCCAATTTAATAATAAAATTGGCTTATTAAGTAAGAACTGGCTATAAATATTTCAAACTCAAAAAATTTATAGCCGATTTAG
>FOFK01000006.1:61129-166615 GCA_900110975.1 Lachnospiraceae bacterium RM5
TCAAAAAATTTATAGCCGACTTAGGAAGAAATATGGCTTTTTCAGCTTGAATTGGCTATAAATATTGCGAAATAAAAAAATTTATAGCCAGCTTGATAATAAATATGACTTTTCCGGTATAAAATGGCCATAAATATTGGAAACATAAAAAAATTTATAGCCATTCAGTTTTAATAGTTCTATGTGATTCTATGTGATTCTATGTAATTCTATATAATTCTCTATAATTATATATAGTTCTATATAATTCTATATAATTCTATGTAGTTCTGTGGAATCACCTGGTTGATTTGCTACCTCCTGGTGTTGCGGTCTAGTGCAATCCTCCAGCCACTTTCCTACAATCTGTGTCAGTTTCATCCGCTGTCCTATAAAACTGTGGTTGCTGGCAATCTTTTCATATGTGATGTTGCCACCTGCTTCTTTAAGTTTATTTGCCAATGGTTTTAACATTTTATCCGGTGGTGCAATCGTATCATAAGTTGCTTCTACCAATAAAACATTCTTATTCAGCAACTCATCAAATCTGTTAAGCACGCTCAGTTCCTGCTGGTTAGTAAGTGCATTCTCATATACCTCACTTGCTGATTGCATTTTGAGACACTGCCCCTCTGTCTCTATCATAAGAAACAAATCTTTCTCCATTTTGTATCTAAATGCGGCACCTATATCATATGCAGCCATTGCAGCAACTCCTTTAATAAATGATAAATCCTTTGCTGCATTAAGAACAGTCTGTCCACCCATACTGTGTCCTACCAAAAAAATATTGTTTACGTCAATATCATACTGATCTGCAATTGCTGCATTATGAGCCCATTTTGCCACTGCTATCAAATCATCCTTAAGATTAGTAAATAAATAATTACCTTCACTTCCCCATGCACCTCTATGATTCATATGAATGACCACACAACCCATTCTCAAAAAAGCCAGTTCCAAGTCGTTATTAGTTGTATATCCTGGAAAACCATGGGACATAATTATCGTAGGATAAGGTCCCTTCACCCTCTTGTCCGGCGAAAGAAGATACCCGTATAGGTGAACTCCTCCACTGACAATATTCAGTTCTAATATGTCCGGAAAATACTGCGGATCATCCGATTCAAATTCTACAAATGCTTTCTTATAATTCATTTTCTCCCTAACGCTTTCTATGATCAAATTTTTTAGCAATCCATGTACCACTATTTTGTATCACCTGAAAAATAAGTATCAGCAAAACAACTGTTACAACCATAATATCCATCTGCCAACGGTAATACCCATATCTGACCGCTATATCTCCAAGTCCACCACCACCTACGGTTCCTGACATAGCTGAATATCCAAGCAACACTCCGGTTGTAATTGTTGCTCCGGCGATTAATGAAGTCTTAGCTTCTACCAAAAGCACTTTATAAATTATCTGCCAGTTACTTGCTCCCATGGATTTTGCCGCTTCAATGACTCCTCCATCCACTTCCTTAATTGAAGATTCAACTACTCTTGCTATGTAAGGTGCTGCACATATAACGAGGGGTACAATTGTTGCAGTTGATCCATAACTTTTTCCAACTACAAGTCTTGTAAATGGGATTAACAGAATCAATAAAATCAGAAATGGAATACTTCGAATGATGTTACATATCACATCTCCAATTCGATATATAAAAGAATTTGGATGTAATCCCTTTTCACTAGTAACATACAGTCCGATTCCAAATGGCAAACCTATTACATATCCAATAAGTGTTGATATCAGTGTCATAAACAAAGTATCTCTAACACCCTCTAAAATCATTTGAATTACCTGCTCATCAAACATAATTTGTCACCTCCGATACTATTAAACCACTTTCCTGTTATTAATTGACTTTGTAGTTGAAAAACGGATTTCTTTTCCTATGATAAGTTCTTTTGCTACATCAGATTTCGGATTAGCAAAAATATCACTTACCTTTCCTTCTTCGACAAGCCTTCCGCTATCTATGATTGCTACTCTGTCACATATTTCAGTAACCACAGACATCTGATGGGTTATTATTATAATAGTAATATTGAACTTCTTATTTATCTCTTTTAGCAAATTGAGAATAGAACCTGCCGTTTGTGGATCCAAAGCGCTTGTAGCCTCGTCACAAAGAAGAATCTCTGGATTTGATGCTAATGCCCTTGCTATTGCAACCCTTTGTTTCTGACCTCCTGACAATTGGGACGGATATGCTTTTTCTTTATCAGAAAGTGAAACTGTATCAAGTAATTTTCTTGCTTTTTTCTTTGCTTCTTTTTTCTTTACTCCTGCAATTTCTAAAGGAAAACAAATATTATCAATCACATTTTTTTGTTCCAGAAGATTGAAGTTTTGAAAAATCATTCCAATCTCTCTTCTTTTTTTTCTTAAATCTTTTGCAGATAAAGAAGCCATACTGATATTATCAATATAGACATCGCCTTTGCTTGGTTTTTCCAAATAATTTATTGTCCGCACAAGAGTACTTTTACCTGCACCTGACATACCAATTATTCCAAATATTTCTCCCTTATCAATAGTCAGATTAATGTCCTTAAGTGCAACAATACTATCACCATTTATTTCAAACTTTTTTGTCAGGTTCTTAATTTCAATCTTGCTCATATAAACTCCATTCGTACATTTAATATAAAGAAAGAGGCCCTGTTTTTTCAAAGCCCCATTTTTCTTTATTCTTCATAGAATACTACTGCTCCATCATATGTTTCTTCAATAAATTTCTTTATTTCATCTGATCTGAGTACAGTTACTAATGCTTTTATTTTTTCACTATTTTCATTTCCTTTGTATACAGCAATAATATTTACATATGTTTTCGCTGCCACAGAATCAGTAGCTTCGTATGCAATTGAATCTTTTCCAACAGAATATCCTGCTTCTAATGCATAATTACCATTAAGAACCACATATTCAACCTCACTTGCGACTCTGGCTACCTGAGCAGCTTCAAGTTCAACAAAGTTTATTTTTTTAGGATTATCCACAATATCATTTATAGTTGCTGTAAGTCCCGCGCCTTCCTTAAGTGTTAAAAGTCCGTTGTCCTGAAGAAGTAAAAGTGCCCTTGCTTCATTTGTTGTATCATTTGGAATTGCAATGCTGTCACCTTTTGAAATTTCATCAAGACTCTTCTTTTTGCCCGGATAAATTCCAAATGGCTCGTAATGGATGCCACCCGCATTTACAAGATGTGTTCCCTGCTCTTCATTAAAACTGTCAAGATAAGGAACGTGTTCTACATAATTCGCATCAAATTCACCAGATTCAACAACTAAGTTTGGCTGTACATAATCTTCAAATTCAACGATATCAAGATTATAACCATAATCTTTAAGTATCTTAGCAGCCTCACCTAAAATCTCAGCATGTGGTATTGGAGATGCAGCAATTTTAATTGTCTCTCCATTACCTGGAACAATATCTAAATCTGTTGCAGTAGCAACTGATCCTGCTTTGTTACTTGCAGCCTTTTTATCTGTCGAACCGCAGCCTGTTAAGGATACAATACCAACTCCTAATGCTAATCCTAATGTAAATAATTTCTTTGTAATTTTTTTTGTAGTTTTGTTTGTAATTTTGTTTGTAGTTTTCATTTGTCATGCTCCTTTCAAATTTGTCATGAACAAATCATAGCAGATTAGTAGGTTTTTGAAAATTCAGTAGTTTTCATCATACGTGATAATTAGAATTTATCGCTAAAAGTGATTTTGTCGCTAAGAAAGGTTTTTGACGCTAACAAAAGATTTTAATCATTAATAAAGGATTTTAATCACTAACAAAGGATTTTGATTGCGGCTCTGAAGCAGGCTGATAAGTATCGTGGCTTTAAAGCAGGCTGATAAATATCATGGCTTTAAAGCAGGCTGATAAGAGAGCTATAAATATTGGAAAAACAAAAAGATTTATGGCCTTTGAAAACAAAATCGGCTTTTTTTATATGGAACGGCCATAAATATTAAAAAATCAAAGAATTTTATGGCCGATTTAGGAAGAAATATGGCTTTTTCAGCCTGAAACAGCTATAAATATTTCAAAATCAAAAAATTTATAGCCAGCTTGATAATAAATATGGCTTTTCTGGTATAAAATGGCCATAAATATTGGAAACATAAAAGAATTTATAGCCATTCAAAATAATGAGGCAATGATATGTATCTTAGGGTAATTATTTTTCAAAGTTCTTAAACATTAAAAACTGCCGACATTTTGTCAGCAGTTTTTATATTTCCATGATATCACCAAACTTGTAGTATTAGAGAAGCAAGTATGATATTATGATAAGAAAGTATCAAATTATTTGACAGCAAACCGCAATATTAACGAATTAACTTACTTAATGCCAATCGGCATATTATTTAACAATGGAGAATATATATGAAAACAGAAAATATTATAATAAACGAAGAACGTCTATCACCAGAAGAATATATAGATTTCCTTAAAAGAACTGATCTTGGTTCGCAGTATCCCAAGGAGAGATTTACTGAAAGAATAACGAAGATTGTAAAAAATGTGTCAATTAGTTTAGTTGTCAGAAACGAAGAAAGTCTTATTGTTGGGGTTCTTTTTGGATTAACAGATTTCTGCTATTGGCTATATATTACTGACCTTGGTATAGACAGAAACTATGAAAGACGTGGTATTGCAACCAAATTAATGAAAAAAGCTCATGAATTAGCTGGTGATGAAAAAGATATTGCTGTATATCTTATAGCTAATGATAATGCAATTCCATTTTATAAAAAACTTGGAATGAATTTTTCTAATGATGTAATGCAATACAATCATATTGATTGGACAGAATGGACAGTTGAATAAATTGCTCATAACCATATAATATCTAATATTCTTTTCTGTCATTTTATTTAAAAATTTTTATGATAAATTATCAAAAAAAAATAATATATGAACAATCATATATTATCTCTTTATTTAAATCCGTGCATCTTACTTTGAATACATTCCATAAGCGTTACCTTTACAGCCTGCTCAGCCCAGGCACCCTCAAGTCACACAGAGTATCTTATTTAGTGCTGCTTTATTCCTAACCTGACACGGTTCATAAGGCTCTATTGCTTAAGACCCAGGCGTCAACGCCACTTATAAAGGGCAGCCCTACAGTCAATACCCGAGGTAAGATATCACCCTTGCTAAGGCGGATTGCAAGTACAGGGCACCGCCATCTCCCCGGCTGCACGGAAGGGTACAACTATTTAATTTTCAAATACCGTATAAGTATAACAAATTTAATATAATATTGTCAAATATTTGTTCTTTTATCTGTTGGAATATTCTAAGAAAGCGTAAAACTCGAAAAATATATGTTATCTTACAAGTTTTACAATTATAGATTAAGATACCTTATCAATCATATCATGAATGTATTCTCGCAGACCATCCTCCGTATTAATTCCATATTTCTGATTTATCAAGGTATAATACTTCAAAATTCTCTTTTTTGGAAGTATTTCACTAGAAGGAATATTGTCTCCATATCCTTTTCTAGCTTCAATCCAAGGATCCTCATTATGCGTGATTCTCTCTAATACTTTTCCACCATACATTCCGAAGGTATTCACTACGAGATCAATCACTTTTTTCTCATCATTTGTCAATACATCCTCTGTTCCTTCAAAAAGTATGAAACGTGCATCATCTATCGGATTATATTTGAAATCACGAAACAGTTCATATACCTTAGGATAGACCGGACCATGAATCCATGCCATACAATCCTCTTCAAAAATTGGTTTTCTATACAATGCCAAATATACACCCTGTATAAAATATAAAAGTTTCTGTAACATAAGTGGTGTTATCTCTTCCAATCTTTCAAAAATATATGCAATTACTCTAAGAATTTTATCCGAAACAGAAAACAGGCTCTCTATATTTTCTGCCGCAGCAAAAGCTTTTCTAAATGCTGGGTCTGATAACTTATCACTATTTTCCATAAGCTTCTGCTTCATACATGCTGGTGATGAAAGTGTCGATTTAATAATATCAGAATATTCTTTTGAAGGTACCTGCCCCTCTAAGTATCTCGGAATCGTCACTTCACCAAATCCAAGAGCTATAGATAATGGTGCCTTTCCAATCTTATAAATTTCCATCATTTTTTCAATATCACCAATTGACACAATACCCTCTGCTGCCCTATACTGTTCGTCTATTTCCTGCATATTTTTATCAATAAGCCCAGGAATAATCATCTCCTCACCACACTTTGTACAAATAGCTACGGTGATTGAAAAATTATATTCCTTATCCCTTATATTCTTTACAATATTCTTCTTCTGTAAAATGTATTCAGTTTCTTTCCTGCATTCTATACAGAAATCTCTTCTAACCTTCTCTATCATAATGGTCACCTCCGATTTGCCTACCTATTACCTAAAATAATATTTAAGCGGATACTTCTGTCCCATTCCTCTCTAAAAGAAATACATCCTTGCCAAATACATATAGTTTTTCATACTCATATCCCTTATGCTCATTCTGCAAAATTTGCGAAAAATCCATTACTGTAAGGTCCAATATAATTTTCTTTACCTTTTTCTCATCAATAACATAATCCATAAATAAATCAATATTATCCTGTCGCCTGACATTTCTATCAAGCCTATAACAACCCTTTTCAACAGCATCCTTCACCCCAGAAAGATACTGCTCTATATCATTCTGATTAATAGTCAATACTTTATTCCCCCAAAAGTATATGATATGTTTTTTATTTTTTTCTATCATCAGAATAACTTAATGATAGCTTTTTGTCAATATTCTATCATTAAAATTTTTATCTTTCAGTTTTTTTCTCTACATTCCTATGAAAATTAATATCCGCCAAAATAATCGCTGTTTCTGTTGTATCATTTTTTCCTTTCCATCCACAAATAAAACGTATCACAGCATCATCTGGTGTATATCCTGATGAAATAAGCTGCTTAATATTTTCATTACACTTACTAGAAAATTGAAGAACAGGTATAAGTTTTTCATTTCCTTGTACGTAAAGTCTGTTACCCTTTACAATAAGGTGCATACCACTTTTCAGTCTTACTATTAAAGATTTTTTATCTTTAAAGAAATCTAAATATACATCTCTGTGTGAAAGCTGAACTATCAATTCCGTGGATTTTGGATATACATGTAAATCTATTTCATCAGTTGTTGCATATTCTGTATACTTATCAAATACATCACTAAAATAATGAATATGCAATATTTTTTTTGCTCTTGTCATTCCAACATAGATTTTTCTTTTTTCCTCATCATTCCCCATATTAGCATTATTAAGAAGCATATAAACATTATCAAATTCTCTGCCTTTTGACTTATGCATTGTTGAAATTGTAATCGTTCCTTGTTCATTTGTATAAAAATCTTCCATTTTAGATTCATGCAAAAACATTTCAAAATCAGTGCGATATTTCTTTTCATTGGTTTCTGTAAATGTATTTAAAATATTCATAATAACAGGCAAACATGCACTTATTCTGTATCTATCCTGTAATGCTTTTAGTGCACTATCCCACAACTCATTACTAATAACAGGAGATACATTTTCCTTATTAAGCATATTAAGAAAATATCGTATTTCTGCAATATCATACAAATCAAATCCATCAATAGACTGTATAAGTTTTGCAGAAATTTTTTTCTGTTTTAAAATACCAAGTATCATTAAAGCTTCTTTATTGGTATTTGTAAGAATACAGGTGGTGCCTTTTACACCTGCTTTCAACATATCCTCAACCAATGCTATTTCCATATTATTGCCACTATGCTTTATCAGTTTAACCTCTCCAGAATTCTTAGAAACTGCAATAATATCCTGTGTTTTCATTCTATTAGAAATTTCCTTTACAAAACGATTTGTAAAAGATACCACATCCTGAAAACTCCTGTAGTTCTCAATAAGCGAATACTGTTTTGCATCATGTTTAGTGACAAATGACTTAAGATACTTAGAATCTGATCCACGGAACTGATATATATTCTGATCATCATCTCCAACCGCAATTATACGCATATCCTCGTTTCTTTCCATCAAAACTTCTATGAGCTGATATTCGTACTTATCCATATCCTGTGCTTCATCTATAACAAGAACAGATTTTGTGATTTTACCTAAATCAACATCACCATTTTTAATAAGCTCACCTGCATCCTTAACGACATTTTCAGATTCCTTTATATTTCCTATTTTTCCAAGTAAATCAAAACAATACGAATGAAATGTTTTTATCTCAATGTAATTGGCAGCATTACCTATTAATTCACGCAAACGCTGCTTAAATTCAATAGCTGCAGCACGTGAAAATGTCAGCATTAACAACTGTTCATGCTTTACATCTTCAAGCAAAAGAAGTGATGCCAGCTTATGTACAAGAACTCTGGTTTTTCCACTTCCGGGTCCAGCAGACACTACTATATATTTTGATGTATCATCATTAATAATTTCAAGCTGTCTTTCTGATAGAGTATCAAATAATTGATGATATTTCTTTGGAGTTATGTTTCGTTCAATCTCAGAAAGTCTGTCACCTGAAAAATACTCTGATAAGAATTTCTTATAGTCCATCTGAAAATAATCATTTACAAACTTTAATGCCTGATTATAGTCACGCACCATCATATTAGCATATTCACCTACAATATGAATTTGCTGAATCTTTTGCTGATAAAACTCATTAAGCTGTTTATAATCATCAATTTTATAACGTATCTTATTATCAAGTATCAGACGTTTAATACGCATTCCACTGTATAACACAAGGAAGCCACCCTCTAGCTTTAATGCACCTATCTTTGAAAGAAAAAGTAGTGCTTCTTCAATATTCTGTTTATTAATTTTTAAAAGTGATTGTGTATGAAATTCATTTAATAATTCCATTATTGAAAAACCAACAAGTACTTCATTTAATAAAAAAGTGTTTTTATAGAATTTACAGAACTTTTTTTAATACCTTTAGCAAGAGCAGCTTCATTTAGCTCTTTATAATTCATACATAGTTTATCAGCATCTATATAATCAAGTAAAAAAGATTCAAGAGTCTGAAACTGGCGCAATATCTGCATGGACTTATTTACAGTATCCGTTTTTTGAATATAAGCAGTTAAATCTTTAGTATCAGCAAGTAATCCTGCTTCTCGCATCTGCTGGATAGAATGAATAACATCCGCTTTTTCAATACCTAATCTGTCTGCAATATAATCAACTCTTGACTCAGCATCATTATTACCTGCCTTTGCAATACTTTTACTTGAAATCAAAGACTTTATAATTCGTTTAGCATTATTTCTTTCATCATCATTTTCAAATCGAGAAGAACTGTCAATTATCTTTACTGCCTCAATCATACTTTTTACAAGAATGCTATCAGCATATATATTTGGTATATTTTTACCTCGCTTAACGTAACCTGCATTTTCAAGTGCCTGTATTGCTGTCTTTACTCTTGTTTCTATTTCTGTAACACCTTCGTCCCATCCTGCCTGTCTTGCAACTTCAAGAGCCGAACAACAAACTTCAGGACGATTCCTCGTTAAATCTTTAATTGCTTTCCACACCTGCTGTATCTCACTAATACTAAGTTTAGTCTGATTAAGAAGAATAAAATGCTTATCCAAATCACTATCATTAAATAGTACATAACACTCTGCCTGCAATGTTTCATCACGTCCTGCACGGCCTGCTTCCTGTACATAATTTTCAAGTGAATCAGAAATATCATAATGAATTACAAGCTTAACATTAGATTTATCTACACCCATACCAAAAGCTGAAGTTGCAACAATAATCTGTATTTCATCATTAATAAATTCTTCCTGATTCTCCTGCTTATCCCTGCTATCCATTTTTCCATTAAAAGGTCTTGCTTTAAAACCATCACTACAAAGTTTTTTCGCCAGTTCTATTGTTTTTTTTGTTCTTGAAACATAGATAATTGTAGGACATTTTTTTTGTTCTATAAGCATACGAAGTGTTTCATATTTTTCTTCATTAGTTTCTTTATATAGTACTTCATAACGCAAATTAGTACGTGATGCATTTGTTGCAAATAATTCCAACTCTAAATCTAACTTATTCTTAAAATATTCTTTTATATCACTGATTACTTTTTGTTTTGCTGTGGCTGTAAAACAAGATACTGGTATTTTACAATTGTTTCCTTTTTTCTCCTGCAATTCTCGGATAAAATCACCAATATACAGATAATCTACTCTAAAATCTTGTCCCCAGGCTGAGAAACAATGTGCTTCATCAATTACAAAACGATCTATATTACGCGATAAAAATAATCGCTCTATTGTGATAGAACGTAACGATTCCGGAGATATATATAATATTGACGCAATGCCTGATTCAACCCGTTCTATAGCTTCAGCTCTTTCAATTGGACTTAATAAACCATTTATAGTTACAGCTTCAGCAATGCCTTTTTTTTCAAGATTATCTACCTGATCTTTCATCAAAGATTGCAAAGGAGATATTACAACTGTAAGAGCACGTTCTGTTTTTCCTGCCATAAAAGCAGGAATCTGAAAGGTTAATGATTTCCCACCACCTGTTGGAAAAATTGCCAGTAAAGATTTATGTTCCACTGCTGCCTTAACAGCATTTTCCTGCAATGGTTCATCATTGTATTTACGAAAACCTGGATAACCAAAATACTTACTAAGATAATTTACAGGATTAAGACTTGATTTACAATAATCACATTCATGACAGGAGGTATTTCTAAGCACACGCATAACCGTATCTACATTTGGATAATTTATCTGTACCCATCTAGGTATTAATGAATATTCCTCAGTAGCAGATATAAGTGCAAGACAATATGCAAGTTCAACAGGTTTTCTTAAGATAATATCAGACAAAGAAGTATTTTTACAAATCTTACCTGAAAATTTTGTTTTAATTACTGATTCAATATCTGTCTCTTCTGAATAATTTAAATAATCAAAAAAACCCGAAAAATATATATTATTTTTCAGGAGCATATAATATATAAGCTTCATTTCATCATCCAAAGACATAAAGGCATTTACTTCATCATAAAAAAGTTCTTTTGCCTTTATAGCATCATTTAATGGATTATTTAATTCATCTGTCAGAAGCTTATCATCTTTTAAAAGTTTATGATATGGTTTATTTGGAAATAAAAGTGGTGAAAGATATAGAGTATCAATTAACTTTGATTTATTTGGAATTCCAATATATTTAACATCATGATTAATAATATTATGACCACAAATATAGTAAGCTCCTCTAATGAAGGAATCAAATTCATGAGCTGTTTTTGTATGCAGTTTATCATCATTTCCATTTATTGCACCAAAATCACATACCTTTTTATTAGTTATACTAACTTCGGTATCAATAAAAAAGATATTCTTCATGAATTCACCCCCTGACTTATTTATATCTGCAGATAGTTATAATTACTACAAAATTAATAGATACACTATCTTACACACTCTTTTTTCTTCTCTTATACTTCTTTCTTCTTCTGGCCTTTTGTTTTTTTTCTTCCCTGTATTTATTTATTTCATCAAAAATCTTTGTATAATCTCTTTCAAACAATTCATCTGTTATTTGTCTTTTTAATTTTTCTTTTTCAACTGATTCGAAAAGATAATTTATAACAAATTCCTTGCTTTTTCCTGCATATTTATACAGTCCATTTATTTCCTGAATATGTGCGATTTCAGGTCTCCATAAAAAACTTAGCTGGTTATAAATATTTGCAGTTTCATTAATTTCAGGCTCTCGTAGAATATAAAAATCTGTTTTATCATCAATGTTTTCAGTAACAATTATTCCCCAATGCTCTGGAATATGCTCTTTTACATGATATGCATGGGATGAACCTACGACTATGATATTGTAATCAAAAAATTTATCATAATCCTCTATCTGACTCTTAAGTCTTACATATGTATCCGCATCGCTTTTTATCTCAATGCCATATATAAGAGAATTTTGTATCATAATAATATCAGCCCTTGACCTGCCGATATTTTTTTCTTCAAATATTCTTATTTTTTTATAATTTTCTTCTAAAAATTCAAATAATGGTTCCCTGATATCTTTATCTTTCAACATATTTTAGCATACCATCTCATAAAGATTATTTCCCTTAGAATCAATAACTACGATAGCAGGAAAATCTTCTACTTCTAATTTTCTGATTGCTTCTGTTCCAAGGTCATCATATGCTATCACTTCACTTTTTTTAATGCATTTTGAAAGAAGTGCTCCTGCACCACCAACGGCAGCAAAGTAAACACACTTGTTTCTTACAACAGCATCAATTACTTCTTTGCTTCTTTTTCCTTTTCCAATCATTCCCTTTAAACCAAGGTCTAAAAGTGTTGGAGCATATTTATCCATTCTGCTTGCAGTTGTTGGACCTGCAGAACCTATGACTCTTCCTTCTCTTGCAGGAGATGGACCCATGTAATAAATAATATTATCCTTAAGAGACATTGGAATTTCCTTATTCTCATTAATTGCATCAAACATTCTTTTATGTGCAGCATCCCTTGCTGTATATATAGTTCCGGTAATATAAACATAATCACCTGATTTTAAATTTATTATTTTCTCCTCCTTGAGTGGAGCACTTATCTTAATATCCATAATATTCCTCTAAATAAATATTTTTGAAATTTTTAATTTTCTACAATACTCGTTTTACATGTCTGTTTACATGACAACAGATATTTATTCCCACCGGAAGGCCTGCTATATGAGTTGGATATGTTTCAATATTTACTGCAAATGCAGTGTTTTTTCCACCAAGCCCACCAGGACCGATTCCTAAAGCATTTATTTTCTCAAGCATTTCTTCTTCTAAATCCTTAACATATGGAATATCAGAATGAATGCTTACAGATCTTGTTAAAGCTTTCTTTGCAAGGATTGCACATTTTTCAAAGTCACCGCCAATTCCTACACCAACAACCATTGGTGGGCAGGCATTTGGACCCGCATCCTTTACGGCAGTTAAGATTGCATTTTTTACGCCTTCAATACCATCTGCCGGTTTAAGCATGAACACCCTACTCATGTTTTCACTACCAAATCCCTTTGGTGCAAAAGTAATTTCTACTTTATCACCAGAAACTATTTCATAATGAATGATTGCAGGTGTGTTATCTTTTGTATTTTCCCTGATAATAGGATCGTTTACAACAGATTTTCTAAGATATCCATCTACATATCCTCTTCTTACACCTTCATTAATTGCATCTTCAAGATTACCATCAACAAAATGTACATCCTGACCTACTTTAATGAAAATGATTGCCATTCCTGTATCCTGGCATATAGGAATCATATCACTTCCTGCAATTTTTAAATTTTCTTCCAAAGAAGAGAGAACTTTCTTACCAAGTTCTCCTTCTTCAGTATCAATGGCATTTTTCAAGCAATTCACCATATCATCTGCAAGATAGTGATTTGCTTCAATGCACATTTCTTTAATATTATTTGTTATTAAATCAACACTTATTTCTCTCATTTTTTTGCCTGCTACCAAATTTTTATTTTTTTAAATATTTACAATAAATTTATAACTATCTGTTACTAAATTTAATTTTTTTGATTCTGTTTCAGGTTAATTTTCCTTATTTTCTATAGTTTCACTACTGCTGCTATTTTCACTGTTATCATCAGATTCAACTATTTCTTCAGAATCATTATTCTTAGGATTTTCCCTTACTTTAGCAATCTTTGCAACTTTAACATCTGAATTTTTATCAATGTTCATAAGTTTTACACCAGAAGTATTTCTTCCAATTGTTGATAAATCGCTAACCTTGAATTCAATGATAATACCTTCATTTGTTATCATCATTACTTCATGATCATCATTAACAGCCTTAAATCCTATGACTTTTCCGGTTTTTTCTGTTATCTTATAACATCTTAAACCTTTACCAGATCTCTTCTGGGTATTGAAATTATCTATACTTGTTCTCTTACCCATACCATTTTCTGTAACGATAAGAAGGTCTTTACCCTGGATATTCATCTGCATTCCAACGATTTCATCATCAGCAGAAATTCTCATACCCATTACACCCATGGCAGATCTTCCCATTTCTCTTACATCTGTATCTTTAAATCTGATACACATACCATTTTTTGAAATAAGAAAAATATCTCTTGTATTATCAGTTGTCTTAACTTCAATAAGTTCATCGTTTTCACGAAGAGTTATTGCAAGTAAGCCATTTCTTCTTACATTTTTAAAATCTATAAGAGGTGTCTTTTTAACAATACCCCTCTTTGTTGTCATAAATAAGAATTTATTTTCATTAAATTCTTTAACAGGAATAATCGCAGAAATCTTTTCACCCGGCTGTAATTCTAACAGATTTATTATAGCCATTCCTCTTGCATTTCTTCCTGCCTCAGGTATCTCATAAGCTTTTAATTTGTATGCCCTTCCTTTATTTGTAAAGAATAAAATAAAGTTATGGGTTGATGTCATAAGAAGATCAACTATAAAATCATCTTCTATAGTCTGCATTCCTTTAATTCCTCTACCGCCTCTGTTCTGGGTTTTGAAATTATCAACTGTCATTCTCTTGATATATCCAAGATTTGTTCTTGCAATAATTGTATTTTCTACAGGAATTAAATCTTCATCTCTTATATCATCAATATCAAATCCAATGCTTGTTCTTCTTTCATCACCGTGTTTATCAGAAATAATAAGAATTTCTTCTTTGATTACACCAAGTAATTTTTTCTCATCTTCAAGGATTTCCCTTAAATATGCAATCTTAATTTCTAATTCTTTTAACTCATTTTCAAGTCTTTCTCTTTCCAAACCTGTAAGAGTTTTAAGTCTCATTTCAACGATTGCATTTGCCTGGGCTTCTGTTAATCCAAATCTCTCTATTAAGCCTTCTTTAGCAATCTGTGTTGTCTTGGAACCTCTGATAATCTTGATAACTTCATCAATATTATCAAGTGCAATTAATAATCCCTTTAAAATATGTGCTCTTTCTTCAGCTTTATTAAGATCAAATCTTGTTCTTCTTGTAACAACATCCTTCTGATGTTCAAGATAATGTTTAAGCATATCAAGTAAATTTAATACTTTTGGCTCATTATTAACAAGTGCAAGCATAATTACACCAAATGTATCCTGAAGCTGGGTATGCTTATATAAATGATTAAGAACAATATTAGGATTTACATCCCTTCTAAGTTCTATAACTATTCTCATTCCGGATTTATCTGATTCATCTCTTAAATCAGTGATTCCGTCAACCCTTTTATCTTTAACAAGTTCAGCAATTTTTTCAACTAATTTTGCTTTATTTACAAGGTAAGGAAGCTCTGTAACAATAATTCTGTTTTTGCCATTTTCCATTGGTTCAATATCAGTAAGAGCTCTTACTTTTATCTTACCTCTTCCTGTTCTGTAAGCTTCTTCAATTCCACGTTTTCCAAGGATAGTTGCACCTGTTGGGAAATCAGGACCTTTAATAATATCAAGCAGTTCATCAACTGTTGTTTCTTTATCTTCGATGTTATTATCAATTATTTTAACAACACCATTAATTACTTCAGTAAGGTTGTGTGGTGGTATATTTGTTGCCATACCAACAGCAATACCACTTGCACCATTTACTAAAATATTTGGAAATCTTGCAGGTAAAACTGAAGGCTCTTTTTCTGTTTCATCAAAGTTTGGTACAAAATCAACTGTGTCTTTATTGATATCAGCAAGCATTTCCATGGAAACTTTACTAAGTCTTGCTTCTGTATATCTCATGGCAGCCGCGCCATCTCCGTCTACAGAACCAAAGTTTCCATGTCCGTCAACTAATGGAAATCTTGTTGACCATTCCTGAGCCATATTAACAAGTGCACCATAAATTGAGCTGTCTCCATGTGGATGGTATTTACCCATTGTATCACCGACGATACGTGCACATTTTCTATGTGGCTTGTCAGGACCGTTGTTAAGTTCTATCATTGAATATAAGACTCTTCTTTGTACAGGCTTTAAACCATCTCTTACATCAGGTAAAGCTCTTGCAGCGATTACGCTCATGGCATAATCAATATAGGATTTTTCCATGGTTGTTTTCAAATCAACTTCATGTACTTTATCAATTTCTACTTTTTCCATTTTATTTGACCTTTCTTAATAAATTTAAGGTGATTATTTCATAAACTAAAATCTCAAAAAATATAAATATTATATATCAAGATTTGAAACAAATTTTGCATTTGTCTCAATAAATTCTCTTCTTGGTTCTACCTGATCACCCATAAGCGTTGTAAATGTAAGATCAAGTTCTGACTGGCTGTCCTCATCTATTGCAACTCTTAAAAGTACTCTGCTTTCAGGATCCATGGTTGTTTCCCATAACTGGTCTGCATCCATTTCACCAAGACCTTTATATCTTTGAATCTTATTATTTCCATCTCTTCCAACATCATTGATAATCTGAGATAATTCATCATCTGAATATGCATACCAGATTTTCTTATTTTTCTCTAATCTGTAAAGAGGTGGCTGTGCAAGATAAACATATCCCTGTTTAATAAGTTCCGGCATAAATCTGTAAAAGAATGTTAAAAGGAGTGTTGCAATATGTGCACCATCAACATCGGCATCGGTCATGATAATTATCTTATGATATCTTAATTTACTAATATCAAAATCATCATGAATACCTGTTCCAAAAGCTGTTATCATTGCCTGAATTTCAGCATTTCCAAGAATTTTATCAATTCTTGCTTTTTCAACATTTAAGATTTTACCTCTAAGTGGAAGGATAGCCTGGGTCATTCTGGATCTGGCAGTCTTTGCAGAACCACCGGCTGAATCTCCTTCGACTATATATATTTCGCAGTTTTCAGGATTCTTATCACTGCAATCAGCAAGCTTACCAGGTAATGCGGCTGATTCTAATGCTGTTTTTCTTCTTGCTAAATCTCTTGCTTTTCTTGCTGCTGCTCTTGCTCTCTGAGCTGAAATTGATTTTTCACAAATCATTTTTCCAACATTAGGATTCTGCTCAAGATAATATTTTAATTTTTCTGCAACTATTGATTCTACAGCAACTCTTGCTTCACTGTTACCAAGTTTCTGTTTTGTCTGACCTTCAAACTGAGGCTCTTCAATCTTGATACTTACAATAACTGTAAGACCTTCCCTGATATCCTCACCTGAAAGATTTTCATCTGTATCTTTTAACAATTTTGAATTTTTAGCATATTCATTTAATGTCTTTGTAATTGCTCTTTTAAATCCTTCAACATGTGTACCACCATCAGGTGTATTTATATTGTTTACAAATCCATAAAGGTTTTCATTATATGAGTCATTATGCTGCATTGCAACTTCAACATTTACACCTTTATTATTTCCTTCACAATAAATTACATCTTCGTAAAGAGGTGTCTTTCCTTTGTTTAAATATGCAACAAATTCCTTTATTCCACCTTCATAATGGAATGATTCTTCTCTCTTTTCTTCTCTTTCATCCTTTAAAACAATCTTAAGATTCTTTGTTAAGAATGCCATTTCCCTGAGTCTTAATTTTAAAACTTTATAATCATAAACAGTATCTTCAAAAATTTCTTTATCAGGAAGGAATGTTACAACAGTTCCTGTCTGTTCCACAGGACATTCTCCAACTACAGTTAAACTTCCTGTAGAATGACCTCTTTCATATCTTTGTCTGTGGATTTTTCCATCTCTGTAAACATTTACTTCAAGCCATTCAGATAAAGCATTAACAACTGAAGCACCTACACCATGGAGACCTCCGGATACCTTATATCCGCCACCTCCAAATTTTCCACCGGCATGAAGTATTGTAAATACTACTTCAACCGCAGGTATTCCGGCTTTATGATTTATATCAACAGGTATACCTCTTCCATTATCCTTTACAGTTATTGAATTATCCTCATTAATTGTAACTTCAATTTCTGAACAGTATCCTGCAAGTGCCTCATCTACTGAATTATCAACTATTTCATAAACCAAGTGATGAAGTCCTCTTGATGAAGTACTTCCAATGTACATTCCAGGTCTTTTTCTTACAGCTTCCAAACCTTCTAAAATCTGAATCTGGTCTGCACCATATTCCTGAACCTTATTTTCATCACTCATCTTTAGTCTCCTTCCTAAACAACAATTTTTGCTGTTCCTTGAACAATTTTATATATATTGTCAATTTTTAATCTTTTATTTATTAAATCATCAATTCCCGTACAGGTTATAATTGTCTGGATATCATTTATGCTTTCTAATAAATTATTTTGTCTCTTACTGTCAAGTTCTGACATTACATCATCAAGTAAAAGTACGGGATTGTCATTTGTTAATTTTTTTATTAATTCAATTTCTGATAATTTTAATGATAAAGCTCCACTTCTCTGCTGTCCCTGACTTCCATATTTTCTTATATCAAGACCATTTATATAAAAACCTATATCATCCCTGTGTGGTCCCTTTAATGTCATTTTATACTGGATATCTTTTTTTCTGCTTTGTTTTATATCTTTTTCAAAACTTTCCACAGATGTATTTTTCTCATATTCAATATTTAAATTTTCCTTACCACCGGAAATATTTTTATGTATTGATTCAATAATTGGCTTTAACTGGACAATAAACTTTTCTCTTTCTCTTATGATGTCTTTTCCAAATTTTATAAGCTGCTCATCCCAGATATCCAATGTATCATATAGTTCTTTGCTATCGTTAAATCTTAATTCTTTTAAAAGAGTATTTCTCTGATTAAGAACTTTATTATAGTTTATAAGGGAATTCACATATAAACTGTTTAACATACAAAGCTCTATATTTAAAAACTTTCTTCTTTCAGAAGGTCCGTTTTTTATGATATTTAAATCTTCAGGAGAAAATAAAATAAAGTTTGCTATACCAAATAGTTCGCTTATTTTTTTTAAAGGCATTCTGTTTATGGCAATTCCCTTTGTTTTACTTTTTCTCAAATGAATATCTATTCTGTAAGGAATATCTTTTTTTAAAATATCAAGTTTTATATGACACTCATTTTTTCCAATTTTTATAATCTCTTTATCTTTTGAATTTCTATGGGATTTTCCATGACTGCACATATATATTGATTCTAAAATATTTGTTTTACCCTGTGCATTATCGCCATATAAAATATTTGTTTTATCTTTAAAATCAATATCTAAATGATCATAATTCCTATAATTTTCCAAACTTAAGGATTTAATTATCATTATCTTTTCCTAAAATTTCTATTTTTTCTTCATTGAATTCAACTATATCACCAGGATATAATTTTCTTCCTCTTCTTTCATCAACTTCACCATTTACTTTTACATTACCGCTTGTAATTTCAATCTTTGCTTCAATTCCTGAACTTACAAGTCCGCATGCCTTAAGTGCCTGGCCAAGCTTAATATAATCTTCTTTTAAAACTATGCTATTCATATCTTTCCTTCTAAAATAATTATGCTAAATTATAATTATTTTCTTTTAATTTTACATAAATCAAATTTATTTAAATCTATAAATTTACAGGAAGAATTATATAAATATATGACTCTTCATCATTCTTGATAAAGCAAGGTGATTTAGCATTTAACATATAAAAACTTACTTCCTCATCATCAATAACTTTTAAAGCATCCATGATAAATTTTGGATTAAATCCTATAACTAAATCTTTTCCTGTCTTATCAATGCGGACATTTTCATCCATGTAACCCATTGATGAATTAATTGTAATTTCAACATTATCATCTGTGATTGAAGTTACGATTGGCTGATTATCCTTATCGCTGCTAAAAAGTGTTGCTCTGTCTATACAATCATATAATTCTTTTTTATTAACCTTAAATTTAACATCATAATCTGATGAAATCATCTTATCGATATTAAAGTAATTTCCTTCAATAAGTCTTGAAACTACTACTGTATTATCAAATTCAAATACGATATGGCTGTAAACATTACTGTCACTATTTACATTCTTTGTGAAGAATACCCTTACCATATCTTCATTTCCACCATTTAAAATCTTATTAATTTCATTTAAAGATTTTCCAGGAACAATAACACTTATATCTTTAAAGCTTTCCTTTAATTCAACTTTTCTGATAGAAATTCTATGTCCGTCAAGAGAAACAACTTTTAAAATATTTCCCTTTATTTCAAATAATTCGCCAGACATTGTTTTTGCAATTGAACCATCTTCTTTATTTAAAATTGAAAAGATTGTCTGCTTGATAATTTCTTTTAATGTAAACTGTGAAAAATAAATACTTTCTTCTCTTTCAAATTTTGGAAGAAAAATAAAATCATATCCTTCTTTTCCGTTGATCTTAAAATTAATCTTTCCACAGGTAATATTAACTACAAAGTTTTCATCTGTTTCAATAGTTATATCTTCATCAGGTAATTTTCTTACAATATCAGATAACATCTTTGCATCAATAGCAATCTGTCCTCTTTCTAATATTTCTCCTTTAACAATTGTTTCAATTCCAAGTTCCATATCATTAGCGATAAATTTAATCTTATCACCAGCTTCAATAAATATACATTCCAATATAGACATGGTGGTTCTTGTAACTATAGCTTTAGAAACTATATTAACTGCATTAGTAAGGTCACTCTTTTTAAAAACAATTTTCATGATTAGAAAATCTCCTTCCGAATTTTTATTAACAAGATATTTATTTATTAATCTATTAATTATTATTTAGTAGTAGTATTAGTAGGGTTTGTGGATTTGTTTAAAAGCATCTTAAACCCTTTAAATTACAATAAAAAATTGTGTTGATTAAATTATTTATCAGGTGTTATTTTGATGTTTAAATCATGTAAGTTATAAACACCTTGAAAATTATGTTTACTTTCTGAAATTTTTTAAAAATAATTTATAAACACAAAACTAACATAATATAAATATTTTTATCCCTATAATGTGGATAAAATGTTATTAACTTTGTTTAATTATTTTTTTAAGCTTTTCAATATCATTTCTTAACTGTTCATTAACAGCAATATCCTGATTTATCTTTTCACAGCCGTGCATAACTGTTGAATGATCTCTGTCAAGAGTTTTAGCAATCTGTTTAAAAGGACAATCTGTAAGATATCTGCAAAGATACATAGCTATCTGTCTTGGATATGCTATATTTCTGCTCTTTTTCTTTGATGTGAGATCATTAATTGAAATATTGAAGTAATTTGCAACATTTTCAAGTATATAATCACAGGTGATTTCCCTGTTTGCATTTGGAGAAATAGTATCTTTTAATATTTCTTTTGCAATATCTAAATTAATCTCAGTTGGAGAAATTCTTGAATATGCAATAATTCTGTTTAATGCACCTTCAAGTTCCCTTATATTAGAAACAACATTCGAAGCTATATATTGTAATACTTCATTATCAACATCAAAGTTATAAAGAGAAGCTTTATTTTGTAATATAGCCACTCTTGTTTCATAATCAGGTGAAGAAATATCTACAGAAAGACCAATTTCGAATCTGGAACGTAATCTTTCTTCAAGAGGAGATAATTCTCTTGGATGCTTATCAGATGAAATAACAACCTGTTTTGATGATTCATATAAAGTATTAAATGTATGGAAAAATTCTTCCTGTCCTCTGTCTTTGCCTATAATAAATTGAATATCATCAATTAATAATACATCTATATTTCTATATTTATTTCTAAATTTTATAACTTCATTTGGATTTGGATTTCTGATTGATGCTATAAGTTCATTTATAAATGTTTCAGAAGATACATATAGTACCCTTGAGTTTGGATTATGCTCAATAATGTAATGGGCAATTGCCTGCATTAAATGAGTTTTTCCAAGTCCTGCACCACCATATAAGAATAATGGATTGAAAACTTTATTACTTGAATCAGCAGAC
The DNA here is from genome assembly GCA_900110975.1 of Lachnospiraceae bacterium RM5. GTDB lineage: Bacteria > Bacillota > Clostridia > Lachnospirales > Lachnospiraceae > Bovifimicola. Next base: position 83,086 of record FOFK01000006.1, read on the forward strand.
TCTGCAACCTGTAATGCATAGGCATGGGCAAAATTATTAGAAGATCCTACAATAAAATTATCAAAAGTATATTTTTCATTTAAGTTTGCTTCTAATAATTTTTCTCTAATACGATTTTCATCGTTATAATTTATAAAATTACCTTTATCTAAAGCTTCTGTATCGTTTTCCATTATAAAAGTAATATTGTAATCTTCACTAAATTCTTCATAAACAGCAGCGATAAAATTTTTTGTATATCTTTTTGAAATATAATTAAGAGTATTAATTTCATCCTGAATAAGAATATAAATTGTTTTGGTTTTATTATTAATAGAATATGGTATGAGAGGTTTTATCCATGTAGCAAAAGCGGCATCAGATGAAATATCATTTTTTATAATATTTAAAATATTGTTCCATTTTTTCTTTAATTCTGGCATGTCAATCATTTAGTTTTACCTCGCAAATTATCTGTAAAATATACAAATATATTCTAATCGAAAATGGTCAATAAATCAAATAAATATGGCAATAAAATTAATAATATTATTAATAGGAAGAAAAAAGTTTTTTTGAAAATGTATAAATTTGTGGAAAAACATGTGGATAATGTTGATAACTTATTACAAATAAGTTAAATAGGCATAGTATTTATGCTGATTAAATATAAAGTTATCAACAATTTTTATTAAAAAATATTATTTTTAGTTTACATAACTAGTTTACAATAATGATTTATTAATTGAAATTCATCAAAAAAATGGGAAAAATGAGGATTAAATATTATTTAAACCATTAAAATAACCCCTAAATTACTAAGTTATCCATATTTTGTCCACATTTTATGGATAACTATGGATAATTGTAGAATAATTTTACGTAAACCAATACAAAAAAGTTGAAAAACAGGCTAAAAAAAATAAAATAGCTTGACTTATATAGTAATTTCAAATATAATCTTAACGATATTTTCAATTTTAGGATAGGAGGTGTTTAAGTATGAAGATGACATTCCAGCCAAAGAAAAGACAGAGATCTAGAGTTCACGGATTTAGAAAAAGAATGAGTACTGCAAGCGGAAGAAAAGTTTTAGCAGCAAGAAGATTAAAAGGAAGAAAGAAATTATCAGCTTAAGACCGCATTTATGTGGTCTTTCTTATTGTTTGTAATTTTATGGTGAATTATGACTAAGTTTAATTCTGTTAAGAAAAATAATGATTTTAAAATTATTTATAAAAACGGCAAAGTTAAAGCAAATAATCTACTGGTAATGTATGTTATTAATAAAGAAAATATATCTTTAGATGATAAAGATAATATTATGTATCCTTTAATTAAGGATAAAAATAACAGAGAAAAAAATAGAATTGGAATATCTGCCAGTAAAAAAGTAGGAAATAGTGTAGTCAGACATAGAGTTACAAGACTGTTAAGAGAGTGTTTCAGATTAAATGAGAAGAAATTTAAATATAAAGCAGATATTGTTGTTGTTGCAAAAAAAGAGATTTACGGAAAAGAATATAAAGAAGTATTATCTGCTTTTTTAAATTTATGTAAAAGACATGAGCTTATTTAATCTAATATTAATTTAAAGGAAGTACAATAAAATATCGGTTTATCTTTTATTTATATGGAGATGAGGCATTGAAAAGGGATTGGAATATTTTTAGAACAGCATTAAAAAATATTGTTAAATTTATTTTCATTGTTGGTATTAAATTTTACAGAAAATTTATTTCACCATACAAAGGAAATATTCATTGCAGATATATACCTACCTGTTCACAATATGCGTTGGAAGCAATTGAAAAATATGGCCCTTTTAAAGGAGGATATTTAGCTTTTAAAAGAATTTTAAGATGTAATCCTATGCATAAGGGTGGCATCGATATGGTTCCGTAAAGGAGGACATTTTGTTAGGTATTTTACTTACTAAAAGCACATTTCCAATTATTGGACAGTGCGCAGTATTACTTAGTTATTTGATGCGTGGTATTTATCATGTATTTTCAAATATAGAAAATATTGGTTTATGTATTATTGTTTTTACATTAATCGTCAAAATAGTTTTATTCCCATTACAGGTTAAACAACAAAAGTTTACAAAATTATCTAATCTTATGAATCCTGAAATACAGGCTATACAGGCAAAATATAAAGGGAAAAAAGATAATGATTCATTAATGAAAATGAATGAAGAAACACAGGCTGTTTATCAGAAGTATGGAACAAGTCCTACAGGAAGCTGTTTACAGCTTGCTATACAGTTACCTATTTTATTTTCATTATATTATATTATCAGCAGTATTCCTTCATATGTACCGGCTGTAGCAAATTATTATAAGCCTGTAAATGAAGCTATTGTAGCTGATTATGAAAATATTAATTATACATATGATGTGTATGAAAAATATGTTAAAGAAGAGAAAAAAGATAATGAATATGAAGAAGTAGGAAATGTTCTGGAATCTCTTGAATTAACAAAATTAGATAATTATGATTCTAAAAATGAAAACAGTGAAGAAAACGAGAAAATTAAAGAATCAGTAAATGATGTATTATCTAAATACAGCAGTGATAATTGGAAAGATCTTACTTTTGTATATGAAAATTATGATAATATGAAAGAGGAACTTTCTGGTATCAGTGATGAAGATTTAGAAAAAATTATTAAAAAATCAGCTGACAGAAAGAAATTAAAAGAATTTCTTGAAAGTGATGATTCAGATATTACTTCTAAAGCTAAATCTGTTAAATCAGGTGATGAAGTTGTAATTACACAGGCTATTAGTGATTCTAAGAGTGAAATAAACAGAATTAATAAATTTGGTCCTATTAATTTAAGTCAGACTCCAGGTAATCTTTGGAGAAAAACATTAATAGTATTACTTATACCATTATTATCTTTGATAACACAGTTTATATCTGTAAAATTATCAATGGCAAATAATGATAATGAAGCCCTTAATAATTCACAAATGGGTAATTCAATGAAAGTTATGAACATCATGATGCCTATAATGTCATGTGTTATCGCTTTCAGGGTTCCATCAGGTCTTGGTCTTTATTGGGTATGTAATGGTTTATTTGGTATAATTACACAGCTTATATTAATTGCTTATTTCAAAAATATCGAAGTTGAAGATATAATCAAAAAGAACGTCGAGAAGATGAATAAGAAGAAAGAAAAAATGAATATCGATGTAAATAAAGTTACTGATTATGCTAAATCAAATACTAAGACTATTGAGAAAAAAGCAAAAGTTGATGATAAAGATATTAAGGTAGATAACAATAAATCTTCTAATTACAAAAAAGGAAGTATGGCCAGCAAAGCTAATATAATGAAAAATATCGATAAGAAGTAGAAAAGAGGGTATATAATGGATTTTGTTGAATTTAGTGGAAAAACAGTAGAAGATGCTATTACAGAAGCAACTGTTTCTCTCGGAATTACAAGTGATAATTTAAAATATGAAGTTGTTGATAATGGAAGCCAGGGAATTTTAGGAATTGGTAAAAAACCTGCTATTATCAGAGTTGTAAAAAATAAATCTATTGAAGAAATTGCTAAGGATTTCTTAAGTGATGTATTTAATTCAATGAATGTTGTTGTAGAAACAAGCATTAAATATCTTGAAGATGAAAAGACATTATCTATTAATCTTGAAGGTGAAGAGATGGGTCTTTTAATTGGTAAAAGAGGACAGACAATTGATTCATTACAATATCTTGTAAGTCTTGTAATTAATAAAGAATCTGAAGAATATATCAGAGTAAAACTTGATACAGAAAATTACAGAGAGAGAAGAAAGAAAACATTAGAAGAACTTGCAAAAAATATTGCATTTAAGGTTAAGAGAACAAAGAGAAGTGTTTCTTTAGAACCAATGAATCCATACGAAAGAAGAATTATTCATTCAGCATTACAGAATGACAGATTCGTTACTACAAGAAGCGAAGGTTCAGAACCTTACAGACATATTGTTGTAGTATTAAAGAGAAATAATTAATAAATATTTTTAATGATTAAAAGATGGTGAAAGCATGTTTTATAAATTTTATAAAAGCTGCTTTCACCCTTTTTTTAAAGTATTTTAAACTTAAAGGTGGTATATGTATGTTTAAAACAGATACTATTGCAGCAATATCAACTGCAACAAGTAATTCAGGTATTAGTATTATAAGAATAAGTGGAACAGATTCCTTTAATATATTAGAAAAAATATTTATGCCTAAAAAAGGAAATGTTAAAGATTTTAAAACACATACAGTTCATTATGGAGAAATTATCTCTGATAATAAAAAAATAGATGAAGTGTTAGTTATAGTAATGAAAGCACCAAATACATATACAAAAGAAGATGTGGTAGAAATAGATTGTCATGGTGGTGCTTTAATAACAAGAAAAATTTTAGATTTAATTTTGAAAAATGGTGCCAGAACAGCAGATCCGGGTGAATTTACAAAACGGGCATTCTTAAATGGAAGAATAGATTTATCCCAGGCAGAAGCTGTAATGGATATAATAAATGCAAAAAATGAGATTGCTTTAAATACTTCAGTTTCACAATTAAGTGGAAATATAAGTAAAATCATAAAAGAACTCAGAGCTAAAATACTTGAAAATATTGCTTTTATTGAAGCTGCACTTGATGATCCTGAACATATTTCAATGGAAAATTATGGTGAAACTTTAAATGAATATGTAAATAATTACATGGATGAAATAAAAAAACTTATTGATACATCTGATGATGGAAAGATTATTTCTGAGGGTATAAAGACAGTTATTCTTGGAAAGCCAAATGCAGGTAAGTCATCACTTATGAATACTTTGCTTGGTGAGGACAGGGCTATAGTTACTGATATTGCAGGAACTACAAGGGATACATTGGAAGAATCAATAAAATTATCTGATCTTCATTTAAATATTATAGATACTGCAGGAATCAGAAATACTGAAGATACAGTTGAAAAAATTGGTGTAAAAAAATCAAAAGAGATGGCAAAGAGTGCCGACTTAATTATTTATGTTGTGGATTCTTCAGTAGAACTTGATGAAAATGATAAAGAAATCATTAAGCTTATAGAGGATAAAAAATCTATTGTTTTATTGAATAAAACGGATTTAGAGTGTATAGTTACTAAGGATGACATAAAAGAAATCATTGATAAAGAGCCTATTGAAATATCAGCAAAAGAAAACATAGGTATTATAAAATTAAAAGAAACTATAAAAGAAATGTTTTATAGTGGAATGTTAAATTATAATGATGAAATATATATAACAAATGCAAGACATAAAGAATCTTTAATTAATGCATTGGAAAGTCTTAAACTTGTAAAAGAAAGTATAGATAACAATATGTCTGAAGATTTTTTCTCAATAGATCTTATGAATGCATATGAAGAGCTTGGATTTATTTTAGGAGAGCAGCTTTCAGATGATCTGGTTGATGAAATTTTTGCTAAATTCTGTATGGGTAAATAAAAATCTTATAGAAATTTATATTGAATAAAATATAAATATTAATAATGAGTTTGTAAAGAATTTAATGTTAATGAAAGAGTGAATGATATGCAAAGTATTGTTGAAAATTATGATGTTGTTGTAGTTGGTGCAGGACATGCAGGATGTGAAGCTGCGCTTGCCTGTGCAAGACTTGGACTTGATACAATTTTATTTACAATAAGTGTGGGAAGTATTGCACTTATGCCATGTAATCCTAATATTGGAGGTACTTCAAAGGGACATCTGGTTAGAGAAATTGATGCACTTGGTGGAGAAATGGGAAAAAATATTGATAAAACATTTATCCAGTCAAAGATGCTTAATGTTTCAAAAGGTCCTGCTGTTCATTCATTAAGAGCACAGGCTGATAAACATGCATATACTGCAGAAATGAGAAAAACCCTTGAAAATACAGATCATTTATATATTAAACAGGGTGAAGTAACTGATTTAATTGTTGAAGATGGTGTAATTAAGGGAATTAAGACATTTTCTAAAGCTACATATCTTGCAAAAAGCGTAATTCTTTGTACAGGAACTTATCTCAGGGCAAGATGTATTTATGGAGATGTAAGCAATGAAACAGGACCAAATGGTCTTCAAAGAGCAAATCATCTTACTGATTCATTAAAAGAAAATGGTGTTGAAATGTTCAGATATAAAACGGGAACACCTGCAAGAGTGGATAAAAGATCTATTGATTTTTCACAGCTTGAAGAACAGTTTGGTGATGAAAAAATAGTTCCATTTTCATTTTCAACAAATAAAGATGAAATACAGAAAGATCAGGTTTCATGCTGGCTTACATATACAAATGAAAAAACTCATGAAATAATCAAAGAAAATATAGACAGATCACCTTTATATTCAGGAATGATTGAAGGTACAGGTCCAAGATATTGTCCTTCAATTGAAGATAAGGTAATGAAATTTGCTGATAAAAACAGGCATCAGGTATTTATTGAACCTGAAGGATTATATACAAATGAAATGTATCTTGGAGGAATGTCAAGTTCACTTCCTGAAGATGTCCAGTATGCAATGTACAGAACAGTAAAGGGACTTGAAAATGTTAAGATAGTAAAAAATGCATACGCCATAGAATATGATTGTATAAATCCTATGCAGTTAAAGCCAACTCTTGAATTTAAAAATATTAAAGGATTGTTTAGTGGTGGTCAGTTTAATGGATCATCAGGTTACGAAGAAGCTGCAGCACAGGGACTTATTGCAGGAATAAATGCTGCAATGTATGTAAAAAATAAAGAACAGATAATCATTGACAGATCAGAAGGTTATATTGGTGTTTTAATAGATGATCTTGTAACAAAAGAAAATAAAGAGCCTTACAGAATGATGACAAGCAGGGCAGAATACAGATTATTATTAAGACAGGATAATGCAGACTTAAGATTATCAAAGATAGGACATAAGGTTGGTCTTGTAAGTGATGAGGCTTATGAAAAAGTCTGCAGAAAAGAAAAACAAATTAAAGAAGAAATAGAAAGACTTGATGAAATAACTATAGGTGCAAATAAAAAAGTTAATGAATTCCTTGAAAATCATGGAAGTTCACCACTTCACACAGGAGTTTCATTAAAAGAACTTATTAGAAGACCTGAAATATCTTATGATATGGTCAAGGAATTTGATCCTGAAAGACAGCCCCTTGATGAAGATGTTATTGAACAGATTAACATAAATATAAAATATGAGGGTTATATTTTAAGACAGAATAAACAGGTTGAGCAGTTTAAGAAGCTTGAATCAAAGAAAATAAGAGAAGATATAAACTATGATGAGGTACCAAGTCTTAGAATAGAAGCAAGACAGAAATTAAAATTATGTAAACCTATATCGATAGGACAGGCTAGCCGTATTCCAGGGGTATCACCTGCTGATATCTCATGTTTACTTGTATATTTGAAGAGTATTTAATGATTTAATTAGTTTTAATGAATTTGTTTTAATATTTAATGAATTATATTATTAATTGATTATTATTTAGAAATTATTTAGAAATTATTTGGAAATAATTTGAATTAGAATAGAGAATAGGAAAAAATTTATGGATAAGGATTTTTTAGTAAATTCTTTTGAAAAAATAGGAATTTCATTAGAAAATGAGCAGATAGATAAGTTTAATAAGTATTATGAGTTACTTTTTGAAAAAAATAAAGTTATGAATCTTACTGGAATTACTGAATATAAAGATGTTGTTATAAAGCATTTTTTAGACAGTGTTTTAACTTATAAAAGTATTCTTAAAGAAGATACAGAAAGTATAATAGATATTGGTACAGGTGCAGGTTTTCCCGGAATTCCTTTAAAAATTATTTTTCCTGAAAAAAAATTTTTATTATTAGATTCATTAAATAAAAGAATAAATTTTTTAAATGAAGTTATAGAAAATCTCGAGTTAAAAGAGATAGATGCCGTTCATGGAAGGGCAGAAGAATTAGGTCATAAAAAAGAATATAGAGAAAAATTTGATCTTTGTGTATCAAGAGCTGTTTCAAATCTTTCAACTTTATCGGAATATACACTTCCTTTTATTAAGGTTAATGGAAGATTTATTTCATATAAAGCAAATAATAGTGATGAAGAAATAGATAATGCAAAGACAGCAATAAAAATTCTTGGTGGTAAGATAATTGCAGATGAAAAAATTAATTTACCATCTGAAGATGAAGAAATATTAAGAAGATTTATAATTATAAAGAAAATAAAGAACACTGAAAAGAAGTATCCCAGAAAAGCCGGAATACCACAAAGAAATCCATTATAAATTTACAAGAAAAGGAGGTTAATACTGTGGAAACTGTTTCTTTGTTTTTAAAAAATGAGAAAAGAAAAAATGACGAGAATATAATTAAAGTAAAAAATAAAATATCAGAATATTATTATAAAATAGATGAAATAGACAGATTAATTGAAGAAATAAACAAAAACATAGATAAAACTTATGAAATATTTACTCCAAATGGTTATGATAAAAATATAAATGAAGTAGAAATAGAAAAGTTACAGGTTAAAAAAATTGATTTTGAAAATAAAATTTCTGATTTAAATAACCGTATGCATTTTTATAACGAAAGATCTGTTAAGATAGATGAAGCAATTTCAGATGCAAAGAAGATGGAAGAGCAGATTATTGACAGTTTTAAAGGGGCAAAATCAAAAGTAGAGACTGAAGTAAAAAAGACAAAAAAAGAATCGGCATCAGAATTTATGAAAATGTTAGATTTGCAGATGGAAAAAGACAACAATATTGTAAAAGAAAAATTAAAGAAAGATATTGATGATATTTCAAGTAAACTTATACTTTGTGATAATTTTGTAAATGTAGATGCAAACAGAACAAAAATTGAATTATATAAAATAAAAGAAGTAGTAGATTCAATAAAAAAGACAATAAGCAGTAAAATGTTTCACGTGAAACATACAGAAACAAATCCTGAATTTATAGAAAATGTAAGTTTGTTAGAAACTTTAAAAGAGTTTTTAAATACTTATGATAATATTAAAACTGATTTTAATTATTCCGGTCCAAATGTTGATGATACAATTAACAGAGTTACTAATGTTATAAGAATAATTGAAGAATCAATAAATAATGCAATAAATCATGGATGCAGCGGAGTTATTAGTCTGAATGTTGTTGTAGAAAATATTGGAAGTGTCAGAAGTCTTGATACCCAGGGATTTTTAGATATATCAGATGAAGACTCGGCTGATAGCAATTTAAAATTTTCTGATAATTCAAATAATGATTCAGATAATTCTAATAATTCTGATAATACAGATGTTAGTCTAAATATTAGTGCTGGAAATACTGATAACAAAACAGATGAATTAAGTGAGCTCGATAGTCTTTTTGCAGGACTTGAAAAACCAAAAGAAAAAACAAAGACTAAAACAAAATCGCCTAAGACTAAAGAAAAGAATATGCATCAGATTAATTTTATTATTAAAGAGGAAAATAGATATAGAATCAATATTAAAATTTCGGATAATGGTGAAGGATTTAAAGTTGAAGATAATAAGAAGTATGCAGACAGAGGCATGTATGGAATATCTTTGATGAAATACAGAACAGATTTGTTGAATGGTACTTTTAATATTGAATCAAAACTTGGACTTGGAACAACAGTTACACTTGTGTATGATTGTTAGTTTGTTCGTTCTTAAATAACAACTGAATGTTTATTGAATATGTACAATAATATATTTTGTAAAAATATCGAAAAGAATAATAAAAAAGAGAAATGTTTCACGTGAAACATTTCTCTTTTTTGAAATTAAATTACGTTAAAATGTTCTAACATTCTAATATTTTAATAATATTCCGGTAAAGGCAGGTATATTGATTACTAAATCGCCATTTTCTATATAATAGATAGTTTCATCATCATTGGTATTTCCACCATACTTTTTATAATCAGAATTTAATACAACTGTTAAATTATCAGGATTAAAATTATTATCATCGATATGTAATCTGTAGCCTTCATGATAATTGTCGCTGAAGTTAAATATTCCAATTATTTTTTCTGTTTTATCTTTTGAAGAAGATCTTTTTATAGAATAAATACATTTGTCTTCACTATGACAGTCTAACCAGCTGAAATTTATTTCTTTATAATCTTCAGATAATGCAGGTTCATTTAAATATATATTATTTAATGTTTTCATATAATTATAGAATGCATCGTGAATAGGAAAATCTCTTAACATCCAGTCCTGTTCGCGTTTTTCATCCCATTCTCTTAATTGTCCGATTTCATTTCCCATGAAATTAAGTTTTTTTCCTGGGTGAAGCATCATATACATATACATTGCTCTTCCCTGAGGAAATTTATTATCATAATCACCATACATTTTCTGAAGAATAGTTGCTTTTCCATGAACAACTTCATCATGTGAATATGGCAAAAGATATTGTTCATTATAAAAATACATCATTGAGAATGTTAATTTATGATAATTTGCATATCTTTCATTAGGTGGAAGCTTGAAATAATTAAGAGTATCATGCATCCATCCCATATCCCACTTATAATCAAATCCAAGTCCGCCTTCATCAGGAGATTTTGTTACATTAGGGAAGTTTGTTGAGTCTTCTGCAATAAGCATTATTCCTTTGTTTAAATTTTTAAGTTCTCTGTTCATATATTTAATAAATTCAACTGCATTGCCATTAACGCCTCTTTTTTCATCACCCTGCCAGTAAATTATTCTGCTTATGGCATCAAGTCTTAATCCGTCAAAGTGATATTCTTTTAACCAGTAGTTTGCAGAAGACTGGAGAAAACTTCTTACTTCACCTCTTGAATGCATAAAGTTGTACGAACCCCATTCACTTACACCAACATCATTATGAGGATATTCATAAAGAGCACTACCATCATATTTTGCAAGAGCATAATCATCAACTGCAAAGTGAACAGGAACAAAATCAAGGATAACTCCGATATTATTATTATGAAGTTTATCTATCATCTTTTTAAGATTATTCATTGTGCCATATCTGCTTGTTGGAGAATAAAAGCCGGTATTCTGATATCCCCAGCTTTCATCACATGGATGTTCGCTGATTGGAAGAAATTCCACATAATTATAACCGGTTTCTTTTAAATAAGGAATAAGTAAATCTGCTATTTCTTCATAATTATACCAGTTATCATCATTTTTTCTCCATGAGCCTAAGTGAAGTTCATAGATATTCAAAGCATTGTCAATATTGTTTGATCTTCTCATCATCCAGTCATTATCGGTAAATGTATATGAATAATTATCTCTTATTACAGATTTGTGATCAGGTCTTAATTCCATACCATAACCATAAGGATCTGCGTGAGCTTGAGATGAGTTATATGCATAAATTTTATATTCGTAAGTCTCTCCTTCTTTTGCATCGTCAATATGTATTTCATAAAAGTTACCATCATGAACTTTATTCATAGGTATTTCTTCGTTTCTAAATAAAAGATTGACAGCATTTGCATTAGGAGCAAATGTTCTGAAAGTAACGCCGCCGTTTTCTAAGTGTGCACCAAGATATTCATAGGCGTCAAAAATTTGTCCTGTGTAAAATCCATAATAATTCATAATAATCTCCTTTTTTATAAATATTATTTAATTGACACGTGTATATTATTTTTTTATAATTTATGTTAAGAACAATTATATAGAAGAAAAAAATAAAATCAATTTTCAATTTTAGAAATAAGTAAAATAATAGACGATTTTGGAAAAGAGGCTAATAAATGGATCTTAGACAAAAGAAAACATTAAAAGCTATAAATAATGCTTATTTGGAACTTCGTTCAAAAAAAAGTGTTACCAAAATAACAGTTAAAGAATTATGCGAGCTTGCAGAGATTAGTAAAGCTACATTTTATCTTCATTATTCTGATATATATGATCTGACTGAAAAAATGCAGAAGGAAATCATAGAAAGTATTTGTAGTAATATTGAACATCCGGATTATATTTTTTCTTCCCCAATGGATTTTGTAACAGAACTTTTTTATGCATTAAGATCTAATGTACATATGATAAGAATTGTATTTTCGAAGGATTATCAGAGTGCACTTACAAAAGCAATTGAAGTGGAGATAAAAGAAAGAATATTTGCAAAAAAAAGCAAACTGGCAGATGATGTCCGTTTTAATATTTTTATAACTTTTTTGGTAAATGGAAGTTTTTATACATATTTTGAGAATTTAAAAAAATTTCCTGAAGAAGAAATAATCAGTGTTTCTAAAGAAATGATAGGAAATATGATAAAAGAATACAGATAATATATATTTTTTTATTAGTAATATACAGCTAATATACAGGAAAAACACAGGCAATATATAAGCAATATACGGAAATTGACAGTAATGTTTCACAATGTTTCACGTGAAACATTACTGTTTCTTTATGTAGAATTATAAAAATAAAAGTGTTATAATTACATAGAAAAATATAAGGAGAACTATAAAATCAAAGATATGGGAAAAATTATTGCAGTTGCAAATCAAAAAGGTGGGGTTGGAAAAACCACAACTTCCATTAATCTTTCTGCCTGCCTGGCAGAGCAGAACAAAAAGATTTTGTTGATAGATATAGATCCTCAGGGTAACGCTACAAGTGGAATAGGGGTAGATAAAAATAATCTTGAATATACAAATTATGAATTATTTACCGGTGATTGCACAATAGATGATGTGATTATAAAAAATGTATTGGATAATCTTGATGTTATGCCTTCAAATGTAAATTTGTCTGGTGCTGAAATAGATTTGATTTCAAATGATGACAGGGCATTTATTTTAAAAGAAAATATTGAAGGTGTAAAAGATAATTATGATTTTATCATTATAGATTGTCCACCATCATTAAATATTCTTACTGTTAATGCAATGACTACTGCGGATTCAGTTTTAGTACCTATCCAATGTGAATATTATGCCCTTGAAGGTTTATCACAGCTTATTTATACAATTAATCTTGTACAGGAAAGATTAAATCCTGATCTTGAAATCGAAGGTGTTGTATTTACAATGTTTGATGCAAGAACAAATTTGTCTTTAGATGTAGTGGAAAATGTTAAATCTAACCTTAAGCAGTCAGTTTATAAAACTATTATTCCAAGAAATATAAGACTTGCGGAAGCACCAAGCCATGGACTTCCAATAAATTTATATGATCCAAAGTCAAACGGAGCTGAAAGTTACAGACTTTTGGCAGGAGAGGTAATTTATAATGAAATGGGAAAAGAGTTTGATGTAAATTCTTATGATTTATCCCAGTTTGAAACTAAGAAAGAAGAAAAGAAGAAGAAAAAAATTTCCTTAAAAAATATAAAAGGAAAGAAAAATAAAAAATAATCAAATCGTTTTTTTTTAAAGAATATGGAGGAAATAATGCCAGCAAAGAATTCCAGAAAAGGTTTGGGAAAAGGATTAGATGCTCTTATTGCACCTAATCAGATGGATAAAGTAAAAAGCACAAAGAAATCAGGTGCTAATGAAAAGGCTTCAGGTGATGGAGTCGTTATGGTTAAGATAAATAAGGTTGAGCCAAATAAGAAACAGCCTAGAAAAAATTTTGATGAAGCAGCTTTAGAAGAACTTGCTGATTCTATTAAACAGTTTGGTATTATCCAGCCTGTAGTAGTTCAGAAAAAAGGTGATTATTATGAAATAATCGCAGGTGAAAGAAGATGGAGAGCCGCCAAAGTCGCTAAATTAAAGGAAATTCCTGTTGTTATAAAAGATTATACGGAACAGGAAATTATGGAAATTGCTTTGATTGAAAATATTCAAAGAGAAGATTTAAATCCTATTGAAGAATCTTTAGCATATAAGAGACTTATAGATGAATATAAATTAAAGCAGGAAGATATTGCAAAAAAATTATCAAAAAGCAGAACAGTTATTACAAACTCTTTAAGACTTTTAAAACTTTCAAAGGTTGTCCAGGAAATGCTTATTAATGGTGAACTTAGCAGTGGACATGCAAGAACTCTGGTAGTTATAGAAGATGAAAAGAAGCAGGAAGAATTTGCTTATAAGATAATTAAAGAGAAGTTAAGCGTAAGAGAGACTGAGAAACTTATTCAGAACTTCCTTGTAAAAAAAGGCAAAAAGACAGTTAAGAAAGAAAATAAAAATGATTTTGCCTATAGGGATATTGAAGAGAGACTTAAGGATATTACAGGAACAAAGGTTAAGATAAATAATAAGGCAAATGGAAAAGGAAAAATTGAAATTGAATATTATTCTGATGATGATTTAGAAAGAATATTCGATATGTTCCTTACATTAAAAAGATAAAAATTAATAATAAATATTAAAAATAATAAATATTAAAAATAAACACAGACAGAACATAAAAATAACAGAAAATTTATAGAACAGAAGAGGAAAAAAGATGCAGAGTGAATTATTAAGTAAAATTGGAATTAATTATATTGATCCGGTATATTTAATCATAGTTTTATTGATTATCATTATTGGAATGATTATTTATGTTTCAAGAGTAAATAGAAAAATGGAAATTTTATATGGAAAATATAGAAAATTCATGAGTGGTAAAGATGCTAAATCTCTTGAAAATGTTGTTTCAAAAAGATTCAAACAGGTGGATGATCTTTTAATTTTTGACAGAGAAACAAATAAAAAAATTGATAATTTAAATGAATTTTATACAGATACATATCAGAAACTCGGAATTGTTAAATATGATGCATTTAATGAGATGGGTGGAAAGCTTAGTTTTGCCCTTTGCTTATTAAATAAAAATAATACGGGATTTATTTTGAATTCAATGCACAGTAGAGAAGGCTGTTATATGTATATTAAAGAAATCATTAGTGGAAAATCTGCTATTTTACTTGGAGATGAAGAAAAAGAAGCTTTGGATAAAGCTGTTAACAGTGATAATTACATGGAGTAAAAAAATATGAATGATTTTGGTGCAGTTGGTTTTGAGCGCGAAAAATCAAAGAAACTTTTAAATGAGGTTATTAGCGAAGCAATTAAATTAAAAATTGAAGAAATAAAACAGAGTCCAAACAGAATTATCCAGCTTACTATAATGTGCGGAGAAAAATTTGGATTAAATGTTGACGTTATCTTTATACCTACAGGTGGCGGACAGGTAAAAACCAATGTTTTTTATAAAATTAATGGAACTTATTTTGATAATTATCCAAGTATTAATGTGGATATAGATAGAGAAACCGTCCAGGTTGCTGCAGATATAAAAATACGAAATGAGGATGGACACAGATACAGATTTAAGGTGATTAATCAGAGTGAACTGGTTGAAAAAATTAACTTAAATGGTAGTGCACATATGAAAAGGGCATCTTTAATCGGCATTGGAAAAGAAGGTGAGATTCTTTTGCCGGTGTCAACTGAAGAAAAGCATGATCCTTATTATGATAAAGAAAAAGGTATATTAAAGATTGCAGATAAATTTAGTTTTTCTAAAGGCTTTTTAAAATCATTAGATGATTATAAAGTAGAAAGTAAGGATTATATTTATGAATTATGTGGCACAATCGTAGATGTAAAACATGAAGAAAATTCATATACTAAAGAAGAGGTAGTTTTATTAGTTGTAAAATTCAGATCTGCTTATTTTACAGTTATCATAAATAAATTAAAGCTTTTAGGAGAACCGTTAAAGGGCAGAAGATTTTGTGGTGTAATAAGTGCACAATGCATACTTGATATGGAATGATGTCTGATAACAAATATTAGTATAGTAGGACATTAGCTGATATATATTAGTATGAATGATGTTCATTGACAAAAGTATGTATGTAATGATAGAATTACTAAGGTTAAAATATTGAAATTACTATTAGTTTACTAGTATTTCAATATTTTACATTTGTTCCCGTAGCTCAGCTGGATAGAGCGACCGCCTCCTAAGCGGTAGGTCGGGTGTTCGAATCACCTCGGGAACGTTTTTTATTATAAAAATTTTAAGAGGGTTAGTGATGAATTTTATAGTTCTAGATCTTGAGTGGAATCAGGGTCCCTTAAATGCAAGAGATGAAAGAATGCCCGTTGAAATTATTGAAATTGGAGCTGTGAAATTAGATGAGAATTTCAAGAAAAAGGGTACATATCAAAAGCTTATAAAACCAAAATTTTATAAAAAAATTAATCCCATTACATCTGAAATAACAAAAATTAAAACTCAGGATTTAGAGCATGAAAAAGATTTTAATTATGTTATGAAGGAATTTTTAAGATGGTGTAAGGATGATTATATTCTTTGTACTTTTGGAACACAGGATATTTCAGAATTAATAAAGAATATGCAGCTTAATGGGATGGATATTCCATTTACCTATCCTGTAAAATATATTGATATTCAGAATATTGTAAATATTTTTTATGGAGATAAAGCAGAACATTTATCCTTGGAATATCTTACAAATTTCTTTAATATTAAGCAAAAAGGTGTATATCACAGAGCTTTGGGAGATGCCTTATATACAGCTGAAATTCTGAAGTTATTTGATACTAATGTATTAACAAGATATATTTCAGTAGATTCAACCATAGGTCCAAAGAGTGAGGATGATCAGGTTTATGTTGATACAGGTCTTGCATTTGAAATGATTTCCTGTGAATATAAAACCAGGGAAGAAATGTATGAGAGTAATCTGGTGAGTGAAGTTTTTTGTCCGGTATGCAAAAAAAAAGTTGATAAGGTAATAGACTGGTTTTCAGATAATGCTAAATATGATTCTGTTTACTGCTGTAAGGAACATGGCTATATTGAAGGACTTATTAATATAAAAAAGCGCTATGTAACAGCAAAAAAAGAAGTTTATTATGGTATTAAAAAAATTATTCTTATTGATAAAGAAAAGTATGAAACTATTTTTAAGAGAAAAGAATTAATTATAAAAAAGAGACAGGAAAAAAGATATATTAAAGGCCAGGAAAATAATCAGGAATGCAACTTGGAAAATAATATTGAAAACAATCTGGAAAATAATATTGATGATAATTAAAAGAGGAACAAATTTTTTATAAAAATTTGTTCCTCTATATTTTTTTAGTGCGTTTATATATTATATTTTTATATAATTTATATAGTTTATATAGTTTTTATAGTTTTATATCTTTATACTTATACTTCTTCAAGTTTATTTCTTTCATATGCACTTTTCTGTGAATATTTATAGCTTTCTATAAGTTTATCAAGCTCATTTAAGAATGAATCAACAGTTCCATAAAAAGCATCATTATTCATAGGATTGTCAAATTCAGCCCTGATATCTGTAAGTATATCAATAGCAGCTGTAAGTCTTTTTCTTCCAGAATCATCAAGATAAAGTGCATAACGTGCAGCCTGATTTTCTTTTGCAGATTCTTTTTCAAGAATAACCTGAATATCAGGTTTTACGCCAATATATCTGTAAGTTACATTAGCAGATGCATGATTAAATAATGATTGTAAATATGTTATATCTTTTGTATCTCTATAATATCTGTAAGCAAAAGTCTTTCTCATGGTCTGTGCTCCGATAGTAGGAAGACCGATTTCATCACCAACAGCCTTAAATATTCTATAAACCTGTTCTCTTGAAATTCTCATATGATTTCTGCCTTCGAAGACATAATTATCATCATTTAATTTATTTTTCTTAACAAAATCATTAATATAATTATAAAGATCATCATCAATTTTAAAAACTGTTTTAGTTTTCTTTTTCCCAATATATGAGACGATTTCTCTTTTATTTCTGATGTCTCCTATCTTTAAATCAAGGATATCCTTAAGATTCATGGCGGTACCAAGACCGAGTTCTAACATGATATAATATTTTTCATCTACCTGTTCAAGTGCTTTTTTAAAATCCTCTAATAATCCATCGTTTTTAATTGGTGCTACCCAACCCATACTCTTACCTCTTTTCTATTTTTTTACATAATTTTATGCATTTATTTGTGACGTCTGTTAATTAAGATGATACCAATAACATAGATAATAATCAAGAGAATTATGATAAAAATTAAAATTTTTAATAATTTTTTTATAAAATTAGATTTTTTTTCTTTTGAAATTTTTTCTTCATGCTTTGTCTGGATCTTCTTTTTTATCTCTGATGCTTTTTTATTATCAAGTTTTATATGAAGATTTCCAACTTTGATATTATTGTAATAGTAGCCGATACAGCATGCATCAGTAGTAGGACATGTAGATAAATCAAGTGAATTAATGTCTGTAAAGTTTATACATGATTCTATTTTTTTTGTACAATCTGAAAGTGAAATATTGTTTGGTAAAATACATTTTGAAGATGTATCATAGCTTAAACATTCATAATAATCCTTAAGAGAATCTTTTAATGATGCATTAATTTCATCATTAGTATCGCTTAAGCATTTTTCAGATTCAGATGGATTTATATCTGAGTAATTATTAAATCCATAATCAAGTAAAAGTTTTGTATCATTATAAACATTCTGTGCATTTGAATTCATAACCACACTGATAAGTGTTGTATCACCACGTTTTACAAAAGTCACAAGTGTATTACCTGACTGTGTTACAAAACCTGTTTTGCCACCAAGAATACCTTCGTAGTAGTTCTCATTATCCGGATAAAGCATCTTATGTCTATTAGCAATGTATTGTGTCTCCGGCTGTAAATTTGTTGCAGGAATCTGGTAAGTTGTGTTAGATTCTATTTCAAGGAATGTATCGTTTTTAATTGCATCCTTTGTAATCATAGCCATATCATAGCAGCTTGTATAATGATTTTCATTAAATAATCCATTTGGATTACAGAAGTTTGAATTTAAGGCACCTGCTTTTTTTGCACGCTCATTCATAATATCTGAAAAAACTTCTATTGCGGCGATTGATTTAGCTTCATCATCAGGTTCGGCTCCGCCTTTTTCTTTCTTCATGGTCTCAATTTTTTCTGTATATGCATCTGTTTTTCTTGCAACATATTCAGCAACTGCATATGAACATTCATTGGCAGAAGCAAGCATAACAGCATATAAAGAATCCTTAAGGGATAATTCTTCGCCTTCCTGTCTTCCGATATGGGCATCGCCATATTCTAAGGAATAAACATCATAATGATAATAGTGAACCATATCAGTAAGATTACCTTCTTCTAAAGCTACAAGAGTAGTAAGAATCTTTGTGATGCTTGCAGGATACATCTGCTGATGACAGTTTTTATCGTATAAAACAGTATTTGTGGATGCATCTAATAATACACCACATTCTGCATAAATCTCCGGTTTCTCAGAAGCACATTTTACTTCCTCATCTGCATAAGCATTGTAGCATGGAAGAACTGACATCAAAAATATGATGACAGAAAGTAATATATATTTTAATCTATAACTCATAAGGGATAAAAACCTTTCAAAATTCTATTTAAAGTATTATTATAACATAAAAGTAAAATTAAATACGGGATTTTATAACTTTTAATCTTGTAAATTCTTCACGTTCCTTTTCTTCTAAGGCATTTGAAATATTTTTTGTTAATGTCTCATAATTTGGAATAGTAATATTTTGTAATGAATTAGCTCTTTTCTGGGTTTTTTTGATATTGTATGCAAGACGATATGCTGCATTTTCAATCATTGATAATTTTATTGTAAGATCTTTTACTTTTTCAAACTGAAGTTTTGCTTCGTCAAGAGCTGAATTTGTATTAAATAAACCAAAGTCAGGTGTATTCTTTTTTGTATTATCGTATTGGACAAGAGGTATTTCTGTTCCCATAATACTTCTTGATTTTAATGTAACAGAATCTTCAATTGGAATGGCAAATGCAAATGCATTTACCTGGCTGATTCCAAGTTCTATATTTGCACGCTGAAGAGCCTTGTAAGCGTATGAGAAAGTAGAATCAATCTGTGACTGGATTGATTCTGCCTGGCTTATAAGGCTCATTAATTCACGGATAAGGATATTTCTTTTTTTGTCCATAAGTTCATATCCCTGCTTTGCAAGAGCAAGTGAATTTTTAGCGATTATTAAATTTCCTTTTGTTGGAAAAGAATTTATATTCATGATACTACCTCATTATTCAAAGTCAGCTGTATAATTATCATAATATTTTTTAAGTATTTCTGTATTAATTCTGTCTAATTCATTCTTTGGAAGGATATGTAATAATTTCCATCCAAGGTCAAGAGTTTCAATAATAGTACGGTTTTCGTCACTTCTCTGACCTACAAATTTTTCTTCAAATGCTTTACCAAATGCAAGGTATTTTTTATCAATGTCAGATAATTCATCTTCACCGATAACTGAAGCAAGAGCCCTTGCTTCGCCTACTTTTGCGTATGATGCAAAGAGCTGGTTAGCAACATCCTGATGATCTTCTCTTGTATATTCTGCACCAATACCGTCCTTCATAAGACGTGATAATGAAGGTAAAACATTAATTGGCGGATAGATGGAAGCACCATTTAATACTCTGTCTAAAACAATCTGTCCTTCAGTAATATAACCTGTAAGGTCAGGGATTGGATGAGTAATATCATCATTTGGCATTGTAAGAATAGGAATCTGTGTAACAGAACCAGTTGAATCAGTAACAATTCCTGCTCTTTCGTAAATTGTAGCAAGCTCACTGTAAAGGTATCCCGGATATCCTTTTCTTGATGGAATCTCGCCTTTTGAAGAAGATACTTCTCTTAATGCTTCAGCAAATGAAGTCATATCAGTAAGAATACAAAGAACGTGTTTTCCAAGATCAAATGCAAGATATTCAGCTGTTGTAAGAGAAACTCTAGGAGTAACAAGTCTTTCAACAACAGGGTCATTTGCAAGATTTAAAAACATTACAACGTGATCGGAAACACCACTTTCTTCAAATGTCTTTTTGAAATATTCAGCAACGTCATGGTTTACACCCATTGCACCAAATACAATAACAAGTTCTTCATCTTCGGATTTATTTTCTGTATTATCACTTATTGATGCCTGTTTAACAATCTGAGCTGCAAGTTCATTGTGTGGCATACCATTTCCTGAGAATATAGGAAGTTTCTGTCCTCTGATAAGTGTTGTAAGTCCGTCTATTGCAGAAATACCTGTACGGATATAGTTTCTTGGATATTCTCTTTTTACAGGGTTTAAAGGCATTCCATTTACATCTCTTACAACGTCAGGAATAAGATTTCCCATACCATCAATTGGTTTTCCAATACCATTAAATGTTCTTCCAAGAATATCCGGAGAGAGACCTATAGATAAAGGTTTTCCAAGTAATCTTGTGTGGGTATTTAAAAGAGACATATTTTCAGAGCCTTCAAAAACCTGAATAATAGCCTTATCTTCATATACTTCAATAATACGACCAAGTTTTCTGTCAGGATCATTATCTAAAGTAAATTCAACCATTTCGTCGTATGAGGCGTTTTTTACATTTTCAAGAGCGACTAAGGGACCCTTTATTTCACTGAGTCCAAGATATTCAATTGCCATAAAAATTATCCTCGAATCATAGAGTAGTAGTTATTTGTGACCCTCTCCAAGGTCATAAAAATTATGCATTCTTATTCATAATGTCGTTATACCAGTTATCTATTAATTTAGTATAGTCATCAAACATTTCAAGTTTGTCATTTGGAATATCATATTTGATAGCTATAATTTTTTCAAAAATATCATTCTCTTTAAGAATACGCATTGGCATTCCAAGAGCAATTAAAGATTTTGCTTTTTCCTCAAGATAAAGGATTGTTCTCATCATAAGATTCTGTTTTTCAAGAGGAACGCAGGTGTCATCTTTATGGAAAGCATTCTGCTGAAGATATCCAAGTCTTATAACTCTTGCAATTTCAAGAGTAAGTTTCTGATCATCAGGAAGAACGTCGCTACCAATAAGTTTAACGATTTCCATAAGTGAACTTTCGTTGTTAAGTATTGCAAGAAGTCTGTTTCTGTTGCTTACAAAGTCTGTACTACAGTTTTCATTATACCAAGGTGTTAAATCCAAAAGGTAGTCAGAATAACTTGTAAGCCAGTGTATAGCTGGGAAATGTCTTGCATAAGCAAGGGATTTATCAAGTGCCCAGAAACATCTTACGAATCTTTTTGTACTTTGTGTAACAGGTTCACTAAAGTCACCACCTTGTGGAGAAACAGCTCCGATGATACTTACTGAACCTTCGTTTTCATTAAGTGTTTTACAATATCCTGCACGTTCATAGAAGCCGGCAAGACGGCTTGCAAGGTATGCAGGGAAACCTTCTTCGGCAGGCATCTCTTCAAGACGTCCTGAGAGCTCACGGAGGGCTTCAGCCCAACGTGATGTTGAGTCTGCCATTATGGCTACATGGTAACCCATGTCTCTATAATATTCAGCAAGTGTAATACCTGTATAAATACTTGCTTCTCTGGCTGCAACAGGCATATTTGAAGTATTGGCAATAAGTGTAGTTCTGTCCATAAGAGGATTACCACTCTTAGGATCAATAAGTTTAGAGAAATCTTCAAGAACCTGTGTCATTTCGTTTCCACGTTCACCACAACCAATGTAAATAATGATATCAGCATCAGCCCATTTAGCAATCTGGTGCTGGTTCATTGTCTTACCTGTTCCGAATCCACCAGGGATTGCAGCAGTTCCACCCTTTGCAATAGGGAAGAAAGAATCAAGAATTCTCTGGCCTGTGATAAGTGGTTTGTTTGCAGGGAATCTTTTATTTACAGGTCTTGGTGTTCTGATTGGCCATTTCTGTGTCATTGTAACAGGGATGACAACACCCTGCTCTGTTTTGATAGTTAATAAAGTATCATTTATTGTATAAGAGCCGTCTGAAACAACTGATTCAACAAGGCCTGATACATTTGGAGGGAGCATACATTTATGTACAATAGCATTAGTTTCCTGAACTTCAGCTATTATAGAACCGGCGTTTAAATATTCACCTTTCTTAACAGTGATATGTGTGTCCCATTTTTTCTTTGTATCAAGGGCATCTACAGATACACCTCTTGTAATATAGATACCTTTTTCCTTTGCAATATTATCAAGTGGTCTTTCAATACCATCAAAAATGTTATTTAATATACCAGGTGCTAAAGTTACAAAGATAGCAGAACCTGTTGAATATACAGGTGCATGTGGCTTTAAGCCGGATGTTTCTTCATATACCTGGATGGTAGTTTTTTCTGATGTGAGGGAAATAACTTCACCGATAAGTTTTTCTTCTCCAACATATACCATTTCGCCCATTTTAAAGGTGGTTTTTCCACTTACATATACAACGGGACCGTTTATTCCGTATATGGTTCCTTTAACTTCGTATTCCATAATATCCTCCAAAATAAAAACGTAAAAAAGTTAGAATTCTTCTTTTGCAAGTCCTAATTTGTAGTCAAAAGAATTTTCAATAAGAATATTTTTTTCAGGAATTAAAGCACGCATTCCTCCACCGAAAGAGTAGCTGCTGATAAGAAGTTCCTGGTTAGTTTCTTTTTCAAGAAATTCTTTTTTCTCTTTATTTAACGGATCGATATATATGATGAGTTTTCCATTTTCAGCTAATTCTTTTGCTTCAAGGATTTCCTTTATTAAAAGTTCATCATATTCTTTAGTTGAAAAAAATTCATTTAATTTGTTTTCAAGATCAGCAAAGAATAATTCATTCTGGGAAATCTTTTTGTCTGTAAGTTTCTTTCTGATTTCCTGCTGTTTTTTTGAAAATTCTTTATTACATTCTTTTCTTATTTCTTCAATATGTACCTTCTTTTGAAGTTCATACATTTTCATGGCTTCTTTTTTGTGGTTTTCGAATTGGATATCTAAACCGTCTTTATAATCTTTTACGATGGAAGCCTTTTTCTGATTTGCATAGTAATCAGAAGTTTCCTGGAAATGTTTTATTTTATCATCGATATTCATATAAAAACCTCAATTCTATAGTTTAAGTCCGATAGCATCTTCTACATAAGATGTAATAAAATCGCTTTTTCTTCCAAGACCGTGTCTGTCAGGAATAGTAACAAGAAGCGGCTCGTTTCGATGTAATTTTATGTCATCAATAATCTCAGGAAATTCAAAACTTAGCTTTTCGGTAATAAGAATAATTGCAACTTCTTTGTTAAGAAGTACTGATTCTAAAGCATTTTTAAGTTCATTTCTTTCGTGTACTACAACACCATCTATACCGGCAAGTCTAAGGCCTGTCTGAGTATCAACGTTATCACTTATTAAAAATATTTTCAAAAAAACATCTCCTTAAATCTTACTTAAGATCATAAATGAAATGATAAGTCCGTAAAGAGCAACACCTTCTGCAAGTCCAACGAAGATAAGTGATTTACCAAGTAATGAATCATCTTCAGAGATTGCTCCAAGAGCTGCAGATGCTGCAGAAGCTACGGCAATACCACCACCGATACAAGAAAAACCAGTTGCAAGTGCTGCACCAATGAATGCAAGTCCGTTTGAAGAAGAAGCAGTAGAATTAGATGCAGCTAAAGCTGTATTTGAGAATAAAATAAGCTGTGAAAAAATCATTGTTCCAAAGAAAGATACAACGTTAAATGCGAGACATTTTTTATAGTTTCCTCTTTTCTTTTCTCCGATTGCGTATGCTCCAAATGGAACTACGATGCTTAAAATAAGTGCTATTGATAATAAAATTTTTACTGTAAGTGTCATGATATGACCTCCTTTGTTTCTTTCATAATATTTTTTTATGCCTGGTTAAATGGTTTAAATTCCCTACCATTACCCTTATAAAATCTACTAAACATTTCGTAGTACTCAAGTCTTAATACCTGGATACCAACGATAAGACCTTCAAGTCCCATAACAAACAGATTTCCTAAAATAATAATAATCCAGTTTGTATGTCCATTTCCTTTATCTGCGCCTGCAAGCATAAGCACAACTGACATCATGGATGCGTGGCTGACTGCAAATGCACCAACTCTGATAAATGATAATGTATTTGAAAAATAACTTAAAAGTACTTCAAATAATTCGAAGAATGTCTGTACAATAAACATTCCAACGGATACTTTTTCAGCAGGTTTTTTCTTTGTTATCTTATGTGTAATAGGCTCTTTTAATGCAATAAAGAAAAGAGGTATTAAGAACATAAGTGCAATCACCGGTCCGCTTGGCATTTTCTTGTTAAACATTGCTAAGAGAACGATGATAACAAGGGATGAGTAGAATAAAAATCCTGCTAAAGCATTGTTGTCCAAATAAGTATTTAAAAAGTCTTTTGTTATTATTGCATTTATCATATGGAATATCATGGTAAGAAGTACAAGCATCATACCAACTCCGATTGCTGCAACAAAGACTGTATTTAATGAACCGATAACCGGAACTTTACTCATGGCATCAACTGGTCTTAACCAGACCGGTTCGATAATTTCTTCAAAACCAAAGATACTTCCAAATAAGAATCCGAATACGGTTGAGAAGATACCGCACATTCCTATAATGTAGGCAAGATTGATTTTCTTAACAAAGTAAAGAAGAAAACCAAAGATTGCAAGGCAAAGACCCTGGCCTACGTCACCAAACATTGCACCGAAAATAATGGAATATGTAATGGCAATAAAAAGTGTAGGATCCATTTCATTATAGTTTGGAAGACCATACATTTTTGTATACATTTCAAAAGGCTTAAAAATACGTGGATTTTTAAGTTTTGTAGGAGGATTCTTTTTCTTTGAACCATCCTTATTTTCTATGATAATAACAACATTATCGTCAGATTTTATCTCTTCCAGCAGATCATTTGCATCTTTTTCACCCATCCAGCCGCAGATAATATAGAAATTATCATATTTATTATTTGTATGTGTAGCCATCTTTCGTACATCAAAATTATCTGATGCAAGTTTTAAACGTCTGTAGGCTGAAAAGATTTTTTGTTTATCTTCTGTAAGAGATTTTTTAAGATCTTCATTTATGTTATTTATATGTTTATTTAAGTTGTCTATTTTTTCCTGAAGTATAGAGCAGGCAAGCTCTGGGGTTCCTGCAATATCATTTGGAATAAATGTTCTTTCAAAATGAAGTGATGTATAAGTTGCATCTATTTTTCTTGATTCAACATCAGGAACAAAATAAACAAGCCATACATAATCTTCATCAGTATCACACTGAATCAGGATTGATGAAGCATTTTTATCTGCATAATCTTTAAGAGCATCGTAAAACTGTGCAGGTACACGTCCGAATCTGAATTTTACATAATCAAGGTCAAGTATGCCTTTTATGTCATAATCAAGGTTTTCAAATGGATGAGTGTTGTTATATTTATCAACTAATTCGTCCTTTGCCTTTGTAAGATTTGCTATTTTTGTTTTCATAGAGCTGATATTATAATCAACATCATTTATGAAAGCTTCTGCGTCATCAACCGTCATGGTCTCATCTGCCTTAAGTCCCTTTGTATCACCAATAAATGAAAGATATTCAGAGGCTCTTGTAATAAGGGATTTATATGGGTTTACATCCACATAAGCAGTAAGAGTTTTATTTGTTTTTGAAAGTTCCTGTATGGAGTTTTCAAGATGTATTTCGTATTTTGAGAGATATTTATTTATCACACGGTCTATGTCATTATTTGGTCCTGTAATAGTGACATATCTCATTTTTTCAATCAAGTACTCTCACCTCCATTAGTAGTTTATTATATTAAATATCTCTTCTTTTGGAAGAGAATATCTGATACTCTCGGTTATGGAAACTATTAATTTTAGTTCCTGGTTCTTTTTGTATAGATATGTATCTACACATGCAAGGGAATATGGATTGTTCTTGAAATTCAATTCATATAGCCTGCGTAAAAATCTTTTGCTGAGTTTTTCATAGTTATGCTCATTAATTTCCACAGGAGAAAATTTTTTACCATAACTTGTTTCAGAAAATATTTTATTGAATTCATCAATATTTTCTGCTTTTAGCATTTTATCTACAACTGAAAATTTCAGTTTATAGCTGATTGGAATAAGTACATTTTTCTTTTCTTCATATGTCATATTATAAAAATAAAGGCATCTGTAAATCCAGGTAATATTCAGAAAATCAATGGTTGAGCCGTAGGTTGAAGCTACAATTTCCAAATCTTTTTTCTTTATATATTTATGTAAAGCCTTCCAGATGTATTTAAAATAAAATAAATCAAGGGTAAGCTCAATATCAAAAATAGTATAATCATTTAAATTTAACAGATATTTCAACGGTTTAAAATACACCGTATTTTCCAATAAATTTATACCTTCTTCAACGGAAGTTATTTTTGACAGATCTTCAAGAGAAATATCTGAGAATTTGTTAAAAAAAGGAATGATTTCAGAGAATGAGTAAGAAATCTTTTGTTTATCGATTACTTCCCTGAATACTTGTTTTAAGACACTAACTTCATAACGCAAGAAAAATATTTTAAAATATTTTCTCTGGGTTATGGAAGAAAAGTTATAGAGTTTTAAAAAATCTTTGTAGGAAGAAATATTAAGAAGTCGTTCTAAATCTCTTCTTCTTAGAGAAAGAATATTTACATTTGAAAATATTTCTTTATATGAATCAAGCCCATTTAAGTATTCAATAACTTCATTAACTGATGTAAGTTCGCAAAGCTCATTTATCTGTTCTTTTGATAAAAGGTTTGAATCCATTTTTCTTATTTTAGTGCTAAGTCCACTATAGGTTAAAACGTCCTTCATATTCTGCTCCGTTTCGCTTAGGTTAAAGTACAATCTGAATTTATGATTAGGCTTTTGTAAGATTGTTAAACATCATTTCTAATTTTGCATCATGATTTTTCTTATAATCTTCATCTAACTGCTGAATCTGTTTATCAGTTTCTTTTTCAAGCACAGCTAATTTTTCATCATAAGTTTTATTGATGTCATTCTTTATCTCTTCAAGTTCACTTGTAAGTTTATCTTTTAAAGATTTATCAAATTCTTCAATTCGTTTCTGGTGCTCTTTATTGCAAGCTTCCATTTCTTTATTTGAACTTTCAATAATGTCTTTCGAAGAACTATCTATCTTTGATAATTCAGTTATAATATTATCTACCTGTAATTCCATGATATCCTCCATATCTGAACTTAAATATCAGCTAGGTATATATTACTCCGATTTAAAAAAAAAGCAAGAGAAAAAAACATTGATTTTATAAGTATATAAAGATAAAATCATATGGGTGTTTTTAAATTTGAAATTAGTTTATGAAATATATTGAAAATATACCTCCGGATTTGGACTAGAGGACAGGTTTTGGAATGTATTTTGAAAGTATTTGGAAAGAAAGGAGATAATCCGAAAGGTAAAATTATCAAGGATTGTCTGATGAAGTTAAAATTATCTGATGTGGTTAAAGATAATTGAAGATAATTGAAGATATTCTAAAATCATCAAAGACAATTGAAGTTAATTTAAAATTATCAAAGACAATTGAAGTTAATTTAAAATTGTCAGTCGGATTATGTATGAGTTATGAGATTAAGAAATGTTAAAGGATCCAGGGAAAAAATAAGTTCTTATGTATCTGCAATAAATATGGATGAGCATGAAACTAGTGAATATAAAGGAAGATGGAATATATTGTTTGGAAATGACAACCCTATCCATATTGAAATTGGTATGGGTAAAGGACAGTTTATTACAACACTTGCAATGAATAACCCGGATATTAATTATATTGGAATTGAGAAATTTTCCAGTGTAATGGTAAGAGCGATTGAGAAAAAAGATATGTTGGAAAATGAAAAAAACATATCTCTTAATAATCTTATTTTCCTTAGAATGGATGCAACTATTATAGATGAAGTGTTTGAAAAAGATGAAGTAAGCAAGATTTATCTTAATTTTTCAGATCCATGGCCAAAGGACAGACATGCAAAAAGAAGGCTTACATCAAGAACCTTTTTTGGAAGATATGAAAAGTTCTTAAAAGATGATGGCAGCGTTGAATTTAAAACGGACAACAAAGATCTTTTTGACTTTTCTTTAGAAGAAGTAAAAGAAACGAACTTCTATATAGATGCATATACATTTGACTTGCATAGGGAAGGGGAGGCCTTAAATAAAGGAAATATAATGACAGAATATGAAGAAAAGTTTGTAGAAAAAGGAAATAAAATCTGCAAGCTTGTGGCAAGAAAGAACAGATAGAATAGATAGAAGTGATAGAAGTGATAGAAGTGATATAAGTGATAGAAGTGGAATTACTAGTGATATGAAAAAAATCCTGAGATTCTAGTAGTCGCCGAGACGAGATTACTAGCGAGATGGAAAAAATCTTGAGAATCTAGTAGTCGCCGAGGATGAATTACTAGCGAATCGAAGAAAATCACGAGAATCTAGTAAAAGAAAAACGAGGACTACTAGCAAATCAGATAAATCCCTGAGAATCTAGTAGTCGCCGAGACGAGATTACTAGCGAGATGGAAAAAATCTTGAGATTCTAGTAGTGGTTGAGACGAGATTACTAGCGAGATGGAAAAAATCTTGAGAATCTAGTAGTCGCCGAGACGAGATTACTAGCGATATGAAAAAAATCCTGAGATTCTAGTAGTGGTCGAGAATGAACTACTAGTGATATGGAAAAAATGTCGAGATTCTAGTAAAAAAGAAAAATTACAAAAACCCCGCAGGTGCCATGAACTGCTCCCACAGAAGTTAGAACAAAAAGTCTAGCTTTTGGGGGATTCTTAAATTTAGCACCTACGGGGTTAAATATTTTACAACTATAAGTTACAATGTTTCACAACTATAAGTTACAATATTTCACAACTATAAGTTACAATATTTCACAACTATAAGTCATAATATTTCACAACTACAAGTTACAATATTTCATAACTATAGTTACATCATATCACAACTATCAGAATATATAAGTATATATCAGTATATATCAGTATATATAAGTATATATAAGCTGATATATTTGCCTGTATCCCAGCGTTTTATATTTCAATATTTTTTCTTTTTAATTTGTTTGTGATTGCTCTGTCAATCAGATAGACAATTACAGCAAATATTGGAACTCCAAGAAACATTCCTAACGGTCCCATTAGCCAGCCGCCAACGGTTATTGCAAAGATTATCCATATTGGTCTTAAGCCGGTTTTTTCTCCAAGAATCTTTGGACCTAAATATAAGCCGTCGAATTGCTGGAGGACAAGTATGAGTACCAAGAATATTATTGCACTTTGGAAATCTATTGTAAGTAAGAGGATTATTCCTGGTATTGCCCCAATAAATGGTCCAAAGTATGGAATCATATTTGTTATTCCAACAATTACACTGATTAACATAGCATATTTTAAGCCAATAATTTTCATAAATATAAAGCACATAAAACCTATGATAACTGAATCAATTGTTTTTCCTATCACAAAGTCAGAAAAGATTTTATTTGATTCTTTAAGTATCTGGCAGAATTTAGTAGCTCTTTCTTTTTTGAAAATTGCATAGATAAAGCGTTTTGCATTTCTTAAAAGGCGGTCTTTATCAATTAACATATAGCAAGAAACTATTAATGCAATTAAAATCTTAAATGTCCATGAAATAACAGAAATTGATGTGTTATAAAGGAGTGGAAGAATTGTTCCGATTGAGCCTTTCATAAAATCAATAATATTTGAACTGTTTGTCTGGACTAATTTTGTGAGATACGCAATATCAATATTAGGATGCTTATCAGAAAATTTAATAAGGAATTTCATGAAGCTATCGTAATAATCCTGTAAACTTTCGTAGATTGTTGTAATGCTTGTGTATAACTCAGGAATAATAATTGAGATACATATTACAAGTACTGTTATTACAATTATGTAAGCTACAAGGATTGAAAGCAGTTTCCTTATAGAATCTTTTTTTATTTTTAGTAATTTATGAAATAATTTTTCATTAAGAGTTTTTACTAATGGGTTAATTAAGTAGGCTATTAAAAAACCGATGAAAAATGGAGAAATCATTGTAAAGATTTCAACTATTGTTTTTTTTGTGCCTGCCCAGTCCCAAATGAGACGCAATAAAAATATGCATACCAGAAAGCAGGTAATAACATATAATGAAATTAAATTATATTTTTTATTGCGTAAAAACTTTGAATCTTTATTATCCATAGCATCCTCCTTTATTAATATCGATTAAAATAAGGGGCTGTGTAAGACACAGCCTCATATTTTTTTATTGCACGTATTTGAAAGTCTTGACGCAGCCCGCCATGTATATGTTTTCAGATACACACATTCAGGCAAGTATTCATCGCATAAGTCCAGTTATTTTGCAACCACTACGCCTAGTTTTCAGGAGTAATTTCCTGTAATGACTGTAATGCATCTTCTTTAGAATTCTTAACGTAGCTGATACCTTCGATTGTAGCTGTGGCAGCAGCCATTGTTGTAAAGTATGGAATTCTGTTTTTGATAGCAGCCTTTCTTAAGTAGCTGTCATCATAGTCGCTTTCATCACCTACAGGTGAATTGATAATTAAATCAATTTCTCCATTTGAGATATAGTCAAGGATGTTAGGTCTTCCTTCGTATAATTTCTTAACTTTAGTAGCTTCTACACCACTTTCTACGATTAATTCATAAGTTTTTCCTGTAGCAAGAATCTTAAATCCGTTGTCAGAGAAATTTTTTGCAAGTTTTGCAACATCCGGTTTATCATGACTGTTTACTGAAATAAGAACTGTACCTTCAAGAGGAAGAATAAGTCCTGCTGCTTCCTGTGCTTTATAGAATGCTTCACCGGTAGATGGTGCGATACCTAAAACTTCGCCGGTAGAACGCATTTCAGGTCCAAGTAATGGGTCTACTTCCTGGAACATATTGAATGGGAAGACAGCTTCTTTAACACCAAAATAATTTATCTTCTTATCTTTAAGTGTTGGAACAATTGATTCTCTGTTTGTAAGTGAAGATGTAATAACATCTACAGCAAGTGGAACCATCTTGATTCCGCAAACCTTTGAAACTAAAGGTACTGTTCTTGAAGCACGAGGATTTGCTTCTAATACATATACTTTATTATCTTCGATAGCATACTGCATATTCATAAGTCCGACTACATGCATTTCTTCAGCAATCTTCTTTGTGTATTCCTTAATTGTATTAAGGTTTTCTTCAGAAATATGTTTTGAAGGAATAATACATGCTGAGTCACCTGAATGGATACCTGCAAGTTCGATATGTTCCATTACTGCAGGAACATATGCAACTTTACCATCGCTTATTGCATCAGCTTCGCATTCAAGAGCTTTCTGTAAGAATCTGTCAATAAGGATTGGTCTGTCAGGTGTAACGCCTGTGGCAGCAGCCATATATGATTTCATTGCTTCGTCGTTGTATACAACTTCCATACCACGTCCGCCAAGTACATATGATGGACGAACCATAACAGGATAGCCAATCTTAGAGGCAATTTCGATTGCTTCTTCAACAGTAGTTGCCATTCCTGCTTCAGGCATAGGAATATTTAATTTCTCCATCATGCTTCTAAACTGATCTCTGTCTTCGGCAAGGTCAATAACCTGTGGAGAAGTACCAAGGATTTTAACTCCATTTTTCTCAAGCTGTGAAGCAAGGTTAAGAGGTGTCTGTCCGCCAAACTGTGCGATAACACCAACAGGATTTTCTTTCTTATAAATACTAAGAACATCTTCAAATGTAAGTGGTTCGAAGTAAAGTTTATCTGAAGTATCATAATCTGTTGAAACAGTTTCAGGGTTACAGTTAACCATGATTGTTTCAAAACCAAGTTTCTTTAATGATTTTGCAGCATGTACACAACAGTAATCAAATTCGATACCCTGACCGATTCTGTTTGGACCACCGCCTAAAATCATGATCTTTGGTTTGTCGTTTGTTACAACATTATTATCTTTTGCATTATATGTTGAATAGTAATATGAACTATCCTTTGTTCCACTAACGTGAACGAAATCCCAGCTTTCTGTAACACCAAGTTCTTCTCTTCTGTTTCTGATTTCATCTTCAGAAATGTCAAGAATCTGGCTTAAATATTTATCTGAGAAACCGTCAGCCTTAGCATGGATAAGTAATTCATCGCTTGGAAGAGAACCTTTAAATTCAAGGATTTTTTCTTCTTCTTCAACAAGATCTCTCATTTCTTTTATGAAATACTCTTTAACTGCTGTTATTTCATTAATTTCAGCAATTGTAGCACCTTTTCTTAAAGCTTCATACATAATGAAATGTCTTTCACTTGAAGGTGTAATAAGCATCTGAAGTAATTCTTCCTTTGAAAGTTCATTGAAGTTCTTAGCAAAACCAAGACCATAACGACCTTTTTCAAGAGAACGTATTGCTTTCTGGAATGCTTCTTTATATGTTTTACCGATACTCATAACTTCACCAACGGCGCGCATTTGAGTACCTAATTTATCCTCAACGCCTTTGAATTTTTCAAAAGCCCATCTTGCAAATTTAACAACAACATAATCGCCGTCAGGCTTGTAATTTACAAGAGTGCCATATTTTCCGCAAGGAATTTCATCAAGAGTAAGTCCTGTTGCAAGCATAGCTGAAACAAGGGCAATTGGGAAACCGGTTGCTTTTGAAGCGAGTGCAGAAGAACGTGAAGTTCTAGGATTAATTTCGATAACAATGATTCTTCCTGATTTTGGATCATGTGCAAACTGAACGTTTGTACCACCGATAACCTGGATAGCATCAACTATTTTATATGCCTGTCTTTGAAGTTCTTCCTGTAAAGATTCTTCTATAGTAAGCATTGGAGCTGTACAGAAAGAATCACCTGTATGAACACCAAGAGCATCGACATTTTCAATGAAGCAGACAGTTATCATATTTCCGTTTTTATCTCTGACAACTTCTAATTCTAATTCTTCCCATCCAAGGATAGATTCTTCAACAAGTACCTGACCTACAAGGCTTGCTTTTAAACCTCTTGCGCAGACTGTCTTTAATTCGTCCTGGTTATAAACAAGACCACCACCGGCACCGCCCATGGTATATGCAGGTCTTAAAACTACAGGATAAGATAATTCTTTTGCTATTTCTAATGCTTCTTCAACAGTATAAGCTACTTCAGAACGTGCAACATTGATACCAAGAGATTCCATTGTTTCTTTAAATTCGATTCTATCCTCTCCTCTTTCGATGGCATCAACCTGTACACCGATAACTTTTACATTATATTTATCAAGAACCCCTGCTTTATTTAATTCTGAACAAAGGTTAAGACCTGACTGACCACCTAAGTTTGGTAAAAGTGCATCTGGTCTTTCTTTTGCAATAATAGCTTCAAGACGTTTAACATTGAGAGGTTCAATGTATGTAACATCAGCCATTTCAGGGTCTGTCATAATAGTTGCAGGGTTTGAGTTTACTAAAACAATCTCATAACCAAGATTTCTTAAGGCTTTACAAGCCTGAGTTCCGGAATAATCAAATTCGCATGCCTGTCCGATGATGATAGGACCGGAGCCAATGATTAAAATCTTGTGAATATCCTTACGTTGTGACATGTATAATTCCTCCAAAATACTAATAAATATTAAAATCCATTAAACATTATAACACGGTAACCTGTAAAAAACTATTGGAAAAATTAATTATGAAAAAATTTATAAAAAGACTTTACAAAAAGAAGTGTATGATTTATAATAAGTGACATCATTTGTTAACAATGAAATATAAGGTCAGGGGTGATGGATAAAATGTATGAATAAATATAAGGAGGTCTTATTCTATGACAGGGATGTATATTTTACGGATTCTATAAGAAATTATTATAAGAATGCGGGGATGATAATAGAATGTCTGTTTTTCAGTGATATTAAGGGATTATGGGATTATGTAAAAAAGAAAAGAGAGTATATAGGGTTAATTGTCATTTCAGAAAAGTATTTCAGCGAAAATAAAGATAATAAGATAAATACGAATAACAGGATTAATAAAGATAATTATAATGGTTATGGTAACGAAAGTATAAATCGGTTACATGATTTTAATGATATTAATTATCTTGTTTTATGCGAAGATAAGGATGTTGAGCTCGTATCCGGATTCAGGACAATTTATAAATATCAGGCTGCATCTTTGATATTCAGGGATATTTATGATGAATGTGCCAGATGTTTTGATGATAAAAAGTCTTCATCAATTTATCAGAAAGCGGTGAAAGGTAAGGTTATTTCTTTATATTCACTTCTTGGAGAAAAGGAAAAAATTAAAGCATTAAAAGAAGTGATTAATATTATAAATGCAAATGGTTCAGATAAAAAAATATTATTTGTTGATATGAGTTTTTTTTCGGCACTTGATGTAAATTCCAATCATACATTATCTGATATTCTTTACTATATAAGGTTAGGAAATAAATGTTTAGATATCAAGTTAAATACAATTATAAAAAAAGATATATCCGGATTTGATTTAATAGGAACCTGTAATAATCCTAATGATTTAAAGAGCATTAAGAAAGAGGAGATTAAATATATTGCAGAGGAAATTTTAAAGATGGATATTTATGATTTTATTATTTTTAATCTTGATGCCTCGTTATTTGAATTTCTTGATATTTTTAAGGATTATGAAGGTATCTATCTGGTATGTGATAATAAAAATGGAATGGATAAACCCTTGGTAAAATTTATGAATTACCTTGAAAATACGGATAAGAGCGGTGTACTTGATTACATTAAAAAGGTATATGTATAGTGATTAATTAAAGTTGGGTGAATAAATGGATATAAATGCTATAAGGGATATTGTTTTAAATAAGATAGACATGTCTTTGGAAACGGATGATGAAACCATAAAAGAAGTTATTGATAATGTGCTGTTGGAAGAATCAGATGACATGTATTTATTTTTGGATGACAAGATAAAGATAAGAAAAAGTGTTTTTGATTCCATAAAAGGAATGGATGTACTATCAAGAATTTTAAAAGATGAAGAAATAACCGAAGTTATGATAAATGGTGTTAAAGATATTTTTATTGAAAAGAATGGAAGTATAGAAAAGTATGAAGGTGAATTTTCTACGAAAGAAAGACTTTTAGATATTATCCAGAAAATCGTAACAAGGGTTAACAGAAGGGTTAATGAATCTTCGCCTATTGTTGATACAAGACTTATTGATGGTTCAAGGGTCAATATTGTTTTAGAGCCTGTTGCCATAAATGGACCGGTTGTTACCATACGAAGATTTCCGGATAAAAGCATAACCATGGATGAACTGGTATCTTTTAAAACTATTGATGAAGAATGTAAGGAATTTATAAGAGCTTTAATAAAAGCTAAGTATAATATTATTTTTTGTGGTTCAACAGGATGTGGGAAAACAACTTTTTTAAATGCTGTATCTGCTTTTATTGGTGAGGATGAAAGAGTAATTACCATTGAAGATCTATGTGAATTAAAAATCCAGAATGTAAAAAATCTTGTGAGTCTTGAAGCCAGGGAGAAAAATATAGAAGGCGAAAATGAAATAAGTATAAGAACCCTTATTAAAACTTCTTTAAGAATGAGGCCGGACAGGATAATTGTAGGAGAAGTAAGGGATGGAGCTGCTCTTGATATGCTTCAGGCTATGAATACGGGGCATGATGGAAGTTTGAGTACTGCACATGCTAACAGTCCTAAAGATATGATAAACAGACTGGAAGTAATGGTATCCATGGGAAGTGATTTGTCCATAAATGCGATAAGGGGGCAGATTATTTCGGGTGTTGATATTATTATACATCTTGGAAGAATGAGGGATAAGACAAGAAAACTTTTAGAAATTGTTGAAGTTGATGGAGGGAATGGGAAAGTTAAACTTAGGAGCATATGTAAATTTGTTGAAGACATAAAAGAAGATAAAGGTAAGGGAAGCAGTGTAAGTGGGAGGTTTGTATGGAATGAAGAAGGTTTAAAAAATACGGAAAAATTATTAAGGGCGGGGTTGTTTGATGAAGAAAAAAAATACGGAGCACATAATTAATTATGATATTTATATTTTCAGCAGGATGGAAAAAATCTTTTTAGCTCTTGTAATAGCAGGATTTGCAGTAGTTTTTTCATTTGTATTTTATAATAATGTTATTTCTTTTTTTATCTTTCTGATACCGGGACCTGTTTATATAAAGTATTTTAGAAAAATATTTATTTTAAGAAGAAAAGAAAAATTATTAGAGCAGTTCAGGGAATTTTTAGTTTCTTTATCTGCACAGTTGTCTTCAGGATATTCCATGGAATATGGTCTCTTAGAGGTTTTGCCTGAGATGAGGCAGATGTATGGAATGGATGGATATATCTGTAAGGAAATAATGATTATGTTAAACAGACTTTCTTTAAATATAAAGATAGAGGATACTTTAAAGGATTTTGGAAACAG
The DNA here is from genome assembly GCA_900110975.1 of Lachnospiraceae bacterium RM5. Classification (GTDB taxonomy): domain Bacteria; phylum Bacillota; class Clostridia; order Lachnospirales; family Lachnospiraceae; genus Bovifimicola. Next base: position 120,456 of record FOFK01000006.1, read on the forward strand.
AAGTGGAATATATGAGATAAAGTTATTCAGCGAAGTGATTTCTGTTTCAAAAAGAACCGGTGGAGATATGATAAACATAATAAAAAAGACATCTGAAACAATAAGCAGGAAGTTTGAGGTTAACAGGGAAATTAAAGAAATAATAAATGCAAAAAAATATGAATATATGGTAATGTGCTGTATGCCGGAGGTTATTGTTTTATATATGAGATTTACGGCAGGGGATTTGATGGGTGCTTTATATAATTCATTAATGGGAAGGGTGGTCGTAACCATCTGTCTTATTATATATTTTTTTGCAGTAATTATAGGGTTAAAGATGACAGAGATAAAATATTAAAAATATTAAACAGGGGTGATGGTTATAGTCTATACAATTGTATTTTTTTTCATAAATATAATTCTTTTAATATTCCCATTTAAAGAGAAAAAAGAATATATTTCCCGGCTTAAAAATATGGAGAAAAAGTATATTTTCATTCTTAATTTTTTTGGCGGAATTTCATTATTTATCATTATGTTTGTTAATAGAAAAATAAAGCAGCTTCCCTTATATAAAATGAAAGATGGTATGGAAAAGATTAATTTAAAAACATTTGATAATAAAGATGTTATTGCAATACTTATTTACAGACTTTGTTTGTCTTTATTGGCATCTGACATATGTTTGATTTTAGGTGTTTTCAGGGAGGATCTTAAATTTAAGTCTGTTCTTCTGGCTTTGATTTCAGGCGTGGTAGTTTTTATTTTATTTTTTAATAATGATAAAAATATTCTTGATAAAAGAAAAGAAGAACTTGAGATGGATTATGTATCTATTGTAGAAAAAATAGCTATTCTACAGGAAGCTGGTTTAAGCATTTTGCCTGCATTTGAAAGGATTTTAAAAGATTATGAGGAGGAGAAGGAATTTAAGTATGCGTATGAGGAAATAAAACTTTTAAAATATCGTATGGAAAATGGAATGAGTGAAACCGAAAGCATATCGGTCTTTGGAAAGAGGTGTGGATTGTCTTCATATATAAAACTTGCAAATCTGCTAGAACAGAATATAAAAAAAGGAACAAAAGGTGTAAGCGTGATTTTACGTGGTGAAGTGTATGAAGCATATGAGAAAAGAAAGACTTTAATTAAGGCAAAAAGTGACAGGACATCAACAAAATTATTATTTCCTATGGGAATTCTTTTGGTGATATCCATGGCGATGGTTATGATTCCGGCGCTGATGTCATTTAAGTTGTGATAAAAAAAGTTTGAAAAAATTTGGAAAAGTTTGGAAAAAGTTTGGAAGAATTATGAAAAAAAAGGAGAGTTTGCGTATGAGAAAAATTAGAGATTTTTTGGAAATGATTTATTTAAACATAGCAATTCTTATATTGGATTTAAAAATAAGATGGGAAGAAAGCAGTTTTAAAGAAAATAACGCAGGAGAGAAAGACGGTCTTATAGGAAATAATGCAGGGATGGGCGTTATAGAAGTTGTATTAATTACTCTCGAGAAGTACTTTATCTCTTATTCATTATAGAATCTGTAGAAAGAATATATCTATATGTCTGTATCATATCCATCCTATCAATCAATATATCAGTATCAATAAGAAGGGGGCTTTAATGTTTACCTATAGAGAGTTACATCTCATTGATAAAGGTTATTTCAAGGTACTTAGGTATCCTGTAGAGGATAACTTCATTGAGATTCAAAGTAAAAATACAAAGGATTCATGGATCATTCAAAAGAGGAATCCTGCTTATTCAGAATATCCTATTATCCTGTATCATAAACATCCAGGTCAGAAATATTATCATAGGCATTGGCAGTGCTACAACGTATCACAATGCATCAGATCCATTAAATCCCATGATGAATATTCCTTTTTAAGGAAGTGGAATGAACGTTTTATTAGACGTCCTAAATATAAGTGTGTGTAGGGCTTTTATTTCTTAAATTCATGTTTTTGCTCCTTTATTAAAACGATAGTATATCAGCCATTACATCACTGATATTTTCATCTGTAGCAGGTTCTGGGGTATCCCATGTTTCGGGACCGGAGGAAACACAAGAAGAAGGATTAGCCTCTGTAGTTCCCGAAACAATGGTGATGTTACCGCCAAGTCTAGCTACGATTTTGTCTGCTAGTTCATCAAGTGGCAGTTCGTTTGAGGAATGGTTGTTATGACGCTCTGCAAGTTCATACAGAGCTGTCACAACCATTTCATTGGCACTGCTAAAGCCGTATTCGGCATAGTTAGAAATTGCCTTTATTGCCACCTGATCTTTGTGTGTGTCATAGAATCTGATGGTTTTGGCAAAGGATTTCATTACTTTAATCCTCCGTTTCGAATCTGGTAGCGAATAAGGTCTTCATAACCTTTCGCATTGATATGAACATCATCGATTACAGTAGCTTTTGGATATTTCTCAGCATCAAGGAAGTTCTTAATGATTGTAGAACCACCACCGATAAAGATAAGCTGAGTTGTATCAAGGTTGAACTGTAAGGCACGAAGCTGCCCCATAATGTCTTCCACATAGGTTTTAAGGTCGTTCTGAATGACTGTAAGATACTTAGGTGGAAGATCAATGCTTGAACCGGTAATCATTACATCCTTAAGTAAGATTTCATCTGCTTCACCGTTAAACTGCTCTCTTAGGTGTTCATTGATTTTGTGCATACATGTTATGGTTCCAAGAGAAAGGCTCTTGCAGTTACCAGCATCCGCTTTTCTCTCGCGGATAGGCATGATATCAATCGTCCAACTTCCAATGTCGATAACAACAGCAAGTCTGCTGAATTTGTTGATATAATTGACGATTCCGGCATAGCCCTGTGGATACACATTTATACTTAAAAGGTTGATGCTATAGGTTACATCTTCATACTTGAAAACAAGTTTACGATTGCGCTTGTAGTAATCAAGCATAGGTTCTTTTTCTGCTCCCATACGTGTAAGTGGTACACCTACACCAAGATGGATGTCTGCCTGAGTCATGCCCTGCATCTTAAGTTCTTCTGCGATAGCAGCTTCGGTAAGAACGAGCATGTCCTCATTGTTCATTTTAGATTCCTGAATGGTAATCTTAGGATTGCCAACTGAATAGAATCCCTCATTTGTTTCAACCACCATGCTTGAAATAGGTGGCTTTGTGGAATGCTTAATCACTCCACTAGAAAATACTTTGTGTGATGTCTTTGTGTTACCAAATCCAACGTCTACTCCAATAATTAATTCACTCATTTTAAAATCCTCTCTTTCTTATAAATTATTAACTAGGTCAAATTCTGAAGAGCTTTTCTTTTCTAGCTCAGCAGTTAATGTTTCAATGTTCTTTTCTAAAGAAATAATCTTTAGTTTTAGTAACTCGTTTTCTCGTCTGGTAGCTTTTAAAAGAGACTCTTCTTTTCTGTTAATAAAGACTTTTCCGATTTGTAAGGTGATAGCATTTGTAAGTGCTTCGTGAACATCTTTATTTTTGTAGAAGTAGTCTCTAGAAAAGCCAGTGCGTCTTACAAGTTCTGCGACAGTGACTTTTTCGCCATCCTCAACCATTTCCGAAATTGTGGTAAGGGAAAGGTTTAGCATAGCTTCAGATCTGTCGTGATTGCTTTTTACCATGTTTGTGTAGTTTGCCATTAGTTCCAACCTCCTTTGTATTTATTAATGGTTTTGTCCTTTTCTTCTCTAAGTTTTTTAGTGCCTTCAGCAAGGACTTTACTTGTCATTCTGCGGTAGTGCTTAACAGATGAAGTATTGGCATGTCCAAGTAATTTGGCGATAATAGAATCATCAAGTCCCATATCACAAAGTCTTTTTCCATAAGTCTTTCTGAAAAGATGAGTACTTACAGTAAAGAGTTCTCCGTGGTCATCACGTAAGTCGTTTTCAATAATCATGCACTGTACTCGGTAATACATTGCTCCATAGGTCATAGGGTTATCTGGATTATTGTCGTCAACAAAGATATAATCTCGTGGACCGTAATGTGATGTTGTGTAAGCGATGGCGCTTTCAATAAGGTTTTTAATGTCATCGTTAATAGGCTTTCGATAACTTCTGTTAACCTTGGCCTGGTGAATGGTGATGTATAAGTGTCCGTTTTCATCTTCTCTAATACAATCCGTTCTTAAGGTAAGTGTCTCAGAGATTCTGCAACCTAAGATTTCATGAAGAATCATTAATCGTCCGGTCTGAGGATCTAGAGTTTTAAATCCTCTATTTAAAGTTTCAAGCTCGCTATCCGTATAAAATCGAAAGACTGGAATATTGTTCTTTGGAATATCTTCAGGGAAGAATAATTTCGTAAGAGAATATTCATCTATTACAAGACCTATGGTGGCTAATATAATCTTTAGAGATATAAGCTCTGAGCGATAGTTCTTGCGTCTAGTATCTTCCGTATTTAGGTAAATCAAGTAAGATTCAATTACCTCTCGATCAATTTCGGCAAAGGATTCTATTTGTGGGTAATCCCTTGCAAGATATTCGGTGAAAACATTAATTACATGTACATCATTTACTGCTGTTCTTGCAGAAACTTCCTTGAGACGAAAGAGAATAGCTTTCTTTGTTTCAGCTTTCATTTTGTCTTGAAGGATGTTCTCAAAATTGATGCTAGCAATTGTGTTAACCGGAGGACGCCTGACGGGAAAATCAAGCCTATCCAATATCCATATATCATCCTCAAAATGGAATAATCCGTCATCATAGGTAAAGTAAGAAAGGATGGTTTTTAGGTACTTAAAAAACGGATGTATCTTTGTTTCTGGATGTAACTTGTTTCTCTTATTACTGGTAATGGTTAAAGGTATCTGATGCTTCATAGCCCAAATTTTATATTTTCTAATACAGCTATCTTTGTCTAAGTCATATAAAGACTTGATGGATGGATAGGTATCGCATAAAAAGTCAGCTATGTGGCCAAAGCATCGTCTTTCATTGGTAATACTGGTAAATGATAATTCCTTTCCCCTTGCAGTAATGAATTCTCGAAATTCTTCTATTAAGGAGGACGGCAATACATTTAAGTTGAAGAAGTACTCCGGATGATAATGTGCGGAGGTTTGCTTCTTCTTTGGAATGTCTTTGTAGCAGTCAAGGTCTCTATAGAAGATGAAATTGTCCTTAGGTAAGCAATAAAAATGTGCTTGGCTTATGTAGCGAATAGCAGGATGCAAGACAAAACCATCTATCTGCTTTCTTCTAGGATTAATGTTTTTGTCATGGAGAAAGCCAATCATTCTTGCAGTAGCTGCTTCAACATCAAGGTCTAACATAGATTCAAGATCCGGATAACAAGTGGTTATGAATTCAGCAAAGAGCATGTAGCTTCTACGGTCTATGTAAAGACTTAAAAAGGTTAGCGTGTTCCCTCGCTCTAAGATAAAAGGAGCTAACTGTTCTTGAAGAGAAAGTGTTGGAAGTAGGCTTAAATCAAAGCCATACTCCGGTTTGTAGTAGTCGGATTTTAAGTCTTTTTCCGTTAGGTGCTTATAGCTGTTAAATTCTTTAAATTTTAGTTCCATTGAATGTCCTCCTTATTTTTGGTAGCGAAGTATTCTTCGTTTAATTTGTCTATCTTATTTGGTAGATGGTCGATGTAGTGCTTGGTCATGTCTTCGCTAGAGTGTCCTAAGTATTCTCTGATGCACTGAATATTGGCGCCATCGTTGTAAAGCTCCGTGGCAAGTGTGTGTCTGTACCCATGGGGTTTGAACTTATAGGTTTCAGATATTCCATACTTGTCAAAGAGAATATTCATCTGCTTTCTGAAGGTTCCGGAGCGGTAAGGCCCAGTGGTATGTGGAGCCTTAAAAACATATTCATCGGGTGCGATGTTGTTTCGTTTGATGTATTCTGTCATCAGGTCGTAAAGTTCTGTTGGTATAGGGATTCGCTTTTCTCTTTTGGCTTTGTTCTGATAGATCAAAAACCAAGCGGTTGAGCCATCAAAGAGGTAAGCATTTCCTTTTATTGCGCAGACTTCATTTACACGAATACCTAAACACCAAAGATTTAAAAACATTAATCGAAGCTCCTCAGGGAAGTATCCCAGTACCTCGAAAACTTTTCTTTGATCTTCCTTTGAAACGGAAATGTCGTTGTGTTTGTAAACCTCAAATCCTCTGTATTTTTCAAAGTGAAATCTAAGAGGCTGTATACATTCTTTTGCTTCTAAGTAGTAAATGAATTTAGAAATCTCACCTAGGTGCGAATTTATAGTTGCAACACGGACATCTTTTCTTTGCAAGTAATTGATGTAGTTTTCAAGGTCTGCCTTTGTAAGCTTAGTAAGGTAAATGCCATTTTCATCGAAGTAGAAAAGCATTCGCTTTACATTGTTATAAATCATGTAAATAGATGTAATTGAAAGTCTCTGAGAAAGACCAAGTAGGTATTTCATGTAGTCTTTCAGTAAATCAAGGTTTTCTGTTATTTCAACATCATCAAAGTAGAATGCTTCACGTGGATTTGAAGGATTTACTCTTCCTTCTGTAAAGGAAAAGCGCTCTAAAAACCAAGCGGATGCATCCCAATCAATTGATGGAGCATTTAAAAATGTAAACTTTCGTATTCGCTTAAATGCAGCTCTAGAACATGTGGTGCTCTTTATTGGTAATGTATTTAAGTACTCTATAAATCCTTCTACTTCAGCATTTGTAACCTTTGAAATATCATCAATTTCATGCTCAACGCAGTATTTGTATAAGTACCAAAGCGGAGTAATACGATTCTGAAGAAGCATATGTGTAGTTACTTTGTCTCCGTCTTCAAGGTCGTATTTTAGTAATGCAAATACCTGACGCTTTAAAACCTCAGAAACATTGAGCGAAAAATCAAAGAAAAGCGGTTCCTTTACCTGTGTATATTCAAACTGCTTTGCAATTGCGATGTTTGGATGATATGTAAGGTAAATAAGCTTGTTCTCATAACGAAGTACATGTGGATGTAAATCATTCATTGACTGCTCAATGGCATATAGCTTTGCTCTATCGATGATCTTTATATATTCGATTCGCTTTGCTACAAAGGTGTTTGATATGTAGCGTTCAAACTCTACTCTGTCGACTGCATCAATATCAGCTAAGTCGGTGATGTTTCGTAATGCTAAGAAGAACTCCAGCTTGTTTCGCTTGGCTCTGTCCTTGATGACTTCTTTTAACTCAGGAAAAGACTTTCCTCTTAAGCGGATTATCATTTCAAGAGCTGATGCAAAGTGAGATTTCTGAGTATCTGTAATTGTTGTGCAAGTCAAAACCATGTTGTAGAAATCAATTGCAGTATCAAGGTCTACGTCATCTAAGGAAGTTATTCTTCGGCTTAGTAGGAAGCTCTCAATTAAATCAATACCGGTGGCTTCTTTGTATCCAGTGCTAATGATTTCCTCATGGACGTAAGAATATTCAATTTGTGCTATTTTCAGTGCGCCCATAAGGCAATCTCCTTTCGTGTAATGTTTTTCTTTAGGATGCTTAGCTACTACTCTTGGCTGTAAGAGAATCTGTCAAGCCGGGGTAAAAATATCAGTAGGTAGGCTTTACAGATGAACGAAAGCCATATCATAAGTGCGGCATCCTAAAGGAAGTCGTTAATGTCGACAAACTTCATAGATTCAACAAAGTAGTTGTCGTTTGCTTCGGCAAGTTCGTCATCTTCAACATTTAAGTAGGCTTCTGTAGTAGCAATGTTTTTGTGCCCTAAAGAAGTTGAAATCTGTGCCATGTCCCAACCAGCTTTTCTACGCTCGTTAGCAAAGTAGTGTCTAAGCATATGGGAATGTCCGCTAATACCACATCGCTTTTCTAGTCTTTCAAATAGGGAATTTACTCCACTTAAGGTAAGGGGCTTTCCCTTGGAAGGACCGCTTTCAGAAACAAATAAGTAATCTGTGTTTTTGCGAAGCTCAGTCGTATCAGTTAAATAAATCATGAGAAGATCAAATGTAGAGTTTGAAACTCTTGCTCCACGTTCTTCTGCATATTTCGCATAAGCTCCGTTTGGGTTTGTTTCTCTGTAGCGAACAAATACTTTCTTGTTTTCAAAATCAATGTCTGTCGTATATTTAATTCCTAAGATTTCACCGATACGAAAACCGGTTTCTTCTAAAAGAAGAAGTAAAAGCTTGTCTCTTTTGGTTCGAGCAGATGAAATCAAAGTGTGTAAATCATCTTCTGTAATACTCTTTGCATGGTGTTCTTCTCTGGGAAGATAACCATGAAAAGTCTTTACTGTCTTTGCATACCGAAGTCCAATGGAGTTGGTATATACAAAGGTGGAATCTCTAAGTACCTTAAGTGCAGTGCCGTTGTCATATTCGAGGATTACGAAATCGTAAAAATCGAAGATGCTTCTTAAGTAGTCGTTTGCTGTGTTGTTGTCAGGACATTTGCCTGATGCAGTATGTCTGCCTGCTCTTATAAAGTGTAGGTAGCTTGTGAAATGCTCCTGCTGTTCAAAAGCGGAAAGCTCTAGCACTTTGTTAACGGTAAGCTTGTTGTCTTCAAGGTAGTTAAGATACCAGGTAAGCTTTAGTGCTATGTTCTTTAAAGTCTTTTTCTTTCTGCCAAGATTCTTTTTGTATTTCAGATACTTGGTAGGAAGAGGAACAATTGAGTTGTTGGAAGTGTCGCGGATGATAAAGTACACGATTGTTCCATTAGAAACTGAATCAACGATGTATTTGTTCAATCCGCATCACCTCCCTTCTTTTCAATTGCAGATTTAAACCTATTTAAAAGCTTCCTTAGGAACTGCCTCGCCAAAGTTTAGTGGAAGTGATTCCATCATGGCGGCAAGTCGATAACCAAAACAAAAATCCATAAGATCAATGTAGAGCTGACCATCACGTTCGGTTGTGATAAAGCCATGGTCTTCAGAAAAAGCGGATGCCTTTTCTGGTGTGGCATTGGTAAGCTCACAAAACTGCTTTGGTGTAACCCAAATGTGTCTAAGCATATGTGTGCCCTCCTTTCTTAAAATTTGTATGTAAACTCCAGTTGGAGTTGATACCAAAAGTTCTTAAGTGATATCACCTGCGGATATCATGGAAGAAGTGGTAAGTGTGGATGCTGTATTAGGTAAGCATTTATAAGTGATTGCATCCGATTTACTTCTTATCCCTCTACCTTATATTTGGACCGAGTCAGAACCGATTACTAAAAAACTCGTGTAAATTTTTAAAATAAATTTCAAAAAATATATGGGCTTATGCCCTTTCATAAAACATATGGGACAGTTCAGGTCTGAATCTGCAGAAATCTATCCCTCTATATACATTTGGGGGGCTAAACCGCTCATTACTAAACTGAAGCCAAAATTATTTTTCTTATACCCTATATATGGGTTGATATTTCATTGATTACTAAAAAATAATCCAATGTTTTATAGAATATAGAATAGGATATATTCTATATATCTTTTATTAACATTATACACAGAAAATACAGGAATGCAACAATAAAATATATTCTATAACACAATAGAATATATTTTAGGATATAGAAAAGCGCATTTGAACAGAGTTTCGAGTAGAAATAAAATATATTTTAATGGGACAAAATATCGATTCCGTAGTATAATAGAGCTTAAATGGAGGATTACGCATGAAACGAAGTGTAGAACCAGATTTTAAGTTTGATAAAGACAAATTCGGCGAAGCATTGATGGCGGCGGTAGGCACAAGAACCATCGTGCAGTTTTCAAAAGATACAGGCATAAGCTATGCCTATTTGAGTAAGTATAAGAACTTGCGTGAAGAGAAAACACCGACACCGCAGACAATAAAGAAGATGGCTCTTGCGTCACAAGGTCCATCTTATAAAGAGCTTTTAGAAGCAGCTGGATATGATTCAGATAAATATGAAGATGATGATATCAGTGCGACTATGGTTAATAGTGAGTGGACGCCAATGAACACTCTTTTACCAACACTTTGTAGAACTAGCTTTAAGTGGCAGTTTGTAAGTGATGGAACAGTCGGTGCACCACTATGTGCAAAAGTAGAAGGCGCACCATTTGAAAGCTGGTATTTTATTCCGGTAACAAAGGATAGTGTAACAAAGGAAGATATCCTTGGGATTCTCGGAAGCAAAGAAGCTGAGGTGATCAGTCCAGAATCTAAGGTTACCTTCCTTACAGCAAACAAGGAAGTCTATAACCAGATGAAGGATATAGAGCTTTCACTTATTTCGTTAAGAGTGTCAGTTTCTTTGGTAAATAGCATTGATGGATTGATTTGTGAAGAACAGTATTTAAAGACAGCGGTTAGTCTATTAGAAGTAGATAAGAAGTATGTACTTACAGAACGTAGTTCAATAAATGCTACGATGTTGACATTGTAGAGGTGACTAATGAAGCAGATGGATAAAATGGAATGGTTCAAGTTGGTTCATAGTGAACTCATAATGTTCATGCAATATATAGAGCAAGACTTAAAAATCATTTATGCGACTTTAAAAGACGGAAAATTTGATGATAATTATAAAGTTTTGGCTGATGCTCCATTGGGCAAGATAATAAAGGAATTCAGAGAGCTTGATAAGAAAAAAGGGTTTTCAAAGATTAATGAAAAAGACTATGAATTACTGGATGAGATACGAGAGATTCGTAATTATTGGGCGCATCAGTGTTATTTAGATTTTCACTATATTGAAGACCCATATGAAAAACAGAAGGTGTTTAATGAAATCTGTGAAGATTTACATGTGGACGAAGAACGCGTTTATGAACTTCAGCAACGCATGGAAAGATTGCGAATAAGTGTTGTGAAAAAGTATCGACGCAAATAAAGAGTCCGTTAAATGGGACAGCCTATTGTGTAGAATTAATAATAAGTATAGATATGGAGATTTTTTATGGAACCATTTGTAAAGTGGGCTGGTGGAAAAAGACAGCTATTAGATAAAATTTGGGAGAGGACACCCAATAAATTTGAAACATATTATGAACCTTTTGTTGGTGGTGGAGCAGTTTTATTTCATCTTAAACCACAAAAGGCTGTAATTAGTGACGTTAATGAACAGTTAATTAATGTTTATAGACAATTGCAAAAAGATCCGAGAGCAGTTATTCATAAAATTAAGGAGCTAGATAGGCATACATGTGATAAAGAATATTATCTGTCAATGCGTGCTGAATACAATGAGAAAATTTCAGAGCATGAGTTAGATGCCGAATGCGCAGCATATATGATATGGATTAATAAGCATTGCTTTAATGGACTGTATAGAGTGAACGGAAAGGGGTTATTTAATGTCCCTTGGAATAATAAGCAAAGTGGTTCATCGATGGATGAGGCAAACCTTATGTCTATCGGGTATTATCTTCAGAATAGCGATGTGACGATTCTATGTGAAGATTTTGAAAGTGTGTGCAAGAGTGTAACGGAAAAAGATTTTGTGTATTTTGATTCGCCATATATTCCGGTAAGTGAAACGGCTTCATTCACAGATTATACAAAGGATGGTTTTTCGTATGATGATCACGTCAGGTTAGCAACTTTGTATAAGGAATTGGATTCACGAAGAGTAAAAACTATGTTGTCTAATCATGATGTTGACTTGGTATATGAGCTGTATGATGGGTTTAAAATAGAATCCATTGATGTAAGACGCAATATAAACAGTAATGCCAAGAAACGTAAAGGAAAAGAAGTGATCATAACAAACTATGAGGTATAAGATTTCGGGTTTTGAGCCGTATTTTGAAGATGAAATATGCAATCTTTATTTAGGAGATACATTTGAACTCTTAAAAAAATGTCCTAAAGAATCTGTGGATGCTATCTTTGCAGATCCGCCATATTTCTTGTCAAACGATGGAATAACTTGTAAGGGAGGCAAGATGGTTTCTGTAAATAAAGGAAACTGGGATAAAATAGCTTCCGCAGAAGAGAAACATAAGTTTAATCGCAGATGGATTAAAGCGTGTAAACGTGTGCTCAAGCCAAATGGATCAATTTGGATAAGTGGGACTTTACACAATATCTATTCTATAGGAATGGCTTTGGAACAGGAAGGGTTTAAGATTATTAATAATATTACATGGCAAAAAACAAACCCGCCGCCTAATCTTGCGTGTAGATGTTTCACGCATAGTACAGAAACTGTTCTTTGGGCTCAAAAAAATGAAAAAAAAGCAAGGCACGTCTTTAACTATGAGTTAATGAAAGAACAAAATGGTGGTAAACAGATGAAAGATGTATGGACGGGTTCTTTAACAAAGAAATCAGAAAAAAAGGAAGGACAGCATCCGACGCAAAAACCACTATATTTGTTAGAACGAATTGTGCTGGCTTCTACGAATGAAGGGGATATTGTTTTAGACCCATTTTGTGGTTCGAGTACAACTGGTGTTGCGTGTAAATTGAATAATAGAAAGTATGTGGGATTTGATAATAACTTAGAATACATAGAATTATCGAAGAGGAGAATTGAGGGTAGCTGATGAATGAATTGGAAACGTTCTTGGCAAATATAGATGCAATTTGCGGAGAATATAATAATCTTTCGATTGAAAATGCTAGGGCTGTTATAAAAGAAATAAATTCGTTTTTATATACTAATTATCCAGAGATTGGAAATGTTGATGCGTTAGGTTCGGAGTACGAGTATTTTTCAGATTTTCATAAGTATTGGAAAGAGCATCATAAGGAAATACTAAACATTCAGATAGACAAGAATAATTGCGAACGCGTAGCAGATGTATTGCATGAGGTATATGTAAAAACCGAAGGACGAGTGTTTAGGAGCTTGTATGATACAAATGGTCTGTCAGATGAGGAAGTTTGTCAGGTTCGCTTTTTGACAGCTAATCAGGATTTTAGAGGCTCCAGAAGTTTTGAACAATTATCCAATATATATAAAAATGACCCGGATATTTTTGCGATAGATTATGTTGTTGAGCGACCTGAAGAATTTTTGCAAAAAATTAAGGTGACGGACTTATCTCAGACGGATAAGCGCGTCAAGTTTGCCAGAACAGCAGGACAGTTTTTGCAAGAAAAACAATCAACGCCATATGAGTTGATGGATTATTATGATAATGATGTATATTCGTTCCGAAAAGACCTTATCGATTATAAAGGGGCTGGATATGGAAATAAGAAAACAGACATGTTTATAAGAGATATGGTGATGCTGGGGATATGGAAAAATGTTAATGGATTTGAAAAAATAGACGTAGCCAGCGATGTGAATACGATAAAAGTTGCCCTTAGAACAGGGATTTTAAAGACCGAAATACCGCTGTTATCAAGTTTTTTGGATGTGTTCTGCTATCAATATGCTTATGTTGATGAGATGAATGCAAAGGCGTGGCGAACAGTATGGGAAATATGGAACAGTAAATATGAGGAGAGCATATCGAGCCCGTGTTTGTTGGATTATTTTGTATATCGAATTGTAGGAAAAGAGTTTTGCAAGGAGAATTTGTTTACGTATCGATGTGACCAGGGACATAAGTTTTATTGGAATACGCGAGGAAAATCGGTATGCCCAGAATGTAGAAATAGATGTGAAGTTATAAAAGGACAATATATGTGTGACTGTGATGAAGGAAGAATTGTTACAGCTAGAATCCTGCCGGAATATGATAATTGCCCTTTTAGAGTTGTTTGTGAAAAGAATAATAAGAAACTTCAACCGCCAAAGTCTATTAGTATTTTAGGTAAAACGGGATGGACGTCAGCCTATGCAAGGAAAGATTGTGGTGGAGGCGGATTAATGGCATAAATTAGGAGGTTTTATGAAGGCAAGATTATTTGAATACTGGTTAAAATCATTTCGAGGTTCTATTAACGAATATGGTTATTATACAGATTTTAAATCGGTATATGAGAAAGCAGAAAGCTTAAAAATTGAGATTAATATTTTAAATTCTTTAGTTGGTTCAAAGAGTATTGAAAAAGACTTTGAAGAATTAATTGAAAAATATCCTGAATGCTTAAAGGCTATCCCTATTTTACTTGCTGTAAGGGAGAGGGAGATCTATTGCCAGGATGAAAATGGAGCTCTTACATATAAGTTTGATAAAAAAACACAAACAATTGAGCAGTATGCCTACTTTATGAAAAAGACAGGTTTGTTCGATATGCTTCAAAATCATATAATTAGCAATTTATATGATTATGTAACTGGGGTGGAGGTTGGATTGGGATCTAATGGCCGAAAAAACAGGGGCGGTCATCAGATGGAAAACCTCGTAGAGTCATTTATAAAGCAGACAGGAGCAGAATATTATAAGGAAATGTATCTTTCGGAGATAGAGGATAAATGGGGAGTTGATTTATCCGCAATTTCCGCTGATGGAACAGCAACTAAAAGATGGGATTTTGTAGTAAAAACATCAAATAAGATATATGTAATTGAAACAAATTTTTATTCAAGTGGTGGTTCAAAGCTAAATGAAACAGCTCGTTCGTATAAGATGATAGCAGAAGAAGCAAAAAGTATTAATGATGTGGATTTTGTATGGATTACAGATGGTGGTGGATGGACATCTGCTAGAAGAAACTTGGAAGAAACATTTGGCGTATTAGAATATATGTTTAATATCGCGGATATGGAAAATGGAATACTAATGGAGTTATTTAATTCGTGAATAATTTAGAAAGAATTAGATAGGTTAGACGGAGGGTTTTATGAAGCTATTTGTATATAAAGGATTTGAAAAAGAATTTTTGGAAAATGTACAGGAACAAGCTTTGGTTGAAGGGGATATACAGGCTAAGCAGAATGTCTTGCTTTTTGATAAAAAAACCAGGAAAAAACTGGATATGTCCTTATTATCACTCGAAGATGATGAAAGTGCATGGGTTACATATGAAGAATATTCAGTAATAAAAAACCGCGTTGACGACGCAATTACTGAAGATGGGTTAGAGCTGGTTATATATATTAATAATTTATATCCGGATTATTATCCGTTGCCGTTTGATTTGCCTGCAGATAAGGCACAAGAGATAGAGGAGAGCCTTAATACGGATCGATTTGAAGATGTTAGTGAGGAAACAACAAGATTTTTAGCAATCTATAATTCTCTTGTTCTAGTCGATGGCGAATATTATGGAAGTTTTTATAACTATGAATATGACAATGATGCTATTCGGGTAATCTTGTATTATCCGAACAATGCTTTGGTCGAGGATTCAAAAGAACAAACTGATATGGATGTTTTTATAAACGAAGATGTTGATACGTATCTTCGTGATTTGGCGCGCATAAAAACTAATAATCCTCAAACCATTGGATTAAAATCAACGGATGGTTTAGTTTCGGCTAGAATAGAGGCGTCTTTAAAAGCTTTTTGTTTAAAAAACAATGTAAGGCTTATAAGGTTTTATGAACAGCTGGGAGATGATAAAAAACTTGAAGATGAATTATTTGATATAGCGAGGAATGATATCGGTATCAATGAGTTTAATGGGTTTAGAACAATTAAGTTTTATAAAAACCCAGATATTGATAAAGAGACTATTGAAATATCTCAATCGAGAATTATTCAAGAAATAATTACACAGGCGGAGAAGTCGTATGATGAAAGTAAAGAACATGCATTTAGAGATATTTTTATAACGGCTTCGACAGGTGCTGGAAAGTCTGTGATGTTTCAGATTCCGGCGGTGTATTTGGCAAAGCATTATAACAAATTAACAATTATTATTGAACCAGTAAAAGCTTTAATGCAGGATCAAAAGGAAAAGCTGATAAAAAGCGGATATACAAGGGTTGAGGCTTTCAATTCTGATCTGATATCACAGGTTGAGAAAGAAGCGGTGTTAAAAAGAATAAAGGATGGAGAGGTTGACCTTTTATATTTAAGTCCAGAGACACTGTTATCGTATTCAATTGAGACCATTATTGGGGAAAGAGAGATTGGATTATTAATTGTAGATGAGGCCCATATTGTAACAACCTGGGGAATGGGGTTTAGACCCGATTATTGGTATTTAGGAGGCTATATTAATAGACTTAGAAACCAGTTTCAGACTACAGCAGGACGAAAGAGACAAACCTATCGATTTCCTATTTGTGCATTTACTGCAACAGCAATTAACGGAGGAGTGGATGATTCTGTAAGTGACACAATTATTAGTCTATATATGGAAAACCCTGTAAAGTATATAGGTTATGTTAGAAGAGATGATATAGGGTTTGATATAAGGCTATGTGAGGGGAAAAAACTTCCACAAGCAAAGTATGATGAAGAAAAAACAAAGGTTATGAGTGCGCGAATTGACAAATGGCTAGAGGATGAAGAAAAGACGATTGTTTATTTCCCATATGCAACGAACGCATTTGATGCATCTAGAGGTGTAAGAGGTTTTACAGGAATAAGATGCGATAAAAGAATTGGTGTTTTTACTGGTAGGAATGTCGATGAATTAAGTGCGGAGGCATTTAATGAGAAAAAAAGAGAGACATTTGATAAGTTTAGAACTGGTGAATGCCCTGTTATGTATGCGACAAAAGCGTTTGGTATGGGAGTAGATATTGATGATGTACAAAACGTTTATCATTATGCAGCGACAGGAAACCTTTGTGATTATGTCCAGGAGATAGGCCGTGCTGCCAGAAAAAAAGGTATGTGTGGAGTGGCCATGACGGACTTTTTTTATAATGATATGTCTTACATGAACAAACTGTTTGGAATGTCTCAAATAAGGCAATATCAGATAAAGAAGGTTTTGGATGGTATTTATGATACATATAAAAGTAAAAAGGAAGCGAGAAGCTTTTTGATTTCTCCGCAGTCATTTACTTATATTTTTAATGGAAAGGGAATGTCTGATGAGGGTCAGTGTATTAATAAATTGAAAACATGCCTTTTGATGCTCGAAAAAGACTTTTATGATAAGTATAACTTTAAGGTGATTATTTCTCGCCCACAAAGTGTGTTTACAAAAGCATATGTTGTTATCAACAAGGAGGAAGAGTCACGTGTTCTTTCTTCAAAATATGGCAAATGTTTTAAATTCGTTACTGCAGGAAGGTATAAGGAAGTACAACCAGATGGCTCTCTTTTAAGTGATGCGGGAGATGTTTATATGCTTGACCTTAAAAGGGTTTGGGAAGAATTCCATCCGAATATTTCATTTCCACAGTTTAAATATTGGTATTTTAATAACGCATCAACTGCAAAAGATAAAGTTGAGATTATGCCTGAGATTCGCGACTATTTTTCACCAAGACAAAAGGTGAATATCGAAACCCGTAAGGAGTTGTTACTTAACGAATTAAGGGACAATATTTTGGCGGATTTTGAATATATTGGTGATACTCTTTATTCGGAATTTGGGAAATCTTACTTTACGATAGATGAATTTGCAAGAGCTATACGTGAAAGGTACGGTATGGGGCAAGCTCGAATAATCGCAAATTCGTTATTTGAGCTAGTAGATCCTAATATGACGTGTGTGAAGAGGCGAGATACAAATGGTCGAAACAGTTATATGTTAGCAAATGGAAATTTTAAAGAGTACATGCGCAAGGCCATTATCAAGTCAAAAATAGTTAATAAAATTTCTCGAAGTAGTGAGGCTTCGTACTCAAGTTATTTGAGTATAGCAAATGATGATTGGTCAAATATAGCATTAAAACTGTTGTCTATTTTTGATTATATATCATATGAAATACTTGGAGGAGAAGAACCAGAAATATTTATTCGATTAAATGATCCGCAGAAGATAAAAAATATTGTTATGGGGAATACCTACTACTCTAATAATTATGTTGCGAAGGCGAAACAAAAACATGATAGAGATGTGAGTGTTCTTCTGAATTTCTTTAAAGGTTTATCTTCAGATAATGAGCGCTGGGATTATATTGAAAATTATTTTCTAGGGTATGATGTTTTGTGTGATGTTAAAGAAGAGCCGCTTTCTGTTGTGGCAATGTCTAAGGCTATTGACAAGAATAAATCATATCCGACACATCAGTTTAGTAACTGGTCGGACTTGGAAGATTTCTTTGATGCAAATGATAATATCATTATTAGTAAAATGGCTAAAATGGGTGTTTCTTTACCGGAGTATTTAAACACAGTTCTAAAAAAATCCGACTGGGGAGAGTGTATTTTAATGTCGTGGCCATCTAAGAATGTATTGATATGTGAACAGAATACATCGGATGAGATTATGCGTGGCTTTGAAAAGAAGGGATGGTCTGCATATAAGTTAAACGAGTTGGATTATGAAAAAATTAAAGGGGAGGTTAGCTGATGGCAACTATTTACCCAATAAAGGAAGATTTGTCTGAAATACCTTATGCAGAATTAAAAGTATATGAAGCGTTAGAGAAATTAGGCGATAATTTCTATGTCTTTCATTCTGTACAATGGCTAAAAAAAACTAAAAAATGGGCAGCCACTTGGAAAGAGAATGATTTTCTTATTTTGAATAGAAATCTTGGTGCTATTGTTTTAGAAGTGAAAGGTGGAGATATTGACTATACAGGCACGGTTTTTCATCAGGTGAATACTCAAACAAATGAAGTATCAGTATTAGATCCCAAAAAAAAGAAGGATCCGTTATCGCAGGCAATAGATGGTGCTTATCATTATAGAAATGTTTTGGAAAAGATTTGTAGGGCGACTGAATCAAAGCTTGCATTGGATGACAGATTTCCAGTTGAGGTGGCAGTTTGGTTTCCGGGGTGTGAGATAGGCAAAAAAATCGAAAAATTTCCGTTAGCATACAGAGAAGCTGCACCAGCCGTTCTAGATTTAGAAAGCTTTAAAAAAGGTCCACAGGCTATTTATGATGTGTTTGATTTTTATGGGTCTCGAAACAAGGTTGATATATCGGATGATGAGTTTAAGAAAATCATAGATGCTATTGCGTCAGATTTTGAGTTGATTACTGCGCCGTCAATAAAAAAGGATGAGCTTGACCACGCATTTTTAAAACTAACACAGGAACAGACTGGCTTGTTAGATTATTTATCAGAACAAAGAGTTGCAACTATTCAAGGAGTTGCGGGGACGGGAAAAACGCTTATAGCGAAAGAGGCTGCAAGAAGATTTGGAACTGATGGAAGAAAAGTTTTGTTTTTATGCTTTAATAAATTTTTATATTTGTATTTAAAGAAACAGTATCCATATGAAAATGTGACTTACTATAATATTCATACGTTTGTAAGTCAATTTAGTGAAAGTACGGAGGATTTATCAGATAAGGAAAAAAGGGCAGAAGCGCTGTATAGTATTAGTTGGGACGAAATTCCTTTTGATGATGTGGTGATGGATGAAGCACAGGATTTTGTTGATGATGAAGTCGTATATTTCAAGGATTTCGCAAAAGAAAAAGATGGCCGTTTCATTGCATTTTATGATAAGAATCAGGTTGTTTTAACAGATAAAGTCCCAGAATGGATAGAGGGCTCTGAATGTAGATTATTATTAACAAAGAATTGCAGAAATACATATGAGATAGCGTTAACCGCTTATAATGTCATAGATGTAGAGTTAAATCAAAAAATACAGATGATGAATGGAGAAAAGACATCTTTGACCTTTATAAAGGGTAATCCCATGAGTAAACTAGTCAAGTTGCTTAGCCTTTTGATGGGAGATGAGCGAGGGTATGAGAGCAATGATATAGTTATTCTTTCTCTTTCAACTGAAAAAGAATCAATAATGAATGGAATTAATAAGATATCAGGTGTTCCGATTACGCGCGAGAAAACTAATTCTTCAATACTGTTTACAACAGCTAAAAAATTCAAGGGGCTTGAGAGTCGTGTGATAATTGTTGTAGATATTAATGAAGAGAGTTTTGCTGATGAAAAGGCAAAAAGAAATTTCTATGTAGCATGCTCGCGGGCAACACAAAGTCTATTTTTAATGGTAGATGGAGATGAAGAAAAAATAAAACATATAGCAGATGCTATTGGAGGGGCAAATTTTGCACCTAAAGGTAAAATTGCGATGAAAACACAGTCGCAAATATTAGACTTAAACTGATAAAAGAATGGCCTGGGCGATTAAGCCCAAGCCATTTTTTCTATCTTCTGCGACCTCGTCTTATAATGTTGTGGTCAATCGGCTGACAGCCATGAGATTCTTCCAAGGATTTCATAGTGGAAGGTACATTGCTAAGCATTTTGTCCGCAGTGGCAAGCGCAGTTGTGAAGCTGTCTGCTACTTCTTCTTTTGTTAACTCAAATTCATTTGAAGTCAAAGCTCTTAGCATATCGACTTCTTTTTCAGGTCGGAAAGTGTTCCGCTTTGACTGAGCCAATGCAAGAACCATAGGAGAAGTTGACTTGATTAGCTCTGAAAGTTCATCTAGAAGTCTATATTCGTCCTGATATTCAAGAGTTATCTGCTTATCAATCCACGAATCCGTTCCCTGAGATGGAAGGTACTGAGTTCTAAGTGTGTGATCGATTGCGGCAATTCTAGTGCGAATATCTTCAATGTGCTCTGCCACCCTATCTGCTTCTGATTCAAGAGTATTGCTCTTTAGTCCACTTCCGAAACCGAAAGACCTAAGCTGTTCAAGGCAGTGACTAAAGGTTTCGCGGAGCTTTTTACCCCAGTCAACGATTCCTCTAGTTCGTTTCGCTGTTTCATCAACTCTTCGGTCAAGTCTCTCAACTGGCCATTCTCTGAAAGTGCCATTGCCAGGCTTTCCTCCAACTGTGCTATTCTTTTCTGCTGACGTTCTATGGTCTGCATCTGGGTTAGCGTATTTTTCTGTAGCTTCTCGTACTGGTTTTTCCAATACTTTGCGTTCTCGTTTTCCTTCGTCTGTGATAGCAGTCCGCTCTGCCTGAACTGTTCTGTTTCTGTTAAAAGCATCTTCTAAAACCTCCTTTGATAATTCGATACTATATGTTTCTGCTAAGTTTTTATCTCTAAAAGATTTACCGGATTCAATATGTGTAAAGGTGATGTATTTTCTGTTATCTTCCCACTTTACTTCATAACCGTGCTCTTCCATCTGACTGATAAATTCTTCTTTGCTTGTTGCAGTGGTCATGCAAGCAAGTACTGCGCTGATGCAATCTGTCTTCAAGCTTTTCTTTCCATCTGTTGTCATAAGACGGTAATCTCTCTTATCGTAGGAACGGATAGTTCCTTCTTCGATATCAGATCCATCAAAGTGTTTTCCTTTGACACAGACAGATAAGCCATGAGCTTCACAGATTTCATCATTAATCTTTTTCATCTGTTTAAAGTCTGATTTGGACAGATGAACTTTACTTCCGTCAATGCTGTTTACGGAATTTACCACTACATGGCAGTGACAATGATCGGAGTCGATGTGGCTCGCAAGAGCACAAGTAAATCCGGGGAAACATCGTTCTGCCCATTCTTTACCAACAAGTAAAGTCTCTTCTGGAGTTATCTTTTCATCTGGATGAAAGGATATGACGAAGTGCTTATACTGTCGTCCTCCAGTCTTATTCCAAAATTTTTTTGTTTCTTTGAACTGCTGATACACAAGATCGGCAGTAACCTTTTCTTCAAAATAATCTCCGCTTACAAGCTTAAGTTCTTCAGTGACTTTCTTATCTTTGTAGATATAGTCAAGGGTGTTGCTTAATGCTGCTGAAGATTTAGCTCTCGTATTAATAGCTTTAACGACTGACATAGTGGCAATACCTCCTTTCCGGTTTCATGTACATCGTTTGCAAGTTCCTTGAGTTCATTTTCATTGGCTGGCTGATTATATGTATTTGCAATCTTAGCCATCTGGTTACAATTGATGCCAATACCTTTGAACTGATTTAAAAGTTCCGTAAGCTCGGACAAGAGCTTCGGGATATTTTTTAAAGCTTCTGGATTGGCAAGCGTTGCTCCTAGTGTTGCGTTGATAAGGTAGGTCTGTTTATTCAGACCGGATTCTGTTACAAGTTTGGTTAACTTTCGATACTCTTCATCGTTCATATAGAAGTTAACCTGATGATTTCTTGTTCTGTTCTTTTTTGCAGTTTTTGTTCCCATGTGTATCATCTCCTTTCAAAATTGTGCGGAACAAATCGATTACAAATGATTGGATTGATAGGATGGAAACATTCCATTTGTGAGCGACCGGGTTATCCAAAAGGGGCGGAGCTCCTTTGGCGGGATGCAAGGGCAGAGCCCTTAATTCTCTTAGTAGGGAATGGGATAAAACCGATGGGACAGTTTTCTGACTGTTATTAGGTCGGTTTTTCGTCCATTACCGGATAAGAGGATGTGCTCTAGGGGACGGGGGAATGAAAGTCCCCAGTGGGTTCCAAGGGCTAGCCCTGGCAAGCTACCGAAGTGAAACGAGGGTACCACGCGACTAGGAACGATAGTGACTAGTCAAAGTGGGTAGCTTGCCTATTATTCTGAAAATATATACAGGGCTGCAGATAATCTGCTGTGTAAATGCCCTGTGAGTAACAAATCAGAATAATGGTGGTTTGGTAGGCCGCTGTATTCGTTGAATAAGTGGAATTGGCACACGGATGTGTAGTCAAATTCCGCTGATAATTTCATTAAGCGGACTACATGTCGCAATCTCCAGTTGGATGAATATGATTATTAGAAAGACCAAAGTAGCTGATATCAGTTAGATATCTATAGGTGATATCACTTGGATATCAGTAGAGCTTCTTTGGCTTGGACAGAGTTCTTAAATAGATATTTGATATACACTGTAGAATCTGTGCGAGTGCTTTTCTTTCTTTACTTCCCTGGGAGACAGGGTAATTAACTCTCGTTCTTGTAAGTCTTGTTTTGATTTTTAAAAACCAGTTAAATTCGATCCTGACAACGGTATTTGAAAAGTTAAATAAGAAGATAGAAAGTTTTTAGAAAGAGAAAATTTATGGGTGATAAAAAAGGGTTTAAGGGTACAATAACAATTTTTTTATCTATGATTATTCTTCTTGTGATTGCCATTATATTTACCAGTCTTGAGCTTGTAAGGGTAAATATTGGAAGGACAAGGGCAAGCGATATTGATAATATCGCATCCTTGTCCCTTATGTCTGAATATAATAAAGAGCTTTTTGAGGATTATGGAATTATGGCTATCTGGGAAAGTGATGAGGGACTTGAAAAAATATATGCAGATTTTGCTAAAGAAAATACCTCATATACCACAGAAAATGATGGCTATTTAAATGATTTTCCTGCAGATTTTATAAAGATAAAATTTGATAATGTGGGAATAGAGCCCACAAAAGCATTGGATAATGGTGGAGAAAGTATATATAAACAGATATGTAAATATATGTCTTATGATATGACAGAAGATGTGATAAATGAAATATTAGATAAAGAAGAGGTAGTTGAAGAAAGTTCATATTTACAGGAATATTACGATAAAATGGGAAAAATCTCGGAAGACATAATGGTTATGGAAGATGACGTTAGGAATATTGGAAGGGAAATAATAAAGATTCATGATGTAAATACAGATATCGAGCAGATTTTTAATACCATTCTAGATAATATGGAAATCATTATGAACAGTGAAAAAGCAGAGGATTTTACGGAAGAAAATGTATGTGACTTTGTATCTGCATGTGAGGATTATAAAGCCTGGCTTGAAAAAAACAGAAAATATATTTATCCGATTTATGATTATACGGATGATTTTAAAATGCATTTTAATTACATACAAAATGAAGTTACAACCACAGCAGAAGAATTTAAATATCCTGATAGTGACAATCCTGATTTAATAGAAATATGTGATGATTTAAAAAACGATCTTTTAGAAATGAAGGATGTTTTTTTGTCGGAAGATACGGATGCTTATAAGGTTTTTGAAAATGAAGGAACCACAAAGAATATTGAGGATTTGATAAATTATTTTGATAATAATATGAGCTTTCTGAATGAAAAAATTGATAAGTATGCCGAAATCAGAAATGAAAGAAATATGGGGAATGATATAAGGGATACCATGAGAAATGAGCTTATAAATGATGGATATAATTCTTATGTCGAAGCAACTAATGCTTTAAATAAAATAAAGGAATATAAGTCTTTAGAATTATGTGTAAATTACACTGAAAAAGGAGAGGAAAATAATTCTAATACTTTTATCGATACCATCAGTAATTTGAAGGAAAATGGCATAATTTCCCTGATTGCAACAAATGGCGTTTCTGAAAAAAAGATTGATAATAAATCTTTACCGTCAAAGGTTTATTCTGTTTATAGATTTTTAGACAGTGATATGAATGGGACAGAATATGGTGATGATGTTATGGAAAAAATATTGTTTTCACAGTATGTACAGGATAAATTTTCTTCATATGTCAGTGAAGATGGTGAAGATGAAAGTGGAAGTGATATTGCTGATAGTGCCACTTTGGGAAATTCATTAAGTTATGAAAAAAATGAGAAGAGTCTTGATTATGAAGAAGAGTATATCATAAGTGGAAAGACTTCTGATAAGGAAAATCTTGAAAGTGTAACGGATAAAATTCTTTTGATGAGAAGCGGAATGAATCTTTTATACCTTATAGGAAGCGAGGATAAAAAGTTAGATGCTTTTAATCTTGCAGAAATAATTTCAGGCTGGACAAATTCACAGATAATAGTAAAAGTTACACAGTATATTATTCTTGCCTGTTGGGCATATGCAGAAGCAATAGTTGATTTAAGATATCTGCTTAAAGGGGAAAAAGTTGTATTTATTAAAGATGATGAAAGTTTTGTGCTGGATCTGGATAATGTTCTGGAGTTTGAGACAGAGAGAGATGGAGAGCAAAATAAAGGTCTTTCATATAAAGATTATATGAGATTTTTGCTTTTATCTGGTGATACTAAAATGCAGACATTAAGAGTTATGGATATTATTGAACTTAATCTTAAAAATAAATATAATGAGAAATTTTCTTTTTCTGACTGTGTCACAAAAGTATGGATAGATAGTGAGTATACAATGAATTATTTGTTTTTATCAATGGGATTTTTAAGTGATTTTATTGGGGAAAATAAGGGGTGGAAAAATGAAATCATCAGACCAAGAAGTTATTATTCATAAAAAATTAAAGGGCTCTGTAACTGTTGAAGCAGCGATGTCTTTAACTTTATTTATAATGGCATTTTATAGTATTTTATATATTTTTGTTGTGATAAATTTCTGGTATGAAATGGGGGTAAATGTTGATAGAAATGCATATATGATAAGCGGTTATTCCTACATTGTTTCAAAAGTTAATAATACTGAAACTGATGATAAGGTGATAAATAAATTAAAAGAAACTTTTAATGAAGATACGTTAAATAACATTATGGATATTACATTTCTTTATAACAATGTTGTTGTTAAGAAGAAAGATTTAATTGAAACGGTTGATGTAGATGACGGTATTTATGGAATGTCGCTTTTAAAATCTTCATTAAATAAAAACGATGATGATATAAATACAATAAGGCTTGATTATAGTATTTCTATGCCTTTTCTTAATAAAGTGCAGATAAGACTTTCTAATAAAAGTTATTTTAGAAGTTTTACCGGAAGAACAATGGTAGGTGAAGAACTGTATGATAATCCGGATGAAAAGACCGTATATATCACGGAAAATGGTGAGGTTTATCATATGAGTAAGAGATGTAGGGTGTTAAATATAAAACTTATTGAAGTTAATAAAGAAGATGTCTGCAATTTTAGAAATTCATCAGGAGGCAAGTATTATCCTTGTGAGTATTGTGGTAAGAAGTGTAAAGGAAAAGTTTTTATTTCTCTTTATGGAGACAGGTATCATGCTGATAAGAATTGTCCAAAGATAAAAAGAAATATAAAGTCTGTAAAATTAAAGGATGTTAAAGACAGGGATAAGTGTAAGATTTGTGGAGGGTATGATGAATAATTTAAGTTATTTTTTTGATTTTTTTCTGGTTGTGTTTTATGTAATTATGGCATATCAGGATATAAGATATAAATTTATAAGTGGGAAATTTCTTATAATAATGGGATTTTATTTAATAAGTTTAAAAATTTATTTAGAGATAAATATTTTTGGATATGTAAACTTAAAAGATGTTTTATTTGGAATTATTCCGGGGATTTTTATTTATATTATCAGTATTTTATCTGATGAAAAAATTGGAAAAGGTGATGGGATTATTATTTTATTAACAGGGGTTTTATTTGGTGGATTAACAACTATCTTTGCCCTTGGTATTTCACTTTTTGTAATCTCTTTATTTGGAGTAACTCTTATTTTGTTAAGAAAATATAAGAGAAATCTAAAGATTCCATTTATTCCATTTTTTTCAGTTGGGATACTTATAACGGAAGTGCTTTTATGAAGAGAATTATAAAGATAAAAATAAAAAGAAATATGAAAAGAAATGAGAAAAGAAAAATAAATGCCTATATTACTATAGAAAGCAGCTATGTAATGATAATGGTGATAATCGTTCTTTTGAATATTATTACATTTTCTTTTTATCTGGCGGATGTGCTCATAGCCAAAAGTGATGTAAAGTATATGCTTGATGAAAAGATAAAACTTGATTTTTCAAGCTATAAAAATATTATTATGCCCGAGGAAATGAGTGAAGACGAGATAGAGGAAATAGTGGATGATATTTTTGATGAGCTTGAATCTGATATGCTTATAAGTGAAGTTGAATGTGTTGATTTTACAAGGGATAATCAGGGGTATAAGCTGAAGTGCACAATTAAATATACTTATCCTGTTTTAAAAATTGAAAAAAGAAATGATATTGTTGTGGAAAGAGATATAACAAATGTGCCTATATTTGTATTAAGGGCAAAAGTTTTAAGTGATATCGCGTTAAAGGGGAGGTGATAGTACCTTGGAAATAAAATATAAAAGAGATATGGAGAATAGCTTTCTATACGTAAAAACGGGGAAAAGTAAGATGGAAGTGGGAATGGATTATCAGACAAAAATGGTGTTAAACAATGACATTCCAACGCTCCTTAATATGGAAACAGATATTTTTAATAACAAGGTAGAATTTCGCTACAATATAACATCTTTGTATAATGTAAGAAAAAAGTTTAAGGATAAAAAAGCAGAGTATGAAGATGTTTTGCTTCTGATTGAGGGAATTGTTAAGTTATCTGAAGATATAAATGAATATTTAATCAGCTTTGAAAATATAATATTTGACTTGTCATTTGTATATATAAATCCGGATGATAATCTTGTTAAATTCTTATTTTTTCCAAAGGATTATAAAAAGGACAAGGATAGGAATAATGATGATAATGGTAATGAAAATGAAGGTAAGGACACTTATGATTATAGTTACGACATAAGAGAATATTTTAAAGAATTATCCGGGATAGCAAATCATGATGATATGCGGGTGACTAAACTTGTTTTTGGATTTCTTGGTATATGTGAAAAAGAAGACTTTGTTTTTTATGATATTATAAAGGAATTTGAGAAGTTGAAGAAAGATATGGATGTTTCGGAAAAATATATTTATGAGAGATATGATGGGAACTATAATGAACATTATAGTGAAAAATATGGAGAAAAAAATAATGAAAATGAAAAGATAAACATGTCTGAAAATGATGAGTTTGATGTGGATTTTAACGGTTTTTATCGAAAAAATTCCGGCAGACATATAGGATTAATAAGTAAGATAAAAAATATGGTAAGTGAAAGTTTTTCATCAGGCAGTATATATAATGAGGTAAAAGATAAAGAGCAAAGCAGAAGTCGTACAGGAAAAATAGATATAGAAATTGACGATTCGTTTTATTTTGACAATAAAGATGATGCAGATAATATAGATGATATAGATAATATAGGTAATGACAGCATGTCTAATGGCTGTGACGGGGATAAGACTGTATTTATAAAAAGCATGCCCAATGAGGGCAGGAGACTTATTTCTATTGATGGAAAAGAAAATATTATTATTTCAAAGACACCTTTCTATATTGGAAAAGATAAAACCAGCGTGGATGGTTTTATAAATAAAAATTCTGTAAGCAGGATTCATGGGGTTATTTATAAAGAAAGCGAAGAGTATTTTTTAGAAGATCAAAATACAACAAATGGAACATATGTTAATGGGGAAATGATAAATCCGTATGAAGAAGTATTGCTTGGAAAAGATGATGTCATAAGGTTTGGTGATGTGGAGTATGTATTTAAATAAATGAAAGTTATTGAAAGATAAAAGAAATGGTGATATTATATAAAAAATATTACCGTTTTAGTAATTTTTTTTGAAAGAGGGAACGGTTATAGAAATTATATATAATGATAATAGGGTAAGGAAGTTATGTACAGATTTTGTTAAAGCAAAAAAAGATTTACCCATTGATGTTGCTGGAAAACTTCATGCATTAATAAATTTTATTATAAGTTCAGAAAATCTTTATGATATAGCTAAAGTACATAGATATCATTTTCATTCATTACAAGGAAAAAGAGAAGGTCAATATGCTATTGATATTTCAGGACGAAATCGGGATATCGTTTAATTATTATTCCATATAATCCAGAAATAGATTTAAGTAGTGAAAAGAATATAAATATAATCTATAGAACTACAGAAGTGATTGTTGTATTGGAGGTGTCAAATCATTATGAATAAGATTGAATATAACGAATTAATTGCATTTCATCCGGGTTACTATATAAAAGATTATATTGATGAGCAAGGGATTACTCAGGAGGAGCTTTCTAAACGACTTATGACAACTCCTAAATATGTAAGTGATTTAGTAAATGGTAGAATAAATTTAACTGATGAAATGGCATTAAAATTATCAATCGTTTTTGGGACATCAACTACATTGTGGCTTAATTTAAATCAGAGTTATATTGAAAAAAAGCTTGAAATTGAAAAGAAGATACAACTGGATGAGGAATGTAAATTTATAAAACAAATAGATTATAAATTCTGGGTTGACTTGGGGGTGGTTAAAGCTTCTCGTAGTACTGTGGAAAAGGTCATGGAATTGCAACGTTATTTTAGGGTTTCATCTCTTAAGGTTTTAAGTCAAAGAGATTTTTTAGTGCAATATAGAACTAGTGTTTCGGATACTTTGGAGATTAATGTTATAAATGCAAATGCGTGGGTTCAGACAGCAATTAATATTGGATACGATATGGATGTTGAACCGTATAGCAGGAAAAAACTGTTGGAATCAATTTCTAAAATAAGAAGCATGACAGTGCAGGATCCCAAGGAGTTTTATCCAGCATTAAAAAAAATATTAGCAGATTGTGGCGTTGCTTTGGTATTGCTTCCAAATCTTAAGAATAGTGGTGTTAATGGTGCGGTTAAATGGCTTGGGAAAGATAAAGTTTTATTGGCATTAAACGATAGACAAAAGTATGCAGATGTTTTCTGGTTTGCATTGTTTCATGAATTAGGACATGTTTTACAACAAAGGATAAAGGTTCTTTTAGTTAGTGAAAAAAATAGGGATGAATTAGAAGTAAATGAATTGATTAAAAAATTAGAGACAGAAGCAGATGAGTTTTCAAAAAATACTCTCATTCCACGAGACGAATATGATGAATTTATAAATCGCTACAAAGGTGGATTTAAAGCAGATGTAATAAATGAATTTGCCTTAAAAATGAATATTCTTCCGGGGATAGTTGTTGGTAGATTGCAGCAGGATAAATATTTAGAATATAATACAAAACTTAATAGTTTGAAAATTAAATATGTTATTTCCTAGATAAATACAAAAACACCCCACCAGCCGGTGGGGTGAATCTATATATAGAAAAAAATGTATTATGAAAAAATGTTATGAGATAGTTGTTACGTTTCCGTTTTCAATAGCGTATGTTCCTTTTGTTAAGTAGTAGTTAGAACCGTTTCTGCTATCCCACCAATTGTTACCATTGTTAAAGCAAACCTGTGCACCATTTGCGCTTCCAAGGTCGATAACATATTTCCATGTGTAACCAGCTTTGTCACTTGCCTGCATGCTTACACCAGGAACATTTGTCCATGATAATCCGTCAACACAGTAGTGAATGTTTGCTGTACTCCAGTTTGAATTATTATAGTAAACAGTTACAGCATTACTGTCTGTAATAACATATTCCATTGAAGTTGTGTATCTTGCACCGGTATATGCAGCAAATACTGCTGTTAATGTATATGTTCCGGCTTCTGTTGGAATCCATGTTGCTGTTGCGACTGAATCAGATGCTGAATAAGGATTTGTAACTGTAGGATATAATGTTGTACTTGTTGTTCCATCACTTATAGTAAATGAATATGAATTATACTGATCTGGCTGGAAATTAACAAATGAAGTACTTAATGTAATTTCAGTTCCTACAGACTGTGATGAAGGTTTATCTGTTGTAAAGTAATTGAATTTTGGTCCTTCAACAACATAATTATTTATGAAGCCTGATGTAATGTTTCCTCTATTATCAATAACTTCAACTTCAAGTGTATAAGTTCCTTCAGAATATGGTGTCCAGTTATAGGAAGCTTCTGACTGACTGCTATCAAAAACTGTACCAGGTCCTATTACTCGTGCTGAACCTGCTTTATATATTAAAAATTTGTATTGTACAGGAGTTCCGTTTTCTGTTTTTGCTGTGATTTTTGAATTGTTATATATACCACCGACTTCTCTATCTATAGAAACAGAAACCTTTAATGAAGCATCATTTACAACACCATTTTTAATGCCATATGTGCCGGCTGTTAAATAATAATTTGAATTATTATTATTATCCCATAAGCCGTTTCCATTGTTAAAACAGATCTGTGCGCCATTTGCATCGCCTAAGTCGATAACGTATTTCCAGGTATATTCTTTAATATCACTTCCCTGCATTTTAACACCAGGAACATCTGTCCAGGATGAGCCATCAACACAGTAGTGAATATTTGCGACTCCATTACCCCATGAACTGTTACTATAGTAAACAGTTAAAAGAGTATTTTTATCAACAACGTTAATAGTTTTTGAAACTGTTGCTTCCTGTCCGATGCAGTCCCTGATGTAATAAGTAACTGTATATGTACCAGTTTCAGTTGGAGTGAATGATTCGCTATATCCTGATGAACCTGAATAAACAGGAATTGTTGTTGTTACACCATTATGTGTATATGAGAACTGTTTTGTGTTGTATCTGTAATAATATTCATTTTCAACAGATACAGATAAGTGAACTTTTTCGTTAACATAAAAATCATCAGAATCCGGTGTTACAGAGAAATCTGTTATCTTTAAACCTTCAACATTATAGTTGTAGATATTTTTTGAGGCTGTTTCTCCAGTAACATTATCAGTAACAGTAACAAATAATGTATTTGAACCAACTAATGCATTTGATCCTGCAGGATAGTCGATTGATGGGTAAGCGAGACTTAATTCATATGTATTATATGAATGATCATACATTGGGAAGTAATAAGTTGTTCCGTTGTGAACGGCTCCGAATGTATAAGAATAATCTCCACTTCCACCTGATACTGTTGCAGCTAAATTAACTTTGTCAAGAATAGTTGGATTGCTGTTTGAAACAGTAAAATCTTTTACTTTGAAAGTTGAATTTGTAAATGTATAAGTTTTATCAGAACCATCGATTGCATTGTAATCAGGTGTAATTTCAAGAACCTCATTACCGTCTGCTTCAATATAAGCATCCATTAATGTAAGGTATTTGCTATTTGAGTATGTATCAGATGCTGTTACTGTCCATGTATAATCCTTTACATTATCCTTTGTGATACCTGGGATAACATTGTTAAGGTCGTAAACGATTGTTCCGTCTGTTGCATAATCTGCTCCGTCAAGGGAATAAGAAAGTCTGTTTGCACCAACTGTTGAATAAACATAATCAGTACCACTATCGTCTGTTTTTGTAGCATTAATAAGAATTTTGTTGTATCTTCTGTCAGATGTATTTAATGTGAGAACCATATTTACATCAGATGCTTTCTTTACAGTAGAATCAACATACTGAACAGCGTAGTTACACATTGTTGAGTATCTGTTATAGTTATTTACACCAGCCTGGGATGTGCTATTTAATGAGTCATATGCCAACCATATAAATCCGTCATTACGATAGTCATCTCCCCATGAATTTGCAATTTTAAAGGCACCTTTTTCGGCTTCTTCAATAGTTCCATTTCCATTAAGGTCAATGAAAATATTATCGTCATATCCAACGATTGTCATTCTATGTCCAGTTGCTCCGCCTGAAGAAGATTTTACAATATATTCTCCTGCATAATCAGAACCACTAGGAATATTTGCATATGACCATCCTGAAATATTTGTAGAGAATGTTACAAGGCAACCATTACTAAGATAAGATTTTAATTCATCAAGATCACTATCTTTTGGAGAAGTAATAGTGTCAGGTGTGCCAACATAAGCGTAATCTGCTAACCTGTTATTTGTTGCTTCTTCCCAGATGCTTTTTTCAGGGAACCAGGTTTTGCAGGCATATTCATTATAGTAGCTTTCAAAATCAGCAGTATCCTTATAAGGTGCTCCTGAATGCATTAAAAGATTTAATGCATAGAAAAAGCTGGAACCACCATCATAAGCCTTTATCTGATTGTATATAAAAGCAGGTGACATTATCTTATCATCAGTAGCTTCAATATCATTAGCTCTACATGTAGCATATGTAAAAGCATAATATACTTCAGCCCAGCATGTGCAAGAGCCGATGTATTCCTGGCTGTCTACCTTAGGAAAATATTTAGAAGTACTATTATCAACGTGTGATGGATAAGTATCTCCGTCAAGTTCATAAGCAGCTTCGTTATTGTCTTCATTGTCTTCAATAATGCTATCTATAAGTTCTTCGTTACTTACAGCGTCATCATCTTTTGAATATAATTCTTCAAGTGTATATGCTTTTTCATCAAGTCCACCAGTTGCATAATCTTCAAAATTGTCTTCGATATTTTCTGTTGTGCTAGTATTATCTGCTTTTGCAGCATAAGTCATACCAGGCATAATAGAAAACATCATTGTTATTGCTAAAAGCAATGAAAGTAAACGTTTCTTTTCTGTAAAAAATTTCTTGTCCATTTTTTTGCTCCTTTTATTTTTTTTTGTGCGGCTAAAAACTATTTTCTATAAATATAGTTCCTATAAACCACAACAGTAAAAAATTATAATATAAAACTAAAAATTGATAAATAGTTTTTGGGTTTAATGGAAAAATTTTGGAAGATATGTGAAAAATACTGATAATATAAGGGAAAATTTATGCAAGATTGTATTATATAATGATAGTTCAAGCAGTCCTCTTCTATAATAATGGCATTTTGAAGCTTGAAATATTCATACAACATGTATCAACTGTAATGTGGTGGTAATTCTTGATAAATAAGGTTAAAAATGATATAGTATGAAGAGTGAAAAATAAAAGTTTCAGAATAATTTACGAAGTGATCGTGATTATGAAAATATGGAGGGCAATAAAGTGAACAAAGGTAATTTACTTACATACAGACCGGATATTAAGGTTGTTGATGCTACAGTAAGAGATGGAGGTCTCGTAAATAATTTCTTTTTTAGTGATGAATTTATAAAATCCTTATATGAAGCTAACTGCAAGGCAGGAGTTGAATATATGGAGTTTGGTTATAAAGCAGATAAAGATATTTTTGATGAGAAAGAATTTGGTAAGTGGAAATTCTGTAAGGACCAGGATATTTTAGATATTATTGGTGAAAAAGGTGATACAAAAATATCTGTAATGGCAGATGTTGGAAGATGTAATTATAAGAGAGATATTGTTAATAAGGCAGATTCTCCTATAGATCTTGTGAGAGTTGCAACTTATATAAATACTATTCCTGCAGCTATTGAGATGATTGAAGATGCTCATAATAAAGGATATGAAACAACATGTAATATCATGGCTATTTCAAATGCTAAAGAATCAGAGATAGATATCGCACTTGATTTACTTGGCAAGTCTTGTGTTGATGGAATATATATTGTTGACAGCTATGGTTCAATGTTCCCTGAAGAAATCAGAAAGCTTTCTGAGACATATTTAGAAGCTGCCGAGAAATATGGAAAATACATAGGAATTCATTGTCATAACAACATTCAGCTTGCATTTGCAAACACTATAGAGGCATGTGCAGCAGGTGTTTCTTATCTTGATGGAACAATGTGTGGAATGGGTAGAGGAGCAGGAAACTGCTATCTTGAGCTTTTACTTAATTTCCTTAAGAATCCAAAATATAATATTTATCCTGTATACAAATTTATTGAAGAACATATGGTTCTATTGCTTGAAAATCCTGATGTGTTATGGGGTTATGACCTTCCTTATGCGATTACAGGTTATTTGAACCAGCATCCAAGAACAGCGATTGCAGCAACAAGTGAGAAGAGAAAAGATTACGTTAATTTCTATAACGAACTTATTGAAAAAGATTAATAATATATTATTTACTATGAAAAGAGGCAGAAAATGCCTCTTT
Source organism: Lachnospiraceae bacterium RM5 (assembly GCA_900110975.1). GTDB lineage: Bacteria > Bacillota > Clostridia > Lachnospirales > Lachnospiraceae > Bovifimicola. The sequence continues at coordinate 154,836 of FOFK01000006.1, forward strand.
TTAAATACCTCTTATAAGGTGAAAGGGTTATTATGGCTTTTGTTGAATTTAAAAATGTAAAAAAAATATATAATATGGGTGAGGTGGAAATTCAGGCGCTTCAGGGTGCAAATTTTGAAATAGAAGAAGGGGAAATATGTGTTATTGTTGGTGCCAGTGGTGCCGGTAAAACAACAATTTTAAATATTCTTGGCGGAATGGATGGTGTCAGTGAGGGCGAGGTTATTTTAGATGGAAATAAAATAACTGATTATAATGAGAAGAAACTTACGGATTACAGAAGATATGATATTGGGTTTGTTTTTCAATTTTATAATCTTATACAGAACCTTACAGCACTTGAAAATGTTGAACTTGCATCACAGATTAGAAAAGCTAAAACAGATCCAAAGGAAATATTAGAAAGAGTTGGTTTGAAGGATAGGATGGATAATTTTCCTTCCCAGTTATCAGGTGGTGAGCAGCAGAGAGTTGCCATAGCAAGAGCTCTTGCGAAAGAACCAAAGCTCATGCTTTGTGATGAGCCGACGGGAGCCCTTGATTATGTAACAGGAAAAAATATTTTAAAATTTCTTCAGACAATGGCAAGGGATTATCATATGACAGTTGTGATTATTACCCATAATAATGCGATTTCTGCAATGGCTGACAGAATTATAAGGGTTAAAAACGGACTTATTGATTCGGTGGAAATAAATAAAAATGCAGTTTCAATAGATGATATAGAGTGGTAGATTATGAAAAGTTTTAGAAAAAATGTTTTTAGAACAATTAAAGAAAGTTTTGGGAGATTTCTTGCAATTATCTGTATTGTTGCCCTGGGTGTGATGTTTTATGTAGGGTTAAATGCTACTACTTATGACATGCTTGACAGTGCAAATGATTTTTATAAAAAAGAAAATTTTTATGATTTTATGCTGGTTTCTAACATGGGATTTACAGAAGATGATATTTCCCTCCTAAGAGAAAATAATGATTATAAAAATGTTGAGGGGGCTCTTTATCTTGATGCCTTAACAAGTATAGAAGGTAAAGATGAAGGAGTTACAAGAATTCATTCAATTACTGATAAAATAAATAAATTGCAGCTTGAGTATGGAAGAATGCCTGAAAATGACAGCGAATGTGTTGTTGAATCAAGGGAATATAATAAAAGTGATATTGGGAAAGAAATTATTATTTCAGAAAATAATAAAAATGTTACAAAGGGTTATTTAAAAAATAAAAAATTAAAAATCACGGGAATTGTTTCTTCGCCTCTTTATCTTAGTTATCAAAGGGGAACAACCAACATAGGCGGTGGAAGTATTTTGTCCTATATTTATGTTAATAAAGGGGAATTTAACACAGATTATTATACGCAGATTTTTATAGATATTGAAAATGATGATTATATTTATTCGGATGAATATGATAAGATGGTTGAAAAATATGAAGATAAGGTAGGAGATGAATTAACATATCCTGAAGAGTTAAATGTAATGCTTATGACTCTTACAAGAGATGATAATGCAGGATATGCGACTTTTGAGGAAAATGCAAATATCGTAAAATCTTTAACCATACTTTTTCCGTTGTTTTTTGCAACAGTTGCAGCACTTGTCTGTATTATAACCATGGGAAGAATGATAGAAGATGAAAGAATGGTTCTTGGTGTGTTTAAAGCTTTAGGATATAAGAAAATAACCATATATTCGAAATATATCATTTACAGTCTGAGTGCTACTGTTACGGGATGTATTCTTGGATTTATGGGAGGAAGCATAATTTTTCCGACACTTATCTGGAATTCATACAGGACAATGTATGATTTTGCAAAAAATATAAAAATAAAATATTATATGGATATGTTTGTGATTGGAAGCATAACCTCTATAGCAGTTATTTTATTAACAACCCTTTTTGTATGCAGAACTGTCCTTGAAGAGGTGCCTGCCGGATTATTAAGGCCAAAGGCTCCAAGTCCCGGTAAAAGAGTTCTTGTGGAAAAAATTGGCTTTATCTGGAAAAGGTTATCTTTTTTACATAAGGTGACTTTAAGAAACTGTTTCAGATATAAGAAAAGATTTATGATGATGCTTATTGGAATTTCAGGATGTGTTGCACTTTTGATAACCGGATATGGTATTGAAGATTCCATAAGTGATATCTGTAATCTTCAATATGACAACATTGAAGTTTATGATTATATGATGTCTGTAGGCGATGGGCTTGAAGATGGCGATTATAAAAAAATAGATAAGAAATTAGATAAATACACAAAGGATTATCTATATGTTACAAAGACACCGATAACTGTTGAATTTAAAGGTAAGAAGAAGGATGTATCCGCCTTTTCAATTGATGATTATGATAAATTAGATGGTTTTATTTCTTTTAAAAATAATGGTGAAAAAATAGAAAACACTGATAAAGACAGTGTTATAATCAGCAGTAATATGGCTGATTTGCTTGAAATAAAAAAAGGTGATAAAATAAAAATCACTTTTGACAATCTTAAGGAAAAAGAATATAAAGTTGTTTCTTTTTATGATAATTATGTTCAGAATTATGTGTATTTTAATGATGAGGCATATTTGGATGGAACAAAGGAAAGTCCTTATAGAAATTGTATTTTTGCAAATGTAAAGGATGGCGGGGATATTTTTGAAATATCCGCAAAGCTGCAAAAGATAAGTAAAATCACATCGGTTTTTGAAACCCAGTCTATGCGTGATTATTTTGATGAGATGATAAAGAGGTTAAAAACCATTATTGTTCTTGTTATTTTCTGTGCAGGACTTCTTGCTTTTGTTGTTATGTATAATTTAAATAACATAAATATCATGGAAAGAATCAAGGAAATAGCCACATTAAAAGTACTTGGATCTTATGAAAATGAGACGGCATCTTATGTTTTCAGGGAAAATATTATACTTACTTTTCTAGGAATATTATGCGGTATTCCCCTTGGTAAAGTAATGCATAAGTTTGTTATGGAAAAAATAAGAATCGAGATTGTTTGTTTTGATATTCATATAAATTTATCAAGTTATCTGATATCTGCAGGAATAACAATTATCTTTGCATTTATGGTAAATATTTTTATGAAGAGAAAAATAAAACGCATTAATATGGCAGAATCCTTAAAATCTATTGAATAAAAGAGGAAATTAAAATGGAAGCATATCTTATTTTGCTTGTAAATAGTCTTTTGCTTGGAGTCGGACTTGCAATGGATGCATTTTCAGTATCTATTGTAAATGGCATAAATGAGTACAATATGAAACAAAAACGAATGGCTAAAATTGCCTTTGTTTATGCATTTTTTCAAATGCTTATGCCGCTTATCGGATGGGTTTGCATTCATACAATAGTTGTTTATTTTAATGATTTTAGAAAAATAGTTCCATGGATTAGTTTTGTTCTGCTTTTCTTTATTGGTGGAAAGATGGTTCTTGAGGGTGTTGAAAAGTTAAAAGAAAATAAAGCTATTGAGTCGGATGGGGATAGTACAAATTCTGATAATGATGGAGTTAAGAAAAATTCTGCTATTGTAAGAGTAAGTTTTCATGTTCTTATAATGCAGGGAATAGCAACTTCCATAGATGCATTATCCGTGGGATTTGCAATAGCTGAATATAAAGTACTTATGGCATTTATAAGCGCATTTATTATTGGTATTGTAACTTATGTAATCTGCTTTTTAGGTTTGAAGATTGGCAAAAAACTTGGAAGTGCCATAGGGGATAAGGCTTCAATATTTGGTGGAGTTTTGCTTATATTACTTGGATTTGAGCTTTTGTTTAAAGGTATTTTATAAAAATCTAAATAAAAATTTAAAATTGGGTTGACGAAGTTATCTGTTTTTGGTAAAATACACGTGTTGTTTTTAAGAAAAGTCTTTTGAAACAGCATATGGCGCCATAGCCAAGTGGTAAGGCATCGGTCTGCAACACCGCTAGCACCAGTTCGAATCTGGTTGGCGCCTCTAAGTAAAAGAGTTATTGCATTGCAATGACTCTTTTTTCGTATAAATATATATTATCTTGTAAAAACTGATAGAAAGGAATCCTGTATGGAAATTAATGTTGGAAATATTGTTGTTATGAAAAAGAAGCATCCATGCGGAAGTTTTGAATGGAAGATTCTCAGGGTGGGGATGGATTTCAGGCTTGAATGCTTAGGATGTGGACATCAGATGATGATGCCAAGAAAACAGGCGGAAAAAAATATAAAAAAAGTACTTGAAAGTGAAGATAATAAATGATAAAATAAACATCACAAAAAGAAAAGTTAACAAAAGGGGAGGGGATACACTTTTTGTGAAAGGTTTTGAACTTATAGCTGACAGATACAGAGTTATTGATATTATTGGAAGGGGTGGTACCTCTAAGGTATTTTTGGTTTATGATATAAGGCTTAAGAAACGGTGGGCTTTAAAAGAAATAAGGGTTGATGAAAGTTCGTATGAGTACATAAGGGAGAGTTTTTTTGCAGAGACTGATGCACTAAAAACTACTAATCATGTGGGGGTTGTAAATGTAATTGATGCATTTACCATAGATGATAAATTTTATATTGTAGAAGATTACATTAATGGAGTGAATTTAAGGGATTATGTAAGAAATGGGATTTCTAAAGAAATTTTTTTGATTATCATTTTGCAGATATGCGATATTTTAATCTATCTTCATCATTTAAAAAATCCAATCTATCATGGTGATTTAAAACCCGAAAATATATTAATTGATAAAGAGAATAAAGTTAGCCTTATCGATTTTGGTATTTCCATAAATCATTTAAAAAGGCGTAGTAGTCTTCTTAAACGTAGTGGTACAAAGGGCTATATGTCTTTTGAAAAAGAAGTGCTTGGTCTTATTGATGCAAAGTCAGATATATATGCATTTGGTATGACTTTGGATTATGTCTTAAATAAAAATCCTATTAAATTTAAAAGAAAAAATATTAGAACTTATAAAAGGATAATTAAAAAGACCCTGGATACAAAGGGCTATAGGGATGTTAAAGAACTAAAAAAAGATATTCTTAAAACAGAAACAAAAAATAAGAGGCTTTTAGCTGTATATGTGAATATATGTGCACTTATGGGCGTTTTATTTCTTGTAAGTTTTTTGCTTGTTCCAGAAATTACTGTAAAAATCAAGGAATCTGAGAGGAGAAAATATATTAAAAGTCTGGATGAAAAATATGAAGATTATTTAAGGAAAGGGGATATGGTATTAAAAAAAGAAGAAAAGATAAAATATTATAAAGAAGCCATAAACTTAGATAATACAAAGATGGGAGGTTATTATAAATTATTAGATCTTTTTAAGGAAGATGAAAACTTTGATAAGGAAGAGGAAGAAGAGTTTATAAAAATTTTCTTTGATAATATGAATGATATTGAAAATGAAAGAGCATATGGCGGTTTATGTTTTGAAATAGGGAAATTATATTGGTATTACTATGAAAATCCGGACGTTGAAAATAATGCGGATATTGGAGATACTAAAAATTCTAAAGATACAGAAATTATTAAAAACAGTATAAATACCGAGGGGATCAAATTATCTTATGATTGGTTTTTATGGGCTGGAAATGAAAAATATAAAGATGAAAGTTATTATGATAAATGCATTGTCTATAGGGATATTTCAGACTTTTATAAAAATTTAATTATATATCAGAAAGAAGAGAGTGATGTTGATTATTTAAGATATTATAAAAATTTGCTGGCATTAAAGGGATTTCTAGGCACTGATAATGAGATGATTAGGTTAAGAATTATAAGCATAGTGGTAATTTCTTTTGATAATTATTATTTGCTTTTTAAAAAGGAGGGAGTAGATGGAAGGGAGATTCTAAAAATCCTGGATGAATTAAAAGAAAAGTGCAGATATCTTTTTGGTAAAGATGAAAAAATTAAAGGATTAGCTAAAGAGCTGGGGAATAAAACAAATGAAATAAAGCTTAATGTATGGGAAAAAGAAATTAGAAATGAATATGTTAAATTAATGGAGGGTTAGGTATGAAATGTTTAAAATTTATTGTAAAAATAGTAACTATTATTAGTATTGTCTGCCTTATTCTTTGCGTATTTAAATTAAATTGTAAAAATATAAAAGTGACTCGTGCAAATGAAAATGGGAAAATATATGATAATAGTGAGATTTCAACTGGTGGTGAAATTATTGCAACATGCGGGGAATGCATATGCAAACCAGTTTTAAAAATATATTATCCTGAAAATGGAATAAACAGCAAAGGTTTTTATTATTTAAAAGATGGATTGTTAAGAATAAAGTTTAATGGGAAAGACAGTGGAATTAGTGATGTAAGTTTTTCTATATCAGATAATCTTACGAAAGAAGTGCTAAAATCCGGCAGTTTAAAGAAAAATAATAAAAATGAATTTGTTTCTTCTGGCGACGACTGTTTTAAACTCTATGATATAAACAGTTATTCTTATGGGGTTTCTTATGGAAAAGATACTGATGAGAGTAAAGATTTTAACATGCTTATGGGTGTTTTTTATCTTGAATCATTTAGCAAAAAGATTGATATTTACATAAGTATCCGGGATGTTAATGGAAATGAAGTTTCTGATAAAAATACATATCTTGTGGATATGGATAAGCCAAATCTTAATGTATCTTATGATAATAATAATTCTTACAATGATATTTATTATAATAAAAAAAGAACTTTAAATATAAATATAGATGAAAAAGATTTAAATAAAAATAAGGTTACACTGTCCATAAATGGCGAGGATGTGAAATTTTCAAATATTTATGGGATAGATTCAAAAGAAAATAATGGAAATACAATTTATCAGACAAAGTATGATTTTAATGAAGATGGTGATTATTATATAAGCTTAATATGTGAGGACATGGCGGGAAATTTAAGTGATACATATTCTGATCATTTTATTATAGATAAGACTATGCCGGATATTAAAGTTTCGGGAATAGAAAATGAAAAATCTTATAATGATAAAATTGTGCCGGTTATAGATTTTGAGGATGATAATCTTGATAATAAAAGTATGGTGGTTAAATTAATTGGAAATAAAAATGGTGAGATAGTTTTGGATAATAAGATGATTGAAAAAAATAAAATCACCCTTGATATTTTTGATTTTAAGTCGGAAATAGATGATATATATAATTTAAAGTTAGAAGCAGCTGATCTTGCCGGAAACAGAGTGGATAAAAGTATTTTATTTTCAATAAACAGATTTGGGTCAACTTATGATTATAATGATCTTAAAGTTTTAAATCATAAGTATATAAATAAAGCGAAGGATATTTATTTTACTGAAATAAACGTTGATGAGATAAATCTTGATAATGTAAAAATAAATGTAAGTAAAGATGCATCGCAAATGGTTGCTTTAACAAAAGATGATTACAGCGTAATAAAAAATAAGGATGATAAAAACTGGGCTAAATATACTTATATTATTAAAAAAGAGATTTTTGATGAGGATGGAAAATACAGTATAAGTGTAACCTCAAGAGATAAAGCAAATAATTTAAATGCTTCAAATAAAGGTCTTAGTCCTATGGATATTGATTTTACGCTGGATACAAAAAAGCCTTCTATAGTAAGTCTTAATGATTTTAGTTATAGAATATCAGATAATTTTTTAGTCAGGGATGTAAGATTCTTTGTTAATGATAAGGAATTAGAAGGAGAAAAACTGAGTAAAATTAAAAAGATACGAAGCGATGTTTATAATATAGAAGACATGAATATTTCCGGTAACTTTAAAATCAGGGCATGTGATATGGCGGGTAATATATGTGAAAAAGAGTTTGTCATAGATAATAAAAAGGATTCTAAAAAAGGGAGTATTGCACCAAAAGACAGAGATATTCATAAATCAGCTTCTGTTTTTAATGGTTTATTAAAGAAAGAAAAAATAAAGAATGTGGGAAAAGTTATAAATAAGAAAATAAATAGTGGAATAAATAAAATTAAAGATATCAGAATAAAAGTGCTTATATGTATTATATTGATATTGCTGATTTTTATTGTAATAGCAATAAAAATGAGGGCTTTAAAAATAAAACCCTCGAATTTTAATTAAGTCGATCTGGCGTTTCTTAAATAAACAGACTGAATGCTACATTAGTTTTCGTATGTATCAAGAACTTTAAATAGTCTTTCTTTTGCCATATCCGTATATATAGAACCTTCTTTTGCATAATTGGCAAATGGATAAATGGAGATTCCGCCTCTTGGCATAAATACACCTTTTACTTCTATATACTTTGGCTCAAGTAATTTCTTTAAATCTTTCATTATGATATTGCAACAGTCTTCGTGGAAATCCCCATGATTTCTGAAACTGAAAAGATAGAGTTTAAGGGATTTTGATTCAACAAGAAATTTATCAGGTATGTAATTAATGAAAATTTTTGCAAAATCAGGTTGTCCGGTTTTTGGGCAGAGAGAAGTAAATTCCGGACAATTTAAGGTAACCATATAATCGTTATCTTCATGTTTGTTTGGGAATTTCTCTAATAATGAAGGGTCATAATCAGTTTTATATTCTGTATGTCCACTGCCTAATGCTTTTAATTCTTCGTATCTTATATCGTTGTTCATAATATTTTCGTGTAAAACACGATCCTCCTTTTTAAAATTGTTTAAGAAAACTTGCAGAGTAAAATCACGCAAATATACATATGGCTTTGCCACATATAGGTTTCATTATTTATAATGCTTTATATACAATCATTCCGTTGCATATCGTATAATGAATTTTTCCAGGAAGGTTCCAGCCTATAAAAGGTGAATTTGTCGCTTTTGAAGCAAATTCTTCTTCCTTTACTTCCCAGATTTCTTCAGGATTAAATAAAACTAAATCTGCATCTTTTCCAACTTCTACTGAAGCAGGTGGAAGATTATAAAATTTTGCAGGGTTTGTACTCATAAGTTTAATAAGTTTCATAAGTGTAATATGTCCCGGCATAACAAGACTCTTTATTCCGAGAGCAAGTGAAGTTTCAAGACCTGTGATACCGCTTGGAGCGCTCTTTAAATCCCTATCTTTTTCTTCCTTGCTGTGTGGGGCGTGGTCTGTAACTATCATATCAATTGTTCCGTCTTTAAGACCTTCGATAATTGCTTCTTTATCGCTTTGTTCTCTTAGAGGTGGATTCATTCTTGCGTTAGTACCATATTTTAACACATCTTCTTCTGTAAGAGTGAAATGATGAGGTGTAGCCTCAGCATAAATATCTGCACCGTATTTTTTTGCATTCCTTACAATATCAACGCTGATTTTAGAACTTATATGCTGTATGCACACTTTTGCCATTGTCTTTAATGCTAACATTGAATCTCTTGCAACCATAATATCTTCGGCAATGTGGTCTGCGCCGGGATATCCGAGCCCTTCAGAAATTTTGCCTTTGTTTACACCGGCACCATAGACAAATAAAGGATCTTCCTCGTGAAGAGAAACAGGCATATTTAATTCTTTTGCTTTATTCATGGCCTCTAATAAGACTTTTTCGTTCATAATAGGAATACCGTCATCGGTAAATCCTACAGCGCCATTTTTTGCAAGAATTTCCATATCGGTAAGTTCCTCGCCTTTAAGACCTTTTGTGATTGTAGCTGTCTGATAAATTTTTATATTTGTTTCTTCTGCTTTTTCTTTAATATAATTTAAAGTTTCTATATTATCTACTGTAGGTTTGGTATTGGCCATACACACTACGGATGTAAAGCCGCCGCGTTTTGCGGCATTTGCACCTGTGATAATATCTTCCTTATATGTAAATCCCGGATCTCTGAAATGTACATGAGTATCTAAAAGTCCGGGAGCTATGATAAGATTGGTTGCATCAATTACAGTATCATTATCATTAGCCCTGATATTATCCTCAATAGAAACAATAGTTTTTCCTTCTATTGCAATATCTTTTTTGCCTTCGAAGTTGTTCAAAGGATTTACAATAGTTCCGTTTTTTATAATAATCATAAAAATAACTCCTTACAAAATTAGGTAAGTAACCTTGGTATATACATTATATACTAAATAAACGAAGAAAAAAATACAACTGGATTATAACCTATAAAAAATTTTTCTTCTATGTTATAATATAAGGGACACAAATAAACACTTAATTTTTTAAAGGAGGCTAAATTATGGATAGCTTAAAAAAATACGTTGCTGAATTTATTGGTACTTTCATTCTTGTATTTATAGGATGTGGTACTGCCATGACTGTAGGATGTGATTATGTAAAAGGATCAGGATATATTCTTACAGCTTTTGCTTTTGGTCTTGCAATTGTAATGATTGCTTATGGTGTTGGTAATATTTCCGGAGGACATGTAAATCCTGCTGTTTCTTTGGGAGTGTTAATTTCTGGTGGAATGAGTGCGATTGATTTTGTCGGATATGTAATAGCACAGTGCCTTGGTGCATTTGCAGGTTCCGGACTTTTAGCACTTATTTTTAGTCTCGGTGATATTGAAGATATGACAGGTGGTTTTGGAACAAACGGACTTGCCGGTGTATCTGATTCTATTGCTGCTGGTCTTATTGTTGAATGCGTTCTTACATTTATATTTGTAGTAACAATACTTGGTGTTACATCTAAGAACCAGAAACATGGATCTTTTGGCGGATTAGTAATTGGTCTTACATTAGTAGGTATACACATTTTAGGTATTGGTCTTACAGGAACATCAGTTAACCCTGCAAGAAGTCTTGGCCCGGCATTAGTTGCTGCAATAGATGGTAATACAAAACCAATGTCTTCACTTTTTGTATTTATTGTTGCTCCACTTGTAGGTGGAATGCTTGCTGCTCTTGTATATAAAGCATTAGAATCTAAAAAAGAACAGTAAAAATCCTTTAAATATAAGGGAAAAAAGAATAATAAAAAAAATTAAAAAAAGTACTTGCGTTTTACAACGCAATGGGTTATAATACCTCTTGCGTTGTTAAAACGTATGCGCCTCTAGCTCAGTTGGTAGAGCACCTGACTCTTAATCAGGGTGTCCAGGGTTCGAACCCCTGGAGGCGCATTTTTTGTGCCTTATAAATATTTATATATTTTATAATGACATTGACAAAGGGTATAACTTAAGTTATAATAATCTTTGCGTCACGAAAAATTCAATATACATTTTTGGTACAGGCGAGGAGAAATACTCAAGAGGCTGAAGAGGCGCCCCTGCTAAGGGTGTAGGTCGTTCACGCGGCGCGAGGGTTCAAATCCCTCTTTCTCCGTTAATTATTTTTTGATTTTCTTATTGGTTTAAAAAAATTAAAAAATAATTTAAAATAACTGTTGACAAGATAAAAATCTTGTGATAGTATAAACGAGTTGCTGTTAAAAACAGTAACAAAACAAAATGAACATTGATAACTGAACAGTAATAAATAACCATCCCTGAAAATTCTAAATAAATTTTCAGCGAACTCGTTTAACAAACGATTTCTAAAACAGTAAGTCTTATATAAGACAAAAGGATATGGTAGATAAGCTAGAGTTTATCAAACCAGTCAAACACTTTTAACGAGAGTTTGATCCTGGCTCAGGATGAACGCTGGCGGCGTGCTTAACACATGCAAGTCGAACGAAGCATTTACTTACGATCTCTTCGGAGTGACGAGTTTATGACTGAGTGGCGGACGGGTGAGTAACGCGTGGGTAACCTGCCTTGTACAGGGGGATAACAGTTAGAAATGACTGCTAATACCGCATAAGCGCACAGTATTGCATGATACAGTGTGAAAAAACTCCGGTGGTACAAGATGG
>FOFK01000014.1 GCA_900110975.1 Lachnospiraceae bacterium RM5
TTTATCTGATAACAATTCAGCGATTATATCATAAAAAGGTGTAATACAATCGTTACAGTTTCTTGTTTCTGGCTTTGTATATCCTTTTATATATTTATCAACTGTACGTCTGTCAACCTTTAACTCTCTTGCTATTTGACTTTTATTAATCTTCAATGTCCCATCCTCCAAAAATGGTTTTAATTTATATAGGTCATTGACACTTTCAATTTTTATATTTGTTATGATCTGATTCTTTAATATCATTATGAGTCCCTCCTTATAACTCATATATCATAACATTTGTACATTCTTATTTAATATTTATTGTACATATTTAATTATAATTTTATAGATAAACCAAGGATATGGAAAGAAGAGCCGGAGAAAATAAAGGCTGATGAGAAGGCTAAGAAGCACAGGTTGGGGAGGTGGGATGGAAAGAGCAGTATAGTCAAATCATGAGTTTTTTTGTATTATTCGTTGGAATGAGCTATCGTATTGATGGAGGTCAACTTGTTTGACAACGACAACATCTTTAATATCCAAGCTGTCATCTTCTGTTTTTTTACAGTAACATCGAAGAAGAAGTATTGGAAGCTCAAAAATCATTAGAAAATGAAATAGATGAGAGTCAGGAGTTATGAAAAGTGGCAATAAAAAAAGGGCAGAAATGCCTTTTTTTATTGGTATAACTTATTATAAGCAGGTACACTTACGCATCTAAAAATGCTACGTGAAAAATGCAATATGAAAAAAAGATGCAAAAAATGTAATTTGACACTTGCGGTCATGGTGTTAATATGATATAATCCTAAATATGATAGAATTCGATTGGAGATGAGCTTATGTTGATAAAATTTTCAGTTAAGAACTTTGCATGCTTCAAGGACGAGACTGTTTTTGATTTAAATCTTTCTAAAAGGAAGGAACATCCAGAAAACATAATACATAAAGGCAAGTATAAGGGACTCAGTTCGGTATTAACGTATGGAGCAAATGCTGCCGGAAAAACTAGTATATTTAGAGCAATGACAATAGCTATAAGAATGATTAAGTTTTCAAATATGAGGCAGGTTAATGAAGTATTACCAGTGATTCCGTTTAAATTTAATGAAACTACTGTCGCTGAACCTAGTGAATTTGAGTTTCAATTTGTTGCATCGGATGGAATTAAATACATATATGGTTTCAAGGCGGATGCACGTATTATACATGAAGAGTATTTATATAAATACACATCAAGTAGGGCATCTAAGATTTTTAGTCGTCATGGTGATGCCTATGATTTTACGGATAAAGAAGCAGGTAAGCTTGAACCATTAACGAAAATGAATACGAGTAATAAATTGTTCATAGCGACTGCAACGGCATGGAATGCCGCAAGTACACGTGTACCATTTGAGTGGCTATCATCTTATATTGATACGTATACCAATATTACGGATCTCTCTAATATAGCAATGGAACACTATAAGGGCGGAGAATCAGAAAAATATTTAAGATTTACAGAAAAACTAATGAAAGAAGCGGATATAAATATATCGAAGGTGAAGGTAAATGTGGAGAAAGTAAAACTTGATCCGGCAATGAAACCTTTTATGCCTGGAGTGATGATTAATGGACAGTTGATTCAGCCGAATGAGCAAGAAAGAATAACCATTAGTACAATACATAATATAAAATCTGCAGCCGGCAAGGAAAAGGAGTTCTCACTTAACATCGCGGAAGAGTCGCAAGCTACTCAAATGCTGTTTTCGTTTGGAGCAATGATAAAAGATGCTTTTGATAAAGGTAAAACTATTGTAATAGACGAAATAGACAGAAGTATGCATCCATTATTGTTGAAATATATAATAGAACTATTTAGTAATCCTAAGATTAATGATAAAGGTGCTCAGCTTATTGTAACAACGCATGACACCTCGCAAATGAAACTTTCGAGATTTAGACGTGATCAATTTTACTTTGTTGTTAAGGATAATTCGACGGGTGAATCAAAATTATATTCGTTGAATGATTATACCGTTAGAAAGAATGAAAGTATTGAAAAGGGATATTTATCAGGTAGATATGGGGCTATTCCTGATATTGATTTTTCAAGAGGATAATGGTCTGTGAAGATTTTTTCTAATACGAGACGTGCAAAACATATTAAACCTCGAAAGATTGCCTTAATAGTAACAACAAATGATGAATATAAAGAAACTGATGAATATAAAGAAATAAAAAGAAACTTATCTGAATACGTTATCAATACTGTTGTATATCATGAGGATATTCAATGGGAAGATATAAATAAAAGAGTTGATACTCTTAAACGAGAAAATGATATAAGAATTAAAAATGGTGATAGAATTATTTTCCTCGAGGATTTATCAGTGAAAGGAGTGTTGCCGATGAAAGAATAAAAAAAGCACTAAAACAATTGTTGGAGCAATTATTTTAGTGCAAATCGAGTACTTCAACTCGAATCTGAACAATTCATATGAAGTGCCCGAGGAATTATCTCTGATGCTTTTACTCGGCTTCAGTTGTAACCTCGAAAGGAGGCATTCATATGAGTAATAAATTAAATAAACTTAGAAAGGGATGCAAGGATGTATTTAATGCATTCTTGGTAGAGTTGGCCCGCTACGCAGGTATATTTGAATTTCCGGTTATCAAGCCTACATATGATATACCTAATAAGTTAGTAGCTTTTTCTAAATGTATATCATCAAATAATTATGATGCATGGGTGCATTTTTATGAAGATGATTACCTGTTTGAAAGATTATGGCGTAGCCCAAAAAAGTATCTTGAAGTATTAAAAAGATACAATGGTGTAATTTTGCCTGACTTCAGTCTATATCGAGATATGCCATTTGTCATGCAATTATGGAATATTTATCGAAGTAGAGCGATAGGATGTTGGCTACAGACAAATGGAATTAAAGTTATTCCGAATCTTAGGTATGGAGATGCGAGAACATATAAATATTGTTGTGATGGCATAGCCAAAGGATGCGTGATAGCTGTTGGAACACATGGCACAATAAAAAACAAGAAAGATAGGGAATATTTTACAGCAGGATTAGATGTAGTTGTAAAAAGATTGAAACCTATAGCTATAATTGTTTATGGAAGTGCGCCTGACTATATATTTAGTACATATAAAGAACAAGGCATTAAAGTGTATCAATTCGATAGCTCATTTGCCACTTCTCACAAGGAGGTGGTGTAATGGGAGCAGGTTTTTATGGAGGATTCGGAAAAACATCGGGCTCTAATGAACGATATAGGATAGGTAAAATTGTAGAGCCTATTTCTAAAACGTATGAAATGGCATTAGATCCCGTGAAATATGCTGAAGCAGTAGTGAAGAAATATAATATTAATTTAAAGGGATCTGGTCAGGTTGTGAAGATTGTTTTTAATCCCAAACTTGGAATGGGACAATTTGGAAGAACTAGAAAAGACGCTCCTAATGTAATAGAGATAGGTCCAAGTGCTTTGTATAGCGAAAAGCAATTAGCTAATACTATCGCACATGAACTTAATCATGTCAGAAGTTATCTTCGTGGAGGTAAGGCCCAGAAGAAACAGCGTATCCCGCTGGAGATGCATTACAAAGTTATATAGAAGGAGGTAGATGATATGTGGATAGATGATGATAGATTAACTCAAGAAGATTTTGGTATAGGTACATATCCCAAAAAGTGTCCTATATGTGGAAAAGATAGTATCCATTTGCTGATGTATAGGCATAGTGAGATGTCGACAAATGGAGCTTGTTGGATATGGTGTAGTTCATGTGAAAAATATTCACATATGAATGTTACAATACCTGATTGGTGGGATAATTATAACAGGCTTGGGTCAGATAAGCTTTTTGCTTCTCCTGAACATAATATTGATGATGAAAGGGAGAATATTGATAAGTGGGTAAATAAACTTATTAACGAAAAAGTGGATACTCCCAAAGAAGAACCTAAATCTATAAATGACGATAAAACATTATACGTGATAAAAATCAATACGCAAAAGATATTGACGGAAGAAAAGGCTGAATTAGCGGCACAATTATGTCGATGTGATAAGGAACAAGCAATTAATATGATTGAAAATCATGGCTTTGAGCTTTATCCTATGCCAGCTGCTGATATCAGTTTAGTAAAAAAAGAGCTGGAGTGTAAGAAATTCAATTTTACTGTATCGCCTGAATATAAGTGGTGAATTAATGTGGATTGATTATTATCCGCAAGGAAAGAAGATGTGATTTGAATGAATTTAATAAGTGTTGGCTTTTACAAAGAAATGCCACATAATGGTGGTGCACAGATATCTATAAAGGATTATATAGGTAAACAGGTTGAGTATATCGATGAAATCTGTAATTATCTTTCTATGAATGAAGCATTTATAGTTAGCCCGGGAGTTGTACAAGATGTGATAAATCCTGAAAAGGGTAATTCTGGTACACCTAGTTTATACACAGATGGAAAATGGGTTTGGTCAGGTTATTTAGCCTATTACGTGAAAAACTATAAACTGAAGCTTCCGGATGAGTTTATAGATACTATGAAAGGCAATTCATGGATAAATGATTTTGATATAAGTAGCATTGATTTTGACACGCTCAAGCTTGATGGTGAAGAATTCTAAGCAATGTAACCACTTTGTAACTAAAATTCATAAAACTCATAATATTACATGGAATAGATGTAATTATCACACAATATACTGCATATTTTGGAATTAATAGACACAAAATATAGTATGACTAATCGAGATGGAATAACGGATAGAAATGCCGAAAGCATGTATTTATGCGGGCTTCCGGCATTTGTTTTACAAAATGGCTCTACTTTGGCTCTATTTGTGAGTGGAGTAAGGCTTAGAAGGAGAATGTTATAATGTCAATAGGATTAAAAAGAGGAACAGTACGACTTGAATCACATGATAAACAGTGGGATGAGACTGCTGCTCAAACAATCAAAACACTTAAATCAATATTAGGTGATGATGCTATTGATATACAGCATATAGGAAGTACAGCAATATCGGCAATTAAGGCAAAGCCAATCATTGATATTGCAGTTGGAGTAGATGATTTCGATCGAGTATTGTTGCATAATGAACAGTTACAGCAAGAAGGAATATTTTATCGAGGTTCGGATGTGGAACGCCAACTGCTTTATGTAATGGGCGATATGGAAAAGGATACTAGAACACACCATATTCATGTTGTGAAATGGAACGGAACTGAGTGGAATAATTATATTCATTTCAGAGATTATCTTAATGCTAATGAGAATGCAGCTTTGCAGTATCAGAAGTTAAAGGAAGAACTGGAAAGTAAGTATGCAGGCGATAGAATAAGTTATACCAGTGGAAAACAGAATATGATAGATAATATCTTGTGTGGAAAGATAGTGGAGCAGCTAATGGAAAATAGTGAAAAAATAGTGTAAAAATAGTGTAAAAATAATGGAAAAAATTAATGGTCTCGTGGTATACTTTATATGTTAGGAGGATGCTTTTTATGATTAAAGCTACTTTATCAAATGAGATTTTAAAGTATATTACAGAGATTGATAGAAACAGATATAAGGTATCCGAGGTTTCTTTACCTGTTGCTGTAGCAAGTAAGTTACGTAAAAACTCTAAAAAGAAGAGTTCTTACGCATCTACCAAGATTGAAGGAAATCCCTTATCGGAGAAGCAGGTGGATGAGGTTATAGACAGTGATGAAAGAAAGCATTATCTGAAGTCAGAGCAGGAAGTACGTAATTATTTCCTGGCATTAAATTATCTGGAAGAGAAGGCAAAAAAGAAGGAGAAGTTTTCTGAAAAGCTGATATTAGATGTACAGAAGTATGTTGAAAAGGGAGCTTCAAAAGAAAAAATAGGATTGCGTGGGCCGATGCCACCGGGAATGCTGTTTGCTGTATATGATTCTCAGACAGGAAATCCTGATTATATTCCACCGGAGTATATAGACATACCGGATTTGCTGGATGAATTGGTAGAGTATGTAAATACAACAGATGATCATCCGCTTATAGTAGCAGCGATAGTTCATTATCAGCTTGTAACTATACACCCATTTGAAGATGGAAACGGACGAACCGCAAGACTTCTCTCGGGATACATCTTGGACATCAATGGATATGGATTTAATGGAATAGGTTCGTTAGAAGAGTACTTTGCGTATGACATTGATGAATATTATGAGTCCATTCAGATGGGGCTGCCATCATTGTACTACTCGGGACGAGATAATCCACCGCATCCAGAGATATGGATCAATTACTTCCTTCGTATGGTGCTTTTGTATTCCAATAAGGTCTGCGAATTATCGGAGAGTTCAAACGGCGAAGAGCTAGAGGGAAGTCTTTCATATCTTAAAGGCAAGGAGAAAGAATTACTCTTGCTGTTAATGAAGGATTATAGAAGAGAGTTTACACCTATTGAAGTTAGTAAAGATCTTAATGTAACCAATAAGACCGTTATTAATCGACTTGCAACACTCGTTAAGAATGGATTTGTTGTTCCGAATATGGTTAAGGAACGTATACGATCATATGAACTATCTGATTTTACGAAGCAGAATGAGAAGGAAATAAAAAAGTTTTTGAAATAAGATAGGTGGCCAATAGGAGTATCAGAAATTGAAAAATTCTATTGGCTATCAGGTTCAGTTATAGTATCACGCAGAATGATACCGTGATACTAAAATGATACTATTTCTTCGAAAAGCACAAGAAATACAAGGCATTTCAAGTAATTGTGGAAAATAAGAATGCCGTATTTAACATGATTTACCATGAGAAATAGATTTGGAACTACCGAGATGGAATAAACGAAAAACTGCGGGAAACCAGTAAAATCAAGGCTTCCCGTTTTGTGTGCTTGCAAAATGCTTGCAGTTTTTTTTAAGAATATGAAAGGTGATAAAGACGATGATTGCATTGATAGTTGCATATGCCAGGAATCGTGTCATTGGAAATCAAGGGTGCATTCCGTGGAAAATTAAAGGTGAGCAAAAGCGTTTTAAACAACTGACAACAGGAAATGTTGTTGTCATGGGCAGAAGATCCTATGAAGAGATTGGTAAACCGTTACCGAATCGAACCATCATAGTTGTCTCTTCTACTAGGTTATTTGAAGGAGAAAACTGCTATATAGTCAATTCACTGCAAGAGGCGATCAAGCTTGCCGGGAATCGTGATGTTTATATTTCAGGCGGAGCAGGGCTGTATGCTGAAGCGATTGAACTGGTGGATAAAATGTACATTACGGAAATAGAAGCCGATATAGAGGGAGATACATATTTTCCCGATTTTGAAAAGGAAATGTTTGATAAAGAAGTTGTAGAACGGTTTGAGGGAGAAATTCCGTATACCTATGTGACATACACCAGAAGAAGATGATTTTTGCGTGTAAAGCCCATAAATAAAGGGATAGAGGAGTTTATATCTTCGCTTTATGATGTTGGGCCTAATGACAGACTGTTTCCATTTACTAAGAAATACTTTGAGCATGAAATCGAGCGTGGTTCGTTTATGGCAGGTGTTAAAAAGGTAAGTTCTCAACTCGTGACCTGCGCATAATCTTATTTGAGGGAGAAATATATTTGCGTATAATCACGAATAGGACTATAATATGCGTATAATCGGAAAATAGCAATAAGGAATATTTGCGTATAATCCAGAAAAAGTTAGAGCATCAAAAGCGTATATAATAAAAAGGAAGAAATTATGATTTTAAGAAGAAAAATATATGACAAACTTTTGGAATGGAAGAATGAAAGTAAAGGTAAGAAAGCGCTAATGGTTGAAGGCGCGCGTCGTATTGGAAAATCAACTATTTGTGAAGAGTTTGGGAAAAATGAATATTATAGCTATATCATTATTGATTTTGCAAAAAAAGATAAGGAAGTAGAATCATATTTCGAAAAGTATATGAATGATTTGGACACTTTTTTTATGTTATTACAAACGCATTTTTCCACTAAATTTGTTGAGAGAAAAACTCTTATTATCTTTGATGAAGTGCAGATGTTTCCACAAGCGAGAGCATCAGTCAAATATCTTGTAGCTGATGGGAGATATGATTATATCGAAACAGGCTCATTAATATCAATAAGGGAAAACGTTAAAAATATAGTTATTCCATCGGAAGAGCGACATATCAATATGTATCCTTTAGATTTTGAAGAATTTGCAATAGCACTAAATCAGGAGTTGCTGATTGAGTATATTAAAAAATGTTTTGATAAAAAAGAACCATTAGAAAGAAGTATGCATAATCAGGCGATGCTGTTATTCAATCAGTATATGCTTGTGGGTGGAATGCCTATGTCTGTTATTGCATTTATAGAAAGTAAAAAAGATTTTTCACAAGCAGATAAGGAAAAGAGAGATATCCTTAAATTATATCGTGAAGATATAATGAAAATAGGTGCGAAATATAGAAGTAAGGTACTTTCGATATATGATCAAATACCAGGATTTTTATCGCAGCATGAAAAACGAGTTGTTTTTAAACAGATTAAAGATGGTAGTCAAGCAGATCAATATGAAGAAACTTTCTTTTGGCTTTCAGATTCTATGATATCTAATGAATGTTTTTTGTGTAATGATCCTAATGTGGGCTTGTCATTAAACGAGACAAGAAGTTATGTCAAGTGCTATATGGGGGACACAGGATTGCTTGTGAGTCATGCTTTTGATGAGAATGAACTGCTTGAAAATGAGGTTTATAGGCAAATATTAGAAGGAAAATTAGAAATTAATGAAGGAATGCTTTATGAAAATGTAATTGCTCAGATGTTGGTGGCAAATGGATATAAATTATATTTTTATACCCATTATAATGAGGATAAGCACAGAAATGACATGGAGATTGATTTTATTATTTCTAATAATAGCAAATTAAAATATAAAATGTTTCCGATTGAAGTTAAATCCGGAAAAAGATATAGTACAAAGTCCTTGAATAATTTTATGGAAAAATATAAAATGCGTATAGGGGAGAGCTATATTATCCATCCCAAAAATCTGGTAATAAAAGATGGTATTGTTTGTATTCCACCTTATATGACTATAATGCTTTAAATAAGAAAGCGGATAAGCACAATCTATCTAAATCTGATGCGATAAATAGGCGGGTGCGCAAGCGATAAACTCTCGCCTTTATCGTAAATGAGTTGATTAGTGGAATAATAAAACTTATGAAATTTTGAAACAAGTTTTGAAACAAAGCGATTATGATTGCAAATGTTAATATAAAAATGTAGGTTTTATATCATATAAGCGTGTAGGAAAACCGACATGCTTATATGATATTTTTTAGTTATCTTCCTGCATATATTGCATCTGATCCTTCAGTCTGTAAGAAGGTCCATTGATGTTAATTACTGAATAATGATGCAGTAGTCTGTCTAACAAAGCATTTGTGAGTACTGGTTCATGAAAAATATCTGCCCACTTTGAAAACGGACTGTTTGTAGTTATTATTGTTGATAGTTTTTCATATCTCTTTGCTATAAGATTAAAGAACAAATTGGCTGAATCAATGTCCATTTTTTGATATCCGAGCTCATCGATTATAAGTAGCTTATATCTACAGAACCATTTTATTCTTGCCTCCAGTCGATTTTCGGAGGATGCTTTCTTAAGCTGGGATATTAATTCATGAAACGTTATAAAATATACGCAATACCTGTGTTTGGCTGCTTCTATTCCTATTGATACGGCGAGGTTGGTTTTTCCAACCCCGGGAGTACCGCAAAAAATAACATTTTCGCCTTTTTCGATAAAGCGCAATGTCATCAGGTCCATTATCCTTGATTTATCTATCGATGGCTGAAAACTAAAATCAAACTCGTTTATCTCTTTAAGGTAAGGAAAGTTAGCAACCTTAACACATCCGGTTATTGCCTGCTCCTTCCTAAAGCCCAATTCCATTTCGGTAAGCTCATAAATGGCATCAAGAGCTGTTTTACTGCCGTCAGCTATCATATCTAAAAACTGATCTATATTTTCTTTGATTCTGTTTAATTCCGGTGTTTCAAGATTATTAATTAAACTATTATACGTATTCATTTCATCCTCCATTAAAACGGCAATTCTTTATCATCTAGTAACTCAAAGTCTGTGCTGGTTGAAGATGGACAGCTCATATATTCCTGTATTCTAATAAGTGCGAGGAACAAAATACTTAGAGAAATAGGTTATGCCGACGAACTTGGCTCGGGTATGAGAAATACAAAATCTTGAATATGCACATCCGCCAAAAGTATTGTTTTTAACGGATCAGCACGAGATTAATAAAGCAATCCGAGAGGAAGAAGAAGAAATAACATTGCTTGTGGGAAGTAGCAATGAACGTGAGATATCATTAGAAGGTGATTCGGCTCACCTGCGCACCGCTCGTAGAAACACACAACATCCGTGATAAAGAACAGCTATCACGGATGATTTATTTTACGAAATACACCCGCGTGACTAAGTGTGCTAACATGATTTTGTAAATTGATGAAGAGTAAAGCAAATTGAAAAAAGAAATACTGTTATCAATTTATAAATGAAAAATTTGATTAGTACATGGAGGTGACGAAGATGGCAAAGATTTATAATTCAGTTACAGAACTTGTTGGACACACTCCTTTGGTGGAGTTTAAAAGATTGGCAAAGGAATTAGGATTAAAGGGAAGAGTTATTGGAAAGCTTGAGTATTTTAATCCGGCAGGATCGCATAAAGACCGTATCGCGCTTGAAATAATTGAACAGGCAGAAGCAAGAGGAGACATTAGCCCGGACAAAACTACCTTGGTTGAATTTACCAGTGGAAACACAGGAATTGCACTTGCTTCATTTGCAGCAGCTAAAGGGTATCCATTTAGAATCGGACTTCAACCTGGAGTTTCAGTTGAAAGACTTAAGCTTCTTGAAGCCTATAATGCAGAGATTATTCCTGTAGAACCGGAACTTCTAGCACCGGTATATGAAAAAGGAATAGAGGCATTCGGACCAATTATAGAAAGATTTATAGAAGAAACTCCTAACGGATATGCAACACTTCAGCTTTCAAATCCAGACAACGTAAACGCACATTACAAACATACAGGACCTGAAATCTGGGAAGATACAGAAGGAGAAGTAGGAGTATTCATCGGAGGAGTTGGTACAGGTGGATCTACACATGGAGTTAGTAAATATCTAAAGGAACAAAATGGCGATATCAAGACTATAGTAGTTCAGCCTGATCCGGAATCAGTTGCAAATTCGGCAGTAGAAGGGGCAACAGATGGTGGATTCCATGGAATACATCAGGTTAAAGATGAAAATGGCCTGACAGCAATGACTCCTGACAACTTCAATGAAAATGTTATAGATGAATATCAATATATTACATATGCTGAGACTTTAAAAGCAATTCATCTCCTTGCAAAATATGAAGGAATCTTTGTAGGAGCTTCAGCAGGAGCATCACTTGCAATAGCTATTAAAGAGGCACGTAAAGCAGAGAATGAAGGAAAGATGATTGTTCCACTACTTCCTGATAATGGTGAAAGATATTTGTCAGAAGATATTCAAAGAGTAAGACATGAATTGGAAGACAGTGTGGAATTGTAAAGTGATTTATGTCGGTTCAAAAAGGAAATATCGTAATAGGAGTATATAAAATGTCTAATTTTGTTTTTGATAGTATAAATAAATTAAATCTGGCAAATTTGCCAACGCCAATTCAACGATTAGATGTCCTTTCAAAAGAATGGGGAGTAGATCTTTGGATAAAAAGAGATGATTATGCAGGTATAGAAACATCAGGAAATAAAATAAGGAAACTAGAGTATACAATTGCAAAAGCCTTGTCAGAAGAAGCTGGTGTTGTTATCACTTGTGGGGGAATACAGTCAAATCATTGTAGGGCAACTGCAGCAGTTGCGGCGAGAGTGGGAATTAAATCTCATCTGGTGCTTAGAATTGATGAAGAACCACCAATTGAAGGAAACTATTTGCTTGATAAAATTCTTGGAGCCAATATTACCTTCATAAGTAGAAAAGATTACTCTAGCAGACGAAATGAAATAATGAAAGAAATTGCGGATGAATATGAGTCTAAGGGGATAAAAGCATACGTCATACCTGAAGGAGCTTCTGATGGAGTTGGAAATTTAGGATATATTGAAGCGGTAAAAGAAACTTTGGAGCAAGAAAAAGAACTTGGAGTGGAATTCGACACAATTGTATGTGCAGTTGGTTCAGGAGGAACCTATAGCGGATTGTTTCTTGGAACAAAACTGTTAGCACCGCAAAAAGAGGTATATGCATTTAATGTTTGTGATGACGAAGAATACTTCCTAAATGTATGTACAACAATAGCAAAAGACACAGTTTCAGCATTGGATTTGGATCTTGAGATAAGGCGGGAAGATATGCATATCATAGACGGATATAAAGGGATTGGGTATGCCATTTCAAGAGATGAAGAATTGGAATTTATAGTGGATGTTGCTAAAAAGGAAGGAATAATACTGGATCCCGTATACACAGGAAAAGCATTTTATGGATTGTTCAATGAAATAAAAAAAGGAAACTTTGATAAAAACAAACGCATATTGTTTGTTCACACGGGAGGATTGTATGGAGTGTTCCCTAAACAAGAGCAGTTTGCAAAAATATTATAACAATTATAGAAATAATGCCATGCTGGAATTAGCCAGCGTGGCTTTTGTGTTTGCGCGCCATGGGCGCACTCTAACGGGTGAAAGTCCCGAACACGCCCAGATAGTGGGAAGTGTATAGCTGAACAGCAAGGGTGTCCATCGGGAGGTGGAAGTCCGTGGGACATTTACCAGGACTACATTGATGGTAAAAAGGAACTGAAAGAGATAAATGCAGAATATATGGAGCGTTATCGTCAGGACAGACAGATTAGGTGAGGAAAAATGAAAGAAATAACATATGACGAGCTCAGGGAATTACCCAAGGACACATATGAGCTCATAGATATCAGAGACAAGGGCCTTACAGCATACGGTATAATACCCGGGGCTGTTCATATCTACGTCGGGGATCTTGAAAGCAGTGCGGATCTGACTGAAATTCCGCTAGAGAAGAAGCTTGTTTTTTACTGCGAGATAGGACGAATGTCAAGAGAGATTGATGACACCCTTGACTATCTGGAAGGCAGGGATTGTTACAGCCTTTCCGAAGGATATGTAGGATACATCAGGTACGGAATAAAAAGTCAGGCGGATAAGGAAGAAAAAAGAAAACGCGCCGAAGGCAGTATACAGAAAAAGTTATAAAATTATAATTAAATATGTACAATAAATATTAAATAAGAATGTACAAATGTTATGATATATGAGTTATAAGGAGGGACTCATAATGATATT
>FOFK01000017.1:0-1264 GCA_900110975.1 Lachnospiraceae bacterium RM5
TGAAGAATATTTCTGGGAAGAAAACGTAGAATTATTTAACAGATGCCTGGAGTTTAGTGATTTTGGAGTGATTCTTGGAGATTTAGTACATGGAAAGGAATATAGTAACTATATTAGTTATAAAGAACATGAAGAAGATGATGAAAGTAAAGCAAGACTGATAAAACAACCAGACATACAGCAAACAAAAGAGCAGTATGTTAAAAATAGTTCGCTTATGATGCACAAGATAACGAACATGAATACACCCATATTTAAAGTGCATGGAAACCATGGAAATAACAGAGAAAAAAATAATTTAGATGAATTGAATAGTTTGAAAAATACTAAGTGGAATTTTTTATTATCAGCAGATGATATAAGTGGTATTCAAAACAATATTGATTTGGGAGAAAACTATTATTATAAAGATTTAGAAAACTTTAAGGTAAGGGTAATAGTGCTGAATCAATGGGAAGATAAAAAAACAGAGGGATATATTGATAAAGAAAGATATAGTAATGAAGAAAGATTATGGCTTGCAGAGATTGCACTTGATTTAAGTGAGAAAAATAATATATCTGAATGGAGCGTGCTTATATTTCAACATAGTCAGCGAATAGATGATGATGATTTAGCAACAGATGGAATACGAGATATACTTGTTGCTTTTAGAGAAGCTAGTAGTGTTACTGTTGGTGATAAGTTAATAGATTATGGATTAATCAACGGAAATGTAAATATTCCTGTTATAGGTGTAATACATGGACATTTTCATCAAGATGATTATAAAAATATAAAGCAAAGAGAGGAGTCTTTTTTAGAAAGATATATAAATGTCATAGGAATTAATAAATGTTTTATTTCAAGTCTGTATGAGGATAAAATAAATGATGATAATAATATAAATGATGGTATTAATGATACAAAGAACAAATATCTTAAAGATTTAAGTTCTTTAAATACAAGAGGTGAGTTTCTGGTATCTATATTTTGTATAGATACCTATGAACAAAAAATACATGAAATAAGACTTGGACGTGGAAAAGACAGAGAGTATAGTTATGGAATTCAGGATTCATCATCAACTATACCAATAAATAGAGAATTATAGGAGAAATCGCTTATGGATAGAATAAAAATAGAAAAAATAATTAGAAGTATTTTGTTTATTACATTTGTAAGTATATTCATATTTGCAAATAAAGATATAAATGTTATGGCAGATGATATGGAAGTTTATACTCCAGAAGAATATTTTACAGTGAATAAGGAGAATTTTAGG
>FOFK01000017.1:2309-4753 GCA_900110975.1 Lachnospiraceae bacterium RM5
AACGTTACAAGTGGTGAACCTAATAAAAATCAGGCTATTTATGTTACAACGTTAACAGATGAAGAAATTATGCCACTTGATAATTTACGAATTACTTGGAGGTCTATGGGTACACCATATTATGACACGGAGGGAGATGGTAATGTAACGTGGGAGGGAGCAAACAAAATAGAAATAAAATGGAAATCTGATAAAGTTAATAAAGAATCTTCAAGGGTAGTGTATAGAGTTTATGAATCTGGATTTTTGGATAGAAGATGTACATTTAGAGCATTGGGTAAATCTAATGACTATATCTATAGTACGGTAATAAAAATGGAAAAATATGATTTTCCGGTTACTGTAATTAGGTATTATATAAAAAAATATAACGGAGATAATCTTTTGGATTTTAATGATAAAGAATATGGAGCTTATCTAAATTATAAATATTTTGATGAATATCAATAAACAAGGAAGATCCTATTATAGGTGTAATACATGGGCATTTTCATCAAGATGTTTATAAAAATAATGGTGGTATAAGTTCAATGCCAATTAGTATGTATGTAAATGTTATTGGAATTAATAAAAGTTTTATTTCAAGTATTTATACTTGGACGCGGAAATGATAGAGCATATAGTTATGGCATTCAGGATTCATCATCAACTATACCAATAAATAGGAAACTATAGGAGGATTCGCTTATGGATAAATTAAAAATAAAAAAAATAATAAGAAGCATTATGTTTGTTATCTTAGTTAGTATATGTATATTTGCGAATAAAGATATAAATGTTATGGCAGATGATACGGAAGAATATACATCAGAAGAATGCTTTGTGACAGTAAAAGATTTTCAAGGATCGTATTATATTTGGTATTATAGTGATGATGTAGGATACGAAGTTTCACGTAAGGCTGGATATGGTCCGTATCCTGGAATGTGTATACAAAAATTTGATAATATTTATAGAAGTGAGCATATAAATATACCAGAAGAAATTAATGGAGAAAATGTAACTAGTATAGTAGGTGGACAAGACATTTTTAAAGATGATGTTATACGTGGGATAAAAATACCTAATACATTAAGATGGATTTATCCAGGATATATAAATTATGGTGGTGATCCTGATGAAGGAGAAGAGTATCAAATTTATAATATGTTTGATAATTGTGAAAATATTGAGAGTATAGTATTTACTGAGAATTGTGAGATATTTTCTAATTCAAATATAAATGATTTTTTTACTATTTATGAATCATATAATCCATATGAAAAGAAAAAAGTATTATGGCCTAAA
The DNA here is from genome assembly GCA_900110975.1 of Lachnospiraceae bacterium RM5. Taxonomy (GTDB): domain Bacteria; phylum Bacillota; class Clostridia; order Lachnospirales; family Lachnospiraceae; genus Bovifimicola. The sequence continues at coordinate 3,597 of FOFK01000017.1, forward strand.
AAAATACCTATATGTTTATATGGATATAATAATAAAAATATTAATCTATTTGTTATAAAAGATAAAAATGGATTTACCAGAACTGGAGAAAGTTCTTTTAGAGATTTAGATATATTTGGTGCATATACATATTTAGAAAGAGGTGCAGGTGACTTTAATGAAGATGATTTTGATGTAATATTTGAATTTGTTGAAGGTGAAGATTCGATAAGGATTTTAAAAATAAATAATAAAGTTGCTACAATGAATTTTAGTGATGGAACAGTGTATATTGATGGAAAAGATTATAATGTTATTTTATCTGAAGATGTAGAGTTATTAAAGCCGTCTGTAATGACAGTTCCACTTAGCAATTCAACTGTTAAGCTTTATTGGGAAAATGTACCATTTGCTAAAGGTTATCAATTATATAAATACTATCCATCAACAAAAACTATTGTAAAATCAAAATATGTTGAAAAAACATCAACAAGATTTAATGGATTAAAACCTGATAAAACATATTATTATATAGTTCAGGCAATTGGAGAAAATGGAATAACAAGTGGAGAAGTAAATAAGAATCAGGCAATATATGTTACCACTAATGTAGAAGGAAATTCTGAACCTCTTGATAATTTGCAAATTTTATCATGGAGAGGAAAGAATGGAATATATAAACATAGTTTTTTTGAATATGATACATATGAAGATGATTATGGTTTATGTATAAGATTTCATCTTGATTATAGAATGTATGAGAAGGTAAAATTACGTCGTTATAATATAAACCCTGATGGAAGTACAACAAATGATGGGTATTTAATTCCTACTTATCATAACTGGAATACAAAAAAATACTATTATGATATACGTTTTTATCCTTATATGAAAAATCTTTATAATAATACTTGTATTGGAACGTTAATTACAAGGGATTATTATAAAAAAGGTGATATATATATGGGTGGAAATTTAATTAATTACAAATATTTTGACGGATATCAATAAACAAAGAAAATAGAGAATACATTTATAATAGAAACCAGATTAAATTAAAAAATATATATAATATTTCTACATATGTCAGGAGGTGACTAAATGCCAGAAACTATTGTATGTAATGTAAATATAAATAATAACAGTGATTACACATGGTATACAGGGAGAGTAAAGGT
>FOFK01000009.1 GCA_900110975.1 Lachnospiraceae bacterium RM5
TACTATATTAGAACGGCAGGACAGTTTATTTATGGAAAGCAAAACTTTTTTAATGGAGCGATTGGAATAGTTCCAGAAAGCCTTGATAATTATGAATCCACTAAGGATGTTCCTGCTTTTGATATAGATAAATCCGTAGATGTAAGATGGCTTTATCATTACATAGCTAGACCTGAAATATATAAGCCCCTAGAGTCATTATGTACAGGTACAGGAAGTAAAAGATTTCACGTTAAAAATTTCTATAATATGGAATTTCCTATTCCAAACATTGAGGAACAAAGAATGATAAGCACGTTTTTTAGTAATATCGACAACCTTATCACCCTTCATCAACGAAAGTAAAAATTTTTTTTAATATAACATATTTATGAAAATACTATTACTGATGAAGGGTGATAAGGTTATCGAACATATCAAAATAAGTCGAAATATTCTTTTGCTCTTCATAAGATGGGACTCTTAAACTCATCTTTTGTAAATCCAAAAAAGACAAAACTTTTTGCCCGGTTCCAGTGCATGTATATCCAATTTCCCGAACTACATCATCACTATTATTTAGCACAAGTGAAATGAAGAACGTATCATTATTGTTACCGCAAAAAACAGGATAAAATTTGCTTATAATGCCTCTATCACAGCATTTGTTAATGTTAAAAGTAAAGTCTATTCCATCACTTCTATTACGATATGTACAATAGTTACGAGGCAGAATATTATAGCCCGTGATGTCATGATTTTGCTTTCTTCCAAAGTGCTCCTCTTGCAATATTACTCCTTCAGTTTTTGATGAAGTCAATACAGGCAATGTACAATCAGAATCAACGGTTTCTTTATATTCTGTTATCAGCTCTGATAACTTACGCTGTTCCCAAGAGGTTGTGAAGAAAATTTTTTTTTATGGATTAATTTTATTTCAACCATTTTCTGCAAACTCGCTATTTTACTTTAACAAGATTGTACCAATCAAGAAAAATAGACTCATATCAGTCAAAGCAACTATGATTCTAATAAGAAAGGTAGCAAATAAATGGGCATAAATAGGAGTTGACCATCATTAGAAATATCCTTTTGCGAAAAGATATATGGTCTGTCTACAATTTGTGAGTATTTTTCACAGAATACATCTATAGATTTATGAGATGCGGTTGCAGACGATTTTATTTCTATAGGCACAATCTTTTGCTGTACTCCAATCAAGAAATCCATCTCATAATAGTGTGTGCTTTCCTTCTTAAGCCATGTATGATAACACAATTCTCTGCCTGATGCTGCAATCATCTGGGCCGCAACATTTTCATAAAGATATCCAAGATTAGCCGGTAATTTATCTGCAAGTAGTTTTTCATATAGGATATTATCAGTGGCAGGTCTGTCAATAAACATCAGAGTAACAAAAAGTCCAGTATCTGCAATGTAAAGCTTATAGCTGTCTAAATTCTTTGTACTTGTAAGGCTGATATCTGGTTTTGTCACATTATAAGAAATCAGGACTGTCTGTGAATCAATGACATCATAAAGTCTTTCTTGATCTTTTTTCTGTGTTTTCCTACCAGTGGCACTTGAAATAACATACCGTTTTTTATTATGAGATAATTGGGCAGGCACATCTTTATATATTCTTGATGTAAATCCCGATGCATCAATCTTCTTAAAATCATCCTCATATAAATTTATAATTGATCGCTTGACTTCATCAATTTCCTTAAAACTCTTTTTTTCAAGATATGCCGCAACAGCTTGAGGCATACCACCAACAGCCATATATATCCTAAAATCACGCATGAGCTTTCTATTTACCACACCTATAGGAATTTTCTTGTTATAAAAATCCTTCAAAAGCCTGTAAGTATTATTTCCTGTAGCCCATAAAAATTCTTCATAATCAAAAGGATAGAGTTTGAGCTTCTTTTCTTCTGATGGAATTACTATATCCTTTACATTTTTCTTTATAGATATCAATGAACCTGTTTCTATATAGTCATACCTGCCATCAGCTACAAGATACTTGATAGCCTGTCGCGCTTTTGGAAATAACTGAACCTCATCAAACACTATAACTGACTTTCTGTTCACTAATTGTACTCCAGTATACGTTTGGAGTATGAGAAAAAATCTATCCAGATTTGATATATCTTCTTCAAAGCAGTTTAAAATATTTTTTGATGCCTTGGAAAAATCAATGATTATATGTGATTCATACTCGTTTTTTGCAAATTCTTCTGCCAATGTGCTCTTACCTACACGTCTGGCACCCTCAATCAATATTGCATACTTGCCATTTGAAGTATTTTTCCATTCTATTAACTTATCATATGCTTTTCTCTTGAAAATAGGCATAATTACTCCTTCCTTCAATGCGGCATCCGTTTTGCTAAGAAAATTATACCTTAAAATATCCGTTCTGCCAATAATTTATTTCCGAAAAACATCCGTTATTTCATATAATTTATTTTAGTGTAGCATCAAGTAGACTGTGCCAGTCAAGAAACACACACTGATGAAGGGTGATAAGGTTGTCGAGCTTGTCAAAATACGTTCCAATTTTAAGCATTTCATCTTTTGATGGAACCGAAATCGGCATATTTTCAAAACTTTCTCTTGCAATATAAAATATAGTCGAGCCAGCAGACTGTAACCTCATATACTTTCTTGCTTCATCAGAATGAAAATACGCATACCAGTAATCTAAGGACTCTTTTTCATTTGGAACCAATCCTATAAAAGTCTGATTTGTTATTAAATCCTGCGTAACTACTGCGACTACACCAAATGTAGCACTTGAGGAAACTATCAATGAATCTTTTGGAATAATCTTCAAATTCATTTTTTTGATCGTATCTTCTGTGACATACTGCTCAGACAAAGTTCCGTTCAGATACTTTCCTTCTATATCTTCAATACGAGTCCAAGGGATATTTCCTCCAAATTCCTTAGGTTTATCTCTCATCGGAACAATGAAGTTAGAAAACTCATCTGATAACTTACGCTGTTCCCAAACGTTTATAATTAAAAAATCAAACATACCAAAATATTTGTAAATTATAATAAATTATGTGATAATATTTTTAGATAAATATTGATTATTATTGAATGAAGTTATTTTTATTGTATTAGACATTATATATATGCTTTATAAGAAAGGGGTAGCAGTGTAATGATAGAGTTAGAATCAGTAATTGAGAGAAGATTAATTGAAAAATTATGTGAAGGTGATTCACAGTGGACGTATAGAAAAGATATTGATACTGAAGAAAAACTTTGGGAAAATTTCAAATATATATTAGAGCAGAATAATAAAGCGAAGTTAAATGGTACTCCTTTAACGGAGTCTGAATTTGCAAAGATAAAAAATGATATTTCTCATGCAACGTTTTATGATGCGGCAAAATGGCTGGTTGGCGAAAATGGAAAGGTGTATGTTCATGTTCAAAGAGGTAATGAGACATTACATTTAGTTGTTTTAAATAATGAGCATATTGCAGGAGGTTCCAGTGTTTATGAGGTTATTAATCAATATAGAGTTTTTAAGGCGCCTGATGATGAGAATGGAAAAAATAGAAGATTTGATGTTACTTTATTGATAAATGGCATTCCGCTTATACATATTGAATTAAAAAATAAAGAACATGCTTATTTAGAAGGATTTAACCAAATAAAAAAATATATAAAAGAGGGAAAGTTTAGGGGGCTTTTTTCTAATGTTCAAATGTTTGTTGTCAGCAATGTTATTGATACTAAATATTTTTCGGCAGCAGGTGCTGAAGAGTTAAATCCTGAATTTATGACAGGATGGATAGATAGAGAGAATAAGCCTGTGACAGATTATATTGAATTTACAAGGTCTGTATTAAGGATTCCTAATGCTCATGAGATGGTTACAAAATACACGGTTTTGGATAATGATAAGAAAAAGCTTTTAATTTTAAGACCGTATCAGATTCATGCTATAGAAGCCATGAGAGAAGCTTCTAAGATTGGTGAATCAGGATATATCTGGCATACAACAGGGTCTGGAAAGACAATGACTTCATATAAGGCAACCAGAAATTTATTAATGGATATTCCATCTATACAAAAAACAATTTTTTTGATTGATAGAAAAGATCTGGACGTACAAACAAAAATGGCTTTTCAATCATATGCTGATAATGACACGATTGATGTGGATGATACAGAAAATGTTGATTCATTAATAAAAAAAATATCGGATGATAACAGACAGATGATTGTTACAACCAGACAAAAGTTGCAGATAATGATTAACAAGAGATTGAAGGAAGGAACCAAACTTTATGATAAAATATGTTCCTTAAAAGTGGCGTTTGTAGTTGATGAATGTCATCGTGCTGTTACACCTGAAACAAAAAGGGAAATAGAAAGATTTTTTAGAAATTCTTTGTGGTATGGATTTACCGGAACACCTATTTTTGATGAAAATAAATATGAAAAGAGAGGTGATCTTGCCCAAACCACATCTCAGCTTTATGGTGAGTGTCTGCATAGTTATACAATAAAAGAAGCTATTCATGATAAAGCAGTTCTTGGATTTATGGTTGAGAATTTAGGACCTACTAAGATAGAAATAAATGTTGAACCATCAGTGATGTATTCAAGTGAAAATCACATGAGAAGAGTATTGAATGTGATTTTGAATATGTCTAAAGCAAAATTTGGTATGCAAAATGGAAAAGGACGTACCTATGAGGCGATTCTTACAGTTGGTTCTATTGCATTAGCACAAAAGTATTATTTGCTTTTGAAAAAAATAAAAGAAGGAAATGACGAACTAAAAATAAATGAAAATATATATCAGTCTCTTCCGGATTTTCCTAAATTTGCTATAACATATTCTTTAAGTGAAAATGAAGAAACTTCTGGAGTGAATCAGGAGTTGATGAAGGAATCAATAAAAGATTATAACGAAATGTTCGGAACTAATTATGGATTGGATAATATAGGTGCGTATAATTCAAATCTTAATGATCGTCTTGCGAGAAAAGAAAAGAAATATTTAGACAGAAGTCAGCAATTAGATCTAGTTATTGTGGTAGATAGACTTTTAACAGGGTTTGATGCACCTTGTCTTTCAACACTTTTTATGGATAGACAGCCAATGACACCTCAGAATATTATACAAGCTTTCTCAAGAACTAACAGGCTATATGATGGAACAAAGGAATATGGGCAGATAGTAACATTCCAATCGCCGAATGAATTTAAAGAAAACATTAATAATGCTATAAAACTTTATTCCAAAGGCGGTGATGGTAATCCTATAGCAGAAGATTTTGATACTGTAAAGGAAAATTTAAGTATTTCCATAAAAGCTGTACATGCATTAGCTCCTGCACCTGATGATGTTATGAATTTATCAAGAGAGAAACAGAAAGCTTTTGTCAGATTGTTTAGAGTTCTTGATAAAGATTTTTCACACTTGAAGGCTTTTTCAAATTACGAACCATCAATTTTGAATGTATTAGAATTTTCACAGGATGAATACGAGGACTATGCCGCTGTTTATAAGAATCTCATGGCCATATTTCATGATTCTAAAAATAACCTTGATGAGGATGATGATATAATCAGGGATGATTATGAATTAAAGGCATATAGTAAATTTAAAATAGATTTTGATTACATTATAGAAATATTGCAGGGTGCCGTTGATATGATTGAAGATATAAAAACGGATAATGATGAAGAGAGATTTTATCTTGAGCTTGCCAGTATAAGGGCTGTTATTGAGGAATATATGGAAGATAATGAAAAAAATGGTAAGATATTTGAAGAAATTTTATCTGATATTGAAGCAAATAAGGATAAATATATACATGAAAATATTTCTGTTGTAATTAATGATATTTTATATTCTAGAATAGATGCATTAATCGGAGATTTTGCAAAAAAATGGTTTTTAAATTTTGATGATGTTAAGTATGAAGTATATAACTATAAGTATGGAGAACTTGAAAATGCAAATAAATTAAAAGAAAGTATTGATTATGAAGCATATGAAAAAAGCACAGATAATCCAATGAAGAAATTTAAATTCAGAGTTGAAATGATAAAGGATTTTAAAGAAAATCTAATGTATGAATTAGATGGATATGTAAGATAGAATAATGTTCAGGTGATGAATTGGCAATTTAATATTTTAGTATTATTTTAAATACTAATTGTTTGTTATTAACTTAGGTTGGATAATGTTCTCATAATGATATCAATATCCTGGCTTTCAAGTTCCTGTATTATGTGTAAATAGGTTTTTTGTGTAGTAGTAATATTTGAATGTCCAAGTCTTCTGGCAACGCTTGCTATTGAGACACCTGCAAATAAAAGTAAGGATGCGTGGGTATGTCTTAATCCATGTATAGATATGATTGATATACCGGCTTTTTTACAATGCCTTGCAAGTATTTCGTTGACGGTAGAATTGTAGATTTTACCGTTAACAAAAATTGGCTTATTTTCGGGAAGATCTTTTATTAATGATGAAAATTGCATTACAGTCTGCCAGTCAAGTGGGATTTTTCTGACGGATGAAGAGTTTTTTGTTGGCATGAATCCGCCTATTCCTTTATAATCCCATGTTTTTGAAACAGATAGGACTTGATGAGTAAAATTAAAATCTTCAGGGGTTATTGCAAGTGCTTCGGAAAATCTCATTCCTGTTTTGGCAATTAATAAAATTAACCAGTCTATATTTATATGTGTAGATAGATTTAATTCATCTATAAGTTTATGTAGTTCGTATTGATTTAGATACTTTGTTTTCTTTTCTCTTGGAGGCTTTCCTTTTATAATTACTTTTCTTGTTGGATCATGATGAATAAGCCCCTCATCAACAGCATCTAAAATGGAACATTTTAAATGATGATGAAAATCCATTGTAGTTTGTCTTTCGTGTTCAAGTGCATATTGATTTATTATTTTTTGATATTCTATTCTATCAAGATTTTTTAAAGGAAGATTTGGTGCGAGTTGTTTTAACCAATTATAAGCCATATAATATTTTTTCATGGTTACATCTCTTATGGCTCCTTCTTTATATATTGTAATCCATTGTTTGTAATAATCGCTAAATAGCATATCTTTATTATTTTTTTCTTGTATCATAATATATTCCTTTCATTGTAAGTTATGCCAATTCATACCTGTTGATAATATTATAAATTTTAAAAGTAATGAAAAATATAAAAGAAATTGGTATAATAATATTTGTTTTGAATTTTCAACGAAAGGCATTAATAATGAAAAAATTAACTGAATTAGAAAAATATTATAATAAATTTAATGAAGATAAAAGGTTGTTATCAAGACATGGAATAGTTGAATTCAGGGTAACTATTCATTATATTGAAGAATATCTTAATCTTTTAAAGAGGCGTTTTAATAAAAAAAATGAAGAATTAAAAATTATTGATATTGGTGCAGGTACTGGAAGATACAGTATTTATCTGGATGAAAAGGGATATGATGTTACTGCTGTTGAGCTTGTTAAATATAATCTTGGAATATTAAAAAAGAAAAGTTCTTCAGTTAAGGCTTATCAGGGAAATGCATTAAATTTAAAAAAATTTAATGATGATGAATTTGATATGGCTCTTATGTTTGGACCAATGTATCATCTTATGACTAAAGAAGAAAAAGTTAAGGCTTTAAATGAGGCATGCAGAGTTGTAAAAAAAGGTGGAATCATAATGTGTGCATATTGTATGAATGAATATGCTGTGATTTTGCACGCTTTTAGGGATAATCATTATAAAGAAAGTATAGAAAATGGCAAGCTTACTACGGATTTTAAATGTGTAAATGATGAAAAAGATTTATATGATTATGTAAGATTAGAAGATATCGATGAAGTAAATGCTTTATCAAAGGTTAAAAGAAATATGATATTTGCACCTGATGGTGCAGCGGATTATATAAGAAGAGTTTTAAATGCGATGGATGATGAGACATTTGAAGGATTTATCAAATATCAGCTTAGTATATCATCAAGAAAAGAATTACTTGGTGCCAGTTCACACGTTGTAGACATATTGGAGGTTCTAAAATGATTTTAATAAATATATTGCTTATTTTAACCGGATGTGCGGGAATTATGGCATTTATGCTGCCATATTTAAGTAACAGAATTTTGAATGTTGGAAATTTAACAGGATTATTGGTATTTGGTTGTATATTTCTTTATGGCATATTTTTTAAATATGTCAATCGATTTATAAAATACCTTTGGAATAAAAATAAATTTGGGAAAATTGTGGTTATCTTTGTTAATATAATAATTGTTTTAGCAGTAGTTATTGTACTTGCTGAATCGATTATGATGTATAGAGCCTGTAAGAGAACATCTAAGGAAAACGCTACTCTTATTGTGCTTGGCTGTAAGGTAAATGGTGACAGACCAAGTCTTATGCTTATGGAAAGAATAGATGCAGCATATGAATATTTAATAGAAAATCCTGAAACTGACTGTATTGTATCAGGCGGAAAAGGCGTCGGTGAAAATATTTCAGAAGCAGAATGTATGAAAAGGGAACTTGTGAAAAAAGGAATAGATGAAGATAGAATTTATATGGAAGATAAATCTGTTTCTACCAAGGAAAATATTGAATTTTCTTATAATATTATAAAAGAAAATAAACTTACAGCTGATATATGTATTGCAACAAATGAGTTTCACGAATACCGGGCAATGGCACTTGCGAGAAAATATAATAAGAGTGCAGGAGCAAAACCTGCAAAGACAGCATGGTGGCTGTTTCCGACATTTTATGTAAGAGAACTTGGTGGAATAACTGCAAGTAAAATTGCCGGATTATTTTAAATATAAAAATTGGTTGTTATTATAATCTTAAGTTGACAATATTATTTATTTGTTTATAATAATTGTATGTTTAAAAAATTTAAAAACATTGAGAGAGAATAGTAGCATTACACTGTTTTTCAGAGAGTATCCGGCTGGTGAAAGGATATAAAATAAGAAATGTGAATACACTCTTTAGTTGCTTTTTTGAAAGCTATAAGATTTGGAATTTATGAAAAACTTTTTGGAAATTCTTATAGTTATTAGGAAAAGCCGGATGCATCCGTTATAGTGCTAAGATTTTTTATAAAGTTTTATAAGTTATATTTGTTTTACAATATTTATGGAAATTTATAAAAAACCTGATGAGGAAAATTTCGTGAGAGATTTTTGATTTAGAGGTGGTACCGCATATATGCCCTCTATAGCGCAGGCTATAGAGGGTTTTTTATTTGAAAAATTATGAAAGGAAAATGTGGACTTTCGTTTTTTTGCGAATGGTTTACAGGTAAATGAAATGACTATTTATGAAGAATTAGAAAAAAGAGGGTTGGTAGCCCAGGTTACAGATGAAGCAGAAATAAAAGAACTTATTAATAATGGAAAGGCAACTTTCTATATTGGATTTGATCCAACAGCAGACTCTCTTCATGTTGGACATTTTATGGCGCTTTGTCTTATGAAGAGACTTCAGATGGCAGGAAATAAGCCGGTTGTTCTTCTTGGTGGAGGAACAGGTTACATTGGAGATCCAACAGGAAAATCAGAGATGAGAGCAATGTTATCTCCAGAAGATATTAAGCATAATTGTGAATGTTTCAAGAAACAGATGGAAAAATTTATTGACTTTAGCGATGGTAAAGCAATTGCAGTTAATAATGCCGACTGGTTACTTGATTTAAATTATATAGATGTATTAAGAGAAGTAGGACCATGTTTTTCTGTAAATAACATGCTTAGAGCAGAGTGTTATAAGCAGAGAATGGAAAAAGGACTTTCATTTTTGGAATTCAACTACATGATAATGCAGTCTTATGACTTCTATCATTTATTTAAAGAATATGGCTGTAATATGCAGTTTGGTGGGGATGACCAGTGGTCTAACATGCTTGGTGGAACTGAGCTTATCAGAAAGAAACTTGGAAAAGATGCATATGCAATGACAATCACTCTTCTTCTTAATTCAGAAGGAAAGAAGATGGGTAAGACAGAAAAAGGTGCAGTATGGCTTGATCCTGAAAAAACATCTCCATTTGAATTCTTCCAGTACTGGAGAAATGTTGGTGATGCAGATGTATTAAAATGCATTAAGATGTTGACATTCCTTCCATTAGAAGAAATTGAAAAGATGGAATCTTATGAAGGTTCGCAGCTTAATGAAGCAAAAGAGATTCTTGCTTATGAGCTTACAAAACTTGTTCATGGTGAAGAAGAGGCATTGAAGGCAAAAGAAGCATCCCATGCGTTATTTGCAGGTGGTGGAGATGACTCAAATATGCCAACAACAACACTTACAGAAGATGACTTAACAGACGGTAAAATATTAATTCTTGATCTTATGGTTAAATGCGGACTCATTACTTCAAAGAATGAAGGAAGAAGACTTATTACACAGGGTGGTGTAATGGTTGATGATGTTAAAGTTGATGGAATCGAATTTGCCATAATCAAAGAACAGCTTGAAAATGGCGTAAAGATCAAAAAAGGAAAGAAGAAATTCCATAAAGCAGTAATATAGGAAAATAAAAAAGCGTAACAGTTTACAAGCTGTTACGCTTAATTTTTTTATATCCAACCACCATCAAAGGTTATTATCTGTCCTGTAAGATAGGAAGGAGAACTATAAATGCTATAAACCATACTTGCAACCTCATCCGGTTTACCCATTCTGTTTATAGGAATCTCATTTAATAATGCATGTCTTTCGTCATCAGATAATCTGCCGTTCATATCAGTATCAATAGCACCGCATGCAATGGCATTTACCCTTATGTTACTTAAGGCAAGCTCTTTTGCAAGAGATTTTGTAAATGCATTTACTCCGCCCTTGGTTGCAGAATAAGCAACTTCACATGATGCACCCACATTTCCCCAGACAGAGGAAACGTTTATTATCTGTCCATAGGAAAGCTTTAGAAAATCCGGAATAAATAATTTGGATGTATAGAATATAGAAGATAAATTTGTATTTATGACTTTATTCCATTCCTCAGCAGACATATCCTGTAAAAGTCCAAAGTATTCAATGCCTGCATTATTTATAACACAAGATACAAGGATGTTTTTTTCCTCCAATTCTTTCTTTGCACCCTCAAGACTGCTATAATCTGATACATCTGAAATAATAGGAACAAAAATATCTAACTTACTATTATAGTTGTTACCACTTTTTTTATATGCATCCACGCAAAGTTCTAAAGTTTCATTTGATTTTTCTTTGTTTCTTGAAATTAATACAAGGGGAAAGGAATTTTTGGCAAACTCTATGGCAATTGCACGTCCGATTCCTTTTGAAGCACCTGTTATTAATATATATTTATTTGAATTATCCATAAGATAATAATACGTATATAGGGAAAAATTGTCAATTATTTATTCAAAATATACAAAAAAAGAGAGCCTGGCATGCATGGTTATTGTAGAAAACTGATTAAAATGGGCGTTTTATAAATTTTTGTCCTTGACACAAAAAAAAAGATTTGATATTATGTAATAAGATTTTAACAAATTTGTAATATTTTGCATTTTGTTAATGATTACTAGTATTCGACATATGAAGGTAGAGTAAAGACTTAGAGAAGAAGTAAAGATATATAGAAAAGTACGTTAAGTATGTATGAAAGGAAAGGTTTTTGTGAAGAGAAGATATGTTGCTTTCGTTGCTGCTTGTATAATGGCTACAACAGTTACAACAGGGGCACTTGCTGCAACAAAGAAAACAGATGCTGCGATTCAATCAGCTGGAATTGCATTATATTTAGACGATTATGATTATGAAACAAATGATAAGAAGACAGAGTTAGAGGCATTGGTTCAGAACAATGTTAAGGCAACAAAAGCTGATGTAAAGAGTGAAGAAGAGACTAAGAAAGATAATTTATCAGTATATGATACAATTGCTATTACTAAAGTAGACAACTATGTTAATGTAAGAGAGAAATCTAATACAGATTCAGAAGTTGTTGGTGTTATTTATGACAAATGTGCCGCTACTATTCTTGCAGAAGAAGGTGACTGGTACAAGATTGAATCAGGAAATGTAACAGGATACGTTAATAAACAGTATTTCGTAACAGGTGATGAAGCGAGAGAACTTGCTACACAGTGCGGATATGTTAAAGCTACAGTTACAACAACAACATTAAACGTCAGAGAAGGACAGGGCACAGATGATGAAATCGTTGCTCAGATTCCTGAAGGTGACGAATACGACGTTATCGAATATGGTGACGGATGGGTATATTTAAATGTTGATGAGATGACAATGGGTTGGGTATCAGATGAATTCGTTGATATCCAGATCAAATACAACACAGCTCTTACTTTAGAAGAAGAGCAGGCTAAGATTGCTGAAGAAGAAAGACTTGCTGCAGAAGCTGCTGAAGCTGAGAGACTTGCTGCAGAGGAAAAAGAAAAAGAAGAAGCTGCAAAAGCAGCATATGATGATGAAGAAGATGAAGTAACATATACTCAGTCAAATGAGACACAGACTACAACAACATATAGCGAGCCTGAAACAGAAGCAGCTTATGTTGAACCTGAGACAGAAGCTAGCGCACCTGCTGTAAGCTCTTCAGGAGTTACAGGAGCAGATGTAGTTGCATATGCAAGCCAGTTCGTTGGAAATCCATATGTGTATGGAGGATCAAGTTTAACAAATGGTACTGACTGTTCAGGATTTACAATGTCAGTATATGCTCACTTTGGATATAGCTTACCACACAGCTCAGGCGCTCAGTCAGGATGTGGAACAAGAGTTGCATTAAGCGACATCCAGCCTGGTGATATCCTTTGCTACAGTGGACACGTTGCTATCTATGCAGGAAATGGACAGATCGTTCATGCAAGTACACCTGAAACAGGTATTACATACGGTAATGCTTTCAGCAATTCACCATATGCAGCAGTCAGAATTATTAACTAATTAAATTAAAAAGTACAGGCGTAGCAGTTATCTGCTACGCCTTTTTAAGTATTATAAAAATGTGGATCAAGAAAAATATATTTGGAAACAGAATGGACCTGATTTGAATCATACGGAGGATTTCATGGATAACAGAATATTTTATGATGAAAAAGAATTATTAAGAATAGGCGAAGAACTGGATAAAAAATTAAAGGGCACAATAACCTGGTATGAAGAGGAAACCATATCTAATGATAAGCCATCATTTATGTGGAGTGAGGTAAAAGCACCGGTAAATGTAAGTGCAAATTTAAGAGTATTACTGGGAAATGAATGCCTGGATGTTATTAAGATAATAATGCTATATGTACAGCTGATTGGAAAGAAAAATGGTGATTCAAATGATAATCTGCTTTTTTCTTATGCGTCAGAAGGAAAGAAAAGCATATATATCAGGGCTGTTCCTGAAGGTGAGAATCCAAAATTATATCTTCATGGGGTTAAATAGCACATAATATATTTAGCTAGAGAAATGAGAAAGATTATGATAAAATTATTATGTATTAATTAATTGGAGAGATAAGATGTTAAAAAAATATTTGTTTGTGTTTTTGGTTTCAATGGTACCTCTTATAGAACTTAGAGGTGCGATACCTATATCAAGAGGTATGCATATGCCTGTATTAAATTCATATATCGTAGCAATTATAGGAAATATGATTCCTGTACCATTTATTTACTTTTTTGCAAGAAAGGTATTAGAGTGGGGAAAGGATAAAAAATATATCGGGAAATTTTTTACATTCTGCCTTGAAAAAGGGGAAAAAGGCGGTAAAAAATTAACAGAAAAAGTTGGAAGAGGAACATTTCTAGCATTGCTTTTATTTGTAGGTATTCCGCTTCCTGGAACAGGAGCCTGGACTGGAACACTTGCAGCTAGTATTCTTGATATGGAATTTAAAAAGACTGTTGTAGCAGTTATACTTGGTGTATTACTTGCAGGAATTATTATGATGGCTGGTGCAGGAACAGTTTTTCATTTTATTGGATAAAACGGATAAATCGTATAAAGGAGAGACAAAATGGCGGTATTCAGAGTAGAACTTAAACGTGTAGTGGATGATACATATGACATAGAGATAGGATTTGATCTTAAGAAGCATTTATTAAATGATATAAATGATAAAATTTTTGGAAATATAAATAAGTTTGTGATAATTACAGATAGCAATGTAGTAAATTTATATGGTAAGCCAATTTATGAAATGCTTATAGATGCAGGATATAAGGCAGATATTTTAGTCTTTGAAGCAGGAGAAAAATCAAAGACAAGAAAAGTTAAAGAAGAGCTTGAAGATGCAATGCTTGAAAAGGATTATAGAAGAGACTGCATGGTTATTGCTGTTGGTGGCGGTGTTGTTACAGATATGGCCGGATTTGTCGCAGGAACATTTGCAAGAGGAGTTCCATTTATAAATTATGCCACAACTTTACTTGCAGCAGCAGATGCCTCAGTTGGTGGGAAAACTGCAGTTGATACTAAGAGAGCAACAAACCTTATTGGCTTATTTAATCAGCCAAAGAAGGTTTATATAGATATTGATACATGGAATACATTAGATGCAAGACAGATTTCATCAGGAATGGCTGAAACCATTAAGCATGCATGTTTTGCTGATAGTGCTTTATTTGAGTACTTAGAAGAAAATATGGATAAGATTCTTTCAGTAGATAAAAAAGCATGTGAACATATTGCAAATGAAAATTGCAAGATTAAATATAATGTTGTAATGAAAGATGAGAAGGAAAGCGGACTAAGAGAGATACTAAATCTTGGACATACAGTGGGAAGAGCTATTGAAACTGTTAGCAATTACCAGTTATTACATGGTGAAGCTGTTGCCATAGGACTTGTATTTGAAGCATATCTTGCTAAAAAATTAGGATATATGAATGATGATGAAGTTAAACGTATGATAAATCTTATAAAATCAGCAAAACTTCCTGTTAGTATACCGGATTATATAGATAGGGAAGAACTTGTAAAGAAGTTATATACTGATAAAAAAGTAAGAGATGGTAAACTTAGATTTGTTATACAAAAGGGAATTGGTGATATAGTCCAGTTTGGAGAAAATGTATATGCAATACCTATAACTGAAGATGTTGTAAGAGAGGTTATGAAAGAACTTTAATAAAAAACTTTAATAAAGAACAAATAATGACAGGCGTAAATGTGCAAAGGGTGGTTTATATTGGTAAAATCAAAAAAGAATAACATTCTAATTTTATTTGTGGGTATAATGGTTTTAATGGGATGTTTTTGCTATGAAAAAAGGGCATATGCCGTGGAGTATAAAGAAGGGGATGTGACTTATACATATACAGATATTGACTCGGAAAGTGTATGTATTACAGGAGTTAAAGGAAATGTTACCGGTATAACCATTCCTTCGTCCATTGCAGGTAAAAAAGTTACAAAGATAGGCAGTGGTGCTTTCTTTGAAAATACTTCATTGCAGTCGGTAACGATTCCTTCGACAGTGACTGTTATTGATGATATGGCATTTTCTGAATGCTCTGGTTTAAAAGAAGTTTCATTAGGTAATGGGTTAATAAATATTGGTGAGTATGCATTTCAGGGATGTATAGCTTTAGAAAAAATCACTATTCCGGATACGGTTACGGATATTCTGGAAGGTGCATTTCTTGGATGTAAAAAATTAAGTGATATCAGTGTTGGTAAAAAAGTTAAAAACATTGGATTTATGGCCTTTTTGGACTGTAATTCATTAGAGGAAATATATCTTCCTTCATCATTGGAAAGTATAGAAGATTATGCATTTGGATATTATTATGAAGCAGGATCATTAAAAAAAGACAGTCTTTTTATAATAAAGGGTGAAGTGTCTTCTAATGCAAAGAAATATGCTGATAATAATGGATTTACATATATATCCGCTAAAAATAATGAGCCATATCTTTTATATGTAACCCATGCACAAAGTTATGGCTGGTTAAATTATGTATCTGATGGAAATACTTCAGGAACCATAGGAAAATCAAAAAGACTTGAAGCTGTAAGGATACGTTTGGTTTCTACGGATAATCTGACGGGAGGAATTGAATATTCATCCCATGTGCAGTCTATCGGCTGGCAGGGATATGTATCAGATGGGGAAATTTCTGGAACTGAGGGAAAAAGTTTAAGAGTTGAAGCAATAAAAATAAGATTAACAGGTGATATTTCAAATTCTTATGATGTTTATTACAGGGTTCACGCACAGACTTTTGGCTGGATGGGCTGGACTAAAAACGGTGAGATGGCAGGAAGCAGCGGATATGCTAAGAGACTTGAAGCTATAGAAATAAAGCTTGTAAAAAAAGGTGTTGAAGTCTATGAAGACAGTGTTTCTTCATATAGGGATAAGTCACTTGATGAGAAGGTAAGAAATATTAATCCTACCATTTCTTACAGGGTTCATGTTCAAAGTTATGGGTGGATAAATTATGTGCAAAATGGGGAAATGGCAGGAACCAGTGGAAAAGCAAAGAGGCTTGAAGCTATAAATATAAGTGTTTCAGATTTATCAGGTATTACAGGCGGGATAGAATATAAAGTACATGTCCAGACTTATGGGTGGATGGATTATGTAAAAAATGGCGAGATGGCAGGAACGAGTGGAAAAGCAAAAAGACTTGAAGGTATAAAGATAAGGCTTACAGGGACTTTGGCAAATTATTTTAATGTACATTATAGAACGCATGTACAAAAATTTGGCTGGCTTTCATATACGATAAATGGAAGACCATCAGGTTCAGAAGGATATGCGTATCGTTTAGAAGCAATAAATATCAAACTTGTTAGAAAGGAGGATGATTCATTTACTCTTGTAAATGAAAATAATAGTTTCTTAAAAAAATAAATAATGGGATTGGAGATGTTGCGTTTGAAAAATAGGTTTACAAAAAAGATTTTTAAACGATTTCTGACAGAAATTCTTATGGTAGCCATACTTTGTTTAATGTGTGGTGAAAATGCCTTATTTATAAGAAATGTTAAGGCATTTGCAAACGAAGAAGATGTATATGAGATTCCAACTATAAATGCCATGGCCCACGTACAGAAAAAAGGATGGTTATCAGGGGTATCATCAGGAGAAATTATTGGAACAACAGGAGAAAGTCTTAGAATAGAGGCTATTAAATTAAGTGTAAGTTCTAATGAATTATCAGGTGGAATAGAATATAAGTCTCATGTACAAAAAATAGGCTGGCAGGACTATGTTTCTGATGGTGAAATGTCAGGAACAAGTGGAAGAGCTTTAAGACTTGAAGCTGTGAGTATCAGACTTACAGGGGAGCTGGCTGATTATTTTGATGTTTATTATTCTTGTCATGTACAGAGTTTTGGATGGCTTGGATGGGTTAAAAATGGTGAGGTATCAGGAAGCAGCGGATATTCAAAGAGGATGGAAGCTTTAAAAATTATCATCGTTAGGAAAGGTGATACTGCATCCATTCCTACATCAGATGTTTCAGGATATTTTAATAGTAAAGATGTTCCGGTAGTTGCATATACATCTCATATGCAAAGTTACGGCTGGATGGATTATGTAACTAATAGAAAAGTCAGTGGTGTCATTGGCAAATCAAAGAGAATGGAAGCAATAAATATGCTTATTACAAGCTCTAAAGGTTACAGTGGTTCTATACAGTATGCGGCTCATGTCCAGACTTATGGCTGGACAAATATGATTTCTAATAACCTGGCTTGTGGAACAGTTGGCAAAGGTCTTAGAGTTGAAGGAATAAAGATAGAATTAACCGGAGATATATCAAATTATTATGATATCTATTATAGAGCGTATTCGCAGAAATTTGGATGGCTTGGCTGGGCGAAAAATGGTGCACCGGCAGGAACATCCGGTTATGGGTACAGACTTGAGGGATACCAGGTTGTAATTGTTCATAAAAATGCCGGAGCTCCTGGAAGCACTAAAAATTCTTTTGTTTCAAAAAAAATAACGGCTCCTTCAAGCCCTCAGGCTGACGAAGTAATAAGACTTGTTAATGTAGAAAGAGCTAAATATGGGCTTTCTCCTCTTAAAAAGAATGCTGTTGCAACAAATGCTGCTAATAAGAGAGCTATGGAATGTAAGACATTATTTGATCATACAAGACCTGACGGAACGTCATGGAGTACAATATTAGCAGAATTTAATATTGATTTTGGAGCTGCAGGGGAGAATCTTGCGGAAGGATATCCTAATGCAGCAGAAGTTGTGGAAGCATGGATGAATTCTCCGGGACACAGGGCTAATATTTTGGATAGTGAGTTCACAAGTATAGGTGTCGGATATTATGTTTATAATGGTTACCCATACTGGTCACAATTATTTATTGGTTAAAATATACAAAGTTTATTGTAAAAGGTAAAATGTTTTTAGAAAAAATGCAATAAAATTCTTCATAATATTTAAAATGTATGGTATAATGTACGCATACTAATTATACAGCGAGGTGATTGCGTGATAAAAAAAGAAATGATTGCTATGTTACTTGCTGGTGGACAGGGTAGCAGACTTGGTGTTTTAACATCAAAAGTTGCTAAACCGGCAGTAGCTTTTGGCGGGAAGTATCGAATAATTGATTTTCCACTTAGCAACTGTATTAATTCCGGGGTAGATACAGTAGGTGTACTTACACAATATCAGCCACTCAGGCTGAATGCACATATAGGTATTGGTATTCCTTGGGATTTAGACAGAAACGTCGGAGGGGTTACTGTATTACCACCTTATGAAAAGAGTGGCAACAGCGAGTGGTATACAGGTACAGCAAATGCTATTTATCAGAATCTTGATTATATTGATTCTTACAATCCTGATTATGTTCTTATATTATCAGGAGATCATATCTATAAGATGGATTATGAAGTTCTGTTAGATTATCATAAAGCGAATGATGCTGATGTTACTATTGCTACCATGCCTGTTCCTTATGAAGAGGCAAGCAGATTTGGTATTGCCATAACTGATGATAATAACAGAATAGTGGATTTTGAGGAAAAACCTGAACATCCTAGTGGAAATCTGGCATCTATGGGTATTTATATCTTTAGCTGGCCGATTTTAAGAGAAGCTTTGATAAAATTACAGGATCAGAGTAATTGTGATTTTGGAAAACATATCATTCCATATGTTCATAGTAAGAAATTAAGACTTTTTGCTTATGAATTTAATGGATACTGGAAGGATGTAGGTACATTATCTTCATATTGGGAAGCAAATATGGAACTTATTAATATTATTCCTGTATTTAACCTTTATGAAGAATTCTGGAGAATATATACAAACAGTGATACGTTGCCACCACAGTATATTTCGCAGAATGCAAAAGTAGAGAGAAGTATTATTTCAGAGGGTGCTGAAATATATGGAGAAGTTATTAATTCAGTTATCGGGGCGAGGGTAACTATTAAAGAAGGTGCGGTAGTACGTGATTCAATCATCATGAAAGACACAGTTATCGGTAAGAATACAAAAGTTGATAAATGTATTATTGCTGAAAATGTTAAAGTCGGTTCTGATGTTGAAATAGGAGTTTTTGATGAAGCAGAAAGTAAGTTGGATCCAAAGATTTATAACAGTGGTTTAACTACGATAGGAGAAAATACAGAGATTCCTAATAATGTTAAGATAGGTAAGAACGTAGCTATCTCAGGAAAAACAGCTGCTGAAGACTATCCGGATGGTGTTCTTCAAAGTGGTGAGTATATTATTAAGGCAGGTGACACAAGATGAGAGCGATAGGAATTATACTTGCGGGTGGAAATAATAATAAGATGCGAGAGCTTTCTTATAAACGTGCCATAGCTGCCATGCCAATAGCAGGAAGTTACAGAAGTATTGATTTTACTTTAAGTAATATGACAAATTCTCATATACAGAAGGTTGCAGTACTTACACAGTACAATGCTTTATCACTTAATGAACACTTAAGTTCATCAAAATGGTGGGACTTTGGTAGAAAGCAGGGAGGATTATTTGTATTTACTCCTTCAATAACAGCAGAGAATGGTTTTTGGTATCAGGGAACTGCAGATGCAATTTATCAGAATATCAGTTTCTTAAAGAATTCTCATGAGCCATATGTAGTAATTGCAAGTGGTGATTGCGTTTATAAGATGGATTACAATAAGGTATTAGAATACCATATTGAGAAAAAAGCTGATATTACAGTTGTATGTAAGGAATTTCCTGAGAAAACAGACGTAAGCAGATTTGGTTGCGTTAAGATGAATGAAGATAGCCGTATAATTGATTTTGAAGAGAAACCTCTTGTAAGTTCAAGCAGTACGGTATCAACAGGTATATATGTAATCAGGAGAAGATTACTTATAGATCTTATTGAGAAATGTGCAGCAGAAGACAGATATGATCTTGTAAGCGACGTTATCATAAGATATAAAAATGTTAAGAGAATCTATGGATATAAAATAAATACATATTGGAGCAACATTGCTACAGTTGATTCGTATTTTAAGACTAACATGGATTTCTTAAAACCAAGCGTAAGGGATTATTTCTTTAAACAATATCCGGACATCTACTCAAAGGTGGGAGATTTACCACCAGCAAAATATAATCCGGGATCTGAAGTAAGAAACAGTCTTATAAGCAGTGGTTGTATTATTAATGGTAAAGTTGAAGGCTCAATATTATTTAAGAATGCATATATTGGCAACAACTGCACCATAAAGAATTCTATTATTTTAAATAATGTCTACATCGGAGACAATACTTATATTGAGAATTGTATTGTAGAAAGTCATGACACAATCAGATCTAATGGATCTTTTGTTGGAAAAGATGGAGAGATTAAAATAGTAGTTGAGAAAAACGAGAGATATAGTTTATAATATATCCAGGAGCAAAAAAAAATAAAAGTGAAGAGAGGACACATTTATGCAGATAACAGACATTAGAGTACGTAGGATTACAAAAGAAGGAAAGATGAAGGCCGTAGTTTCAATTACATTTGATGATGATTTTGTAGTACATGATATCAAAGTAATTGAAGGTGAAAAAGGATTATTCATCGCAATGCCTAGTAGAAAGGCTGCAGACGGAGAGTATAGAGATATTGCTCATCCAATTAACTCAGATACAAGAGCTAAGATGCAGCAGCTTATATTAGAGAAATATGAGCAGACAGAAGATGTTGTTGAAAGTGAAGGCATTGACTATTAATTAAGATTTTTTTGGGATTAGGGTTTATAAAGATTGCCATGGTTAATCTGTGGCAATCTTTTTGACTTGTAAAAACAAAATTGAAAAGAGGAATATTTATGTATATAATAGCAGGACTTGGAAATCCGGGAAGACAATATGAAGAGACTAGACATAATGTTGGATTTATGGCAATAGATGAGATTGCAGGCGAAAATGAAATTGTAATGGATTATATAAAACATAAGGCAATTTGTGGAAAAGGAACAATTGGAAAAGAAAAGGTATTACTCTTAAAACCGGAAACATATATGAACAATAGTGGTGAAGCTATAAGGGATGCTGTTAAATTTTATAAGATTGATCCTGAAAAAGAGCTTATAATTATATACGATGATATTAATCTTGATGTGGGAAAATTAAGAATCAGAAGCAAGGGTAGTGCTGGTGGACATAATGGAATTAAAAGCATTATAGCCTGTCTTGGTACAGAAAATTTTAAGAGAATCAGAATAGGAGTCGGTGAAAAACCGGCTAAGATGGATTTGGCAGCCTATGTATTATCAAGGTTTGGAAAAGAAGATATTACAAAAATTGAAGATGGGGTAATTAATGCCTCAAAGGCTGCGAAACTTATTACGGAAGATAAAATAAACGAGGCAATGAATGAGTACAATTAAGAAAGTTCTTTTAGAACAGGGTGAATGTAAAAACTTAATTGATTATATGAATAAAAAGTCTTTAAGCAAGGCTTTGGTTAATGGTGTCATAGATTCTGCAAAGACAGGGATTATGAGCATTTTATCGGAGAATACAAAAACCTCCGTTATCATTACCTATGATGAAAAAAGAGCAAGGGAATTGTATGAGGATTTTAAATATTATTCAGATGATATATATTTTTATCCGGGAAAAGAGCTTATATTTATAAATGCTGATATTCATGGAAAT
Source organism: Lachnospiraceae bacterium RM5 (assembly GCA_900110975.1). GTDB lineage: Bacteria > Bacillota > Clostridia > Lachnospirales > Lachnospiraceae > Bovifimicola. The sequence goes on from FOFK01000009.1 coordinate 22,124, forward strand.
GAGATAGTATTTGAGAGACTTAAGGTTATAAAAAATATTATCGAAGATAAAAACCAGATAATTATTACAACCATGCAGGCTCTTATGGATAAGCTTATTCCTATCAGTTTTATTAAGGAAAATCTGGTAAAAATAAATATCAATGATGAATTTAAAATTAATGAGGTTGTAAAAAAGCTCACTAATATGAATTATGTGAGACGTGAAATGGTTGAAAATAAAGGAGAATTTTCTATAAGGGGAGAGATTATAGACATCTTTCCTACCAGCGAAGATAATCCTGTAAGAATAGATCTGTGGGGAGACGAGATTGACTCTATTAAATACTTTGATAAGGATAGCCAGAGGTCTATTGAAAGTATTGATGAAATAGAGATTTATCCTGCAACAGAATATATTATGGATGATGACAGGATTAATGAGGGTATAGAAAAAATCAAGGCTCAGTATGAAAAGACAGAAAAGAGATTCAGAAAAAATATGGAAACTGAAAAAGCCCATAGGATTAAAAGTATTATAAATGAATTTACTGAGCAGGTTTTGCTTGGAAATAAATATATGGCGTTTGACAGCTATATAAATTATTTTTATGATGAAACATCATCTCTTATAGATTATATAGAAGATGGTGTATTTATTATTGATGAATCAAATCTTGTTAAGGGTAGTGCAAAGGCTGTTATGGATGAATTTTATGACAGCATGGAAGGAAGACTTGATAAAGGATACATTTTACCGGGACAGGTTGAGCTTATTAATAATTATAAAGATATATTAGAAAAGCTTAAGGATAAAAATGTATTAGTTTTTTCTGCGATTGATGAGAAAACAGATTTTCTTGAAGAAAAGAAATTTTATATAGATACAAGAAAAGCTATTGCCTATAACAATAATATTGAGATATTTACAAACGATATTTTATCTTATAAAAAGAAAAAATATAAAGTGCTTATTCTTGGCGGTTCAGAGTCAAGGGCAAAAAGGTTAAATGATTTACTTCATGATTATGATATAGAATCAGTATATTCAGAGGATTTTTGCAGGAATTTACAAAAGGGTGAAGTTGTTGTTACACCGGGAAGTATAAGTAAAGGTTATGAGTTTCCACTTATTAATTTTGTTTGTATTTCAAAAAATGATATTCTTACAAAATCAAAGAAAAAGAGAAAAAGGGTTCATAAAAAAGTTGAAGGCAGGAAGATTTCAAGTTTTTCCGAATTAAATGTAGGTGATTACGTAGTCCATGAAAATCATGGAATGGGTATTTACAGAGGAATTGAAAAGATTGAGATGGATGGCGTTAGTAAGGATTATATGAAGATCGAATATGCCGGAAATTCTAATTTATATATTCTTGCTTCGGGGCTTGATCTGATTCAGAAGTACGCTTCTAAAGATTCTAAAAAACCGCCTAAAATCAATAAGCTTGGTGGTACGGAATGGAAAAATACCAAAACAAGAGTAAAGGGCGCTGTAGGAGAAATAGCAAAAAATCTGGTGGAACTTTATTCGATCAGGGAAAATAAAAAGGGTTTTGCTTTTGGGAAAGATGACGTATGGCAAAAAGAATTTGAAGAGACATTTCCATATGAGGAAACTTATGATCAGTTAAAAGCTATTGAAGATACAAAGCATGATATGGAAAGTACCAGAATAATGGACAGACTTATCTGTGGTGATGTTGGTTTTGGTAAAACTGAAATAGCACTTCGTGCCGCATTTAAGGCGGTAAGTAATGGAAAACAGGTTGCATTTCTGGTACCGACAACAATTCTTGCAAGACAGCATTTTAATACATTTACTCAGAGAATGAAGGATTTTCCTGTAAGGGTAGATATGCTTTCGCGTTTCCAGACTGCCACGGAAGTGAATAATACCATAAAAGGTATTAAAAGCGGAGAAGTAGATATTGTTATCGGTACTCATAAAATCTTTAATAAAAATATTAAGTATAAGGATTTAGGACTTCTTATTATTGATGAGGAGCAGAGATTCGGGGTAGGCCATAAGGAAAAGATTAAAGAACTTAAAAAAGATGTTGATGTAATAACACTTTCAGCAACACCGATTCCAAGGACACTTCATATGAGTCTTGTGGGTATAAGGGATATGTCCCTTTTAGAGGAGGCACCTGTAAACAGACAGCCTATACAGACTTATGTTATGGAATATGATGAAGAAATGGTAAGGGAAGCTATTAACAGAGAGCTTTCAAGGGATGGCCAGGTTTATTATGTTTATAATAATATAAATAATATTGCTGAGGTGACAAACAATATAAGAAAGTTATGTCCGAATGCTGAGATTGTTTTTGCTCATGGCAGAATGAGTAAAAGGGAATTAGAAGATATCATGTATGATTTTGTTGAAGGAAATATTGATGTACTGATTTCAACAACCATTATAGAGACAGGTCTTGATATCCCTAATGTAAATACAATTATTATTCATGATGCAGATAAATTCGGACTTTCACAGCTTTACCAGTTACGTGGAAGAGTGGGACGTTCCGGTAGAAATGCTTATGCATTTATGCTCTATAGAAGGGATAAAATGCTTAAGGAAGAGGCTACTAAGAGGCTTGCGGCAATAAAAGAATTTACAGACCTGGGAAGTGGCTTTAAAATTTCCATGAGTGATTTGGAAATCAGAGGTGCCGGAAATGTGCTTGGTGCAGAACAACATGGACATATGGCAGAAGTTGGATATGACCTTTATGTTAAACTTTTAAATGAGGCAGTTTTAAAACTTAAGGGTGTTGAGGTTCTTTCTGATTTTGAGACAAAGATAGATTTGGATGTTGATGCATTTATTCCAAAAGAATATATTTCTGATGAAGAACAGAAACTTAATATTTATAAAAAAATTGCAAGTATCGAGAGTGAAGAAGAATTTATGGATGTAGAGGATGAGCTTATTGACAGATTTGGTGAGCCACCTAAAAAGGTTATAAATCTTCTTAATATTGCACTTATTAAAAGTATGGCGCATTCTGCATGGATAACTGAAATTTCTTCAAAACAGTATAACAGGGAATATGGTATAAATGGTGAGATAAGATTTTATCTTTTTGAAAATGCAAAGATTAATCCGGAAAAGTTACCGGCTCTTATAGATAGCTATAAAGGAAAGTTAAAATTTGTAAAAGAAAAGTCCCCATATCTTTTATATAAAACAGATAAAAAGATTGTTGATATGGAGGAATATAAAAAGATAATTATTCCAATAATAGAAAGTGTTTTGGAAATGAAGGAAAAGAATGAGGAGAATGGAAATAATTAAAATAATTAATCTGTAAAAAGTAATATTAATATAGTGATATAGTAATTATATTTAATTCAAAAAGCCCCTGTGCTATGTACTATCCATACCGGCTAACCGGCATGAATGATTCATATCATAGGGGCTTATATTAATATAAGTTTTGATTTTATAATATTAGTTTATGATTCCGGAGGATAACCACCTGCGTTGTACATAATATATTCATCTATTTCCTTAAGGTCATCTGTTGGTGTATATGAAAGTTTAGGGAAAAGCTGATTATGTAATTGTGTAGTGTTATATAATACGCCGGATGGAACAACACAGCCTGTATATGCTGATGAAGAAGTTCTTTCAAATGGATAACCTAAGTTGTCGTTAAGGTCGCATCCTACAACAACATTCATAAGGTCCATAACCTTATCCCATTTCATATTTGAAGCAACGATTTTATTTCCGTCTGATGAATTTTTCTTAATAAGTGTATCAGCGACGTTCATAAGACTCTTTGTTCCTGATGACTGTGCTTTTTTAAGCATAAGTTTCATAATATATCTTTGTCTTGCTGTTCTTCCAAAGTCATCCCTGTATTCTGTTCCGTCTTCGTCGGTGAAAGTAACATATCTGATTCTACAAAAGGCAGTTGCCTGAAGACCTGATAAATGAACAAGTCCGGTACTTTCTACATCAGGAGCATCCATTCCTGTAATTTCTCTTGTTTCTGTAAGATATCCGTTAATATAGAATCTTTCATCTTCTGTTATATTTACATCAAGTCCCCCAAGGGAATCAATGATAGTAGCAAGTCCTGCAAAGTTGATAGTGACATAGTTTTCTATATCAAGATCAAGGTTTTTATTAAGCATGTTGATTGTTCCTACAGGGCCGTTAAAGAAAAATTCTGTATTTGCTTTTGTATATAAGAAGTATCCGTCAGAATCTTTCATCTGCATAAGAGTATCCCTGAATACTGAAGTTAATTTAATATCTCCAGTCTTATCATTGATACTTACAATCATAATAGTATCAGTATGTGTATCAGAATCAAATTCTCCATTTCTAGGATCGATACCAAATAAGGCGATGTTTGTATATCCTTTTATATTCTGGGCTGTTTCCACAGGTATAGTATTTTCAACATATACGTTTTTGTTGTAATCTTCTTCGTACATTGATGAAACAACTGACTTTGTTACATGACATCCAAGTAATGCTTTTAACATTTTTTTCTTGGCACCCGGTATAAAGAAGAAGGCAAGTACAGTGCAGATAATTATTAATAAGACTATTTCAAGTAATGCAACTAATTTCTTTTTTTTCTTCATCTTTTTCTTATTCTTTAAATTTCCTTTGCCGTTTGTTTTTTTGTTCTTTGGATTACGTGTATTTTTATTTTTTGAATTTCTATTATTATTATTGTTTCTTTTTTTGCTTGATGAGTTTTTCTTATTCTTTCTTGGACGTTCTTCATAATCTTCATATTCATCGTAGTCATCATACTCATCATAATTATCGTAGTCATCGTAATTATCATACTCATCATAGTATCTTTGATGTCTGCTGTTCTTATTGGTTCTGTTATTTGATTTTTTATAATTTTTACTTTGTCTATTGTAATTGTTGTAATCTTCATAGATATAATCATCTTCAGGATGATAGTCCATATCCGGATTGTACTGATATTCAAAATCATCATCATTATCAATATAATCGTAGTCATCTAAGAAGTCGTCATCATCATAATATTTTGACATATCCTACCTCACATAGTCATATTTATTTAAAAAAAATTTATCTTCGAACACCTATTATAATCAATTAAGAAAAATAAATAAACAATAAATTTAAAATATGTGAAAATAAATCATAATAAATAAACATTTACAATTAAAATTAGCGGTGTTAAAATTGCGTTGTATGTTGAAAAATAAATAAGAAATGGAGAATAACAATGGTTAATGGATTTGATGAACTTATTTCTAAGGTAAAAAATGTTGATGTAAAGACTGTTTCAGTTGCAGTTGCACAGGATGAACCGGTACTTTTAGCTATTAAGGAAGCTAAAGAGAGAGGTATTGCAAATGCTATTTTAGTTGGCGATGAAGAAAAAATTAGAGAAATAGCAGAAAAAATCGGACTTGACCTTTCGGATACAAAGATAATTGATGAAAAAGATATTGTGGAAGCTTCATTAAAGGCAGTAAAGCTTGTTCATGATGGAGAAGCTGATATGTATATGAAAGGAATCCTTGATACAAAAACATTCTTAAAGAGTGTATTAGATAAAGAAGTAGGACTTAGAAATGACAGACCATTATCGCATGTTTGTGTTTTTGAAATAGAAGGTCAGGATAAATTATTATATTTATCAGACGTAGCATTTATGACATATCCAACTTTAGAGGATAAGGTAAGTATTATTAATAATACTGTAGAAGTATGTCATGCCTGTGGAGTGGAAAATCCAAAGGTTGCTCCACTTGCAGCAGTTGAAGTTGTTAATCCAAAGATGCCTGTTACTGTTGAGGCAGCAGAACTTACAAAGATGAATGAAGAAGGAAAGATTAGTGGATGTATCGTTGACGGGCCATTATCTTTAGATATTGCAATATGTCCTGAAGCTGCAAAAGAAAAAGGTGCAACAGGAAGAAAGATTGCAGGAGATGCAGATGTATTATTATTCCCTGACATTCACGCAGGAAACCTTGTTTATAAGGCTCTTGTACATACAGCAAATGTAAAGAATGGATGTATTATCACAGGAACAAAAGCACCTGTTATTTTAACATCACGTTCAGACAGCTCTGAAACAAAGGTGAATTCTATTGCCCTTGCAGCAATTGTTGCAGAAGCATTAAAGAAAAACTAATCAGAAAATACAGAGAAATATAGAGAATATAAAGAATATAGAAAAATACAGAAAATACAGATTGGAGAAATGTTATGATTAAAAGTTTAATTATTAATCCGGGTTCTACATCAACAAAAATTGGTGTTTATGAAGATGAAACACTTTTATTTGATGAGACTTTAAGACATTCTACAGAAGAGATTCAGAGATATGCTACCGTTTATGAGCAGAAAGATTTTAGAAAAGATATTATTGTAAATCTTTTAAAAGAAAAAAATATTGACGTTAAAGAATTTGATATGATTGTTGGAAGAGGCGGTCTTTTGAAACCTGTTCAGGGTGGAACATATGAGACAAGTGATGAACTTCTTCTTGATTTAAAAGAAAGCAAGAGGGGTGAACATGCTTCAAACCTTGGTGGTATCCTTGCAAAAGAAATCGCTGTACTTGCTGATGCAAAATCTTTTATTGTAGATCCTGTTGTGGTTGATGAGTTATCAGATGTTGCCAGATTATCAGGCCATCCTGATATCCCAAGAGTAAGTATTTTTCATGCTCTTAACCAGAAAGCAGTAGCTAAAAGATATGCAAAAGAAAATAATAAAAAGTATGAAGATTTAAATTTAATAGTAGTTCATATGGGTGGTGGAGTTTCAGTCGGCGCCCATAAGAATGGAAAAGTTGTAGATGTATTTAATGCCCTTGACGGTGATGGTGCATTTTCTCCTGAAAGAACAGGTGGTGTACCTTCAGGCGGACTTATAAGTCTTTGCTTCTCAGGTAAATATACTGAAGCAGAAGTTAAGAAAATGTTTGTTGGAAACGGTGGACTTAATGCTTATCTCGGAACAAATGATATGAGAGATGTTGTAAAGCTTGTAGAAGAAGGTGATGAAAAAGCTAAACTTGTAAGAGATGCTTTTATTTATCAGATTGCAAAAGATATAGGTTCTATGGCATGTGTTCTTGATGGAAAGGTTGATTCTATCATTCTTACAGGTGGAATTGCTTATAATGAAGAAATGATGAATATGATAAAAGCAAAAGTCGGATTTATAAGCGATATTACAGTATATCCTGGTGAAGATGAACTTCTTGCACTTGTTCAGGGTGGACTCAGAGTGTTAAATGGCGAAGAAGAGGCGGTAAAATACTAATTATGAAACTTGAATATGTTATGTGAAACCGATTTTTATATATCTCCATAAATTTTTATAAACATCGATAAAAGTCCATAAACACTGGTCTTTCTGGAATATCAACTCCCATATAATTTGTTATGGATTTATATAATTCATTCAAAAATGGTGCCTTCGTGGTGACCGATTTGGTGCCCAAATCATGAAGTAACAAGTTGATTATAGATATAGTTTTAATAGCTATAGAATCCCCTGGGTTGACAAATAAATCGAAACTGAATATTGGATTTAGGACATTTAGCCTTAAGTGGCCTTGATCAACATACAACAAGCCCTTCCGGGGCTGTCAAAAGCAGAAGAAACATTCTGTACTTTGACAGGCGTGGGAGGGCTTGTTACTATAAGTGGATTATCACTTTGACAATGTGATTGCACTATATATTGTGCGCAAAATAATAAAAAGCCAAATTTATGGCTTTTAATGCTTGACAAAGTGATAATTGGGTGTTATTTTATAACTGTGATATTCAGTTTAGCTGATATTGAGATAGGAGGACGAACAAATGGCGAGAAGTATGACTTACAGGATTAAAGAAATGTTGGATCAGAAGGGAATTACCCAAAAGGAGTTGTCTGAAAAAACAGGTATTACCGAATCAGCAATTTCTCACTATGTAAAAGGAGATCGTGTTCCTAGAGGAGCAAATTTGGTTAAAATCGCAAAAGCGCTGGGGACGACTGCAGATGACTTATTGAGCGGAGACAGAGAAATGGACAAAGAAAGTGACCTTGTTTTTGCTAAATCTCTTATTGCGCGTAATGCAGCAGATATGACTATGGATGAGAAAATGGAATTTGTTAGATTATTAATGGACAAAGGAGCGCCGGATGAGACTGAGTGATGAAACATATGAGGAAATCAAACAGGCTGTTGCGGATATGTTTGTTGATTATGATATTAAAGGCGTTCCGCTTTGTGCGTTTGAAGTTGCAACAAAAATCGGAATGACAGTGATGCCATATTCTGCATTAGATTCTGCAACATGGTTAAAGGCTGTTGGATATAGTGAGGATGGATATTCGATTGAAACAAATGAGGGTGAGTGGATAATTTACTATAATGACGAGGATAAGGATTACAGTCGTATAAATCAGACTATAATGCATGAAGTTGGCCATTATGTTTTGGGACATATTGAAGAAGGTGAGGTCGAAGAGGCTGAGGCAAAGTTTTTTGCTAAATATGCATTGGCATCGCCGCCGTTGATTCATAACATGAAAAAAGAACAAACTACTGAAAATGTTATGGAGGCCTTTGATATCGGATATATGGCTGCTTGTTATGCACTGCAATATTATAGAAAATGGATGAAGTATGGAGAAAGAGAATATGTTTCTTATGAAATACAGATTCTTGAACAGTTGGAAATAGAAGTGGCCTAATGAAAGGAGATGGTGCCTATGGGCAATGAAATACAATTGAATATAGAAAAACGCTCCTAAATTGTTGGCGCAATTTAAAGAGCGTTCTCTCTTAGGATATGCTAAACACATCCTTAATGTTGTTAAATTAGTTTAACATATCCTTTCTAAGAGCACAAGAGAAACTTGTTAATCAGTCTTGGGCGTATTGTGCCCAGAAAGGAAATTAATATGAAGAAAACGCTTTTAGATGATGGCTCATATCCTTATCTTACAGAAGGAGCAGAGATCGTCGGAACACCAGGAATACCTGCCCTTATGGATATTGATAACACACAGGTTCCTAAAGCAATGTTGCCTTTTGAAAAGATAAGAAAGGCAGAGAACAAAAGACAGTATGTGCATTTTTACATGCATGATAAATACTTCGCAAAGGTATTAACAGCAACAGATAAATATGTTGATTTACTGAAGGAGTTTGATGGAGTAATAACTCCAGATTGTACGATGCTTGTTGGACAGGCACCGTGTATTCAGCAGACAAATACTTATTTTAATCGTGCAGTCGGATTCTATTTGCAAAAGCAGGGAATACCGGTTATTCCTAATATCAGATGGAGTGATGAATCAAGTTTTGATTATTGCTTCTTAGGTGTGCCAAAACACAAGATTGTTTGTGTGAGTACCCACGGTTGTATTAGATCCAAGCACGATAGAGAATTATGGCAGATTGGCACAGAGGAAATGCTACGTGTACTTGAGCCAACCGATGTTTTGGTTCATGGATATATGCCGGATGAAGTATTTGAAAGATTCTATGATTATGCTGATTTTCATAGATATCCTTCTCTTTTTGAACAGACACATAAGAAAGAGGAGGGCGAGTGATGGGACACGGATATAAAGGTGATACCGGACACCATCATTCAATAAGAGAAAATCTATCTTCTCTAATATCAAGTTACGATTATTATAACGGATATTTTGGTGAAAAAGGGCAAGGAAGAAATTTTGTTAGAAATATTACTAGTGCTGATCCGGTAAAAACAGCACAGGATTTTTATGATAAGGCTGCATATGGAGGAATAGAACGACCTATGGCAAATGGAAAAGGTCATTATACGAAGATGAAGGATGGGGCGATTCTTTCGTATCGAGAAGTTTCATCCAGTGATGGCACTCCGGTAGTTGAAATCAATATTAAAAAGAGTACCGATCACGGTGGTATTAAATATCAAAAAATACATTTTGTGAAAGGAAGGTAAAGTGTTATGAAAACTATAGATATGCGATTTGATTCTGATATGATTCAGAGTTGGATTGGAAAGAAGTTTAATAAGTATAAGTGTGATGCATTTGAATTTACCAATAGTGTGACGCAGATAGTTGGATTATATATTGGTGATGAAGTGTATGCGTTTACAAATGTGCAAGAAACAGTCGATTATTTCGGTGTAACAGATGATATGGCGGTCGCCAAGTTGTCAGCTTCGGAAAATGTGAAGATAAAATCGGCCTTTAAGGATGTTGAGATGATATCTACGCCCGTAGGTGAAGAAATCACATCGGTAAAGATTGTCAATGAACAGCAGGCTATGGCAATTAATGGTGAACCGGCATATGAAGTATGGCTTACAAGAGCAATTATCTTCGAAGTGGGTGGACGTGAGATATCTTTTGAAAAAGATACAGTTCCGTTTTCTGAGGAAATTACAATTCAGAGAGGGTATAATTTGATAGAGAAAATCTCTGATAATGACGATTTCTTGGAAGAGTGGGATGAAGAGTATTCGCCGGCGTATAAAAGGGAAGTTGTTGTGGTAAAATGATAAGGGAAAGGAATGTGGCAAATATGTTATATTCCTTTCTTTTTTCTTGTAATTGTTCGCTGGTGCGAATATAATATAAGTGTTGGATTTTAACATAGTTTTTATAGGAGAACTATATGGAATATTTAACAACTTCTGAAATAGCAAAGATTTGGGGAATTACGGCACGAAGAGTGCAAATTCTGTGCAAAGAAGGGCGGATTGAAGGTGCAATCAATAAAGGAATATGGCTTATACCGGATACAACGCCAAAACCCGATGATGCGCGCAAAGTCCGTAAAAAGGGACAACATCAAGAGTAGAATTATGAATAAGCCGGATACTTGGCTATAAATGCATTTTTGGAGGAATACTTAATGGCAGTAGATAATAAAAAAGAGCAGGAACGTGATGAGCTTCATCGTGCTATATGGGCAATTGCTGATGAGCTGCGTGGAGCTGTAGATGGATGGGATTTTAAGAACTATGTTCTTGGAACCATGTTTTATCGTTATATTTCAGAGAATATCACGGCCTATATTAATAAGGGCGAAATAGAGGCTGGTAATAATAATTTTGACTATGCAAAGATGACGGATAAAAAGGCGGAAACGGCCAGAGAGGGACTGGTAGAAGAAAAAGGATTCTTTATCTTGCCAAGTGAACTTTTTACAAATGTCCTGAAGAAGTGTGACGATGATGAAAATCTAAATGAGACGTTGGAAACAGTCTTCCGGCATATAGAGGAGTCTGCAAAGGGAAGCGAGTCTGAAAGTGACTTTGCGGGATTGTTTGACGACTTTGATGTGAATAGTAATAAGTTAGGATCTACGGTTGCAAAGAGAAATGATAAGCTTGCAAAACTTCTCCATGGTGTGGCAGACATGAATCTTGGCGATGTAAAAGATCATGATATCGATGCGTTTGGCGATGCATATGAATATCTTATGACTATGTATGCTTCAAATGCCGGTAAATCCGGTGGAGAATTCTTTACACCGGCAGATGTCTCAGAACTTTTAACCAGACTTGGTACTGTAGGAAAGAAAGAAATTAATAAAGTATATGATCCGGCATGTGGATCGGGTTCACTTCTTCTAAAGGCAGAGAAAGTGCTTGGCAAAGATGCAATTCGAAACGGATTCTTTGGTCAGGAAATTAATATTACGACATACAACCTTTGCCGTATCAATATGTTTTTACATGATGTTGGATTTGATAAGTTTGATATTGCATGTGAGGATACCCTTGTATCTCCTCAGCATTGGGATGATGAGCCGTTTGAGCTTATTGTTTCAAATCCGCCATATTCTATAAAGTGGGAGGGCGATGCCAATCCACTTCTAATTAACGACCCTAGATTTTCGCCGGCAGGTGTATTAGCACCTAAGAGTAAAGCGGATATGGCATTTATCATGCATTCACTTTCTTGGCTTGCACCAAATGGAACAGCTGTTATTGTATGTTTTCCGGGAATTATGTATCGAGGCGGTGCAGAGCAGAAGATTCGTAAATATCTTGTGGATAATAATTATGTGGATTGTATTATTCAGCTTCCGAGCAACCTTTTCTTTGGAACTTCTATTGCAACATGCATTATGGTAATGAAGCGAGGAAAGACAGACAATAAGACACTGTTTATTGATGCCACGGATGAATGTGTAAAGGTTACCAATAACAATAAGCTTACAGAGGATAATATCAAAAAGATTGTTGATACCTTTGCAAACAGAGAAGAGATTAAGCATTTTTCACACTTAGCTGATTACGATGAGGTTGCAGAGAATGGATACAACCTTTCGGTATCAACTTATGTCGAGGCGGAAGATACTAGAGAACAGATTGACATTGTAAAACTAAATGCAGAGATTAAAGAAATCGTTGCACGAGAGCAAGTTCTTCGAGATGAAATCGACAAGATTATTACAGATATCGAGGGAGGGCAGAATTCATGAGTAAATTGAATGATTTAATAACAGAATTATGCCCAAATGGGGTTGAGTACAAACCTCTCTCAGATATGTTTATTCAGCTTAGAGGAATGTCTGGTGCTAAGAATAAGTGGGCAGAAAGCGGAAATTGTCAATTTATTGATTATATGAATGTGTATAAAAAAATAGTTGTTGATGTAGATGATTTGCCATATGCGACCGTATTAAACATGAATCAAACTGTTTTGAAGAAAGGAGATATTCTTTTTACTGCGGCATCTGAGACTGCGGATGAATGTGCTCTAGCTGCGGAAATAGAGGACGATATCTGTGATGGGATTTTTCTTGATGATCATTTGTTTGGACTCAGACAAATAGACGGAAAAGAATTCTTTGTGCGTGGATATTTGAAGTATGCTTTCAGAAGTGTATATTTTCGTACAATAGTCAACAAGGTTGTGCGAGGAGTGACAAGACATTATATTTCTAAAACAGATTTTATGAATTTAGTAGTCCCTGTACCTCCGTTGGAGGTGCAGCGTGAAATTGTCCATATATTGGACGAGTTCACGCTACTTTCAGCGGAGCTTTCAGCGGAGCTTTCAGCGGAGCTGAAAGCTCGCAAGAAGCAGTATGAATACTATCAAGATACATTGTTGAAGTTTGATGACAAGATTCCGCAGGTGACCTTAAAGGATATTGCAACAGATATTTACCGTGGTTCAGGTATAAAGCGTGATGAGGTAACAGAAGAAGGTATACCATGTGTTCGTTATGGGGAAATCTATACTACATATAACACATGGTTTAAGGATTGTATTTCACATACCAAAGAGGAGTACGTGTCTTCTCCGAAGTATTTTGAGCATGGAGACATTCTGTTTGCTATTACGGGAGAAAGCGTTGAAGATATAGCAAAATCGGTTGCCTATCTTGGCAATGATAAATGCATGGCCGGTGGGGATATTGTGGTTTTGAAACATAATCAGAATCCGCGATACTTAGCACATGTTCTTTCAACTACATATTCCAGACAACAGAAGAGTAAGGGTAAAGTTAAGAGTAAAGTGGTTCATTCTAATGTACCATCCATCGAAAGCATTACAATTCCGCTTCCTTCTTTGGAGGTGCAGGAACGGTATGCAAATGTTTTGGATAACTTTGAAACAATATGTAATGACTTAAGTATTGGTCTTCCCGCTGAGATAGAAGCACGTCAGAAGCGGTACGAGTTTTACCGTGACCAGCTATTGACATTTGCTGAGACAGGAAGCAGCATCTTGACAGACAGACAGACAGACAGACAGACAGAGCCTGATTAAGCTTTTACAATATGTTTTTGGTTATGCACCTGTAAGGCTTCAGGATATAGCAACTGTATCGCGAGGAGGAAACTTCCAAAAGTCAGATTTTGTTGATGATGGAATTCCATGTATACATTACGGTCAGATTTATACTGGATATGGAATTTATGCATCTGAGACAATTACGAAATTAAGCCCTGATGCATTGAGAAAAGCAAAGTGGGCTGAGCCTAACGACGTGGTTATGGCTGTTACCAGCGAGAATGTTGAGGATGTATGTAAATGTGTAGCTTGGTTGGGATATGAAAAGGTTGCTGTTGGAGGACATACAGCAATTATTCATCACAACCAAAATGCTAAGTATTTGGCGTATTACTTCCATACGAGTATGTTCTTTGCTCAGAAGAGAAAACTTGCTCATGGAACTAAGGTGATTGAAGTTACTCCGAATCGCTTGCACGATATTGTAATACCTTTGCCAACAGAGAGCAGACAGAGAGAAATCGTGAAGCAGTTAGATAGATTTGATAGTCTGTGCAATGATATTTCTGAGGGAATTCCGGCAGAAATGGAGGCACGTCAAAAACAATATGAATATTACAGAGATAAATTACTAGATTTTAAAATGATTGAGGTGAACTAATTGAGACTCAGAGATGTTCTATCACGGGATTATGTTAGATGAGCATCATGAGCTTCATAACAGAGAGATGCATATCAGTGGAAAATTTGTATTGTGTCACGATGACCAAATACATGACCAAATAAAATTAGATGATAGAGAAAAGCAGATTGTAGAATTGTTGAGAGAAGAAGCGGATCTTATGAGAAAAGAGATGGCTGAACGACTTGAGTGCTCCGATTCAACAATTAAGAGAACTTTGCAATCTATGGTAGAAAAGGGTGCAATTAAAAGAATTGGATCTAATAAGAAGGGTGAATGGATTATATTGGAGGGAAAATAATGCCATTTTTTAATATAGTTGCGGCAACCAATGAAAATACGGTTGTAACAGAATATGAGCCGGTAAAAGCACGTTCAGACAGTTATCAGAGCGAGGCAGAGCTTGAAAAAGAGTTTATTCGCATGCTAACAGAGCAAGGATATACGTATCTTAATATTCATTCAGAGGAAGACCTGATTAGAAATCTTAGAGAATGTATGGAAGAATTGAATGATTATAAGTTCTCTGATGATGAATGGAGTAGGTTCTTTTCTGATGCTTTGGCTAATCCGAATGAGGATATTGTGGATAAGACAAGAAAGATTCAGGAAGATAACGTACAAGTTTTAAAAAGGGATGGCGGGTCTTCGAAAAATATTACAATTATTGACCGAAAAAATATTCATAACAATAAGCTTCAGGTGATAAACCAGTATGTTATTGGAATTGAAGACGGTGCAAAACATGATAATAGATATGATGTTACTGTGTTAGTAAACGGATTGCCATTAGTTCACATCGAATTGAAACGTAGAGGTGTGGCCATTCGCGAGGCGTTTAATCAAATCAATCGCTATCAGCGTGATTCCTTCTGGGCAGGCAGCGGACTCTTTGAATATGTTCAAATATTTGTAATCAGTAATGGTACAAACACAAAGTATTATTCTAATAGTACTCGTTTTAATGCCATTAAGGATTCTCAGAATAACAAAGGTAAGAAAGAGAAAACAAGTAACAGTTTTGAGTTCACATCATTCTGGGCAGATGCAAATAACAGAGTGATTCCGGATTTGATTGATTTTACACGTACGTTTTTTGCAAAACATACAATTTTAAATATCTTAACAAAGTATTGTATCTTCACAGCTGAGGATATGTTGCTTGTTATGCGCCCATATCAGATTACAGCGACAGAGCGAATTCTTAATAGAATTGAGATTGCGAATAATTATAAGAAATACGGTGATATTGCCGGTGGTGGTTATATTTGGCATACAACAGGTTCGGGTAAGACTCTGACTTCTTTTAAGTCTGCAAGGTTGGCATCGCAGTTATCTTACATTGATAAGGTTCTTTTTGTGGTTGATAGAAAAGATTTGGACTATCAAACCATGAAAGAATATGACCGATTTGAAAAAGGTGCAGCAAATTCAAATAGCAATACATCTATTTTAAAACGACAATTGGAAGATAGTAATGCGCATATTATCATTACGACAATTCAAAAGCTTTCTACGTTTATAAAAAAATATCCGGGGCATGAAGTCTTTGAAAAACATGTGGTAATTATATTTGACGAATGTCACAGATCACAGTTTGGGGATATGCATGCAGCTATTGTGAAATGCTTTAAGAAGTATCATTTATTTGGGTTTACAGGAACTCCAATATTTGCTGCAAATTCCGGAAGCACAAGTAAGACACAGTTTTTTACAACGGCGCAGACGTTTGGAGATCAGCTCCATACATATACCATTGTTGATGCTATTAATGATAAAAATGTCCTTCCGTTCAGAGTGGATTATATCAAGACAATGGATATGGAAGAAGATATCACAGACGAAATGGTCTGGGATATTAATCGTGAAAAAACCTATATGGCGCCGGAACGAATTAAGCTTGTTGCAAAGTATATTTTGGATCACTTTGACCAGAAAACGTACAGAGGTAATAAAACTTATGTTTACAATTCGTTACAGAATATAGGGGAGGTAGCCTCTGCAGTAAATGGTAAAGTTGAAGAGATAAAACAGAAGCAGCGATTGTCTGGTTTTAATTCGATTTTAGCAGTTTCTTCTGTTGATATGGCAAAACTATATTATCAAGAATTTAAGAAACAAATGGCAGAAAATCCGACAAAGAATCTTCGAATTGCAACTATTTATAGTTATGGCGCAAATGAAGAAGAAACAGATGGTATTTTAGATGAAGAAAATCTTGAAGATACATCAGCATTAGACCAAAGTTCCAGAGATTTCTTGGATAATGCAATTAAAGATTATAACGAGATGTTTAAGACTAATTATTCTACGGATGGAGATAGATTCCAGAATTATTATAAGGATGTATCCCTTCGTATGAAGAATAAGGAACTGGATTTGCTTATTGTTGTAAATATGTTCCTTACCGGTTTTGATGCAACGACGTTAAATACATTATGGGTAGATAAGAACCTTAAGATGCATGGGTTGATTCAGGCATTTTCGCGTACCAATAGAATCCTAAATAGTATTAAGACTTTTGGTAATATTGTTTGTTTCCGTAATCTTCAGAAGCGTGTGGATAGCGCGATTTCATTGTTTGGGGACAAGAATGCCGGTGGAATTGTACTTCTTCAGAGTTTTAATGATTACTATTATGGATATGAGTCTGTTGATGGTAAACCAATGCCAGGCTATGTGGACATGATAGAAGAGTTGATGGATAACTTTCCACTATCAGAGCCACAGATTATTGGTGAACAGAAACAGAAAGACTTTATATCGTTGTTTGGTGCAATCCTTCGCATGAGAAATCTGTTAGTTTCCTTTGACGAATTTGAAGGAAAGGAAATGATAACCGAACGCGACCTTCAGGATTATTTGGGAAGATATCAGGATCTTAGAGATGAATGGAGAGAAAAGGTAAAAGACAAAGAAGGCACGGATATTATCGATGATGTTGTATTTGAAATCGAATTGATCAAGCAAATTGAAATCAATATCGATTATATTCTTATGCTTGTAAAAAATTATCATGATAGTCATGGAGAGGATAAGGAAGTCCTTATCACAATCAAAAAGGCTATTGATGCAAGTCCGGAGCTTAGAAGTAAGAAACAGTTAATTGAAAGCTTTATTGCCGGAATTAACGAGGTGGATGATGTTCTTATAGAATGGCAAGAATATGTTGTTCAGCAGAGAGAAAAAGATCTAGAGTTTCTTATTGAAAATGAGAGGCTGAAAGAGAACGAAACAAGAAAGTTTTTAGAAAATGCTTTTCGTGATGGAGAAATCAAAACTACTGGGACTGATATTGATAAGCTGCTTCCACCGGTGTCAAGGTTTGGCGGAGGCGATAGGGCAGAGATGAAAAAAGGTGTTATCGAGCGCTTGATGGCTTATTTTGAGAAGTTTTATGGTATGACGAATGCGAAGTTCAAGGTTGAAGAGTAGTTAGAAGGAGTTACCTGTAATGGCTAAAGGTTATATTTATATCATGACAAATCCTGCGTTGAAAGATATGGTCAAAATTGGATATGCAACCAATGTTGAGAATCGTCGTAAGCAGCTTAGTACAACGGCCTTGCCTTATGAATATGAGGTTTATGCTACGTATGAAACTTCTGGTAATCTTGAAGATAAAAAACTTCACAAGATGATTGATAATCTCAATCCTGATTTAAGAATTACTAAGAATCGTGAATTCTTTGTGCTTTCTCCGGAAGATGCATATGAATTGCTGGAATCTATAGCAATCATCAGCGGAACGAAGGACAAGCTTAAAAGAGTAAAAGTGTCCGCTTCAAAAAAACAGAAAACCAAAAGACCACCGGTTAATTTTGTGAAATGCGGAATACCGATGGGAGCGGAATTGGTTTTCACGGAAGATCCTAATGTTGTAGTTACAGTGGTTGGTGAGCGTAAGGTTCAGTATAACGATGAGATTACATCATTATCTGCAATATCGGATAAGATAAAAGGATATTCCACTTCCGGACCGCAGTTTTTTACATATAATGGAAAGACGGTCTCACAAATTGCGGAAGAGACACAATGGAAAGAATAGAAGGCAGAATAAATGAAAACACTTATTGTTGGTAATGGGATTGATATCCAATTTGGTGGGGTATCAGAGTATTGTAATTATGCTATTTTAGTGAGGATGCTGAAAAATGTTAATGCAGATAAGTATTCTGTATTAGGCTTTAGCAAGCTTGATTTATTGGATATTCTTGATACATGTGAGAAAACTAATAAAAAGATTATTCAAAATGAGGTGGGAATTCCAGAAGAGAATGATTATCTGTTTCTTCAAATGGAAATGGCAAGAGTTCGACGAATGTACACGTCTGATAGCTCGCTGTTAGATATAGGTTTGGAAGACCTTTTTTTGGCGGTGGAAGTGTTATATTTAAATTCGTTAAATGATGAGGACCGAAGTTTTTGTCAATATGCAAAGGATGAAATACTTCAGCCGATAATTTTGGATGCAATATATAACGATGGCAAGATTAATGAGCTGTATAAAAACTATCCAGATAGTTTTGTTAGATATTTAAAATCACATGATGCAATTTTTACTCTAAATT
The DNA here is from genome assembly GCA_900110975.1 of Lachnospiraceae bacterium RM5. Lineage (GTDB taxonomy): Bacteria > Bacillota > Clostridia > Lachnospirales > Lachnospiraceae > Bovifimicola. The sequence continues at coordinate 41,078 of FOFK01000009.1, forward strand.
ATGATACAAACATTGAAAGTGCAGTAGAAGGAGAAGTGCCAGTTTATCATATACACGGATGTTTTTCGGATTATGCAAAAAAAACCGAAAGAAAAATTGAATCGTTAAAACATATGTACTGCAATGGAATTATGTCATGGTATTGGTTAGAAAAATTTGGGGATGAAGAGTTAGATTCGAGATATGGAATATCTGAACTAAAAAACATAGATGGTCATGTTGAACTGTTAGGAATGTCACCGTGTAATGATGAACAGTTGTTTATTCGTTTGATGGAGAATAAAAGAATAAAATCTTGCGACTATTATTATTTCGATCGTTCTGATGCTATTGAAATCAGGAAGCATTTATGTGGGCACTTGGCAGGTCATATCACAAATAAAAGTGTTAAAAACTTTTGGAAAAGGTATTCTGCCTAAAATCAAAGATATCTTTTTTATCACTTGGGCTAAAAGAGAATTGTGAAAGGTTGAAAGTGGATAAGGATGGATAAAGATTATTGTTGTGAAGACTGTTTTACAAATAGATTCTTACGTGATTATATAGTTGAAAATTACGAGTATAAGGGGCAGTGTCCTTAATGCAAAACAAATGGTTCTTTTCTTATATCAACAAAGAGTCTTGGAATATATATGCGTGATTGTATTGCCAAGGCTTATGAAAGCTGCGATGAAGGTACAGGCGTGTATTATGATGATGAAGAGAAACAGTATTGTGGTCCGGATGGTAATGAAGCAGATATTTGTAGTATTCGCGAAATACTAACGGAACGAGAAATGATTTTTAGTGATGAAGTATTGAAAACATCTCTGTTGGAGGATTTGTTTGAAAATATATATTCATATCGAGAAATTCAGAAAGGGGCGGATGATCCTTATAGCGATGTAGATTCAAATGACTGGGTTGTACATGGTGATTTGTACGGAAGCGAACAAACTAGAATCTATCATGCGTGGGAAGGTTTTAAATTTGTTATAAAGCATTATAATCGTTTTTTTGACTGTGGAGGGTATAATCCTAAAGAAACATATTTAGAGAAGCTTATTCCTTACCTTTATGATTTTGTTGAGGATATACCTAAAGGAACAATATTTTATAGAACACGTGCTATAAAGGAGGACTCTTTCCGAAGATTAGAGGAAATTGCTTCATATAATGAGATGGGACCTCCGCCATCTGAATTGGCTACAACTAATAGAATGAGTCCTGCTGGGATTTCGTATTTATATTTAGCAACAGATATTGATACAACTCTGCTGGAGTGTCGTGTGACAGAAAATATGAATGCCATAACGGCAAGTTTTGCAGTGAAACACGATTTGCAAATAGTCGATTTGTCAGATAATAGGTATTATGCGGCCGATAGTATTTTTGATCCTGAATATGATCATGATAATCGTTGGATTAATGGATTTTGGAAAAGTTTTGTTAGAGAGATTTCTTTGCCTGTTTCCGACGATAAGAAAGATCATTCATACGAGTATGCTGCAACACAGCTTGTAGCTGAGTTTTTTAGGAAAAAAGGGTATGATGGGGTTTGCTTTAAAAGTAGTGTAGGTGGTGGAAAGAATTATGTGTTTTTTTACGGGCCAGATCCAGAGTATACAAGCAACGCATATCCATATCCATTTAATAGCCCATATTTTGAAATGCTTCCAGTGTTGGAATCATATACTGAAATGTTTTATATAACAGAGTTGTTTAGAGTGAAGAAAGAAGAAGATTCTTTTCGAATTGTAGAAAAACGTATTCTTTAGGAGAAATAATCGATTGGGAAAGTGGTTTGGTGGTTAATTATATAGGAATAACTTTTGTCCGCATCCCCAGTGGACCACAAGTGGGATTTGAGGTTTTAGGATACGCCTAAAGCGGGCAACATAGGAGCACGGAAATCCAGGCATAAAGTGTGTGTAACTTTATGCGTATCCTGTTATATTTTTATTTTTGCTTGTAATTATGGTTACGGAATAGCCGTAAAACGCAGTGGATATGCAGAAGCCTTTATTTACAAGGGCTGCGGAGGTTGGCATTGTTGTAAAAGGGATTATCAGCCCGATATATCCGAAGTTGCATAATTTGACTGTGCCAACGATTGGTCCGGATATGCCGTAATTGACGTTAACATGTTGCAAACGCTGATTTTATGCGGGTTTTGGTACTTTGTGGTCGAAGTAGTGAGCTTCATGTGGTCAGGGGGGCGGACCTTTTGTTAACCGGTGTTACATAGGTTGGCTCACATGGCTGACCGGCTCCGCAGAGTGGTTGCGCGTATATCTTTGAAATGGCTAGGAATTAATGGCGATTATGTGAGTTAAGAGGTATAATAAGTATTAAAAGGAGGGACGATTGTAATGGCAAGTTTTCAGGCGAATTTTAAAATTAATGATGATACTTATATGATGATTCTAGATGGAAAACTGCGGTTTTCTGACGGAGTAATAAGATGGGCAGAGGGAGAAGAAAAGGGTCAAATTTATGAAATTATTAAATTTGACGATTATTCGCAAAAAGATTCTGATGAAAAAGTAGATAATATAGTCGAAAACAATGGTATTGCAGATTTTATTGAAGATAATAAAAATGCGATTATTGTTGTGACAGTTACAGTTGCGGCAGCTGCGATTGGTTTTATAGGATATAGATGGTGGTCTAAGAGAAAAGTTAGGGCATTTAATAAAGCATTATCTCAATATATTAGTTGCATTAATAATTCGGATATGAATGCTGATGTGATTGATACTTTGAAACAAACTATTGAAACTCTTAAATCAGATAAAAACTATGAAAAAATTCAGGTGAATCTTTCAGTTAGAGAAATTGAAATATTAGTAAATCGCATTGAAGAGTATACCTATGAATTAGCGAAGGTAAATGACTTTGATGTGGATGATAGTATTGAAAAATCAAAGGATTCGATAATTAGGTTAGAACAGTTCCTTGACATTCAAAGGGATATATTTAAATCTGCTGCTTGAGGTGTATTTATTGAACCTGATCCAATGGACTAAAAGTGTCATGCAAAGTCGAGAGAAATCTCGGCTTTATTTTTTTGCTCAAAATTTAGTAATCAGCTCCAACTTGTTCCAAATAGTAGATGTAAGGAGAAAAAGTTGGCTTAAAAATTAGTAATCAGTTCTGACTCATCCCAAACAGTAGGTAGAAAGGAAGTTGGCTTAGTTTTTAGTGATCAAGAGAAAAAGGTACCAATAAGAGATGAGTGGTGGAAAAGCTTTTCGAGATTTTTTAGCAATCAATAGATTTTGCGCCCATGTATATGGTGAGGAAGAGAAGTAGAAAAAGTTTATGGCTGAATTTTTAGAAATCAAACATTCCGCAACCAATATAACTGGTGAGAGGAAAAATTGAGCCATTTTTTCAAAAAGATTAGCGCTGATTTAGTAATGGGCATTTTTTTAACCCAACTGATATGTAGAAGCAGAAATTTTAGAGGTGGTTTAGTAGTAAGCGAAAAATCACTCCAAATGTATTACGTAAAGAAAAAAGCTTCTTTTTTGGCTTGGGGCAGACGTGCCCCACAACTAGTAACAATTGATACCAATTCAGTTGACTGCAGCAATGGCGATTGGGGAAAGGATACTTTTATGGATTTAGTAAACATTGATGTAACATTAAAAAATATAGGGACTTACTGGGAAGTATATTGCTTTATAGCCGAAGAAGACCGTGCCAATCGAAGCAAAGGTGGCACTTACCATAAAAGAAGCTGCCGAGTATTCCAATATCGGCATCAATAAGCTTGAAAGTCTCCTTCGTATGCCAAGATGCCCTTTTGTTTTGTATGTGGGTAAGAAGAAATTGGTAAAGCGTAAGGAGTTTGAAAAATTCATTTCAGAAAATATTGAAATCTAAAGGATGCTTGATATCAGCGGATTTTGGGCATGTCAAAAATGAAACTACATTGTAAAGAGCCCTGGATTAGTGTATAATACATTAGTTGATTTAGGGGCTTCTTTAGCTTAGAAAGGAGCCTTAAATGGGAAAAGATCTCAAAGGAAAGGAGCTTGGAGAAGGAATTGTTCAACGAGCAAATGGTACATACCAAGCCAGATTCGTTGATAAATTCGGTAAAAGAAGACAAAAGAAATCCGAGAAACTATAAGAAGCACGACAGTGGCTTGCTGATGCTACATATATAGATAAACACAGAGGAATCAATCTAGTGGCTGACGTGTTAAAAGTGGTATAAAACTTAATGCGAAACAAAAGCAGATGGTGCCTGCAATGGTGCCTGGTCAAAATCGCAAGGCGCGAAAAGCCCGTAAAATAAAGGTTTTAAAGGAGATATAAAGACATATGAAACTTGAATATGTATTATTTGATATGGACGGAACTTTGTTTAACACACAGCCGGGTGTAACAAAGTCGGTAGCTTATGCACTTGATAAATTTGGGATAAAGGTTGATAACTTAAGTGATTTAAATAAGTTTATAGGACCACCTCTTAATGTATCCTTTGCAGATTATTATGGATTTAATGAAGAAGATGTAAAAAAAGCCATATCCTATTACAGGGAATATTATACTGAAAAAGGATGTATAGACTGTGAAATTTATCCGGGTATAAAGGAACTTTTAGCCCATCTTAAAGAAAAAGGCATAAAGATTGCAATGGCAACTTCAAAGCCGGAAGTTTATGCTGTAAGAATTTTGAAAAATGCCGGAATATATGAATATTTTGATGTGGCAAAAGGTGCAGATTTGGAAGGAAAATGCATACATAAAATAGATATCATAAGAAATGTTATGGCAGCTTTTGAAGACTTTAATGTAGAAAATGCTGTGATGATAGGGGATAGAAAATATGATTATGAAGGCGCTAAAGAAGTTGGTATGAAATGTATTCTGATTGAGTATGGATTTGGAGAACGTGAAGAACTTGAAAAATGTGCTCCATTTAAGATAGAAGCAGATACACATACACTGGAAAAATTTCTTGACAGCCTTATTTAAGGGGTATAAACTAAAAAACAGAGTAAAGTCAAGTGAAATTGATTAAGAAAGGAAGAGATTTTCATGGAAAAAGCTAATCTAGATTGGTCAAATATTGGATTTGGATATATCAAAACAGATAAGAGATATGTATCAAATTTCAAAGATGGAAAATGGGATGAAGGAGCACTTGTTGATGATGATAAGATAACTATTTCAGAGTGTGCAGGTGTACTTCAGTATGCACAGACTTGTTTTGAAGGTTTAAAGGCATATACAACAGAAGATGGTCATATAGTATGTTTCAGACCTGACTTAAATGCACAGAGAATGGTGGATTCAGCAAAGAGACTTGAAATGCCTGTATTTCCTGAAGAAAGATTTATTGAAGCTGTTGTAGAAACAGTTAAAGCTAATGAAGCTTTCGTACCTCCATATGGTTCAGGAGCAACATTATATATCAGACCTTATATGTTTGGTAGTTCACCTGTTATCGGTGTTAAACCTGCTGATGAATATCAGTTCAGAGTATTTGCAACTCCTGTAGGTCCATATTTCAAAGGTGGAGCAAAACCAATTGTTATAAAGGTTAGTGATTTTGACAGAGCAGCACCACACGGTACAGGAAATATTAAAGCCGGACTTAATTATGCAATGAGCTTACATGCTATTGTTACAGCTCATGATGAAGGATTTTCAGAGAATATGTATCTTGATCCTGGAACAAGAACAAAGGTTGAAGAAACAGGTGGAGCAAACTTCTTATTTGTAACAAAGGATAATAAGGTTGTTACTCCTAAGTCAGATAGTATTTTACCTTCAATCACACGTCGTTCTCTTGTATATGTTGCAAAAGAATATCTTGGACTTGAAGTTGAAGAAAGAGAAGTTTACTTTGATGAAGTAAAAGATTTTGTTGAATGTGGTCTTTGTGGAACAGCAGCAGTTATTTCTCCAGTTGGAAAAATTGTTGATCATGGTAAAGAAATTGCATTCGCAAGTGGTATGGAAGAGATGGGACCTGTTACAAAGAAACTTTATGAGACATTAACAGGCATCCAGATGGGTAGAATTGAAGCTCCTGAAGGATGGATAAAGGTTATAAAATAGGCGTTTTAAGGTTAAAAGTTAACAAAAATTTAAGAAAATCTTGTTATAAATGTATAAAAATACGCGTAAACCCTTAAAAATACAAGGATTTTCTTGACAAAATGCCTATAAAAGTATATAAAATTAAGTGTAGAGATTGCATGGGAAATAAGCAATCTTAAAGAATCTTGAAGAATATTTCAAGTATTATAAAAATTATATTTTATTGAGGAGGAAAACATCAATGAATAAGACTGAATTAGTAGCAGAAATTGCTAAAAAGACAGGCGTATCAAAGAAAGATACAGAAGCAGTTGTTAAAGGATTTACAGACGTTGTAACAGCTGAATTAAAGAAGGGTGGAAAGGTTCAGTTAGTTGGATTTGGTACATTTGAAGTAGCTAAGAGAGCTGCAAGAGAAGGAAGAAATCCACAGACTGGTGAAACAATGAAGATTAAAGCTTCTAAGGCACCTAAATTCAAAGCAGGACAGCCATTAAAGAATGCTGTAAACAAAAAGAAATAATAACTTCTTTGAATAATATTTACCCTCACTTGAAATATAGTGAGGGATTTTTTTGACGTAAATTCAGAAAAAATTTATTGGTAAAATATTAAATCAGAGAAATCACAGATTGAGAGGAAAAGTATGAGACTGGATAAGTACTTAAAGGTATCAAGAATTATAAAAAGAAGAACAGTTGCCAATGAAGCTTGTGATGCCGGCAGGGTTATGGTAAATGATAAAGTGGCTAAAGCATCAGTGGATATTAAAGCAGGAGATATTATAGAGATTTCTTTTGGAAATAAAGTAATGAAGGTTGAAGTTGTAAACGTGGCTGAGACATCAAAAAAAGAAGAAGCTATGGAAATGTATAAGATTTTGTAGGATCAAAAGATAAGAAAATTTAATTTTGTGGAAAAAATTTTAAAAAATATAAAAAAATGTGAATATATCTATTGAAAATATATTCAGATGAATATAAAATAAAACATAGCAGGTTTTTAGGAAGGTGTAGTAACTTGAGAAGAGTTAATAATAAGAGAAGAAGTGCAATAGCTAAGAGAAAAGCTAGAAAGCGTGAGAAGAACAGCAGAATATTAAATTCTTTATTTGTTGTGTTAATAGCATTTATTTTTGTTGCGATCTTTGCATATCAGGCAAGTGTTCTTCATAAAGAAAATGAAGAATTAAAAGCAAAACAGACAAAATATGAGATTGCCATAGCAGAAGAAAAGGCACGTACAGAAGAACTTGAGGATGAAAGAGTAAGAACACAGACAAAGGAATATGTTGAAGAGGAAGCAAGAAAGCTTGGATACATATATCCGGATGAAGTTATCCTAAAGCCTAATAATAATAATTAAAAATATATTCTGTCACATTCAGTGTGACAGATTTTTTTATAGAAAAGATTATACAGTGGTATGTGATATGAATAATGATATTAAATATAGTGTTGAAACTAAAGTTCAAAATTTTATAAGAAAAAATAATATGATTGAAAGTGATGATATGCTTATTGTGGGCGTATCAGGAGGAGCAGACTCCATATGTCTTTATAATCTGCTTATTTCTCTTGGCTATAAGGAGAAGATGGTTGTGGTGCATATTCATCATGGAATCAGGGGAGAAGAGGCAGACAGGGACTTTTTATTTGTTAAAGATATGTGTGGGAAAGATGGAGTGAAATTTGTAGGATATCACTTTGATGTTCCGGGTTTTGCCAGGGAAAATAAATTATCAGAAGAAGAAGCCGGACGTATCTTAAGATATGAAAAGTTTGATGAAGTTCTGAATAAATATGGCGGTAAGGGGAAAATTGTAATTGCCCATAATAAAAATGATGTTTGTGAAACCTTTATTTATAATCTTTGCAGAGGAACAGGAATTAAAGGGTTAACAGGTATAAGTAAAAATTTATCAGGAATTATAAGGCCTATACTATGCCTTGGAAGAGATGAAATTGAAGAATATTTAAAATCAGAAAATATAGAGCATATAACGGATTCTACAAATAATTCCGAAGCTTATACCAGAAATAAAATAAGACATAATGTTCTCCCATATCTTGAAGATGAGATAAATAATAATTCAATGAAGCATATATTAATGGCTGGTGAGGAATTATCCTTAATTGAAGATTATATAGAAAAACAGACTGATAAATATTATGCTGAAACAGTTGTGGCTGAAGATGATAAGGCAAAAATTCTTCTTGAGAAATTTATTGTACTTGATGAATATATTAAAACAAGAATTATTAGAAAAATTTTTTTAAATCTTGCAGGACGATTAAAGGATATTACAAGAATTCATGTTTATGATGTACTTTCCCTGGAAAATAAGGAAGTTAATAAGTTTGTGATGCTTCCATACAGTATGGTTGCAAAAAGAAAACATAATGAGATTATTGTTTATAACGTAAATGGGTCTGAAAAAGATTTTAATCAGAAACATAAAGATGAGCATGAAATATGTGATGAGTTTAGAATTACAAAGGAAATGCTTGAATCTGAAAATTTATTTGAATTTAATGGATATAAAATAAAACTTGAAATTTCAAAGGCATCTAAGGAAATTGATGAACTGAATGAGTGTATTTTAAATCTTAAAAAAGAACAAAAAACATATACGAAAATTTTTGATTATGATAAAATAAAGGCTGCATTGGTGCTGAGATTTCCAAAGGAAAAGGATTATATTATTATTAATACCAGTGGAAATAAAAAGCTTATAAAAAAATATCTTAAAGAAGAAAAAACAGATATAGAAATGAGAAATAAAATTCCTGTTTTTTATAGTGGTGATATGGAAAATGAAGCCTTGTGGGTTATAGGATACAGGATTGGAGAAAATTATAAGATTGATGATAAAACAAAGACTTTATTAAAGATAACAGTATTTTGACAAACATAATATAGATGATATAATTATGACGTTGTATGTTAAAAAAAGATATTTTGAGTAATTATAGATTTACTTGTAAATATGACCAGAAAATAAAAAATGGAGGATGCATAAATGGAAAAATTTAAAGGTGTAATTTTGTATTTGGTTTTAGTTGCCATATTTGCCGGAATTTTCACAGCTATAATTTATATGAATAAATCCACATCAAAATATACATATAAAGATTTTTTAGAAGATTATGAAAAAGGAGATGTAAAGAGTGTAACTCTTGTTCAGAATAAAGAAGTTCCAACAGGAAAACTTCTTGTAAAGTTAAGGGGTGATGATGAAGAATATTCAATCTTTGTTACGTCAGCTTCTGATACGGAAGAAAGACTTATAAGCATGGGAATTGATTATAAGACAAGAGATGTTAAAAAAGAAAGTTTCTTTGTTACAGTTCTTCCTTATATTGTTATTTTAATTGCTATGTTTCTTCTTTTTAATACTATGAATAGAGCCGGAAATGGTGGGAAAATAAGCAATTTTGGAAAGAGCAGGGCAAAACTTTCAACCGACAGTAAGATTAAATTTGATGATGTTGCAGGTTTGCATGAGGAAAAAGAAAGTCTTGAGGAAATTGTTGATTTCTTAAAGGATCCTGGAAAATACAGGGATTTAGGGGCCAGAATTCCTAAGGGTGTTATTCTTACAGGAAGTCCTGGAACAGGTAAAACTCTCCTTGCAAAAGCTGTTGCAGGAGAAGCAAAAGTGCCATTCTTTAGTATTTCAGGTTCTGACTTTGTTGAACTTTTTGTAGGTGTTGGTGCATCAAGAGTAAGGGATTTATTTAATGATGCAAAAAGAAATGCACCGTGTATCGTATTTATTGATGAAATTGATGCAGTTGCAAGAAGAAGAGGAACCGGTATGGGCGGTGGTCATGATGAAAGAGAACAGACATTAAACCAGCTGCTTGTAGAAATGGATGGATTTGGTGTTAATGAAGGCATTATTGTTATGGCTGCGACAAACAGGGTAGATATATTAGATCCTGCGATTTTAAGACCGGGACGTTTTGATAGAAAAGTATATGTTTCTATGCCTGATGTAAGAGGCAGGGAAGAGATCTTAAAGGTACATCTTAGAAATAAAAAAGTTGGTGAGGATGTTGATGTTGAAAAAACAGCTCATGCAACTGCAGGATTTACAGGTGCAGATCTTGAAAACCTTGTAAATGAGGCGGCTATCAAGACTGCAAGAGAAGGAAGAAAATTCATTACACAGGCTGATATAAATGATTCATTTATAAAAGTTGGTATTGGTACGGAAAAGAAGAGCAGACTTGTTTCTGAGAAGGATAGAAAGATTACTGCATATCATGAATCAGGACATGCTATTTTAATCCACCTTCTTCCTGATGTTGAGCCTGTTCATACAGTTTCAATTATTCCAACAGGTGTTGGTGCCGGCGGATATACAATGAGGGTTCCTGATAAAGATGATAATTATATGACAAAAGGACAGATGTTACAGGATATCATGGTTACTCTTGGAGGAAGAATTGCTGAATCAGTAATATTTGATGATATTACAACAGGTGCATCCCAGGATATCAAGCAGGCAACAGCAGTAGCCAGAGCCATGGTTACACGATATGGTTTTTCTGAAAAACTTGGTATGATTTGTTATGATAATGATGAAGATGAAGTATTTATTGGAAAAGATCTTATGCATACAAGAGGATATGCAGATGCAACTGCAGGAACAATAGATAATGAAGTTAAGGCTATCATTGATGACTGTTATGCAAAGGCTAAGAAAATTATTGAAGACAACATGGAGATTTTACATAAGAGCGCAAATTTACTTCTTGAAAAAGAAAAAGTATATAGAGATGAATTTGAAGCTTTATTTGAATAGAGTCAGAATAGATTCAGATCTATAAAAAGCATATAATTTTGATACAATAAGTACAAAAAAAGCTGTTTTTAGCAGAGGAAAATTGTGAAGGTGTAGAGAGATGTAGCAAAATTCACAAAAAAATTTTTTAAATTTAGTGAAGTTTGTGCACACTTTTTCTTGGAATGTTGTTATAATTCCTAATGTAAACCCCCCAATACATTATATAGTTTTTGCTACACCCCATAAGAAACGAAATACCTTCTCCAAAAAAGACAGCGATGGCTGTCTTTTTTACTTTGTATAAAAACTATATAAATTTTGATGGTACTTATAAGGAGGTCATGATGGAACTTGCTCTGTCAGTAATGGATAATACATTTAAAAAACTTTTTTATTTGCAAAATGTTAAACCTATGTTAAATAAGGGTGCTTTATATAGTGATGAGACTTTGGTGAGTAGAGACCCTGTAGAACCAGAAGCTTACGATACAGTTAAAATAAGATTTAGAACAGGTAAGGCAAATGTGGACTATGTCTGTATTTGTTATGATGATAAAGAACATAAGATGGTATATGAAAAAACTGAAAAAATGTTTGATTATTATGTTCATGAAATTAAGCTGGATACTAAGCAGGTAAGATATTATTTTAAAGTGAAATGTGGTATTGAAACTGTATATTATGATAAAACAGGCGTCTGTGATAACAGAATGGGCTGGTATGATTTTGTAATTACACCGGGATTTAAAACTCCGGACTGGGCTAAAGGTGCAGTTATATACCAGATTTATATTGACAGATTTTTTAATGGTGATAAAACAAATGACGTTCTTACAAGGGAATATAATTATATAGGCGATTATTCGCAAAAGGTGGAAGACTGGAGTAAATATCCTGCAGCTATGGGTGTCAGGGAATTTTACGGTGGAGACCTTCAGGGTGTATGGGATAAACTTGATTATTTACAGGACCTTGGTGTTGAGGTAATTTATTTTAACCCATTATTTGTTTCGCCTTCTAATCATAAGTATGATATTCAGGATTATGATTATATAGATCCACATATCGGAAAAATTGTTAAAGATGGAGGTGAAGTTTTAAGAGAAGGACAGTATGCAAATAAAGAGGCAACAAGATATATATCCAGAGTAACAAGTATGGAAAATCTTGAAGCTTCAAATAAATTTTTTGCAGAGTTTATGGAAGAAGTGCATAAAAGGGGAATGAGAGTAATACTTGACGGAGTATTTAATCATTGTGGTTCCTTTAATAAATGGCTTGATAAAGAGCTTATTTATGAAAACCAGGAAGGTTATGCAAAGGGAGCTTATGTAGCTTCTGACAGCCCATACAGGACTTTCTTTAAGTTCTTTGAAGAGGCATGGCCATATAATTACCACTATAATGGCTGGTGGGGACATGATACTCTTCCAAAACTTAATTATGAGGAATCTCCAAAGCTTTATGAATATATTATGAAAATAGCAAAAAAATGGGTTTCTGCGCCATATAATGTGGATGGCTGGAGACTTGATGTTGCTGCAGATTTAGGTCAGAGCAGTGAATTTAACCATAAGTTCTGGAAGGATTTTAGAAAGAATGTTAAAGAGGCGAATGATGAAGCAATCATTCTTGCTGAGCATTATGGAGATCCGGGAAGCTGGCTTCAGGGTGATGAATGGGATACTGTAATGAACTATGATGCGTTTATGGAGCCTGTAAGCTGGTTTTTAACAGGTATGGAAAAACACAGTGATGAAAAGAGAGATGATCTTCGTGGTGATTCTTATTCATTCTTTGCAGCAATGAGACATCATATGTCAAGATTCCAGGGAAATTCCCTTCTTGTAGCTATGAATGAGTTGTCAAACCATGACCATTCAAGATTCCTTACAAGAACAAATGGAAATATCGGACGAGTAGGATATGTTGGTTCTGAGGCAGCAGAACATTATATAAACAAAGGTATAATGAAAGAGGCTGTTGTATTCCAGATGACATGGCCTGGTGCACCTACACTTTATTACGGAGATGAAGCAGGTGTATGTGGATGGACAGATCCTGATAACAGAAGAACTTATCCTTGGGGAAAAGAAGATATGGATCTTTTGAATTTCCATAAGGATATAATAAAGATTCATAAAGAAAATAAAGCATTGAAGATGGGCGGATATAAGGAACTTTATGGAGATTATAACGCTGTCGGATATGGAAGATTTTTAGATGATAATATTATTGCTGTAGCAATAAATAATAATGAGAGTGACAAATATATTGAAATACCTGTATGGCAGATTGGCGTAAATGATAATGATGTTATGGAAAGTCTTATTGTTTCCCAGAGAGAGTCATATTCTCTTGAAAAAGAAGAATATAAAATTAAAGACGGAAAACTCTGCATAAGATTAAATGGATTTTCAGCAGGTATTTTCAGAAAGAAATAAAAAATAAAAAATAAAAAACAAAAAAACATGGTATGAAATCAGATGCGGATTTCACGCCATGTTTTTTTATAACCTGATTAAAAAGTAGAAGGGAATTATAATAACAGTTCCGCTATAAATACTGTGATGCAGGATGATAGTGTAATTACAGTAACAATTCTGCTATAAATACAGTAATGCAGGATAACAATGCAACTACAGTCAGTGACTTTTCTTTGTATGAAAAGAATATTGCAATAAAAAGTCCAAGCGCAGCAGAATATATATTCTTTGTAGCATAGAAAACGGCAGGTATGGTCATTGCAGTTAAAACTGCATAAGGTATGTAATATAAAAAGCTTTGAATAAAGGTGTTTTTGATTTTTTTAGTTATTAAAGCAAATGGCAGGGCACGGATAAGATACGTTACTCCGGCCATTAATATAAGATATATGAAAAATTGTGTATTGTTCAAAATAATCCTCCTTAATTAACAGTATGCTTGGTTTTGTCAGGTTGATTTAAATTTTTGTCTTTAACAGGTTCTACCAGATCGGTTGGTTTAACAGGGAAAAGGTATGCACAAATTCCCGCAGCTAAAACAGCACAGATACTTATTGTAAAACCTGAAGGAATTTTTTTTAATACAGGCATATAATAAAATATGCAGCTAAAAATCATGGCTGATAATGATACTATTAAAACAGCCCTGCTTTTTTTGATTTCAGGAACAACAATTGCAACAAACATTCCATAAATTGCAAGTCCTAAGGCGGACATTATCATTGCAGGAAGAATATTACCACATAATGCACCAAGTGCCGTGCCAAGTGTCCAGCCTGCCCATGGCATTACTGAAAGTCCGAAAAAGTATTTTATTCCAACTTCTTTTTTTGAACTTGCAACAGCAAATATTTCATCAGTCATAAAAAATCCAAGGATATATCTATAGATTCCTCTGAAATTTTTGCTTGTTTTCTGGCTTAAAGAAATACTCATAAAAGAGTATCTTATATTTATTGTAATCTGTGAAATTATCATTTCTAAATAGTGCCCCGGATGTATCATTGTTTTGATTCCGGAAAACTGGCCGGCTGAAGTTATTGTAAGAAAAGAAATTAGTATGGCCTGCCACCATTTGATTCCCATGGAAACTGCCATAATACCGAAAGTAAAGCTGACACTTAAATAGCCAAGAGCGATGGGAATGCCATCTTTTAAACCTTTAGTAAAATCATTCATAATTATTAGTAATCCTTAATAATATTTTATTAATATATTTTTATGATTTAGAAATTAACACTAATTAATTTATAGAAAAAATCCATATTTATGTTTATAACTGTATATAATGAATTATATACAATTAAAAGACTGTTTTATAATACATTTAATTACCTATGTTATCAAGGGTAAAAAGTATTGTTAGTGAAAATACTATTGAAAATATTGTCTGATAATACGGGGATTGATTAAATTATATCAAAAAAATATTGATATTAAGAAAAAAAAGCTTGACAATTATAAAGAAGTTTTGTAAAATATTTTTTGTTGTAACACAGTTGGTGTGAGAATCATCTTCGCGGGTGTAGTTCAATGGTAGAACACTAGCCTTCCAAGCTAGATACGTGGGTTCGATTCCCATCACCCGCTTCTATGCGCGAGTGGCTCAGTTGGTGGAGCACAACCTTGCCAAGGTTGGGGTCGCGGGTTCGAGTCCCGTCTCGCGCTTTTTTTAATGCCTCTGAAAGCCCCATAAATAAAGGGTTTGCGGAGGTTGGGTAAAACGAAAATATGGACGAGTAATCAAAACGAGTACTTTTACACTACTTTTGATTCTTTTAAGCCGGAAGGCTTTATTTTTTTGCTTTATTTTATTAGTTTTGAGGTGGTTTAGGCTTAATTATCTCAGTTCCACAAGTTAACTATTGTCATCATGTCACCAAACTTATAGCATTAGAGAAGTATGTATGATATTATGGAGGAAGTTACTAAGAAACAAATCGAAATTTTTAGAGGCAAATTATATTGTAGTATGAATTTTCGATTTTGTAGAGATGATGATAATCCTAATTTGTATGGTTAAGGGGGACTAAATGAAAAAATATATAGCATTTCTTCGTGGTATAAATATTAGTGGTAAAAACAAAATTAGAATGTCTGATTTGAAGTTGGAACTTGAAAATGCAGGGTTTACGCAGGTGTCAACATATTTGAATAGTGGCAATGTTACATTTTTATCTGATGACAAAAATCTTAAGAATAGAATTGAAGATATGATTATAAATAGATTTGAACTTCGAATTCCAGTATATGTAGTTGAAGCAGATGTGTTAAATGATATTTTGTCTAATGCACCTGAATGGTGGGGGTCAAATAGTAAAGACAAATATGATAATTTAATTTTTGTTCTTTCAGATGATACGCCTGAGCAAATATATGAGATGGTAGGACCACCTTCCGATGGACTTGAAAAAGTGCAAAAGTATAAGAATGTTATATTTTGGACTTTTGATAGACAGCAATATCAAAAATGTAATTGGTGGAAAAAAACTGCAACTAATGAAATTGCAGATAGATTAACAATTAGAACAGCAAATACAGTAAAGAAGGTTGCAAATAAAATTCGAAGTTAATCGACAAATTCAAGTTTGTTGAGACAACATAACTGAGTCAGGATTAATGTCCTGACTCTTTTTTTTGCCATCATGGTATCTCTTTCTGTTGTCACCGTGTCATATTCAGGGATTAATAGTGAATTTATAAATTATAATTAAGTAATTGTAAATAATAATAAAAAACCAACCAACTTGTCATTGAATTTTTTATGACAAATTGGAAAAAATTTTCATTGACTCTATTGTACTTACTTGATGAAATTCAATTGAATAAAAAAGCCAATATTGGCAAAAAAATTCATCGGAGGTGGTGAGCTGTGGAAATTAAAAGAGATTATTACCTTAATCAACTGATTGAAAAAAAAGAAGATGGAATGGTAAAAATAATAACAGGAATTCGTAGATGTGGTAAATCATATTTACTAGATCCAATTTTTAAAGGATATTTAATTGATGAAGGCGTGGATAAAGAACATATTATAAAAATAGAATTAGACCGTGCCAGTAACATAAAATATCATAAGAATCCAGAGCTATTAGAAGAACATATTCATTCTATGATAAAGGATGAAAAAATGTATTATGTAATATTAGATGAAATTCAATTAGTTGATGGATTTGAATTTGTTGTAAGTGGTTTGCTATATGAAAGAAATGTGGATGTGTATATCACTGGAAGAAATTCTAAATTCTTATCGTCAGATATCATCACGGAATTCAGGGGACGCGGAGAACAAATTCATATTAATCCTCTATCATTTTCTGAATTCTATCCAGCATCAAAACTGGATAAAATGGATGCTTGGAATGGATACCTTACTTATGGTGGTATGCCACTTGTGCTAACAAAAAAAAGTGAAAACGAGAAATCTATATACTTAAAAAACTTATTTGAACAGACATATTTAAGTGATATAGTTGAAAGAAACGGCATAAAACGCTTAGATATCATGGAAGCTCTTACTAATATCTTGGCTTCATCAATAGGTTCATTGACTAATCCAAAAAAATATACGAAACATTTAAGAGTAAAGGCGAAAAAGAATTATCATTGAATACAATTAATGCTTATATGTCTTATTTAGAAGATGCATTCATCATAAAAAAAGCATTACGGTATGATGTTAAAGGAAGAAAGTATATTAACACTCCACAGAAATATTATTATTCTGATTTGGGATTGAGAAATGCAAGGCTAAATTTTAGGCAACAGGAAGAATCACATCTTATGGAAAATGCTATCTACAATGAATTAATAATGAGGGGATTTAATGTCGATGTCGGAGTTGTCGAAATAAGGGATGGTTATAAAAGAATTCAGACAGAAGTTGATTTTGTTTGTAATATAGGCAGTAAAAGATACTATATTCAATCAGCCTTAAACCTAAATACTCCTGAAAAAACCATTCAGGAATCAAGATCCCTTAATCACATCAATGATAATTTTAAAAAGATAATAATTGTTAAGGATTATATAAAACCATGGATAACTGAAGACGGAATACTTATTGTAGGAATAATAGATTTCTTACTAGATGCAGACTGCATTGATAAATAATAAGGTGTTCAACAACTTCTGATTTATCAAAGGCCACGGCCATAAAATAGGCGGAATTGGCAAGAACAGGCTATAAAAAAATGAGAAGCAGAAAAATTTATAGCTTTTAGGAGTGCAAAATAGACGGAATTGGCAAGAACAGGCTATAAAAAATGAGAAGCAGAAAAATTTATAGCTTTTAGGAGTGCAAAATAGACGGATTAGGTAAAAAATGGCTATAAAAAAAGGAAAACAAAAGAAATTATAGCTTTATCGAAATTACAGTATTCAAGATAATTGAATAGAATTATTGTGTAGTAAAAGAATTCCATCCAGAACCATGGTACCATGGTATAAAGTAAATGTGGAACAAATGTGAAATTTGTGATATACTAACTAGGTGTATTGTGTCTTATTATAATTTTTTATCTGATTTATAGCAATTATATGAGGTTTTACGGGAAATCAGGTAAAGAATGGGAGGTAACATGAAGTTTTATAATGAAGGTAATGATGTATATCAGGTGAAGAAAATTAAAGGACCTATTGAAGGTATCGTTGAAGTACCGGGTTCTAAAAGTATTACAAATAGAGCGTTACTTATGGCATCCATTGGAATTGGAAAGGCTCATATTACAGGAGCCTTATTTAGTGATGATTCCAGGGTCTTTTTACAGTGTTTAAAAGATTTGGGATTCAGACTGGATGTGTTTGAAGAAGAGAAGATTGTTGATATTATCGGTATGGGAGGTATTATTCCGGAAGATAATGTGACTATAAATGTTGGTGCAGCAGGTACAGCAGCCAGATTTTTAACGGCAATGCTTGGTCTTTCAGCAGGAACATATACAATTGAATGTGCTGAACAGATGAAGAAAAGACCAATGGAAGAATTGTTTAAGGTATTAAAAGGTCTTGGTGCTGAAATTGAGTTTTTAGAGGAAGAAAATCATTTACCTGTTAAAATAAAGGGATGTGGATTGTTACAGGATAGGACATACAAAAGAGATAGAAAAGATGTTGAAGTTATCGACATTGAGATGGATATCTCTAAGAGTACACAGTATTTAAGCGCACTTTTAATGGTAGCTCCGGCACTTAGAAAAGATGTCTGCATACATGTGGCTTCTGAAAAGAAGATTGGTTCTTACATAAAAATTACAGTCAGCATGCTTAAGAACTTTGGAGTTAACATTGAAGTAAATGAAAAAGAAGGAACATATCTTATAACAGGTAAGAAAAAGCCTGTTGTCGGAAATTATAAAGTTGAGCCTGATTTATCAGCAGCCTGCTATTTTTATGGACTTGCAGCCATTACAAGAGGCAAGGTTACTGTAAGGGATGTACATTTTAAGTCATGCCAGGGAGACCTTGAGTTTATTGAAACATTAGAGGTTATGGGTTGCGAAATTAAAGATAATCCTGAAGGAATTGAGGTTTCAGGACCACTTCATCTTCATGGCGTAGATGTTGATATGAATAATTGTTCTGATCAGGCACTTACTCTTGCTGCAATAGCACCATTTTGTGATAGTCCGGTATGTATAAGAAACGTTGGACATATAAGAGGTCAGGAATGCGACAGAATAGAAGCTATTGTTACAAATCTTACAAACCTTTCTGTTTATTCGGAGGTTGTAGGTGATGATATATTTATTTATCCAAGAAGAGATGGAATAGCTGCAACACCGACAACTATTTATACTTTTAATGATCATAGGGTGTCTATGGCATTTGCAATGGTTGGAATAAAGGTTGATGGAATAGTTATTGATGATCCATTATGCTGCAGTAAGACTTTTGAAGATTACTACGAAGTCTTTGAAGAATTGATATATCCGGTAAAAAAATATTTATAATATAAAAAATTTCTTAAATGTGAGTAGATTGTATTTACTCAAATAAACATAAGAAATAGAGAAAGGAACATATTAAAAATGGAAAATGGAATGAATAAGGTCTATGCACCTAAGCGTATTGAAAAGAAATGGCAAGATATATGGGATGATGAAAAGGCATTTGCTACATCAGATGATTATAGTAAGCCAAAATTTTATCCGCTGGTAGAATTTCCATATCCATCCGGGCAGGGATTACATGTAGGTCATCCAAGACCATATACAGCGCTTGATATAGTTGCAAGAAAGAGAAGAATGGAAGGATATAACGTATTATATCCAATGGGTTGGGATGCTTTTGGTTTACCAACAGAAAATTATGCAATTAAAAATAAAATTCATCCAAAGGTTGTAACTGCAAACAATGTAAAGAGATTTAAAGAGCAGTTAAGATCTCTTGGATATTCATTTGACTGGGATAGAGAAGTAAATACAACTGATCCTGAATATTATAAATGGACTCAGTGGATTTTCTTAAAATTATTTAAAGCTGGACTTGCTTACAAAAAGGAAATGCCAATAAACTGGTGTACTTCATGTAAGGTTGGACTTGCAAATGAAGAAGTAGTTAATGGTGTTTGTGAAAGATGCGGAAGCGAAGTTGTACGTAAAGTAAAAAGCGAGTGGATGCTTAAAATCACAGAATATGCTGATAAACTTATTGAAGGTTTAGATAGTGTTGATTATATTGAAAGAGTTAAAGTTTCGCAGAAAAACTGGATTGGAAGATCTGAAGGTGCTGAAGTAGATTTCAGTATTAAAGATACAGAAGATAAGTTAAGAGTATATACAACAAGACCGGATACATTATTTGGTGCAACATATATGGTAGTTTCTCCGGAACATCCATATATTGATAAATATAAAGATCAGATTTCGAACATGGATGAGATTATTGCATACAGGGAAATGGCTGCAAAGAAGTCTGATTTTGAAAGAACTGAGCTTGCAAAGGATAAGACAGGTGTTGAAATAAAGGGACTTAGAGCAATTAATCCTGTTAATGATACAGAGATTCCTATCTGGGTTTCAGATTATGTACTTATGACATATGGAACAGGTGCTATTATGGCGGTTCCTGCTCATGATGACAGAGACTTTGAATTTGCAAAGAAATTTGACCTTCCAATCATCCAGGTTGTTAAAGGAAATACTGAGGAAGTAAATAAAACAGTTGACCTTGATAAAGAAGCATTTACTGATGTTTCAACAGGTGTTATGTTAAATTCTGGTTTTCTTGATGGACTTAGTGTTGAAGAAGCAAAAGATAAGATAAAAGATTTCCTTGAAAAAAAGAAAATCGGACATAGAAAAGTTAATTATAAATTAAGGGACTGGGTATTCTCAAGACAGAGATATTGGGGAGAACCAATTCCTATCATTCATTGCGATAAATGCGGTTATGTACCTGTTGATGAAAGTGAATTACCACTTCAGTTACCTGAAGTAGAAAGCTATATGCCAACAGATAATGGTGAATCTCCACTTGCTGCCATAACAGACTGGGTAAATGTAAAATGCCCTTGCTGCGGTGGTGATGCTAAGAGAGAAACTGATACAATGCCACAGTGGGCAGGTTCTTCATGGTATTATTTAAGATATACAGATCCAAAGAATAAGAATGAACTTGCAAGTAAAGAAGCATTAAAATACTGGCTTCCTGTAGACTGGTATAATGGTGGAATGGAACATACTACACTTCACTTATTATATTCAAGATTCTGGCATAAATTCTTATATGATCAGGGTGTTGTGCCAACAAAAGAACCATATCAGAAGAGAACAAGCCACGGAATGATTCTTGGTGAGAATGGCGAGAAGATGTCAAAATCAAGAGGGAACGTTGTAAATCCTGATGATATCGTAAATGAATATGGTGCAGATACTTTAAGAACATATGAAATGTTCATTGGAGCATTTGATTTAAGTGCTTCATGGTCAGAGCAGGGTGTTAAAGGATGTAGAAGATTCCTTGACAGAGTATGGAAATTACAGGAAATCGTAACAGACAGCATGGATTATTCTGATGATATGGAAACAAAGATGCATCAGGTAATTAAGAAAGTTACAAATGATTATGAAAGTCTTAAATATAACACAGCAATTGCTGCAATGATGGGACTTATCAATGATTTCTATAAGAAAAATGAAGTAACCAAAAAGGAACTTCAGACACTCATTACTTTATTAAATCCTGTAGCACCACATATTACAGAGGAAATGTGGGAACTTCTTGGATTTGAAGGAAGATTATATAACGCAAAATGGCCTGAATATGATGAAGCAAAAACAGCTTCAAACACTGTGGAAATTGCAGTTCAGATAAATGGAAAGACAAAAGCAACTATTAATATTTCAAAGGATGAAGATAAGGACAGTGTACTTGCAAAAGCAAAAGAAGCTTTAGCAGCTAAGCTTGATAAACCTGTTATCAAGGAAATCTATGTTCCTGGAAGAATTGTAAATATAGTTGTTGGGAAATAAGTTATAAAATTAATCTGATAAGAATTTATTTGTGGGGGATGCCCTTTTAAGGGTAATCTCCCATTATGTGTAATATTAATAAATGAGGTAAAATATATGAAAGGTGCAGAAATAAAAGATAATAGAAAATTTTTAATAAAACTTTTATGTATAGAATTCTTTTTATATTATATAACGCCATTTTTATTATCTTTTACATACCATTGTTATGACGGGATATATTATGGTTCAATGAATACATGTTTTGTAAATGGAGTTACAATTGCAGCATGGTTTATAGAAATAGATATATTGCACCTTTATCTTGAAAGCAGATATGGATACGAACTTATCAGCAGCAAGGCAAACAGGGGAAAGAATTTAAGTGACAATAAACTTTTGTTGCTTTTCATTATTCTTATTGCCTCTGTATTTATTATCAGTGCACAGATTGGATTTAAGGTAAAACCGTTTTATGATTTTGGTACAAAATTCAGTGGTTTTGAGCTTATAAATAAAATATCAGTGCTTGTAAAAAGTGGAAGCAAATGCCTTTGGATAACCATATTTGTACGTGAGTTGCAAAAACTTTTTGAAACAAAATTTAAAAACAAAAATATTCCTTATGGCGGAATCGCATTAATGTTTTTGATGGGAATACCTGATGTTTTCATTAGTGATATAAATTTAGCAGTTACATATATACTCATTTATATTGTGTTTGGTGTTATATATTTGGTAACAGACAGAAGCTTTGGAAAATCATTGCTTGCTAATTTATTCATATACATTTTTTAAATATAGAAGGTATATATAGATGGATAGAATAAAAAAATGGACCGGTGAAAATAAAATAATAGTACTATATTTTGTTTATGCAGTTGTTATTGAGATGTTATGTGTTTATTCCATAGAAAAAAATCCAATAATAACAAGACCATATATAGAACTTGGTCTGCTTATTGTTATTACATGTGTTGGGCTTTTTTTAAAGAGCAACAGGGCAAGATATATTTATTCAATAATCTTTTTGATTCTGGAATCAGTAATAAATCTTGTTATGATAATAATTTATGATATGACAGGCCAGTACTTTGATTATGGAATGATAAAACTTAGAAACGATGCCTTCGGGGTATTAGAAAGCGTACCTGTAAGGTTTGTTCCATTTTATGGAATGCTATTTATGTGTCTTATTTTTATTACACTGACAAACAGAATAGTTAAAAAAGACAGAAAATTTGCAATGGATAAAACCCATAAAATATGCTATCTCATGGGAATAATCATTGGTCTTTCGATGTTTATTGTAGCAATTATCCATGAAAATATATATAAAATTGACAAATATGAGATGCTTCTTACAAATGAGCAGAAGGGTATCTATTCTTCTTATGGAATAGTTGGAAATATACTAAATGAAAGCGCAAAAGGTATTGTTTTTAATGATAGTGTTGAACTTCCAAAAAAGAAAATAGATAAATATATTTATAAAGAGGTATCTGTTCCAACAAGCAACTTCGGAATTTCAAAGGATAAAAATGTAGTTGTCATTCTGACAGAATCATTGGAATGGTTTCCGTTTATTAACAGCGATGAATTCAAAAACACTTTAGGACTCAGTGATGATGATATAAGAAAATTACTTCCAAATCTAACAAAGTTTTATAATCAGAGCGTTGTTATTAGAAATTTCCATTCAAAAGAAAAAACGGATATTTCAGAAACCTATAGCATACTTGGAAGCTATCCTTCAGATAAATATATAGCATATGATTATCCTGAAAATACCCTTCCCCAGACCTTGCCGAATATCTTAAGAAATATATCGGATGAAGATATACAGATTCGTTCATATCATAATGGATACAAGGAATTTTATAATAGAATTTTTACCCATAGTATGTTTGGTTTTGATAAACTTGTGGATTCGTATGATATGTATGAAATGTCAGATAAAAATGTGGAAAATGGTTTATCTAAAACAGAAACAATGCATGATTATATGAATGAAGGTGAGAGAAATCTTGATTCTGAGATGATAGATACATGTAAGGATGATATGTTCCCTACGGATAAAAGATTTTATACATATATAACAACCATAACCATGCATGGAATATATTATGAAAGAGAAAATTTAAGCTCCCATTATAAGGAATTTGAAAAATATTATACACCTACATATGAAGGAAATGAAGATGTTACAGAAGAACAGATAGAAAATGAAAATGTATTAAAAGATTATTTTGTTACTGTAATGGAATTTGATAAGGCCCTTGGCATAATGATGGATGATTTAAAAGAAAAAAATCTTTTAGATTCCACAACGATTGTGTTATTTGGTGACCATAATGCATATTATCAGGAACTTAGTAATTATGTAAAAGATATATATGGGTATGATACGGAAAATAATTATACGGATTTATATAATGTACCACTTATGATATATGATACGGATTTGGATCATGAAGAGATTGATAAATTTGTGTGTACTGCAGACATTGTTCCAACGATGATGGATTTACTTGGCATAAGATATTATTCAAATTTATACTTTGGAAATTCTGTTTTTTCTTCAGAAAAATCTGTGTTGTATTCAAGGGCTTATGGATTTTTCCTTGACGAAGGTATTGTTGCAAGAAGTGTAAATAGTATTCTTTATCAGAACAGTAAAGTTACGGATGAAGACCTTAAAGAATTTGCAGATAATGCGAAAATCCTTGTAACAAAACTAAAATACTGTGATCAGATTTTTTATCAGGACTATTTTGGTAAGAAAAAAAATTATAATAAATTTATAGAAAACATGAAGTATATAAACAGTTATTAGAAAAATAGGAAAACATATGAAAATAAGCAAAAATACTCTTCAGATAATAGAAAAATTAGAAAAAAATTATGGAAGTGAAGTTGTAAAATATCTTAATTATGAGACTCCCTGGCAGCTTTTATTTGCTACGATTCTTAGTGCACAATGTACTGACGCAAGAGTAAATATAGTTACAAAAGAGCTTTTTAAAAAATTTGATACTGTTGAAAAATTTGCGGACTGTGATTTAAAAGAATTAGAAAGCTATATTTATACAACAGGTTTTTATAAAAATAAAGCCAAAAACATAAAGAGCTGTGCAAAGGTACTTCTTGAAAAATATGATGGAAATGTGCCAAAAGATATAGATGAACTTGTTTTGCTACCTGGTGTCGGAAGAAAAACCGCAAATGTTATCAGAGGCAATATATATAACGAGCCAAGTATTGTTGTTGATACGCATGTTAAGAGAATTTCAAATAAACTGGGACTTACAAAAGAAACAGACCCTGTAAAAGTTGAATATGATCTTATGAAAAAACTTCCAAAGAGTCATTGGATTTTGTTTAATATACATATAATAAAACTTGGAAGAACCATATGTATAGCCAGAAATCCAAAGTGTGAAGAGTGTTTTTTAAAGGAAAATTGCAAATCTTATAAACTAAAAAACTAGCATAGTTTTAATTTTGTGCTATAATTATAAAGATATATTTTAGGTAACTATAGGTTCTCACAAATTTTGAAAGGAAGATTAGGATGAGAAGAAATAAAAAATATCAGAGAATTGTATCTACTACAATTATTGTTTTAGTTATACTTGCTATGGTTGTTACAATGTTTGCTTCATTCAGATAATAAATTTATTTGAAAAATTACAAAATTATTTGAAGTAAAGATTAGTCAGAGGGATATATATGAGCACTAAAAGTAAGAGAAAGAAGAAAAATCTCAGGAAGAGAAAAATGCAGAGAATTGCAATACTTGCATGCTTTGTACTTTTAATAGTATTAATGCTTTTTATTGTTATTAATATTATTAAAAAGGACGAAGGTAAGGGCATATTTGTTGCAAAGAAGGAAAGAGTTGCTGCAAATTTATGGCTTACTGAAGATGAAGTAAAGACTATAGTCATCCCTGATGGTACAACCATTGGTGATTTGGATGTAAGCGGTCTTACAGTAGATGAGGCAAGTGCAAAAATCGATGAATATGTTGCCGGATTTACAAATAAAGTTTTAACATTAAGCATGGACGAAAATAAGGCAGACGTAACTGTTGGAGAGTTGGGTTTATACTGGAAAAACAGGGAAGTTGTATTAAATACTCTTGGTTGTGAAACAAAGGGCAGTGTCATTGACAGATACAAAAAGGCACTTGATACAGCAAATGGAAAGAAACATTATGAGCTTGACTTAAACATAAATAAATCAGTTATGTCAGAGGCGATTACAAATAAATGTGGTATTTATAATGTTCCACATGTGGATGCATCTTTATCAAGGGAAAATGGAGAGTTTGTAATTTCTCCTGAATCAAACGGAAGAATTATAGATATGGATGAATCCATTAAAGAATTAACTGATTATATTGAGGATGACTGGAATGGAGAGAATGGATCATTTGAACTGAAAGTAATTGATGATATTGCTACAGCAACAACAGCTGATTGTGAGCTTGTAACTGACGTTCTTGGATCGTTTTCAACAACATTTTCTTCAGGCAGTTCAAACAGAAATAAAAACATGGAAAATGGTGTAAGATTATTAAATGGTATTACTATTTATCCGGGTGAGACATTATCAGTTAATTCACACCTTGAACCATGGACAGAAGATAATGGATGGGCAAATGCCGGAACTTATGTAAATGGACAGGTTGAAGATAGTTTAGGTGGAGGAATCTGCCAGGTTTCAACAACTCTTTACAACGCGGCGTTATTTGCAGAGTTAAATATTGTTGAAAGATCTAATCATTCATTAACTGTAGGTTATGTGCCATTATCACAGGATGCAGCACTTGCAGGAACATGGAAAGATCTTAAATTGGAAAATAATACAGATGCACCTATTTACATTGAAGGTATTTATGAGTCAGGAAGAATTACATTCAGAATATATGGGCATGAAACAAGGGATGCATCAAGAACACTTAATTTTGTCAGCGAGACATTAGAAACAATACCATATGGTGAAGAGGTTACAAATGATCCTACAAAACCTGCAGGATATAGAGAAGTTGTAAGTTCAGGTCATACAGGTTATAAGGCAAGACTTAAAAAACAGGTTCTTATCAATGGCGTTGTTCAAAGTGAAGAAATTATAAATACAAGTACTTATGCGGCAAGTAATGCAAAGGTAATTGTAGGAACAGGTGAAGCGGTAGCTACAGAAAGTTCTTCTCCGGCTGAAGGAGAAACTACCACAGCTCCGGGAGAAACAACTATAGCACCGGAAAATCCTTCCAGTGCAGCGGCTGAGACTACAAAGCCACAGGAAACTACTAAACCGGAGGCTACTACACAGGCGGCCGCGCCACAGCCACAGGAAACAACATCGCCTGAAAATAACGGTTAAGGATAATATTTATTTATGAAAACCGGCAGAATAACAGATACTATTCTTGATAGATCTGTATTTAAAAATATTAGAAAAAGTAAAGATAAGAAAAATACATATTTTGGCATTGGAAGAGATGCAGCCGTAATAAATAAAAAGTTTAATTATGTTGTATCTGCAAATGCGACTTTAGGAGATTATGGGATAAAGAATCAGATTTTCTTCGAGATAAAAAGAGCTATTTATTCAGCATATACTAATGTATATGCTGAATGTGGTATTCCTAAATATTTATCCATGAATATTTATTTACCGGTAAAAACTCTGGAGAATGAATTAAAATCCATAGTTACATATATTGATGAAGTTGCAAATGATTTGAATTTATGTATAACCGGCGGGAATACAAGGGTTAGTGCAAATGTAAATAATATTCTGATAGATTTTAATGTGATTGGTGATTTTGTTTATGATGAAATTCTTTCGTATAAAGATATTATAGAAGAAGATATGGACATTGTTCTTACTGGGAAAATAGCCTTATCAGGAACTTATCTGATTGTTAAAGAAAAATATGATGAGTTAAGGAAAAGATATAGTAAATCTTATCTTGATGAAGTATTAGAAGTAGAAAATGTGCTTGATGTATCAATAGAAATGAAAGAAGCTTTTGACAGAAATGTAAGAATTTTTCATGATGTAAGTAAAGGCGGCATATATGCTGCACTTTCAAGAATTTCAAAAGCTTTAAATAAAGGAGTCATTTGTGACCTTGATAAAATACCTATGATGCAGCAAAGCGTTGAAGTTACTGAGTTTTTCTCATTAAATCCATACAAATTATTATCAGATGGTGCCATGCTTATGGTTACTAAAGATGGAAATGACTTGTGCAGGGCAATAAATGAAAAAAACAGAGAAGCCATTGTAATTGGAAAAATAAAGAATGATAATGAAAAAGTCTTTATAAAAAATGGAGAAAAGCATTATATCGAACCACCTAAATATGATGAGATATTAAATGTTTTTGAAGTATAAAATTTGGAGGTAAAGATAGCCATGGAAAAAACAATTAGAGAGAGCATTTTAGATGTAATTGAAAAAAATGCAAGAATCGATCTTAAGGATTTAGCGATAATGCTTGGAATGGAAGAAGCGACACTGGCCAATGAAATCGCCGAAATGGAGAAAGAGAAAATTATCTGTGGATACCATACTTTAATTAACTGGGATGAAACAAGTGAAGAAAAAGTTACAGCCCTTATTGAAGTTAAAGTAACTCCTCAAAGAGGTCTTGGTTTTGATAAAATTGCTGAAAGAATGTACAATTTCTCAGAGGTAAGAGCAGTTTATCTTATGTCCGGAGGATTTGATTTTACAGTTATCCTTGAAGGAAAGACAATGAAGGAAGTGGCAATGTTTGTTACACAAAAATTATCTACATTAGAAGCGATAAGAGGAACATCAACACACTTTATATTAAAGAAATATAAAGATCACGGATCAGTACTTGTTGGCGAAAATAAAGATGAAAGGATGTTGGTGACACCTTGAAAAACATATTATCAGATGTGGTTGTAAATATACAGCCTTCAGGAATTAGAAAATTTTTTGATATTGTAAGTGAGATGGATGATGCTATTTCTCTTGGTGTTGGTGAGCCGGATTTTGACACACCATGGCACATAAGAGAAGAAGGAATATATGCATTGGAAAAGGGAAAAACCTTTTATACTTCAAATTCCGGTTTAAAGGAACTCAGAATAGAGGTTTGTAATTATTTTAAAAGAAAGTTAAATCTTGATTATCATTATGAAAATGAAGTTTTAATTACAGTTGGAGGAAGTGAAGCTATTGACCTTGGAATAAGAGCTATGATTAATCCTGGGGATGAAGTTTTAGTTCCACAGCCAAGTTATGTTTCCTATGTACCATGTGTTGAGCTTGCACATGGAGTTCCTGTAATCATTGAACTTAAAGAAGAAAATCAGTTCAGATTAACAAAGGAAGAACTCCTTGAAAAAATAACAGATAAAACAAAAATACTTGTTCTTCCATTTCCTAATAATCCTACAGGTGCAATCCTTGAGAAAGAAGACCTTGAAGAGATTGCAAAGGTTTGTGTGGAAAAGGACATTATGGTCTTATCAGATGAAATATATAGTGAGCTTACATATAATGGTAAGCCACATATTTCAATTGCATGTATGCCCGGTATGAAGGAAAGAACAATTATTATTAATGGATTTTCAAAGGCATATGCCATGACAGGATGGAGACTTGGTTATGCTGCCGGTCCTGCAGAAATTATTGCACAGATGACAAAGATTCATCAGTTTGCAATTATGTGTGCACCAACAAACAGTCAGTATGCTGCTGTTGAAGCATTGAAGAACGGTGATAAAGATATTGATGTCATGAGAGAGTCTTACAATCAGAGAAGAAGATATCTACTTCATGAATTTAAGAGAATAGGTTTAGACTGTTTTGAACCATTTGGAGCATTTTATATGTTCCCAAGTATAAAGAAATTTGGTATGACATCTGATGAATTTGCTACAAGACTGCTTGAAGAGGAAAAGATTGCCATAGTTCCTGGAACAGCATTTGGTGATTGTGGTGAAGGATTCTTAAGAATTTCATATGCATATTCTCTTGAAAATCTTAAGATAGCTCTTGAAAAAATAGAGAAGTTTATAAGTAAATTATAAATTTAAAAATATATTTTAAAAGTGGGAAAAATATGTTAAACATTATTTTATTTGAACCTGAAATACCTGCAAATACAGGGAATATCGGTAGAAGCTGTGTTGCAACAAATTCAAGACTGCATTTGATTGGTCCATTAGGATTCAGTCTTAGTGAAAAACAGCTTAAAAGAGCGGGAATGGATTATTGGAAAGACCTTGATGTCACTGTATATGATGGCTATGAGGATTTTATAGAAAAAAATCCTGAATGTAAAAAAATATATATGGCCACAACAAAGGCTAAGAAAACATATGCTGATGTAGAATATGATTCAGACGCATATATTATGTTTGGAAAAGAAAGTGCAGGGATTCCTGAAGAACTTCTTGTAGATAATGAGGAAAACTGTATAAGAATTCCAATGCTTTCAGAAATAAGATCCCTTAATCTTTCAAATTCAGTAGCTATAATAATGTATGAAGCTTTAAGACAAAATAAATTTGCGGGACTTGAAAACGAGGGTGAGCTTCACAGATTATCATGGAAATCAGAGTAGAAATAAAAATTAAAAAACAGCTGATAATAAGCAAAAATAAAGGAAAAAGTAAATCTCTTACTTTTTCCTTTTTAATGTAAAAATAAATTCTGTTCCAACACCTTCAGTGCTGATAACATTTATATTTTCTTTATGAGCCTGAATGATTTCTTTTACAATGGAAAGACCAAGACCTGAACCGGTTTTGTCTTTACCACGGGATAAATCTGTTTTATAAAATCTGTCAAATACTTTTCCGACACCTTCTTTTGGAATACCTATTCCGGAGTCTTTTATGGAAACAAATATAACATCATTTTTATCGCTTATATTTATCCAGATTGTACTGTTTTCATAGCTGAATTTAATTGCATTGTCTATAAGATTATAAAATACCTGCTGAAGTTTTTCCTTATCACCGGATACTCTATAAGCCTTTGTACTGAATGAAACATCGAGAGTAATACCTTTTCTTTTGCATTTTACTTCAAAGCTGTCTGTAATAGGTTTTAGCATCTCATAAAGATTAAACTCTGTTATTGTAAGATGCATAGGGGAATCATCCCATGAATTTAATGTAAGAATATTCTGAGTAAGATTTGTAAGTCTGTTGGTTTCAAAAAGTACTATATCTAAATATTTATCCTGTATATCAGGAGTAATGGTTCCATCTTTCATAGCTTCAATATATCCTTTAATTGATGTTAAAGGAGAACGGAAGTCGTGAGAGATATTACTTAAAAATTTCTTCTGGTCATCTTCAATATCACTGAGCTTTGATGCCATAAAGTTAAGTGACATTCCAAGTTTGTATATTTCATCTTCATTATTGAATTTCTCAAGACCTTTATATTTAAAGTTTCCTTTTGCATATTCTCTTGCGGCTTTGCTGATTTTTCTAAGAGGAACATAAACTGCAAAAGTAAAAAGTAAAAGAATAATAAGTGAGAAGAAGAAAAATGCCAAAAACAGTATATAATATTCACCCATGCTTAAGTTTATTTCATCAGTAATATTAGAATAATCAGTGCTTATAACAAGGCATGCCATGTTATTCATAGGAAATATAACGGAATAATAAGTTTTTTCCTTTTGTCCATATATAGGGCCATCATATACTGTAGGATTTTTTATTTCTGAAATATGTTTATTTTCAAATTCTTTACGGGGATTTTTTTCTGTTTTTTTGGATGATGAATTATTCATTGAATGTGCAGAATCATAAATATATTCATTGTTTAAAACAAGACACATCCTTGTATTTGTAATATCCGAAAAAGAATCCAATTTATTTTTTAATTCCATATCAAAAACAGAATAGGTTTCTATTTCGCTTAAAACAGCCGTTCCTTCGTTTTTAAGTTTATCACTGTATTTATCCATAATAGTCTGGCGTGAATTTTCTGTAGCCCAGGTATTGATAAATATGATACAAAGCAACGCAAATAAAAAATACCCTAAAATAAATTTATAATAGATCGTGCTTCTCATTTTATATCCTTTAATATTTCTTTATATCGAATTTATAGCCAATTCCCCAAACAGTAGAAAGAGACCAGTATTCGTTATCAGGAAGTTTTTCTCTTATTCTTTTTACATGAACATCAACTGTTCTTGTGTCATTTACATATTCATAACCCCAGATATTATCAAGAAGCTGTTCTCTTGTAAATACCTGATTTGGTGATGATGCAAGGAAGAAAAGAAGTTCCAATTCCTTTGGTGGCATATCAATATTTTCACCATTGTATTTTACGGAATAATTTGTAAGATTAATGGTGAGATTAGGTAATTCAACTTTCTTCTCTTTTGTTTCATTGTTTTTGGGAGAAGAGTCTTTATTGTTATAACGTCTTAAAACAGCTTTTACTCTCGCTACAAGTTCTTTAGAATCAAATGGTTTAATCATATAATCATCGGCACCAAGCTCTAATCCAAGAACCTTATCAAAAATTTCTCCTTTAGCAGAAAGCATAATGATAGGAGTCTGGGAAATTTTTCTGATTTCACGGCATACATCGTATCCATCAATTCCCGGAAGCATAATATCTAGAAGAACTAAATCAGGTGAATATGTTTTGAATTTTTCAACAGCAAGTCTTCCGTCTGAAACAATAAGTGTATCAAAACATTCTTTTGTTAAGTAAAGTGATATAAGTTCAGCTATGCTTTCATCATCATCAACAATTAAAATCTTTTGTTTTGTATTAGTATAATTCATAGTTTTTCCTTTCAACTTTCCATTTTTACCTACTTATTTTTTGAAAGTTGCGATGGTGACACCTGCGTCTCCTTCGCCATATTCTGCAAGTTTATATTCGGATATATAATTACATCTTTTAAGATAATTCCATACGGCATTTCTAAGTGCACCGCTTCCTTTTCCATGTACAATCCGGACAGATGATAAATGTGATAAATATGCATCATCAAGATATTTATCAAGCATGGAAACAGCTTCATCTGAAGTCATGCCAAGAAGTTTGATTTCCGGAGAAATATTTAAAGATTTTGACATGGCTATTTTTGATGCACCACTTGATGAATTCTTTGAAATAACAGGTCCTTCATCAATTAAAATAATATCATTTATATTTACCCTTGATGATAAAATACCCATCTGGACAACCATATTTCCCGCATTGTCAGGTAATGTATGGATTGTACCTTCAACATTCATGCTAAGTACTTTTACTTTGTCACCGATATGCAAATCCTTTTTAGAAAGTTTTTTCTTAGGCACATTTTCTGTAGTCTTTTTTTTGCTTATGGAACCAGACATTTTATCCATTTGTTTTCTAGCATTTCTTCTTGCATTTTCAAGTGCCTGATTATCGCCAGATTTGGATAATTTATTTATGTCTCTTATGGTTTTATCTGCATATTCTTTTGCTTCTTTAAGGATTTGTAAAGCTTCTTCTTTTGCCTTATTTACAATCTCTTCCTGCTTTTTATCTAAAGTTTCTTTTCTTGTTTTTATCTCAGCTTTAAGGGAGTCGATTTCTTTTTTATATTCATTTATTTTATTTTTCTCATCTTCAATTATAAATTTGCTTTGTTCAAGATCAGTAATGGCATCTTCAAATCTCTTTGCATCATTATCAATTCTTGTCTTTGCGTCTTCGATAATAAAATCTGAAAGTCCAAGTTTTGAGGAAATGGAAAATGCATTACTTTTTCCCGGAACACCTATAAGGAGTCTGTATGTAGGTTTTAATGTTTCTACATCAAATTCCAGACAGCAGTTTATTACACCATCTGTATCTAATGCGTAAGTTTTTAATTCGCTATAATGTGTTGTAGCAACCGTATCCACTCCCAGGTTGTGTAAAAATTCAAGTATGGAAATTGCAAGTGCAGCGCCCTCTATAGGATCAGTTCCGGCACACAACTCATCAAAAAGAACAAGTGAATCAGAATCTGCATTATTAAGTATGTGGACAATATTTGTCATATGGGATGAAAATGTGGAAAGATTCTGCTCGATACTCTGCTCGTCTCCAATATCTGCATATATTTCATTAAATACACCTAAAGATGAACCTTCATCAGCAGGTATATGAAGTCCTGACTGTCCCATAAGATTTAACAGACCTATTGTCTTTAAACTACATGTTTTTCCACCGGTATTAGGTCCGGTAACTACAAGTAAATTATATTCTCTTCCTAGATTTACTGTAATTGGAACAACAACTTTTGAGTCAATAAGGGGATGTCTTGCATTTTTTAGCTCTATATATTTATCATTATTAAACATAGGTTCAGAACCTTTTATTTCTTTTGAAAAAAGAGCTTTTGCAAATATATAATCAAGTCTGATTAAAATATCATAATTATTTTTTAATTCATGAATATAATCTGCACAGTTTGAAGAAAGCTCAAATAATATTCTGTTTATTTCTTCAATTTCTTTTAATTTTAATTCTTTGATTTCGTTATTTAATTTGACAACACTCATAGGCTCAATAAATGTTGTTGAGCCGCTTTGAGACTGGTCATGAATCATACCCTGTACAAGATTTTTGTATTCTGTTTTTACAGGAATACAATATCTGTCATTTCTCATGGTAATAACACTATCCTGTAAGTATGTTCTTATAGTTGCAGAGTTAATGATAGAATTAAGAGAAACATGTATCTGATTGCTAAGGTGTTTTATCTGTCTTCTTATATTTGAAAGAGTAGAACTTGCCTCATCATTTATGTTGTCTTCTGATGTAATACACTTCTTGATTTTATTATTTAAAGTTGTAAGAGTTTCTAAGTTGTTAAATAATTTATCAAGTGAATCAGAGTTTGTTTCCGTGCAGTTTTTCTGATACATTTTTGCGTTTGCAACGCAGCTTAAAAGTGAGGAAATATCAAGAAGTTCCCTTATTGAAAGCGATGCATCCATATCAAGTCTTTTTAAGGAATCAAGAATTTCCTTTGTATCATTAAAATTTATTTTTCCATGTCTTAAAATTCTATTTAAAGCATCTGTTGTATTTTGCTGCATAGAGCGGATTTTATTTATATCCGACATAGGAAGCAGTTTTAAACAAAGTTTTCTTCCACCAAAGGAAGTTGCAAAAGATGCCAATATATTTATTATTTTATCGTATTCAAGTATTTTTAAAGATTTGCTATTCATATTTCCACCTATACATAAACATGATAAATCACGTTAATCATTTCAAAAATTATATAACAATTTTAAACGATATTTAAAGTTATAGCAATATAAACAAAGTAAATCTTGAAACTGTTTATCTTGTAGAATATAATAGTCATTATTATTAATAAATTTGAAAGGATGCCAAATCTATGAGATATATAAATACCTTAAAAGAAGGGGACAGCGTAAAGGAAATTTACCTTTGTAAGCAGAAAAGTAATGCAATTACAAAGAATGGTAAACCTTATGATAATCTGATTTTAGCGGATAAAACCGGAACTATAAATGGAAAAGTCTGGGATGTAAATTCCATGGGAATAAATAATTATGAAGAGCTTGATTATATTGAAGTTGTAGGCGATGTTGTAAATTTTAACGGTGGCTTACAATTTAATATCAAAGGTATCAGGGTTGCGGATGCCAGCGAATATAGTGAATCTGAATATGTACCTACTTCAAAGCATGATATTGACGTAATGTACGATAATATCATTAAGATGATAAATGAAGTTGCAAATCCATATCTTAATAAGCTTTTAGTTTCTTTTTTTGTTGAGGATGAAGAGTTTATTAAATCTTTTAAAAAACATTCTGCTGCCAAAACAATCCATCATGGTTTTGTTGGAGGCCTTGTGGAACATACTGTTTCGGTTGCCTGGATTGCAAAGAAATTTGCTGAACTTCATAAATATCTGAGCAAAGATTTGCTTGTAACAGCGGCATTGCTCCATGATATTGGGAAAATCCACGAGCTTTCATATTTTCCACAAAATGATTATACAGATAAAGGACAGATGATAGGTCATATTGTTCTTGGCTATGAGATGGTAAATGAAAAGATTGGAAAGATAGATAATTTCCCTGAAAAATTAAAAACGGATATTGGACATCTCATTCTTTCACATCATGGGGAACTTGAGTATGGTTCGCCTAAGAAACCTGCAATACCTGAAGCTATTGCCCTTAATCTTGCAGATAATTGTGATGCAAAGCTTGAAACAATGAAAGAGTTAATTGAAAATAACGAGCCACAGCAGGGAAGTGACTGGTATGGATATAACAGATCTTTTGAATCGAACATAAGAAAATCGTCCCTTTCTGAATAGGTATTTCATAAAAAGCGGCTGTTAGGAACATAAATAGATTAAAAAAATAATTGTAAGAAAATTAGATAGATATAAAAAATATCTGTAAAAAATTTAGATAGATATAAAAAACACCTGTGAGGAGTTAAATTTGGAAAGTAATATAATTGAACCTGTATATAAAAAAAATCAATATTTAGATGTGAAAATTGAAGACATGGGTCCACTTGGTGAAGGAATAGCAAAGATAGACGGATATGCTATCTTTGTTAAGGATGCAATTGTTCTTGACGAGTGCCAGGTAAAGATTATGAAGGTGCATAAAACATATGCATATGCAAGACTTGAAAAAATAATCACACCATCACCATACAGAGTAAAGCCTAAATGCGAAGTTGCAAGAAAATGCGGTGGCTGCAAGATAATGGCAATGGATTATGAAAGACAGCTTGAGTATAAAAAAGAAAAGGTATTAAATAATCTTTATAAAATTGGAGGTCTGGAAAAAGGTTCATTTATCTGTGAAGAAATAATTGGAATGGAAAATCCATACAATTACAGAAATAAAGCACAGTTTCCAATCGGATATAATCCGAAAGGAAAGATTGTTTCAGGTTTTTATGCCGGAAGAACACATGTAATTATTGAAAATAATTTGTGCCATCTTGGTGTGCCTGAAAATGAAATGATTTTAAATATCATTAAAGGGTTTATGAGGGAGAAAAATATCGAGCCGTATAATGAGGAAACTTTTCAGGGTATTATAAGACATGTGATGATTAGAAAAGGTTTCTTCAGTGGTGAAATTCTAATCTGCATTGTTATTAATGGGGATGATATTCCATTCAGGGAAGAATTAGTTAATCGTCTTATAACTGTTGAAGGTGTAAAAAGCATTTCCCTTAGCATTAACAAAAAAAATACAAATGTAATTATGGGAAAAGAAATTAAAAATATTTACGGAAAAGACTCAATTCAGGATAATATTAAAGATTTGAAATTTAATATTTCGCCAAAGTCATTTTTTCAGGTAAATCCAATACAAACAGAAAAATTATATGATAAAGCATTAGAATATGCTGATTTAACAGGAAATGAAGTCGTCTGGGATTTGTATTGCGGAATAGGAAGCATTTCACTTTTTCTTGCAAAAAAGGCAAAAAAAGTATATGGAGTTGAAATTATTAAAGAGGCTATAGATGATGCAAAAATCAATGCAAAATCTAATGGTCTTGATAATGTAGAGTTTTTTGTAGGAAAGTCGGAAGATGTTTTTAAAGCCTATTACGAAAAACATAAGGATATGAAAGCTGATGTGGTGGTGGTTGACCCGCCAAGAAAAGGTTGTTTTAAAACACTTCTTGATACAATTGGCGAAGTTAAACCTGAAAAAGTTGTATATGTCAGCTGCGATTGTGCGACTTTAGCAAGGGATATAAAGATTCTTGGTGAATATGGATATGAAGTAAAGAAAGTTTGCCCTGTTGATATGTTCCCACATACGGAGCACGTCGAGGTCGTGAGCCTTTTGCAGAAAATGAGCAACACCCGGGAAAGAACGATCACGCTTGATGTCGAGATGGAAGACTATCATAGGATCAAGAACAGAACGGAGGTGACTGCAGATGCCACGGAATGATCATGAAAGATGGCAGATGGATCTTGAAGAATATATCAGACAGGGAGAACCTGAGCAGTCAGAGAAATCCACTGCTTGGAAAACGGCTATTGGTCTTCAGGATGTTGACGGGTTAAAAACCTCCGAGTATCTGTTGGAAACGGCCAAAGAGCATATTGAAGGGAAAATAGATATAAAGACTGCCCAGAAACGAATTCACTCTTACTACGTGGAACGACAGACCCGAACTGAAATTGAGGAAGGGACAAAGGAAGCTGATATTGTTTCCGCTAGAATTACTGAGTTGCTGGGAGAGAAGACTTTTCAGTTTTCTCCTGCGGAATGGAAAACGATTCATAAACGTCTTTTTAAAGGCGTGTTTTCTCATGCAGGAGAATATAGAACCTACAACATTACAAAGAAAGAATGGGTTCTTAATGGAGAAACAGTCCTGTATGCTTCGGCTGACAGTATAAGGGATACCCTGGATTATGATTTTGGTCAGGAAAAGGAGTTTTCATATGAAGGTCTTTCTGCCGGCGATGCAGTAAGACATATAGCGAAGTTTACCTCTGGTATATGGCAGATTCATCCATTTTGTGAAGGAAATACAAGATCTACTGCAGTGTTCATTATAAAGTATCTGAAGACATTCGGCTTCTCAGTAAACAACGAGATATTCGCAGAGAACTCATGGTATTTCAGAAATTCTCTTGCCAGAGCCAATTATAATGATCTGGGCAAGGGAATCAGTGCTACTACGATATATTTGGAGCGATTCTTTGAAAATCTTCTGATGGGATATCAGAATGAACTAAAGAATAGATTTATCCATGTGGATTATAAAGAGCAAAGTGCCAAAGTGCCAGGTTCAAAGAGCCAAAATGGCACTATGAAGTTGACGCTTGAGGAAATGGCAATCATTAAAGTGTTGCAGGCAGAGCCTTCAGCAACTCAAAAGAGGATAGCGGAGCTTACGGGAAAATCCGAGAGGACGATCAAAAGAAGAACAGTCGAAATGCAGGAAAAAGGATTGATACGAAGAGAAAACGGCAAGCGCAACGGAAGATGGGAAGTGTTGGTGAAAATATGATTAAAAATGTAGAAATAGTGAGCTTATCAAGTGGAATCATCGGTGAAGCGTTTGCAGCTCATGAACTGAAGATTGGCGTTAAGCGTTTGGAATCCATGGGACTTCAGGTGAAGTTTTCAAAGAATGCTCTTAAGGGAATCGAGTATATTAAAAATCATCCCGAAGACAGAGCTTCGGACCTGTTGGATGCCTATGCCAATCCTGATGTAGATATGATTCTGTGTGCAATCGGGGGAGATGATACATATCGTTTACTTCCCTATCTCTTTGAAAATGATGAACTTAAGAGGGTTGTAAGTGATAAGATATTCCTTGGCTTTTCGGATACCACGATCAACCATCTGATGCTGCATAAGCTTGGCATAAAGACATTCTATGGACAGTCGTTTTTGGCCGATCTTTGCGAACTGGATTTGGAAATGCTTCCATACAGCAAAAAGTATTTTGAAGAATTGATTCAGACAGGGAAGATAAAAGAGATCCATCCAAGTGATGTCTGGTATGAAGAAAGAACTGCATTTGACGAAACCCAGATCGGACAACCAAGAATAAAACACAACAATACAGGATATGAGCTTATTCAAGGACCGGCGGTATTTGAAGGGAAGATCCTGGGCGGATGCATTGATTCGATATTTGACATTTTTAATGGCGAACGCTATGAAGATATGCCTGTTTTATGTGAGAAATACCACATCTTTCCGAATGCGGATGCATGGAAGGGATATATACTTTTGCTGGAGTCAAGTGAAGAAAAACCTTCTCCTGAGAAGTACCGTCAGGCGCTGGAGTATCTGAAGGAAAGAGGCGTATTTCAAAATATTTCCGGCTTGCTGGTCGGAAAACCTATGGATGAAACGTATTTTGAAGAATATAAGGAATTGCTGATATCTGTTATAGACGATCCTTCACTTCCGGTTCTCTGTAATGTGAACATCGGTCATGCGACACCGAGGTGCATTATCCCGTTTGGTGTAAATGCATCAGTAGATGCCAATGAGCAGGTGATGCGATTTGAATAACAAGCCCGCATCGTACAGGATTAAAATTCCGCGTAGATTATGACGCTGAAGCAGATGGCAAGGTGTTGCTCAACGAAAACGACGTTGAAGTCGCCATGCTTCTTACACGCGTGAGCAACCGAAAAGCCGATTCTTATGTGAAACTGAATGTGAAAATGGAAGATTACTATCGAATAAAAGATGCGGAAGGCGGTGAAACGAATGGATGATATAAAAAAAGATCCTTTTGAGGAATATATAAAGAATCTGCCTCCTTCGAGGAAAGAAATAGGTCAGGCTTGGTCTGCGGCAATAGGATTGCAGGATGTTGATGGTCTCAAAACATCTGAATATCTGTATGCTACAGCAAAAAAAAATATTGATGGTTAGATTACAATTGATGAAGCCGGAGAATTGATCAATTCTTATTATGAGAGCAGACAGGGAAGGACAGAACACGGAACGGAGGAAGCCGATAAGGTTTCACAAAGAATTGCAAAACTGTTGTCCGATAAAGCGTTTGTATTCTCTCCTGCTCAATATTTATCGATTCATAAGGAACTCTTCAAAGGCATTTATTCGCATGCCGGGAAGATACGAGATTACAACATAAAAAAAAAGAATGGGTTATCAATGGCGGAAGTAATTCATCACCTGTCGGTATTCATCGCAAGACTATGGCAGATTCATGTATTTGGAGAGGGAAATACGCGTACTACGGCAGTTTTCTTCATAAAGTATCTCAGACAACTGGGATTTGAAGCGGATAATGATATGTTTGCAGAGAATTCCTGGTATTTCAGAAATGCGTTGGTACGTGCGAATTACAGTAACATCAAAAAGGGAGTTTACGAAACCACAGAGTTCCTTGAGATGTTCTTGGAGAATCTACTGCTTGGTGGAAAAAATGAACTCCATAACAGAGAAATGCATGTTAGCGGGATGTTTTCGATAAAACAGAATAATGACCCAATAAAACGGGCCGTTGACCCAATAAATGACCCGATAAATATTTCGCTTCTTACGGAAAGAGAGAAGAAGATACTTGAGCTTTTAAGACAGGATCCAACCCTGACGAGGGCGAAGATGGCAGAAATGATGGGATGCTCGGATGCAACAATAAAAAGAGCACTTCAGTCTATGGGACAGAAGAATATCATTCGCCGTATCGGGTCAAATAAGAAGGGGGAATGGGTGATTACAATATGATAAAAACAGTTGAAATAGTCAGCTTATCAAGTGGAATTATAGGAGAACCGTTTGCTGCTCATGAACTGAAAATCGGCGTAGAGCGATTGAAGAACATGAAACTTCAGGTGAAGTTTTCCGAACATGCATTAAAAGGAATAGAGTATATAAAAGAACATCCGGAGGACAGGACAGATTACCATGGATGTTGAGATGGAGGATTATTATAGAATCAGAGACTTAACGGCAGATGGGAGGTTAAATGTGATTAAGAGAGCAGGAATAGAGGATGCTGAAAACCTTGCAGGTATGGCAATTCAGATGTGGACAGATCATACCCCGGAGGATCTGGCAGAAGAGTTTCGTACACTTGTGATGAATGATGAGACGGCTTGTTTTATCAAATATGTTGATGAAAAACCTATTGCTTTTGCCTATTGTCAGCTTAGGCATGATTATGTGGAAGGTACCGAAAACTCCCCGGTTGGATACCTAGAAGGAATATTTGTGTCGGATGAATATCGACGGAACGGATATGCTGCAGAATTGCTTGCAGAATGTGAGAAATGGGCTAAAGAAAAGGGCTGTACTGAATTTGCAAGTGACTGCGAGCTGGATAATGAAGAAAGTCTGAAGTTTCATTTGGCTTTGGGATTTGAAGAAGCCAATCGGATTATATGCTTCAAGAAAGGGATTTAGAAAAGAAATTGAAGAATATAGCTTTACACCGACAGTCGGAAAAAAGATTTTTGATTAGAACCGATTAAGTAAACAACAGTTGAGGAACGTACTATGTTTAATGAATATTTAGAAAAATCAGAATATGTGAATTATGATGATCCGAATGTCAAAAAACAGGCGGATATACTGAAGGTGCAGTCTTCGGACAAACTATCACTGATAGAGAATACATTTCTTTTTGTCAGGGATGAGATAAAGCACTCATGGGATGTACAGGACACTCGTGTTACAGTGTCGGCGAGCGATACACTTCGGGAAGGTGTGGGTATATGCTGGTCGAAAGCAAACCTTCTTGCTGCGCTTCTTAGAGCCAATGGGATCCCTTCAGGGTTTAGCTATCAGAGACTTACGTTGGGAGATACGCCAGAGTCGGGATACTGCATTCACGCACTTAATACGGTGTATATATCGGAACTTGATAAGTGGATAAGGCTTGATGCAAGGGGCAATAAGGAAGGGATTAATGCCGAGTTTTCGCTTGGTGAAGAGAAACTGGCATTTCCGATAAAATCCGAAGGTGAAGTAGATTATCATGATAATCATTCTTATCCGGATAAGGGGCTTATGACTGTACTTACGAGTAGTGATGATATGCTTGATATGTACCTTCACTATCTTCCGGATAAGCTGTCTTACAGCGTTGAATATAAGGTGGCAACCCGGGATGATATGGATATTATGATGAGCAGCCGACTTGAAATGCTTAAGGTTGTTAATGATCTGGATCATTCATATGAATACAGTGAAGAGATGATCCGAAATAGTCTTAAGTATTTTGAAGAGGGAAATCATACAACCGTTCTTGCACTGGATGGAGATAGAGTTATCGGCTGTGCAACTATGTGTTATGTATTCATTATGCCGACATTTTCTCATCCAACAGGAAAGAGAGCTCACCTTATGAATGTTTATACCATGAAAGAATGGCAGAGGAGAGGTGTCGCGAAGAAGATGTGTTCCATGCTAATCGAAGAGGCATGGGAACGCGGAGTAACAGAGATTAGTCTGGATGCTACTGAAGAAGGACGACAATTGTATTATAAACTTGGTTTTACTGATTCTGCTGAGTGTATGGTGTTAGTAAAATCGTAAAAGTGGTTAATCAACGAAAATGACGTCGAATGTGTCTCACTTTTACAACGATTGAGCAACACCCGGAAGACATAATCATTCAATTTGTTTAATCTGGGGGCAAAATTAGAATGGAGGAATGCATATGAAGAAGGTTCGTATAACAGTAATGAAGATTGCTCATTATGATGATTTGATAAAGCAATATGAGAATCCAATAGAACATGCCTGTAACATGCAACTGGGACAGAAATTCATTTGTAATGGATGGGAACGACCGGACGGTTTTTGCAGCAGTGCATGGGATACTGTCTCAGCCTTCGTTATGACACTCGCGCATGGCGGAGAGAATTTATATGATGGCTGGATGAAAAATCCTAAGTCAGCGATGATATCATGCAATGATGGATTTAGACCTGTGAGTTTTTTGTTGGAGACGATAGAAGAGGAGAAAAAATAGTATGGATAGTTTTATTGATGAAAGAGATTATAAACTTTTGGAATCTGATAAATATACGTTTTTTGTTTTGAAGCTGGTT
Source organism: Lachnospiraceae bacterium RM5 (assembly GCA_900110975.1). Classification (GTDB taxonomy): domain Bacteria; phylum Bacillota; class Clostridia; order Lachnospirales; family Lachnospiraceae; genus Bovifimicola. The sequence goes on from FOFK01000009.1 coordinate 84,446, forward strand.
ATGGGAGGAGACACAAAATTTTTATTATCCGATCACGAAAGAATGATTATCTGCTATACAGGACATCCATTTCCAGTATGGATATGGACGCCGGATGATGCGACAGAAGAAGAAATGGAAAAGGCGTATCAGATTGCTAAGGATAATGATTTCCTCTTGGGAAAACATAATTTTAATGTTAAGCATGATCTTGCAAAATATTTTATAAAAAGGGCAGCTGATGATGGTATTAAACTTACGGTTTTAATCAATATGTTTGCATATGATTGTCATAATCCTGTAGAGCCTGAAATAAATCCTGATGGAGAAATTCACCGCTGTGAGATGGAGGACCTGGATGAGTTGGTAACATTTTTGGATATGTTTCATAAGGAAATTGGTATTGACCAGAAAGATATTCAAGGTTACAGGATGGACGCAGAGGAATATATTAAATCAGGAAATATGTACTTCTGGAAAAATGAAGCAGGAAATAATGTGGCCAGTTGTAAATATGCACCTTCCGGAGACTCGGCTTCAATAAATCTTGTGTTTACACGGCCTGAATTTCGTAGAAGACATTATGCGGATAATCTTGTATATCAAGTGACAATGAAGGCAAAAGAAGCAGGATATGTACCGATGCTCTATACAAATGCTGATTATACAGCATCAAATGAATGTTATAAGAAAATAGGATATGTCCTTCAAGGAAAGCTATGTACTGTAGGTATGTAATATAGTGTTAGTAAAGTCATAAATGGAAAAATTTTACCTGTAATATCCTAAAACATCAAAGGAGTAAGAATGAATATGAACATCTTTGATAAAGTAGACGAAAAATTATTTCGTCCGTTAACAGGAATAAATAAAAGAAAATATGTTGATATTCTAACTATAATATGGGATAAGTGCAAACGTATGCCGATGTATGCCATAGAGAAAAGCACTATATTTGATATGGTGGAGGATTATTTCTGCGGTCTTGATGAACAAGTGGAGCTTGATATAGAAGAACAGGATGAAACGGATGGGAATATTGCAGATGCGCGTGTACTTGCAGGTGGGTTTGTCAGGAGGCTTAAAGATACAGGCTGGCTAACGGAAAAAGAGGGAGAGTACGAAGAAGAATCCAAGCTGGCTATTAATTATAAAGTAGTTCCGATTCTTAAATCATTTCAGGAAATTATCAGTCCGATGATTATTACATATAAGGGAAAACTCTTCAAAATTTATTCCATGTTTGAACATATTTCGGAGCAGGGAAGTCCTTATGAAGGGGTGTTAAAAGAAGCATCGGAGGATTTTGATAATCTTAATCAGGCACTTAGGATATTATCGGCATCTATAGAGGATCATATTAACAACCTGACACAGGGAAAAAGACCGGAAGAGGTGCTTGAATTTTTTGAAACATATGAGGAAAAGATTGTGGTAGGTTCGTATCACAGGTTTAAGACAAACGATAATCTTTTCTATTACAGAACAAGTCTGTATGATAGTCTTGATAAGTGTGAAGATGTTTTGATGGATGCTCTTGTAGCTGATTATATGGATGCGGAGCGTGTCGATAAAGCAGAGGCTACTGTGAGAATAAAGGAATTAATTACAAAGGTTCGTATGGATATTGAAGAGATGGAAGCTATTATGAGAACTATTGATGATAGACACATTTTATACAGAACCAGGGCGGTACAAAGAGCGCAGTTTTTACTATTATCCGATGGAAGTGTTAAAAGTAAAATTAACAATATTCTTCAGTACTATGTGAATCAGATAAATACAAAAGAAGATTTGTACGAGGATGATGACACAATGTGTCAGGAGATATTTCAGGTATTTGGACAAAACTATATTGACAGTTCTTCTCTTGCAAAACCAGTGAAAAAGAGACGTTCTTCGCCAATCGAATTAATGACGGTAATAGATGAACTGGATATGGAATTAGTTGAAGAGAAGAATCGCAAGATGATGGAATACATAAAAAATGCACTAACTTCCGAAAATGTTAATTCTTTTGCAAATGATATTTTAAAGGGGAGGATGGCGGTTTCTGTCGGCGCTGTTTTTGAAAATAAACCTGATACATTGGCGAAGATTATTGGATTATATACATATTCGCAAACACCGGAGCGTGAATATGAAATCAGATTAAAGGATACTGTTGTGGAGAGTAACGGTGTGCGTTTTAAAGAGTTTATTATTGAGAAAAGGAAGGGTTAAAGATGGCTATTGATATAAAAGAAGAAATTGCTAATTATTTGTTGAACAACTGCTTCCTTATTGGGAATATAGATTCAACCAGAGAAAAATATTATTATGTAATTAATCATGAAGAAAGCTTCAGACAATTATTTCTGCCTATTGGATACACATTAGTTATTCATAGAAACTTACGTGTGGTGCAACTTATTAATAATCATGGTACAGGAAGACTTGCACTTAAGAAGTATGAAAGTATTATACTTTTAATATTCAGGTTACTGTATGTAGAGAAGAGAGAGAGTTTGTCCACCAGCGAGGACAGAGTGGTTGTAACTATAGAAGAAATTAAAAATGAGTATGAGAAATTAAACCTTCCAAGAAAATTTGATAAGGTTTTATTGGAGGATTCTCTTAGAAATATTAAAAGATATAATCTTGTGCAGCCACTAGATAAATTGCAGGATATGAATGCAAAAATACAGATATATGCTTCTGTAATGCTTGCTATGCCGGATACAACAATTTCTGCTGCATATGAGCAGACAAGCAAGTTATTGGCGCAGTATGAAAATTCAGATGAGGAGGATGAAAACGATGATTAGAATGACCAGACTTCATCTGATAAACTGGCATAATTTTCAGGACGATATTATTGATTTTAAGAATATAACATACTTGCTTGGTGTAAATGCTGTAGGAAAGACAACTATCATGGATGCAATAAGATATTGTCTTACTACCAATAAGGATTTTAATACTGCCGGTAACAAAAAGAGTGGTAGAACTTTGCTTGGTTCTGTTCACCAGAAGCAAAGAGCTGAGGATAGTTATCTTCGCTCAGGACATACTGTTTCATACATAGGTATTGAATTTTTAGATGAGAATATTAAAAAGAAATTTGTTATTACAGTTCGTGTGGAATCAGAAACACCAAAGCAGGACTTAAAAGGCGTATATCAAGATTGGTATATTACAAAACCAGGTTATTCACTTGAGGACATTCCATTTTTCACGCAGGTGAAGGATGGAAAAAAAACTACATCAAGAGAAGCATTTAAGCTTGAAAATAAAGGAATGGACAGAGCTTCTAATCAGGCTGATGCCAGAAGAAGAATCTGTCGAATGCTTGGTGTTGGAGAATCAGATTCATCAATTGGTAAGAAGTTTAACGAAGTATTTCATATGGGTACTAGTCTTGAAGATATTAAGGACATCCGTGAATTTATTTATACATATATTCTGCCTGAACCGGAGGTGAATATTGATTTCCTCCAGAAGGATATGCGGGAACTGGAACGTTTGCAGGAGATTTTACAGGAAGCACTAGACAGGGAAGTATTACTTGCACAAATTAATGAAAAAATCATTGACGCAAAAGCGTGTTTATCTAAGGTAAAGGTAAATGAAATGCTTGTTGCATATGCAAAGTATCAGGGAAATGTTGAAGAACAGCAGGAAAATAAGCGTCTTATAAATGAATGGACAGCAAGTATTAAGGTGCTTATTGAGAAGTTAGATGAATTGTCAGAAAAGGAAAGCAAAGCAACAGATTTATTATATGAGGCAAGAAAAGCTGCCGAGGATAATACAGATAATAAACAGATGCTTTCACTGGAAAAAGAGAATAGCGAAAATGAAAGAGAATATGAGAGATTAAAAGGTGAAGCTGCAATATTTAAAGATACACTAGGAAGACTTTTGTCTCTTAAAAAGAGATTGAACGGCATTGGATTTTCTTGTGACTTTTCCGTAAGCTATGAAACACAGACCACAATAATTGATGAGAGAATTACCCGGATTAAAGAGGCTGCTAAAGTGTTGGGCGATTTGGAGGAAATAATAAAAAATCACGATGCAAAGATACGAACGAATATAAATAATCTGAAAAGTGAGTCCGAAGTGCTTGAAGATAAAATTAAGAACCTTGAAGCAGGTGTTATGTGTTATCCAAAGGAAGCTGTTTTGGTCAGAGATAAGATTAATGAACAATTAGGAGAACAAAGCATGAAGGCGGATGCAAGGCTTTTGTGTGAACTTCTTTATATGACTGATAATAGCTGGCAGGATGCGGTTGAAAGCTATCTTAATACACAAAGATTTAATATTATTGTTTCACCGGATAATTATCTTATTGCAAAGAACATTTTCATTTCGTTGGGCGATAAGGTAAAAGGAATTGGACTTATTGACACACGAAAAATCAAAGATATTCAGAATAGTGAAGAGGGTGTAAGTTTCCTCGGAGATAAAGTTGAGTCTGAAAATATTTATGCGAAACGCTATGCACGATTTGTTATGAGAGATGTTGTGTGTTGTGACAGTGCAGATTATCTTGAGCAACATAGGAAAAGTGTAACAAAAGACAGGTTGCGTTTTCAGAATTTCTGTTTGCAGAGAATGGGAAAACAGGAGCATTTTATCGGAGTTGATGCAATAGAAAAGCAATTAAAAAATGCAAAAAAAGAACTTTTTGATATTCAGAAACAATTGGATGAATCAAAAGCTGATAAGATAAAATTTGATGCTGTATCAAAAGAGTATAGTAATTTTACTGCCGGTAATAATTTTATTTCGTTGGAAAAATATATTGACTCAGATAATAAGGCAAAAGAAATAGGAATAAGAATTGATGAGATTAATGAGAAAATAAAAGAATTTAAAAAGAACCCTATTTTACTTGCAATGTATGACCGTGTCAGTGAATGCCAGAAGAGGTTAGACGGTATAAATGATGAAATTTCTGATTTAAAAGCAAAAAAACAGAATCTTGAAGCAAGTGTAAAGAAGGCAGAACAGACGATTGCCGGGCTTGAGGCTTCTGTCTGTGGAATGAAAATGGATTATGAGGATATCGTAAGAGAATATCCGGAACATGATAGTGATGTTAAAAAGAAGTATCAGGATGAGAGACGGACAAAGAAAGCATCGGCTATAGCATATAATTTTAATAATCAGGTTTCAAAAGACAGTATTGCTTTTAATAACTATCTGAGTCAGCAATTGATACCGTTGCAGCAAAAATATACCGCAACATATACTTGTGACTATCCTGAAGGAATTGATGGTGCAAGCAGATACCAGCAGGAATATCTGGCTTTACAAAACATTGAATTGGAACGTCACAAAGAAGAATTAGCTAAGGCTCAGGTGCGTTGTAAAGACAGATTCCGTAAAGAAGTTTTATTTAGAATGAAGGATGATATTCTTCGTGCAAAACAGCAGTTTAAACAGATTAATCGTGTTATGGAAAATCTTGAATATGGTGAGGAAAGTTACCGGTTTGGAATTGATAAGAGTAGGGATAAAGAATTAGGCATTTTTTATGACATAATAATGGACAAAGATAATCAGCAGATAGACCAGGATAACGAGATTATGGCATTTTTAGCAGAAGCTAATAAGTCAGAGATTTTTGAAAGTCAGATTGAAGATTTTATGAGTAGAATAATGATGGATGTGGAAGAGCATGCAAAAGAAAATCTGACTGGAAAGCGTAGCGGCGCTAAGAGTATGGGCATGTATGTTGATTACAGGACCTATCTGGATTATGACATTATAGTTAAAAACTCTGTTACCGGTATTGAGGTTCCGCTTTCCAAAGTAAGTGGTGAAGGTAGTGGTGGTGAGAATCAGGCGCCATTTTATGTTGCCATATGTGCTTCGCTTTTGCAGATATATGAACAGAACTCAGATGGATGTATGAGACTTGTATTGCTTGATGAAGCATTTAATAATATGACAAGCGATCGAATTGAACCGATGATGAATATGTTTAAGAAACTGAATCTTCAGCTGGTGTTAATAGCAACCGCAGAGAAGGCAACATCGATTTTGCCATATTGTGATATTACATATTCAATTGTAAAATCGGGTAACCGAAATGCAATACAATCATTTGAAAAGATATAAAATGGAACGGGGGACGGTTCCTCGTTCTTCGGACACAAGGTTATTATGGAAAAATGTGTTTTTGAAAGGATTTAATGAATGGATTACGGTAAAGATATATTAAATCGATTGCTGGATATGTATGAAAGAAGAGGTGCATTTGATAAGGATGCCTCTTCTTTACGAGCCATTCGGATTGATATAGGGAAAGTATATCCTGAATATGTGAATCGTTATAATCATGATGCTTATAAATATATTAATGATACAATAGATAAACTTTGTATGGAAGAATTGACTTTTGCAGAGAAAAACAGTGTGGGTAAGTATTCAAAGGTAAGATTAAATGTTGCAAATGTTTCGCAGTGTTATAAGAAAATGAAACGAATAAGCATTAAGGATCAATGTGAAAATGTTAAAAAGAGTTTAATTAGGTATCAGAATTGCGAGAACCCGTTATTGCAGGCACTGATAAGGGATTGGTTAAAATGTATGGCAGAGTATAAAAAGCTACCACATGATCTGAAATATGATAGCAGGAAAGTAAGTGAGATTCTTTATGTATTACAGGCAATTTTGGAGCTTAATACTGAAACATATATCCGTAATTTTTCTACGGCATTATTTAAAGATTCAAAACGATTTCAAAAAGAATTTATGGGGCCGATATCGTCTATATTATTTGAGTACACAGATGAGGTTGTTGAAAAAGATAGTATACTTAGTTTTTATAATTTGTATGAAAACCCTACATATGTATTGGTAAATGGCGATGCTGTTATAAAGTTTGATTCATCTGTGATAGATGTATCTGAACTGCCTGATGGAATTGCACTGTCTAATGCATCGCTTGAAAAAATAAGGACGGTTGCGGTAAAAGCAGGGAGGGTCATAACTGTAGAGAACCTTACAACATATCATGATTCTGATGAAGATGATGCTGTTCATATCTATCTTGGTGGATATCATAACCGTTCAAAGCAGCTGTTGCTTGAAAAGATATATGCAGATAATAAAGCGATAAACTATTATCATAAAGGTGATTTGGATGTTTATGGATTTTTGATATTGGAGAATTTAAAAGAAAAAACAGATATTCCTTTTGAACCGCTTATGATGGATGTTGCGACAATTGAAAGGTTTTATAAGGCTGGACTTTATAAAGAACTGACGGCAACGGATGTGAAAGTGATTAATGAAAAAAAGAGCACAAAGCTTGTTGCATATGCAGAGGTGCTTCAGTTTATGCTTGATAAAAATTGTAAAGTGGAGCAGGAGTCTATCAAGGCGGTAGAATTGATGAAATAGAAAAATTGTAATAAACTATTAAAGATTTATTGTTTCGAGAATATGATAAAAGACCTGAAGAGTTATAATAAATTACTGTGATGATGTATTTGTATTGTTCAGTCAGGAATATCAAAAAGGTTACCAATGCTACCTAAAATGTTCAACCTGCCAGAAGGCTAAAAAGTGGCTTGATGAGCATAATATTAAATATATTGAGCGTCATATTGTAGATGCAAATTCTACATATGATGAACTCGCGGAATGGGTAACTCATATACTATAGCAAATTGAGGAGATGATTAAACGTGCAGGATATTAATGATGTAAAGAAAAAACTGAATGTTATAGTTGAAGAATTGATATCTCACAACAGTGAAGAAGAATGGTTTGAGTTCAAAGAAAATTGGTATGAACCAGTTGAGCTTGGAAAGTATATATCAGCTATGTCAAATGCAGCAGTAATGCGTGGCGAGGATTTCGCATATTTTGTATGGGGTGTCAAAGATGATGACCATAGTGTTGTTGGAACAAATTTTAAGTTTCAGGTTGATGTAAAGGGAGAACCATTACAACATTTTCTTGCAAGACAACTTACCCCAGATGTTGGATTTTCTTTTGAAGAGATTATGATAGTTGGTAAAAGAGTGGTTGTACTCGTAATACCTGCAGCACAGAATGTACCTACGGCTTTTGCAGGAATTAGATATATTAGAATTGGTTCTAGCAAAGAAAATTTAATGAAATTTCCAGAGAGGGAATCGCAGTTGTTTTATATATTACGAAATGGATTTCCGTCTATAAGTAACACAGAGTCAGAATATCAGGAGCTTACTTTCGATAAGTTATTTATGTATTATCAGTCAAAGGGGATTGTATTAAACAAAAGAACATTTAAGAAAAATTTAGGATTTTTGACTGCTACTGGAAAGTACAATGTGCTTGCACAACTCCTATCTGATGATAGTCACTTTACCATTAGATTTGCATTGTTTAGTGGAGATGATAAGACTTCTAAGATGTATTCGGTCAGAGAATTTGGTAATACATGCTTATTGTATTCACTTGATGATGTGCTTAGATACGGAGATGTGTTAAATATCCCTCAGGCTGATGAAAGAAATAGAATAGTAGAACGTAAGGAAGTTTCATTGTTTAATGCAAAAGTTTTTACAGAGGCGGTGATAAATGCTTTTGTCCATAACAAGTGGGTAGATGGCAATGGTCCAATGTTTACTAGCTTTAGGAATCGTATCGAGATTCTTTCGAGAGGAACATTACCACCGAAACAAACTGTTGATGGATTTTATGCTGGTGAATCGGTTCCAGTAAATGAAGCATTGTCAAAGATTTTCATACAGCTTCATATTACAGAGCACACAGGACGAGGAATTCCACAAATAACAAGTGTCTATGGACGTGATAATATTCGAATTAAAGAAAATAATATTGTCGTAACAATTCCTTTTGATAGACTGGAAGATGAAAATTATGCATCAATAGATGGAGAGAATGCACCAGTTAAATTTGAAAATGCACCAGTTGATGTTCCAGTTAAGTTAAAAAATGTACCAGTTAATGAAGTTGGCGAAGATATTACGTTAGAAGAGAAAGTTTTACAATTTTGTTCTGAACCCAAAGGAATATTGGAAATATGTGAGTGCTTGGGATATAAGGATAAGAGAAGCGTTAGAAAAATCATAAATCCATTAATGGAATTAGGACGCCTTGCAATGACTGTACCAGATAAACCCAATAGCCGTAATCAAAAGTATATTTCGATTAAATAGTGTGACCGGCGTGAATGCTTACTTCATGCGTGGTGATGATGTGTGTTATCACGCATGATGGAGCTGGTATGTGAATATGAATCTATAGGTTGAAAAAATCCGGAAATTAAAAAGTTAGTAAGGCAGCGAAACGATATCATTTCCTGGTGAAAATAATCACAGAGAAAATGAAAAAAAGAGGAGAGAAACTTATGCGAAAAATAACTGAACTTCCTGCATGGGAGAGATTATTTAAACGAATAGTATGGGAACAGATTGGTGATATAGAGGGAAAGAAAATTCTCGATTTTGGAAGCGGGGAAGGGATGTAAATGTCAATATTAAAATGTACAAAAAGTGGAAAATAAAAATGTACATTTTATCCGTTAACCTTCCTTTGAATTCGACTCAAAAAGTAGTTTCTTATCTTTGAGCCTGTATGACGGACCTTTTATTGATATAACAGTGGAATGATGCAGTAATCGGTCTAATACTGCATTAGCTAGTGTTGCAGAACCGAAGAATTCACCCCACTTTGAAAATGGCATATTTGTTGTAATTATCGTACTATTCTTTTCATAACGTTTAGCTATGAGTTGGAAGAACACATTTGCAGTATCTTGATCGATAGGCATGTATCCTATTTCATCAATAATTAATA
>FOFK01000022.1 GCA_900110975.1 Lachnospiraceae bacterium RM5
TTTGGTAAAACAACAGATGCACCAGAGGTCAGTCCATCCCGGTCCTCTCGTACTAAGGACAGCTCCTCTCAAATATCCTACGCCCACGCCGGATAGGGACCGAACTGTCTCACGACGTTCTGAACCCAGCTCGCGTACCGCTTTAATGGGCGAACAGCCCAACCCTTGGGACCTACTACAGCCCCAGGATGCGATGAGCCGACATCGAGGTGCCAAACCACTCCGTCGATGTGAACTCTTGGGAGTGATAAGCCTGTTATCCCCAGGGTAGCTTTTATCCGTTGAGCGATGGCAATCCCACTTTATACCACCGGATCACTAAGTCCTACTTTCGTACCTGTTCCACCCGTCGGTGTCACAGTCAAGCTCCCTTCTGCCTTTGCACTCTTTGAATGGTTTCCAACCATTCTGAGGGAACCTTTGAGCGCCTCCGATACTCTTTCGGAGGCGACCGCCCCAGTCAAACTCCCCACCTGACATTGTCCCCCCACCGGATAACGATGGCAGGTTAGAAACCCAATACTGCAAGGGTGGTATCCCAACAACGACTCCATGACAACTGACGTCATCATCTCATAGTCTCCCACCTATCCTGTACATGCAATACCGAATCCCAGTATCAAGCTGGAGTAAAGCTCCATGGGGTCTTTCCGTCCTGGCGCAGGTAACCAGCATCTTCACTGGTATTTCAATTTCACCGGATGTATTGTCGAGACAGCGTCCAAATCATTACGCCTTTCGTGCGGGTCGGAACTTACCCGACAAGGAATTTCGCTACCTTAGGACCGTTATAGTTACGGCCGCCGTTTACTGGGGCTTGAGTTCGCACCTTCGCTTACGCTAAGCACTCCCCTTAACCTTCCAGCACCGGGCAGGCGTCAGCTCATATACTTCACCTTACGGTTTTGCATAAACCTGTGTTTTTGCTAAACAGTTGCTTGGACCAATTCTCTGCGACCACCTGTTACAGTGGCACTCCTTATCCCGAAGTTACGGAGTCATTTTGCCGAGTTCCTTAACAATACTTCTTCCGTCGGCCTTAGGATTCTCTCCTCATCCACCTGTGTCGGTTTGGGGTACGGGTACTATATAAACAATAGCGGCTTTTCTTGACAGCTAGCTCATGGACTTCGTTACTTTTAGTTCACTCCGCATCACGTCTTCCCTTTGTATGGCGGATTTGCCTACCATACAGGTACCTCGCTTGCACCGGT
>FOFK01000005.1:0-1276 GCA_900110975.1 Lachnospiraceae bacterium RM5
TATGTTATGGTTTCTGATAATACTCTGCTATATTCTGATGATGCTGATTCTACAACATAATCTTTTGTGTAGTCCTTGGTTTTTAATTCTATACGATTATTTTCTGCATCATATGAATATTCTGTATAACCATCTTTTTTATTACCTGCTTTTATAAGTCTGTTTCTGCAGTCATATGTGTACTCGTAAAACTCTGTAGTATTTTGATTATATTGCCATATGCATCATATTAATATTTTGTATAATGATTTGTATTTAAGTATTATGTAAGCAATTCCTCAAATCTAAAATCACATGGATTAATATAATCAATCCCATCATCTATAATACTAAACAGTTCTTCGTTAAATGGAATTTTTTCATTAAATAAAAAACTATCATCAATTATATGTTTATCCACAAATTGTTTTAAGACTATTTCATCGCATTTATATTTTTTATAATATTTTTCTACTATTATTCCGCTTTCAAAAAGAAATGTTACTATTTCATTTGGGCAATCATCCATAACTATTGCAACAGGAAATGTTTTTGACAAATACCCATAATATTTAATAACTGTTTTCCCATTAGTTTTACTTATTAAATACCACTTTAAATTACTGTCATCTTCCAAACGGCACCAACAATCATAATTCATCTCTATTTTTGTTGCAATTAATTTTGAATTATATTCATTTCTACATGCTATTGCTTTTTTAAATACTAATGTAATATCCTTCACTAATAATCACCTCACAATCTAATCCAACCATCTATATGTGCCATCACCATTTGCTTTTCCATGACGCATTATTCCGGTGTTCTCATCTAAAAAATATCTTTTCTCCTGAATACTATAGTTGCCTTTTGTAGTGTTACCTATAAATTCATGAATATGAGGATTAGTATGAGCCATATTATTACCATGTGTAGAATAATCTATTCTATATTTTATTCGTCCAAATTCATCTGATATAACCACAGATGTTTCAATTTCATGACTTGTGTTTCCTAATCGCCTATATACCTCCTTTGTATTTGGTTCTTGATATCCATATTGCAAATTTTTATTAAGATTTTCATAATATTCATCTGGCAAGAATAATTCCTGAGTCTCACTTCCACCAAAAATTCCATCTTCAACAACAATACCACCATCACCTGATTGTATTGATTCAGAAATATTCTTGAAATTTTTCCCAAAGTCATCTTTAATATTTGAACCTAATTCTTTTAAACCAAAGCCAATTCCTGCAGCTGATATTCCTATAGACAATACGTCTGCAATGACTCT
>FOFK01000005.1:2886-9564 GCA_900110975.1 Lachnospiraceae bacterium RM5
TATTAAAGTCTGTTACAGATTTTAATAATCCATTTTTATAATAATCATATCTTATTATTTCGCCACCAGGATATGTAAGTGTAATGAGATTTCCAAGTTCATCGTATCTCTTAAATCTAGATTTTTTCCTGTCTCAGCGTTAACTTTTAAAATTGTTCCACCTGGTCTCTCAGCCAACGCTGTAGTAGGTGAATCAGCTAAATATACTCCCCTTCCATATCTATTATTATTAAATGCAGCTTGTGAGTTAGGAATGTCTGTTCTAAAACCACTTTCTGCAATAATATCTGCAACATCATCTCCGCACGAATGATAATAGTATGTTGAACCATTTCCGCCCTAATTTGAGCAGTCCATCTACTTCCAGAATTAGAACAAGGATATTTAGTCGCAGCATTTAAATCTGGAGAATGCCATTTATCACCTACAAAATATGAAAATTGCGTATTTCTATTTATCTTTGCTTGTTAATGTTCCCTCTCTTATTTTTTCCACATTTTAACTATATGAGGTTTAATTATTTCTCCATTCATGATTTTTACAGCTGCATCAGGATAAGCAATATCATTATAAGGGATTCTAGCAATCTCATTATTCTGATAATAAAACACAAGTGTATAATTATTTTTTAGATAATTAATTTTTTCATATATTACATTACTTTTTTTAATAAATTTATCAATACTCTTACATTTAGGGTATGATCTAGAAATCCCATTGTATTCTATTATCATTTTATCATAGATAATAGGAAACTTAATTTTTTTATAATTAAATTTAATTAGATCAATATAATATTGACCACTATAATAATACATTTTTTTCTCTGATAAATATTGTTCACATTGTTTTTTTATATATTTGCCATCATAGTAATTAAAATCTTTATAAGAAGAACTTTTTAATGTTAGTGCCATTTTAAATGGCTCCACTCCACACCAACAGCTTCTGTATCCAAAATCCCAATCAATCATTGGTTTATCATTTATGAGAACAGTACACCCTTTTCCATGAAAACAATATTTTCTTTCGCCTTCTACAAATTCAAATACATGTTTCTTATGTAAATAATCATATAAGTCATATTTATTAATTATATAAATCTGTTCTTTATTACGTATATAATCAATTAATAAATTGCAGGCATTTTCCACAATATATAAATAAAACTTAACTGCTTCTAAAAATTTCTTATCCATAATTATAACCTCTATTAACATAATTTTGCACCAGCCAAAATGTCTTCCAATGTTCTTATAAACGTACCATCTGGCGTCATTTTACCCAAGTCATAACTATGTAAGTATTTTATAGGCACTCTTTCATATCCTAATTTCAGAAATGCATTATATCTATGGTGCCCATCAACAATATATGCCGTTTCTTTATTTACTCTAACCAATATCGGATCAACCGAATTAGGATCATTCATTGAAATATATTCAGCTAATTCATTTACTTCATTTTGATATATATATAAGGTTGTGTTTGTTTTAATTTTGAAGCATCATAAGTAGTTCCGTTAATCTGAATGCCACTTCCACCCTTGACAGAGAGTTTTTGGTTTATGGTTATACAAGCATCTGCCTCTTGCCTATCATGATTAGTGCTTGCCAATACCCCTATTGAAAAATTGAGTACCAGAAGAAGACTGACAGCCATCATCAGCAGACACTTCAATATTCTTTTATTCTTGATGACAGCCACCTCCAGTCCCTGTAATACTTTCAGCTATTTTACGAACTAAAGTCCTCTTTGTTCTAAAACCTTATGAATTATTAATTACAACTTTTTTCTATATATAATTCAGGTAAATACTCTGTAATAATATCAATATTGTAGTTCTGTGTAATGATTATGAAATGATAATAATCAATAATATTCATATATCCATCCGCTATTTCTTCTATATATTTTGCATATTTTCCTTCCTCTACTCTATATATTACATTTGAAAAACCACTATCTTTGTATTTATCCACCTCATCTTTTTGATATATATCAGTCTGTACGAAACCTTCCTCTAAAACTCTAAATGATATAATATTTCCAAAATCAATTATTATAGTATCATCATTTAATAACTCTATAATCAATCCAGTTTTTTCACCAAATTTTATATTGGTTTCATATATAGCTTTAGGAATTCTTCCTTTAAAAAATTCTTGCCATATTTCCATTCTATTACCTACCTTAATACCTGATTTTTATAACTTTTTTCCTTGATATTCTTATCTCAAGTGTTGCTCCACCTGTTTCACTACCTGGTCTTGCAACCACTGTTGTACCATCACTTAATTTTCCAACCTTACCATCTCCATATTTTGTACTTATATCCTTAACATCTGATAATTCTAAGCTCTCAAAATCCTTAATAGTTTGTTCATATCCACCCGTAGATTCAAAGTTCCTAGCAACCCCATTACCATTCGTATTCTCAGATAATCCAGATATAATATCATCTATATTCTTACTTCCACCCTTGACAGAAAGTCTTTGACTTATGGTTATACAATCATCCGTCTTTTGTCTATCACAACCACTGATTGCCAATACCCCTATTGAAAAATTGAGTACCAGAAGCAGACTGACGACCATTATCAGCAGACACTTCAATATTCTTTTATTCTTGATGACAGCTACCTCCAGTCTCTGTAACTATTTCACTTTCTATTAAGTCTTCTTAATCCAGCAATCCATTTTTTTGCTCTACCACATCCATATAAAATATCATGATGATTAAAACATATAAGATATGAATAGTTAAAATCAGTTATATAAAATTCAAATCCACTTGTTTCTGATAGTAAATAATATAAATCATTTCCATTTTTGATTTTAAACATTTTCTTCTCATCAAATTCATTAAAAAAAACAATACAAGCGTTATCAGAAACAAATTCATTTATATATGACCAGCCATCTTTATCAATTATCGTGTCAAAACATTTTAGTTTTTCCCACAACCACAATCCTTTCTTATTTTCATCTCCATATAATTCATTTACAGCCTTTCGTATATTTAAACATGTATCATTATTTACTTCTTCTATTTCAATTGAATTATTCACAATAAAATCTTTTATTTCTTCTTCTATCATTGACATAAGACATTCTCCTATCTATTATATGGTACATCATCAACAAAAATATGTCCTCTTGTTCCTCCGCCGCTGCCTCTTTTACCTGCTGTTTGCCATCCTATATGAGGAACTGTTGGAGCATTTCCATCTGGATAATGTCCTATATCAATATTCACTTCGTAGCCATTCTTAGTTCTCCACTCAACAGGAAAAGATTTTCCATATTTATCTTTTCCCCATTTTGTTATGGTAAAATCTTCTTTAGGAATACCTGTTTTTTCAAAAGCAATGTTCAAGGCATCTTTATAGGTCCCTTCACCTCTTAAATCAATGTCAATTCCTTCTTTAAATTGATAATTTCCAAAGTCACTTCCACCCTTGACAGAGAGTCTCCCACTTATAGTTATGCAAGCATCTGCCTCTTGCCTATCATGATTACTGCTTGCCAATACCACTATTGAAAAATTGAGTACCAGAAGCAGACTGACGACCATTATTAGCAGACACTTCAATATTCTTTTATTCTTGATAACAGTCACCTCCAGTCTCTGTAATACTTTCAGCTACTGTCATTATCTTGTTATAATCCACATATTAGTTTCATCATATCCAACTATCTTCATATTTAACTTCTCGTGGAGTTGTACTTCATTTTCTCCAATATAATTTATTATTATATTATTAACTTTGAATATTGCACCTTGAGGATAAAAATACATTAAAGTAGCAGTTATATTACTATTGAGTTTATAGTTATTTTTTATTGATTCCCAAATTTTCCGATAATCTCTTAATGCGTCGTTCCAAGCTATTTCAAAATTCTTTTTAGATATATCAATAAAATCTGCCTCAAATTCACCATTTATGATTTGACCTTCTGCAAGACAATCTTCTAAAGCAGATACATGATATAATCCATCAGAAAGAATTATTTGTCTTGTAGCAAAATTATCATCATTAATTTCTATCCAATATTTTTCCTTTTCAGATTCAAAAAAAATATATTTCATAAAACTACCTCATCATTCTCCGACTTCACCATATCTAATTATTCTTTTAGTTATATCTAATGCCTCCTCATTTGGTATTACAAATACACCATTTCTGCCTTGTATAACGTTTAAGTCAGTAACATCAATTTCAATATAATGTGTATATTTGTACTTGTTAGGAACATTAATAAACCTTTTTGCTAATTGTGTTGGAGTAACTGATTTTGGTTCAATATCTGATAGGTATTGTCCATTTCCATATCTTGCATCTTTAGGATTATCTGCCTTTAAAGATGGATTTAATTGATTTGATTCTGTTATTCCTTTTAGTCCTTTTTCATTTATATAATGATATAAAGTTTTTTTACCACTTCCACCCTTGACAGAGAATCATGATATCTGTGTAATAGGGAGTTATACTGAAAAATAATTATATAATTTTAACAAAGAATCTCCAACTGTAACATTGATACTTGTCGCTGTGAACTTATCGTAAATTTTATAATTTTATATAATATCTATTTTTATTTAAATATTATTCTTCTGATGTATAAAGATCTAATACATAAGCCTTATAATATGCATCTAAAAATTTATCAGGTAATCGCAATCTACAATATTCATCTATAAGTTTCAAGCTCTCTTTAATAGATTTTTCATCACTGTTTAAAGAACAATGTTCTCCTAAAAAATTAGTAATAAATCCATTTTCACCTATATCAATTCCTGCACCAAATCTGCCATATCTATCATTAATGTCACACTTTAAAACAAAAGAATCATACAATATCCCAACTACTTCTTTTGTTTTAGTATCTAAGGATCTCATATGTATTTTATAACCATAAAAACTTTCAACTAAATCATATAATTCATTTACGTTCATATTATTCCTTTCATCTAGGGCTCATTGTCATTGTTGAGTCCTTCCATTTATAGTTATTTTTTAGTAGGTACTCATATTCCATACCTAAAAAAACATTATCAATAGTTGGATTATGCGAAAAATAAAATGTTTTCCCGGCATTAATTCCATTATCAAGAAAACTCTTATTAAATAACGAAAACATATCATCATACGTAAATCCATATTTCATTTTTATAGAATCCCAGTCATTTCCTAAATCAAAATATGTGTATTCATCTCATGCTTTTGTTATATAACTCATTGGACCTCCTCCATTATACCGAAGAGGGATTGTATTCATCTATCGAAGAATTTACATATGTGCACTATAATCATGTACGTCCGCATTCTTATAACAATTACAAAACGTCTTTCGAGGCACGCTATGGGAATCAATCCCCGTAGCAGAAATTAGGTTATAGTGTTACAAAAACGCTTGACCACAACAATTTATAAAATTACATATTAATTATTACCTTCAAAGTGCTGAAATTCCTACAGATAATAATTGATTAATTGTTAAGATATATCGAATAAGCATTATTAGATATACTTTTTACGTTCTCCTCTTTTGTTGTAGGAATAATAATAATACACTTAGTATCTAATAAAATATTGACGGTATGAACTAATTGTTCTTTATATCGTTCTATATCTTTAGAATTCATCCAAGGATAACAAAAAATCTTTTTTCCATTTGCATATCCTATAGCAGCAGATGCTTTCCAACGTTCACCGCTTACAAATGAAATATTTCTGTTAAGTCTTTCAGATGAAATTTGAAACATTTGAGAAATAGAATGACAATCATCTCCTGTTAATTGAGATTGAACACCATGTTCTATTTGTTCTTTTATTGTTTTCTTATTAATCTTAGGCTTAATGTTAAATTTACGTTTCATTGAATTTTGATACAAATCATTTCCAATATACCAACTAATTTCTATAACATCTTTAATTTTTTTTTCTATGTTATCAAAGAAAATTTTACCTTCATAAAAATTTGTATTTCCTGTTATACCACAGCTCAATGCTGCTCCACCATCTCCAAACTCACCAATAATTCCGTATAAATTACCACAAGAAAACTCAAAATCTTTTTTTTGTAAGCAATCTTGTACTATACCATGATGAAATAAATTACATTCTCCACCAAAAGATACTTCCGAAAAAATTATATTTTCCAAAATTCCCACCATTTTTTTTGCTCCTTAAATCCTACTATTTTAACATTTGATATTGAGATAGGGCCAGGACGATTACTAATTCTAGCAATATTCCAAAGAGTCCTATCCTCTATTGATGTGTCTATTAAAAAAGTTTCATTTGTCTCAAATTCTATAACTGTCTCAAGATAACGTGCACCAGAATTTTGAGACTGCTTTAAGGTTGGTTGTTCTGTCCATGCATATACTTGTTTGAATTCCTTACCTTCTAATACAGGATTATCTGAATTTGCTAATTTATACGCGTTTTCTTTTGAAGTTACATGATAATATTTTTGATTACTTCCGCCCTTGCTTCCACCGATAGTCGCATCTAAATCAACAAATCCTCTGTTATCAGCTAAGAATTCTTTAAAGTTTTCTTTTAAGTCAATTCCAAAGTCATCTTTAATATTTGAACCTAATTCTTTTAAACCAAAGCCAATTCCTGCAGCTGATATTCCTATAGACAATACGTCTGCAATGACTCT
>FOFK01000005.1:9594-161900 GCA_900110975.1 Lachnospiraceae bacterium RM5
TACAGATTTTAATAATCCATTTTTATAATAATCATATCTTATTATTTCGCCACCAGGATATGTAAGTGTAATGAGATTTCCAAGTTCATCGTATCCGTATTTTACAGTATTTCCTTTAAAATCCGTATACTCTGTAACTCTGTTCATTTCATCATAACTTCTGCTAATTGTTCCATTTTCATCCGTTGTGGTAAGAAGATTATTGTTATTATCATATGTATAGCTTATTGTTCCAAGGTTATCATTCTGACATATTATTCTTCCAAGGCTGTCATATGTATAATAAGTTTTTTCGCCTGCTTCATTTTCTTTTATGCTTATATTTCCTTCTTCATCATATGTATTTTTTATGATTCCGCCTATAGGATTTATTTCTTTTATTACCCTTCCATACGAATCATATTCATACTTATATGTTCCGCCATTTGCATCAGTTATGCTGCTTAATAATCCTTTTTCATTATATGATGCATTTACAGTATTTCCACCATATTCATTTGATGTAATAAGATTTCCAAAGGAGTCATATGCATAAGTGTTTTCTTTTACAATACCATTTAAATATTTTGTAGATGAGTTTATAACTCTTCCTGAAATATCATAATTAATCGTACTTACATTTCCGAGAGTATCTGTGCATTCTTTAATTCTGTCCATTTCATCATAAGTATAACTTTCACTTATTGTGCCATTTGCATCAGCTACAGAAAGTACATTTCCCTTTAAATCATATGTATAACTTTCAGAATTACCTTCCTCATCAGTCTGTTTTATGATTCTTCCCACACTGTCATACTCATAGACCTTATTGAATTTTTCTCCATTTACATAAGTATAGCTTTCTATCATTCTTCCCATGGAATCATAAGTCATATTTACTTTTGTTCCATCAGGATATGTAAGGGATGTAACTTCTCCTAAATTATCATATTCATATGATGTTTTATTACCATTTGCATCTGTATCACTAATTTTTCTGTTATGAATATCATACTGTGATGATGTGGATAAAATAGTCTTTTCTTCACCTTTTTCATCAATTTCAAAATAACTTTTTGAAACTACATTTCCCATGGAATCATAACTTATATTGGTTCCTTTTTTTGCAATACTTCCATCTTCCTTTGTTATGGTTATGAGTTTCTTTGTAACATTATTTAATGAATCATATGTATAATTTATTTTTCTATTATCATAAACTATTTCTTCAATGTTTCCATTTTTATTATAGCTATATGTTGTTATATTTCCATTATTGTCTGTAGTTTTACTTACTAGACCATATAAATTATATTCTGCACTTTCTTCATACAAAGTATCTGTATCGCTTGATTCATCAGATGTTTTTAATTCATTTTTTACAACATTTCCACCTGCATCATAAGTGAGTATATTCTTTGTATTATCAGCCAGATCAATTACATCATTATAACCTAAACTATTATACTCATAAGTTGTTTTTCCACCGTCAGGAGTAATTTTTTCTATTATTCTTCCTTGCGAATCATAGTTATACGTTGTAACATTTCCAAGTTCATCTATAACTTTGGTAATGTTAGAATTATGATCGTATTCATATGATATTATTCCGCCATCACTTTTTTCTTCTGTCAGCTTGTTTCCAAGATTATCATAAGTGTACTTTGTGATATTTCCCAGTTTGTCAGTAACACTTATTACATTTAGGGCTCCATCATAATCCAAATAAGTTACACCTTTATCATCAGTTACAGAATTCATCATTCCATTTTTGTAAGAATATAGTGTACTTCCAAGACCAGCGGTTGTTTGTTTAATTAAAAATCCATTTGCATCATACTCATATGTCTTTTCTTCTCCTCCATATGTTTTTAAATATAACAGCCTTCCTTTTTCATCATATTCAAAGTCTGATTCATTTCCCTTAGCATCTCTCATTAATGATACATTACCATTATCATCATATTCATAAGATATTTTATTGCCCATATAATCTTTGTATGACAATACGTTTCCGTTTTCATCATAAACGGTTGTTGCAGTTTTTAAGTCTGTTATATCAGAGCCATCCGTATTTTCACTACCTGAAATTTTTGTTGCGATTACATTTCCATTTTCATCATAGACAAATTCAGTTTTTTTGCCGTTAGCATCAGTCTGTTCATATATCTGCTCTTTATGATTTATTTTTATTTCTTCTGTATTTCCTTCGCTGTCTGTAACTGTTTCAGTAATTCCTTCATTTGTTTCTTCATAATTCAATGATAAAGTATTTGTATTTTCATATCTTTCATCACCCATTACCTGATATGTTACTCTTCCTTTATCATCGTACTTATTGGTAACATAAGCTCTTCCGTTTATATCTTCTTCTTTTGTTATAAGATACATACTTATATCTTTTTCATCAATTAAGACATTTGTATTTTCTTTTAATTCCTGGATTTCTCCATCTGTAACTTTTTCATATGTATATCTTGTTATGTTTCCATTTTCATCTGTTATAGAAGTCAAAACGTCGTTATTATATGCTATATATGCATTTCTGCCATTGTCATCATAAATTTTTGTTATAAGATTTCTGTCATTTTTTTCAAAATGTATTTCTTTTGAAGTAACCATATCTTTTATGGTTGTTCTGTTATCTTCATAAACTATACTTACGCTTTTATCTTCTTCATCAGTTATTCCTGTCAATTTTCCTTCGGCATTATATTTAAATATACTTCCGCCTGGTGTTTTTAATTCATAAGTATTATCTTTATTTTTAACTATTTCATAGTCATCCATTGTATCGTTACAACATAAGTATTTTCCATAAGTTAATTCATCAGAAGAATCGATTGCTATTGTAACTTTATCATCTGTTTCACTTACAATACTTCCTTTGACTATGTCGTATTTAAACCCTTCTTTCATAAAGTTTACACTACAGCCATTACCCGTGTTATATGTTATATATCCACCTTTATCCTCAATGGTTGTTTCATATGGTGTAAACCATCCATATCCTAACGAAGTTTTTGTCTTAGAATTTCTTGAATCATAACTTAAATCAAAGGATATATTATTGCCACCATTAAATTTAATCAGACTTTTACTGTCAACAAAAGCTCCTGATGAAAGATCTATCGGATCCCCTGCAAAGTCAGGCATATCCTTTAAAGTATATTTTATGATTGTTATTGACATATGGCTTGGTACAGGCTGAATGGTTAGTTTTACACCCATATCATCCTGACGTAGAGATTCTGCCGTATACTCAATTAAGTCATAATAATATTTTTTTGGATCATAACCGTCTCTTCCATCAATTTTCCTTTTCCATGTACCATATACTGTCTGACCCGGCACTAATGAAGCAATTTTTATAGTATCTCCATCCTTAACAACAGGTATCATACTAAATGATGATGCATTTTTTATCATCAGTTCTTTTGACATACCAAAAACAGGTTTTGGTACATTTAAACCTGATGATGTTCCGCTAAATGATACAACATGATCATTTGTATTATTTATAACAGAATCTGCATTTCCTGAAGAAATAGAAGTACCGCTATTTCCTGAAGAAGCAGAAGTACCGCTATTACCTGAAGGTGTTGAAGTACTACTATTATCTGAAGATTTATTTTCATCTTTATTATCTTTTTCAGATTCATCTGAGTCCTTATCTGTGTTTTTACTTCTAGGCAGATCATAAGTAATTTCTTTTTCTTTATTATCCGGATTACCAGTCTTTATTTTATCCGGATCCAGAGCAGAGTCTTTCTTTGATTTTTTATTTTCTTTTTCTGCCTCTTCTACAGCTTCCTGATATTTATCAATATCTGAAGTATCATAAACATATAGCGGTTTGCTTTCAGGTATCTGCAATTTTCCAAATGTCTTTGAAATACCATAAAAAATCCTGTCTGATTCATTTGCTATCTCATATTGGATATAATAATCCTCATACATAAATGCGGCATTTTCAGGTTTTATTGTTATATGAAGACCTTCACCTGTAGCTACATCAAAACTTTTTTCTGTTTTAAAATGCCCCGAAACTTTTCTGTTAAAAGGCATAAGTGTTCCATTAAAGTCTGCTGATACAGAATATGTTCCGCTTTTATCACCTCTTACAACCCATGAAGCTGTTTTTTTCTGTCCGCCATAGATTTCACCCATATCTATGGTTTCTTTTATATTATTTTTTGTATTTGCAAGTGATATTCCATTTACAAGATTTATTTTTGCTTCTGAATTTTTAATTACATATCCGTTGTCTGCATTGTTTAAAATACTTAAGTCTACTGTATACATATCTTTCAACCATGATACAGTTTCTAAAGTTCTAAGAACCATTATTATAGGTTCTTCTTCCTCCACCGGAACATTTCCACCTTCATTCTCTATATAATTACTAAGTCCGCCGACTATTATTTCTTCTCCACCTTTTGATGGACTACCTTCTCCTTCAGGTTCAATTATCTTTGTTTCATTTCCAAGTACAATAACTTCAACAGGTATAGGTTTAAGAGAAAAAGTTAATTCTACCTTATATGAAAAATGATTGTAATTTGCAGGATCATATAAATCTACACCATTGTCCATCATTTCCTGCAATGTCATTCTTCTTGCAGTTAAATTACCTTCTATTAACTCACC
The DNA here is from genome assembly GCA_900110975.1 of Lachnospiraceae bacterium RM5. Lineage (GTDB taxonomy): Bacteria > Bacillota > Clostridia > Lachnospirales > Lachnospiraceae > Bovifimicola. The sequence goes on from FOFK01000005.1 coordinate 14,224, forward strand.
TTTACTTAAACTGATTACTAAAGAACTTACATCGCCTGTTCTTATTTCTATTTCTTCATCTTTTGGCATATATCCTGTAGAAAAAGCCGCTACTTTATATATTCCAACCTGTTCAAATATTTTACATTTTCCTTCTGCATCTGCTTTAAGATTTATACATGAACCATCATTTTGTAAAAGACATATATCTGCATAAGCTATACCATTTCCATTGTCATCAAGTACTGTTATTAAACCTTCACCATTATTTTCTCTTTCTTTTACAGTAACCAGACTTGTGGTATAGTCCACATTTCCTGCACCGTCTTTTACAGCTAATGTTAATATATATTCACCTGCTTTTTCATATGTGTGAATCTGTTTTGCCTTTGTTCCACTATATCCGTCACCAAAATTCCATGCATACTCAGTTATTCTTACATTGTCACTGGATAAAGTTCCGTCAAAGCATATTTCCTCACCTGCAAATCCCTGTATCATCTCAGGTAAATTTGCTTTTGGATTTATTGTATCAACATCAAGGGCATAGCCGCTTACTACATTAGATTCACTGTAATTTCCTGAAAGATTAGTTATTCTTACTTTATAATCATAGTTTTCTAATACTTCTACATCACTGTCTTTATATAATGATTCCTTTAAATCAGCAATTTTTTTGAATTCGTCTAAAGATCCGGTTTTTCTTCTGAATAATTCTATTTTTTCTATGTCTAAAACATTAGTATCATCATTTATCCCTGAAATATTTATACCTATTTCATAATTTAATGATACTGTTGATATAATAGGCTTATCAGGCTTCTTTGTTGAATATATAAATGGAACTTCCCTTGTATCAGATATATTTCCGTATTTGTCAGTTGCATTTACTTTTATTACATATATTCCATCCGATAAACCAAGCTTACTTATATCTTTTGTAAATAATTTTATTCTGTTATCCGCATTTTCTTCATCAGTATCTTCATCATCAGATACAAGCTCTGTATACAAATCTGTACTATCTTTTTTTATCATTACATTAATGCTGTCAACCCGGGCATTATCTGTTGCAATTATTTTTATGGTATTTAAAGATCCGCCTAAATATTCATTATCTTTAGGACTTATTCCCTGTATTACAGGCTTTTCATAATCATTTAGTGCACATACAATAACTTCATCTGATTCAGGACTTATATTACCTGCTGGGTCTATTGCCTCTATTTTGTATGTATACCTTTTTCCGATAATTATATCTGTATCATAATAATTTACATATTCATAACCTGTTTTTACCGGCTTAAATGTATTTTCTGTATCTGATTTCCTATATATATTATAACTTTTTACATCATCATCTTTATTCCACGTAATTTCAATATATCCGTTACCATTTATTCCGCATATGTTTTCAGGTTTTAAAGGATTTGTTTTATCTACCGTATATTTTGTAATTACATCATTTTCATCTGATGTTTTTTGATTTTTATTTCCTGCATCGTCATATACTTCAAATTTAACATATATTTCACCTTCAGGTATATCCGTTAACTGTAAAGCAGCATTATAAACTCCCGCTTTTATTTTATCATCTGAACTATATGTTGCAGAAAGTATTGTTTCTAACTCTTCATAATTTATTCCATCAAGTGAATAACTTATTATACCTTTACCTAAGCATTCTTCATCACTTGCATCCATACTTAGGTTAATTATATCTTTATATTCCCCACTTCCTGGATTGATTTTTCTTATCTTTGGTGCAATATTATCTTCTTTAGTGGTAACGCATACTAAATCTGAATATTCACCTCTGTTTCCAAGATTATCCACTCCCGATACTCTTATTTCATAGGCTGTATCTGATTCTAAATCTGTTATATTTACACCTAAATAATCTTTTATTTTTTCATATGATTTAAAATTTTCTTCACCGGATTTTCTATATTCAACTTCAAAATAATTAAGGTCTTCTGCAGATATATCTTCCCATGATAAATATACGGATGAAGATTTCTCATTTACCTTATCAATTTTTATTTTCTCTATTCCGGTTGTATCTATTTCATATCTTCTTGTAAATTCCTTTATGCTTTCATTTCCTGATGAATCTATTGCAACAGCCTTTATTTTATATATCCCGTCACCGTATTTATTTGTAATGGAAGTAGTATCAAGTTCATATACAATGTTATCATCTATAGCTTCTACTTCATCAATAAGTTCATATTCTAAATGAGTATCTTCATTTTCATCATTTATTTTTGCGTACTCTAATCTGACCTTAGAAACTTTTTTATTATCTTTTGCTTCTACGGTTATTTCACATGTTTTTCCTATTTTCTCCTTAGCAGGTTCTAAAGATTTTATTGTCGGATTTTCTTCATCTTTTAAGGTTTCTACCATCACTTCATCTGATGGTATACTTTCATTATCAAATTTATCAATTGCCGTTACATAATAAGTATATATACTGTTTTCCACCACATTTTTATCTGTAAAACTGCTTATATACTTATTATTCACACTGTTTATAAGTGAAAAACCACTTTCATTCTCCGACTTTCTATAAATTCTATATCCCTTACAATCAGCATTTGCACTAAGGTTATATGTTATTTTTATGCAGCCGTTCACATCAACAGCTTCAACTCTTGTTACCTTATCAGGGCCAAGTCTGTCTATAAATAATCTGCTTATTTTTTCGTCTTTGCAGCCATCCTCATCAGTGAATGTGTATTTTATTAATAATTCTTCGCTTTCTTTTATATTTTCTATAGAATAATTATATTCATAATATATTTTTTCGCTGTCAAATTTGTCTGTATCTGTAATAAATGCAATCTGTTTCCAGTTATCTTCATCGAGCAGATTTATATCATCAGACATTTTTATATACTCTATAGTTAATGTTTTTTCTTTAACATTTCCATTATTATTGCATGTAACTAAAAAGTGTATATTATCATTTCCAACTTCTGTATTTTCTGAAGGCTCATAAGATAATATCTTAGGAGGATTCATGGTAACAGTTAGTTCTTCACTATACTCTGATTCATTTCCACATACATCTATTGCTTTAATTTTATATTTATATATTTTTGTTTTTTCCAGATTTGTATCTTTAAATTCAAGTGTATCTCCATCCAAAGTTTTTATTTCTTCAAATGATGCACTATTTTCATCACCATTATAAGCTTTTCTATAGATCTTATATGATTTTAGATATGTATTATCATCCGCTTTTTCATATCCTATTGTAGCTGATGAACCACTTACTTTTTTTATAAATGGTTTAGAATTAATTGTTGGTGATTCTATATCTTTTTTTGTGGTAACCGTCTTTATATCACTTTCTAATGATTTATTTTCAAAACTGTCTAATGCATAAACTTCATATTCATAAGTCGTATCCGGCATTAGCATTAAATCATTGAAAAATGTATCAGTAACAAATGCTATTCTTTCACCATCTCTATATATTTCATATCCTAATATTCCACTTTCATCTTTTCCTTCATCAAATGTAATATATGTACCGGTTTCGGTAATATTACTGATAACTATATTTTTAACTTTTTCAGGTGGTGTATTATCTTCAGGATCATATATTACATTTTCTGCTATTTCATTTATATCATTTTTGAAAATATAATCACTTTCTAATCCTCTTAAAACCAACGTTTTTATTTTTGCATTATCAGGATTCTCAAAATTTATTAACTGCCTGTAATCCTCTTTGTTTCTGTTTCTGCTTAATACAACTTTACAATCACCGTCAGTTAAGAAATTATTATTATGTCTGTATGATTTCTGATATAAATTTCCTTTTATTTCAAGGGTTCCATTTACCATTAAATCAGAATGATTATTATATGATTCCATGGTAAAATCATTAACGACAAGGATATAATCTTCAGGGGTATTCATTATTAATCTTCCATATGCATCAACCGTTAAGTTACCCTCTACTGTTAATTTTCCACCATTAATATTTAAATTATTCCTGACAGTTATATTTTTACATGATAATGTATAACCATTTAAGTCTGTTCCACCGGATAAAACAATGTCCCCTAAAAAGAAAATATTATTATTTAATTTATTTCCATTCATTATATAAACAGTTTTATCATACTCTGCATCATTTAAGTTATTTATGTCTGAAATATATATTCTTCCAGACCCTTCTACATCATCAGGATTACCAACTATTTTGCCATATATATCTATACTGTTAAGTAAAGAAAATTTATTTTTATTTAAATGTAAATCTTTTACACTTAATGGATAATTTCCAGATATTTTCTGGTTTTCCCCTTTAAGATAAAGGTTTGTATCTTTCATTACCAGTTCTTTATTTATTTCTAAATTTCCATTTACTTCAATATCTCCCCCGGTAATATAATTATCTTTATTAAAATTTGAATCGTATATAAAATCTCCGGATATACTTATTTTTCCGGAATTCATTTTTATTATTCCATTTCCTGAGGAGAATTCATATGACTCCTTATCTTCAATGTCGGAGTAATTATATTCTGTTATTTGGGAAGATATATAGTTTCCATCTATTATAAGATTGCCCTTATTTATATTTATGGTTCCAAGACTTTGTACTAAATCCCCTTTTACAGTTAATGTATGTCCGTTTAAATCCAGGGTTCCGTCTGTTAAATATACATCTCCATCATATGTTTTGTCACTGTCTAATGTAATTCCTGATATTATTTCATAATTCTTACTTATATTTTGAATTAATTCTTCGTTTCCATAAGTGATTTTTCCTGATTTTACAATAAGTTCTTTTCTTGGAAAATATATATTTGAATATACACCATAAATATTATCAATTTCTACAATCCTGAATATATCTTCATCTTTTACATTTATTCTCTGTAATTTATCACCATTAAATATTAATTTTGAATCTCCGTTGAAAGAAATATTGTTATTAGACTTTAAATTTCCTTTTAAATTTATGGTTCCGTTGTCTATATTTAATTTTCCATATGAAATATTAAGATTTCCATTTATTGTTAGGCTATAACCATTAAAATCTATATTCCCAAAGATACCATCACAATCGCCATCTATTACCTTATCCTCATTTAATTTTCCACCACTTATCAATGGTTTACCATTATATTCTACCTGTGTTCCAAATAAACCTGTAATGTTTTTAAAATCAATAAAACCCTCAACAACTAATCCTGTGGCATTGTTTATCACAAGATTTCTTAATATTACATCATTTTCTATTGTTATTTTTTGTTCTTTTTCCCCTGATAAAACTAAGTTAACACCATACAAAGCATATGATTCTTTATTTTCAAATGAATTATTTAAGTAAATATTCCCTTTTACATTAATATTTCCGGATTGTAAATTATGTTTATAATCAGGATTATAATTAAAATTTCCATCTACACATATTTCATCATTTTTATAATTCATAACAAGCACAGATGATGAATCAATATTATAATTACCTTTAACATTTAAACATCCATTATTTATAATTAACGTTCCGGTATTCTGATTAAAGTTTCCATTAATTGTAAGACTGTGTCCATTTAAATCAAGTTCATTGGTATCTAATGTATAATCACCATCTATAACTATATCTTCAGAAAGTATAGTTCCAAAATATTCATTACCATTGTTATATGTAAGTTTACTATTGTTTCTTATAAGATTTTTTGCAACCAGTTCATTTTCTACAACAACACCCTCTTCAGATGTATTTCTAAGCTCCAGTATATCAAATCTATCATCTTTATCTGCTGTTATACTTTGTTTTTCATTTCCGTTTAAAATAAAAGTATTATCACTTGCAAAAAAACTGCCATAATTAATAAAGTCTTTTGCTAACTCTATTCTTCCTCCGGTTATTCCCTGTCCATGAATATAAAAATAATTTCCATTTATTTTAAGCAGACTGTTTTTACCTGATAAATTTAGATTCTGAATATGGCTTGAAGTTTCGCTTCCATGGTAAAAATCTCCATTTACTTCTACATATGCATTATCATTTACACAAAACATACAATCATTAAAATGCAAATCCCCGTTAATTATTAATTTTTTATCAACTGCCAGATAATTATATGTAGAAAAATCCCCATAGATTTCCAATTCTTCTATATTTCCGCTACAATCAGTTATATTTCCATGATATTTATTATTTTCAAATGATGTATCAGAAGTGATTTTTATTCCGCCATAAACTTTATTTTCATTGTCATTTACATGTCCACAAACAAACACATCTTCAAGATATGTATCAATATTTTCTATTATTAAATTGTTTATATGTGAAGAATAATCATAAGACTCATTTATTTTTACAATCTGTTTTTCTGTTCCATCCAAAATCAAAGTATGATTTCCTGTTGGATAATATCCCTTATTTATCCCATTATTTTCAATTTCAATATTTCCACTAACCCTTATATTTCCTTCAGTTATAAACCCTTCTGTATCAATTCTTGTATCTATATATAAGTTTCCATTTACATCAATAAGATCATCAGGATTATTCATAACAAATCTTCCCTGACTTATTCCATATGAAACCTCTTCGTTATCATTTTCACTATTTGTTTCTATTTTTTGTATTCTATAATCCCCGTCTATTATTAATTTTCCGCCATTTATCTTTATTTCTCCATTTTCCTGAATAAGATTGTTTTTTATTTCTAATGTATGTCCATTTAAATCAATATCAGCATTTACACAAACCTCATCATCCATAACCATATCTTTACTTAATGTAATATCTACGGTTCCAAATGGAGCATTTATATTATCTGTATTATTATTATTTGACATAGTTTTTAAACCGCTATCTGTTCTAATGTCAGAAACAGCTCTTGCATTTACAAATCCACTTATTGGAATCATTGTTATTACAAGTATTAATGCAACTATTCTGCGTAAAAGTTTTGTTTTTTTCATCTGCATCTCCTGATTATAAGTTCTTTATTTTATTAATTATAATTTTTATTATCTTTTGGAAAAATTCAAATATTGATTTGATTATATTTTTAACAACATTAAAGAATTTCTTTATATTCTCCCATATTCTCTTAAAAATATTTTTGCCCCTGCTCCCGGATTTTTTCCTCTTACTGTTATTTTTATCCGACTTATCCTTATTTTCTTTATTTCCATTGTTCTTAATAGTTTTATTTTCAGAATCTTTATCTGAATAATCCGTGTTATCCGTATTCGTGTTATCCGTATAATCTGAGTTATTTGGAACATTCGAATTATCTAAATTCTCTGAATCAGCTGAATTATCATCAGATTTTCTAACATCTGGATTATCATTCTTATCTTTGTCAGTATTGAAATTACTGCTATTTTTCTTGCTATTTCCGGTACTATTTGCTACTTGTTTTTTGCTGTCACTTTCTACACTTGTCTTTGTTTCATCTTCCTTTATGATTTTTCCATAACAGTCATACTTTTTGCTTTCTATTATATTCCCATTTTTATCATATATAAAAGTTTCATAACTCCTATCATCATATGTAATTTTTATTATCCTGTTATTTTCATCATAAGTGTACTCAACTGCGTAAGCCAGTTTAAAGTTCAAAAGAATAATAGATAGTATAAAAAATATAGCTATCCCTAGCCTGGTTATAAATTTTTTCCTTTGCATATGTCTCCTTTTTGTCATTTTTTTTATATTTTTTTAGCCAAAATCACATTCATTTTATCATGAGTGTATTTTTATTTCTACTTAACTTTCAACCATTTCTCTAAATTCCTCTTCCGTGATTATAGGAATATTTAATTCCTTTGCTTTTTTGTTTTTTGAGGAATTTGAAGTGTTATCATTGTTTATGAGATAGTCTGTTTTTTTGCTGACAGACCCTGTTACTTTTCCACCCATTGAGTCTATGAAATTCTTTAATTCATCCCTGTTTTCATAGGTGTTTAATGAACCTGTTATTACAAATGTTTTCCCTGAAATACTTGAAGTTTCATTTACTTTTTCATAAATAACTTCTAATTCATCAATAAGGTTATTAAATTCATTTAAGTTTTTTTCATCTGAAAAATATTCAACTATTGAGTCTGCAATAACTTCTCCAATACCATCTATTTTTCCTAATTCTAAAGATGATTTTTTCACAAGTTCAGGAAGAGTACAATTAAGTCCCCTGATTATCATTCTTGCATTAGTAAGGCCGACACCCGGTATTCCAAGGCCTGCTAAAACTCTGTATCCGTCGCATTTTCTTGAATTATCAATGGATTCAATTATATTATCATATGATTTTTTTCCGAAACCTTTTTGATTTACCATATCATCTTCAAATCTGTTTAATTTGTATATATCTCCAAATTCATGGATGTAACCAAGGTCAATAAATTTTTCCAGAGTTTCTTCTGAAAGTCCCTGTATATCCATGGCATTTCTGCTTACAAAGTTTGTAAATCTTTTTATCTGCTTTGCAGGACAATTTTCATTTACACAATATAAAAATTTAAATCCATTATCATTCTTTAACTTTGTTTTCATTCCACAGCTTGGACATTCTGATGGAAGGGTTTTAAAACCACTTCTTGTATAGTTTTCAGAAATCTGTGGAATAATCATATTTGCCTTATATACTTCTACTTCATCCCCGATTCCAATCATTAAATTCTCACAAATACTTACATTATGAAGACTTGCTCTTGTACATATGGTACCTTCAAGTTCTACCGGCTCAAAGATTGCTACAGGGTTAATTAGTCCTGTTCTTGAAGTATTCCACTCAATATCTGTTAATTTTGTTCTCTTTGTTTCATCCTGCCATTTAAATGCAATTCCATTTCTTGGAAATTTTGCTGTTCTTCCAAGAGAAATTCCATATTTAATATCATCAAAAACAAGTACAAGGCCATCTGATGGAAGGTCATTTGTACTTATACTTTCTTCAAAATAGGCAACTTTTTCTTCGATGGATGATGCATCTGTCAGAAAATGTTCTACAACATCAAAGCCCTGTGATTTAAGCCAGTCATATTGTTTTACAATTGAATTATTAAAATCAACATTATCTGCCTTAATTAAAGCAAATGCATAGAAATTTACATTTCTTTTTGCTGTAATTTCGCTATTTAACTGTCTTACGGAACCTGAACATAAATTTCTTGGATTTTTATATTTTGCTTCTTCATCTGCAATTTCATCATTTAATTTATAAAAGTCAGAATACTTAATTATGGCTTCGCCTCTTATAATAAGCTCACCTTCATATTTTATCTTTAAGGGAACATTCTTAAATGTCTTTGCATTCTGTGTTATAACTTCACCTATTTCCCCATTTCCTCTTGTTACAGCCTTAACTAATTCTCCACCTTTATAAGTAAGAACAACTGTAAGTCCATCTAATTTCCAGGAAATAACACCTTTTTTATCAAGAAGAAAACTTTTTAACTTCTCTACTTCCTTTGTTTTATCAAGAGATAACATAGGGCTTTCATGTTTTTCCTTTGGAAGTTCACTTACAACTTCATATCCTACATTAATAGTAGGTGAGTTTGACATTACTATTTTTGTTTTCTTTTCAAGACTTTCAAGCTCATCATATAATTTATCATATTCAAAATTCGACATTATTTCGCTTCCCTTTTGATAATAATTATATGAGGCATCATTAAGAATATCTATTAATTCAATGATTCTCTCCCTGTCTTTCTCATTTGAATTTTCATTTATATTATTTACTGCATTTTCATTTGCATTATCCATTTTAAATTCCTGCCTGTTTTCTTATTTCTTCAATTTCTTCTTTGGTGCACATTCTATATGTTCCTTCAGCTAAATCCTTAAGCTCAATATTCATAACACGAATTCTTTTTAAAGAAACAACCTTATATCCAAGAGCGTCGCACATTCTTCTAATCTGTCTGTTAAGTCCCTGTGTAAGAATAATTCCAAATTTTTTAGCACCAAGTTTTCTTACTTTACAAGGCTTGGTTTTAACATCCAAAATATTTACACCGGACTTCATTTTCATTAAAAAATCATTTGTAATTTCTTTATCAGTTTCAACAATATATTCTTTTTCATGACCATTAACAGATTTTGCAATCTTATTGCAAAGCATACCATCATTTGTCATAAGTATGAGACCGGTAGAATTTTTATCAAGCCTTCCAACATAAAATATTTTTTTATTAAAACCTATTTTTTTTATTATATTATCAGGATTTTTTGTATCTGCAGTGCATTCCACTCCAAGAGGTTTATTATATGCCAATAAAATAAATTCTTCTTCAATATGAATTTCCTTGTTATCAAGGCATACTTTATCTAAGGAGCTTACCCTGTCTCCAAGAGTTGCAATTTTTCCATTTATTGTTACTCTTTCTGCATCAATAATCACATCTGCTTCCCTGCGTGAACAGACACCACACATACTTAAAAACCTGTTTATTCTGATATTTTCATCCATTTTATAATCTTTCTATTCTTATATAATTCTTATATATTTTATATATATAACTTATCTATATTTAAATGTTCTATAAATTCATTCTAAATAAACAAAATAATTATATCTAAAATATAAATTATCCAAGCACAAGTTTTGCTATATCTACAGATTCTTTTGCATCCTTTGAATAATAATCTGCATCGATTGATTTTGCATAATCAGGTGTAAGCACTGCTCCGCCAACCATTACCTTACAATCAACATTATTATCCCTTAAAAGCTTAATGGTTTCTTTCATAGAAACAAGAGTTGTTGTCATAAGCGCAGAAAGTCCTACAAGCTTTGCATTATGCTTGATAGTTGCATTTAATACATCTTCATATGGCACATCTTTACCAAGGTCAATTACAGTATATCCATAATTTTCAAGAAGTACCTTTACAATATTCTTTCCAATGTCATGAATGTCACCCTTAACTGTTGCAAGAATGATTTTTCCTTTACTTACATTATCTTTGGAAGTATCCATACTTTCCTTTATTACAGAAAAGGCACCCTGGGCAACATCTGCTGCCATAATAAGCTGTGGAAGGAATATTTTTCCTTTTTCAAATTCACTTCCAGCCTTATCAAGTGCAGGTATAAGATATTCATTTATTATCTCCATGGAACTTTTTTCTTTTAATAATTCCTTAGTGATATTCATTCCTTCATTTTTAAGACCATTTTTTATGGCATTTCCTAAAGGATTGTCTCCATCTTCACTGATTTCTGCTATACTTTTATCTTTATTTTTTGTACTTGGTGCTTTTGCAAGCATATATTGCAAATGATCTTCATAAGCATTTATATAATCAACTGAGTTTCTGTCATGTCCCATTAAAAGTCTGTAAGCTCTTATAGTTCCTGACATTGCACCAATGTTTGGATTAATAATTGCAAGATCAAGTCCGTAACTAAGGGCCATTGCAAGGAATGTATGATTTACAAGCTCTCTTCCTGGAAGACCAAAGGAAATATTTGATACACCCAAAATTGTCTTAAGACCAAGCTTTTCCTTAACCATTTTTATGGCTTTTAATGTTTCTATTACACCATCCTGTTCTGCAGATGCAGTTAATGTAAGACAGTCAATATAAATATCTTCTTTCTTAATTCCTATACTTAAAGCTCTATCCATTATTTTTTTTGCGATTTCAAATCTGCCTTCAGCTTTCTTTGGAATTCCACCTTCATCAAGGGTAAGACCTATTACGCTTGCACCATATTTTTTAACTATAGGTAAAATTGCTTCTAAGGATTTTTCTTCACCATTAACTGAATTAATAATTGGTTTTCCATTATACACCCTTAAAGCTGCTTCTAATACTTCAGGAATGGTTGAATCAATCTGTAAAGGAACATCTGTTATGCTTTGTAATGCTTTGATTGCACGAATCATCATGTCCTTCTCATCAATTCCCGGAAGTCCCACATTTACATCCAGAACATCAGCACCAACATTAATCTGTTCAATTGCCTGATTTAAAATATAATCAATATCATCATTAAGAAGAGCCTCTTTAAATTTCTTCTTTCCTGTAGGATTGATTCTTTCACCAACAATAATAGGCTGGTTAACCCTTACATACTCAGTTGACGAACATATAAAAGAATCTTTAAAATATTCAATTTCATTTTCAATAGCAAATAACTCTTTATTTTCTTCAAAATGTTCTTTTAATTTTGAAATATATGCTGGGGATGAACCACAACATCCGCCATAATACTTAACATTATATTTACTGAATTCCAAAAGCTGTTTTGCAAACTCTTCTTCATCAATATCATACTGGTTTGTAAGTGGATCCGGTAATCCTGCATTTGGCTTAACTATCAAAGGAACCTTGGTATATTTTGATATCTCATCTATTACATCAAGTAAATCTTTTGGTCCTAAAGAACAGTTAATACCCATGGCATCAACTCCAAGCCCCTCAAGAGTAAGAGCCATATTTGCAGCACCACAACCGGTAAATGTTCTTTTATTTTTTTCAAATGTCATTGTACAAAAAACAGGAAGCTCTGAATTTTCTTTTGCAGCAAGAACCGCTGCCTTTAATTCATAAAGGTCTGTCTGTGTTTCAAAAACAATAACATCCGCTTCTTTTCCACTTATTACAATTTCTTTATAAATATCATATGCTTCTTCAAATTTAAGTGTACCTGTAGGCTCTAAAAGTTTTCCAATTGTTCCCACATCCAGAGCAACATAAGCTTCTTTTCCAGATTCCTTAACAGCTTCTTTGGCATTTCTAATACCTGCACCAACAACTTCAGCAACACTCTTTCCACTGCCTGATAATTTATATCTGTTTGCACCAAAAGTATTTGCATAAATTATATTTGCACCTGCATTAATATAATCTTTATGAACCATCTTTATCATATCAGGATCTGTAATATTTAAAAGTTCAGGCAATGCGCCCATTTCCATTCCTTTACTTTGAAGAACCGTACCCATAGCTCCATCAAGTAATACATAATCATTATTTTTAATAAAATCTTTTAAACTCATATTATTCTCCATAACATACTTCATTTTTTTCTCTATACTTACATCTTCCAAGAAACTGACAGTTCTTACATGTCTTTTTTGTGCTTATATCCTTATCCATATCAGATAAACCAATAACACATGTAACTGATTTTCTCGGTGTAAGAATAAATGATTCATTCATGCAGACACCGATTAATTTTCCGGCATTCAGGATATTTAATATTTCTCCCTGTTGTGACAATGGAAAATCTCCATACCCGACACCAAATCTCCATGTAGATTTATAATCTTTAAAATTTTTAAGTATTATATCTTCTGCTTTATCACAAACCTGCTCTATAGCTGCATTTGCCAAAGCATCAATAATAAGAGCATTTAACATATTTGAAACTTCTGCCTGTCTTAAAAGCTTATCCAGTTTATCAGACAATGTAGCACACATAATAACTGCTTTATTACAATACTTTAAATGTTCTTTTATGGACTCGCCCTGTAAATAAACATTTGTCCCTTTTAAATGTATTTTCCCATCATCTTCTTCTATATCAAAAACTTTATAAGTATAGTCAGGCTTTATATTTTTAAGTACATTTTCTTCCTGTTCCAAAATAATCTTTGTCATTGCAACATCAGGAATTGAATCCTTGTATCCCATATATCTTATTGTTTCTGATTTATCAATAAACTTAAGTTCTATATGCTCTTTTTCCACTTATCTGTCCTCGCATAATATATTTAATAAAAATTTAGCTGCCATCCTTAAGATAGCAGCTATATTTATGAGTATCGTTTACTTAATTAAGATAAAGCATCCTCTGCATCTTCTTTAGCTTCATTTTCATCAGCTTTGTCTTTACCTTTAATCTTATCAATAAGTCCCGGAACCATATCAAGCACTTTTGTGATACCGTCCTGCTCTTTAATATTAACAAGCTGTGGTACACCATTCTTAATTAAAAGAACAGCGCTAGGAGACATCTTTCCTCCCATACCGCCACCGCCTGTACCTTTCTTATCAGCGCTTGTTGCACCTGCACCAACACCAAAAGCCACATCAACAAGTGGTAAAATAATAGTATCTTCACTAACCTTAATTGCATCACCTACAACTGTTTTTGTAGTGATAAAATTTTCCATTCCTTTAAATAATGAATCAACTGTGCTGTCGAATGATTCATTAACATTAGTATTCTCAGCCATCTTTCCTCCTCTGTCTGACAATATTCATCAGATCTTTATCTTTATATAATTTTAATCCAATAAGTGCTACAACATATAGCTGTAAACGTCCTTTTAAATGAACATCCACATCTTTTTTCTCTTCTTCAAAAAAAGGTACCACTTCAAATCCCTTTATATCACGCTTAAAAATCGCATAATATACACCAAGTAATTTACCTGTAATTGAAGGATCTTCAAAGCCAAAATAAATATGACCTTTTGCATATCTTGGTCTTATATGCTTTAAAAATCTAAACACTTCAGCTTTAACATGTTTGAAAGCATTTATATTATTTTCATCTGAAATAAAATCACTAATGCTTTCTTTTGTCTTAAAAACCTTTTTAATTATACCACAAATCCCTGTAAATGTATGTTTTATTTTCCCAAAAACACCAATAATTTTATCTTTTATTTTTTCGATAATCGATTTTTCATCTTCATCAGATTCTTCATCAGATTTTCCATTGATTTCTTCAACTTTATAAATGCTCTTTTGTTCTTCTTTAAGCTTTTCTTTTGTTTCTTCAATGTTGTATACAGGTTTTTCAATGTCATTTTCGATGTATACGATATCTTCTTCCTGTTTTTGAAGAGACTTTTCAAAATTTTTAAATTCTTCTTCATTCTCTTTAATTTTTTCATTGAATTCCCTAGACATTTCTTCAAACATTTCATTTTCTGCTTCATAATTTTTTTCACCCTTCTTTTTTCCCGGAGAAAATTTTTTTAATTTTATTCCAAAAATCCTTATTACAAGTTCTTTTGAAACATCAGAAATCCCTACTGAAAAAATATGCAAAAGATAAGTTACTTTAGCACTATAAGACAGTCCGTCTTTTTCGTTATACTTACCCTTAAGATCATACCTGATTGGTACAAATAAAATACATAATGCAATTAAAAGAAGTATTCCAAGTATTATAAGAATTATTTTAAATATAAGCTTAATTATAAAAAAAACTACATTTAATAAAAACATATGTTATTCCTTAATCATTCTATCATAAGCCTTACTTTAAACTGTCCTGTCTTTTTATAACAGTCAAGCAGTATATCAGAAACCATCATCTTAGCTTCCTCATAACCATCGGCTATTCCTACAATATACATATCCTGTCTCTTATAATAATTTTGAATGAGTATATAATCAGGATATATATCCAAAACATTTTTATCGTTTAATGGTAATGTAATAAGATATGCTTTTCCAAGTGCTTTATTTTCATTAACACATTTTATAATTTTCTTTTTTATCTTTTTTGCATTCTTACCAACATAAAGGTTATTATACCATCTCATGTAAAAAACCTCAATTTCTTATACTTTTATTTTTTAGCATCCATAATAATATTATTTATTATATCTTTACTTGATATCTTTTCATACTCACTGGTACACATTGACAATGCATTATAAATATAATCCTGCACTTCTGAAACATTTGCAAAAAACACCGGTAATTCAGACAATGCAGATGCCATAACTGCCCTGTTAATATTCTTATTGTGGTTAGAGAAAAATTCCTTATATTCTTCTATAAGTTTTGTAGTACTTTCATCTAAATATTTTTCAGAATCTATCTCTTCTATTATTTCTGTAAAATCAAGTTTTTCTTTATCTAAATCAGCAAATAAACTGTCTGAAAGCAACACTCTTGATTCTAATAAAGAATTTATTTTATCTTCAAGCCCGTCTTCTTTGACAGTATCAACATAATTAGTTTTTATTGTATCTAAAAGATAATCTTCTCTTTCAACTTTTACATCAATATCTTCCGGAACACCTTCTAAGAAAACAAATAAATCAGTTATTTCTTCAGGTATTTCCATCTTCTTATCAGATAAAAATTCTTTAGATACTTCCTTAATAATCTTTATGGACATATCCATATTTTTATCTGTGGACTTAATCTCATTTTCAAGAAGAATAATTGAATAAAAACTATTTATTATTCCAAGAAGCATAGAATATACATCTTCATATTTTGTGATATAATCTTCCACTTCTTCAGTAATATTTTTAAGTTTTTCTAAATCTTCTTCTGTAATGTCTTTTAATTCAATTTTTTCTATTTCTTCTTTTGCACTACTTAATTTTTTAATTTCAAAAAGCTTATCTTTATCAAAATTAAGTAATGAAGCAGACTTAAGTCTGTATATAAAGCCGTCTATTCCCTCTTTATCAGAGCCTTTATAAATAGATAAACCATTTTCTAATAAATTAAAGAATTTCTGTTTTGTCATTCTTAAAGGAAGGTTATATAACACTTCTTTAATCTTGATATTTATAAGGTTTTTATCGCTATCATCATCAAAAATGTAATGCATTACATTTCTTGTGAAATCCTCATCTTTTACCTTATCTTCTTTAACATCCTTATATTTATATTCAAGTTTGTTATATATATACTCAAACTTTTCAAAATAATCTGTATAACTTATAATTGTTTCTAATAATTTTTCAGCATCTTTTTTTATATCATATGTTTTATTAAGAATATTTTTATTATCAGATTTTTCATCATCAAAAAATTCTTTTATCACTTCATTAAATCTGCCCATTATATCTAAAAGATTCTCATCATCATAATTATTTTCAATGATTACAGAATATAATGTATGGTAATCCATTGATAATTTAAGTAATGCTTTACTATAATATAATCCACTCAGTTCCTCTATAAATAAACCTAATGATTCGCTGACATTTTTTCCTTCATTTAAATTCTTTATAACTTTTTTCATAACTTTGTCCTTCTTATTGTTTTATAATATGTCTATACATATAGCAATGAAAAATCATCTATATAATATTTAGAAATTTTCTTAATTTCTTCTTTTTTACTTTCATCTGTTATATTACACAATACGGCAACAGTTGTAAATCCCCCTTTAATTGAACCTGTTATTCCCTCTTTAATATCTTCAAAAACAAGACATTTATCATAATTAATATTCATTTTATCTGCTGCTTTTTTGTATATATCAGGAAATCCTTTTCCTCTTTCAACTTCATTTACCGTTGTAATGTTATTAAAATATTTATATACCTTATTATTTTCAAGACACATCTTTGCAAGCTCTTTATCATTTGCAGTGGCTACTGACATTTTTTTCCCTGATTTAAATAAACTTTTAATAAAATCATATGCCCCATTATTTAATTTCACTTTATCTTTGTATGCTTCATAAGATAAATCAAGCCACTCATTTATTATATCATCACTATTCTCATTAAGGTTAAATCTTTTTATGGTATAATCAGCGACCTTTTCAATACCCATAGGCATTATAACTTCCTTATAATCCTCAGGTTCTTTAATATTTCTTTTCTTTAAAAATTCTTCATCAACATAATCCCAGACCCACATTGAATCTACCAATGTTCCGTCAAGATCAAAGATTATTCCTTCATAGTCATTTATATTTATTCTATTTTTCATGATTTACCTCAATTTCCAGATTTTGACTAAACAAACAATATATGCTAATATTTCATATAAATGGCACATAAACAAAAGACATAAAACTATATAAATAAAAAGGACGGTAATTATGCATCCAATTTTTCACTTTAAATTTTTTGAAATGCCTGCCTACGGCTCGGTAATTGCACTTGGTTTAATCATCGGTGTTTTAGTTTCATTAACGCTTGCAAAAATTTATGATTTTACAAAACAGGATGTTCTTTTATCAACAATTATAGCATCCATGGGCATGATTATTTTTGCAAAAATATTTTATGTTATAACATTAATTCCCGGAATTATAAAACATTTTGATATTGTAAGAAAAAACATTATGGCAGTCTTAATCATTCTGGGAAGTGGATATGTTTTTTACGGCGGTCTTATAGGAGCTTTACTTGGTTATAAATTATATTGCAAAATATTCAAACTGGATACTTTAAAACTTTTAAATGTAATAGTTCCATGTGTACCTTTAGTTCATGCATTTGGACGTATAGGATGTTTTCTTGGTGGTTGCTGCTATGGAATAGAATATCATGGTCCATTTGCCATTCATTTTCCGCCAAACATTTTTGTTGAAGAATTAAATCTTGTTCCAAGATTTCCGGTTCAACCTTTAGAAGCAATTCTAAACTTTATTTTATTTATAATTTTATATTTAATTGCAAGAAAAAAAAGAGAGGATGGCCTTCTCTTAGGACTATATTTAATAATCTATCCGGTTATCAGATTTTCTTTGGAATTTTTAAGAGGTGACGGAATCAGAGGAAAAATATTTGGCATCTCTACCTCTCAATATATAAGCATTGTTCTTTTCTTTATCGGAATTCATTTTATTATTCGTGCAAAAAATAAAAACCAAAAATCAGATGTGATGCATTAATCACATCTGATTTTTTATATAATCTTAATCAATAACGTCTGACATTGTATATAATCCGTTTTTCTTATCAAATAAGAATTTTGCAGCTGATATAGCACCTTTTGCAAATACATTTCTTGAATAAGCTCTGTGGGAAATTGTAACCACTTCATCTTCTCCTGCAAAAATAACATCGTGGTCACCAACGATTGTACCACCTCTTATTGCAGAGATTCCGACTTCCTTCTTATCTCTTTCTTTACGAACATCACTTCTGTCATAAACGAATTCCATCTCATTATTCAACTGATTATTTACTGTTTCAGCAAGCATCATTGCTGTACCACTTGGTGCATCAAGTTTTTTATTATGATGTTTTTCAACTATCTCAATATCAAAACCTGCTTCATTTAAAGGCTTTGTAATTTTCTCAAGAAGCTTTATAAGAGTATTAATACCAAGTGACATATTGCCTGATCTTAAAATTGCAATCTTTTTACTTAATTCATCTATTCTTTCAATCTGCTCATCGGTAAGTCCTGTAGAACATAATACAACAGGCATACTATTTTCTTCACAGAAATCAAGCAATTTATCTACTGCTTTGGAATTTGTAAAATCGATAACAACATCTGCATTAATATCACAATTATTTATATCTTTATATACAGGATATCCATTATCAATATTATCAACAACATCAATACCTGCAACAATTGTAAGATTTTCTTCATTTTTTGCTAATTTTGTAATGGCCTGTCCCATTCTTCCATTACAACCATGCATAATTACATTTACCATATTATTCTCCATTCAAATAACTCAAATTATAATAATAAAATTTATCATGTAAATCTATTTAATTATATTATTTAACTTCAATTCCAAATTCAATCATAGCTTTCTTTAAAGCTTCTTTATGTTCATCTTCCATCTCTGTAAGTGGATTTCTAAGTGAACCTACTTCAAATCCCATCATATTAAGGGCTGCTTTAACAGGAATTGGATTAACTTCACAGAATAATTTATTAATTAAATCAATAGATTTCAACTGAATATCTCTTGATTTCTCCACATCTCCTTCAAGAAAACTTGCAACCATCTCATGAGTCTGTCTTGGAGCAACGTTAGAAAGAACTGAAATAACACCAACACCACCAAGTGATAAAAGAGGTACAACCTGTTCATCATTTCCTGAATAAATATCAAAATCAAGATTATTCTTTTTGATAAGTGAAGCAAGTGTTGCAACCTGAGCGATATTTCCTGTTGCTTCTTTTATTCCTTTAACATTTTCAGCCTGTTTTGCAATCTCTATTGCTGTTTCAGGAAGGATATTACATCCTGTTCTGCTAGGTACGTTATATAAAATAATTGGTTTTGTAACTGATTTTGCAACTTTTACAAAATGATTTACAAGACCTTTCTGAGTTGCTTTATTATAATATGGTGTAACAACTAAAAATCCATCAACGCCATATTTTTCAGCTTCTGTAGATAAATAAATAGCTGTTTCTGTTGAATTTGAACCAGTTCCTGCAATAACAGGGATTCTCTTATTTGTTTTCTCAACAGCATATTTAATACATGCAAGATGTTCTTCATGAGATAATGTAGAAGATTCACCTGTAGTTCCGCATATAATAATGGCATCTGTTCCATTATCTATCTGAAAATCTATAAGCTCACCAAGTTTCTCAAAATTCACCTCACCATTTTCTTTCATTGGAGTTACAATAGCAACACCGGCACCTTTAAAAATTGACATAGCTTTTTCCTTCTTTCTAAATATTCTAAATATTATCTAAACAAATTTTATAATAAACATTTTATAATAAACATTTTCAATAAATTATAATAAACAAATATATCCGGTTTCCTTACTAAATCTTTTCAATAACTGAAATGTAATCTACATAAGATTTTATTTTATCTGTAAGTGTAATACCCGTTAAAATAATTGAAGTATCGTCAGACTTAGCCTCTAAAACAGGTATAAGCTCATCTTCTGAAATAATCTTTTCATCGATAAGTCCAAGCACTTCATCAAGAATAAGAACGTCACACTCACCTGTTGTAAGAACTTTTTTTGCATAATTAAGTCCATTACGTATATTTGTAATTTCCTCTTTACGCTCTTCTTCAGACATTTCTAAAAATGCTGTTTCATTTTTTTCAAATCTAAACATCTTAAGTTCCGGTTCTAAACGTTTAAGGAAACTATCATCTACATCTTTTCTTTTCATAAACTTGACTATAATAGTTTTCTTTCCTTCATTGCAACATAAAACCGCTTTACCTAATGCAGCTGATGATTTACCATCACCATTACCACAAAAGACCTGAATAAGTCCTTTTTCCATCCTCTAACCTCATTTCGCGAATAGTAACAAAACTCACACAGTATTATATAATAAATATAGCTATTTTTCAAGGTTCTTAACTTTTTTCACATTTTTTTAACGTAAAAAACCTTCTGTCATAATAACAGAAGGTTTTATCTGAAAATATTTTTTATTTATTTTGCTTTTGCTTCGTTAACTTTTGCAGTTAATGAAGGAAGAATCTTATTTAAATCACCAACTATTCCATAATCAGCAACATCAAAAATTGGAGCAGTCTCATCTTTATTGATTGCAATAATAAGATCTGACTCTTCCATACCAGCTGTATGCTGGATAGCTCCTGAAATTCCGATTGCAAAATATACTTTTGGTCTTACTGTCTTTCCTGTCTGACCAACCTGTAATTCCTTTGGTTTCCAACCATTGTCAACAACAGCTCTTGAGCATGAAACTGTTCCGCCAATAGCATTTGCAAAATCTTCAAGAAGTTTAAAGTTTTCTGCACTTCCAACTCCTCTTCCGCATGATACTAAAATATCAGCATCCTGAATATCTGCAACATTTGAAACTTCTTTAACAATTTCAAGAATTTCAGTATATTTATTATCCGGTGTAAATCCTGGATTAAATGAAATTATTTCAGCCTTAGCATCCTTAATCCTCTCAATTTTCTGCATAACACCCGGACGAACTGTTGCCATCTGTGGTCTGTTGTCAGGGCATGCAATTGTAGCAATTGTATTTCCACCAAAAGCCGGACGAGTCATTAAAAGCTGGTTATGTTTCTGTTCCTGATTTGGTATTGCCACTAATGGGAAATCACCAATTTCAAGAACTGTACAGTCAGCTGTAAGTCCTGTCTTTACTCTTGCAGAAACTCTAGGTCCAAGATCTCTACCTATAGCTGTTGCACCAACTAAAACAATATCAGGTTTAAACTCATTTATTACACTTGAAAGTGCATGAGCATAAGGCTCTGTTCTATAATCTTTTAATTCTTTATCATCAACAACGATTACTTTATCTGCACCATATTCTGCAAGCGAATTTGCTAATCCCTCTATTTCACTACCTATCAAAACAGCAGTAACGTCTGTATCAAGCTTTGAAGCTAATTCTTTTGCTTTACCAAGTAATTCGAAGGAAATATTTGTAATAACTCCATCTACCTGTTCAGCATATATAAATACGCCCTTGTATTCTTCGATATTCATTCTATTCACCACTCTTTCCTAACAAATTATATTATGTGCTTTTCAATAAGTTTATCTGCGATAAAAGCTGCTGCTTCTTCACCAGATTCAAATGAAACAACTTCTCCTGCTCCTTTTTTAACTTTATCAGAAGCTTTTGCAATCTTTGTTGGAGAACCTGCTAAACCTATATTTGCATCATCTAATTCTTTAAGATCATCTCTTGACCATACTGTAATTTCTGAATCATATGCATCAAAAATTCCACCTGGTGTCATGTAACGTGGATCGTTTAATTCAGACAACGCTGTTACAAGTGCAGGCATTTTTGCCTTAAGAACGTGATGTCTGTCTTCAAACTGACGATTAACGATAACATAATCACCATCAATTTTAATTTCCTGGGCATATGAAATTACAGGAATATCAAGATGTTCAGAAATCTGTGGTCCAACCTGGGCTGTATCACCATCGATAGCCTGACGTCCTGTTATAATTAAATCATATTCAAGATTTTTAATTGCTGCTGCAATTGTTGAAGATGTAGCCCATGTATCAGCTCCACCAAGTCTTCTGTCTGTTACAAGTATTCCTTCATCAGCACCCATTGCCATAGCTTCTCTTAATACTTCTTCAGCTTTTGGAAGACCCATTGTTATGGCAGTTACTTTAGCACCATATTCATCTTTTAATCTAAGTGCTGCTTCAAGTCCTGCTTTATCATCAGGATTCATGATTGTAAGCATAGCACCTCTGTCTAATGTTCCATCAGGTTTAAATTTTACTCCACCTTTTGTATCAGGAACCTGCTTTATACATACAACGATATTCACGGTATTTTCTCTCCTTAATCTTTTTTTTGATTATGCTAATAAGTTTGCAGAAATAACCATTCTCTGAACTTCACTTGTTCCTTCATAGATTTCTGTAATCTTAGCATCACGCATCATTCTTTCAACGTCATATTCTCTGATATAACCATATCCACCATGAAGCTGAACTGCTTTTGTTGTTACTTCCATAGCAACTTCTGCAGCATATAATTTAGCCATAGCAGCTTCTACAGAATAAGAAGTCTTTCCATCAAGCTGGAACTGTTCTTTCTTCTTTGCAGCTTTATATACAAGCATCTTTGCAGCTTCTACTTTTGTTGCCATATCAGCAATCTGGAACTGAGTATTCTGCTGCATTGCAATTGAACGTCCAAACTGTTTTCTTTCTTTTGTATATTCAATTGTTCTTTCTAATGCACCTTCTGCAATTCCAAGTGCCTGAGCAGCAATACCGATACGTCCACCATCAAGTGTATGCATAGCGATAGGGAAACCTTTTCCTCTTGCTCCAAGTAAATTATCTTTTGGAATTCTGCAATCCTGGAAAATTAATTCATATGTTGATGAACCTCTGATACCCATCTTCTTTTCTTTTGTACCAAATGTAAATCCAGGAGTATCCTTTTCAACGATAAAAGCTGAGAATTTCTTTTTCTTTCTTCCTCTTTTATCTTCAACAATATCAGTATATGCAATGATGAGGTAAATGTCTGCTTCTTTACCATTTGTAATAAAGCATTTTGAACCATTTAATACCCATTCATTTGTTTCTTCATCAAATACAGCTTTTGTCTGAACACCCTGTGCATCTGTTCCTGCACCTGGTTCTGTAAGACCAAAAGCACCAATTTTCTCACCTTTTGCAAGTGGAACTAAGAATTTTTCTTTCTGCTCATCTGTTCCATATGTCTGAATAGGATCAGCACAAAGTGATGTATGAGCTGAAACAATAACTCCTGTTGTAGCACAGACTTTTGATAATTCTTCAACACACATAACATATGTTAAAGCATCACAGCCCTGTCCGCCATATTCTTTCTTAATAGGAATACCCATAAAACCATATTTTCCCATTTTTTCAACATTAGCTCTTGGGAAAACCTCTGTCTCATCTGTTTCCTGAGCATAAGGCTTTACTTCATTTTCAGCAAAATCTTTAAAAAGATTTCTTGCCATTTCATGTTTCTTTTCTAAAGTAAAATCCACTTTTGTATCCTCCTAAAATTTATTTTGAATAATCGTAGAATCCAATTTTTGTTTTTCTACCTAATTTTCCGGCACGTACCATCTTTTTAAGTAATGGATGAGGACGATACTTAGGATCTCCTGTTTCTGACTGTAATACTTCCATAATAGCAAGTACGATATCAAGTCCAACAAGGTCACCGAGTGCTAAAGGTCCCATTGGATGATTTGCTCCAAGCTGCATAGCTGTATCAATACCTTCTACGCTTGCAACTCCGTCAGCATAAATTCCAATAGCTTCATTTATCATAGGGATAAGAATTCTGTTTACAACAAATCCTGCAGCTTCTTTAACTTCTACAGATGTTTTACCGATTTCTTTTGAGATTTCAACAATCTTATCTCTGATTTCATCAGGTGTATTTTCACCCTGAATAACTTCTACAAGTTTCATAACTGGTGCAGGATTAAAGAAATGCATTCCAATAACCGGTCTGTCAAGTCCTGCTCCAATTTCTGTAATTGAAAGAGATGATGTATTTGTTGCAAAAATAGCATCTGCTTTACAAATATCCTGAAGCTCTTTAAATGTCTGTTTCTTAACTTCCATATTTTCAAGAGCAGCTTCAATAATTAAATCACAATCTGTACAGATGTCTTTTACACCTGTTGTAATTTTATTAAGAATAGCATCTACAGCTGCCTGTTCCATTTTTCCCTTAGCAACTCTCTTATCAAGACCTGCTTTAATTTTATTTTTTCCATTTGCAGCGAATTCTTCGTTGATATCGCATAAGCAAACTTCATATCCCTCTGTCTGTGCAAAAGCCTGAGCAATTCCAGAACCCATTGTTCCAGCTCCAATAATACCTACTTTCATAGTAATCCTCCTAAATTTTCTTTTATAAAATCGGTGACATATATTAATGTACCTCCTTTTTGCTTCGCAAAATAGAGCCTGGTCACCGATATAAAATCGGTGACATTTTCCAACATTTTCTCACTTCGTTCGAAAACATCGTATGTCGTGTTGCGCTAGCAATACGACTTTAACCTGGTCACCGATATAAAATCGGTGACATATTAACGATTAACGAATGGTACAACTTTTAATTTCTTTTCTTTATCTTTCTCTAAGAAATTTCCCATTCCTGCTTTCTGATCTTCTGTTTCAAAACAATCACCAAAAAGTTTTTCTTCAATAACAAGTGCGTCATCAATGTTCACCTGCATACCATCATTTATTGCTTTTTTACAATTACGAACAGCAATTGGTGCGTTCATTGCAATACGTGATGCCATTTTCTTTGCAGCATTCATTAATTCTTCTGCAGGGTAAACTGCATTAACAAGACCTATTCTAAGAGCTTCGTCAGCTTTAATATTTCTTGCTGTATAAATTAATTCTTTAGCCATTCCCATTCCAACAAGTCTTGCAAGTCTCTGTGTACCACCAAATCCAGGTGTAATTCCAAGACCTACTTCAGGCTGTCCAAAAAGTGCATTTTCTGAGCAGATTCTGATATCACAGCTCATTGAAATTTCACATCCGCCACCTAAAGCAAAACCATTAACTGCAGCAATTACTGGAATTGGTAAAGCTTCAATTTTTCTAAATACGTCATTTCCTTTTTTACCAAAAGCCTCACCTTCAGCTTTTGTAAGAGAGCTCATTTCTCCAATATCAGCTCCGGCAACAAATGATTTCTCGCCTTCTCCTGTAATAATAAGAGCTCTAACTTCATTTGTATCAATACCGTCAAGAGTTTCATTCAACTCATCAAGCACCTGAGAATTAAGGGCATTTAATGCCTTTGGTCTGTTGATTGTAAGAACAGCAATCTTTTCCTCAACATCTAACTTAATAAATTCCATTGTTATCTCCTTTATATTTATACATTATGTCTTATGTAACAGCCTATAAGGCTGTTAAGTGGTGACATTTTACGTAGCAAAATTTTGTTTATTACAACAGCACTTTGCTACCTCGATGTCATATGTCGTGTTGCTCATGCAATACGACTCTGACCTGGTCACATTGCTCTGCAATGTGACATTTTCCAACATTTTGCTTTGCAAAATGTCGCCTGATAGCATCGCTTTGCGATGCCACATATCCCAACATTTTCTCACTTCGTTCGAAAATGTCGCCTGGTCATCGCCTTTCAGGCGATGACATATCCCAACATCTCGGTCGCTTTGCTCCCTCGATGTCGCCTGGTCACCGATATAAAATCGGTGACATATTAAATATCACGTTCTACGATTGTAGCGCAACCCATTCCACCACCGATACAAAGTGTAGCAAGACCCTTCTTTGCATCGCGTTTCTGCATTTCATGAAGTAATGTAACAAGAATACGGCATCCTGAAGCTCCAACTGGATGTCCAAGTGCAATTGCACCACCGTTAACATTTACTTTGCTCATATCAAATCCTAAATCTTTTGCAACAGCAAGTGACTGTGTAGCAAAAGCTTCATTAGCTTCGATAAGATCAAAATCTTCAATCTTATAATCAGCTTTAGCCATAACTTTCTTTGTAGCAGCTACAGGTCCTACACCCATGATTTCAGGAGCAACACCAGCAAGTGCACCCGCAACAAATGTAGCCATAGGAGTAACACCTAATTCTTTAGCTTTTTCTTCAGACATTACAACGATTGCAGCTGCACCATCATTAATTCCTGAAGCATTTCCTGCTGTAACAACTCCACCTTCTTTTCCTGAGCAGCATCTTAATTTTGATAATGATTCTGCTGTTGTTCCAGGTCTTGGACCTTCATCTGTATCAACAACAACTGTATTTTTCTTAACTTTTACTTCTACAGGAACGATTTCATCTTTAAATCTTCCACTGTTAATTGCAGCTTCACATTTCTGCTGTGAATTAGCAGCAAATTCATCTAATTCTTCTCTTGTTAAATTCCACTGTTCTGCAACATTTTCAGCTGTAATCATCATATGATATTTATTAAATGCATCTGTTAATGCATCATTTACCATTGTATCAACTACTGTTCCGTTGTTCATTCTATAACCAAAACGAGCGTTTGGTAATGCATATGGAGCCATAGACATATTTTCAACACCACCAGCTACAACGATATCAGCATCTCCTGCCTGAATCATCTGAGCTGCCATATTTACTGCATTTAAACCAGAACCACAAACTACGTTAATTGTAACTGCTGGAGTTTCAATAGGTAATCCTGCATTAAGTGCACACTGACGAGCTACGTTCTGTCCAAGTCCTGCCTGAATAACACAACCCATATACACATGGTCAACATCTTCTGGTTTAACACCAGCTCTGTTTAAAGCTTCTTTGATAACAATAGAACCAAGTTCTGCAGCTGGAACATTTGATAATGCTCCTCCCATTTTTCCGATTGCTGTACGGCATGCACCCGCTAAAACAACTTTTTTTGACATAATGTAATTCCTCCATTTAATAATATAATTAAAATGTTTATTAGTACTTACGGTTATATATCACATATTTTTATATAATTATCAATTTACTGTTACTGTTTAATCATTACTATTGATTATTATTTATATGATTATATTTACAGCCAAATGATAGTTATTTATAGTCTATTGATTACTATTTATATTTTTATAGTTTAATGATTGTTAAAAAATTATCAAACTTTTTATGCAGATATACAAACCAATTTGAATTCTAGCATATAAAATATAGATGTGCAATAGGATTTTTTCTTTTTAAATTATTTTAAATTGTCAAATTTAGATTAAATTATTTTAAATTGTTAAATTTGGTTTTAAGTTTAGAATTTCCCCTGTCTCTTGATTACGCACATTCTTTTAAAATATTTAATTATAATTTTATATTCTAGAATTTTTATTACGCGTATTTTTATATAATTTCCGAATATGCGCGTAATCAAAATTTTTCATTATTTCTTTACTACTCGTATTTTCACAAAATTTCTAAGTATACGCGTAAAATTTAGATGATTCTTTACCATTTACTACGCGCATTTCTCTATTATTCCCAAGTATGCGCGTAATAAAATTTTTTTATTATTTCTTTACTACTCGCATTTTCCTATAAATTCTAAATATACGCGTAAATAAAAATATCTTGATTAAAAAAAGAGGCTACCGTAAAAATACGGTAGCCTCTGTCGTGTTGCGCTAGCAATACGACTATAGCCTGGTCACCGATATAAAATCGGTGACATATATTAAGCGTTCCAAACTTCTTTTGCGTAATCAAGGATTGTTCTGTCTGATGAGAACTTACCTGAGTTTGCAGTATTCATGAGACATTTCTTTCTGAATGAAACTGTATCTGAATAATCTTTGTTAACTCTTAATTTTGTTTCTACATATGAATCAAAGTCTTTGAATAAGTAATACTGATCAGCTTTGTGCCAGCTTGCTCCTTCAAGTAATGATCTATGTAATTCTTCGAAGATTCCTGTCTTTCCATCTTCGCTCATAAGTCCATCATCAGAGAATGTTCCGTCTACTAATGTATCTACAACTCTCTTTAATCTTGGATTAGAATTATAAATTTCTTTTGCATTGTATGTATCTTTGATTGCATTGATTTCTTCAACCTTAGCACCGAAGATATAGTTGTTTTCTTCACCAGCCTGCTCAACGATTTCGATATTTGCTCCATCGTATGTACCAAGTGTAACAGCACCATTTAACATAAACTTCATGTTAGATGTACCTGATGCTTCTGTACCTGCTGTTGAAATCTGTTCACTAACGTCTGCTGCTGGAATAATCTTTTCAGCATATGATACACAGTAGTTAGAAACAAATACAACTTTAAGTTTATCATTTACATCTGGATCATTTTCGATCATCTTAGCAATTTCGTTGATGAATTTAATAATTCCTTTAGCTCTTAAGTATCCAGGAGCTGATTTTGCACCAAAGATAAATGTTGTAGGGTTAAAGTCTTTAATTCTTCCATCTTTAAGTCCGAAGTAAATGTCTAAGATAGAGAATGCATTTAATAACTGTCTCTTATATTCATGTAATCTCTTAACCTGAATATCAAAGATTGAATCAGGATTAAGTTCTACACCTTCTTTTTCCTTAACATATTCAGCTAACTGCTGCTTTTTAATCTTCTTGATATCATCGAATTTCTCAATAACTTTCTTATCATCAAGGAATTTCTCAAGTTTCTTTAATTCTTCAAGATCTGTAATCCATCCATTACCAATCTTATCATTAATGAATCCTGCAAGTTCCATGTTAGCAAGATCAAGCCATCTTCTCTGTGTGATACCGTTTGTCTTGTTATTGAAACGTTCTGGATATAATCTATACCATTCATTTAAAGCATCATTCTTAAGAATTTCTGTATGGATTCTTGCAACACCATTTGTCGAATGACTTGCAAAGATAGCCATTCTAGCCATATGGATTACCTGCCAGTCATTTCCATAAGGTGTATCAATAATCTGATACATAGAAATATCTTCATCCTTAACGCCTAAAGATTTAACTTCTTTAATTAAAGCATTGTTAATCTTAACAACATATTTGTATACGTTAGGGATAACCTGTTTAAATAATTTAACACTCCATTTTTCAAGAGCTTCTGGCATGATTGTATGGTTTGTATAAGCAAATGTTTCCTTACAAATCTTTAATGCCTTATTGAATGTTAATCCTTCTTCTTCAACTAATAAACGGCATAATTCAGGAATCGAAACAACTGGATGTGTATCATTTAACTGAATAGCATACTCTTTTGAAAGCTTAGAAAAATCATTTCCATATTTTGCTTTGTATTTCTTAAGAACATCCTGTAAAGATGCACTTGAGAAGAAATACTGCTGTTTTAATCTTAATTTCTTACCTGCATCTGTTGAATCATTTGGATAAAGAACACTTGTGATAGCTTCTGCATCATTTCTTTCTTTAAATGATTTATCATATTTCTGAGCATTGAATAAATCAAAGTCAAATACGTTTACAGGTTCTGCCTGCCATAATCTAAGTGTATTGATTGTAGCAGCACCATATCCGATAACTGGTGAATCATAAGGAATAGCCCAAACTGACTGTCCTTTGAAGTTAATTAAAACTTTATCTTCTTCTCTTCTCTTTGACCATGGATCTCCAAATCTTGTCCAGTTATCTTCTGTTTCTTTCTGGAAACCATTTTCAAAATATTGTTTGAAAATACCATACTTATATCTGATACCATAACCGTTTAATACAACGTTATGTGTAGCTGCTGAATCGATAAAGCATGCAGCAAGTCTTCCTAAACCACCATTTCCTAAAGCATCATCTTCAATATCTTCAAATACTGAGAAATCAACTCCATTTTCAGCAAAAAGTTCATTTAACTGATTTAATAATCCAAGGTTTAAAAGGTTGTTATAAACCATACGACCCATTAAGAATTCTGCTGATAAATAACAGACTTTCTTCTTATCAGTATCCCATGTCCAATCTTTGCTGATACTCTTCATAGCTGCTTTTGAAACTGCATTATATAATTCAACAGTTGTAGCATCCTTTACTGTCTTGTTGTAATCAAGATCAAGTATAGTAACAATATTTTCTTTAAATGTACTCATAAAAAATTTTCTCTCCATTCCGCTTTCGCTTTGTTATTTGATTTAATAATTTTATGATTCTTCTTCCTCTTCTTCATATCTTGCGTAGAATATTGCAAGTCTCTTTAATTCCTTAGCTTTCTTCTTTGTAAGGCTATTCTTTAACATTCTCCATTTCCAGTTATCTCCAACTGTTGATGGAGTATTCATTCTTGCTTCATTTCCCATCTCAAGAATATCCTGAACCTGGAAAATAGCAATGGCAGATACACTTGCGTAAGCTGCTCTGAGAACGGCATATGGAATTTCTTCTTTCTTTGTAACTCCAAGATATTCATAAGCATATTTTAAATCTGCTTTCTTCTGGTTTCCAAAGTATCCCACAACAGTTTCATTGTCATGAGTTCCTCCATATACCAATGAATTTGGCTTGTAATTATGTGGAAGATGTGAGTTATCAGGGCCTCCACCAAACGCAAATTCAATAATATTCATTCCCGGATATCCTGTTTCTTTAAGAAGATCTTTAACAGCATCGCTTACAATTCCAAGGTCTTCAGCAATTATCTTTGCATCTCCAATTGAACTGTCAATAGCATCTGTAAGTTTCTTTCCTGGACCCATTCTCCATTCGCCTTTTTTAGCTGATTTAGAGCCGGCTTTAATAGAGTAATAGTTTACTACGCCAATAAAATGATCAATTCTTATATAATCATAAAGCAATGAGTTAGAATGCATTCTTTGTTTCCACCACTCAAAATCACATTCTTCCATTCTGCCCCAGTCATATAATGGGTTACCCCATAACTGACCATCTTCTGAAAATGCATCTGGTGGAACTCCTGCTACATTTACCTGTTTGAAATCTTCATCAAGTTCAAACAAATCTTTATGTGCCCACACATCTGCACTGTCCATAGCAACATATATAGGTATATCTCCTATCATTTCAACACCGTTTTCATTAGCATATGTTCTTAAATTATCCCACTGCTCGAAAAACTTGAACTGACAGAATTTCCAGAAATCAATATCATCAGCTAACATCTCGCGATATTTATTCATACCTTCATCTGTTCTTGCCTTGATATCATCATCCCATTTTGACCATTCCTGATTATCAAAATAGAATTTAACAGCCATATACATACTGTAATCATCAAGCCAATATTCGTTTTTCTTTAAGAAATCAGCATATTCTCCAGTTTCTTTATGATTACTGTTTTCATATGCAATTCTTAAAACTTTAAATCTTGAATTATAAACTGTAGCATAGTCTATATATTCTTTATTATCTCCCCATGGGAATTTTTTGATTTGTCCTTTTGTAAGTAATCCTTCTTCTACAAGATAATCCAAGTCTATAAAATAAGGATTACCTGCAAATGCAGAGAATGACTGATAAGGACTGTCCCCGTAGCTTGTTGGTCCAACAGGAAGAACCTGCCAATATTTCTGACCAGCATCAACTAAAAAATCAACAAATCTGTAAGCATAGTCACCTAAAGTTCCAATGCCGTAAGGAGATGGAAGACTGCTTATTGGTAATAACAATCCGGCTCCTCTTTTTAATGATCTGTCTTTTACTTTTTCATCCGACATATCTTCACCTCTCAAAACTTATTTTCAAGATAAATAAATTTTATCATTCCATATTTTACCTAGTCAAGACAGGAATGCTAAAATATTTATTTTTTTATAGATTTTTTATTTTTTTCGAAAACTTTTTCGAAAATTTGCGAAAATTTTTCTTAAACAAACGTTTAATTTTTAACAATTATATGTTACACTTTATATATAATATTTCAGAAAGGATAATTAATCCATGCCATCAATTAAAGAAATAGCAAATTATCTTGGAGTATCTGTAAGTACCGTTTCTAAAGGACTTAACAATGCTACTGATATCAGCGATGAAACAAGGGAAAAAGTACTTAGTGCCGCTGTTGAACTTGGATATACTCCAAAAAGAAAAAAATATTCTAACGCTTCTAACCTTCCTGAACGCAAAGTCTGTATTTTTATTGAAAATATGGACTACGAAAATAAGGAAGTTTTCAGTTACGAACTTATACGTGGCTTTAAACTAGCTGCACAGGAAAAGCATTGGATGGTTGATATTGTTCCATCAAACTTAAATGCTCTATATGCCAACGAAAACGATTATGATATGTTTATGCTCAGTCACAATTACAGCGGTGGCTTTGTTATCAGTATTTCCATGCATAATGATTATAATATGCAGTACTCAAAGACCAGAATTCCTACTGTTCTTTTTGATAACTTTGTAGGATTTAATCCAAAAGTCGGCTATGTAGGAACTAATTCATACGAATCACTTTACCTTGCAGTTGAACATTTACATAAACTTGGTCATAAGAAAATCGCTTTCCTTAACGGTGCCAAAAACACATATGTATCAACACAAAGAACCGATGCTTTCAAAAAAGCCATGAAAGATTTTGGTATTCATGTTGATAACAGATTATTAGAATCAGGCTACTATGTTCCTGACTGCGCTAAATACCACGTACCAAAATTCTTAGATTATGGTGCTACTGCCATAATCTGCGCCAGCGATCTTATCGCTTCCGGTGCCATCTTAGAAGTTCAGAAAAGAAATCTTAATGTACCAAATGATATCAGTATCATTGGTTTTGATGACCTTCCACTTTGCCTTAATATTTCACCAACCATAACAACTATCCGCCAGGACAGATTAAACTTAGGGAAAAGTGCAGCCATCGTCCTCGATTCCTTAATTAATGATATTCCTGTCAGCCAGACTGTCTTAAGAGCCGAACTGATAGAAAGGGAATCTACTTCTTTTGCACCTTAATTACACATGCACTGATTTTATCAATTTCACATTCTAAAATATTATTTTCCAGGGATAATTCTTTTATAGGATTATTTCCTGAATTATCTTTATCTACATAAACATAAGCTGTAATATTTTCTAAATCCATTTTTTTACTATAATCTTTAAGCTGTAATGAAACCTTTTCTTTAGTTTCATTTGGATTAAACATTATAAATATCATTTCATTTTTATCCGAAAGAGCAAAACCTGTTTTATTATTATCAAGATCAAGTAATTCAGCATATTCTTCTACTTCTTCTTTTGTTCCAATATGAAGAATAGGATTATTTTTTCTAAATTCAATTAATCCTTTATAATAATCATGAAGTTTCTTTATCTCTTTATCCTCTAAATTTTCCCATCTGATACCATTTACTTCATCAGATGATCTTACGCTGTCACTTACAAATTCGCCATTTTCTCTCTTTTCCCTTAACAATTCTTCACCTGCATGAAGAAAAGGAATTCCTAAAGATAAAATAGCAAGTGATGCGGCAAGTTTATTCATCTCTATTGCTTTATCCCTTGTAATTTCCGGATTTGACATACATATCTTATCATACAAAGTATAATTATCATGACATGATGTATAATTTACAGCCATCTTCGGCTCAGTGCTCCACTCAGGCAAACCAAGAAGATTATTTTTCAAATTATCAACATCTTCAAATTCTCCTGAAATATAGCCTTTTTCTTCTTCATCAAAAACACTGCCTTTAATAAGATCTCTGAAATCATCATTGAATAATGCAAAATTATTCAACATTTCTGCATTCTCCTGATTTGTAAGATATACATCTTTTGAAAGGTCTGTTTTTAAAAGCCAGCCTTCTCCGTAAAGCATAATATTATTATCAAGTTTATCAACTTCTTCTCTTATTTTATTAATTGTATCAACATCTAAAAGTCCCACAAGGTCAAATCTGAATCCATCCATATGAAATTCTTTTGCCCAGTAAAGAACAGAATCTACGATAAATTTACTTACCATACTTCTTTCAGATGCAACATCATTTCCACATCCTGAACCATTTGATAATTTATTTTTATCATTAAATCTATAAAAATATCCCGGTACAGCAACGTTGTAAGAGAATAATTCATTAAAAGTGTGATTATAGACAACATCCATAACAACACTTATATTATTTTCATGAAGTTTTTTTATAGTTTCCTTTAACTCTTTTATTCTTACTTCTCCGTCAAAAGGATTTGTAGAATATGAGCCTTCCGGAATATTATAATTCTTTGGATCATAACCCCAATTATATTCATTCTTATCGTATGGTTTACTCTCATCTAACATTTCATAATCATTAAATGGAAGAAGATGAAGATGTGTAATTCCAAGATCTTTTAAATAATCAATTCCTGTTTTTATCTTACCTTCTCCGTTAAGAGTTGTATTTTCTTCAACAAGTCCTAAAAATTTACCTTTATTTTCTATACCTGATGAATCAAGTGATGAAAAATCCCTTACATGAAGTTCATATATAATACTATCGCAATATGATAAATTCATATTTGGGTTTTTATCTTCTTCCCAACCCTCTGGATTTGTCACCGACAAATCAATAATCATTCCACGGTTTCCATTAACACCACATGATCTTGCATAAGGGTCTACAAATTCATTTTTATCCCCATCTGAATATTCAATAGTATAGGTATAATACTTACCAATATATTTTTTTTCTAATTTTTTACACCATACACCCTTATCTTCTTTTTCCATATCAAAAGAACAGATGATATCATCATTATTCTTATCACCTGATTCATAAATATTTATAATAAGATTTTTTGCAACAGGACTCCAAAGTTTAAATATAAGTGTATCACCTGTAATATTTAAACCCAGATCATCCTTTTCATATGTGTATTTCTTTTCAAAATCCTCACTGGAATATGACCTTATTAACGAAAAATCGTATTTCATTTTATCCTCCTCCAAAAATGTTTAGATAAATTTTTTATAATCAAAAAGAAAGTCGCACAGAATCAATCTATGCGACTGTTGATTTTTTTAGTTTATATTATTTTTTCTTTCTTGAAGCAAGAGCAAATGTTCCACCTGCAACTAAAGCAATTACCACAATATCAAATAATACAACTGAGCCGCCACCAACTTCAAATCTTGAATCATCACCTACATCAGTATCTTTCTGAGCATTTGATGAACCTGCATTTGCAACTGTAGTTGTTTCTACATTTGCAGCTTCAGTATCACTAACTTCTTCTTTAGTCTCTTCTTCTTTTGTCTCTTCTTCTTTAACTTCTTCTTTTGTTGTTTCTTCTTCTTTAGATAATACTATATCTTTTCCATCTGCATCCTTAAAACCATCTGTAGAAATTGCTTCTATTCCTGCTGTTACATATATATCAACAGAATCTTTTCCATCAATATCAACACTCTTTGGCGACCCTTCAGGACCATTACCATCAGGATCTTTTATCATAACTTGAACCTGAGTAGCATCATCTTTTGCTTCATATTCCGCAATAGCCTCATCACCATTTACAGTAAAGCTAATCTGTCCTGTACCCTCTGTATCAATCTCATCCCACATTTTTACACTATATCCATCATATGTCTTATCATCTCTATAATAGTGAGCAGTAACTTTACATGAAGCATAAGCAATACTGCTTTCTAATCCTATAACAGATGCTGCAATTAATAATGATGAACCTGCTTTAATTAAAGATTTTTTTAAGTTATTTTTCTTCATAGACTAAGAATCATATAAATCACGTAATTATATGATATCCTCCTTTCCCCAGTCCTCATTTTATGCTATTTTACCACATAAATATGAAAATTTAAAGTCTTTTTGTCTATTTTTACCAAAATATAATCAAATTTTTTTAAAATAATAAATCTTTTATCTTTGACAACTTACCATCTTCTATCATATAAGTTGCCTTAACTTCCTCTAAAACAGTATTCTGAGGTGAAATATTAGTATGCAGATATACAGAATCAATACCAAACCTGTTTGCACCTTCAATATCAGAAATCCAATCATTTCCAATCATTACTGATTCTTCTTTTTTAAGTCCAAATTTTTCAAAAAGATTATTAAAAAAGACAGACGATGGTTTTTTCACTTCATCTAATGATGAAATCTCTATTCCTTCAAAATAATCATATAATCCCACATAATATATTTCCGGCAAAGTAAATATGTTCTGTGCATTTGAAAGAAGAAAAATTCTTCCACCCTTTTCTTTAACATAATCAAGAGCTTCAAAAGTATCATCATATGTCTTAATATATTTTGTTGATGTTATTCTAAACACCCTGCACATACAGTTACATGTAGCATTATCAATTTTTACACCCTTGTTAAGAAAAAGTTTTTTAAATACTTTCTCAACAGTAATTTCAGGATAATCAAACTTTTTCTTAAGCTTTGCTTCTTCTTCCTTACATAATCTTTCGTACTCTTTTTTTAATTCATTTGCTTTATAATCAGCTCCATAAAAAGCAAATAGCTCCTGCATTTTCTTCCACAAATAAGCACTATACTCATTTGTTCTGATATCAATCAATGTTCCATATAAATCAAATACGTAATTCTTATATTTCATTTTTTCCTCCCAAAGAAATTCAAACATACCATCTATAATCTATATAAATATTTAATAACTTATATATTTTTTTCTGAAAATATCAAAAATTAAATATCTATATCAAGTTCAACCGGACAATGATCAGAACCAAGTATATCCGCATGAATAATTGCATCCTGCATCTTATCTTTAATTCGTTCTGATGTTAAAAAGTAGTCAATACGCCACCCTGCATTTCTGCTTCTTGCATTAAATCTGTATGACCACCATGAATAAGCATCCTTTTTATCCGGATAGAAATATCTGAAACTATCAACAAATCCGGAATCTAAAAGTATGGAAAACTTTCCTCTTTCTTCATCCGTAAAACCTGCATTTTTATGATTTGATGAAGGATTTTTTAAATCTATCTCTTTATGAGCTACATTTAAATCTCCACAAATTATCAAAGGTTTATTTTTATCCAGCTTCTCCAGATATTTTTTAAATTCATCTTCCCAATCCATTCTATAATCGAGCCTTTTTAATTCTGAGCCGGAATTTGGCGTATATACTGTAATAAGATAATAATCCTTATATTCTAAGGTAATAACTCTTCCCTCTGTATCATGCTCTTCTATTCCCATTCCATAAAACACATTTAACGGCTCTTCTTTTACAAAAATTGCAGTTCCGGAATATCCCTTTCTTTCAGCATAATTCCAATACTGCTTATACCCTTCTAATTGAAGATCTAACTGCCCCTGTTGCATCTTACTTTCCTGTATACAAAACGCATCAGCATCCAGTTTTTTAAATGATTCCAAAAAATCTTTCTGTACACAGGCTCTTATTCCGTTTACGTTCCAAGAAATAAATTTTTTCAAGTCAGCCTCCTAATAAACATATATTAAATTCATTATAACAATTATTTTTTTATTAGTCTATATTTATTTTTTTTATTAAATATGCTATAATTTTTTTACCATTTAAATTTTTTTTTGTGAGGTATGCACATGAGAAAAGAAGAATTTGATTATATATCTGATTTCGTTGCAGATATGAATAATGACGAAACTGTCGTCAGAATTTTAAAACAAAATTATGCATTTAATTTTACAAATGCTGATTTTGAAAAATTAGACTTATCAATATTTGATAAGAAATTTTACCTTGATTTTGCAACCAGCAATATATTGGCTGCATATGCTCCATTTCTTGACATTATCATAAATATCTTAAATGATGCAAAGATTAACGTTTCTGATCTGATGGAAAAATTAGACATTTATTCATTAAACAGAAATCTTTTTACAAGTTATGCACTTACTAATGTTGCAACACACATTGAAGAGCCGATACTCGGAGAAAAAGCATATAATCAAAGCAGATTTATTGATGATCTTGTAAAACTTATGGAATATATCTGTAAAACAAAAAAAGTATTTATTTTACTTAATAATGTCAATCAAATATGCGATTCTTCTCTTTCTATTCTTAATAAATTTATTAAAAAAGATAATAAAAATCTTAAAATATTCATTATAACAAATGCCATGGGCAACGTGCGTGAATATATCAAAAATGAATATAATGATTTTATCGAAGAAAGCTCATACCTGGGTATCGTTTACGAATGGCCTCTT
The DNA here is from genome assembly GCA_900110975.1 of Lachnospiraceae bacterium RM5. Taxonomy (GTDB): domain Bacteria; phylum Bacillota; class Clostridia; order Lachnospirales; family Lachnospiraceae; genus Bovifimicola. Next base: position 52,930 of record FOFK01000005.1, read on the forward strand.
TCAGGCTTTTTGGATGAAAGCGAAACCAAAACAACTTTATATATTTCAAACACACAGGATGATATAAATAAATTAGAAACTCTTTTTAATACTTATGCATACAGACAGGCGGAGTACTATCTAACTATAATTTACGAAAAAATTGAAATTGAAAAATTACTTACAAAGGATTTTTTTAAATTCCAGATTTTAAATCTCTATGTTATGACATCCATATTCATGGAGAATTATTCCCATGCTCTTATTCTTTGTAAAAAGTTAATTGGATTAAATTATCCTAAAGATGATGATGCAAAATTATTTAATTATAATAAATCATTATCTCTTACAAATATGTACATGGGTAATGAAGAAAAAGCATATGAACATGCTGAAAAATGCCATGAAATCGCAAAAAAAACCGGGGAAGAAAAAGATATTTTTGTATCAATGCTTCTTCTCAACATGTCACAGCTTGGAGGCTGGAAAGATATATGGGTTTGTGATAAAGAGATAGATGTATCTGAAAGACTTATTGAACTTTGTTATAAATACAGCTATTACAATCATTTATCCCATATCCTTGTATATGATTTTGATAACGAAGCTGATTTATATACCACTCCTGACGGGGTTGAACAAAGAACAGTTAATACTACAAAGGGTATTTCTATTGCCAAACATCTCGATAATGACTTCTTCTTATTTGAAGCTTACAGAAAAAATGTCATGGTTTCATCAATTAACGGACATTATGAAACTTCAAACTATTTTTATAATAAAGCCATTGAAATAGTAAGACATAACCATGATAAAATGGAAGAAGCAAATATCTATAACGGCCTTGGTTACAACAACGTAACTGAAGGAAATTATGAAAAAGCAAATGAATATTATAACCAGGCATTAAAGATTTTCTATGATGAAGGTTCGTCTGATTATATTACAGAAACTTTATATAACATGGGAACTAATGCATTACTTGCAGGAGATTATGGAAATGCGACTAACTATCTTATGACTGTTTCCCAGATTATACAGTACTTAAGAAAAAGCCGTATAAGAGTTTGTAATAATTCAAAGATATATTGTCTCCTTGCAATTTCATCCTTTAAACAGGGAAATTTCTTTACTGCACAGGTTTATGCAAACAAATCAGAACATTTTCTTATGTATGCAAAGAAATATTTAGATGATGATCCATCATATGGACATCAATGGGATGATGATACATTCCTCTACTACATAGTATCTGCACAAATTGCAATGAAAAACAACGATTATGAAAAAGCAAAAGAATGTTTTAAGGAATCAGAGTTTTATATGGCTCGTTCCCAGGGAAGTTACTTCCTTAACTTTGCTCTCTACTCTATGGAAAAAATAACTCTTTTAGAGCTCTTAGGAGAAAAAGAAGAAAGGGAAAAACTTATAGATAAAGCTTATGAATACTTTGCATCATACAACACAGCAAAGGCAAACTATTATAAGAATCTTAAAGAAAAAAATGTTCCTGCTATGCCATACTTAAATATCTCTCTTAAAGATGTGACAATAGATGAAATTATGAGCTTTATAAAAATCGAAAGCGTTTCCCATGAAGCATATATAAAAGATAGCCAGATTAAATTCTTTGGAACTTTCCAGGAACTTGCATCAAACAGCTATACTTCTCCTCAACATCAGTTATATACTCTGGTTGAGAATTTTAAAAATAACTTCCGTGTTGATAATATGCTTTATGTTTCTTTTGAAAAATCAGGACCTGTTATTAAATACTCAGATTTTGAATATGAAATATCAGAAGACGAAATAAACTTTATTGCTAAATATCTTAAGAATAATTCAACAGGTTTTGCTGTTTCTCAATTTAGCGACACTTACTACGATTACGAAAAGATTATAAAAATATTCGACAGAAGCAGACTCTTTTCAATCATGTGTGCGCCTGTATTTAACAATGATATTTTACAAAGCTTTTGTATAACACTTATAAAAGTAAATTCCGCATGGAACTCAGTTGTTTACCGTGATACGGTGGAGAGAAAAGACCTTGATGTATTCAACCTTTTCTTCAGACTCCTTATTGATGCAAGTGAGAAATATCAATTGAATGAAAAACTTCGTAAGCAGGCTATTACAGACGAACTTACAGGTCTTATGAACAGACAGGGTTACTACTCTACTATTGAGAAGAAATTAAATACAGCACTTATTGAAAATAGAAGTTTTTCATGTGCATTCCTTTATATCGACCTTGACCACTTTAAATATTATAATGATACTTTCGGACATCATGTAGGTGATGCAATACTTATAAGGTTCTCTGAAATATTTAAAACGGTATGTGAAAATACAAAAGGCTTCCCTGTAAGATTCGGTGGTGATGAATTCCTTATTATTATTGAGGATGGCACGATTGATCAGGTAAAAGAAATCGTTAATAACATTTATAAATTCATCGAGAAAGAAGATGGATTCAGTAAAATCGTACAGAAATATTCACTTGAAGAAATTGAAATTCCTGCTTCTTCAAGGGCAACCTGTTCAATTGGTGCAGATCTTAAGACAAATATCACATCAATGTTGCAGGTTGGAGAGATGGAAAAACATGCTGATGAATCCTTATATTACATTAAAGAGCATGGTCGTGGCAGCATGATTACATACGAAGATTATTTAAAAACAATAAAATAATTAAAAGTCAAATAATAATTACCCCTGCTAATATAGCAATTTAAATGCCAGCCTTAAAGTTTTAATTCACTTTTAAGACTGGCATTTTTATTTTAATTATTTTAATTATCTTAATTATTATAATTTTATTTATTATAATTTCAGTTATTCAAATTAATCAAGATTTTTTTCGATAGCTGCAAGTAAATCATCATATGTTTCAAAAGCTTCAAATTCAGGATTATCTTTCTTAATCTGCTCTGTACTTCTAAATAAGAATCCTGCTTTACTTGCCTTAATCATACCAAGATCATTATAGCTGTCACCACTTGCAATTGTATCATATCCAATACTCTGAAGTGCTTTTACAGTTGTATATTTTGAGTTTTCTATTCTCATCTTAAATCCTGTAATTTCTCCATTATCTGCTACTTCAAGGGAGTTACAGAAAATTGTTGGATATCCAAGTTTTTCCATAAGTGGTTTTGCAAACTGTGTAAATGTATCACTTATAATAATAACCTGACACATTGAACGTAACTTATCTAAAAATTCTTTTGCTCCCGGCATTGGATCAATCTTTGCAATAGTTTCCTGAATTTCTTTTAATCCAAGACCGTGCTGTTTTAATATATCAATACGATATTTCATAAGCTTATCATAATCAGGCTCGTCTCTTGTTGTTTTCTTAAGCTCCTCGATACCTGTTTCTTCTGCAAATGCAATCCAGATTTCAGGTACTAATACTCCTTCTAAGTCTAAACATGTAATAACCATAAAATAATATCCTCCATTTTTATTATGTAATTTTATTATGTATTATATATTTTTATTTATATTTACTGTGTTAAATCAAGTGTTCCATCATCATTTGAAACAATCTGTGTAGATGCAGCATAATCAACCATATAAAGCGCATCTATTGAATACCACTTACCATCATAGCAATATACTGTATTTGTGTAGTCATCTTCCTTATAACTGTCAACTTCTTTATCACTGCTATCGTATAAAGAATATTTACATTTAAATGACATAAGACCTGTTAAATCTTTTAAATCAGGATCTTTCCATTCACTTCTCATCTGACCTGTTGTCTCGTTTACAGACTCACTGTCAATTGTTGTACTATATTCAAGTTCAACTTCATATCTGCAATCAGAAAGCTTACAGCTGTAATCATCCATGTACTGCTTATCTAAGTCATCCAATGTATCCTGCATATATTCTTTTAATGTATCATCTGTAATACCATATGCTTTTACCATTGCACTTCTGAATTCCTGTGGAATTCCATTTAAATAATCATCTACTGTTTTCATATTGTAATAATCAACAATAGCAGCCTTTGCACTTTCTTTCTCATCATCAGTAAATTCCTGCTTTGCTGTATTTCCATACAAACTCTTATCAACTGAAACTGTTTCATCTTCTTCAAAAGTCTGCTCTTCAGAAGTTTCTTTATCTGTCTCGCCTTCTTTTGTCTCTACAGTTTCACCTTCTTTTGTCTCTGTAGTTTCCCCTTCCTTTGTTTCAGAAGTTTCTTTTGTTGTAGCTTCTACTTTAGATTTTGTTTCTTTAGAAGAATCTTTTGTTTCACCTTTTTTAAACAATAAAACTCCACATCCGATTCCAATAACAAAAACAGCAACACATGCTAAAACATACAAAAGTATTTTTTTTAAATTGTTATTTTCTTCATTTGATTCAATGTTTTTATTTTCCTTATCAGCCATTTTTTCATCCTTTCTGTTCTTAACGAACCAACATTTATAAATATATCTTTTATCATACTAAAAAGCAATGTATTTTTTGTGAATTTTTCTAATAAATTTTTCAAAATATCAAATTTTTTTATTTTATCTTTTATTTTTTTTATTTACTTTTACATTATATTTTTCTATTAAATTTTTCCATTATTTTATTGACACAGACTTATTTTTAAGATATTATACTAAAAGTGTGTTTACATTTGACACGTCCGCGTCTTTAAGATGTAAACATTTTATCATGATATATACTCTCTCAACCATATTATGATAAAAAATCAATTAATTTATATTATTTTGGAGGTGGACAGATTGGCTAATATCAAATCTGCAAAGAAAAGAATTTTAGTTACTAAAACAAAAACAGAAAGAAATAAAGCTATTAAATCTAAAGTTAAAACTGAGATAAAGAAAGTTAGAGCTGCTGTTGAAGCAAAAGATGTTGAAGCTGCAACAAATGCACTTAAATCAGCTACTATCGAAATCGATAAAGCTACAACAAAAGGTGTTTATCACAAAAATAATGCTGCAAGAAAAGTTTCTCGTTTAACAAAAGCCGTTAACAGCATTAATCAGTAATTAGATTTATATTTAAACGTAAATATATAAAGAAAACGATGTCAGGATATGACATCGTTTTTTTATTTTATAAAACACTTTAGACATGCAAATTGCAAAGCTTTTTTAAGCGACCATCCTCCTATACAACCTTCTTTTTTTCAGCTGAATATTTAATTATTATCAGTTCTACTGCCATCTTATCATTTATATTTCCTGTTTTTATATCCTCTTCTAATCTAAGACAATTACTCATTGCCATCTTTAATACCTTTAAGGAAAAATTCCTGCACTGGGATAAGGATTTTTTCACAATGAAACTCTGCATTTTCATCTTTGATGCTATCACATCAACCGACTCACCATTATCAATACCTTCCCTTATCTGATACAGTATATTAAATTGTCTTGAAAGCATATAAAGAATACGCATTGGTGGCTCTTTTGTTGCAATAAGATCATAATAAAGTTTCATCGCTTTCTTCTGATTCTTATTTCCCATTGCGTCAATCATATCAAATATTTTTCCTGTGATTTCACCGTGGCACACTTCATTAATATCATCTATGGTAACTTTCTTTTCATCATCAACATAAGCAATTAATTTTTCAAGTTCTTTTTCAATCTTATTCATATCATCACCAAGAGTCATAATAAGATAATCCATTGTTTCATTATCTATTTCAATTTTTTCTTTTTTTAGTGCTGATAAAATCCATCTTGAAAGCTCGCCTTTACTTAACCTTGTACATTCACAAGCATATCCCTTCTGTTTTACATGCTTATATAACTTACCTCTTTTATCCACTTCACTTTCGACAAATACAACTATTGTCTGGTCTGAAAATCCCGGTACATAATCTAAAAAATCATTTGCTTTTTTAAACCAGCCTGAATCCTCAATAAAAATAACTTTATAATCCGCAAAAAAAGGCATGGTTTTTGCATGTTCAACAACTTCTGACAATTCAATATTTTTACCATAAAATCTAATAAAATTCATATCATCATCTTTTGATGTTACAGCATCAAGAAGCATATTTTTAAATCTATTTACAAGATATTTTTCTTCTCCAAAAATCAAATATATATTTTTAAATTCTCTGCTTTTTATATGATTCTTAAAATTTTTCATACTACTCGTGTCAGCCTTAAAATCCTTCCTACTTTTTCTTTCACTTAATTTTTCTTTCAGTTAATTTTTTCTATTGAGATTACTCTTATTATATCAAACTTATTTTTATTTATTGAGTTCATCATCTGAAAATGCGTTTCCATTTTCATTCGAGCGTTCTTTTCTTATAATTCTGATATTTTCTTCAATATCCTCAGTTTTTAAATAATTATGGATAATAATATATAATGCCTTATCTTATCATATTATTATGCCATTATATTATTATGCTATATATCATTATGCCATTATATCATTATGTTATTAGTTCTACTATGTCAAAAAAATTATATCATATATTTAAAAACATTAATATAGTAACTGATGTTTATGTTTAGTCTGGTATTCACAAACAATCTATGATTTATATCTTTATCAGGAGGATGTATTTTCTATAACTTCAATATTCTCAATATTCTCAATATCCAAGTATCCTGGATAATTCATTTACCATATTTCGAATATCTCTTGTATTCATAATACACTTTGTACTTTCAAATGTCCAAATTACAGAATCAAATTGATATAGACCGCTTGCCTCATATTCCCTTATCTTCAACAACACCTCATCTCTATACTCTCTGTCATCCATCATCCCAAAATGTTCCCAATACACTTCTTTTCTTTCTTTGATATCCAATAATGTAAAATCCGGATGAACAATTCTTCTTTTTAATTGCAGAGGTTTTTCGTAGAAAAATGGGATAGACATTTCATCCAGCATATCAGCAATTAATATCTCAGATTTTGACCTTACCCTCAATCCCCGTTTCGTATAATACTCAGGCGAATTTTCTTTAAATGGCAAACCTTCATATTTCTGAGCTTTCCAGGTTTTTATATATTCCTCATCCGAGATAAAGTGTGGTTTTACAAGTTTTCTTTTTCCCTTCGTCATACCCGCTAAAACAGAATCAAAAGAACTTGCAATTCCTGTTGATTTACACTTTTCTAAGACTTCTTTAGATTCTTGCAAAGAAGATAATAATCTTTCATCATACTCTATTTGTGCAAGCGCAATTGCCCTGGTTATTTCCTCCTTCCGTATGTATTTACCGTTTGTCTCAGAACCTTTTTCCCTCTGAAAATACTGATAGTGATTTCCATGTTTTATAGCACGTAATCTTAACGATTGTGTTTCATCACTCCTTAACATCTCCAATTCATGCGATACTTTTTTTATACTATCTTCAATCATTTTTATATCCTGTTTTAATTTGTTCTCATTAATCATTTTTACAACCTCTTTCTTTCTCTAAATATTCTTTTCTTCATAGACTATAAATATCTCATATTCTTTTAAATTTATAGCCTTTTTTCTTTCAAAACGGCTTGTTTTCGCCTTCCACGGCAATAAATTTTCTTTTCATCTAATTTTTTATTGCTTCACTCCTTTCAAAATGGCTTGTTTTCGCCTTCCACGGCTATAAATTTTCTTTTCATCTAATTTTTTATTGCTTCACTCCTTTCAAAACGGCTTGTTTTCGCCTTATTCGGCTATAAATTTTCTTTTCATCTAATTTTTTATTGCTTCATTCCTTTCAAAATGGCTTGTTTTCGCCTTATTCGGCTATAAATTTTCTTTTCATCTAATTTTTTATTGCTTCACTCCTTTCAAAATAGCTTGTTTTCGCCTTATTAAGCTATAAATTCTTATATCTATTGATTTTTTATAGCTTTTCTCAAATTCAACTTCTATAACAAACAATAAACAACTTTACTCACCTCCTTTAAATTATTATTTGATATAAGGAGTTACTCTGACTTCTTTTCCCAAAACACAAATATTGACAAAGCCGTTTTGATCAGTCCTAAATATATCACTTCCATCATCCTCAAGGCTTTCAAGCACCTCCTTATGAGGATGACCATATATGTTATTTTTCTTACATGAAATTAATGCTATATCAGGTCTTACAATATTAAAAAATAATGGTGATAATGAGTTCTTCGAACCATGATGCGCAACTTTTAATATATTTACTTTTTTTAAAACTTCCTCTTTTACTAAAACTTCTTCCACTTTTGAACTGACATCACCCATAAACAATATTCTAAATTCATTTTCAACCTTGCCCTCATCCATATTTTTCTCAATATAAAAAACACTTGAAAAATCATTCTTATTATAAATTTCTGCACTCTTATAAGATTCAATATCCTTTTCAGGCCAAATACACTTAAGAATGCATTTATCAAATTTTATATTATCTCCAGACGAAATATACTTCACACTTATACCATTTTTTGCACATATCTTAACCAGATTAATATACTCATCATCAATCAAATCTTTTGGTATATCAGCTAAAACAAGATTTTTTACATAAGATTTACCACCTATTTTATATGATAATAAAGTTTCAATACCGTTATAATGATCCAGATCAAAATGTGAAATTATTACATAATCTAATCTCTTAACTCCACCTGCTTTTAATGTTGGAAGAAGTGTATATTTTCCTATATCGTCATTGCCAGAACTTCCGCCATCAACCAATATATTTATTTTTTCATCCTGCACAAGAAAAGAATCTCCCTGCCCTACATCTATCATATTTATTGATAATCCTTTATGAGTTTCTCTAAGAGAAAAGAACAGCAGAAAAATCAATCCTGAAGAAACTAAAATTTTGAGCAGCTTTCTTTTAAAAAAATTATTATTTGACACATTATTATTAAACAAATTATTGTTAGATAGATTATTTTTAAAGAAACTATTGTTAGATACATTATTTTCAAACAAATTATTGTTAAATAGCTTTTTATTAAGCAAATTATAATAATTACATTTATTTATACATTCAGCTTTAAAAGCATTTACACATTTACTCTCTTTATTTATACATCCCCTGCACCTGTTTTTGTATTTTTCACTACTATCCCTCTTATTTAAATAAATAACAAATAAGATAATTATAAACAAAATCATATAATACAAATACATTCTATAAAGATTTGGAATGCCTGTAATTTCAACACTTCCAGGGATTTTTAAAAACAATCTGCTTATATACTCATAAAATCCCAATATTTTTTCAGAATAATAACAAATAAGACTTCCAAGTTTTAATGAGAAAAAGCTTAAAAACACTGCTAATACAAGTAAAAACAACAATACTCCCATGGTTGGTACAATTATTAAATTTAAAATTACAGAGAATCTGCATGTTTGAAAAAACGTATATTCAAAGACCGGTCTTAATGTTATCTGGATAGTCAGTGATAAAACAAAACTCTTTAATAAAGGATTTTTTATTTTATAAAACTTTATGATGTTTTCATAAATTACATATAGAGAGAACACCGAAAGAAAAGACAAAATACAGCCACTTCCATATAACATATAAGGATTATTTATAAATAAAATGCAAAATGCAAGCAGCAACGCTGATATTCCATCATAACTTCTTAATAGCATATTACCTAAAATATAAATAACAAACATAATATAAGCTCGTTTTGCAGAAACCATATCAACGCTAAAAACATATACTCCCATAAGAATAATAGAAATAATTCCACCTGATTTTTCATTAATTAACGCCCTTAAAAATTTATATAAAAACAAGCCAAAAAAAGAAATGTGAAGGCCAGAAATAGCTATAATATGCGAAATTCCAACTATGCTGTATAAAGATAAAATTTCACTGTCGGCATATTTTTTCTCACCTGTTAGAATTGCAACAAATATTCCAAAATATTTTTCGCTGCTTATTTTTCTGATGCTGCTTATTATTTTTTCCCTTAAAATAAATACTTTTGATTTATTATTAGCAAGTATTTTTATACTTCCATTAACATATTTAACTTTTATAAATATTTTATTTGAATAATAATATTTCTTTTCATTATAGCATCCGGGATTTGTATTAGTTTTAAACTCTGTAAATTTCCCTCTTAATTTAACCTTATTTCCGACACATATTTTCTTAGCCTGATCATTTTTTATATTTTTATTTTTATATGTATTATCAATTAATCTTTCATCAGAATTTACACTAATCTTTTTGCCAGACATTTCCTTTAACTTCTCGTCACATACCACAAGAACCTTCCCAAATTTCCTTGTATTTACAATATAATTTATAGAATATTCTTTTTCTTTAATACTTATTACCTTGCCGGAAACTGTTAATTCTTTGCCCTCTTTAATTCTCCCTATATGATACTTCTTATCAAAAATATTTTTTCCAAAAAAAACCATGATACAGACAAGTATCATGGTAATTAAAATCATAACCCTTTTTATAATTTTCCCCCCTACCATTTTACTCCATATAATCTAAATTTCTTGAAAATTCATATTTAAACGAAACTTCATCCCTTAAGGTTACATCAGTTTCCCCGGCAACTGATATGGAAACCTTATTTACATAGCTTAATTCACAAAGAGAATTAACTATTGAATATACTTCAAGTTCCGGCGAACAGTCAACTTTTCCATCTAAAAAGCCTTTTGCAAAATTAACATAACATATACCATCTTTTGTCATTACATTTAAAAGCTTTGCATCTTCAGGCAACGTTCTTACATAACCGGAATTTTTATCCGGTCCCTGAATTAACTTCTCTATAATCATCTTTTCAACAGAAGCACTTTTATTATTTAATTTCGTACAGTCAACTGCAACAAGACCGGTCATATCTTTATTAAGATAATAAATTTTCATCTCATACTTATTAACAAAATTTACGCTGTTAGAGGCTTTACAAATGTCAACAAAATCCTCTGCCTTCATAGGGCCCACACTCTCTTTTGTATTATCAATATACATAAGAGGCATATCGTTTATGGTAAATGTAACATATTCAATATTATCTATCTGTGTGAGTGTTAAAACAAATGCTGCCCTGCACAAAAGTTCTTCAACCTTACCCATTTCATTATAAGCAATGTTAAAATCAACATTTACGGTATTTGTATCTGTAATACTATAACTATTTATCTCAACATAATCAGGCTTTGCTGTTACTTCGTTTAAATTATTCGAAGTTTCACACATTTTTTTAATCACTTCATCCACAACATCTTCTGTATCGGTATTTTCAATTTTATATTTTTCCTTCTGAAGCTCAGTCTTATCTTTATCGGTATAATAAAGATATATTTCACCATCTTTTAACTCTTCACTTTTCTTGTCACAGGATGGGATAAACAAAATAAAAGAAAAACATAAAACCAAAACAAATACTTTATAAAATTTTTTTCCAAAAAAATGTATCATATTTTGATCCTTCTTTTTTTATAAATATATCATCAATTACTTACATAAGTAAGCGGTATCCTTACATTAAACGTAGTTCCCTCGCCTTCCTTGCTATATACCTTAATCTCACCATTATGTAAAACTATGATATTTTTTGTAATCGCAAGTCCAAGACCGGTACCACCCGATTTTCTTGCCCTGTCTTTATCAACTCTGTAGAATCTTTCAAATACAAGATCAATTGAATCTTCAGGAATACCAACTCCTGAATCAGCTACTTTTATGTAAAAATATTGATGATCTGCATTTAATGTAACTCTTACCCAACCGTCAACAACGTTGTATTTAACAGCATTTTCAACTAAGTTTGTCATTGCTGAGGCAAGCTTCATTTCATCTACTTCCGCTTCAATAGGTCTGAAGCTTTCAAGGACAAGTTCGATATTTTTCTGACTTGCAATAGGTCTTACAATTTTTAAAATACCTTCCATCATATCATTTATATTTGTTGGAGCAATATTTAAAACTGCATTATTTTTTTCAGTTCTGACTAAAGCAAGGAGATTAGAAATAATATCATTTTCCCTGTCAATTTCTTTTGTAATATCTTCAAAAAAGTCTTTATAAATTTCTGCTGGAACATTCTCCTGACCTGCCAAAGAATCCGCCAATACTTTTATTGAAGTCATTGGAGTTTTTAATTCATGGGATACATTTGATACAAACTCCTGTCTGGAATCGTCAATCTTTTTCATTCGTTTCAAAGATTCATTAACAGAATCAAACATATCTTCCATTTCTGTATAACTGTCAATTTTCTTATCAAAATCAACATATCCGTAATTGATTTTTTCAAAACTCTCTTTAACCTTTTTTAAAGGCTTAACAAATAATCTTGAAATGATTATTCCAAAAATAATAAAAACTATGCTGGTAAATTCAACAATCATCTTCATATTCTTTTTAATATTTTCCATGGAATATTTTATATCATTTGTTGAAAATTCGGCATATAAAACACCTATTGTCTTCTTCTTTTCATTCATTATCGGAAGAGATATTTCAATGTAATTTTCGTTTTTTCTATAAATTGAAATATTATTTCCCTGGAAAGAAAGTATTACATTACGACTGATAACGTTCTTTCCTTCATCCATAACATATGTATCTTTTATAATTTTAAAATCTGAATCAATGATAAGTACTCTTCCATCATACATTGCTGAAAGCTGTGCAAGTTCCGCATTAATAGCTTCAGATTCACGACTTTCAAGGTAGCCTTCTTTCAAAATATTATTCTTTAATATATTTGACTGGCTAAGAAGTCTGTCCATCTTCATATCTATCATTGAGTTTTCAATTTCACCATATAAATAAAGACAGGTTAATAAAGGAATCACTATTCCAATAATTATAATCACAAGCCCTATGCGTATTCTAAGACTTTTTGAAACCATCTTTAACCATAAAAGGAATCTTTTAAAGATTCCTTTTTTTTCGGTGTTATTTAACATATTTTCATCGTTATCAAACATATATATTTCTCTTTTTTTACTAAAATTATTATTAATTAAACAGATATCAAAACATCTCTGATTTCAGAAACTACTCTTTATAAAAATAACCAACGCCCCATTTTGTCTGAACATACTTTGGCTCACCCGGGTCAGTTTCTATTTTTCCTCTTAATCTTCTTACGTGTACATCAACAGTTCTTACATCACCAGGATACTCATATCCCCATACAATATTAAGAAGTTTTTCTCTGCTGTATACCTTGTTTGGATTGCTTAAAAGAAGCTCTAAAAGATCAAATTCCTTTGCAGTAAGATTAATTTCTTTTCCTGAAATCTTGACACTTCTTCCTTCAATGTCCATCTCAAGATCTCCTTTTCTTATCACTTTAACGTCTTTTGACTTTTCTGATACTGAGGAAGATCTTCTCATAATAGCTTTAATTCTTGCTTTAACTTCTAATATATTAAATGGCTTTGTGATATAATCATCTGCACCATATTCAAGACCAAGTATTTTATTTGTATCATCGCCTTTTGCAGTAAGCATAATAACAGGCATAGTAGAAAATTCCCTTATTTTACTAAGAACTTCATATCCATCAAAAACAGGAAGCATAACATCCAAAAGCACAATGTCATACTCAGTCTGTTTTGCTAATTCAACAGCTTCTCCACCATCATAAGCACAATCTACTGTCATTCCATCCTGCTCCAAACTAAATTTTATACCTTTAACTATTGATTTCTCATCATCAACAACAAGGACTCTGTTTCCCATTTTTTCCTCCTAATATCTGTATCTTTTTTTGTAAACTTACCACTTAAACAACAATTAAATCTTTAATTTTATTAAACAAAGCATCTTTAATACCGCTGATATTTTTAATATCTTCAATACTTGAAAAACTTCCATTTTCTTCTCTGTATGAAATAATTGCATTTGCCTTTATTTCGCCAATTCCAGGAAGTGTCATTAATTCATCAGCACCTGCGGTATTTATATTTACTTTATCATTTTCTGCATTACCCGATGAAGTTTTGTCCTCATCAGATAACCTTTCAGATAAATTATCATATAAGCTTTCTGATATATCAACAACATCCTTATCCCCTAAATCTTCTCCGATACAGGGAACATAAATACTCATACCGTCAGAAATTTTTGATGCTCCATTTATGGCGCTTACATCAGCATTTTCAAGATATCCGCCTGCCATTTCAACTATCTGAAAAATCCTTGCATCCTCTTCTGATTCATAAACACCAGGATTAGTAACCGCTCCAGTTATCTGCACGAAGCATTTCAAATCCGTTCTCCCATCAGAATCTTTTCCGGAAGCATCACTATCTGATATATCACTATCTACTGCATTACTACGTAATCCTGCAGTTTCATTCTTTTCAGATGAACTTATACTTTCACCGGCAAACGTTTCTTTAATAACGGTTCCTCTATTATCTTCATAAGATTTTAGAATAAGTAAAATACTGATTCCTATCAGGAATCCACCTGATAAAATTATTTTTTTTAGCATATGAAATCCCCCTTATCACAAAGAGATTTCAAAACACACTTTAATTTTACAAAAAAACAAAATATATTACAATAATATTAAATTATTTTTTATTAAAACTTTCAAATACAGAATCAATAATGTTATACATTTCATCAACATTTTCTTTTGTAATGATAAGAGGTGGCACAAATCTTAATACATCAGAGCCTGCACTGATAACAATAAGTCCCTTTTCAATAGATTTTGTTACCACTTCTCCTACAGGTATATCAAGAATAAGTCCCTGCATAAGTCCTTTTCCTCTGTGTCCTTTTACAAAATCATATTTCTCTGTTAATGCATCAAACTTTTCTTCCATATATTTTGAAACTTCATTAACATTATTTAAAACATCCGTATTTTCAAATAAATCAAGGACTTTATTAATTGCAGTACATGCAAGAGGGTTACCTCCATATGTTGTACCATGATCTCCCGGCACTAAAACTGCTGCTTTTTCATTTGTAATAAATGCACCAACAGGAATACCACAGCCCAATGCCTTTGCAAGTGTAAGAATATCAGGCTTAACTCCATAATATTCATGGGCAAACATTTTTCCGCTTCTTCCCATTCCACACTGGATTTCATCAAAAATAAGAAGAATATCTTTTTCATCACAAATTTCTTTTATGCCTTTGATAAATTCTTCATTTGCAGGATAAATTCCACCTTCACCCTGTATTGGCTCTAAAATAATTGCACATGTTTTATCATTTACAAGAGCTTTAACACTATCTAAATCATTATAATCAGCAAATTTCACTCCACCAATTAATGGTTTGAAAGCTTCCTGATATTTTTCATTTCCAGTAACTGAAAGAGCACCCATACTTCTTCCGTGGAAAGAATGTTTCATCGCAATTATCTCATGATCATTTTTTCCATCTTTATTAAAAGCATATTTTCTTGCTGTTTTAATAGCACCTTCAATAGCTTCTGTTCCGCTGTTTGTAAAGAAAACCCTGTCCATTTTAGTAATTTCTTTTAATCTTTTTGCGGCCATTAAAGAAGGAACATTATAATATAAATTCGATGTATGAATAAGTTTATCAATCTGCTCTTTTAATGCATTATTATATTCTTTATTATTGTATCCAAAAGCAAAAACAGCTATACCTGCTGCAAAATCAAGATATTTTTTTCCGTCTGTATCATAAAGATAAACGCCATCACCTTTATCTAAAACGAGTTTGAATCTGTTATATGTATGAAGTAAAGATTCTTCTGCAATATCAATATATTCCTGTTTATTCATAATACAAAGCCCCTTTCTTTAATCTAAATAAAATTTCTCTGCATCTTTTCCAAGTATTGCTGTTCCAATACCTTTATTAGTAAAGATTTCAAGTAATAAGCAATGAGGTATTCTTCCATCAAGGATATGCACTCTGCTAACACCTTTTTCAATCGCTTCAATACAATTGTTAAGTTTTGGAAGCATTCCGCCACCAATATATCCATCATCTATAAGCTTCTTAGCATCCTCAATCATTAATTCAGAAATCAATGTATCAGGATCATCCTTATCTTTATAAACGCCTTCAATATCTGTTAAGAATGCAAGTTTCTCAGCACTTACAGCTTTTGCAATTGCACATGCTGCATCATCCGCATTAATATTATATGTATTAAAGTCATTATCAAGACCAATTGGACAAACAATTGGAAGATAATCATCATCTAATAAATCATATAAAATCTTAGGATTAACTTTTGTAATATCTCCAACAAAACCAATGTCTTTACCGTCTGAATATTTTTTCTCGCACTCTAAAAGTTTTCCATCTTTTCCTGAAATACTTACAGCTTTAACACCAAGTTCTTCAACCATGGAAACTAATGATTTACCAACTTTTCCAAGAACCATTTCAGCTATTTCCATTGTATTTTCATCAGTAACTCTGAGTCCGTTAATAAATTCAGGTTTATTTCCTGAAAGTTCAACCCATTTACTAATTTCCTTACCGCCACCATGAACAATAATTGGCTTAAATCCAACTAATTTAAGTAATGTCACATCCTTAATGACATTTTTCTTAAGTTCATTGTCAACCATGGCACTTCCACCATATTTAACAACTATAATTTTTCTGTTGAATCTTTGAATATATGGTAATGCTTCAATTAATACACTTGCTTTTTCAAGATACTTATCCATTTCTTTTTCCATGGTAATCTTCCTTTCATACATCATTTAATTATCTGATAATTATAAAAATATATAATCTGTTTATAATGATTTTTTTAACAATAATTCTTAGCTTCTATAATCAGCATTTATTTTTACATATTCATATGTTAAATCACAGCCCCATGCTATGGCGTCTTCTTTTCCTGCATTCATATCGCATATAATTGCCACTTCATCACTGTCTAAAACTTTATATGCATAATCTTCATCAAACTCAAGAACCACACCTTTTTCAACCATCATGATTCTGCCGTTTTTACTCTCATAATATACATTTACTTTTTCAATATCAAAGTCCACACCTGCATATCCAAGGGCACATAAAATTCTTCCGCAATTTGCGTCTTTTCCAAATATTGCAGCCTTTGTTAAAGATGATGAAATAACAGATTTCGCAAGTTTTCTTGCCATATCTTTTGAAGCAGCATTTAAAACTCTTGTTTCAATAAGAGTTGTTGCACCCTCCCCATCCTTTGCAATATTCTTTGCAAGTTCTGAACATACTACATATAAAGCTTCATAAAATTTGTTATAATCTTCATTTTCAGTAGTAATTTTTTCATTATTTGCCATCTTATTTGCCATTATAATAACCGTATCATTTGTGGATGTATCTCCATCAACAGATACCATATTATAGGTATCTTTAACAACATTAGTAAGTGCCTTTGTAAGCATTTCCTTTGAAATATCAGCATCTGTTGTTATAAATGATAACATTGTAGACATATTTATATGAATCATTCCGGAACCTTTACACATTCCACCGATTGTAACATCTTTACCGGAAATATTTACCTTAACAGAAACTTCCTTTGGATGTGTGTCAGTTGTCATGATTGCTACTGCTGCGTTATTTGCTTTCTCTGCACTTCTGTCCAACGCAGGATAAATCTTTTCAATTCCTTCAAGAATTTTTGCAACCGGAAGAGTTGGACCAATTACACCTGTTGATGCACATAAAATCTCATCTTCTCTTAAACCTGAAACAGCTGATAATCCTTTTGCTATTTCAGCACAGTTTTTCATTCCTCTTTCGCCGGTAGCTGCATTAGCAATACCTGAATTTATTACGATTGCTCTTACATCATCTGATTCATCTATTACTTTTCTATCCCATTTTACAGGTGCTGCCTTAACAACATTTGTTGTAAAAGTACCTGCACAAACACATGGTTCTTCACAAAAGATCATGGCAAGGTCATCTTTTTCCTTATTTGAAGCCTTTATACCAACCCATGTACTTCCTGCTTTAAATCCTAAAGGAGCACAAACTCCACCTTCAACATGATTCATATAATACCTCCTTATGGGAACATTGGAATCTGGTCAATTCCTTCCCATTCATCTTCACCAAACATAATATTCATATTCTGTACTGCCTGTCCTGCTGCACCTTTAATAAGGTTATCAATGGCACCCATCATAATAATTCTGTTTGTTCTTTCATCAATCTTAAAGTTAACATCACAATAATTACTTCCCTCAACCCATCTTGTTTCAGGATTTACATCTTTATCAAGCACTCTGACAAATTTCTCTTTATCATAATATTTATCATATACAGCTTTAACTTCATCATAACTTACATTTTTATTAAGCTTAGCGTAAGCTGTAACTAAAATTCCTCTGTTCATAGGAACAAGGTGTGGTGTGAAATTAATCATCACTTCACCGCCTGCAGCATAGCCTAACTGCTCTTCAATCTCAGGTGTATGTCTATGTGTTGCAACACCATATGCTTTAATATTTTCATTCACTTCACAGAAAAGATTATTTACCTTTGCGCCTCTTCCTGCACCTGATGTACCAGATTTAGCATCAATAATAATAGAATCCTTATCAATAAAATTTTCTTTAAGCAAAGGATAAATACTTAATATTGAACATGTTGGAAAACATCCAGGATTTGCAATAAGTCTTGCATTTTTAACCTTATCTCTGTTTATTTCACAAAGACCATAAACTGCTTCATCAATATATTCCTTGCTCATATGCTCAATGCCATACCATTTCTCATATGTATCAACATCTTTAATTCTGAAGTCAGCGCTAAGATCAATTACCTTAACTTTTTTTAATACTTCTTCATTTATAATCTTTGAGCAGAGTCCCTGAGGTGTAGCTGTAAAAATAACATCTACTTTATTTGCAAGTTCATCTATATTATCATCTAAACACTTATCATCAACTATCTGAAACATATTTTGAAATACTTCATAATACTTCTTATCTATATAACTTCTAGAACCATACCATTCCACCTTTGCATTTTTATGAGATGAAATAAGTCTTACTATTTCAGCTCCTGCATATCCTGTCGAACCTATAATTCCAACTTTAATCATATTATTTCCTTCTTTCCTTATCAGTTTATTTTTATAAAAATGAAAATACAGTGCATATTATACATTTTTTATGCATAATATGCAATAGAATTATACACAATATTATTTTTAAATTTTCTTATATTTTTGTTTATAAATTTCATATAATTTTGTTTATTTGCCATTGACGATTATTTCATATTATTGTACACTAATTACAGTGTTATGCTGTTGCATAAATATAAAATTTTATGAATAAATATTCACACCTAGGAGGTCTTTTATGAAAGAAAAAGTTGTTTTAGCTTATTCAGGCGGATTGGATACTACTGCTATTATCCCTTGGTTAAAAGAAAATTTTAACTATGACGTAGTTTGTTGCTGTATAAACTGTGGACAGGGAAATGAATTAGACGGATTAGAAGAACGTGCAAAAGCATGTGGTGCTGCTAAACTTTATATTGAAGATATAACAGATGAATTCTGCGAAGATTATATTATGCCATGTGTTCAGGCAGGCGCAATTTATGAAAATAAATATTTACTTGGTACTTCTATGGCTCGTCCTGGAATTGCTAAGAAATTAGTTGAAATTGCCCGCAAAGAAGGTGCTGTTGCTATTTGTCACGGTGCAACAGGTAAAGGAAATGACCAGATCAGATTTGAACTTGGTATCAAAGCTTTAGCTCCTGATATTAAAATCATTGCTCCATGGAGAATGACAGATATCTGGACATTACAGTCCAGAGAAGATGAGATTGAATATTGTGAAGCACATGGAATTCATCTTCCATTTTCTGATGATTCGAGCTACTCAAGAGATAGAAATATCTGGCATATTTCTCATGAAGGTCTTGAACTTGAAGATCCTGAAAATGCACCAAACTACGAACATCTTTTAGTTCTTGGTGTTACACCTGAAAAAGCTGTTGATGAACCTGAAGAAGTTACAATGACATTTGAAAAAGGTGTTCCTACTTCTATCAATGGTGTTCAGATGAAAGTTGCTGATATCATCACAAAATTAAACGAACTCGGCGGAAAACATGGTATCGGTATCATCGATATCGTTGAAAACCGTGTTGTTGGTATGAAATCAAGAGGTGTTTATGAAACACCAGGTGGAACAATCCTTATGGAAGCTCATGCCCAGCTTGAAGAATTAGTATTAGACAGAGATACTATGAAAGAAAAGAAAGATATCGGAAATCACTTTGCACAGCTTGTTTATGAAGGAAAATGGTTTACACCACTTAGAGAAGCACTTCAGGCTTTCGTTGAAAAAACTCAGGAATATGTTACAGGTGAAGTTAAATTCAGACTTTACAAAGGAAATATTATTAAAGCTGGTACAACTTCTCCATATTCATTATATGACTCATCTCTTGCAAGCTTTACAACAGGTGATTTATATGATCATCATGATGCAGACGGATTCATTACATTATTCGGTCTTCCATTAAAAGTTAGAGCTATGAAGATGAAAGAAGTTAAAACACTTAATAATACAAAATAATAATACATAAAAATTCAATCATAATATTATTATACCCTCTGTCTATTTGACAGAGGGTATTAATTTTTGTGGTATGTCATATGTAGGTTTATTTATATCTTTCTGCCCTATATCTTCTTTTTGATATACTTTAATACCTTGATTTTTTTTATTTTTTCAAATATTCCATCTATTTCATACCACTATCCTTTTTTAGATGGAACTTCCTTGTTTCTGAAATTTTTGCTTTTTCAAATTTTCCATCTATTTTACACCACCCCTACTTTTTAGATGGAACTTCTTTGTTTCAGAAATTTTTGTTTTCTTAAATATTCCATCTATTTCATACCACTACCCTTTTTTAGATGGATTTCCTAATCAAAAGAGCTCGCAGACACCATTTTAAGACTTCCACGAGCTCATCAAACACATTATCAACATCACTGTTAACTACATTAACTGTATTAACTGCATACTATTTGCTTTATTATCAACTTCATCAACCTTATTCCATCTCATTAATTTCCCTATATTTCTTATTAATAATCTGCAATGTAATGAGGATAATCAAAGATAATATTGATATTACAACACCTTCTTTAAATCCGGGATGTGTATATTTAAAGCTGATTTCATGATAACCTTTTGTAAGATATACACTTATAAAAGCATCTTTAAATCCATGGACATTTGCTTTTTTACCATCCACATAAATTTCCCAGCCTTTATCATATGGAATTGATGTGAATAACAAGCCATCCTTTTCTACTTCTATTCTTCCTTCAAGGGATGTTGTTTCAAACTTTGTAAGTTCCATTGTATTGCTGCTTAACTTATTATATACATCATCATATTTCTCATCAAAATACTTATATGCATACATCTGGAAGCTTTTTACTTCACTATCTGTGGATCTTACCGTAACACTGCATCCTTTTTCTACAACTCCAAGATCTACCATATGTGTCTGCTTCATGGAATTAAAGTTTTTAGTATCAATCTCAACCCCATCACTATTTTCATATTCAACAGATATTGATTCAAGGGATGTTGTAAGATAAATTATCATATGTGTTTCTTCATCAGCTTCAACAGTTGCTTCATCACCAATAGTCATAACGCTTAATCTTTCGTAGAGACTATCCTGATTTCCTGTAATTGAGCGATAAAAACTATTTAAATTTTCAAATGGAATTGCATTTTCAATATCAATCTTATTTTCAACAGATGAATCAAGCATAAATCCTAAAGGTAGATAATATTTATATTTATACAAATAATATTCTTTCTTAATACTTTCTTTGCTTTCATCTTCATCAGTATCAAGATAATCCGTTATTTCATATTCCTTTGTATTGACAAGGGAATAATTTGAATCATATATTTTTTGATTACTAAGCAGATATTTCACTGAAAGCATTGATGTCATTAATGGTGTTGCACCATAATAACCATAGGCATTCATTGAATCTTCCATTCCAACTGCACCATAAAAATCACTTATTGCTTTTGGCGCTGCTGATGAGAATATTGATGCACCATAATAACTTCCCCAGGATGCGTCATTTTTGGTTCTTCTTTCTTTTTTCTCAGTTCTGTAGAAAAGATCTTCATCATTTTCCTTAGCCTCTTTTACCAAAGCATCCACAGCAACATTATCATTTAAATAAGCAGATCTTCCACAAGGTGCAAATCCGGTATTCTGGACATTTACATATACTTCAGATATTGTAACAATGAGAAGCATATACATAATTATATTTGTATTAAATCTGTCGCTTTTCATTGTACATAAAACGATTCCGTAGAATACAAGAAATGCTATGCTTGTATAAATAATTATTGCCTTATAATCATCAGAAACAAACATTTCTTCTATGATAAGCACTAAAAATATTGCACCTGCAAGCACTTCATATATCTGCTTTGATGGCACATCCTCTATATTTTTCAAAGCTTCAAAAGAAATAACCAAAACAATAAATATATAGATAAATGATTCTCTTGCTGGAAGAGAATTTGGATAATGGAAACCATGCCATATATAGTTTGGAATATTTGTACTAAAGCTTACTAAAAGTATTGCCCACAAAGCAACTTTTCCTATTTTTTCTTTTATCTTTATCTTTGTATTTAACAGATACAATGGCAATAATAAAAAGATAAGCATTGTACAATAAAGGTTTGGATTATGAGCAGAAAAAATATCCAGCTCCACATCCATTAAAGATCTTGAAACCATTTCTAATACTGAGAAATAATTCTGTATATCTTTTGGAAACTCAAAATCATTTGAAGCTGTTGATTTCAAATTCATATATGCAGGCAGGAAATTAAATGCCGCGATACCACCTGCTATCAAAGAATACATTATAAAATTACCAATAGTTTTTATATTCTTTTTAAAATCATCTGTAAGCACAAGATATGCATAATATAACACACAGAAAATACATATCATAATCGCAATATAATAATTTGAAATAATGGCAAGCGCAAGAGAAATAACATAAAGAAGGCATTTTTTCTCTTTTACCAATCTTTCAAGTCCAAGAATAATTATTGGGAGTAAACAAATACAGTCTAACCACATTATATTCCAGGAATATGCAATCATATAAGATGACATCGCATAAAATATTGATATTGCAGGTACTATCATTTTCTTTGTTTTAAAATGATTTACAAGGTATATTGCAAAACAAAGTGAAGCCAGAGATGTTTTTAAAAGTATAAATGTATTTATAACTTCAGGTAAATGAATAGGATCCACCATGGCAATAAAGAAATTTGTTGGGGATGCAAGGTAATATGCATAAAGCGAAGGCATTCCCGTTCCAAGTCCTATGTGCCATGAATACATTATGGATTCATGATTTTTTAACTTCGAATACATTTCCCTTAAAAACGGAAGATACTGATGATAACAGTCACTCTTTAAATATGTATTATCCCCGAATGGATATATTTTTCTTGAATAATAAACAAAAATTAATATTATTAAAGGAATGATAAAAGAAAGTATATATGCCATATTTTCTTTTATTGTTTCAAGAATTCCCTGTTCTTTTTTATTATTTTTGTTAAATATAAAGAATTTACTTAATACGTAATTAATTATAATTACAAAAACTGCTGCAACGACTTTTGCAAGTATATCATTTGCACCAAGTAAAATTGCTACCACATAAATAAATACAAGATTAAAGATTAATGATGCAAATCTGGCAGAAACGAATCCTAAAAATTCAGCTAAAACCACATTAAGACTTTTTTTTCTGCTGTTAAAAACATATATTTTATTTGTAATAAAAGCAAATATAACTGCAACTGTCCACGATATGAAATTTGCAATCATTATATTTATGCCAAATTTTCTTAATATAATATATGTAATAAAATCTATTAAAGTTGTGATAACTCCAAAAATAAGATATAGAATAGTTTCTTTATTAAGGAACTTTTTAAGCATCTTTTCCATTTTTTATTCCTTTCTGCACGTCAAACCCATTAGAATTAATATTATCAATATTAGTATATTTTGTTATATATAAAGGCCTGTCTTTTGCTTCAACATAAATATGACCTAAATATGCTCCCAGCAAACCTATTGAAAATTCTATTATTCCTCCCAAAAATAATACCGCTGATAAAGTTGTAACATATCCCGGCACCACAATTCCATAAATACATGTCTGGATTAATGTCGCTATGATATATATAAACGCAAAAAAAGATATTAAAAATCCGCATAATGTCACAAGTTTAAGGGGTGCAAGGGAAAATGCAGTTATTCCATCTACCGCATATTTAAACAGACTCCAGAAACTCCATTTTGAAGAACCTATTGTTCTTTCAACATTTTCATATGGAATCCATTTTTTCTTAAATCCAACCCATTCAAAAATTCCCTTTGAAAATCTTTGGGATTCAGATAATGAAAGCACCGCATCAACCATCTGCCTTGACATTATACGATAATCAACAACGCCTCTTTCTAATTTAACATCTGTTATTTTGTTACTAAGACGGTAAAACATTTTTGAAAAAGCATTTCTTACAGGTGACTCGCCTTTTCTGTCCACTCTTCTTGCAGCAACACAATCATAGCCCTCTTCTATTCCATTTATCATATCAATAATCAATTTGGGAGGATGTTGTAAATCTGCATCCATAATAATGACATAGTCTGCAGATGAATTTTTAAGTCCCGCATACATCCCTGCTTCTTTTCCAAAATTCCTTGAAAATGATATATAATATACGTCTCTATTGTTTGCCAGGTTCATCAATTTTTCTAATGTTTTATCTTTACTTCCATCATCAATGAAAATAAATTTAAAAGAATAATCTTTTATGGAATCTGTAATTTTTTTAGTCTCTTCATAAAAAATATCGATTCCTTCTTCTTCATTGTAACATGGAACAATTATCTCAACCGACTTCATTTTTCACCTCGAAATCCTGAATAAATATCTTAAATAAATAATCCATAATTTATATTTTAATTGTTCTTATATAAATTAAGTTTAAATTTATCTCTTACTTCCTTTAATACCCTGTCTATCGGAAGACCTACAACATTATTGTAATCGCCTTCAATCTTTTCAATATATTTTCCAAAAATCCCCTGAATCGCATATGCTCCTGCTTTATCCATAGGTTCTTTTGTTTTAATATATTCATCAATCTGTTTTTTATTTATCTTCCTTACAAAAACTTCAGTCTTTTCAGCAAATACTTCTTTTTTTATTTTATCACCAATTGCATAAATTATTGTAACGCCTGTATAAACCTCATGTTTTTTTCCCTGAATCATTGAAAGCATCTTCCTTGCATCACCTGCATTTTTAGGTTTTCCAAGTATTTTATTATCGCAAGATACCACAGTATCAGCACCAATAATAAGTTTATTTTTTATTTCTTCAGATTTTTCAAGGACATCTAAAGCCTTCTGGTTTGATAATTCTTTTACAACTTCTTCAGGTATGTCACTACTTACTTTTTCTTCTTTATCACTAACCTTTGTAGTAAATGAAATCCCTGCATTTGTAAGAATATCCTTACGTCTTGGAGACTGTGATGCAAGAATAATTTCCACATTATCCTCTTCTTCAATATCCTTACTTTCAAGAACAAGTACGCTTCTTGGTGGAACCTTAACAGTTCTTGCAATCTTCATTTTTCCATTATCTATAACTGCATAATAATCTTCATCCGTAGAAAAAACCTGCTTCCATTCCTTATTTTTTCCTGCAAGTGGAAGACCTAACTTTTTCTCTTCCCAATGCATATTATAGGCAATATATAAATTTTCCTCTTCAGGTTTATGGAATGCTCTTGGATATCTTCCATTTAACATATATGCAAATTGTCTTGATAACACATCAAATAACAATATCCATGTTCTATCTGAATGATATGAAATATCAGGCATTCCAAGGGAATAATAATCATTACCTTCTAATGGAGCATCCAAATGAAGCACTTTTCTTTCTTTTCTGAATTTAACAAGGAATTTAAAAAATTCTAATATGTCTTCATTCTTTTTTGTAAGTCTCCAATCAAGATATGATACCTCATTATCCTGACAATAAGGATTATTATTTCCATTACAGCTGTTTCCAAATTCATCACCGGCATAAATAAGTGGTGCACCCTGACTTAACATTACAAAAGATAATGCATTTTTTATCTGTCTTCTTCTAAGTTTAATAACATTTTGTTTCTTTGTAACACCTTCAAAGCCACAGTTCCAGCTGTTATTATCTTCTATACCGTCTCTATTATATTCACCATTACTTTCATTATGTTTTCCATCATAAGAAACCATATCCATAAGAGTAAATGTGTCGTTATTTGCAATATAATTTATCTGCTGGGCATATTTCTTATTGTATCTGACTCTGTAAGCCATATCCATAACCTGCCCCTCATCACCCTTAAGGAATTTTCTGGCAGTATTCATAAATACCCTGTTACATTCACCAAGATGTTTTTCCCTTGAAAAATCATCATTATCAAAACCAAGACTTATTATTTTTACATCAGATAAATATGGATCAGCACTTATTGCTCCTCTTATATCATCACTCATATTGCAATGAATTCCGTCAATATGATAATTTATCACCCAATATCTGAAACAGTCTATCATATATGTTGGTGTAATGTTTTTATCAAAACAAAATTCCATGCATACTTCTATGCCATTTTTATGAAGCTCTTTAACCATAGTTTTAAATTCATGTATGGCACCCTTTGGAGTCTTTGTATTTGAATATGATACCTTTGGCATCATATAATCAGAATCTGTATATCCCCAGTAATTTACTCTTTTATTTTTCTCTGTACCCTTTTCATTAAAATCATAGGCTGGCATAAGCTCAACCATTGTAATTCCAAGAGATTTTAAATAATCTATTTTCTCAATGATTCCACCAAAGGTTCCTTTTTTTCTAACCTTTGAAAATCTGTGCATGGTAAAACCTCTCACGTGAAGTCTGTAAATTATGGTATCAGAAAAACTAATGAGAGGTCTTTCATCATTATCCCACTTAAACTTATCCATGAATACAGATGATGTCTTAATTTCTCTGCAATTCTCTCCAAACACACCACTTCCATTAATAAGCTTGGCATATGGATCTGTTACTATTTCTTTTCCAATTCTGTAATTATAATCAAAATCCCCAATTTTTATGCCTGATACAACCATTGCATACACCTTGCCAAACATCATGTTTTCTGTAAAAGGAATTTCAAATACAATTTTTCTTGTACCCTTCTCATAAAAAACAGCACTACATCTTGGTCTGTCATTATTAGAAATAAGGACAGCAAAATTAATGCCATCTTTGACTTTAGTGGCACCAAGTAACATAGGATCTCCAATTTTAACCTTATAGCTTAATTTATCTGAATTCAAATCAATTACCTCTCATTGGAATTTGCTCTAGTTTCTTAGACTTATTGTAGACGTTATAAGCTACGATGCGGCATCGCCGCATCATATTTGTATAAAAAATTGCTCTTGCAAGTAACGACTTGCAAAGACAATTTTTTATACAAATTATGTATGCCACTTATGTGGCATACGTACTTATAAATCATGTTTATAACTCACACCAATAAGTCACCTAGTAATTTACGCATTTGTAGAATATTATAAAGCAAATTTGCCTTATAAACAAGGAAATCGTAAATAATTTAGAGATTGTTATTGAAAAATAACAAATTTTCTGTAAAATTATATCTGTACAAAAAAATCGAAATGAGGTTCTTTTATGATTAGTGCAAATAATATTACCTTAAGAATAGGTAAAAAAGCTTTATTTGAAGATGTTAACATTAAATTTACAGAAGGTAACTGCTACGGCCTTATTGGTGCAAATGGTGCCGGAAAGTCTACTTTTTTAAAGATTCTTTCAGGTGAACTTGATTCTACTAATGGTGAAATCGTTATAACACCGGGTCAGAGACTTTCTTTCTTAAAACAGAATCACTTTGAATATGATGAATATCCAGTCCTTGATACAGTAATCATGGGTAATGCCAGATTATATCAGATAATGAAGGAAAAGGAAGCTATCTACGCAAAAGAAGATTTTAGCGAAGAAGATGGTATTAAAGCCGGAAAATTAGAAGAAGAATTCGCAACCTTAAACGGTTGGGAAGCAGAATCTGACGCAGCAATGCTTCTTAATGGTCTTGGTATTGATACAGAGCTTCATTATAAATATATGAAAGAATTAAAAGGTGCTGAAAAGGTTAAAGTTTTACTTGCCCAGGCTTTATTTGGTAACCCTGACATTTTATTATTGGACGAACCTACAAACCACTTAGACCTTGATGCTATTGCCTGGCTTGAAGAATTCCTTATCAACTTTGATAATACAGTTATTGTAGTTTCCCATGACAGATACTTCCTTAACAAGGTTTGTACACAGATTGCCGATATCGACTACGGAAAAATCCAGTTATATGCAGGAAACTATGACTTCTGGTATGAATCAAGCCAATTACTTATCAAACAGATGAAAGAAGCAAACAAAAAGAAAGAAGAAAAAATCAAAGAATTACAGGAATTTATCCAGCGATTCAGTGCTAATGCTTCTAAATCAAAACAGGCTACTTCAAGAAAGAGAGCCCTTGAAAAAATCGAACTTGATGAAATTAAACCATCAAGCAGAAAATATCCATATATTGATTTCAGACCAAACAGAGAAATCGGTAACGAAGTTCTTACAGTTGAGAATCTTTCAAAAACTATTGATGGCGTAAAAATTTTAGATGATATTTCCTTTACAATCGGTAGAGAAGATAAAGTTGCTTTCGTTGGTGGAAACGAACTTGCAAAAACAACTTTATTTAAAATTATAACAGGTGAGATGGAACCTGATGAAGGTTCTTATAAATGGGGCGTTACAACATCCCAGAGTTACTTCCCTAAGGATAATTCAAAAGAATTTGATAATGACTTTACTATCGTTGACTGGCTTACACAATATTCTGAAATAAAAGACGTAAGCTACGTAAGAGGATTCCTTGGCAGAATGCTTTTCGCAGGCGATGACGGTGTTAAGAAAGTTAAAGTATTATCCGGTGGTGAAAAAGTAAGATGTATGCTTTCAAAAATGATGATTAGTGGCTCAAATGTTCTTATTCTTGATGAACCTACAGACCACCTTGATATGGAAAGTATCACAGCATTAAACACTGGTCTTACTAAATTCAGTGGCGTAATCCTCTTTTCTTCAAGAGATCATCAGATTGTACAGACTACTGCTAACCGTATTATGGAAATAGTTGGTGGAAAACTTATTGATAAGATTACAACATACGATGAATATCTTGAAAGTGATGAAATGGCCAGAAAACGTTCTGTATATTCAGCTACTGAAGATGAAGAAAATGATGATTAAATCTAAATATTTGCTGTTTATGTTTTAAATTTAAAAATGCCTTTTATAAACATTCTATTGTTTGTAAAAGGCATTAGTTTAAATTATGATTACATATAAAAAGGTGTCAAAAAAGTGCTGCGCACTTTACTTTGATAAAAAAGCACCGCTATATTCAAGTAAACTTGATATAGCGGTATTTTTCATCAAAACCTGCAAGCAGGTTTTGACACCTGGTATAATTAAAATTAATAAGAGTTATTTAAATTCAACAAAAAAATTTATAAATATAATTTAACAATAATCCTTGAGATATAATCACATTTTCCTATGCTTCATTTTCTTTTGGAGCATATTCTTCATTATAACCGCATTCATTGTCTGAGCATACGGCTTTATTTCCCTTTTGAATCATATATGAATTACATTTAGGACATTTTTTGTTAAGTGGTTTCTGCCAAGAAATAAATTCACATTCCGGATTATTTTCACATCCATAATATCTTCTACCCTTCTTAGACATCTTAATAACCACTTCTCCATTACATTTTGGACAATGTACACCTGTTTTTTCAAAATATGTCTTTGTATTCTTACAATCTGGGAATCCTGGACATGCAAGGAATTTTCCATGTGGGCCAAATTTAACAACCATATTTTTCCCACATTTATCGCATATAATATCTGTTACTTCATCTTCAATATCAATATGCTCTAATGTTTCTTCTGCATGCTTAACAGCCTCTGCAAGGTCAGGATAGAAGTTTCTGATAACAACCTTCCACATAATTGTTCCATCTTCAACACTATCAAGAAGTGACTCAAGATTAGCAGTAAAACTAAGATCCACAATAGCAGGGAATGATTTTTTCATAACCTCATTTACAGCACTACCAAGTTCAGTAACATATAAATTCTTATTTTCCTTAACAATATATCTTCTTGCAAGAATTGTAGAAATTGTAGGCGCATATGTACTTGGTCTTCCAATACCCTTTTCTTCCATCGCTTTAACTAAAGCTGCTTCTGTAAAGTGGGCAGGTGGCTGGGTAAAATGCTGTTTTTCCACAGTCTCAACAAGTTCAAGCTTTGTATCTAAATCAATATTCTTAATTGATGCACTCTTTGATTTTTCTTCTTTACTATCATCATCTGTATACACTGACATAAATCCATCAAAATCAAGCTTTGATGATGATGCGCTAAAATTATATCCATTACAATTTATCTGAATAGACTTTGTCTCATATTTTGCATTACTCATTCTGCTGGCAACAAATCTCTTCCATATGAGCTGATAAAGTCTGAACTGATCTCTTGATAAATATTCTTTTATCTGAACTGGAGAAAATTCAACATATGTAGGTCTGATTGCTTCATGAGCATCCTGTATCTTTTTCTCATTCTTTTTATCTTTTGCACTGGTTGTAAGGTATTCTTCACCAAATTTATCTTTAATATAATCTCTAGCCATCTTATCAGCTTCTTCAGATACTCTGGTAGAATCTGTTCTTAAATAAGAAATAAGACCAACAAGACCCTGATTTTTAATCTCTATACCTTCATATAACTGCTGTGCAATCTGCATAGTCTTTCTTGTTGAAAAATTAAGTGTTTTTGAAGCTTCCTGCTGCAAAGTAGATGTTGTAAAAGGAAGAGGTGCTTTCTTTATTCTTTCACCATTTTTTATATCCTTTATAACATACTCTTTTCCATCAATTTCAGAAAGAATCTTATCCATCTCAGCCTTGGATTTAATATCTATTTTCTTTCCATTAAGTCCTGTTAATTTTGCACTGATAGGCTTTTTATGACCCTTAGGTAATAAAAGAGCCTCCATAGACCAATATTCTTCCTGAATAAAAGCATTTATTTCATCTTCTCTGTCACAAATCATTCTAAGTGTAACAGACTGAACTCTACCTGCACTAAGTCCTCTTTTAATTTTTCTCCATAATAAAGGACTAATTGTATAACCAACCATTCTGTCAAGTATTCTTCTTGTTTGCTGTGAATCAACAAGATTCATATCTATATCTCTTGGTTTTTTCAATGATTCTTTAATAGCAGTCTTTGTAATTTCATTAAATGTAATTCTTTTCATTTTCTTATCTTCCACATTCAATGAATTAGCAAGATGCCATGAAATAGCCTCTCCTTCACGGTCAGGGTCAGTTGCAAGATATATTTTACTTGCTTTTTTAGCTAATTTTCTTAATTCTTTAAGCTTTTCTCCCTTTCCTCTTATTGTTATATATTTAGGCTCATAATCATTCTCAACATCAACCCCCATTGTTGACTTAGGAAGATCTCTTACGTGTCCATTTGAAGCAACAACGCTATAATTTGAACCAAGAAATTTCTCAATAGTCTTTACCTTAGTAGGAGACTCCACAATAACTAAATACTTAGACATGAATATATCCTTCTTTCATAAAAGCTTTTTCACATAATTATTTTTAGATGGTTCTTCAATCAACCCCATCATCTGTAATTTTATCAATCCCTGAATAACTTCCTCAATATCTTTGCCAGTTTCAAAAGCAATCAAAGATGCACTTTTAGGAACTAAATCTACACAACTATACAACGATTCAATTTCTTTTTCAAGTCTTAAGTTGTTTTTTTTATCAGAAAAGCCTTTATTTTTATCAAAAGATTTATCAGAATATATTATTTCTAACGTATCTAAAATATCATTTACAGATGTTATTATACCTCCTCCATCTCTTATTATCTTATTACATCCCTTGCTTAAATTATCAGATATCCTTCCCGGTACAGCCATAACATCCTTTCCCTGTTCAATTGCATAATTAACTGTTATAAGCGAACCACTCTTTTCTTTTGCCTCAACCACAACAATTATATCTGCAAGTCCGCTTATTATTCTGTTTCTTAAAGGAAAACGCCATGCACATGGCTCTGATTTAACAGGATATTCAGATATAATACATCCCATTCTTTTTATCTGCTCATAAATATTTATATTTTCCCTTGGATAACAAATATCCACCCCACATCCCATAACTGCTATTGGAGTGCCTCCTGCATCAATACAACCAGAAAGCCCTGCACCATCAACACCTCTTGCCAGTCCACTTATAATATTTACATTATGTGTACTAAGCTCAAATCCAATTTTTTTTGCAACATTCAGCCCATAAGTTGAACAATTCCTTGCTCCAACTATTGCTACTACCGGTGCATCAAAATCAATCCTTTTTCCTTTGAAATATAAAGCAATTGGATAATCAGAAATATTTTTTAGTTTTAAAGGGTAAATTTTATTAAATGAACTAACGAATTCTATTCCCATTTTTTTCATTAAATCAAATTCTTTTAAAACATCATCTAAATTCTTTGATTTAAAAAATGGTTCAATAAATTTTTCATCGAGGTTATGTTTTTCAAAAAATTCTTTTATTTTGGGTAGCTCCAAATAAAAAATTTCTTTTGGAGAGTAATAATTTGAAATTAATTTTATAATCCCTGATTTTTTCAATCCGCTTTTATTCAAAAGCCAATAGCAATATACATCCTCTGTTAACCCTATACTAATTCGCCTCCACTAATTATATTTTTATAATTATATTGTTAATCTGTAAGCTAGAGCTTTAATTAAATGTCTGACTTCTATACTTTCTGATTCTTCAATATCAGCAATAGTCCTTGAAACTTTAATTACCTTATAATATCCCCTCATAGTTAAACCAAACTTAACATAAGCATCCATCATAAAATCTTTCTCTGCTTTGCCTAAATAACAATATTTTCTTATTTCATCCATCGTCAAATTTGCATTCTTCTTATTTCCCTGTCTTTTCTTTGCAAAATCACATCCTTTTTTTACCAATTTTTTCATGTCGTATGTCGATAAAACCCTATACCCATTCAATTTATTAATTTTTTCAGATTCTTTAATTTTGCTAATATTGTTATAGCTCTCACTTTCACTAACATAAGAAATGAATTCTTCTGAAACCCTTGAAACTTCAACAGAAATATCCATCCTGTCTAAAATAGGACCACTTACTTTACCAAAGTACCTTTTTATCTCATTCTCGGTACAATTACATCTGCTCCTGTCAGGATAATATCCGCATTTACATGGATTAGTTGCAGCAACTACAAGACAATCCGCAGGAAATACATAATCTCCGCTTAATCTATGGATTTTAATAGATTTCTCTTCTAACGGCTGTCTTAAACCATCAAGCACATTACTTTGAAATTCCGTAAGTTCATCTAAGAATAATACCCCTTTATTTGCAATGGTTATAGCACCCGGTACGACAAATTTACCTCCACCAATAAGTGATGGCAGTGTAATAGAATGATGAGGTGCATAAAATGGCCTTTTCTTAACAAGCCTGCCATTTTTCAATAAACCACAAATACTATGAACATTTGATACCTCTATACTCTCTTCTTCGGACATTTCATCCATAATAGAACTAATTCCCCTGGCTAAAATAGATTTTCCACTTCCGGGAGGACCTATCATAAATAAGTTATGCCACCCACATGCAGCATAAACGCATGCATATTTTGCAGCTTCCTGACCAAAAATGTCTTTATAATCCACACAGACATTGTCACTTTCATTATTTACAATAGTTGAATCATCAATATTATTAATGTTTATATTACTATTCTTATTATTATTTGATTTTATATTTGTATTATTACCTGAATTATTATATATTTTTTTGGAAATGGAATTAAAATTAGAATTAGTACTATTTGTTGAATAATCATCCCCTCTTATCTTATCAATATGTTCCTTATTTTCAGAATTATTATCAAAATACTCTTTTAAAAAATTCAAATTGCAAATTGGAATTATCTTTATCCCCTTTACAAGACGTGCCTCCCTATAATTTTCATCTGACAATACAACATATTTATAACCCATGTTTTTAGCATTATTTACCAGTGGCAAAATGCCATTTATGCCTTTGATACTCCCATCTAGTCTGAGTTCTCCAATAAAAATGTACTCTGAAATGTCTTCAATCTTAAGTTCATTCGTTGCGTTAAGTATAGCGACTGCTATTGCAAGATCAAAACCTGTACCTTCCTTATGTTCATTTGCCGGTGAAAAACTAATGGTAACCCTGGACGGCGGTATGTTATTACCAGAATTCTTAAGAGCCGTCCTGACCCTTTCTTTAGATTCCTTTACTTCAGAAGATAAAAGTCCAACCATATTAATAACCGGAATCCCATTTGTAATATCAACCTCAATGCAAACTACATAAGGTTCAATCCCTCTTATAGCCTCACTATACACCCTCGAATAAATAATATCCCCTCCTTTATTTTTAATGCAAATACATAATAACACTTATTTTTAGTGATGTCAATATAAAAAATATTTATTTTTATAAATTTATTTTTTATTATTATGATAATTTATTTCTTTTTTATTTAAATTTAGTTCCTCTTATTTCCTATTTAAACAATTTATATTATATTTTAGAAACTAATTAATTATAATAAGTTTTTATTTTATTATATATTTATATTATCATAGTTTTGTAGATATATATTAATATTTATTACAGTTCATTTATAATAAAAAATATAAAGTTCAAAACAGAGAAATACAAAAAAAAGAGACGATAGCAATCTATCGTCCCTTTTCATTACATGTAGTTTATTTTTACAAAGTTTTTTTTGTATTTTATTAATTCAAGTTAAATAATGAAGAACCAAGTTTAGCATTTATTGTAAACGAATTACTTACAACCATCTGTGATGATCTGTCACCTGGTACATTATCTGATACAACAATATAAATCTTTGCACCATATAAGTCGCTAGGATCAAGTCCAAATGCGGCTGCATACGCGTTCTTATTAATAAGGAATCCTGATTTCTTTCTATTAACAAGAGATAAACCATCAAGATTATATACTGTATTATACGTACCAATATTATCCTTTAATGAAGAATACTTAAGAACAGGCTCTGTTCCTCCATATGTAACTTCACCATTATTTAATAATACTCTGTCATCCTTATCAATAACAGCAACACCGTTAACAACATCTGAAATAACTCCGTCATCATCAGTATCAACTACAATCTTAATATCAGAATATACACCATTCATAAGAGGTGAATCAATATCTGTTGCAGTAAACTGAACTTCTACCTCTTCATCATCAGTATACATATCTATCTGATTTGATCCATCTGTCATTTCATTTGCATTATCGATAGTTATTGTTGGAGCAACGTTACCAAGTTTAACAGCAAAGATAACTGTATTAATAAATAAGTTTAATTCCTGCTGTGAAATACCACCATTATTATGTCCGGCAGATGTAAATGTAACATTACCATTTGTATAAATATAATAGTCATTTATACCATCAGCATCTTTAGCATCATAATAATATGTTTTTACGGTACCACTATTTGTACTATTTGAAGATCCTGATAATGTATACCATACTGTTGTATCTTTATCATCCACATTAAGTGCAAGATACTGGTTATGAGTTTCATAAGTAGTAAGTGTTCTTGGAATAACATAAGGATAATCAGTAATCTGACCCTGGTTAACCATCTTAACCGTCTTAGTATATGTCCAACCTACACCAGATTTTCTATATCCAGCTGAACCATTATTTGGAGCAAATGGGAAATAATTATTACCATTCTGATAATTTGTTGTTACAGCTTCTGTATATGCTCTATAGTCTCTTTGATCTGTACTTGTTAAATATCTTCTTGTATTCTGATATTTAGTACGTGGATTCTCTGAATTATAAATATCACTATCTGATAAAGTAATTCCAAAATAATCCTGTCCTATTAATTCTCTAAATCCGGCAGTCATATATCTATGGAATAACCAATCAGAACTATCTGCTGGAATATATCCATTTCCTGATGTAAAGATATTAACTGATGTTGTAAATGAAGTACCATCATGAGTGAATAAGAGTGAATGTCCACCATCAGTTACAAACCACTTCATATCTTCAACAGCCCAGGCATTTCTAATGTCACCACCTTTTGGTGAATCTCTAAATCCAAATACCAACATATCAAATTTCTTATTAGCATCAAGATTATTAATCACCTCAGGTGCATTATTTCCATTACTCTTTATTACTTTAGATGCATATGTATTAAATGTTGTAGCACCAGCCTTACTAAGTGAATATTTATAAATATCTTTAACCTTTAATAATGAATTATCATTTGAGAATTTAAATTCACCATTATAAAGTTTTGTCTTGTTATATAGCGTAGTGTTTGCATTCACTTTTTCATTATAGTAATTATTAAGTGCATCATATGAAATAGGTACAACCCTGATATCATATTCTTCAATATTTGCTTTATCAATTTCTGAAGCAAAATTAATTGTAGTATTCATCGTAGTATTTAACTGCATTGCTCCTCCGGATGAATTTGGAGTTACAAGCCATAATACATAAATTTCTTTTCTTTCTGCATTTGGTAAAGCACAGTTTCCTATATAAGAATATATAATTCCAGGATTATTCTTGTTGTATGCAACTATCTTCCATATTACATATCCTTCAAGACCCGCAGGCCATTCACCTGTTACTTTTACAGTCTTAGCATCATCTGAAACATCAAAATCACAAACCATTTCAAGAGTTGAATTTTCTGCAAATTTACCAATTCCTGATGAATCAACTAAGAATTTAAATTCATAATTTGAATCAAGATATTCTTTTGTTATACCAGATGTTGTTATGTTGAAATTAATTTCAAATGGAACCGAAGTATCAACTTTACTTCCTGTTGTAACAACATTTTCCTGTCTTGTTGCTGTATATTGTGTAAAGTTTGTACTTACAAATTCAAATCCGACTCTACCAACTCTCTTGTAAGCAAAACTTAATCCACCTTTTATTCTATCTTCTCCCTCAAGATAATCAGGATTATTTGAAGAAGGTGCATTATTTACTGAAACAACACTAGGATATGATCTTCCATCTGCATATAAACCTTCACCATACATATTATATTTAAGATCCATAATTAAATTATACATCTTAGAATTTTTATCTACATATGGCCATTTTGAAGCATCTGATCCTGAATTATTACTTGCATACCAATCTGTATCATCACAATAATATAATTCATTTGCAAGTAATACAGGATATCCGGCCTTAACATATTCCTCTAATTCTGTCATTCTATCTATAGTAATATCATTACCAACAAGTCTTGATGTTGTTGCCTGATCTTTTCTGACATAATTTGTTGTTTTTCCAGTATAACTCTTAGTATTCCATAAGTTCCAAGATGAATTCACAGTATTTCCTGATAAACCATCTGAATATAATGCTTTCCAATCCTGGATTTCAGCAGCATATGTTGCATTAGTATTTGTTCCTTGAGTATAATCAACAGCTGCTGTACCGGCAAGATATCTTGTTACGTTATATCTATCACCAATACCTGTATATACAAGACCTTTCATTGAAGTATCATTATATACTGTTCTTCCGGTATTCTTATCAGCAATCATATAATTACCTTTGTTTACACCGATATAAACCATATCATAAGAATCAGCTATATTATCCTCTAAAGTATCAAATTTCTTAATACTTACTGAAGTAATCTTTACATACTGAGTATAGTTACCACTATTAATACCTGTTGTATCTACTTTCATAGATTCAAGTAACCATTTAACATTAATTTTGCCACTATCCCATGTATTTAAATCAGTAGCATTAGCAGCTGGCTGAATCTCTAAGATTCTTAATGGTTTATTCTGAATCTCATTAAGAGTAACATTTAAGATATATCTTATAATATCTCCTCTTGATGTAGAAGTACTATTAAGTAATGTATACAAATCAGATTCATATAATGATGAATTATTTGTATAAGCTATTCTTCCATCACTTCCTGATTCAGGATATGATTTAGCTGTTGTTGTAAGCTTATAGTTAAGTGAAGTTTTATTATCAATCTTAGAAGGATTCTTCTTAAGTGTTGTACTTGCACTAAATGTTTCTCCATTAGATGCTGTAAAGTTAAATACTAAACTTGCAGTAGCACCTTCTGCTAAATCACCACCAAGATCAAGTATCTGTCCATCACTTAAATTCTGAGTTGCTCCACCATTATATGAATATGTTGCAGATGCTAAATTTGTATAATTTACAACTATACCTTTAGTTGCATCATTTAATGTATGTCCTACAAACTCAGTTACACCATCAACATTTATATTTTTAACTGTTGCTGTAGATGTTGATGAATTCTTATGATAATAATATGTAGTACCAACATTATATCCATAATAACTATCACTTAATTTATTAACAACCAATTTACAATACTGTCCATTAGTCATTTCCCTACCGATAGTTATATATGTTCTTCCACCTGTATAACGACTACCATAAGCAATATTTTCAATTGTTTCAACTGGTACCTGTGAAGTATTTACTCTAGGATCTTCATTATAAATAAACATCTTATAACTTATTCTACCCTGCATAGGCGAATATGCTGATAAAGCAACAGATAAACTTTCATTAAATTCAACACAATCGTTTAATTTTGATGAAGTCATAATACATATTGGATAATAGAAGTTATAAGTTGAAATATTATTAGATGAAACTAAACTAGCTGGATATTTAACCTTTCCATTACCTGTAGTCTGAGACTCTTCTAACAAATATGTATTACCTGTGCTGTTAAGATTATATTTTTTCCAAGATGAACCATTATTAGAAATAATTACGGTTCCACCATTATAATTTGAATACTGTGCCTGATATTTAATATTTGTAGCACCAGCAGGAATATTTACTTTAAATAATGTCTTAAATCCTGCAGCATCAAACTTAATTTCATCACTTTCAGATAAATAAACGGTATTACCTATCTGCTGATTTCTATCATTATAGAAATTAATCATATAATAACATTTATAATAATTTTTATACATATCATATGATACAGAATAGAAATATAAATTTCTTGTTGATTCATCAAATCCTGTCTGTCCAGGTACTAAACCAACATCTGCTGTACTATCACCAGATACATGTGAATAACCGGCATATTCTCCAACTATACCATCTTCATATGTCTCTGATGTTGAAGATGAAATATTAAAATCCTGTCCGCCAAAGAATTCAGAACCTGTATAACTATATATTCTATCATATACATATTCAACAGAACCTAACTTCTGTCCTGAAGTATTATAATAATCACCTACAACTTCTGGTTCTTTATATTTTGAAAAATCATTTGTACCATTATAACCAAATGTTGTTTTATTAAAACTTCTTACAACAGTTGCTCCGGCATTTGCATTACCATTTGCATCAAATCCTGTTGTAGAATATACACCATCACTATTAATATTATTCTTAATTGAACCCATATAATATGATGGAGTTAACTGTCTTAAAATAAGAAGCATCTTATATAAGTTATTTGAATTATAAGTATCATTTGGAGTATCAATTACATCATAGTTACAATTATGAATAAGTCCCTTATCAACAAAGTCCGCATCGAATACTTCTTCTTTTGAAGAATCATACATAAGCTTTGAATTGTACATCATTGCTTTTTTATTTACATCACTAAGGAGATTACCATTTGCATCATATCCATTAACTGCCTCATAAATCTTCTCAGCAATATCCCAACTACAATCCACTGTTGTTGATACTGTTACATAATCTAATGATTCATTTACCTCTTTTATAAATGCTTTAATTGCTTCTTCATTACGTGTACCGTCACTATTTAAAAATGTTCCAGCTTCCTTTGTAGCTAACTTTTCAATATATGAAGAAACATTATAAGCATTATAATCTTCACCTAATTTATTAGAAATAATATCAAATTTGATGTCAGCTGCCATTTCAGAATCATAAGCAAACTGTTCATATGCTTCTGTTGATTCAGTAGCATGCGCAAACTGATCTAAATATGTATTTCTATACTCTTCATTTACATCATCAATTAAATTCTTAATTTCTTCAAATCTTATAGCATCTAAAACAACACTATAATCTGTTGTATCAGTCTCATCAATTGGAGTAAATGTAAATTCTGCAGCATTAAATGCTTCTCTGTAATGCTCAATTAAATTTTCATATACATTTTCATAATTTAATTTTAAAAACCAGTTTAAAGCATCATCAGCATTTAACTCTTCGCCGTTATTCTTAATTGTTTTTAAAGTTTCTAATGCTAAAATCTGCTGCTCTGCATTTGTATCATTAATTATTTCTTCAATATCATTATCAAGTTTATCACCTGGATAGAAAGCATATCTGTCACAATATTCTTTAATATTTATATAGTTAAATTTCGCATCCGGGAAATTAGCTTTATAAAAATATTCAGTAACTAATTCATAATCTGCTTCATCTGTGAAACTTTCCCATGCACAAAGCTGTCCAGCAGCTGCATCCTGTGCATCTTTAATTGCATTTGCGATAAGTCTCTTTAAATCATTCTCTGTTTTAACTTTTGACTTGTCAGCATTTACAAGTGCATCTTTACATTCATCAAGATATAAAGGATCATATTCCTCAATTCCTGCAAATATAAATGCAATATTACTTAAATCTGCAACCTTTGATGTATTACCAACAGAATCCATTATTAAATTATAATAATATGTTTTTGCATTTTTTAATTCTTCTTTTACATCACCAAATCTTGCACCATAATCTCCTCTAGGGATATTTCCAAGTCCGCCCTGCTTAATCTGATCATAATAGTAAAGAAGATTTTCATTATAATCACCTGAGTTAATAAAAATCAAATCTGCATTTTTAATATCATCTTCTGTAACTTCATCAATTACTTTTGCGTTAACTGATATTGATCCTGCAGCCATATTACCTTCTAATACATTTAAATTAAATGTATCGTTTAATCCCTGTCCAGTAACTGTATGGGAATAAACTGGATTTCCAGAAGCATCTGTACCATTAGGTGTTTCAATAACTACATATCCTGTTGCATTATAGAAATCATCAGTATTATATGTGTCATCGCCATCCTCACTTAATCTTCCGGTATATGCTTCTACTTCTGCCTTAGTAATAGGTTCATAACCCGGTGTTGTGTAACCTAATACCTGTTGTCCATTCTGGGCAACAATTTCTAGTATGTTTATTGCATCAATTCTGTATACATTACCGCTTTCATCTTTTTTGAAAACTGTTGCTTTTGTTTTCATAGACGAGATAATTGCGACAGCTGCAACAATACATACTATGACTAATGAAAGAATACAGGTTAATTTTTTCTTATGTTTCTTAACAAAATTCTCCACTGTCATGCATATTCCTCCTTTGCAATTTAATAAACTACATGTATTTCCTTTTGTTTTCTCATAAAATTAATTTCTAATAGTATATGTTACATCTGAATTTTTTGAACGTCTATCATAAGTAACTGAACAAACAATTCTTACAAGTTTTGTATTAGGAATATATTCTGTCAAACCTGTAGGTAATGTATGAGTTGTATATGCTTCTGATTCTTCATTTTTTCCTGAAGCATCTAAAACCTCATTACCATCTGCATCTCTCTTTATATCATCCCCAACAAAACTAATTGTTAAAGAATCAATACATTTTGAAACTAAATATTTTTTATTTGAATATGTGCCACTTAGTATTCCTACATAATCAATACTACCTGCGCCACCTACTGTACTATATTTAAATACATACAGCGAATTACTTGCATCATTATAATAAAATATTGCATCATTTCCAGTATCATAAACAATATTTCCAGAACTGTTTATAAGCCTTGCATCACTGGAATTTCCGGCTTTTATTTTACCACCAAGCATTTTCATGACATATGATGTTTCCTGTTGAACCGTAGTCTGCTTATTAGTAGACTTATAACTATTGGTACCTGCAAAAATAAATGAATAAACAGCTAATACAACTATAGTAGAAATAGCTAACGAAACGATTATTTCAACAAGTGTAATACCTTTATTGTTGTCTTTTAATTTCATAAACTATACCTCCTCCTATTTATCCATATAATATTTTCCGGTAATTTTTGAAACATAAACTCTTTTTGAATTAGTTTTATAACTCATTACAAGTTCTTCAACCTCACCAACAACTCCATATGATGAAGTAATATCACCGGTACACCAATTAGCCATATCAAAAGATCCATCACCTTTATTAAACTCAAAAGCAATAAAATTAGTTCCTAAACTATACGAACCGGAAGCTCCTTCTTTTAAAGTATAATTTGAACCTTTTGCAATCACTTCCTGATCTATTGCAGTATAAACACCCGAATCACTGACTTTATATTCAGTAGCAATGATACTATTTCCTGATTTGGTAATTGTTAAAGCATATCTTCCTGCTTTTGAAGTTCCATCAGATTTCATCTCATCAATTGCATTCTTTACATTGCTTGCAAATTGTCTTGCTTTACTTCTATTTGCACTTGCCATCATATTAACAGATAAAAAAGTAACTATTCCCAAAAGAGCAATGACTACAACTACTTCAATTAAACTGAAACCTTTATTATTTTTCATAAGCCATATCCTTCCCTTCTGAATTACTTATTAGTCTGTCTATAATTCTTAGCACTTACAAGATCTGTATAAGCAATATTA
Source organism: Lachnospiraceae bacterium RM5 (assembly GCA_900110975.1). Classification (GTDB taxonomy): domain Bacteria; phylum Bacillota; class Clostridia; order Lachnospirales; family Lachnospiraceae; genus Bovifimicola. The sequence goes on from FOFK01000005.1 coordinate 95,948, forward strand.
TTATCAAGTGAATCATCTTCATTTCTTGCTGTCATTGTTGCAAAATAACCATCAAGAACATATTCACCAAGTGAAACATCTCCTGAACCGTCATTTACCATTGCATGACCAAATACATATTTAACAAGTTCTTCATCACTTGTAATATTTGAATTGCTATTTACATATGCATTACCATTTACCATTAACAATCCTGTAAAGCTGGTGTTAATATTAAGTCTTGCCATATCAGATGTGATATTAACAATAACAACACCATTTTCAATACCTGCATTAGTTAAAATTGTTGATAAATTTGTATCTGTATTAATATTAACCAAAGTATATCCAGTCTTATTGATTGAATATGAATTTGTAACATTTAAATCCAAATCATCCTGATCTGTTAATTTACCAGACTTGTTAGAAGCAAATGATTTAACAAAGTTATCATATACATCTGCATATTTAACACTTAATGCTGTACCACCAACATTACCAATAGCATTATCAACATCTCTAAGTGATGGAATCATAAGATTCTGTCTTGAATAAATTTCATTTACATATTTTGTATATGTATTAACATCCATTGTATTAGGTGTTGGTACATTAGAATTTCTACTTGTAAAATCACCACTGTAATACAAATTACTAAATGATGTGCCATCATAACTAAATATTGTACCTACAGTGAATATATTTGTATTTGTAAAATCAAACTGGAATTTCTTTATACCTAAAGTCTGTGCTTCTCTTAATACATCTGCTCCATTAGTTGCAAATGAATTTGCAAAGTAAGCTGTCTGACTTCTTGGATTAGTATCATAAACGAAGAAATAAATCATATTTTTTTCTCCATCTGTTGTATTATGATATAATCTGTAAATTACTTCCGGATATCTTGAATCATATCTGCTGTTACCACTTGCATCAACGTTCTTACTACCATTATTAGATCTGTTATCAATAAAATCTTCAAGATCTTCACCAGCAGCAGCTGCAAGTTCTCTTGCTTCAGTAAGAGTTATTACGTTTCTTCCATTAAGGAATGCAGGTAAGTTTGGATTATCAGCCTTTGCATAATACATCTTCTGATCACCCTTAAATGATACAGATTCACCTGTCATATATGTGGCATTATCAAATAATCCACCATCCTGTAAATCAACAAATGAACGTCCTGCAATAATTAATGTATTAAGATTTGTAAAATCTGCATTTACTCCATTACCATTTACAACCATTGAGCTTCTTGTTTCATGATCCTGAATAATTGCGGAAGATGTTGTTGTAAATCCACTTGTAATATTTGAATCATTTTCAATTGCTGATGTTGCTCTACTTCTTCTAAATCCATATCCATAATATGCACCTGAAAGATTAATATTAGAATTTGTTCCATTTACTTCCAAGTCGTCAGATACTAAAACATTTCCATCAATATTAATTGTAGCGCCATCACTTCCTGTTGTTGTAATTAAGTCTTTTGCCCAGAACTTAAGGTCTTTTCCACCTGTACCCTTACAATCTAATGTACTGTTTGAAGATACAAGCACTGGACCAGCAGAATAAACAACTCTTGATTCTGCTGTAAATTTAGCACTATCCTTTAATAAAACACTGCTTCTTCTTCCATTTGTATAATCAGAGCCAAAATAAGCATTTCCTTTTAATGTTAAATTTGAAGATGCTACCAATGAAGCATCGCCTGAGTTTTCATTTCCTTCAACAACCATGGCATAAGAATATAAGTCATCAAAACTATCCGGCATCTTAGTATCTTTAAATCCTAAAAGAGCATCCGGAGAATTGATAACAAAATCATTTGTTATACTTGTATAATATCCACCGGCATCTTCACATGAAACACAAAGATTTTTAATAGTAATTGTGTCATTTTCACCATCACCATCTGCATCACTATAATCTATTCTTGCTCCAGATGTTTTCTTAATTACAAAAGTATAATCTCCCTGAGTCATTCCTTTTATATCAGAACCATCCATAACAAGTGTATAGTCACCAGTTGTTGAATAATAATTATAAATTGCTTCAATTAATTTATCATAGGAAGTTGAATCAACAGCTGTAGATTTAAACTTTGTTGAAACACCTGTTATACTTTTTGAAGGTGTTAAAGCATCTACATAACCTTTAAAATAATATTCTCTAAACTTTGCTGTTGCAGCTGTAGTTGAAAGTGCTGTTGTTGTATTAGTAGCACCATCTGTTACAACATAATTTTTAAGTATATGTTCATATACATTATTTGCAACATCTAAAGCCTCTCCACCAAGATAAGCCTCAACGTCATTTATTGCTTTTTCATTAGCATATAATGTTTTTTGATTTTTTCTGCTAACTACATTTGCCTTATAGTTTGTTGCTGTTAATGTAAGAATCATTGTTCCTAATATTCCTACCATAAGCATTCCTATAAGTACTATAACTAAACTGTTTCCTCTATTATCTTTACAAAAAGCTTTAAAAGAGGATTTAGAATTTTTTATTTTTAATTTATTATATAACATCATAAACCCTCCTTTACTTTTCATTATTAACCTTAGATGTTGTATATGTATCAATTACAGTTCCATCTTTTTTAAGTTTTACAGTTAAATCAAATAAAAATGTTACATCATTAATTGCAACGTATCTGTCTAAATCTGATGAACCGATATTAGTATATATTGTATATGGTATATCAGATGTTAATGTTACCATATTTAATTTTGTTGTTGGAATCACAGAACCACCAGCTGGTGTTGTATAGTTCAAAGTTACATTTTCAGGTTTTAATGAAACCCTTTCAGTTGCTGAACCATTTATAGTTGTCTGTGATATTAAATATAAACTAACATTATTTCTTCCATCAGGTAAATATGTATCCGGAATATTATTATTTATAATAAGTTTATCCCTGGCACTAAGTGCAGTATAGAATGCATAAATATCAGGAACTTTATTAATATCCTTAAAATCTAATTTAACAATACTGTTTAAATCTTTAACCGATGATACACCACCGGATACAATTTTCTTATATTCAATCGAAATGCCAACAGTATATACATCTGTTGACGTATTATAGTCAATATCAATAGTCGATTCTCTATATACACTTCCACCTTTAGCTATTTCAGCTGGTGTAAGTGCTGAATATAAAGCATCATAAGTAGTGAATATATCCATAAATACTACACTTTTTTTATGATCAATGCTCTTTATGGATGGTATTCCATTGTTTACCCTATTATCACTCTTTTCCAATTTAATATCTGCAGTATAGCCTGACTGATATCCTAACGCTGTAAGATCAAAATTATCTACCTTATAACCTTCATGTACTTTTCCAGAAGCATCTGTATTTGAATAAGATGATAATCCTGAAAATTTCATCTTTTGTAACTTTGTTATAGTTGAACCTTTAAATTCTTCCATAAGATCTTCTGAAATATTTTTTGCTGTCAAACTCGCATTTGCCTTCTTATTAGTTGATGCTGCAGAATAGAAAGAATGCAAAAAAGGTGCTGATACAAGTGCAAGTATTGCAATTGTAATAATAAGTTCAATTAAACTTATACCTCTGTTATCATTTTTTAAACTTTTAATTTTATATTGCATCTCACATTCTCCCTTCCAAATTATCTTCTCACTAAATTATAATTTGTTTCATAGGATTATTTTACATTTTTTATTTCATCTCTTAATATAGCATTGGTCTGCCGATATACGGCAGACCTAACTGCATTAATTACTAATTATTTTTGTTCATCTTGTGGTACTGAATTAGCATAGAAGATATTTGCTAATCCCTTTGAATAAGTTGGTATTGTAAAGGCATATGGTTCTCTGCCATTTCCAGTAACAGCATATTCTACGAATGTAGCTTCATATGCCATCTCATCAGCTAATACATCATATGTAAAAGATAAGCCCTTTAATACTTTTCTCTTTCCTGATGTATTTTCAATATTTCTTAAAGACTCAAGAGAATTTTCATATGTACCTTTACCTGTTAAAGTATAAACAATAGATTTACCTAAGTAAGTATCACTATCCTTCTCATCAGTAGAAACATTTGTTGAATCAACAACAGCAACTGTTGTTAATGAAGCTGGATCACCATTTTCATCTACAACCTTAGTATCATTACCAAACTGATATACTAATGTAGATTCATCACCATCAAACTTTATTCCATCAAAAATTACATCATCATTTTCTGCAATTTTAATTGCATCACAAATTTCTGCTTCGTAAGAAAGGCCACCATCAAATCTTGATAAAACTTTTTCAAATCTTTCATTATTTTCTTTAGTATCTTTCACTACTTTTTTAAGATTAGTATTTTTAGAATTATAATCATCTAATTCTGCCTGTTTCTCTGTGATTTTTGTTTTTAAATCATCATTCTTAGTTTTGTACTTTGAAAAAACCATAACATAAGAAAGAACTAAAGCAACTACACCTATTATAATCACAATGTATCCAATAAGTACTGGATCAAAGGATTTTTTCTGATTCATATTTTCTTCCATAATTACTTATCCTCCTTAGTTTCTGTTTCTTCAGATTTTTTATCATCATCTTTTACTTTCTTTTCATCAATCTTGAAGAAATCTGTATTTTTCTTAGCACTGTCTAAAGAATCATAATACATTTCATCTGTATATTCATCAAGGAATACATCACTACAAATCTTGAAACTAAGAGTTCCTTCATATACAGGAATTGTAACAACTCCATCTTCTTCACTTTCATTTAAGTTAGAAAATCCTTCAACTTTAACATCTGAAACATGAATATCATCTTTCAATGTAGATGTTAATCCAGCTAATAATTCAGGCTGTAAGAATAAAACTTTTAAATCAACTTCACCATCAGTAATTTTTAACTCACTAACCTGCATATCAGATGGCATATTTTCTTCTAACAAATCAATAAGTTCAAGCATATAACCTGAATTTGCATTTGCAGCCCTGTCAAATGTTACAATATCTTTTAAATTTGTTTCAGATTCATCATAAGCTTTAAGAGCTTTATCTACTTTAGGCTTAACACTTGAAATCTCTGATTCAATCTTATTAAGCTTAGTTGTATTTCTTTTATTTACTGCTATTGGCCATATACAAAGGCCTGCAGCAACTGCAATTAACAAAGCACCAACACCAACATAAGCTATCATATTTCCTGCTGATGAACTGCTCTTTGATGCTGTAACAGCTCTAAGTGCTTTTGGTTCTAAATGAATAGGATCAAGAGAAGCACCGAAGTTAGCCATGTAGTTTCTAAGAACAGAATTTGAAATCTTCATTCTGTTATATGGTTCTACATTTTTAAGCATTGTTAAACGCTCTGATGGAAGTCCTGTTTCATTATTAAAGAGAACATCCATTCCCATAACATCGGCACCTTCACCGATGATTACAACCTTTTCAATAGGTGTATCCGTATTTCTGCTTGAATAATATTCAATAACACGGTTAATATTATTAATAAGATACTTAAGTGAGCCTGTTGTCTCATCTGCGTCAAGACTCTCTTTTACAATCTGTGCCTGTGATAAAAGTTCCAAAGCAACCTTTGAAGAAACTTTTCTACTTTCTGTAACAGCCTGTAAAAGCATTGACTCACCATAAGGTATGGTTCTTTGAAGTCTTAAGATATCATCAACCATTACAGATGCAATAGTTGTATCCATACCTAACTGAACTACAAGTGTAGGTCTCTTGTCAATCTGAATTTTAATTAACTGTAATGTAGAGTTACCGGAATAATCTACTGCTTTAACCTTCATACCAAGGTCTGTTGCAAGATTATAATAACCCTGTACCATTAAATCTGGTGCTGCATAAACCAAAACTCTGGTTTTCTGCTCTTCCTTTGTTTTAATTTCCTCAAGAACGGTATAAGAAAAAACATATTCATCAACATTGATTGGGAAGTATTCAGATGCATTTGCATTAATAACTTCCTGAGTTTTTACTTTCTTTCCTCCAGGAAGAATAACCTCTTTTGAAGCAATTCTTGAAGATGAAAGTACGAATACTACTTCTTTCGATGATATTTGTTCCTGAGCCATAGCCTGTTTAATAGCTTGTGAAACAAGCATTGAGTTTCTGATGAAACCGTCTTCCACAGACTCTTCCGGTGTAAGAATTGAAACTGCACTATGAACTGTGATGGAATCTTTTCTTCTTTCAGATTCACATATCTTAATAAATTCATTTCCAATTTCAATGGTTAATGTTTTAGATGCCATTTCCTAGCCTCCCTTAAAGTTTATTAACGGATGTATGAATTTAAATACCAATTAATTATCTTATCACCCCATAACATTGTGATAAAAATACCTAATGATAAATACGGTCCCATAGCAAGCACACGATCTTTTTTCTGTACTTTCATTAATATAATATGAATTATAGAACCAAGAATACATCCTAATCCCAAAGAAAGAACAATGCCTTTCCAGCCTAATAATAATCCTGCGGCAGCCATAAGTTTAACATCACCGCCACCAATTCCTCTTCCTTTAGTTATTATAAAAATTAAATATAAAAAACCACTTACCACTACAAATCCAATGATATAAACATACCAATGTTTTAAATCAGTAAGTAATCTTATAATGCCTAAAATGCCGATGAAAACATTAAAGGCAAATGGAATTTCAAAAGTCCTAAAATCAATCACACTTAGAGCTAATAAAGAAGAAAAACATAAACAATATAAGATACTTACTAAATTGAATCCTCTAATAAGAATTATAATCGCATACCCGATTCCATTTAAGAATTCAATAAGTGGATACTGGGCAGATAACTTAGTTTTACAATATCTGCATTTACCACCAAGTATAAGAAAACTAAATATTGGTACCAAATCATACCATTTAATATTCTTACCACAATTCATACAATGTGATCTTACTACTACTACACTTTCTTTCTTAGGTATTCTATATATACATACATTTAAAAAACTACCTATAAATATTCCATATATAAAAGTGATAATAGCATATATTATATTTTCCATATTATTAGTCCTTAAGTGTGATTATTTTGTTACACTCATACTACCTATTGTAACTACAATCTTGTATCCCTGTTCAACATTAGGACCCCTTCTTGTAATAAGAGCATAGGCATATGAATTATCTTCTTTTGATGCAGTATGTGCTGTAACAACCTCATTGATATATCTATCAAAAACTGTATTTCTAGGCGAAGTATAATATGTTAAAGATGGATCCCAGTCTACTCTAAGTGTAACATCCGGATCATCAATCAATGTACCAACCTCAGACTCATAATCAGTTATACAGTTGTGAAGCTGATAAGCTGTTTCTTCTGCATTCTTTTCATCCGTTCTTTTTTTAGACTTACCAAGATACTTTGTTAAATTTGGTGCTATAATGGCTATCAAAATAGCCATTATAGCAATCACAATAATTATCTCAATAAGTGAAAAACCATTGTTTTTTTTCATATTTTACATATTATCTCTTTGTAGACTGTTTACCAACAGTAACTGTTATTGTGTATTTTCCACCTGATTTTGCAATTGTAGCAGTCGCATAAGAACTGTCTTCTTTACTCTGTGTACTATTAGTAATATTCTCATTTAAAATATCCTGGAATGCTGTATTAGCAGCATATACAGCTCCTGAAGAATTCCATGTTACAGTAATTGTACCAGTTGTAAGTTCACCATTATCTGTTTCATAATCTGTAATAGCTGTCTGGATCTGCTGTGCAATTTCATCTGCATTCTTAGCATCTGTTTTAGATTTTGACTTTCCAAGATACTTTGTTAAGTTTGGTGCGATAATAGCTACTAAGATAGCCATAATAGCGATAACGATAATAAGTTCGATTAATGAGAAACCTTTGTTGTTCATTTTTTTCATAATACATGTCTCCTTTACATTTTACATTTTTTATTTTTTCTATATAAAACAAATCTATTGGTATGAATAAATTTGTTATATATCTTAATGAATATGGATTCTATAAATCCTGTCCAGCGATATCGTACATACCAAACATAGGTATAAGAACCGCCATAATAATTGTACCAACAATAGCTGTCATAACAACGATAATGAGAGGTTCAATCAAAGCTGTAACTGACTGAGTAGTAACTTCTACTTCTTCTTCGTAATATGAAGCTGCTGTATTTAACATATCTTCCATATTACCTGTCTCTTCACCGATACCTATCATATGAACTATCATATGAGGAAATACGGTATTTGTAAGAGGTTCTGATAAAGGTCTACCTTGTGCAACCTTCTCTCTTGCATTCATAGTAACATCTCTGAATCTGATATTCTTCATAGTCTTAGCTGTAATCTCTAATGCATCAATCATTGTAAGACCGGAAGCTGTAAGTGTAGATAAAGTTCTTGCAAACTGCGCTGCTGCATTCTTAGTAGTTAACGCACCAAAAATCGGCATCTTTATAGCTATGTCAGCAAAGAAGTATTTACCCATCGTAGTACTTTTAAATATCTTAATACCAACAACAATTGCTGCAATTATCGCAATTAAAACATACCACCTAGCGACTATAAAATCAGAACAAGCAACCAATGCTCTTGTAATAGCCGGTAATGTCTGACCCATGTCAGCATACATATCCGAGAACGTTGGAATAACCATTACCATCATAACTATAACTACCGCTACAACGATAACCATAAGTGCTATAGGATAGATAAGAGCTTTCTTAACAAGTCCTGCAAGTCTGTTACTCTTTTCAAACTGTACACCAACTCTATCAAACGCTGTCTCTAAGTTACCCGAAGCTTCACCGGCTTCAACCATGCTTATCATAATCTTAGGGAAGATTGATTCACCCTGTCTCTTAAGACCTGATGCTAAGCTTTCACCTTTCTTAACTGTAGTAGCTGTATCAATGATAGCAGCTTTAAGTGTTGGATTCTCAGTCTGATCTGAAAGCATCTCCAAAGCATCGATGATTGTAACACCTGCTGTAGTAATACTAACAAACTGTCTACAAAATACACTTAAGTCTCTTGCTGTAACTTTCTTCTTAAATAAGTTATCAAGATTAAGATCTTTGTCAAAGATACCTTCCTCTTTAACATTCTCAATCATACTGTAACCTTCACGTCTCAGCATCTCTATTGCGATACCTTTATCATCTGCTTCGATGGTATCGGTTATCTTTTCACCTGACTGGCTGAGAGCCGTATATTTGAAATTTGGCATTTCTGCTCTCCTCTCTTCATTTATCTGTCATATGCATTTTCACTAAATAAATGATAGCATACTTTAAAAAATTTTACCATATTTTTTACAACTGTTAACATTTTGTTAATAATTTACATATTATTTTTGATATTAAAATGAATTTTATGCATATTTTTCAACAATATCATGAAATATTTATGTTTACAATTTCAATAATGTATATAGTTTATTTACAAAAAATTCATTTTTCATATTATTTCAACATATATTTTTTTACCTTTAGATATTTATAAATTTTCAAAACTTACATAAGTCCTCTTAATCTCTTATCCATATTTACAATATCCTGAGAATAGTTAAGACAATTTGCACCTGATATAATTCCTCTTCTATATAAATCATATAATGCATCATCCATTGTAACCATTCCAAGTTTCTTATTTGTCTGGATCATTGACTGAATCTGATATGTCTTACCTTCACGGATAAGGTTTTTAATAGCCGGATTTGTAATCATAACCTCAAATGCAGCTACTCGTTTCTTATGATCCGCTGTTGGTAAAAGCTGCTGTGAAATAACCGCTTCAAGTACCATTGATAACTGTACACGAATCTGTTGTTGCTGATGAACAGGGAAAACGTCAATGATACGGTCAATAGTTGCTGAAGCTCCAATTGTATGAAGTGTTGAGAAAACCAAATGTCCTGTTTCTGCTGCTGTTACCGCAATTGAAATAGTTTCAAAGTCTCTCATTTCTCCTACAAGAATAACATCCGGATCTTCACGGAGTGCAGCTCTAAGCGCATTATTGTATGACATTGAATCAAGTCCTATTTCTCTTTGATTTACCATAGCTTTTTTATGCTTATGCATATATTCGATAGGATCTTCAAGTGTAATAATGTGAGCTGAAGAATTTGTATTTACAAGATTTATAATAGAAGCAAGTGTTGTAGACTTACCAGAACCTGTAGGTCCTGTAACAAGTACCAAACCTCTTTTTCTCTTATGTAAATCCTGAACCGCCCGAGGAACACCAAGGTCATTTGGATTAGGAATCTCTGTTCCTACAACTCTGAGTGCAGCTGCCATAGAACCTCTTTGTCTGAATACGTTTACACGGTAACGTCCAACCTCAGGTACTGAAATAGAAAAGTCAACCTCTCCTTTCTCGGCATATATATCTTTTCTTCTTTTATCAAGAATACTACCGATGATAACATCACAATCCTCAGGCATGAGTCTTGGATATTCCATATTTACGAGTTCACCATTAACTCTCATCTTAGGTGGAACACCTACAGTTAAGTGAACATCGGATGCATTAAACCCTGCTGCTACCTTTAAAATTTCGCCTATAGTAATCAATGTCGTAAACCTCCTGCTTTTATAATTTTTGCCTGTTATTTATTTTTTCTTCTTATTAATAATAATCATTCAAACTAATATATATTTACAAACCATCTTATTCTGATTCGTAAGCTATCTTTAATGCTTCTTTATAAGAAGTAATTCCTTCTTTACAAAGTCTTGCAGCTGACATGGCAAGTGTTTCCATACCATCCGCCATAGCAACTTTCTTTATCTCATCTGCTCTTGCACCTTTTGCAATTTCTGCACGAAGTGCTGAAGAAACCGGCATGATCTCATATACACCGATACGTCCTGAATAACCTGTACCACCACATGCTTCACATCCAACCGGATCATATATAGGCAGTTCAAATTCATTTTCATATCCAAGAAGTTTCTTCTGATCTTCGTCTGCATATACTAACTTTTTACATTCACCACAAAGACGACGAACAAGTCTCTGGGCGATAACTCCAACTAAAGAGTCACCAATAAGATAAGGCTCAATACCCATATCTGCCAGACGGCTGATAGTAGATGCCGTACCATTTGTATGAAGTGTAGATACAACAAGGTGACCGGTGATAGCGGCCTTAACCGCGATATCTGCTGTCTCACCGTCACGAATTTCTCCGATCATTATAATGTCCGGATCCTGACGGAGGATTGAACGAAGTGCAGCCGCAAATGTAAGTCCTGCTTTCTCATTAACATGTACCTGGTTGATACCTTCCATATTTGCTTCTACAGGGTCCTCAACAGTGATGATATTAACATCTTCTGTATTTAACTCTGATAAAGCTGTATAAAGTGTTGTTGATTTACCGGAACCTGTAGGTCCTGTAACAAGAATAATTCCATGAGGATTCTTTAAGATTCTGTCAAACTTCTCAAGTTCTTTTGGTGAAAATCCAAGGTTCTTCTTATCTCTTGTAAGATTCTCCTTGGATGTAAGTCTCATAACGACTTTTTCTCCATTGATGGTAGGAAGAATAGAAACACGGACGTCGAAGTCCCTTCTGTCTACCGTCATGGCGATACGACCATCTTGAGGTTTTCTCTTTTCAGAAATATCCATTCCACCGATAATCTTAAGTCTGGCAACGATAGCAGACAAGAGTTCGATTTCATATGTCATAACCACAACCAAAGCACCGTCAATTCTGAATCTTACTCTAACCTGGAATTCCAATGCTTCGATGTGAATATCACTGGCCCTTCTTCTAACTCCCTGTTCAAGAATACTTCTAACCAGCTGTACAATTGGTGAATTTTCGATTTCATCATCACCTGATGTAGTATCATCTTCTGTTGTAACACCGGTTCTTTCTTTATCTCTCTGTCTTTCTTTTCTATACTGTTCAGCTGCCGCCATAGCCTGTGTGGCACCAAACATCTTATCAAGAACTACATTGATCTGTGATTTTGTAGATAATACCGTATCAACCTGCATATTTGTCATAATACTGATATCATCAACAATCATAATATCCATTGGATCTGCCATTGCAACTTTAAGTACGTTTGGCACCAATGGATCAAATGCATACGGTATAACTGAATTCTTACGCATGTAATCTTCTTTAACAAGTTTTACCGCATTTTCATCAATTTTAATACGTCTTACATCAACATACTCAATTCCTAACTGTTCAATAAGGGCATCAATAACATCATTTTCTGTTACAAAACCCATGGTAACAACAGTTTCACCAAACTTAGTATGCGTTTCCTTTTGTTTATTGATAACTTCTAATAATTGCTCCTCAGTTATCAATCCTTTAGATACGAGTAAATCTCCTAATCTAAGTTTATTTAACCTTGCCATTTTCTTACCTTCATTCTATCTAGAATTTAATCATTTAGTACATTTTACCATAAAAATTCAAGAAAATAAAGTTTTATTGTCTATTTTTATTAAATTTTATCGTATTTATGATATTTTCAAATTCAAATTATATTTATTTATTCAAATTAAATTAACCTTTAATTCTTATAATATCAAATACCTCTAATTCCTTATCAAGTTCAAGGAAAAGTTTTTCCTTTGGATGTGGCGCACTTTCCACTTTTACTCCACGCTCATTGTATATGGAAAGCACCTTAACCATTTCATTTCTTCCGTCTTTTTTCATAACTTCCAGCATATCACCTTCAAGGAATTTATTTCTCTGTGTGATCTCATATAATGTTTTTCCATCAAATTTATTTTCATAGATATCTTCAACAAGACCAAGATATGTATATTCTTTAATATATGTATTAGAATCATAAATCTGTGTATCTTTATCTGGTTTTCCAAAGAAAAAGCCGGTTGTATACTGTCTGTATGTGCATTTTTTGATTTCTTCCCTGTAATAATCCATATTTTTATTATATAATTCAAGACCACCGGTTAAATAATCATCAATCGCCCTTCTATAGGTTCTCGCAACACACGCAACGTATAAGGCTGTTTTCATTCTTCCTTCAATTTTAAAACTGTCAATTCCTGCATCAATAAGTTCAGGAATATGCTCTATCATACATAAATCCTTTGAATTGAAAATATATGTTCCTCTTTCATTTTCAAAAACAGGCATATATTCCCCTTCTCTTGTTTCTTCCATTACAGCATATTTCCATCTGCACGGATGAGTGCATGCTCCTCTGTTTGCATCCCTTGATGCAAGGAAATTACTGAGAAGACATCTTCCTGAATAAGAAATGCACATCGCACCATGAATAAATGTTTCTATTTCAAGATCATCAGGAATATTTTCCCTTATTTCTTTTATTTCTTTCAAAGAAAGTTCTCTTGCAGACACAACTCTTTTTGCACCAAGAGAATGCCAGAACTTATATGTACCATAATTTGTATTATTTGCCTGTGTTGAAATATGTATCTCAACATCAGGAAGCACTTCTTTTGCAATAGTAAAAATTCCAGGGTCAGAAATAATTAAAGCGTCCATTCCCACAGTTTTTAAAACTTCAAAATAATTTCTTACCTCCAAAAGATCATCATTATGAGCTAAAATATTTGCTGTAACAAACACCCTTACATTTCTTTCATGAGCAAATTTAACTCCTTCTTTCATCTCTTCTATAGAAAAGTTTTTTGCATTTGCTCTGAGTCCAAATACTTCTCCACCTATATAAACTGCATCTGCACCGTAGTTTACGGCAACTTTTAATACTTCCAGACTACTTGCAGGTATTAATAATTCTATATTTCTTTTCTTTGATTCCATAATATCTCTTTCTTTCTTAATATATAAAATCCAACATTTCTTCAATTTTCAACATACTTACAATTATTTCTTCCAGGCAATTATGATAGCCTTATAATTATCATTTCTATGCAATCATGCCAATCTTACAGAAATGCTGAGTCCGTCCCCAATAGGAACAATACTTGTTTCATAAGACTCATTATTTTTTATCTCATATAAAAACTCACGCATCCTTGAATGAATTGTTCTGTCTCTTCTTTCAACCGCAAATCTGCTTACAGCCACATCTCCATTTTGCAAAACATTATCACAGATAATAACGCCATTTTTACCCAGCATTTTTTCAGCTTCCAAAAAATATTCTTTATATGAACCTTTTGCAGCATCAATAAAAACAAAATCAAATTTCTTATCAATATCCGCAGGATTATTAAAGGTACTTTCAAGGCCCTGCATTTTTTCCATAGCATCACCTTCTAAAAGAAAAATCTTATTTTCAAATCCTGCTTTTTTAATATTTTCCTTTGCAACAGGTATTCTTTTTTCATAATTTTCTATAGTATATATCTTTGTATCTTCATCCGTATTAAAGCCCATTAAAATAGCCGAATATCCTATAGCACTTCCAAGTTCTAATATATTTTTTGGTTTTAAAACCTTCAAAAAAGTTTTTAAAAAACTTGCAGTTTCTTTTCGAATAATCGGCACATTTTCTTCTTTAGCATATTTTTCAAGTTTACCAAGGAAAATATCATCTTTTTCAAGAGAATGAATGTACGATACTATATTTTCATTTACAATATCCATTTAACTTTCCTCATCTCCATCTTTTGCCGATAATATCTCAATAATATCCTCGGCAGAATTAGATGTATTTACAACATAAGTTCCTTCTTTAAAATCAGCATCAAATAATTTTGACTGAATAGTAAAAACTGTTTTATTTTCAATTACATTTTTATCAAGAAGTTTTTCTGCAACATCACTTACAGAATCTCCACTTGAAATTGTAATCTCAACATCCGTTCCGGGAGGAGCCTCTGCTCCATCCTCAGAAAAGATCTTTGTTCCAAAATCATAAGCTCTTACACTTACAAGAATAACAACAGTAACAAGCAAAGCAAATAATGCAAAATAAAGGAAGCTTCCAACCATATTATTCTCTGCTCTTTTCTTGCTTTTCTTACTATTTTTTATTCTCTTGTTTCTTTCTTTTATTTCTCTCTTTTTTTCTTTAGAATCAGCCATTAAATAATCTCCACGTCTTTACATATATCTGTAAAAATAATACTTTCAACTTTTTTAATAAGTCCTGCAAAAATAACTTCTGCATTTAAATATTCCTGTACTTCACTTTTCACAAGAATATCCATAAACTCATTTTTCAAATACTCCATTGCTTCGTTTCCATTGCAGGTATTTCTCATAAGCATCTCAAATTTTCTTTTCTCAAACTCAAGCACTCTTGAATAAATAGTGCTTTGTTCTTTTATTTTTTCTTTTTTTGAAATGTAATCTTTATACTCTTCTCTTTCAAATAAAAGATTTTTCAATTCTTCTGCTTTTGAAAATAAAATATTATCTTCCATCACAAATACCAATCCTTTTAGTTAAATTATTCAACTTCCATGATAATAGGCAATACCACAGGACTTCTCTTTAAGTTTTTCCACATATAATCGCTTAATGATTCTTTTACAACATTCTTAATCTTAGACCAGTCTGTTATCTTCTTATCCATACAATCCATGACAGCTTCATAAGCTACATTACTTGCTTCTTCAATAAGACCTTCAGACTCTCTGACATATACAAATCCTCTGGTTACAATATCCGGTCCTGATAATAATTTATTTGTATATTTTTCTAATGTCATAACAACAATAATAATACCATTTTCAGCAAGGCTCTGTCTGTCTCTTAAAACAATATTTCCAACATCACCTACGCCAAGTCCATCTACTAATATAGCACCTGCAGGCACTTTGTCAACTATATCGGCACTTTCCTCACCAATCTCAAGCACTTCACCTGAAGATAAGATAATAACATTTTCCTCTTCAATACCCATATTTCTTGCAAGTTCTCCCTGTGCCACAAGATGCTTATATTCACCATGAACAGGGATTGCGTACTTAGGTTTTACAAGAGCATAAATAAGTTTTATCTCTTCCTGGCATGCATGTCCCGAAACGTGAGTTTCATCATTTATTACATTTGCGCCCTTTCTTGTAAGCTCATTTATAACTCTTGATACAGCTTTTTCATTACCAGGAATTGGTGTAGAACTAAGAACCACTGTATCTCCAGGAATAATACTTACTTTTCTATGAATTGAAGCTGCCATTCTTGAAAGGGCTGCCATGGATTCACCCTGACTTCCTGTTGTAATAAGCACAATCTGATTATCAGGATAATTCTTCATCTGTTCAATATCAATAACCGTATTTACAGGAATATTAATATATCCAAGTTCCATAGCCGTATTGATTACATTTATCATACTTCTTCCTTCAATAACGACTTTTCTTCCATATTTGTGGGCAGAATTTATAATCTGCTGAACCCTGTCAACGTTAGATGCAAATGTTGCAACAATAATTCTTGATTTTGAATTTTCAGCAAAAATCTGATCAAATCTCTTACCAATAGTCCTTTCAGAACTTGTAAATCCAGGTCTTAATACATTGGTAGAATCACACATAAGTGCCAAAACACCTTTTTTACCAAGCTCTGCAAATCTTCCCAAATCAATAGCATCTCCAAATACAGGTGTATAATCAATCTTAAAATCCCCTGTATGGATAATAGTTCCAGCAGGCGAGAAAATCGCAAGTGCTGCAGCATCTACAATACTATGATTTGTTCTTATAAATTCAACTTTAAAATCTCCAAGAGTAATTGTCTGTCCATACTTAACAACTTTTCTCTTTACAGATTTTGTCATATTCTTTTCTTCAAGTTTTCCTTCAATAATTCCAATAGTAAGCTTTGTAGCATATATTGGAACATTAATATTTTTAAGAACGTAAGGAATTGCGCCTATATGATCTTCATGACCATGGGTAATCACAAATCCTTTTACCTTTTCTATATTATCAATTAAATAACTAACATCCGGAATAACCATATCTATTCCCGGCATATCATCTTCAGGGAATGACATTCCACAGTCAACAACAATAATACTGTCCTCGTATTCAAATGCTGTTATATTCATTCCAATCTGTTCAAGACCACCAAGGGGTATAACTTTTACTTTTTTATCATTAACCTTTGGTGTTTTTTCAGCTTTCTTCTTTGTAAAGATACCTAGTTTTTCACTCTTCTTCTCTGGTTTTACCTTCTCTGCCTTAACTTTTTCAATATCTTTCTTAGGCTTTTTAGCACTTTTCTTATCGTCTGTTTTTACGCTTTTCTTTTCTTTAGTGCTTTTACTTATCTTTTTTTCTTCCTTTGTTTCTGTTTTTTTAGCCTGTTTTTTTACTTTAACAGCAGCTTTTTCTTCTTCTTTCTTTTTATTTTCTGCTGTCGCCTTAACTATTATATCCTCTAAATCCACTTTTATTTCCTTTCTTTTTTTATTTTATATTGAAAGATTTAATAATTTACACGAACTTTAAATCTTCTTCTTCTAACATTTCTTCAAATACTTTTGCAATACTTTCAAGTTCAATCTCATCTTCAACGATTTCATAACTTGCTTCTTCTTCATCTTCTTTCGAAACATCTTTTAAAATAAGAGCATCTGCCTCTTCTTCATTATTATCCTCAGCATAAGCAACTAAAAGATAATTAACTCCTGAAACTCTTGCCTCTTCAATAATTTCAAATTTTTCTTCCTTGTTTGTTTCTTTGTCAAAAAAGACTATAAAATTTTCAGACATAAATAATTATTACCGAATCAAAACACACAAAAATAATATTGATATAATTATCAATATTATTTAAAATCCGGTATTCCTTTCACATTTTTTAATAAATTCTTTAATCACACTTATCCTTATTAAAACTTCTATTATCCAGATACCCCTGTAATATAAAAGTAGCAGCAATACTGTCTACATAATCTTTTCTGTTTTCTCTTCTGACTCCTGCTTCCATCATAAGCTTATCTGCTGAAACAGTAGTAAGTCTCTCGTCCCATAATATAACTTCAAGTTTTGTTCTTTTTTCTAAGGCTTCTTTAAATTCGTATGTTTTTTCTACTCTCTCACCCAAAGTATTATTCATATTCTTCGGAAGACCAAGTACAATAAGCCCTACATCATATTCTTCTATAAGTTCATCTATTCTTGCAAGTGTCTTTCTGATTTTACTTTCTTTATCACGCCTTATTATTTCCAAAGACCTTGCGGTAATTAATAACTCATCAGACAAAGCAACCCCAACTGTCTTTGAGCCATAATCAAGTCCTAAAATTCTCATAATTAATTTTTCTTAAACTTATTATTGATATAATAATCAAGAGCTTCCTCTATAAGTTCATCCCTTTCAACCTTCATAATAATACTTCTTGCATTATTATGGCTGGTAATATATGTAGGATCACCTGACATAATATATCCAACAATCTGATTAACAGGGTTATAGCCCTTCTCATCCAATGCTTTATATACCTTCTCAAGCACCTGTGAAACATCATATGTTCCTTCAAGTGGTGTCTTAAAATATTGTGTATTTGTTAAATCATTCATTATTTGCCTCCTGTTTCCGAATTCACGAACAAAACATCTTTATTTATTTTAATATAATTCTTACAACATAGCAAGCATTATTTCATTATCGAGAAAGCCTTCTATCTTTACTTTACATATTTTTTCAATTATGTCATTGCCTTTATTTTCTGACTTTACGGCAACTTTAACATATTCCATGGTATGTCCCACTATATATTTTTCACCATTAAACTCTGTCTCTTCCTCAAAAAGAACCTCTATTTCTTTACCTATAAATCTCTCCTGGTAATCCTTTAACATTCTGTCATTTAACTCTAAAAGCGCATTACTTCTTAAAGCTTTTATTTCTTCCGGTATCTGGTTTTCCATATGTGCAGCCCTTGTTCCTTTTCTAACCGAGTACTTAAATATATGCATCTTTGAAAAAGCAACTTTCTCAAGAAATTCTTTTGTCTTTTCAAATTCCTCATCTGTTTCACCAGGAAAGCCAACAATTACATCTGTTGTAATCGCAGCATCCGGATAGTATTCCCTGATAAGTTTTACACCTTCATAAAACTCTCCAGATGTATATTTTCTGTTCATTCTATTTAAAGTTTCGTCACATCCGCTTTGTAATGAAAGATGAAAATGAGGGCAGACACTATCTGTTTTACTAATCTTTTCCATAAATTCCTTAGTAATAATTCTTGGTTCCAAAGAACCAAGTCTGACTCTTTCTATACCCTCAGTATTTCCAATAACATCAACAACATCTGCTAATGTATATTTACCGGACTCATCTTCATACTCGTACGAACTGATATGAATCCCTGTAAGCACAAGCTCTTTAAAGCCTTTATCCGCAAGTCTTTTAGCTTCAGTTTCAATATTTTTAAAAATTCTTGAGCGCACTCTTCCCCTGGCAAAAGGAATAATACAATATGAACAGAACTGGTTACATCCATCCTGAATCTTTATATAAGCTCTTGTTTTTTCCTCAATGCTCTTTTCTATATTTAATTCTTCAAATTCTCTTTTCACCTTAACATCATTAATATCAATAATGTTTTTCTTTGTAGAATCTAAATCTTTATTTTCAAGATAATCCTTGATAATTTCCACAATATTACGCTTTACATCATTACCTACAACAATGTCAATGGCATTATCTTTTAAGATGTCATCTGCTGCAACCTGCACATAACAGCCCGTCGCAATAACTATGGCATCTTTATTTTTTTTCTTTGCCTTATGAAGCATCTGTCTTGATTTTCTATCAGCAATATTTGTTACAGTACATGTATTTATAATATAAATATCCGCATCATCTTTAAACGGAACAATCTCAAAACCTGCATTTTCAAGCATTTCCGTCATAGCTTCTGTTTCATATGCATTTACTTTACAACCAAGATTATGAAGGGCCACACTAGGCATTTTTCCATGAACTACTGACATTTTTATTCTCCAAAATTTTCTATATTTTAAACATATGCTGATTTTTTCTTATAAAAACAACAAATTATCTATCATTTTATCGCAAATATGTATAAATTTAAACAAAAAGTTATACACATTCCTATTTAAAGCCTTTAAAATTTAACATATTTCACGGAACAAATCAATAAACTATAAACAATTTTTACCACCATTTTCAGGTGTTAATTTTCATTTTTTTGTGCCCTGTTGACAATTTTATCAATAGAATGTAGTATATAAAATGTAAGCAAAACAAAATAATCGAAATGGAGGAAATCACTATGAAAACAGTTAAAATCAGTCTTAATTCAATCGACAAGGTAAAATCTTTTGTAAATGATATTACAAAATTCGAATCAGACTTCGATTTAGTTTCAGGAAGATATGTTATCGATGCAAAATCTATTATGGGTATTTTTAGTTTAGATTTATCAAAGGATATTGACTTAAATATTCATGCAGAAGATAATATCGATGAAGTTCTTGCTGTATTAAAACCTTATATCGTTGAATAATAAGGCAAATGCTTCTTTATGAAGCAGAAAAAATTAAAAACTATTTTTAAAATAGTTTTTATATTTCTAATAAGCAAAATATAATTAGATATATATAAAATAGCTGTCACAAATGTGGCAGCTATTTTTATATGCTTATCTTACCTCTATTATTCTTATCTTACTTCTATTACTTCTACAGTTTCAATTGCTTCATTTACAAGTCTTTCCATCTCTTCGCCCAACTTCATTTCAGAACGTTCAATCACTTTAAGAGATGGTTTTGTAACAGGATGCTTTGCAACAAATATTGTACAGCAGTCCTCATATGGAAGAATCGATGTTTCGTATGTATCAATTTTTTCAGAAATATCAATAATATCCTGCTTATCAAAAGCAATTAAAGGTCTGTAAACAGGAAGTGAGCATACCGCATTAGTTGTAAGAAGAGACTGCATCGTCTGGCTTGCAACCTGTCCGATACTTTCACCTGTAATAAGTCCTAAACATCCTGATTCTTTAGCAAAATGCTCTGCTATTCTCATCATATATCTTCTCATGATAATTGTAAGCTCATCATGAGGACATGTCTCATAAATATACATCTGAGGCTTTGTAAAATTAACAACATTAAGTTTTATAGGACCTGAATATCTTGCAACCTTTTTAGCTAAATCAATTACCTTTGTCTTTGCTCTTTCACTGGTATAAGGTGGTGCATGGAAATATGTAGCCTCAAGATTTACACCTCTTTTTGCAATCATATATCCCGCTACAGGGCTGTCAATTCCACCTGATAATAAAAGCATTGCCTTACCTGCTGTTCCACAAGGCATTCCGCACGCTCCCTTAATTTCTTCAGAATAAATATTGATTTTTTCCCTGATTTCAATATTAATATATTTTTCAGGCGAATGTACATCAACAGTTAATCCTTCAATATTATCAAGAATTGCTTCACCAACAGCCATATTGATTTCCATAGAATTTAATGGATAATTTTTTCTTGCTCTTCTTGCATTTACCTTGAAAGTATACTTCTTATCACCATAAACATCTTTTAAATGAGCTACAACTTTTTCCTTAAGATCATCAAATCCGTTATCCTCAATCTGATATAACGGACAGATTCCTGATATACCAAAGACTCTCTTTAAACTGTCTATGGCACCATCATAATCATAATCGCCTTCAGTAGTTACATAGATTCTTCCTGTAACCTTGCTTACCTTAAAATCTCCTTCAACACTTTCAAGAGCATGTTTTATATTATAAACAAGGGCATCTTCAAAAATATATCTATTCTTTCCCTTAACTCCGATTTCTGAATATTTAATCAAAAAAGACTGATATTTCATTTTAAAATTCCTTTCCTATCCGATACATCGATTGCAAAATATACAATCATAATAAAACAAACAGTGTTGCTGTCGTAAAATAAGCAGACTGTTTTTTATCTTTTATTTCTTTGTAAATCTTCTCAATAAAGCGACGTTTGCCTTAAGCACTTCCATAGTGTAATCTATTTCATCTTTAGTTGTCAACCGTGACAAACTAAATCTTATTGCAGAATCAAGCTCTTCATCACTAAGTCCCATATTAAACAAAGTATCACTTTTTTCCTTCTTGGAATTATTAGAACATGCCGAACCTGAAGAAACATATATACCGTTATCTTCAAGAGTATGTAAAAGCACTTCACTCTTAATGCCTATAAAACTCGCATTTATAATATGACATACTCCATCTTTTTTCGAATTAAGCTTCACATTCTCAATTTCCAAAAGCCTGTCCATAAAATATTCTTTTAAAGAATTAAGATTATTTATCTTTTCATCAAAATCTTCATATGCCTTTTTAGCAGCAAGACCTATTCCTGCAATAGCAGGCACATTTTCAGTACCAGAACGCATTCCGCCTCCCTGTCCTCCACCGTAAATAATAGGCTTAATCTTTGTTTTTTCTTTGATATATAAAAATCCGCTGCCCTTTGGACCATGGAATTTATGTCCACTTACGGATAATAAATCTATATTCATAGCCGCAGGATAAATTCTTAATTTAGCAAATGCCTGTATACAGTCAACATGGAAAATTATTTTATTTCTTCTTGATTCATTTAATTCTTTAATAATTTTTCCAATATCTTCGATAGGCATAATACTTCCAACTTCATTATTTACCATCATTATGGAAATAAGAATTGTATCATCCCTTATGGCATTTTTTAATTCATCTATATTTATTTTCCCATCGCCATCAACAGAAATTTTTGTAATTTCAAATCCAAGACTTTCAAGGAAAGAAGCTACATTTCCAACAGATGCATGTTCAACTTTTGAAATAATAATATGATTTCCATTTCTCTTATTTGCAAGCGCAGAGCCAATAAGAGCCATATTATTTGATTCAGTACCACCTGATGTAAATAATATTTCTTTTTCCTTACATCTTAAAATTTTACTGATAATTTCAGCAGATTCCCTTATATATTTTTCTGCATTAATTCCAAAATTATGAAGTGAAGAAGGATTTCCATAATCCTTAAGCATCACTTCATTCATAAGATTTACAACTTCCTCATCTACTCTTGTTGTTGCGGCATTATCAAAATAAACTTCCATTTTTCTTACCTTTTCTATTAATTTAAATTATAATTATGTTTTTCTTATTTCTTTTCCAAATCAATTAAAAATTATATTTCATTCTTCTTTTCAAATTCAAGTTTATATCCAAGCACTGAAAGAATCATTAAAGGTGCTGTTTCTGTTCTTAAAATCCTGTTTCCAAGAGAAATCTTCTTTACTCCATTATTTGAAGCCAGGGCCACTTCTTCCTCTTCAAACCCACCTTCCGGTCCGATAAATACAGCAATACTTTCCCCTGATTTTAAACCATCAAGGATATTTTTTGTTTCATTTAAATCTTTAAAATTCTCATAAGGAATAAGCTTCAAATCAAAGTTTTTTGCATACTCCAGAGCATCCTTAAAATTCATAGGATGCAGGACTTTTGGAATAATACTTCTTCTGGACTGTTTTGCAGCACTTAAAGAAATCGCATTCCATCTTTTTATTTTATTATCAGCTTTCTTTTTATCAAGCTTTACAATACATCTTTTTGTATTAACAGGAATTATTTCATATACTCCAAGCTCCACAGCTTTCTGGATGATATATTCCATTTTATCAGCTTTTGGAAGTCCCTGGAAAAGATAAATTTTTCCATTAAGTTCACTGCCATCATATTCCTTATCAGTTATTTTCGTGGTAATTATATCACCTATATCCCTGATAACACAGACATAATCACTGCCTTCCCCGTTACTTAATAACACTTCTTCCCCTGCCTTCATTCTAAGAACATTTTTTATATGATTTACATCATCACCGTCTATGATTATCTTTTTTCCATCACTGTCAATATTTTCATTTCTAACAAAAAAATGATGCATAATTAATCCTCTATCCTTTTAGCAACAATACTTACCCATTCGCCATCTCTTGCTATTTCAACAATTTCAAGATTTTTATTTTCCATAATAAAACTCTTTACTTCATCTTCTTTAGTATTTATTATACCTGAAGAAATAAAGATTCCACCCGGTTTTAACATAAGATGAACATCTTTTTGCAATTCCTCAATAATATTAGCAAAAATATTTGCAACAACCACATCTGCTTCTCCGGTTTTTCTTATAATTCTGTCTCTTAACCTGGTATTTGTTAATATATCTCCTGCATAAAACTCAATGTTATCATCAATATCTTTATTAATCTCTAAATTTTTCTTAAAATTTTCTCTTGAAATCTCTACAGCTTTTTCATCAATATCAATTCCTGCAGTATTTTTAGAACCAAGAAGTTTTCCAATAATAGCAAGGATTCCGCTTCCGCATCCTACATCTATCAATGTATCATCTTTCTTTAAATATTTTTTTAAGCCCTTAATACAAAGACTTGTTGTTTCATGTCTTCCTGTTCCAAAAGCTGTTTCAGGATCAATCTCCAATATATGATCATAGCCCTCCATATCAGATACATCTTCCCAGGATGGCTTAATCAAAATCCCCTCTATAATAAACGGTTTAAAGAATTCTTTCCAGTTATTTATCCAATTTTCATCATCAACAACTTCTTTGGATATAAGTACTTTATCTGTATCAATAAGTTCTTTATAATCTTCCAGTCCTTCCCTGATTCTTTCTATTTCAGATGCAAGTACAAGTGGTGAAGTATCGTATTCCCTGTAAAAAATGATTTTTGCAGTATCTTTTTTCTCCACATCAGGAGTCATATCCACGAAAAGTTTTTCTTTTTCTTCATCAGAAAGAGAAATATTATCTTCCACCTGAAAATCACAAATCCCAATATCTACAAGCATTCCGCTTATTATATCAACATCTTTTTCTTTAATATCCAAAACAAGTTTATACCATTTCATAAATACATAACTTATCCGATCATTATAAAAATGACCGGATATTTCCTTTCATATTTTCAATTTCTTTTTTCTCTACTGTCTCTTTACAGCTTTTAAAACAACAACACTTCTAGGCTGTATCGTATATACATTTTCTCTTATATAAACATTTAATTTATCTATATAACCCTTGTCTGTTGCTGTATCCACAACATATTTCCACATATAATTATCAGAAAGTTTTGGTAAAACAACGTCCATCTCTTCCCAATATGTATTTACACCCATGTAAACAATCTCATCTTTTGATAATCTTTTATCATCCTTACCTGCATACATAACACCAATATATTTTGTACTGCCATCGTACTGGTTTGCAAAAGGAAGAACACCATGGGTACTAAGGGGTGGAAAACCAAGAGAACAATATCCGCTGTTTTTCCTTACAACAATATGTTTCTTTCTAAATGCAATAATATTTTTAAAGAAATTAAACATATCTCTGTTTCTGTCTAAATCATCCCAATTAAGCCATGAAATAATATTATCCTGACAATATGCATTATTATTTCCAAACTGGGTATTCATAAATTCATCCCCTGCAAGGAACATAGGAACACCACGGCTTAACATAAGCACTGTTATGGCATTTCTGATCATTTTTTTTCTAAGTTTAATAACTTCTTCATTCTCAGAATGACCTTCTTCGCCACAGTTCCAGCTCAGATTATCATTCGATCCGTCCGAATTATCCCAGCCATTTGCCTCATTATGCTTATGATTATATGAATATAAATCATTAAGCGTAAAACCGTCATGACAGGTAATAAAATTAACCGATGCATTACTTCCTCTGTAATGCTCATCATAAAGGTCTGTGGAGCCTGTGATTCTGTTAGAAGCCATATAAGCCATACCATCATCGCCCTTTAAGAAACTTCTGATATCATCCCTGTATCTTCCATTCCACTCAGACCATCTGTTCCACGAAGGAAAACTTCCAACCTGATACAATCCGCCTGCATCCCATGCCTCAGCTATAAGCTTTACTTTTCTAAGAATAGGATCAAAAGCAAGACTCTTTAAAAGAGGCGGCTGGCTGATAGGCGAACCGTCATCATTTCTTCCAAGAATTGTCGCAAGGTCAAATCTGAATCCGTCAACCCTGTAATTGATTACCCAATATCTTAAACATTCCCTGATAAGTTCCTGTACAACAGGATGATTGCAGTTAAGTGTATTACCACAACCACTGAAATTATAATAAAAACCTTCAGGTGTCAACATATAGTATACATTATTATCAAAACCTTTGAAAGATATATATGTTCCATTTTCATTTCCTTCTGCCGTATGATTAAATACAACATCAAGAAATACTTCTATGCCATTTTCCTTAAGCTCTTTAATCATCTGCTTAAGTTCCCTGCCCTCATGGTTATATTCAACAACTGAAGTATAACTTGTATTCGGAGCAAAAAATGAAACAGGATTATATCCCCAATAATCAAGTAAAGTAACTCCTCCCACATCTCTCTTGTCCCTTGTTTCATCAAATTCAAAAATAGGCATAAGTTCAACTGCATTAATACCTAACTCTTTAAGATATGGAATCTTCTTTCTAAGTCCTTCAAAAGTTCCTCTTTCATTTTCCTTTAATCCACTTGATTTATGCTTTGTAAAGCCTCTTACATGAAGCTCATAAATAATCAGATCTTCCATGGCAATATGTGGATTTGCAAAACTTCCCCAGTCAAAATCATTTTTTACAACTCTGCCCTTATATCCATTATTACTTACGGAACTTCCCCATATACTCTGTCCTGTAACAGCCTTTGCGTAAGGGTCTAATAAATTTTTTGTCTTATCAAAAATAATTCCTTTTCTCGCATCATATGGCCCGTCAAGTCTGTAAGCATATTCAAAATCCTCAATATTTAAATCAAAAACCATCATAGAAAATACATTTCCAATCTTATACTCCTTAGGAAATTCTATAACGGCATATGGTTCACTCTCCATTCTTTTAAAAAGCAAAAGTTCACACGATGTTGCACCTGCAGAACAGACGGTAAAATTCACCCCTCCCTGAAAAGCAGTGGCACCATTCATTTCGTACATTCCAGGTCTTACCCTGTATCCTGATATTTCTGTTAAAGGTTCTAAAATAGGCCTGAACATATCATTTTTCATAAACTTATTTCCTTTCACATAATCTCACGCATGTGCCCAAAAAAATTGAAGCACCAAAAAAGGTACTTCAATTATAAAACAATTTAACTTTATTATCATTAAATTAATCACTATTATTTTTTACTTTTTAAAGAAATTCTTTTTCTTAGATGACTTCTCTGATTTTTCTGTCTTTGAAGATGTATTTTCTGATTCAACATCTTCTTTTTCCTTAGTATCATATATACCCTTCATTGCATTATCAAAAGCTCTTAGTGCTTCTTTTTGCTTTTTATTAAGGGATGTTGGTACAGATATTGTAAGTGTTGTAATTAAATCTCCTACTTCATTTTGTCTTACAGGATGAGAAACACCCTTACCTTTAAGTCTTACTCTTGTTCCTGTCTTTGTTCCAGGCTTGATTGTATAAAGTACATCACCATAAACAGTCTTAACTTTTACATCACCACCAAGTGTAGCATCAGCAAATGAAATAGGTGTTTCAGAATATAATGTAAGATTATCTCTTACGAATTCTCTGCTTTCTGCTGCAATAATCTGAACATAAACATTTCCTCTAGGTCCGCCGTTAACTCCAGGTTCACCCATACCTCTGCCAACAGAAATTCTTGTACCTGTATTTACACCCTTTGGTATATCAACTTCAAGAGTTTTCTTTGTTGATGTATAACCTGTTCCTCTACATGTCTTACACTTATTCTTTATAACTGTACCTTTACCACTACATACTGGACAGGTTGTTGCTATATTGCTTATCATTCCAAAGAATGATGAATTCTGCATCATAACACGTCCTGTACCGTTACATTTAGTACATTTCTCAGGAGCCGAACCCTTTTCAGCACCATTTCCGTTACATGACTTACATACTTCTTTGTATTGGAAACTAATCTGTTTTTTACAGCCAAATATAGCCTCTTCAAAGGTAAGTCTTAAATTTATGATAATATCCTGACCCCTTCTTGCAGCATTACTGTTATATGAAGATCTGCCACCGAAAAGATCGCTGAATATATCGCCAAATCCTCCGCCTCCGAAGATATCATCGAAGTTAAATTCAAAGCCTCCGGCTCCTCCTGCTCCGCCTTCAAATGCAGCATGTCCATACTGATCATACTGTTTTCTTTTTTCTGGATCAGAAAGAATAGCATAAGCTTCACTGGCTTCTTTAAATTTAGCCTCAGCTTCTTTATCACCCGGATTTACATCCGGATGATATTTTTTAGCTAAAACTCTATATGCTTTTTTTATCTGTGAATCATCAGCATCTTTACTTATGCCGAGAACTTCATAATAATCTCTTTTATCTGCCATAAAACTCTCCTACTTTTTGCAAAACATCTTTCAAATAATTTAATTAAATTTCTTTAAAATCACCATCAATGATGTCATCATCTGCTGAAGACTGAGCATTATCAGCTGATGCACCTGAACCTGCTCCGTTAAATCCTGACATATCAGGACCTGCACCCTGAGCGCCCTGTGCTCCCTGAGCCTGTTCATACATCTTCTGGAAAAGATTCTGTGCACCTGTCATTAATTTTTCCTGAGCAGCTTTAATATCACTAACCTGTGATTCTGAAATATTTTCAGCATCAACTTTTTCAAGGATATCTTTTAACGCTTTAAGATCTGCTTCTACAGAAGCTTTTTCGTTTGCATCAATCTTATCACCGGCATCCTGTAATGCTTTTTCTACCTGGAATGCCATCTGGTCAGCTTCATTCTTTGTATCGATTGCTTCTTTACGTTTCTTATCTTCTGCTTCATACTGAGCAGCTTCTTTTACAGCTTTATCAATTTCATCATCTGACATGTTAGAACCAGCTGTAATTGTAATATGCTGTTCCTTACCTGTTCCTAAATCTTTAGCAGAAACATTTACGATACCATTTGCATCAATATCAAATGTAACTTCAATCTGTGGAACACCTCTTCTTGCTGGAGCAATTCCATCAAGTCTGAATCTTCCAAGACTCTTATTATCTTTTGCAAACTGTCTTTCACCCTGTAATACGTTGATATCAACGGCACTCTGATTATCTTCTGCTGTAGAGAAAACCTGACTCTTCTTTGTAGGAATAGTTGTATTTCTCTCAATAAGTTTTGTAGCAATACCACCCATTGTTTCAATTGAAAGTGAAAGTGGTGTTACGTCAAGGAGTAAGATATCACCTGCAGCTGAATCTCCTGCAAGTTTTCCACCCTGGATAGAAGCACCAAGTGCAACACATTCGTCTGGGTTAAGTGATTTATTTGGTTCCTTACCTGTTAACTGTTTTACCTTATCCTGAACAGCAGGAATTCTTGTAGAACCACCAACTAATAATACTTTTGTAATATCGCTCATGTTAAGACCTGCATCACTTAAAGCGTTATTTACAGGAATAACTGTTCTTTCAACAAGGTCATTTGTAAGTTCATTAAATTTAGCTCTTGTTAAATCCATGTTGAAATGTTTTGGCATATTATCAACTACTGTGATATATGGAAGTGAGATTGTTGTGCTTGTTGAAGAAGATAATTCTTTCTTTGCTTTTTCAGCAGCTTCTTTTAATCTCTGAAGAGCCATCTTATCCTGGGATAAATCAACTCCTTCTGCCTTCTTAAATTCTTCTATCATATAATTTGTAATGTGTTCATCAAAGTCATCTCCACCAAGTCTTGTATCACCGTTTGTAGATAAAACTTCAATAACTCCATCACCGATTTCGATAATAGACACATCAAATGTACCACCACCAAGATCATAAACCATAATCTTCTGTTCGCCTTCATTATCAAGACCATAAGCAAGTGCTGCTGCTGTTGGCTCGTTGATAATTCTCTTAACTTCAAGACCTGCAATCTTTCCTGCATCCTTTGTAGCCTGTCTCTGTGCATCGTTAAAGTAAGCTGGAACTGTGATAACAGCTTCTGTTACTTTTTCACCAAGATAACTTTCAGCATCTGCTTTAAGTTTCTGTAATACCATAGCAGAAATTTCCTGTGGAGAATATTTCTTATCATCGATAGCTACTTTATAATCGCTACCCATATGTCTCTTAATTGAAGAAATAGTCTTTTCTGCATTTGTAACTGCCTGTCTCTTAGCAGGATCACCTACAAGTCTTTCTCCATTCTTTGTAAATGCTACAACTGATGGTGTTGTTCTTACACCTTCTGCATTAACTATAACTGTAGGCTGTCCACCTTCCATAACTGCAACACATGAATTTGTTGTTCCTAAATCAATACCAATAATCTTACTCATAGTTATTACCTCCTTAGTCCGAATATGCATCCGGGCTTCTTCCTTTCTATATTTTCTATTGTTTCTATTATTTTACTTTACTCTTGTTACTATTTTTTTATTTATTATTTGTTTTTAGATTTATTTATCTAATTTGCAACTTTTACCATACTGTGTCTTACAACGATATCTTTGTAAATATATCCTTTTTGTAATACTTCGATAACTTCGTTGTCTCCTGCATTTTCATCTTCAACATGCATTACTGCATTATGGAAATCAGGATTAAATTCTTCACCTAAAGCTTTTATCTCTTCAACACCAAGGTCATTTAAAACCGAAACAAACTGATTATAAATCATGTCCATTCCTTGTACAAAAGGATCTTTTTTTGCTTCCTCATCAATAGAAGCAAATCCGCGTTCAAAATTATCAAGAACCGGTAAAATCTTTTCAACCACATCTCTTGTACCCATGCCATACATTGAAGATTTTTCTCTTTCAGAACGCTTTCTGAAATTATCAAATTCAGCCATAACTCTCTGATATTTATCAGTAAGATCTTTAATCATCTCATCTTTCTTATCAGCCTTCTTACCTGAATTATCAATATTTTCAGTTGAATCATCAGCTTCTGCATCTGATTCTTTGGCACTTGTATTATTATTTTCTGCATTTGTGTTATCTGCTTCTGTGTCAGAATCTTTTGCATTAACATCTTCTACATTTACTTCTTCAGCATTATCAACATCTTTATTAGCATTATTTAAATCATTTATGTCTTTATTTAAATCATCCTTTGTAGCTTCATTATTTTCCACTAACTTTCACCATCCTTGTCTTTTTTATCCTGTTTTTTAAATTTCATTCCTAACTGATCCTTAACAGCATTCAAAGATTCAACAACTTTCTCATAATCCATTCTTTTCGGACCAATTATTCCTATGGTACCTTTAACACCATCTTCTATCTCATATGTGGCAGTGACAATACTGCAATCCTTCATGGAACTTACATTTGACTCACTTCCAATATAAACCTGAATATCATCCTTTTCTTCTTTATCAGCATTATTATTTTCAACCAGTGCCGTAAGAAGTTTTTTCTCCTCAAATGTACTGATAATCTCACTTGCTGTCTGGGTTTCGCTAAGCTCAGGATATTTAAAAATATTATTTGCCCCGCTCGTATAAACTCTGAAATCATCATTGCTTGTAAGCGTAAGTCCTATAATATCAATAATATCTCTTACAAGATTTGCATTATCACCTGCCTGATTTGTTATCCTCGATATAAGTCCAACATTAATCTCTTCAAATGATAATCCCGATAAAGCTGTATTAATAAGGAGATTCATCTTTAATACATCTTCTGAAGTAATTGGCTCTTCAATATTAATAATTCTGTTTTTTACTGTATTTTTCTGAGTTACTACAACACAAAGAATTTTTCCTTCTTCAATAAGTGAAAGCTGTATAAATTTTAATTTTCTTGATTTATTCACCGGTGTTGTAACCATTGTCGCATAGTTTGTATTACTGGCTAACAGTTTCGCCGTATCTTCAAGTAATTTTTCAACTTTCTCGACCTTATCATCAAGAAATTCTTTCATCTCAGCTAATTCCTGTTCTTTCTTATCGAGAGAATCAAGTCTGTTTTTCATCATGTTATCAACATACAATCTGTAACCCAAATCTGTAGGAACTCTTCCGGAAGATGTATGTGGTTGAATGATATATCCCATCTCCTCTAAGTCTGCCATTTCATTCCTTATAGTTGCAGAACTTAAACCGATGTCTTCACATTTAGAAATGGTTCTCGAACCTACAGGCTCGCCTGTTTCAAGATAACTCTTGATTATGGCATTTAAAATCTTAAGTTTTCTTTCATCCAGATCCATAAACACCGTCCTTTCGAATTTCATTATTTTGCAATTTTACTATTGTGCCTTGTTCCTATTACATTTACTTTGCGTCTACTCTTGCCTTTGTTTTTTTGTTGTTAGCACTCACCAAGATAGAGTGCTAATTACTATATTCATTACGATAACACCCATAATTTTATTTGTCAATAACTTTTTTTACGTTAAAATAATATTTTTTCAATTCATATTTTATATCAACAATCCTTATTCAAGACCCTATGTAACGTAGATTTCTTATCATTCCATTTCTACGTTACTCTTCTTTTTTCTATTTCATACCTTTAGTAACGTAGATTCTTCATTTTCTTTCTTCTACGTTACTCTTCCTTTTTCCATTCCAAACCTCTAGTAACGTAGATTTTCCATCTTTCCTTTTTTACGTTACTCTTCCTTTTCCCATTTCAAATCCTTAGTAACGTAGATTTCCCATCTTTCTTCTTCTACGTTACTCTTCCTTTTCCCATTTCAAATCCTTAGTAACGTAGATTTTCCATTTTCTTTCTTCTACGTTACTCTTCCTTTTCCTGTTTCCAAACTCTAGTAACGTAGATTCTATAATTTCCCATTTTACGTTACATAGAAAATTTCCATAACAATTTCCATAGTATTTTCCATAATAATTTAGTTTAAATTTGTTATAAAATAAGTTATTATATTCATTAGTAATATAATTGAAGTTCGTAATCGAAAGGAGACACTATGGGGTTCTTATCAAAACTATTAAATGGCGATAAAGATGCTGAAAAAGCAGCAAAAGATTTTATTAATAACATTTTTTCTGATAATAGCACTCAGAATAATACAAATTCCGGTACCTACTTAAACGGTAAACCTATGAATAATTCCTCATCAGGCAGAGATTCTTATGAATCCGACATGGATGATTCTTATGATGAAACTCCTAATCATCTTTCTTATGGAAAGAAAAAGCCAACTGAAGAAAACCAATATAATTATCATGGAAATTATATTGAGTACTTTGAAAGTATTTTTAATAGTGAATTTTCCAATTATAGATATGAAAAAGAAACAGTTAACAAGACAAATAACACTTCTTATACTTTCTACTTAGATAATGACAAAAAACTTGTAGTTGAATTGTTTTCACAAAATTCTTCCGCCAATACTTTACGCAGGGAATGTGAAACAAATAAGATTCCATACCTTAGATTTTATTATAATCACAAAGGTTGGTGGAATACAAAAAGCTATGTAATAAACAGAATGAAAATGTATTTATAATTTAACTCTGCTAATAAGCAGAAAGAGAACGCTTATGCGCCTGTGGCGGGTCCGGCACAAAATATTATATTTTTTTAAACTATAAAAAAATATACTTCGCAGGCAGTTATTTTGTGTACGATCTTGTACATTCCAATAATTAATTGGAATTTAACTTCTTCTCTTTCTGCTTTATTTTTATAAAATTCAAATCAAACAAACAGGTGAACTATGTCTTTATTAACATTAATGTCAGATAAAAACACATGGGAAAAATTTTATAATTACAAACAAAACCTTGCTGTTAAAGGTGATTTTATAGAATATCTTCGCACTTATATAGACAGCAAGGATTATCTTTTGGTATGTCAAAATATTAAAACTGGCGTGCCATTCCCACTTCCTGTAAAATCAATCATTTCCAAATCAGGATCAGAAAAGAAAAGAGTTGTTTATACCTATAAAGAACCAGAAAATACATTTTTAAAATGTCTTACTTATCTTATACTCAGAAAATATGATAAATTTTTCACTCCAAACCTTTTTTCTTTCAGACCTGAAAAAACTGCAAAAAGTGGAATTAATTATATCTTAAAAAATCATCATATTCATGAAAAATATTCATACAAAGCTGATATCCATAACTATTTCAACTCCATACCTGTATCTGCCCTACTGCCTAAAATGAAATTATTTTTAAAGGATGACAAACCTCTTTATAAATTTATAAAAGGCCTTTTATTACAGGAAAATGTTATAGATAAGGGTATAATTCATCCAGAAGAAAAAGGTATTATGGCAGGAACTCCCATTTCTTCTTTTCTTGCAAATATATATCTTTTGGATCTGGATAAATATTTCTTTAATAAAAATATAATCTATGCCAGATATTCGGACGATATTATTGTATTTGCAGATAATTATGAAGAATTATGCTCATACATTAATTATATAAAAAAATATTTAAACGATAGTTTATTAACAATAAATCCCTCAAAAGAAGAAATTCATAAACCTTACGAAGGCTTTGTTTTTCTTGGATTTTTATGCACTCCGGAATATATTGACATTGCACCTGTTACATTAAAAAAATTAAAAGGAAAAATGAAAAGAAAAAGAGATTCCCTACTTCGCTGGAGTATAAGAAACTCCATAAAACCGGAATCTGCAGCAAAAGCTTTTATTAGAGTTTTTAATAGAAAACTTTTAGAATGCAATGATGATAACAAACTTTCATGGAGCAAATGGTTTTTCCCTGTAATTACAACAACCAAGAGCCTTCATGAAATTGATTTATATGCACAAGACTGCATAAGGGTAATAATCAGTAGAACTCATAAAAAATCCAAATATAACGTGAAATATGAAAAAATAAAGGAACTTGAATACAAGTCCCTTGTTAATGAATATTATAAATCCACAAGATAAATTCCAATATTTATCTGGGTAAATGTGCCTTTTTTTTCAATTTTAGTAATCTTTGCCTTTAATAACTTACCTGCATCCATAAGCCTGGCAAAAATTATATTATCTTTTTCCGGCACGTACCCTATCTTCTTACCATCTTCATTTAAAATAATAATTGCATTCGTATCAAATTTATTATTTTCACGCTGCAAAGACAAAACATCAGAAACTTTTATTTTATCTAAAACAGTCACATCCTCCAAATGGGATGTACCTGCAACATAAGAATCAAAAAGATGAATTTCATTAATAAGCGGTTTTATAATATCTCCAAGCTCATGCCCCTGCACAAGAGCCACCAAATCATTTTTATTATTTTCCATTAAATCATTAGACATAACTTTTTCCTTTCCAACACCTCTAATGCAACTAAAATGCATTCTTAAATATACCTTTAAATACATTTATGAATACACTTATAAATGCACTGTTTAAAGAATTCTTAAACATATTCTTAAAGAAAACTCTTTAACATTTCATCCAGTTTTTTCACATATCCCTTATATTTATAATATTCTTTTTGAAGTTCTTCTTTTTTCTTCTTAATTTTCTCCTCATTTTCTAATATAAATTTATATAAATATGGATTATTACTTTTAATTGTTTTTATTTCTTCCTCAACTTCTTCGATTTTCTTCTCAACATCAACAATATCAGCATCCGGCATCTCAAAATCAAGGCTTTTTAAAAGAAAATTTATAAGCACTTCTAATTCTTCCATAGTCTTAAGATCATTACAATCATAGGCAAAAATCAATCTCTGCCATAAATCCTTCAAATCTTCATTTTCATTAGTTAAAGGATTAATATCCGGATGAATCTTCTTTACAAGCCCGTGATAAATCCGCTTAATCTTAAGCAAATCATATTTATTTAAAGCCTTAGCACCTTTTGCATCTTCATTTTCCATTGTCATTTGTGCAAGTTGCTTTTGATATCCTTCCATTTTCTTCAAAAGATAATCCTCTAAACCATCTTTATCTACAGTTTTACCTTTATTTTTCATTAAAAGAATGTATTCTATAGCTTTTTTCTTTTCAATACTTTTTATTTTCATCTTAAAATTTTTAAGGATAATATCACCAAATTCCCTTATATATGCCTGATTACTTAAAAAAGCTTCTTTCTTCACCTCATCTTTAACGATAAGAAGATGCTCATATTTTGCATAAAAAGGATTTTTAGTTTTTTTTATATTTTTATTATCATCTACATTCTCAACTTTTATAATCTCATTACCCATTTATTCAACCTCAAAACCATATAAATCATTATAAATCGCCGTTAATTTCAGATTGTCAATAGAAGCATCCTTAAAAAAATCATCCCTATTATGAAACCACTTCCCCTCAAAACAGACATTACATTCCTTTCCTTCCATGGAAGAAAAAAGCTTATATTCCTCATTTTCATAATAAAACTTAATCTTATGAGGCGTCTTTAAAAGATAATAAAGATCAAAAAAATCAAAGTAATCTTCATCAAATTCAATTAGTTCATATAAATCATCAACCAGCCATTTCATCATATTAAGATTGCCAAAAAACGCATTAAATCTGATTCTCTGAGCCAAAAAATCCTTTGCATAAAGATATAATCTTACAGCTTCTTCATTTTCGCCCTGTGATTTTCTTATCCTGGCAAGCCTGGTAAATACTTCAGGAACCGGATCAAAAACATTATTCATATCCTTTACCTTAGGATATAATTCTATAATCATCTCTTCGTATTTCTGCTGATTCTTTTCAACATAATATCCATTTTTATACATATCAGCAATTTTATATGTGGATACCAGATCTCCTTTATCCATAAGCCTTGAAAAATATTCAAATGCCTTTTTAAAATCCCTCTTACCGGTTCTGCCATAATACCAGATATATCCAAGACATTCATAAGCAGGATCATAATCCAGACTCGCTGCCATCTCATAATATTTTAATGCAAGATCAAAACGTTTCATTTCATAATAATACCCACCAAGATAAAGCATATCTGCAGGATTATTTTTTAATTTAATAAGAAAATCCATAGCTTCAATGAAAATAAATACCTCATCATCCGAAGGACACCTGTTCTCATCAAATTTCTTTACAATATTTCTTGCTTCTTTTTCAGTCATAAAAACACCCCCATATAAAAAAATTTCACGTTTCAAAATATCTATAATCTATTTTACAACTATAAAAAAATAATTACAACCCCTTAAATTACTGGTGTTCTATAAATCTTACAGCAACAACTTTTTGATAACAACAAAATAAATAGTTGCATTTTTATTCTTTATGTTATATTATAAGACTAGTATAAAAATTAATAAGAGGGGGTTAAATAACATGACTATTTCAAAAAAAAATTTAACAACAAACATTTCAAACAATCTAAAAAAATATGACGATCTTGAATTTACTGATGATTTTGCATTCTGCAAGATTCTTGAAAATAATTCTGATATCTGTAAAGAAATATTGGAGTTAATTTTAGGTTTCAAAATCAAAAAAATTAATGTATTATATAAGCAGAAGACAATCGATGAAGTGCCGGATATTCACGGTGTAAGGCTTGATGTCTATGTTGAAGACGACAAAGAAAAAATATATGATATCGAAATGCAGACTGAAATCAAATCAAACATTCCTAAGCGCAGCAGATTTTATCAAAGCATTATAGACACAAATATTTTAGAAAAAAGCATTGATTACAACAAACTAAATGATTCATATATTATTTTCATCTGCAAGAATGATTTATTCGGCGAGAATCTGCCAATCTATTCATTTCAAAACAGATGCGATGAATTAAACAGATTATGTCTTAAAGATGGTGCAAAAAAAATCATTGTAAATGCAAGTGGAAACAGAAACAATCTTTCTAAAGAGACAAATGATTTTTTAGATTATCTTCTCGGCAAATACGATTCAAGCCACAATAATTCATTTATCGATAAAATTGAGAATAAAATGTCTTTACTTAAAATGTCAAAGGAATGGAGGCATGAATATATGATCGAATGTTTAAAATATCAGGATATGAAAATCAAAGGCGAAGAGATTGGCGAACAGCGTGGCATTGAGATTGGCGAACAGCGTGGCCTTAATCAGGGTCTTGCTGCCCTCATCTCATCACTAAAAAGCCTTAACTATTCTATTGACGAGATTTCTGACATTATAAAGAAAAATGAAACCTATAAAAATACAACAAAAGAAGAGATCACAGAAATCTATAACCAATAAGTTACAATTATCACGTCTATACAAATATTTTTTATACTTACAACAATAAAGGGACTTGATATCAAGTCCCTTTTCTTTTTATATTTATGTTTATCTGTAACTGCAACATATATAACACTCAGTATTTTAATCAACAACATAATCCATACAAACTCTTAATTTTGTATTTGGTCTTACCGCACCGTCAGCAACTGCAACATGTTCAGGATGTATAGCATATCCTTTAAGCGATGCCTCATCTTCAAACAATGAATCAAGCATTACATCTGCATTAGACGAATCCAAACAATCAATCTGTACATTAATATCTAAAAGACCTGGTATTTTCCCCTTAAGCCCTTCAAGACCATTTTTAATACTCTCTTTTACAACTTTCTTTTCTTCTTCTTTTAGCACATCCTTAAGCTGCCATAAAATAACATGCTTTACCATTTTATTTTTCCCTTCTCTATAAAATATTTTTAAATATTATATCATAAATTATGAATAAATTTTAGGTTTCAAACTCCAAAAAATTATACCTTAAATATTCTATTGATGAAATATTAGATTTAATCTTTCTTCTTCACGCGAACCACAACAACAATAACAACCACCAAAACAACAATTATCAAGAGCCATATAAAAATACACAATCCCAAAGGCTGAGGACAGAAATGACAAATACTGCACTCGCTCTTTTCTTCTTTCTTTTCACTCTTAGTCTTATCATTTTTTACATCTTTAGAATCTTTACCAGTATCGCTATTTACCCCAACTTCCTTACTATCAAAGGAAATTACGTCTGACCAGTCAGAATAAATATCCTCTTCATCCGGCTGATAGCAATAATAACGAACACGAAGCTCAATTACTTCACCTTCATCAATACCAGGACGCGAGTCATTTATCAGGTTAATAAGCGGACACTCCATCTCTCCTGCTTTTATTTCAAAATCAGCATTAGCCATTCCTGTCCATTCATCATCACCCTTAACTCTAGCTTCCGTTTCAACTCTGATAGTTCCACCCATAGCCTCAACCTTCGAAGCCTTTTCCATAAGGTCATCCGGTACAGTAAGAGTATATGCGACAATCGGATTATCATTAAATTCCTTATCAGTCATACGAAGATCAGAAATAACCGGTGCCTCTAAATCACCCTCTTTAATCTTTTCAATTTTTTCCGCATCCTTACCTACACTTGTAGTATCCGACCAGTCAGAATAATAAAATGTCTCAGATACTCCTTCATCTGTATCATTGCGCGTCGTAACAACAAAACGCATACGGAAATACACTGTATGCTTAGTATAATCAATATACAACGAGCCATCCCCATCATCATATTTGTACTCATACTGATCAGGATTCATTTCATCCTTAAGTCCCGGTGTCATTGTATCAGGATTACCATTTAAAGCATCCTCGCTGACATACCTTGTAACCCAGTGTGTATTTACAGTTTCTGTTGCATTACCAATCCATGCATCAACCAAGTCCCATTCACCAACGCGGATTCTATATTCCTCATCATAACCAAATCCATAGGTCCCTTTCCAGAAATCATTAGCATGCCATCCGGAAACACTGTCATTTACATCATCAACAGCCCAGTCAACCTGCGTTGTCATAGAAATTTCATCAAAATCATAATCTGAAATAAAATCATCAAAAGTTCCGTTAACAGACGCATCATCATACTTCTTAAAAAACTCCGTCATCTCATTACTCAAAGAATAGCTGATTGACGTTGTTGTTGGAGAATCAGTTATTTCCCCTGTTTCTCCTAACCACTGCGCTGTAACATTTCCCGGTGCAACAAGTTCAAATGGCAATTCAGACTCATCCGCCTTATCCGCCTCATCAGCAAATGCAATCTCAGGAATACAAGAAATCATTAAAATAAATATCAGAAAAAAAGCTAGAAATTTCCTCATAAAAAAGCCCTCCCAAATAAAAATTTTTTTAACATTTCACGCACAAATTTTATATATTAAGTATACAAAACACTCATTAACTTATCAATCACAAAATCAATTATAAAACCAATTTTTATCAAAACTTTAAATCAAGGTTTCTTTTTGCAACCAAAATTAACATAAAACATATTTTTTTGACAAGTTAGGTTGGTAGAAAATCCAGCAACCATAGATTACAATAATCATATAACTCAAAACCTTGAACGCATAAATACAAACTATTAATTTATAACAAAACATTTAAACAAATTACAACTAAATATATAGAAATCGGAGGGATTTTATGAGCATTGTATCAATTAAAAATCTGACCAAGACTTACCCATCATTCCAATTGGATAAAGTAAGTTTTTCCCTTGAAGCAGGAAGAATAGCAGGTTTTATCGGACGAAATGGTGCCGGCAAAACCACCACCATTAAATCCATGTTAAATCTCGTCCATCCTGACAACGGAGAAATAGAATATTTTGGATTACCTTTTTTAGAGCACGAAGCAGAAATAAAGAAAAGAATCGGCTATTCCACCGGAACTGTTAACTGGTATCCAAGAAAGAAAATAAAAGAAATTGTAGATGTTACCAAAAAATTTTATGACAGCTGGGATGATGATTCTTACAGAAAATATCTTAGAATGTTTAAATTAGACGAAGAAAAAACACCATTAGAATTATCAGAAGGTATGAAAGTTAAGGTAAATCTTATGCTTGCACTTTCCCATAAAGCCGAGGTTCTAATATTAGACGAACCCACAAGCGGTCTTGATCCATTTTCAAGAGACGAACTTATGGAAATTTTTATAAAATTAAAAAATGAAGGTGTTGCAATATTCTTTTCAACACACATTATAACTGACATTGAACGATGTGCAGATAACATTATTTATATTTCAAAAGGAAAAATCGTTGATGCATCATCAAAAGATACATTTAAAGAAAAATATACAAAAGATGGAGAAAATCTTGAAGATGCATTTTTAAGAATGGAAAGAGGTGAAGACTAATGAGCAATATTCTTAGAAAAGAAATAAAACTCAGTGCACATATATTATCATTTTTATTTATCGGATTTGGCGTAATGTTCCTTTTACCTGGATATCCAGTACTTTGTGGAGCTTTCTTCATATGCCTGGGAATATTTCAAAGTTTCCAGAACACAAGAGAAGCCAACGATATTCTTTTTTCAATCTTATTACCAATTTCAAAGAAAGATATCGTAAAAGGAAAATTTTTATTTGTATGTTTCATTGAAATGTGCGGTATTACAGTTATGTTTATTGCTACACTGCTCAGAATGACACTTCTTTCAGATTCTAAAGTGTATCTAAAAAATGCCCTAATGAACGCAAATTTATTTGCTCTTGGAATGGCATTTTTGATTTTTGGATGCTTTAACTTAATATTTGTAAGAGGATTTTTTAAAACTGCCTATAAATTTGGAAAACCATTTATATCTTTCATCGTAGCAAATTTCTTATTAATCGCACTCGCAGAATCAATGCATTATTTTCCACATATGAAAAGCTTAAATGCTTTTGGTTTCGAACACCTTGGACTCCAAATATGCTTACTTTTTAGCGGTATTTTATTATATTTATTATTAACTTTCATTGCAATGAAACAATCCTTTGTTGACTTTGAAAAAATTGATTTATAAAATAATATTATCATTTTAATCAAACAGATTTTCTAAAAGGATCATCTGAAAGGAGCAAAAATGCTTAGTGAAAATTTAATCATGCTTAGAAATATTCACGGCTTTTCTCAAGAAGAAGTTGCTGAAAAAATCGAAATTTCAAGACAGGCTTATGCAAAATGGGAAAATGGAAAAACAATTCCTGATATTGAAAAATGCAGTAAATTAGCAGAATTATACGGTGTCACCATAGACAGTCTCATCAAGACGGAACAATTAGAAGATGGCAGAGTTATTTTGCCACCACCAAAAGGAAAAAATATCTGGGGCTCAGTTGTAATCAATGAACGTGGACAAGTAGTTATTCCAAAAGCTGCCAGAGAGCATTTTAATCTTACACCGGGCCAGAGACTTATTCTTTTAAGCGAAGACGGCGAAGGCTTCGCCCTTGTACCAGCAGATATGTTTGAAAAGAAAATGGAAGAATTGACAAAATTTGCTTCGACGAAGATATAGGGGATATATTTTAAAATCGTGACAAATTGTCACAAGTTTAAACTTTTATCTCCATGATTTTTAACATCTGACTCATCATATCATTCACCACATCATCTATAGTTGCATCAAGAGCAGGTCGAAGAGCAATTACAATTCTTGAACCAATCATTTCTCGTTCATATTCTGGTATTGCTCTCAACTTTTTCTGTAACACTTCAGACTGTTCCCATTTATCATCATTAAAATAAAACCAAAAAGGCGTTTCCATAGATGTTTTACTCATCCACGCATTTCTATTATATATCAATGCGACTGTATATTCATAAATTCTAAGATATCTGGTATATCCCGAACGATTTGGACTAGCTTTAAGTCCTTTTGCCGATGCTTTAATTTCCTTATTTGCCACAAGAACATCAAACAACCTATCAACAACCTGATAATATCTTTCTTCTCGTCTTGCTATTTCCGGTCCCATATCTTCCTGCGAAAACGGAATAAACGCAGTTTTATCCATCATCTCACAAAATCCCGAAAGTTGTGCTATGTCCGGTAAAGCTTCAATAGCTACTGATGCTGCAGTTCGACGTAATGTTTCAATTATTTCAGCCCATGACAACACCGTCATAACAATACCATTTACATTTACTCTATAGCTATCCTCATCCGATAATTCCTTATTATCTTCCCTACAAAGTTCTATAACCTTACTCCACAACGATACTCGCCTCTCTTCAGGACAAACAAAAACCAATGCCTTTCCATTTTCCTTAACCAGACGTTCAATATACGCATTAGGCTGATTTGGCGTTAAACCTGCATAAAACTTCATCTCACATAAAACCACTTCCCTACCATCCTCATCTAAACCCGACATATCAGGTCTTTCATTATTTTCCCCAGTAGACTGACAAGAATATGTAATTTCCGTTCCAATATCTAATTTTATAGCATCACAAATCATCTTATTAAATGCTTCATTAAGTTTTTTATTAGAAGATATAATATATTGCAAAGATAATGTTGCAACATCTTCCTGCGATCCTCTAATTCTTGAATATAAATGTGCTAATAATGATTCTGCCATATTTAATTTACATCCTTTCTAAAATTTTCACTATAATAGCCAATCTCTCCGTACAAAAAGAGACAATCACTTTACAAAATACACCTACACCAAGACCATTTCAATCCACTCTCCCCATGCAGGGAGAGACGTTTAGTTTAAAAAGAAGCGGTTTTCTACCGAAGGTAGCTTTAGTAATCCATATAAATGGTTTTACTCTAACCTTACGCTACCGCATTAGCGTTAATCTTCTCTATAACCTTCCTTATTCCTGCCCAAACAGAAATATCTGTAAAGATATCAACAACACTTCCCTGATCCGTAAACGGCGATTCCTGAAGTACAGAAAGGTCTTTCATCATTCCATTGTGAACAATGTACTCCACTATCTGATTTACAAAATAAATCTGTCTACTATCGAAGTTTGCATCATTTAAAAACTCTGAAAAAGCTTCTTTTGCTGCATTCATATCCATACCAACAATACTACGAACAAGCTCACCTAATGGTTTTTCACCATATTCTTTCTCATAATCATCTTTAGATCCAACCTCTGACCAAAGTATCTCTTCTAATGACTCTATATCAAAATGCGATAAAGGCTGATTTTTCTTTAACTTTGCAATAACAATATTATCCTGATGCTGACGGATATAATGCTCAGCCTTTGCTTTATAGTTTGCTAAATCAACACTTTCTAACTCAGATTCATTCCATTCTGTATCAAGTATATCATCAGCAAAATCCGTATCATAATGTATAGTTCCTCTTGGCACATATTTCATTAAATTTCTAAGATTTTCCCTGATGTACTCAAATTCATCTATTCCTGCACGTTCTACATAATCAGTATTAAGTATCTTATCAATAAGTTCCTTTTGTGCCTGAATTTGTGGGATATTTGCGATTGATGCAACACCACGCACCTTTTTAATAAGATCTGATCTTAACCGACCATATTTACGTCCTGCAAGTTGTGCTAATTCCATACCATATATCAATGCATCAAATCG
Organism: Lachnospiraceae bacterium RM5; assembly: GCA_900110975.1. Taxonomy (GTDB): domain Bacteria; phylum Bacillota; class Clostridia; order Lachnospirales; family Lachnospiraceae; genus Bovifimicola. Next base: position 140,222 of record FOFK01000005.1, read on the forward strand.
AACAGCTGTAGCATCATCACTATCAGGTAAAATAAGCGGCGCAAGTTCCTCTCGAACTAATAATGTATCTTCATACGACAACGACTGATAATTTGATTCCGATGAATATAAATCTACATACTTAATATGCTGACGTACAGCAAAATTCTCACGATTAAGTTCTCTTACCTTTTCAGTCATCATATCAACCAGACGATTACGATATTCAATTAATTTATCTACCTGATAATTTATATCCTGTAACTTATATGCAATTTGAAATTCCAAATTAAATACCGCACCTTGCAATGCAATCATGTTTACAGTCGGGCGCCCTTCTCCCATTCGGAAAAACTCAAAATTACCACAAAAATCAAAGATATAGAACTTAGTCTTATCTTCTCCATCAATTAAACCGGGACAAAGTCTTGTTCCACGACCAATCATCTGCCAAAACTTTGCTTTACTCATAACTTTTTTAAAGAAAACAAGATTTAAAACTTCCGGAATATCGATACCGGTATCCAACATATCAACTGAAATTGCTATTTGTGGCATTTTCTTCGCATCAGAAAATTCATCAATTGCACTTTGGGCATATGTCATATAATTATCAATAACCTTTGCAAATGCCTGACCATTTGAACCTTTTGCAAGATTTGGATATTCTTTATTAAATACTTCTAATATTTTTTCTGCATGATAATGATTCTTAGCAAAAATAATTGTCTTTCCAATTTTTTCTCCATAATCAATCTTTAAACTATCACGCATTACAATATGTAAAACCTGGCGAATAGTATCCTCATTAAAAATCCATGTATTTAAAGCAGTTGAATTTATTTTCTCCGGAATTTCGCCATTCTCATTTTCAAAAGTATTTTCATATTCTTCTTTTTCTTCTTCTGAAAGTTCTGCATAAGTAATTCCCTGCTCAATAAACTTAAGTTTTGTTTCAACAGACATATAATCAACAAGATATCCATCTTTCACCGCTTGAGCCAATTCGTACCCATATGTAGGTACCCCGTTATCCAATTCAAAAATTGAATATGTATTTTTATCAATCTCATCTTTTGGCGTAGCGGTAAGTCCTATAAGTGGTGCATCAAAATAGCTAAAGATGTCCCTATACTTGTTATATATTGATCTGTGGGCTTCATCGCAAATCACAAGATCAAAATGACCACTAGTAAATAACTTTCCATTTTCATCCTTAATTGCATCAATACATCCAATCATAGTCTGATATGTAGAGAATACACAATGTGAGTTATAATTTTCTTTATCTTCGCATAAATTTGTACATGATAAATCAGGAAGAAGATTCACAAAACTTCTCTTTGCCTGAGTAACCAACGAATTACGATCTGCAAGAAAAAGAATATTTTTTACCCAGCCAGCATCAAGAAGAACCTTACAAAGTGCAATAACCGTTCTTGTTTTACCGGAACCTGTAGCCATAACAAGAAGCGCTTTACGTCTGTTTTTCTTATCAAAACTTTCGCAAACCGCTTTAACAGCAGCTTCCTGATAATATCTTCCTGCAATTTTTTTATCAATATTTATATAATTTAAGCTAGTCTTCATAGACTGCAGATTAAATAACTTCTCTAAATCACGTTTTGAATAAATCTCTGCAACCTTACGCTCTGGATATTGATTATCAATAATTCTTGTTTCAAATCCATTTGTCAAAAACACAACCGGTCTTCTACCATATTCACTCTCAATAATATCAGCATAAAGTTTTGCCTGCTGACGTCCCTTTGCTACATCCACACAAGTTCTCTTTGCTTCTACTACGGCAAGTGGCTTATGTGCATCATCATAAAGAACATAATCTGCGAATCCAACTTCAGACTTATTAGGCATACCTGAAAGTTCAACTTCATTAATCCAATCTTTACCTTCCGTCCAACCCGCATCTATAAGCATTGAATCAATATATATTTTTCTAGTCTTATACTCAGAAAGATCAAGTGGTTTTGGCACATACGTCTGCTGTTTTTGAGCACGACGAGAAGATAATTCTTCTTTTAAGAATTCATTTTCTTTAAGAAGTTTCTGTAAATCCAATTCCTTCTTCGAAGAATTTTCTATTTCCTTTTCTAATTTTTCTTTTGTTTCTTCCAGTTGTTCGCGAGATTCCTTATTTTTTCTGATTCTATCATCTATAATATTAGGATTAAAACTTCTCTCTTCATACAAATCAGAGTAGCAATAAGCAATATAATCCAAGTAAATAAAAAGATTTTCCAAGCAAAGCATTGCTTCATCTCTTCCAAGCTTCTTACCACTATGAGCTACATTATTACCACATTTACGAATAAAATCCATTCTCTTCCACAAATCCGGACCAATAATCTGACGATATTCTTCTGCATTCATAAGACTTTGAAGATTATCCTGATATGGCATCTCTAGTTCTTTATCAACGGAATACATCCATTTCAAAGCAAATTCCATAGCCCGACGACAATTAATAATACTAGCCTCAGGATCCATCAAAACAATTCGCTCTGCGGAAATCGCAACATCAGAAAAATTATTAAATTTTGGTTCTTTCTTTAAATAATCAAAATTTGTAATCATATAACCACCCTTCGCATTGTTATATATCTCGCTTACGATATGATTCCAATTCAAGCCAGCATTCTGCCAACTCATCAACCAATTCTTCTTTTGACATCTTTCTAGCAATTACTTTCAACTTTTCTTTATCTCTTTGCCAACGATAATCTTTATCTACTGAATATCGTTTTTCATCATCTATAAAATCTTTTATATATTCCGGTTTAACCATAAAATATACAGCAACCATATGTTTACATATTACATCATTTTCTGTTGCAAATGGACATGTACATGTAGATTTTTTAGGATGTTTCATATCTATAAAAACATTATACTTCTTTTTTCCACTTCCGGAAACATCTGCCTCATAACAATCTGGTTCTATTTCTTTTATATTCAAAATTTTATTTTGTTTATAATATTCAATCGCTCTCCAAATAATCTTTTTTGGAGCTTTTTCTACTAATCCCATACGTTCTCCATTCATGCTACCTTTAATACTTCAAATTTTGATTTGTCGACTTGTTCTAAAAACTTAATAAATTCTCTCTGCATTTCTATAGGTGGTAAAACCTGATTGTATGCTTTCATAATCGCAGTATTTAAGTTTGGCTGAGTCCCTGCTGGTGCTATTGCTCTAAAATACTCTGTCATTTGATTTAACGATTGCAATAAAAAGACTTTATCAAGTTTTTCATCAATGTCTTCTATTGCAAGCCATCCATCATGAATACAACCGTCAAAGGTTATAATTCTTGCAAATCCCAATGAAACTCCACAATTTGCAAATATCAAGCTACCAGCTTTTACAAGTCTGCTTTTCTTTACACCTTCTTGAATAATGTGTTCTTTTGTTGAATTCAGATATATATTATCCCCATCAGTTGCATCACCAATCTTAATCCATGGAATAGTGCCTCCCAAAAACTGTTCAATAGGTCTCGGCGACCCTCCTCTAACAATAGTACAAAGTTTTCCAAGAGGCTCACTATTCCAACCTTTATCATTAATATTTATATCTCCAAACATCTCGACAAATCGGGCTTTGATGAGATTATCTAGTTCATGTATTTCGTTTTTTCTATATTTAATTATCAATTCAACTCGTTTTAGCTTTTCAACTATTACTTGCTGTTCTTCAGGTGAACAAATAGTAATATCAACTTTATTCAATCCTTGCCTTGTAATCTGAGGTTGTGCAGAGCCACTAATAACTCCATTAAAATCAAAGTGTTTTAAACAATAATACAGATATTCAATATTGATGTCTTCCCTCACATCATCTAGACACATTGCATTGCCTGTAACATAGGCCTGTGGCACAGTTATGTTTATTGAACCACATGTTGCCCCTCTACAAGTAATCGCAACTACTGGATTCTCATGATTATATTCACCATAATATCCAATAACTCCGTTTGCACCATAAACCGAATATCCCTCATCTAGTAAATCTCCCGTAGGAATTGTCTTCCACTGCTTAGGATTACATATTTCAACAAGTTTTATTCTTTCCATCCATCATCCCTACAAATCTCAATTTATAAGAACATCTATGCAATAAATATATATACCATCTTTCATTCCATTTACTTACACTTAACATAAATGCATATAATCCAACCTTTAATTTAAAATGGTCGAATTCGACCACTTTAGAATTAATATTAATCAAAGATAATTCTTACAATTATTATCAAAGATGACTTTTTCACTCCTTTGCAATGGATGTCTAGGATTTCCTTCTTTGCCCAATGTTCCAAAATAATAAACACGAACATTTAAATCCGTCAACATATTAAGCACATCCCTCTTTGCTAATTTTAATGTTTCAATGCCATTAATATTTCCCCAAGCTCCCCATACTTCGCTAATAGAATGCTCAACAAGAAACTTTCTTATTATCTCTTTATTATCCTCACTAACTTTTTCGTTATATTTTTCTAAATTCTTTGCATTAGTTGCTCTTTCAGGATAAAGATTAAAGACAATCCATCCATCATAATTAAGCATCGAACTTACTTTTATTATTCTATTAATAGTCATATCACTATAATCTTCTTTTGCTGCAGAAGGATTCATACAAATAACTACCAATGGATTCTTACCTTTTTTCCCTAATGCATACCTATATTTACTGTAATCATTTGGAATAATGTAGTCTGGCTTATTCCCTTCTGGATAAGCTAAGACATGTTTTGTCACTTTGTTCATATATTCTCCCTATTCTATGATATAAACTTTTTATGCGATGCCTTCACGTTGCTTTGATTTACCATCGCATACTGCATCGTCGTATCTATTTGAGAATGTCCAAGAATCTTCTGCACCTGTTCTATTGGCATCCCTTTATCAATCGCCCTTGTTGCCATTGTTCTTCTAAATTTATGAGGATGAATTTTCGTCAAATTAAGACTTCTTCCCAACTGACGAATCCGTATTTCAACACCACTTATTTTTAATCTATCACTCGGCGAATCGAGCGTAACAAATAAGGCTGGATTGTTATCTTTTCTACTTTGAATATAAGATAGTAAATGTAATTTTGCCTTTGCATCAAAATATACTCTGCGTTCTTTTCCACCTTTCCCAAAAACAATACATTCTCTTGCTTCAAAATCAACATCTGATATATTAAGATTTACAAGTTCACCTACGCGAATTCCTGTAGAATAAAGCAAATCAATCATAGCCAAATCTCGTTTACAACTACAATGATCTCTAAGTTTTTCTATATCTTCATCAGAAATCACTTCCTTGATTTGCTGATTTGTTTTAATTTTATGAATACGTCGCATTGGACTTTTTAAAATATAATTTTCTTCTTCAAGCCAAGAAAAGAAACTTGAAATATTACGACGGACATTATCTACCGTCACCTTACTACAATTATTCCTTTTTTGATAATCCGTAAGATATATACGCATATCTTCTGTTGATATTTTTCGAACAGCAATTTTCACAGTTTTAAGCATTGCTTCAATCGTTGCTTTATAATAAGATAATGTTCTTTTTGAACAACCTTCAATATTCTTTGCCGCAATAAACATTGTAAGATATTCTTCATTTGAAATATGTTTCTTCTCAGCCACCTTATCATTAAGATTTTTCAACATAACTTCTTGAAGTTTTTTCATTTGAGCTACTGACAAATACTCTGCCATTTCATTCAAAATTAATACAACTTTTTCCTCCATACTGATATCTCCTTTCATCGATACCAGCATCCCTGCAACCAAATATTAATCATTCTTCTATTTTATTTATATCATGAGCAATTATCTTGCTAACCTCCTTCATTTGTACTTTTGCATGATCCCATTCAAACTTTTTAATATTATCAAATAAAACATCCAATAATTTCCATTTATCTTCAGGAAAATATGTATACAATCGTTGTATACTAGCCCCTGCATTACTTATATTTTCTTTTTGTGCGCACAAGACACATCCTCCTACATTTTTAAAATAGTTTTCATAAGCAACTAGTCTTCGCTCAATCTTTTTATCCTTATACTCCATTCGTTTCAACTTTAACTGAAATCTATTGTTTGCAATTTGCGTAAACAATGGTATTAATATTGATAGAATCAAAGTAACCACTATGGCAATCCATGGTGCTAAAGAATTAATATCCATACTATATCTCCTACAAAATTTTATTTCTATCCAAAATACTCCTGCATTAAACTATCAAACAATAGTTGTGCTTCATCCAATGCCTTCTGCACTACAACTTTTGATTTGTCGACTTGTTCTACAAATGCGGTAAACTCATCCTGAATAGTTCTTGGTGGAGTAAGAATATCGAAATCTTTCAATAAAAAGATTTTAAACTCCGCAAATGTAGAGCCTGATCCCATCTTTGGGTACTCCACTTGGGTCTTTACTCTCATGAAATACTGTAAATACTTCGGATTGTATATTTCTCTATCCGGTGAAATACAGAGAACACGACCATCCTTATAATAGAATGGATCATCTGTATCAACCATCCACACCTGTCCCTTATTACAAATGGAAGGCATAAGTAAATCGCCTACCTTAGGCTTAGTTTCATCATTGGCCAGTCTGTTGTAATGTTCTTCAGAAATATAATATGGATCAGATGGTTTCTGACCGTTTGCCAATTCTCCAATTTCAGTTCCACGATAGAAAGGAATACCCTCTTCAACAAATTCCGACGTAAAAACTCTATGGCTAGATCCCACCTCTGCAACGGTGCCAAGCTTCTTCGTTTCATACTTATAGTCTTCAGTTGCGACATCACCAAACATCTCGACAAATCGGGCTTTGATAAGGTCATCTAGCTTGCGTAATTCCTCTTCTCTTTCAGCAATTATTCTCTCACATTTCCCAAGAACATCTACAATTTTTGACTGTTCTTCCAGTGAGTCCAGGTTAAACTGCTCATTCTTATAGTCCTTGAAATAGATATGAGGAATGGTTGCACCCGTAAAATACTTTTCAAGGTGCATATATCTCACTACATAGCAAAGATACTCAGGTAGCACATTATCCTTGGGTATCAAATATTGCATCGTACCTATTACAGATGATTTTGCTGGATGAAGTGTTGTTCTTCCAATTCCTGCTCCATCCTTAACAACTGCCACATATGGTTTTTCCTGATGATAAAAATCCACATTTCCTATATATCCGGACGCACCATATATTGGATAATCCCCATGTGCATCTGCTATGTCTGACTGTTTTAAGTTTGATGAGCCACGCTCACAAACATCTTCAAGTTTTACTCTCATCTATCATCCCTACAAATCTCAATTTATAAGACTATTTCACAACCATCTTCTTGACCTATGGTCAAGAAGCGTCGCTCCCTTTGGTCGCTTAATCTCAATTTATAAGATTTGCCTTTCATTCTTTATTTGTTTCATCCGTACCTACATCTTCAATTAAACCAGTTATAATATTCTGTAATTGCTTAGCATTTTTAAATGTAATCACAGGCTGTCCGGTACGATCTTCAATTTCTTTTCTTGCATTACCAGCAATTACACCACCTTCTTTTGCAACTTTCTGATTTTCTTTCAAACCTTGTGGATTTTGTACCTTTGTAAGTTCTGTCGTAGTTGCCTCTGCAAGCATGTTTAAAGCAAGTTCGAGCGTACTCATATTATCGCGTAAATTTTCTTTCTTTAATCCTTTTAGGTTTTTATATTGTCTTGTTGACATACCAGACCAGGCTTTTGTTATTTCATCTGTTAGAATAGCATATTCTCTTCCTTGCTCAACACCATGACTCTTCCACTGATCAGTAAGTTCCTTTCTAGCGCGAATTGTTTGAAGTCTTTGATTTATCCAATCAGCATCATAACCAAGTTTTGCGTATGTTTCCAAAGCTCTATCAATAGTTAACTCTGGGTCTATTGTCTCATCAATGTGTTCACGACCAACTTGAGCCAACCACATTTTAAACGGTTCTGCTTTTTTTGACGGAATTGACTGTATTAAACGTAATAATTGTTCCGTATTTGCTACATCTGTGTATCTTTTTTTTCCATCTTGAGCTGTCATTTTCAACTGGTGACAATTTGTCACCAGTTGACTTCCTTCCTCTTTAAGTCTTTGTTTTAATTTATTCCAATATTTCCTAGCTTTTTCAAAATCTGTCTGTTCTGTCAAAACAGCAACCACATCTACAACCGAAAAATACCACTCTTCCTCATTTTCAATCCACGCTGTCCTAATAGGCTGATCTTCAAATAATTGCACATTATCATTTTCCATATGCACTTTTCCCCTCTTTCTTATATTTTATAAATTCAGCAACCTCTCCAACTCATCCATCTCTTTACCAATTTCCATTTCAATTTCACGAATATTAGCCATTATTTCTGATGTTGGCGGATACTCAATCTTCACATACTCTACCTCTTTATATTTATTAATTGAAAGATCATAATCATTATCAACAATGTCCTGCTTTGGAACCATAAATGATTTATCTGTACGTTTTCTATCTATTTCTTTATCAAGATTTTTAAATCGTTCAATGATATCCGAAATATCACTTTCATTTACAGGTGTACGTTTATCATCTAAACTATATCCATCTGCAGTCATATCATAGAACCATACATTATCAGTCCCACCATGATTTGTCTTTGTAAAAATAAGAATCGCAGTTGATACCCCTGCATAAGGTTTAAAAACACCAGAAGGCATTGATATTACTGCTTCCAATCTATTATCTTCTACAATCTGTTTTCTTATATCTTTATGCGCCTTAGATGATCCAAATAAAACTCCATCAGGAACGATACATGCACATCTTCCTCCCACTTTTAATATTCTAAGGAAAAGTGCAAGGAATAATAATTCTGTCTTCTTAGTTTTGCATACCTTTAAAAGATCTGCTGATACAGCATCCGCATCCAAACTACCCTTAAATGGAGGATTTGCAAGAATCAAAGAATATTTATCATGGTCTGTATTCTGATCTGACAAACTATCACGATATTCTATAAATGGATTATCAATTCCATGAGTCATCATATTCATTGCACCAATACGAAGCATTGTCCTATCCATGTCAAATCCATTAAACATTGAATTCATATAATGCTCTTTTTTATCTTTATCAAAAAATATTTCTTCTTTTTTTGTCTCTTTTAAATATTCAGCTGCTGATACCAAAAACCCTGAAGTACCACAAGCAGGATCACAAATTACATCATCAGATTTTGGATCTACAATTTCAACCATCATACGAATAATATGTCTTGGAGTTCTAAACTGTCCATTTCTTCCCGCTGACGCAATTTTATTTAACAAATATTCATATACATCACCACGTACATCTGATGACTGAGTGCCATTCATAATCTCATATATTTCATCTAAAGAGTCCACAACTTTTGATAACAAAAGTGGTGTTGGTAATTTAAAAATTGCATCATTCATATATTTTGAATATGCACTATTCTTATCATCATGGAGATTTTTAATAAATGGAAAAACCCATTCCTGCATCACAGTATACATTCTTCCTGCCGGAAAATCATGAAATACAGACCACTTCAATTGTTTACCATCAATTGAACGTTCACCAATCTTAACTTCTTCTGAAAAAATACTATTATATGGAAGACCAAGCATGACACTTTCTTTTTCTTTTCTTTTATCAACATCATCCAAATCTCTGATAAACATAAGATATGTAATCTGCTCTATTACCTCTAATGGATTTACTAATCCACCTGCTGCAAATATATCCCAAAGTCCATCTATTTTGTTCTTTAATTCACCTGTAATCATTTAAATCTCCTTATTCCAGTTAATATCTATATTTCTATCCAGTAATATTATATCATATACAATTATTTTTGCCTAAAACTATACACAATTTCTATTTCAATAAAGAATGACGCACAAAAACTTCAATTCTTATACGCCATTCTATAATTACATGATATTTTTACAAACTCCTATATCCTCTCAAACACCATAGTAGCCTGTATCTTATCTCCACCCAAAAATCCCTTTGAACCCGAAGATGTTGTAGATATCGTATGCAATCTGTAGCCTTTTGCAGCCTGTGCATTAATTGTCTTTTGTAAATTTGTAAGACTAGATACTCCTGAACCTGTACCTACAAGTTTTTCTGTAAGGACAACCTGAATAACAACATACATATCATCAGATGTACCTCTTCCCTTATTTGCTCCTGCATCAAATCCAAATCCTGCCATAATAATAACCTCCATACACATTATATTTTTCTTTTTTACCACGTACCAAATCATCTAATCACTATTTTACACCCTTAAAAAAATAATTACAACCCCTCTAACCTCTGCTGTCTGCTTTATGTAACAGCAAAGTCGCATTTCCACATTTTTCGCCATTAATTAAATAAAGCAAAAAAATGACGCACAAAAAGCATTCGCTTTTCATACGCCATTTAAATAAATTGTTTATTTTACTCTGCTATGTTATATCCTTGATATTAACGCAATTCTGTATTAATATCTGGTATTAATGGTAACTCTTCACTTGGAGTTGCTGGGAGAACAAAACTTACATATCCCTTACCATTGAATGTTGAAGGATCTAATTTTTCTGTAGATATTACATATCTTGCATGTGTTAATGAATTAGGTGTTTTATTATAATATTTACAGCTGTTTGTTGTTACAACCTTAGGTTCTGATAAAGTATTACTGCTTACCCAATATTTGTATACATAATACTCACTTACTCCATTAACTGCATCCCATGACATCTTTAATGAATTGTTTGTATATTTGTATGATACATTTGTTATTATAGAACTTGCAGGTTTTCCTGCTTTTGCATCAACTGCATACTTAACATTTACGTTATCAGAAACATCATCTTCGCTCATTGCCTGTACAATATATCTATATGATGAACCACTCTTTAAATTATAAAATACAGCACTTGTTCCTGTAACTACCTTTGATTTCTGAATAATTCCACTTGTTGGGAAATATTTATAAATCTGATAACTTGTTGCGCCATCAACTTTTTTCCAAGTTAATTTAACTGATTTTTCACCATTACATGTTGCTGATACAACCGGTGCATCTAATGTTCCGCCATATTCTGGCATGCAAAATGATATATCTAAATCTATGTATCTATAATCAGTACTTCTTCTATAAGATGATTCAAAATATGTATGTTCTTCAGGGAAGTTTGTTGCACTTGCAAATATATATGGATCCGTTGTCTTCAAAACAACTGAACCTATATATATATCTCCACTTCTGAATAAATCATCTTCACCCATAGTACCGCCACATATTGTATGGTCATATAAATATACACTTTCGATAGTGTATTTATCTTCTTCTAAAGAAGCAATATTATTTACCCATTCACCATATGTCTGGCCTGATTTTGGTGTAACTACTCCCTTTACCTGTGCAATATTAATTGGTCCATTAAAACTAAAGTAATAATATATAATCATATTATATACTCCACCTTCACAATTAATGGATGTATAAGGAATTTCATTATCAGAAATAACATTCATTAATTCACCGGGTGCAAAAGCCCAATCTTCTTCCGGAACTTCCAAATCGATCTGTACACAATATGAATATCCATCTTTAAATTCAAAATCCTCATCTTCATAATATGTACCATCTTCATAACTATATCTAATATAATCAGAAGAATCTTCTTTCTCACCCCATATGTCGACGTCAGTGAGATTATAATGAAGATTATTTTTTACAGCAATTTTTTCAATATAATCTTTTCCGGTCTGACCTACTACTCCATCTACCAACCCATCAATTTCAACATCATAAATAATGTTTGTTATTGTAGAGATTGCACTTGCATCCCTTGTGTTTGTTAGTATCATTGTTGCAACAATTGCAACCACAAGCATGCTACTAACCAGTTTTTTAACTACTTTCATAGTTTCCTCCTTTAATAAATTATATAATTTTTTACCTTTGAATTTTACCATATATATTTATATCAAAAAATAATTTTTTAAATTTTTATTAACATTTATTAACAATTCTTTACATTTCCCTTGTTTATCAGATATTTCTTTTAATTCAACCCACAAATCCACTAACCACAATATCTAGTGTTTTAACAAAAATATTTTTCAATATTTAGTGGACATCATTGAGATATAGTGCTATAATTCATCTTGCTTGGCTTTGTCCATGAAACTACGTAAATTATTTTATTTTAATTAAAGGAATTATAGGAGAAGGTAATGAAAGTTATTAAAAGAGACGGTAGAAAAGTTAATTATGACCGTAACAAAATCGCTATCGCTATTCAGAAAGCTAACGAAGAGGTTCCAAAAGAAGAAAAAATTTCTGAAGAAAAAATCTATGGCATTATTGCTTCCATCGAAAACCGTGGAGCAGAAGAAATGCAGGTTGAAGAGATTCAGGATATTATCGAACAGAAACTCATGCAGGAGAAGAAATTTGTTCTTGCAAAAACTTATATCATCTACAGATATACAAGAGAAATGGTTCGTAAAGCAAATACCACTGACGAATCAATCCTTAGTCTTATCCAGAACAGCAACAAGGATGTAATGGAGGAAAATTCTAACAAGAATGCTACTATTGCTTCTACTCAGCGTGATCTTATTGCAGGGGAAGTTTCAAAGGATCTTACAAAACGTGTTCTTCTTCCTGAAAAAATCGTTAAAGCTCACGAAGAAGGCGTTATTCATTTCCATGATATGGATTATTTTTTACAGGATATCTTTAACTGCTGCCTTATTAATATCGGCGATATGTTAGATAACGGAACTGTTATGAATGGCAAACTTATTGAAAGTCCAAAGAGTTTCCAGGTAGCATGTACTGTTACAACACAAATTATTGCTTCTGTTGCTTCAAGCCAGTATGGCGGACAGACTGTAGATATCAGACATCTTGGAAAATATTTAAGAAAAAGCAAGGAAAAATATCAGAAACATTATACTGAAAAATACAAAGGACAGATTGATGATAAACTCATTGATCAGTTTGTTGAAGACAGATTATATGATGAATTAAAATCAGGTGTACAGACTATCCAGTATCAGATAAATACTTTAATGACAACTAACGGTCAGTCTCCTTTTGTTACTTTATTCCTTAATCTTGATAAAGATGATGAATATATAGATGAAAATGCAAGAATCATTGAAGAAATCTTAAGACAGCGTCTTGAAGGTATCAAGAATGAAAAAGGTGTTTATGTTACACCTGCATTTCCAAAGCTTATCTACGTTCTTGATGAGCACAACTGCTTAAAGGGCGGCAAATATGATTATATTACAAAGCTTGCTGTTAAATGTTCAGCTAAGCGTATGTATCCTGATTATATTTCCGCTAAGCTTATGCGTGAAAATTATGAAGGAAACGTTTTCGGATGCATGGGATGCAGAAGTTTCTTAAGCCCATGGAAAGATGAAAATGGAAATTATAAATTTGAAGGAAGATTTAACCAGGGTGTTGTCAGCCTTAACCTTCCTCAGATTGGTATTCTTGCCAAAGGTGATCATGAAAAATTCTGGGAGATTCTTGAAGAAAGACTTGCTCTTTGCTTCGAGGCTCTTATGTGCAGACACCGCGCATTAGAAGGTACTTTATCTTCTGTCAGCCCAATTCACTGGCAGTATGGTGCCATTGCAAGACTTGGCAAACATGAAACAATCGATAAATTATTACATAACGGTTATTCAAGTATTTCTCTTGGATATATCGGTCTTTATGAAGTTACAAAGCTTATGACAGGCGTTTCACATACTGATGAAAAAGGTAAGGAATTTGCCCTTAAAGTTATGAACAGACTTAGAAAGGCAACTGATACATGGAAAGAAAATACAGGTATTGGATTTGCTCTTTATGGCACTCCTGCTGAAAGCCTCTGCTATAGATTTGCAAGAATCGATAAAGAAAGATTCGGTGAAATCGAAGATGTTACAGATAAGGGCTATTATACAAACTCTTATCATGTTGATGTCAGAGAAAAAATTGATGCATTCTCTAAATTTACATTTGAAAGCCAGTTCCAGAAAATTTCTTCAGGTGGTTCTATCTCATATGTTGAGATTCCAAACCTTAGAAATAACTTGGAAGCTATCGAAGAAATCGTTAAATTTATTTACGATAACATTCAATATGCTGAATTTAATACAAAATCTGACTACTGCCACGAATGTGGATACGATGGTGAAATCATTATAAATGATGACCTTGAATGGGAATGCCCACAGTGCCACAACAAAGATCATTCTAAGATGAATGTTACAAGAAGAACTTGTGGATACCTTGGTGAAAACTTCTGGAACGTAGGAAAAACAAAAGAAATCAATTCCAGAGTGCTTCATTTATAAAAAATTCAAAAAATATTATATTTACTTAAACAAAGCAGCTGCATAAATAAAGCAGCTGCTTTAAAAGAGTTATAAAAGGAGCAAGCTATGAATTATGCTGATATAAAGAAATACGACGTTGCAAATGGTCCTGGCGTACGTATATCTCTATTTGTAAGTGGTTGTTCACATTTCTGCAAAGGATGTTTTAATGAAATTGCCTGGGATTACAACTACGGAAAAGAATTTACAGATGATACAATAAATGAAATCGTTGAATTTCTTGATAATCCTCATATAGCAGGTCTTACAATTCTTGGCGGCGAACCAATGGATCCTAAAAACCAGGATGCACTTGTGCCACTTGTAAAAAAAGTTAAAGAGTTATATCCGGATAAAACCATCTGGTGCTTTACCGGATACCTTTTCGACAAGGATTTGCTTGAAAATATGTACAAAGAAAATCCTTCTACAAGAGAGCTTTTATCCCGCTTTGATGTAATGGTAGACGGCGAATTTGTAGAGGATCTCAAGAACTTAAACCTTAAATTCAAAGGTTCATCAAACCAGCGAACAATTGATGTACAAGCTTCTTTAAAAGAAGGCAAGGTTGTTTTGATTGATAAATATAATTAAATTCAAACTCAAAATAAAGAACTTAGAGAGGTCTACAAAAGTTGTTTTGATTAATAGATATAATTAAATTCAAACTTAGCACGCCTGATTGTATACGTTTTGTGCGTTTTGTGCGTGTTTTTTACCAAGCATATCTGTTTATTGGCAGAATTAAAAGAAATTGATATACATTTAGTAGAATTTAAATAAATGATATGCATTTAGCAGGATTAAAATAAATAATATATATTTAAGAAAGGACATTTTACAATGGAAAATGTAACAATTAAGATTCAATACTTAAACGATGAAATCGAAAGATTAAAATATATCGATGGAAAATCTGACTGGATCGACCTTAGAGCAGCAAAGGAATATAACTTAAAATCCGGCGAATTTGCCCTTATTCACCTAGGAATTGCAATGCAACTTCCAGAAGGCTATGAAGCACATATCCTTCCAAGAAGCTCAACATTCAAAAACTTCGGCGTTATTCAGGCAAACTCCATGGGTATCGTAGATGAATCATATTGTGGTCCAAACGACTGGTTCTTCTTCCCTGCAATCGCCCTTAGAGACACTACAATTCACGTAAATGACAGAATTTGCCAGTTCAGAATCGAGAAACACCAGCCACAGGTAAACTTTGAAGAAGTTAAATTGCTTGAAAACGATGACCGTGGTGGCATCGGAAGCACAGGAATTAAATAGATATATACTTAAATAAATAATACTTAGACAAATATATACTTAAACAAATATATATTAAAAATTGATATAACCAATCCCCATAAGATAGGATATGTATTCTCTTTATTCATTTAATGAGAATCATCTCCTATCATTTTTTTATATTTATTAGCCCTAATTTACTAGAAATTTTGATATATTTCTGTCTCGCTAGTAGTTGTAATTTCGCATTTACTAGAATCTAATAATTTTTTCTCTATCGCTAGTAGTTGTAATTTTACATTTACTAGAATCTGACAATTTTTTCTCTATCGCTAGTAATTTCAATTTCGCAACTACTAGAATCTGACAAGTTTTTCTGTCTCGCTAGTAATTGCAATTTCGCAATTACTAGAATCTGACAAATTTTTCTTTCTCGCTAGTAATTTCTTCTCGGCGATTACTAGAATTTCAGCAAATTTTTTGTCTCGCTAGTAATTTCACTTCGACGACTACTAGAATCTCAGCATTTCTTTTTTCTCGCTAGTAATTGCAATTTCGCAACTACTAGAATCCGACAAGTTTTTCTCTATCTATAGTAATTCATCCGCAATTATTCTTATTCATAATATCAAAAAACTCTTCAACTGAATCTGCTATCAAAATTTCATTTTCAATATCATCACAATATATCAAATAAATTTTTTCATCATTTTTATCCCAATAATAATAATCGCCACCACTATTATTAGCCAGTGGTATCAATGACTCTCTGATATAGCCATCTCCCCTATCATCTTCATAAATCTTTTCAACGCAGCATTTTCCATGTACAAGTGGTAATATTTCAAACACTTCAAAATAATATCCATCAATACCAAAAATGCATAACTTTATACTTGCACCATTATATGATCTATAAAAATCTCTTAGCACATCTGGAACATCTCTTCCAATAAGTTTTTCAAATTTTAAAATATCACTTTCATTAATAATCATATCATTATTAATTTTTTCAATAAATTCCATATCTTTTACCTTACAAATTAGTTATCAATTTTTCTTTTGAAAAATCCACAACATAATCATTATTTAATTTAACTTTTAATTCATCCACTGCTTCACAAACTTTTTTAACAAACAATTCTTTTTGCAATTCATCAGCAAATCCAACATATGAAAATTCTATATCATTATCAATATATAATGAGTCAAACATTTCCTGTAATTCATCAAACATCTTTTCTAATTTTTCATTATCATCTAAAATTTCAGGAAAAATATTATCAACAAAGATATCATTTTCATATAACCATAGCGGAAAACATTTATATTCAAATTTTATTATTATTCTTTTCATTTTTATTTTTATCCACCTTTTACTATAATCCCACTTAAATATGAATCGAACTCCTAATCGTTAAAATTGAAGTTTAACTTTTAGGAGCCGATTCATTCAAAGAAAATAAAAAAATATTTTACATTGCTTCAATCAATAATTTTTCATTTAATTCAAGAGCTTTCTCTAACGCATCTTTTAAAACTTCAATGAAATCCTCACCATCATTTGTCACAAAATAGTTTGATAAATCAGTAATATCGGCACTAATATTATCACCCCATGGTGGTCTCTTTGATAAATCATCAATATCCCAAACCACTTTATCCGGCAAGTATTTCTTAAGTTCAGTTCTAATAATTTCAAGTTCTGCTAAACATTCCTTGGCACTTTCTACTTCTAATTCTCCTCTATACAATTCATTCATTATATATGGATACTTGATTCCCCAATCACCATTTTCTAAATTATATGCGACTGTCGAAAAAAAAGAATGTAAAAAATCTCCTGAACCAACTGAATAATATTCATCTCCAACAACAAAACCTATAGCCATAATATCCTCCTACTCCAACATATCAATAAATTTTCCAAAGGAATCAGCAACTTCGTATATTACTGGCATAAACTCATCTGATTCTTCATGATTCCATATGCACACTGTCGGAAAATCTTGGTTCTTTTTAAAATTCAAACATAAATAATCGCCTGCAAATAACTCAGCAATTGGTAATAATTCCAACCCAACTAAATCTTCATTATCAGTCAATCGTTCTTCTATTCCCGATGCTACAACACTTATATCATACCATCCAAGTTCCGAATCACTCCAATTGTTAATAATCCCTAAAAAGCGAACTATAGCATAAGAATGATTATTACAATTAAATGATTTCTTAATAGGAATACAAGCATTATACTTTTTTAAAAAATTTATGTAATCAATTGGTAATTTTAATCTCCATGACTGCTCTCTTTTATTAATATCTTCATCAGTCGGAATCGGTTCAATAACACTATTCATTTGAAATAACATATTTATCTCCATAAATTTCATTTTTGCAATTTTCATATAAGTCCATAAAAGGTCTATTCATTATTTTTTTATATAATTTATATTTTCATCAGTGAAGTCTCTCCAATTATAAAATCCTTTAGATACTGGAAGAGATTTCATCAAATATTCTTTTAATGAAAGTGGAAACTTTATTTCATATATTTTTTCAACATTATTAATTTCACTTTCACTCATACCTCTTTCATATTCTATTTCATTTTTTTTCATTTTACAATTATATTCCTCTATACTTTAATTAATTCTTATGGTCCTGTAATACCTTCAGATAAAACTCTGTTTCTTAAAACACCAGTATCTTATCTATAAACATCCAATCTCCTCTAAATACCTCTTAACATATTTCATATAATTATCAGGATCTTTCAATATCGACTCAGCATGCCCTGCATTATTAATATAATGTATTTCAGAATATCCTTTGGTTGCTTCAGACATTCTCTTTGAATTTCCCTTTAAAATCAAATCATCTTTTTCTCCATGAATAAAAAGTATCGGTATTTCATTGTCTTTCAGGGAATCAATAGGTCTCATATTTTTCAAAGAATACTTATATCTAACCCTGGTACCAACATCTGCTAAATCAATAAAGAATGTTGGCAGATGCATATTTTTAAATCCATTTTTCAATACATTTTCAATATCTGAAAAACCACAGTCTGCAACCACAAAATCAACATCCGGCTTATATTTTAGAGTAGTAATAGTTGTTGCAGCACCAAGCGATTCCCCATGAAGCCCCAAAACGCTTATATCTTTATAACGGTTCCTTGTATCGCTAATAAGAAAATCAAGATCCACACTTTCTAAAATGCCATATGTTGTAATAGTTTTTTCATTTTCACCATGACCTCTCAAGTCATATATAATACAGTTAAATCCAAGCTCCATATACATAGGCACATATTTTAAAGCACCCATCCTGTTATCTGTGTATCCATGTGATATGATTATATATTTTGTTGTTGCCTCAGGATTCTTCAAAAATTCTGCATGAATCTTATATCCATCCTTACTTTCAACCTCATAATCCTTTTTCTCCAAATCATCATAAAATGAGGTGTCATAGTGGTCACTCTGCCATTTTAAAGCCTCTTTTAAAGTCTGACGTTCACCAAGCACTATAAACGACGGCAAAATAAATGTCGCAGAAAGCAAAATCACAATCATAAGTATAAGTAAAATACTAAGTGTGATTTTCAATTTCTTATGTCTATTTTCCATATTTTCTTTTCTTTTCATAACCAGTCACAACCTTGCTAAAAACTTGTTAATTTATCATTCTGTCTTTTTATTTGGAATATAAAATGTAATACAACCTTTTCCATCATAATTTTCCAGATTATCTAATTTTTTCGTCGAAATTAAAAATCTATAATTCTTTCCAGAATCAATATTTTTATATTTACAACTATTTTTAGTTACCTCCTTTGATTCTTTTAACACTTTTGAACTCAAATAATATTTATAAATATAATATTTTTCTGCATTTCCTTCCCACTTCAATGTCAATGTATTATTAGAATAATCATAATTCCAATCAGACACATTTACGCTATTTTCAGTTTTTCCAACTGTTGCAGAGACAGCACATTCTTTAATTAGACTTTTTGATATTCCTTTTCTTGAAACCGCCTGCACAACATACCTATAGTTTTTTCCTTCTTCTATACTATAAATTTTTACAGAATTACCTCTTGTATCCTTTGATCTTTGAAACGTATTACTTTTTGCAAAATACTTATAAACTTGATAATAATCTGCACCTTCGACTTTATCCCATTTAAGTATAACACATGATTTTCCATCTTTATCTTTTCCATATTGCGCACTAACTAATGGACAATTGATAGGCTTCTCATATTCCAAACCATCAATAATATCGTTATTCTTATCATAATTATCTACAAAACAAATCCTATGATCTTCAGGATTATCTCTAAAAGTTTGTATTGTATTATTATATATCTTCATATTCTCACATTTTTCAAGAATTATTCCTTCACCTCCAAAATTTCCATTTGGGGTTTCTTTATAATAAAGATTTTTTATAACATTATTCTCAATTGTCCAATTTGTAGAATAAACCAACTGTATTCCGTGCCATGTTGGATTATCAATTATATTATTTCTTACAATAACGTTATCTGGCCCAAGATCTGGTTCTTTTCCCATCTGCTCCTGACCTCTTTTTCCACATCCAATTCCTGCACCACATTTTAAAATATAATTATCTTCAATAAGGATATTTGTACTTGGATATGTAACAAAAATACCACCTGCTGCCTGAGTATGATTTCTTATATTATTTCCACTAATCACAACATTTTCATTTGGATGTTCAATAGTATCCCCAGTATCTTTAACTACTTCTGCCGGTGAATAATACAAAGAAATCGGCTCACTAAGTTCCCATTTCTGTCCGTCAAAGAAATTATTACAAATATAACTATTTGTTAAATATCCAGGTTGAACAAGAACACCTACATCCGAATTAAGAAATTCACAATAATATACATTTACATTATCATTATGTCCCCTGAAATTAAGGTTTCCATTATTGTTATCCCTGAATTTACAACCAAAAATTTCCACGTTGTTACAAGACTCAATCGTTAATTGTAAAAAGCCTTCCTGATCTCCATTTTCAATCTTTTCAACCTTTTTATTATTTCCATCAAAACAAATATCTCTAACAATTACATTATCAGCATTTGCAATATGTAATACTTTATCCCATATTGTATAATCTTTTTTATCATGAGGATTGCCATCAGCATCATATTCAGTTATTATGTTATACTTTATTTTAACATCTTCTGCTGTTTTAAAAATTGTACTTTCTCCATCACCACAAATTTTTACATCTGATATTCTGACTACACTAGTTTGAATATCCGGGTTATAAACAGGATTTCCAACTGTCGTATTTTTCATATAATATACTCCGGTTGGAAAATAAGCATATTTTCCCTGAGCATTTGCCTCTTTAATCGCTTCGCCAACATACCAGTAATATGTATTATCAAATATTTCTGTAGAATATTCCTGTGAAGACTGATTCAAAAATCCCTGTTTATCTAAATTTTTATTATTAAGAAATGTTTTGAAGTTTTCCGTATCAAAAATACTTATTCTATCTTCTTCCGGCACTCTGTCTTTAACCATCGATATTCCTGTCTTGTTGAAATCATTTCTTGTAGTTGAAAAAGGAAGATTTTCTGTATCTGCTTCAGCATATACATTTACATATTTTGTTCCAATGAAACCAACAAAAAATACAATTCCCAATACCAAGCTCAAAGCCAACAAAAAACCATTTTTTCTCACATTTCTCATACACTTCTCCTCCCAAACAAGTTAATAGAAATTGATAATATTAATAGATTTGTATCTACAAATCCATCTCCACACCTATAAATACATTGTTCCATATTAGGCAATTTATTTCAATAAATAATCAAATTATAGTATTCCAAAATATTATGCTGTTTTTTGTTGAATATTACCCTTACCTAATCCTTATGTAACGTAAATTACCAATATTCTCTCGTTTACGTTACTCATCACTTTTCTGTTCCAACTT